>JAJDAN010000055.1 GCA_029261855.1 Deltaproteobacteria bacterium
GGGTTAGCGGGGTTCGTTGCCGGGGGGCGGTGGGTGGGTTGGGCCGGCTCCTCCCGGGGGGGTGTTGTTTTCCCGGGGCGGGCATTTCTTCATGCCATCCGTCGCCACCGGCCCTACCCACACTCCACCCCTCGTGATTCCGGTCCAGGTGCGTGCGGGTGCGCGGGTGTTCGTTGCTGTGATGGTGTCGAGCGGTGGGGCGCGGTGGGCGCGGCGCGGAAGTCACGCACAGCCGCGACGCTTCAGTGGGTCCACGATGCACGACGGGTGTGTTGCTGGGTGAGTCTCGAGTCAGCAACGGCCAGCGAGCCATGGAGCGCCGGGCCCACCTCGCTCCGGCGCGGGATCGTGGGACGGGGTTCTTGCCAGGGGGCGGGGTGTGGGTAGGGCCTGCTCCTCCCTGGGCGGTCGTGCTTTCCCTCTGCCGGCTCTTCGTCATGCCATACGTCGTCACAGGCCCTACCCGCACCCCACCCCTCGTGACTCCGGTGCATGCTGGCGAACGCGAGCGCTCGTCTCCGCGAGGGGATTACCTTGGAAAAGTGCTTGTTTCTAGTGGGTTTGGAAGTGGGTCTTGAGGTGTTGGGTGAGGAGCGGCGTGGCGGCGTCGATGGCGAGGGCGTGACCGCAGCCCGGCAGGGTCTCGCAGCGGGCATTGGGGATGACGGCCGCCAGGCGTTCGGCTTCCGGGGTCAGCAGGTCGTCGGCGGCGGCCAGCACCAGGGTCGGCGCCTCGATCTTCTGGAGGGCGTCGGTGCGGGTTCCCGACCAGGCCCGCATACCCGCCGCGGTTCGCGCGAGGGTGGTCGCCGGGATGCGCTTCAGCGATTGCGCGAGACCGCGCAGGGTCTGCTCGCGGCTCTTGTCGTCGGCGAGGAGTGCGTCGCCGAAGAGCCACGGCGCCAGGAAGGCTGCGACGGTCTCGGGCGTCGCGTCGCTGGCGATGCGAACCCACGCATCGGCGACGGACAAGAGACGCGGCGTTGCGGTCGTGAACGGCGTGATCAAGGTCAGCGATCGCACCCGGTCGGGGTGGGTGAGCGCCAGCTCGAGCGCGGCGGCGGCACCGAGACTCGCGCCGACCACGTGCGCGGGCTCAGAACCCGCGAGCACCGCGGCGACGTCCTCCGCCGTGCGCGCGACGGGGTAGACCTCGTCCGCCGGTGCGTCGGAAGCGCCGACGCCGCGGGGATTGATGCCGATCACCTCGAAGTCGGAAGACAAGGCCGGCGTCAGCAACGCAAAGGACGAGACGTCGCTCCCGAAGCCGGGCAGCAGGACCACCGGGTCGCCCTCGCCTTCTCGCAACACCTCGAGACCGACACCCGGTGCGACCTCGACCAGTCTCTCCCGGGCCGTTGCTGTGGTCTCGACGTCCTGCTTCGTGACGCGCCCCCCCGGTCCGGTACCCGTGATGGACTCGACGTCGACACCGAGCTTCTTGGCGAGCGCGCGCGCTGCCGGAGCAACGGCCTTGCGCGCGCCGCCCGCGGATCGCCCCGAAACCGAAACCGAAGCCGCGGCCGCGGCCGCGGACGCACCGGACGGCGCTGTTTCTTCTTCGGCGACCGGCCCGTCCGGCAGCACGTATGCGCGCTGGAATGCGTCCGGGTCGAACTCTTCGTCCTCTTCGGCGGTGACGGCCGCCAACAAGGTGCCGCACGCGACGGTTTCGCCGGCCTCGACGAAGGCGTGGCGGAAGACGCCCGCGACCGTTGCCTCGATCTCCGACTCGGCCTTCTCGGTCTCGATCACGAGGACGATCTCACCCTTCTCGACGCGCTGGCCCAGAGGCACCGGCCATTCGACGACAGTGCCCTCTTCCATGGTCATGCCGAGCCGCGGCATGGCGATCGCGGTTGCGCTCACGTCAGCCCTGGGATCGCACCGCTTCGATCACGCGGGCTGCCGTCGGCAGGTAGGCCTGCTCGAGGGGACGAGAGAAGGGAACGGGGCTGTGCGGCGCCGTAACGCGGCGCACAGGGGTCTGAAGGGAATCGAAGCCCTGGTCGACGCACAGGGCGGCGACGTCGCTGGCCACCGACGAGCGTGGCGTGCTCTCGTCGACGATCACGACGCGACCGGTCTTGGCCAGGGTCGTCAGGATCGCCTCTTCATCGAGCGGGGAGAGTGAACGCAGATCGAGGACATCGGCGTCGATGCCCTCGTCGGCGAGCTGCTTGGCGGCCTTCAGGCAGATCGGCACCGTCCCCCCGAAGCCGATCAACGACACGTCGCTGCCCTCGCGCACCAGGTTCGCCTTGCCGATGGGCACCTCGTAATCGCCTTCGGGCACCTCGCCGGTGGCCCCGAGCACGAGCTTGGCCTCGCAGAAGATGACGGGGTTGTCGTCCCGAATGGCCGCGAGCAGCAGGCCCTTGGCGTCCGCCGGGTTCGACGGGATGACCGTCTTGAGCCCCGGGATGCCAGCAGTCATCCAGTAGAGCGACTGGCTGTGTTGCGCGGCAGCCTGCATCCCCGCGCCCGTCACGGTTCGTACGGTCAGCGGAATGCGCGCCTTGCCGCCGAGCATGTAGCGAAGCTTCGCGGCCTGGTTCAGCAGCGGGTCGAGACAGGTCCCGAGGAAGTCGATGAACATCAGCTCGACCACGGGCCGCATGCCCGTCATGGCTGCGCCCACTGCCGTGCCCACGATGCCCATCTCGCTGATGGGCGTGTCGAGCACGCGGTCCGGAAACGACTTGACCAGACCGCGCGTCGTCCCGAGCACGCCGCCCATCTCATCGATGCCGTCGCCCTCGCGGAGACCACCCCCCGCCACGTCCTCGCCCATCAGGATCACATCCGGGTCGGTCTCCATCGCGATGTGGAGGGCTTCGTTCACCGCGAGCCCGAGACTCAGCTTGCGACTCATCAGGCGCCCTCCCCGGCCGTGCAATAGACGTCGGTGGTGATTTCCTCGAGGCCCGGGAACGGTGCCGCTTCGGCGGCCTCGACTGCGGCCGTCAGTTCTTCCTGTACCTCGAGATCGATGCGACGCAGGTCGTCGACGTCCACCAGGCTCGCCTCGAGGACGTGTTCCTCGAAGTTGTCGAGCGGGTCGCGATTCTGGATCCAGTCCTCCGCCTCTTCCTTCGAGCGGTACACGAGAGGATCCCCGACGAAGTGGCCCGCGAAGCGATAGGTCTTGCATTCGAGCAGGACCGGCCCCTGACCACTGCGACAGTGCTCCAGCGCCTCGCCCGTCTTCTCGTAGACGTCGAAGAAGTCCATGCCGTCGGCGATCAGGCTCTTCATCGCATAGGAGGTGGCGCGCACGGCGATGTCCTTCACCGGCACGACGAACTCGGTGGGCGTGAACTCGCCGAAGCCGTTGTTCTCGACGACATACAGAGCGGGGAGCTTCCAGTTGGCCGCCATGTTGAGCGATTCGTGGAAGGCGCCCTGGTTGCTCGCGCCATCGCCAAAGAACGCCACGGACACACCGCCCGTCTTCTTGAGCTTCGCCGTCAGCGCGGCGCCGGTCGCAAGCGGAATTCCCGCGCCCACGATGCCGTTGGCGCCGAGCATGCCCTTGTCGACGTCCGCGATGTGCATCGAACCGCCCTTGCCCTTCGAGCAACCCGTCGCGCGACCGAACAACTCGGCCATCATCGCCGACACGTCGACACCCTTGGCGATGCAGTGCCCATGACCGCGGTGGGTCGAGGCGACTGTGTCGACCTGCCCCAGGTGCGTGCAGACACCGACCGCGACCGCTTCTTCACCGGCGTACAGATGCATGAAGCCACCCATCTTCCCCGCCGTCACGAGGTCGCCGAGCTTCTCTTCGAAGGCCCGGATCATCCGCATCTTTCGGTAGGCTTCGAGCAGCTGCTCTCGAGTCAGGTCCATGGGCTTCCTTCCGCTCTAGTGACCGGGGCGGAGAGCTAGACTACCACGCCAGGAGCTTCCCTATGAGCGAACCGGGCCTGCCGAAGCCGACACAGAATCAGCGCGAATTTCCGATCGCCATCATTGGTGCGGGCTTCGCGGGAATCGGCACCGCCATCCAGCTGCGCAAGTCCGGCATCAACTCGTTCACCATCTTCGAACGAGCCGACGAGATCGGAGGCACCTGGCGGGACAACACGTACCCGGGCTGTGCCTGCGACGTCCCCTCCCACGTCTACTCGTTCTCCTTCGAGCCGAACCCGAACTGGAGCCGCGCCTTCGCCGAGGCCGGGGAGATCCAGGCCTATCTGATGGGCCTCGTCGACAAGTGGAAGCTGCGACCCCATCTGCGACTGAACACCGAGATCGTCGAAGCCCGCTTCGACGAGGACGCCGGCACCTGGGCGCTGACCACCGACGACGACGCAGTCTTCCGCGCGCGCGTCGTGGTTTCCGGGGTCGGCGGCCTGGTCGATCCGGCGTTGCCGGACATCAAGGGCATCCACAGCTTCGGAGGCGAGCTGTTTCACACAGCACGCTGGAATCACGATTTCGACATCACGGGCAAGCGGGTCGGCGTCATCGGGACGGGCGCCAGCGCCGTGCAGGTGGTGCCGAGCATCGCACCCCAGGTCGAGCAGCTCAGTGTCTTCCAGCGCAGCGCCGCCTGGGTGATGCCCAAGCGCGACCACCGCTACTCGGAAGACACGAAGCAACGGCTGGCGCGCTTCCCCGTGCTGCTCCGCCTGAGCCGCCTGGCGAAGTACTGGCTGAGCGAATTGATGGGGCCGATGGTCTTTCTCGACGCGCCACGCCTGTCGGGTCTCGCGCAGAAGATGTCCCTTGCCCATCTGCGCGCATCCGTCGACGACCCGGCGCTGCGCGAGAAGCTGACACCCGACTTCCAGTTCGGCTGCAAGCGCATCCTGATTTCCGACGACTACTGGGCCAGCTTCGAACGGGACAACGTCGATCTCGTCACCGAGCCCATCGAAGAGATCATGCCCGAGGGCGTTCTGACCCGCGACGGCACCCTGCACGAGCTGGACGCGCTCGTGTTGGCAACGGGCTTCGCGCTCGGCCTCGCGAACGCACCGTTCCCCATCTTCGGCCTCGGCGGCCGGTCCCTGGACGACAGCTGGCAGGAAGGCGCGGTCGCCTACAAGGGAATGAGCGTCGCCGGCTTCCCGAACTGGTTCATCCTGATGGGCCCGAACACGGGGCCCGGCCATACGTCGGTGCTCGTCTTCACCGAGGCGCAGATCCAGCACGTGATGCAGGCCATCCGCAAGATCCGCCGGGACGGCCTCAAGTATGTCAGCGTCCAGCAGCAAGCCCAGGACGACTACAACGAGAAGATCCAGAAGCGCATGAAGTACATGGTGTGGAGCTCCGGCTGCCACAGCTGGTACCTGTCCGACGACGGCTCGAACCATTCGCTGTACCCGGGCTTCGCGGCAGAGTACGTGGCACGTGCCCAGCGCTTCAATCCTGCGGACTACGACCGGGTGAGGAGCTGATGTCCAAGACCACGTGGCGAACCTTCTCGTTGCCCCAGGAAATCGAGACCCAGCAGAGTTCGGGGTCGCCCTATCGCGAGTTCCTACGGGTCTCGACCCTCAGCACCGGTGTCTATTCCCTGCCCGCGGGTGCCAACGACCTGCAGGCGCCGCACGACGAAGACGAGCTCTACTACGTCGTGTCCGGGAAGGCCCGGGTGCGCATCGAAGACGAGGAGAAGACCGTCGGCCCGGGCTCGATCCTGTACGTCCCCGCCAGCGCCGAGCATTCGTTCTGCGAGATCGAGGAAGACCTCACCCTGCTCGTCTTCTTCGCGTCCGGCGGCCCGGACAGCGAATAGGGTCCGCCCGCTCGCGCTCAGCCGACGTTGCCGCTCCCGGGAGCGCCCCCGGCCATGCGCAGCGAGCCGAGGATCCGGATCACGGTGGGGAAGCCGGCCACGACGGCGGGAATCGCCGCCAAGGTCGCGTCCACCGTGCCGCGTCCGGCATAGACCGCGTAGGCGAGGACGAGCAGGAAGATCGCCGCGAGAGGGATGCGCACGAGATTCCAGTGTCCGCCGGCGGCACTGCGTTCCCAGTCCTGGAGACGGGCGGGCAGCTCGACACGGGTCGCGAAGAGAGCGAAGGATCGGCTGACCAGGCGGAAGGTGCCATCACGACAGATCAGTCCACGCCGCATCAATCGCTCGATCATCGCCGAGTTGCGCGGGTTCAGGAGATTCCCCTCGGCGAGCTGGACGATCGCAAGCCGATCCTCAGCAGGAAGTAGCGCCCAGATGCGCCGGAAGAGCGGCTCTGCGCGTTCCGCGACCCAGTGCACGAGCTCGCGCTCGTCGATCTCGCCGCTGCGGAAGCGCGGGTCCGCCGCGATCTCGTCTCGCAGGTCCGCGAGCCACGGGGTCCAGTCACATTCCCGACGCAGCGCGGCGGAAAGGCTCGGGTGAGCTCCGGGATCGAGCGGGGGCGGATCCCAATCGATCCGGGTCGGGCGCAGGCCCGCGAGCACCTCGCCCCACCGCAAACGCTCGCGATCGAGCCGGCGCCGGGCGCCGTCGTCTCCCGGCGCGCCTTCCGCCGCGATCGTGCCGGGAACGAAGGTCGAGGTCCGGAGATAGTCGAGCGGATGCACGTCGCTGCACAGGACGACGCGTTGCTGGCCGTCGCGCTGGATCGCCTCGAGCCGTGCCAGTGCCGCTTCGCGGGACGCATCGTCGGGCAGACAAAGATGCAGGTCGGTGACGACCAGCAGCCGCTGATCACCCTGGGTGCTGGAGACCCAGGTCGACAGGGCGCCGGCGTCCACCCGCTCGACGGCGCGACCGGCGCGTTCCAGGCGTTCGCAAAGACCTCGCGCCCAGCCCGGCGGGGGGAAGAGCACCAATCGATCGCAGGCGCCAACCGCGGCGTCTGCCGGGGCGTTCTCCTGGTCGTCGCGCGGTGCGGTCAGTCGCTCGGCCCCCATGGCGTCCGGGATGCGCAGGCCGAGCACGCGGTTTCCGAGCAGCCAGAACAGCAGCACCGCGAGACCTGTCGTTCCGGCCACCCCGACGAGCACCAGCGCCCATTCGCCCGGCTCGCCCGGGACCGGAATCGGAAGTCGCGCCGACACCATCCGGAAGCTTCCTTCGCCGTGCTGCTTGCGGTACTCGAGCTCGTCGGACGCCGCATCGCCAAAGAGTCCAGGCGTCTCCGTGTCCGCGACGGACGACCAGCACTCGCTGCGGTCGCCGGCTCCGGGGTCGAACAGCTGCCGCAGCTCGAGCGCCGTCTGGCTGACGCCGGGAAGCTGACGGGTCAGCCCGACGCTGAACGCGGCAGCGTAGGGCTCGGGATCCTCGGGGCAGCCTTCCGGCAGCACCTCGATCGCGCTGCAGATCCCTCCCGATCCGACTCCACCCCGCGCCGGGCCCGGTCCCTCACCGCTGCGAGGCGCCGCGAGGATGCCGGGCTGCACGTAGAGGCCGCGGCACGCTGCCCCCTCTTCCCGCACGACGACCAGAGCCGGGTCTTCCCGGAAGCGCTCCGGGGCGATGCGCTCGGCGTCAGCGCGCAGCCCCTCGTGCCGTTCGATGGCCGCTGCCACCGCCGCGCGTTGTCCCAGTCGGGTAACGCGGTCGAGGGCGGCGCGCTGGACGTCCTTGAATACCGCGAGTGCGGGAAGCACGACGACGACGCCGAGCATGGCCAGCAACAACGCGAAGTACGCGATGCGATTTCCCGGCTGGTCCGAGCCTTCCTTCGCACGGGCGACCCGACGGCCGGCGTGGATGGCCAGCCCCGCCACGACCAGCAGCACCCCGGCGCGCAGCAGGTCCACCTGGCTCCCGCCGACGACCTTGGCGATGACCACCCCTGCGCCAACGGCGCCGATCCCGAGACAGATCCGGGCAGCGGTTCGTCCCCGACGCTCGACCCCGTTTCCCGCATACAAGGCCAGATAGACGGCACCCAATGCGGCCGGCGGCAACGTGAAGATCGGGATCAGCAGATCCGTGCCGCGCAGCCAAAGCACCGACAGGATGTCGAACAGACCGACCAGCACGACGAAGACCACCGCTCGCCGGTAGCGAGCGCGACGACGATCCGTGGGCCACAGCCACGACCAGCGCGAGCCCGGCGTCAGCCAGGCGGCCAGCAGGGAGGCCGCGAGCAGCACGACCACGTAGATCCCGAGGTAGCTGCCGGCAGCCAGGAGCATCTCGAAGCGGAGCACGTCGTAGATGCCGGTGCGCTGGAAGACGACCAGCGTCCACGGGAGACCGCGCAGCGGGTGGACCCGGAAGCGGTGGGCTCCTTCGGTCCGGTAGCGACCCTCGAGGGTGCGGGTACGACGCTGCCCGACGAGGTTCGTGAGACGCGGGTCGGGGCCCGTTTCTGCGACGAAGTTCTCGACCAGGCTCCGGCTGTCGCTGGAATGGAAGGGCACCTCACCCGTCTCGTCGTCGATGATCGCAAAGCCGAAGCCGGGTGGCAGGACCACGGACGTCAGGGACGCAAAGCGTCGGGTGAGCGCGACGGCGGCGGCCCCGTTGCAAACCGTACCCACGAGGCCCTCTGGGTCCGAGGCCGGCGCCGATACCGCGCTCAGGCGCCAGCCATGGTCGTAGGTCTTGATGCGCTGCAGGAAGAAGCGTTGCTCCGGCTCGGGCCCGAGCCGCCAGGTCCGGCCGTCGCGAGCCCGTTGGAAATACTCACGGCTCGCGACGCGAATCGTGCTGACCTCGCCGCTGCGGTAGTTGGCCTGCTCACCCATCTGCACGCCGCGCTCGTCGAGCACGAACGCGACGTCGTAGGGCGGATACACGAGCGCGTCGCCCCTCATGTCCCAGCTCGTGGGGAGACCGCTGATGCAGATCCGCTCGCGGGCCGCTTGCAAGGCGGCGAGGGTCTCGGCGAGCTCGGCCCGGAAGTCGGCCTCGATGCGATGGGACAGATCGACGGCCGTCTGGTCGAGGTGTCGCTTGAGAACGGCGCGGGACGAGAGGTCGGCGACGACGAGGGTCAGCAGTCCGATCGCGAGGGCCAGGGAAGTCACCAGCTCGAGGATCTCGCGAATGCTGATGCGCTCTCTCGGCCCGGAAAAGAGCAGCCGCAGCCAGGGCCAGGCCAGCAGCATCAGCACCAGACCCGAGATGGCGAGCGCCAGCTGCGAACGCGATGACGCGAGCGAGCCGGAACTGAAGCGTGCATCGCTCACGATCCCGACGACGAACCAGTCTCCATCCTCTGCCGTTGGCGACCGCACGGGATGCGCGAAGACCCGGTACCACGTCTCGCCGATTTCGACCTCGACCGGATGTCGTCGCGCGGCGCGAAGCACGGCGGTGGGGTCCTGGGAGCTCGCACCCGAGCCGGCCAGCTCGGCATCGTCGTCCCCCACCAGCGACCCGAGACGCGCGACGCTACCGGTTGCGCGCGCCGTACGAAGCAGCGCCGGCAGCCGATCGGCGGGCAGCAGAGGACCCCCGCGCGAGGCGTGCAGGACCTTTCCGTTCCCGCTCACGATGACCAGCTGATCGAAGGCCGCCGCGGCCGCGGAATCGAGGGGATCCGCCAGATCCGCGAACGGGAGCCCGATCTCGACGGTGTCCCACTCGAGGGGCTTCTCGCTGTCCAGCGCGCGACGGCAGCCCGTGGCCAGGACCCGGGTTCCGGGCGCTTGCCCGGTGACCTCGTAGATCGTCTTGGCGTCCGCCCCCGACTCGCAAGGGCCCGTCGCGGTGATCTCGATGGCGCGGTATTCGCGCGTCTTGCGAAGCCCCTCGAGGTAGCCGGACAAGCGCTTCGCGCGCGTCCTGGCGTCCTCGGCGGCTCGCAGCGCCTGCTCGGCCTCGGCTCGCGTCTGGCGGGACGGCAGCGCGGCAACGCGCACTGAGCGCGCCATCTCGACTCCCGAGGATCGCCGGCGTTCCAGGGTCGTCGTCTGTCGCGCGATCTTCCCGATCTCCCGGTCGAGCGCGCGCGCGGCGGTCGACCCGCGCTTCGACGCCTGCCCCGCGCCGAGTAGCTTCCGCTCGTCCTCGAGAAAGCTCCTGCGCGCTTCCAGGAAATCGATCTGCGGCGCATACGCCGAGTCCGGCTGCACGTCGCGGGACACGGTGTCCGGATCGGTGTGCTGCCCGACTCCGGCCTGTGCCAGCTCGTGCGCCTTCTCTGCGGCCTCGAGCCGATCGATCACAGATTCCGGATCGCTCGGGGTGCCCACGGGCACCAACGAGAACTTGATCAGGAAGGAGAGACGTTCGAACTGGGCCTCGAGCTCGCGACCGGTCTCGTTCAGCACGCGCAGGTTTCGCTCGAGCATGTGCTGACGCTGGGGCTCGAGGACGGTGAAGACGAAGAACGCGATCGGTACGAGGACGAGCGCCAGCAAGATCGAGAGCGCTCCGGCCAGACCCGTACGCGAGCGCAGTCTCATCGACGACTCCTACCCCACTTTTCGGCGGCCCCCGGTTCGGAGTTGCGAGCGTAGGCGCGTGCCACGGCAAGGGCAGCCCCCAGATGGGTTGCAGGGAGAACGCTCCAGTAGCGATCAGGCACTCGTCGTGAAGCGGTCGAAGTGCGCCCAGAACTCGTCCTGGATCGCGTCGCTTTCCTGCAGGATCTCGTGCATCGCCTCGGCGAGGTGGACGACCTGCAGTCGGGGATTCAAAGTCGCCAGGGCCTGGTGGCGACGCGACGAAACGACCAGATCCCGGCCCGCGCTGGCGAGCAGCGTTGGCGTTTCGATCCGAGCCATGCGGTCCGGTCGCGCGACGAGCGCGATGCTGCGCGTCGCCTCGCGAAGCCAGCGCCAGGTGACGCCATGGGTGACGAGACCCGGTTCGTGCTGCCAGAAGGACATCGCCCGGGCGTGCCGCGCGGTGTCCGAGGTGACGCGATTTGCCGCATTCCCGGGGTCCGTCTCGCCCGTCCCCCACACGTAGCGGTCCCCCCGGCCGAGCCAGACGTGAAGCGTCGCCAGCGCGTTCATCAACCCGAGAGGAATCCGGTCGAAGCCCGCCATGGGTGCCGACAGGGCCGCTTGCTCGAAGCGCTGGGGGTATTCCTGAAGAACGCGCAGGGCGACGTTGCCGCCCATGGAATGCGCCATCAGGAGGTGCGGTCGAGGAAGGGCCTCGACCATCAGGCGGTCGTGCACGAAGACCGCCTCGGCGACGAGATCGGCAAAGTCGGTCTGGTATCCACCCTGGCGAACCGGATGCGGGTCCGGGAGCAGGCGTTGGGACAGCCCCTGCCCGCGGTGGTCGTAGGTGACGACCGCGAAGCCGCGCGCGAGCAGGTGCTCGACCACCTCGTAGTACTTCTCGATGAATTCCGTGTAGCCATGCAACAGCAGCACGCTTCCGCGCACCGGCGACCCGAGCTGCGCGGACCAGCGCGCTACCCGCAAGCCCACACCGTCGGGGGCCTCCAGGGACAGGACTTCGGCGTTCGGAGGAGTCGGGGCATCCGGCAGCGAAATCAGCCGGTCGCGGGATCTTTCGGGGGCTCTTTCGAGGGAGGCATCGCCGGACATCGCGCGCAGCGTATCGCAGCCCCGGCCCGGCTGACCCGAGTTCACCCGGGCTGTCTTGATGAGCGTCCTGGGGGCGGTAGCCTCCGACCCCATGACCGCATCCGCGAACGAGAGCCATCCGACCCGACCCCGACGTCTCGCCGACGTCGACACGTGGTTCTTCGAGACGGACGTCGCCATCGTGGGCTTCGGCGGTGCGGGGGCCTGCGCGGCCATCGAGGCGGCTGATGGCGGCTGCCAGGTGGCGATCTTCGAGGTCGCGAGCGCCAGTGGCGGCTCGACGGCGCTATCGAGTGCCGAGGTCTACATGGGCGGCAACGGTGGCACGCGCGTGCAGCAGGCCTGCGGCTACGAAGACAGCACCGAGGATATGTTCAACTACATCATGGCCGCCCAGGGAGATCTCGCCGACGAGGCCAAGATCCGCCTCTACTGCGAAGAGAGCCGCAACCACTTCGACTGGCTCGTGTCCATGGGCGCGAAGTACAAGAACAGCGAGCACAAGGACCGCGCCATCATGGCGCTCACCGACGACTGTCTGCTCTACACCGGCAACGAAAAATCCTGGCCCTTCCGCGACATCGCGAAGCCCTGCCCCCGAGGCCACAACCTCGAGGTCGAAGGCGACAACGGCGGCCCCATGCTGATGGGCTTCCTGACCGAGCAGGTCGAGAAGCGCGGCGTACGTGTCGAGTACAACACCCGCGCCCTCACCCTCATCCAGGACGACGAGGGCATCGTCCATGGGTTGGTGGTGCGCATGGACAACGCGGAGCGCAACGTGCGCACCCGCAAGGGTGTGTTGCTGGCCGCCGGCGGCTTCGTGATGAACGAGGAAATGCTCGCGAAATACGCACCGCGTCTCGCCCAGGGCAACATCCCCGTCGGAAACCCGGGCGACACGGGCGCGGGCATCCTGATGGGCCAGGGCGCCGGCGGCGCGCTGCTCCACATGGGCGAGGGCTTCATCAGCGTGCCCTACTACCCGCCCTCTTCCCTGACCTTCGGCATCTTCGTGAACGCCCAGGGCCAGCGCTTCATCAACGAGGACGTCTACCATTCGCGCCTGATGGACCACGCCCTCCGCCAGGTGGGCAAGGGCATCTACCTCATCGTGTCCCACGACGACTACGATCACCCGAAGTTCCTGAACGCCGAGATCGCGGGTACGGGTGAGACGATCGAAGAGATGGCCGAAGAAGTCGGACTGCCCGCGGACAACCTCCGGCACACGGTCGACTACTACAACGCCCACGCCGCTCGCGGCGACGACCCGCTGTTCCACAAGAGCGCCGAATGGCTGAAGCCCATCCGGGCGCCCTACGCCGCGCTCGACTGCACACCCGGCAGCGGTGTCATCAACCCGTACTTCACCCTCGGCGGCCTCGACACCCTACCCACTGGCGAGGTCCTGACGATGGAGAAGGAAGTCATCCAGGGGCTCTACGCCGCGGGGCGCACGGCCTGCGGCGTACCGCGACGGGCCGAGGGCTACGCCAGTGGATTGTCGGTGGGCGACGCGACCTTCTTCGGACGCGTGGCCGGAAAGCAGATGGCCCTGGCGGTCTCGCGCGACTGACGCGATCGCCGGCTCAGGGCTGCAATCGCGTGATCGACCAGCTGCCGCCCTCCTGCTCGCGGCGCCACACGGCCCGGTCGTGGATGCGCCCCCGGCGACTGACCCACAGCTCGACGACGTCCGCCACGAGGGTGAAGCCGCCCCAATGGGGCGGCCGCGGGACGACGTCGCTCTCTTCGCGGGCATCGAAGCGCTCGGCCATCGCTGCCAGCGCTTCGACCAGCACCGCCCGCGACGCTACCGGCTCGCTCTGGCGGCAGGCCCAGGCTCCGAGCCGCGCCTCGAGGGGCCGCGTCGCGAAATAGGCGTCGCAGTCTGCGTCCGGTGTCCATTCCACCTGGCCCTCGACGCGCACCTGGCGTGCGGGCCAACGGAAGGCCAGCGCCGCGCGCGGCTCGTGCGCGATCGCCCGGCCCTTTCGGGACTCGCGGTTCGTGTACATCGTGAAGGCGCCGCGTCGGCTGTCGATGGCGTTGCACAGCACCATGCGAACGGAGGGCCGTCCGTCCGCGTCGACGGTCGCCAGCGCCACCGCGTGGGGGCTGTCCTGTGCCGGATCCTCGAAGGCCTCGGCGAGCCAGCGCTCGACGATGGGAACGGGCTCGACCGGGAGCGGGTCCTCGGCTAGCCAGGCGTCGGGCAGCGCGTTCATGCGTCGCCGTCGAGCTTCGCGAGCGCGCGCTTGGGCGCGACCATGCGGTAGCCCGATTCGAGCAGGCTCTCGATCATACCCCAATCGGCACCGCGATCGAGCCGCACGCCGATCCAACCGCTCGGGCCGACGTAAGGCGGGATGAAGAAGACCTCGTCGTTGGCCGCCACCAGATCGTCCTGGGCGTCGGCGGTCGACTTGATCCACACGGCCTGACGGGCGTCTCCGTGGTGGTTGTCGTGCAGGGTCGCGAAGGTCTTCTTGCCGCCCCACCAGGTGGGCGCGCCGTGCGAGATCTTCTCGCTCGTCTCGGGCCACTGTCCGATGATCTTGCGGAGCTTCGCGAGCGGATTCCTGGCGCGCGCCACGGCAGCCCTCCTCTGTCTCTTGGTGGCGGCAGCTTAGCTTGCGAGGCGCGGCCGCGAGGCACACCCTTGGCGGCCATGCCTGCGCGCACCCCCACGCTGCCGACTCTCGCCGTCGTCACCCTCTTGCTGCTATCGAGCGTCGGCTGCGTGAACGCGCCGCCGGCGACGCGCCACGCAAGACAGGACGCCATCCGCTTCGAGTCCCGCAGCGGCGTCGCGAAGGCCAACGGGATCTTTCACGACTGGCGGGTGGTCGACGCGCGCATCGACCCGGCCGACCTCCCGGGCAGCCATGTGGTCATCGAGATCGACGTCGCGAGCCTCGACACGGGCTTCCCGAGACGCGACGCGCACTTGCAGGCAGCCGAGTTCTTCGACGTCGCCCAGTGGCCGAAGGCGCGCGTGCGCGTGTCCGGCGCGTCGCCCGTCGACGAGGCGGCGACCTCCTACGACGCGCGCTTCGTGGTCGCCGTGCGCGACCGCGAGGCCACCGTCTCGGGAACGTTCCGGCTGGTGGCGGAACGGCCGCGCGTGGTGGAGGGCGAGGTGCTGCTCGACCGCGCGGCCCTCGGCGTCGGCGAACCCGATCAGTGGTGGAACCCGATGTCGCCGCGCGACGAAGTGCCGGTGCGCTTCCGCCTGACGCTGGACTGAGCGAAGGGCCTACTGCTTGGCTTGCATCTCACGGAAGATCCGGTCGTAGGTCTCGGCATCAACCGAGTTCTTCAACATCGGCCAGGGGTTCATCCCCTTCGGCGTCTTCTGTTCTTGGTTCAGATAGTCGGCGATGGCCGCATCGGCCGCGGCCTCGCGGGCCGCGTCGTCCCAGATCTTCTTCTGTTCGTCCGGGGGCAGGCCGTCGAAGGAGCCGGCGACCCGGTCCGCCGCGGCTCGCATCTGCGCGGTGCTGATCAGGCCCCGCTCGAGGGCGGCCTCGGCGGCTTCCACCTCGAGCTCGCGCAGCTCGGAATCCCGCTCGAAGCGCGGCGCCCAGGCGCGACGCGTCACCCGGGGGTTGCGGTTCAGTTCGCGCACCTGCTCGGGCTCGTCGGCCGCAGGTGCCCCAGCCGAACCCGCTTCCGTGTCCCCAGTCGGGGACGACGCCGGGCGCCGCGCGCCGGTCTGCGCGGCACCGGCCCGCTCCGCGCTGGGACGTCCCGGCGCGAACAGCACCACCTCGTCGTAGCGCGGCAAGGTCATGAACTTCTGGCGCGGATTCGCCGCTTCCTTCTGCTTCAGGAAGGCCAGGGCCTCGTCGCTTCCCGCCGACAGGAAGGTCGCCGCGCGCACCGGTCCGGTGAACGGCCCCTCGATGGGGCCCGTCAGGCTGTCCCAGTGGATCGGCACGATGCGGTCCGGCCGGGTGAGGTCGACGGTCTCGCGCCAGTAGCTCTCGCGGTAGTCGGCGGTCTGGCTGCCGAGTCCACCGGTCCCCAGGAAGACCACGTCGGCCTCGACGCCTTCGAGGGCGCCGTGCACGAAGCCCGCGCTCCCCACGATGAGCCACTGGCCCAGGGGATGCGCGACGTGCAGCACGTAGGCCTTCCCGACCTTGTAGTCGAACGCGCCGACGGGCGGCACGAGAGGCTCGCTGATGTCCGGGTCGCCGAGCGCTCGTTCCCGGGTCATCGCGTCCGGGAACTGGAAGTGATTCGACTCGATGGGCGTCAGGATGAAGCGCCCCAGCCGGACGGGCTCGCGGTTGGCGAGCACGCGGATCTGATTCTCGGGCAGCCCCCAGCCGCGCCCGATCTGCGCCGTGGACTCGGACCCCAGCAGCAGCGCACCCGTGCGCCGGGCCACTTCGGGCGCGTCCATGGCGTGGTCGTAGTGCGAGTGAACGGGGAAGACGCCGGCGGCGCGCGTGACACCATTGCGCGCCAGGCCCTTCTCGATGGCGGCGACGTCGGGCTCGATCTCGCCGAACGCCAGCTCGAGGGGTCCCGGACGCGAGAACCAGCCGTCGGTCATCCAGGTGGTCTCACCGTCCGAGAAGACCAGGGTGGCGGTGCCCGTCCAACGGACGGTGACTGCACCGGGCGGGACATTCGTGCTGCCTGCCACGGCCCACGCCGGGTCGACAGCCGGCTGCTCGTAGGTCGTGATCAGGAACCCGAGATAGACCACGACGCCGACGAGCCCGACGCCGACGACGATTCCGATGCGAATGATCCACCGCAGCACGACCGCCGAGGTTTAGCATGCTTCGCGGCCCGGGGTCGTGTTCGAGACCTGTCAGTGCGTTGCCAGTTCTCCCAGCAGCGCGCCCACCCTCGCCAGCAAGGCGTCGGGCTTGAACGGCTTCTCGAGCAGCTCCACTTCGTCTGGAACGCCACTTTCGGCGAGCACACTCGCCGTGTAGCCCGAGATCAGCAAGACGCGAACGCCCGGTCGCGCAGCCGCGGCGGCACGCGCCAGCTCGACGCCGTTCTGACCGGGCAGGATCACATCGGACACCAGCAGGTCGATCGGCGTCGACTCGGTCTCCAGCCAGTCGAGAGCGGCCTCGGCGCTGTCGACCCCGTACACCGTGTGCCCGGCGTTCGCGAGGGTTCGCTCGGTGATGCGTCGCACGGCGGCGTCGTCCTCGCAGAGCAGGATCGTGCCGGCGACCCCTTCCCGAACCTTCGCCGGCGAGAGGTCCGCGCCCGGCGCGGGCTCGGCGACCGCCCGCGGCAGGTAGATGCGGAAGGTGGTGCCTCCCTCGGAAGCACTCTCGACCCGAATGTGCCCGCCCGCCCGGGTGACGATCCCATGGGCCGACGCCAGCCCCAGCCCGGTTCCCCGCCCGACCCCTTTGGTGGTGAAGAACGGGTCGAAGATCTGGTCGAGGTCTTCGGGGGCGATCCCGACCCCGCTGTCGCTCACCGAGATCAGCACGTGCTCACCGGGGTGCGCGTTCGGGTCGAGAAGGGCCGCCGCGTCGTCGACCTCGACGGTCCGGGTCTCGATCGCGAGCTCGCCACCCCGGGGCATGGCGTCGCTCGAATTCAGGACCAGATTCATCAGCACCTGGTCGAGCTGCCCGGGATCGATCCGCACCTGTGCCCCCGTCGAGCCCGGAGACACGCGCAGGGCGACGTCCTCGCGGATGAGCCGCTGCAGCATGGGCGCGAGCCGCTCGATGGACTCGTCGGGAGCGATCTTCTCCGGCACGCCGACCTGATGGCGGGAAAAGGCCAGCAGCTGCCGCGTGAGCCCGGCCGCGCGCTGGGCGGAGCTGCGGATCTCGGCGATCTGGCCCAGCTCCTCGCTGCTGAGCGGCCTGCCCTGAGCCGCGGACTCTTCGAGCATCTCGCTCTCGCCCACCAGCACGGTCAGGATGTTGTTGAAGTCGTGCGCAATGCCCCCGGTCAGCCGGCCCAGGGCCTCGAGCTTCTGGGCTCGGTGCAGGGACGCTTCGGTCTCGGCGCGCCTCTCCATTTCTTCTTCGAGCCGGCGGGACTTGTCGGCGGCGTCGTCGCGCGAGGCACGCATGGTGCGTACGAACATCTGCAACAGCACCGCCGACAACGCGAGCACCGAGGTCAGCGCCGCCCACACGGTGAAGCGCGTGGCCTCGATGAACGGCTGGGGCAGCAGGGCCGCGTCGCGCAGGAACTCGATTCCCGCGAGAGAAGCGGAGATGGCCACCGCCATGCCAATGGCCGCAGGTCCGCTCCACATGATGCCCGTCAGCATGATGACGAGAACCGCCATCGACAGCTGCGGGCTGCCCACACCCCCACTGGCGAAGCTCGCCCACAGGGTCACCGCCCACCCCAGCACTGCGAAGAGCACGCCGGCCGCGTGGACGTGGCCGCTGTGAAGCACCGCGAAGATCAGCGCCACGCCCGCAAGCGACGCCAGGTACAGCGGCAGCGAATACCGGAAGGTGGTTTCCACCAGGGGCAGCAGGGCTGCCAGCGGGGTGACCGTGACGATGACCGTGAGCGACAGGCGGTGGATCAGCGTCGCGCGGAGTTGTTGTTCGGGATCGTCGAACTCCGGCGCATGCAGCCAGCGGGGCATGGATCGCATGAGAGCGGCGGACCCGTCTCTAGCCCGCCACACCGTAGACGTTCACGGGAATCGCACTCTGACGCGCGAGTCCCGTGGTCGCATCGAAGTGACGATCGTCCCGGATCAGGTGCTGAACGTTCGTGCCCTTGTCGCGGGGCCCGCCGGGGTCTGCGGGATTGCCCCAACCGAACGCGAGCGCCACGACGTCCTGGCGCAGGTCCGGCGATGCCTCGAGCACGGCCTCGACCCGACCGGCGTCGCTCTCCACGGTCACCAGCTCGCCCGCCTCGAGGCCCAGTCGTCCGATCGCATCGGGATGCATCAACAGCGGGTTGAAGGGCCGCTTGGCGCGCAGGGACGGAAGGTTGTGCCCCTGGGTGCAGTAGACCTCTTTGGTGCGGTAGGTGATCAGGCGGAACGCGAAGGCGTCGTCTTCTTCGTACGACCCCGCCCAGCTCAGCGGCTCGGCGCGCACCTCCCGCAGCTCCGTCAGCACAGCCGGATGCCCGACGGCCATGCGCTTGTCCGGGTGCCCGATCATGTTCGGGATCACGCCACCGGCAACCATCTCGGGCTCCCCGAACACGGCTCCACTCGGGTGCCTGCGAATCTCGTCGAGCGACACCGTGCCCCGCCCGAACTGAGCCTCCAGCATCTCGTCCGAGCTGGGCATGCTGTCCGGCGTGAGTCCGCCAACACGTAGAGGCAGCCCCATGCGACCGGCGAGCCCCCAGAAGACTTGCCATTCCTCCAGGCAGCCGGCCGGCGGATCGATCAGGGCCGGCGTGTACTGGCTGAAGGGCACGGGATAGGTGGAGTCCATCAGACGCGGCAGATCCGCCCGCTCGAAGGGGTGCTTCATGGCGAAGACGTAGTCGGCGTACTCGACGGTCGCGGTCGCGAACAGGTCGTTGACGACCAGGAGCTCGAGGCTCTCGAGCGCGCGGAGCGTCGACTCCGGTTCCGACAGGACCATCGCGGGGTTGCCGCCGTTGACGATCAGCGCCCGGATCTGGTCGGCACCCGGCGTAAGGATCTCGTCGGTCAGCGTGTTCGTCGGCATTTCCGTGTAGGCACCGAAGAGCCCGGGCAGGGCCGACACGCCGCGCACGCGCGACTTCGGCAGCTCGGGCAACGGCACGGGCCCCATGTCTTCGTCGAAGTGACGACCGAGGGGCCCCTCGGTCCGGATCATGCCCCCCTCGCGATCGTAGCGACCGCAAAGTGCGTTCAGGATCATGACGAGTTGGGTCGCGAGGTTGTGGTGCGGGGCCATGTGCATGCCCGTACCACTGGTGGCCCCGCCGGTGCGCGCCGTCGCGAAGCAGACCGCCGCCGCCTCGATTTCCGCAGCGGGAACACCACTTCGTCGGGCCACGTAGTCGAGGTCGAAGTCCCGCAGCGCATCGCGCAGGCCGTCGACGCCGCTGACGTAGCGCGCGACGTAGTCGCGATCCATCAGGTCGCGATCCAGGATGACCCGCACCATCCCGGCGAGCAGGGTGGCATCCTCTCCGGGCCGCAGCTGCAAGTGGTGATCGGCTCGCCTGGCGACGTCCGAGCGCCGCGGATCGACGACGATGAGCTTGGCGCCACGCTGGCGCGCGTCGTTGAGCCGGGCGGTGGGATTCGATTGGGGCATGTTGAGCTGGTGGGACGCGATCGGGTTCGAGCCGACGAACATCACGACCTCGGCGCGATCCACGTCGAGCAGGCTCGCCGGAACCGGGCCGCCGAACAGGCGGTTGCCCGCGATGGTGAGACTGGGCGAGTCGATCGTGAAGGACGTGTACATGCGCTTCGAGCCCAGGGCCTGGACGAATCGCCGCACGAACCACGGCCCCCCAGCCGCACTCCGGTGCCCGCCGCAGCCGGTATAGACGGCGACGGAATCCGGTCCGTGCTCCGCCACGATCTCATTCAGCCGCAGGGCGACCTCGGCGAGGGCTGCGTCGGGGGCGATGTCGACGAGACCGGCTTCCGTCCTCTTCTGGGACGAGAGCAGCCGATCCGGGTGGTGGATCCGCTCGACCTCGGCCCGGCCCTTCTGGCAGGTGTACCCCTGGGAAACCGGGTTGTCCCGGTCCCCGCGAACCGCGACCACGCGGTTGCGATCGGGATCGACGTCGACCTCGACGCCGCAAAACACGTGGCAGAAACGGCAGAATGACTTCCGGGACTCGATCATCGGGGGATGATCGCACAATCCGGCCGGGCCGCAGAGCGCAGATGTGCCCCCGTATACACCCTGCGCGAGCATCCACGGTGGATAGTCGAGGCGATGCCCCCAGCCCGCGAGGATGTCACCGATGCCCCCTGAAGCAACCAGCAAGCACCTCCGGAACGCAACCGAGCTGACCCTCGTCGCAGATGTAAAGCCTGGCCTGGTCGAGGTTCGCGAGACCCGCAGCTATGCGACGCGCCTGGGGATCCTGCTCGGCACCCTGCAGGCCATCCGGCAGAAGGCGGTCGAGGCTTCGCTGCGCGAGGCACCGTACGCCGGACCGCTCGAGAAGCTGCAGGCCCTGCACTTCGTGCGCTGGACGCTGCTCGACAACGGGACCAAGCTGATGCTCGCGGTCTCCTTCGACGGTCCCTGGGAACCCTACATGCGCCGGATCGTCGACGTGGCCGGCCCACTGCTCGACGTCATCCTGTGCAACTGCGAGGGCTACGACGCCCACGCATCGGACCAGGGGCACACGAAGTTCGTCGAGTGGGTGCGCGCCCACCAGGTCGAAAGCCAGTTCTTCCACGCGAACGCGCCGACCCTCACCGCCGACGACCTGCGCTTCCTGTCGCTGCTCGAATCCCAGCAACGACTCGAGACCGACCTCGAGAAGTTCGACCGGCAGGCCACCGACCTGCGCGTGCGCGACTTGTCGCGCCGCCTCGACCCGACTCCCGCGCTGTCTGGCGCGGAGCAGGAGCGGGTCCTCGAAGCCGAGATGCGCGCGCTCGGGGCGCTCCACCGGTTGAGCGCCCTGTTCCCGGCGAGCGAGCCGTCGCGGGGCGCACTGCACCTGAAGCGCACGGCCCACATGATCCTCCCGCGACTGGAGGACGGACCCTTGCCGGACCTCCAGGAGAAGCTGCACGCGTCGGCCCTCGCCTGGTACCGCGACCTGCCCTCCCGCGCGATCGCGGTCCCTGGACCCGACCAGGTCAACGACGCAGCGATCGTCCAGGGCAATGTCCTCGAGCCCTACGTCGACAGGACCCACGGCTGCCTGCTGTTGCTCCGAATCGCCGATCGCGCGCGCGCCAGCGCGTTCTTGAGAGCGCTCGCCGGGCGGGTGACGATCGCCGCCGGCGCGGCGGGCCCGGCCTTCAACGTCGGTTTCTCCTTCGCGGGACTTCGCGCTCTCGGACTGACCGACGCCGAGCTTCAGAAGCTGCCGAAGGAGTTCCGCGAGGGCATGGAGGCGCGTGCCGGCTTCCTGGGAGACGTCGGACCGAGCCACCCCGACTTCTGGGCACCGCCGCTGCTGGCCGACGGAACTGCCGTCGAGCTCTCCGCAGTCGACCTCGTCATCCAGGTCCAGGCCCAGGCGGACGCGAGCGACGACGACCACGTCTGGACGGACCAGCATCCGCTCTACGGGACTGTGACGACGCTGCTGACGGACTCCGGGCTCGAGCAGCTGGCGGTCGAAGTCCTGCGCCGCGACCCGCCGGACGCACGAGGCATCGTCCGCGAGCACTTCGGTTATCGCGACGGGATCAGCCAGCCGAAGCCGGGCGGGCCCGCGAACGATCCCGACACGGTTCCCGTCGGCGAGATCCTGCTCGGCTACGCCAACGAGCGTGGAGACGACGGCAAGGTCTTCGATCTGCTGAAGGACGGGACCTTCCTCGTCATTCGCAAGCTCGAGCAGGACGTCGGCCGCTTCCGCCAGCTGCTCTCGGGCTACTCGCGCCTTCCCGCGAAGCAGGAGCAGCTCGCCGCGCGCATGATGGGTCGCTACCGCGACGGTCGGCCCGTGGTCGACCCGAACCTCGGCGCAGACGCCAACGACTTCCGCTTCGACGTCGAGAACCAGACGCCCTGCCCGCCTTCGGCCCACATCCGGCGAGCGAATCCCCGCACCGAACGTCCGCACCCCACGCCCGCCGGTACGCGCCCCGCCCCCACGCCGCGGATCATGCGCCGGGGCTTCTCGTACGGCAGCCCGTTCTCGCCGGACACCCTGACCGAGCCACGCGGACTCTTCTTCATGGCGTACAACGCCAGCATCGCCGAGCAGTTCGAGGTGATCCAGCGCTGGATCTCGGGTGGCAACAGTACGGGCGTGCTCAGCGCAGATGCCGACCCGTTCCTGGGGCTGCGCAGGCCGGGGGCTGGCCAGCGTGTCTTCCGCAGCGCGACGACGGCTTCGCCCGTAGCGGGGGCAGAGCACGGCGTCGAACGCGTCGGGCTGGGGACGGAGCCCCTCGTCTCGCTGCGCTGGGGCATGTACTTGTTCGTGCCGTCCACCGTCGCCCTGGAACAGCTGGCCGATCGCCTGTTGCAGGCACCGCGGCTGCCGGAAGGCGACCCCGCCCGCGGCCGCGTGCTGATCGCCAAGCTCGACGCCACCCTCCGGGTCCTCGCGGCGACCCAAGGCGAAGCGGCGGCGAACGCGCGCATGCGCATCGAATGGAAGAAGCTGATCGAGGACGTCTCGACGCAAGACGCCGCTCAGGACCTGTGGGCCGCTGTCCGCGACCTCGGCGGTGTGCTCCGCACCCCCTACGGCGTGCTGCTCGGCAGCGCCGAACACGTCATGACAGCCTTCCGCGACGACGACCGCTTCTCGGTACGAGACTACTGGGAACGAATGAACGATTCACTCGGTGCGCTCTATCTCGGCATGGACCCTGCGCCCCAGGTGATGGAGGACGGCGGCGACCGCAACGACCTCGACGCGCGCTACCACGCCGAGGTTTCGAGCACGCGCTACGCCGAGGAAGCCGCCGCCCCGAACGCCTGGATCGCGGGGATCCCGCGATCGGACGCCTTCGCCCTGGCACTCGCCGAAACCAGCCGACAGCTCGCCGGCATCGCGAGCGCGCAGCCCGGCGCTCGCATCGCAATCGATCTGCGCGGCCTCGTGGGGAACGTTCTCGCCCGGCTGTCCCGGCACTGGTTCGCCCTGCCCGACGGAGACGAGATGCAGGCGGGGGGCCCCGTCGAAGCGCGGCCGGACGGTGGGGTACCGGCCCACTGCCCCGACAACTTCCTCGCGACGGCCCGCTACATCTTCTCTCCGAACCCCACCGCATTCGTCGTCGCCGAAGGCCGGGCGAGGGGACACGCACTGCTCGACGCTGCGAAGCGCTACGTGCAGAACGTGGCGGATGGCGTCTCGGATCTGCCCCCCGGCACATTGTTCGCGGAACTGATGCCCACGCCGCCCAACCCGCCCGGCGCGATCGATGTCGATCGCATGGCTCGCACCCTGGTCGGCTCGGTGCATGGCTTCGTGGGGCCGTGTTTCGGCACCTTGTCCTCGGTCCTGTACTTGTGGCAGAAGACGGGGCTCTTGTGGCGAAACCAGTATGCACACCGCTGGGCGCGAGATCGACTCGGGGAGGCTGCGGCCCTCGAGGGGCTCGAGCGTGCGCTGGTGGCCACGATGCAGCTTCGGCCCCTGCCCTACATCCTCCACCGAACCGTGACGCGCTCGACGCGTCTGGGTGGCGTGGATCTCGCGCCCGGCGACCGCGTCGTACTCGGGCTGCTGTCCGGAACGCGCCAGCGAAGGCCGGACGACGGCGAGATTCTCTTCGGGGGCACCTATGGCGGTGACAATGCCCACGCCTGCCCCGGGCGCGAGCTGGCCATGGGCGTGATGCTGGGAACGCTGACGAGCCTGCTCGACTTCGGTCGCTACCGGTCCGAGGCCCCGTTGTTGCTGTCCACCCTCCGGCCGGGCAGCTGACGCACGCCGACTGGAATCGGGTTCGGATTCGGAATCAGGCTCGGGAAGCCGTCGCGAGCAGACGTCGGGCTTCGGCCTCGTGCCAGTCCATGTGCATGTCGGTGAACGCATTGCGTGCGCGGGTGGCGAGCTCGATCGCAACCTCGGACTGGCCGCGACCGGCGTAGAGGTCGGCGAGCCGCAAGCGGGTCATCGCCTCCTCGCGACGCGAGTCGCGCGATCGGCCGCCCTGCATGGCGCGTTCCAGATAGTATTCCGGCTCTTCGAGTCCGCTGACGCCGCGCGCCGCCAGGCGCGCCAGTCCCCGACAGGCCATGCCCTCGCCGACCCGGTCGAGCTTGTCCTGGGCGAGCACGAGGGCGTGTTTGCCGTACAGCTTGCCCAGGTCGTCCTGCCCGGCACTCGTCATGGCGTCGGCGAGCCAGCCGTAGTTCAGGCTGATGTAGAGGCACATCCCCTTCTCGACGAGCCATTCCGTGGACTCGCGGATGACCTCGATCTGACGGGCATCGCGCTCGAGCATCCAGCGCGCGTACGCGACTTCCGAACGCGCGATCCCGAAGACGTATGGACCGTTGACCCGGGCCGCCTTCTCCTGGGCGAGGCCCGCTACCTGCATGACCTCGTCCCATCTCCCTTGCCAGATGAGGCCGACGGCCTGGAGCGCCAGCACCGAACCCTCCATCGCGAAGTTGCCGCCCCGGAGTGCCCGGATCGCGTCACTGAAGCCCTCGTTCGCCTCGTCGAAGCGACCCTGGTCCGCCAACACGAAGCTCCGGCAGGCCAGCGCGTAGGCGGATCCGATGGGAGGCGCGCCGTCCGTGGACCGCGACTGACGCTGCTTGCGGTCGAGGGCCTCATCGAGACGGCGCAATGCTTCCTCGTAGTTGCAGGCGGCCGCCTGGCTCTGGCCCAGGGTCCCGTGCAGCTGGGCGATCAGGCGCGAGTTCCCGAGCTCGTGCGCGATGGGCAGCCCGTCGTCGAAGTGGGCGATCGAATCCAGCTGCTCGCCCAGGGAGTAGTTCATGAACCCGAGCCAGTGGTGCGCGTGGGCCAGGGCGTCCAGGTCTTCCAGCTCGCGCGCATAGCCCGCCGCGCGATTCAGGATCTCCAGGCGCTCGCGCGACGGGCTGTAGACGCACGCCACGGCCCAGCGCATGCAGATGGAGATCCAGCGGCGGCGGTTCTCAGCCGTCTGCGACAGCTGATCTACCGCTCGCATGGCGACGTGATACTGCTGGCGCGCGCGGTCGAGGGTGGCCGACCCCAGAGCCTTATCCCCGGCCCGCTCCGCGTAGAACGCGGTCCGCTCGGGATCCGCAGCACCCGCATAGTGGTAGGCGAGGGATTCGAAGGGCACCTCGCCTCCATCGCTCTCCACCCGCTCCTCGAGCGCTTCGGCGACCCGACGGTGGAGTGCCTGACGCTGTCGCAGGCGCACCGAGTTGTAGACGACGTCCCGTGTAATGCCGTGCTTGAACCGAAGGCTTCCCGGATGCTCGGCTTCGTGGATGAGGTCGGCGTTCGCAAGCGCCTCGAGCACCGAATGGCCGATCCGCCGGCCCCCGATCTGCTCGAGCAGCCAGGTCGGAATCACATTCCCGATGACGGCGGCGGCCCCCACCAGCTCGGCGAGCTCATCGGGCAGGCGCTCCGCTCGCGCTTCGATCAGCCCGTGGAGCGTGACGGGAACTTCACTGGTCCCGCTGCCGGGAGCATCGTCCACCCATTCCGAGAGGGACTGGCATAGCTCTTCGACGAACAGTGGATTTCCGCCACTGCGTTGGTGGATGCGCGCCGCGATGCCGAGGTCGATGGGTCGCGGAACGAGCGTTTCGATCGCGCGCGTGCACTCGTCCCGGTTGAACGGCGCGACCTCGAGGATCTCCGTCTCGCCCGCGACCACCGGGGCGACCGGATCGATGACCCGCGACGAGATCAGGACGAGCATCGGCTCGTCGGTCAGCGAACGCGTCAGGATGTCGACGACCTTGCGCGACGCATCGTCGATCCACTGCCAATCGTCGATGAAGACCAGCATCGGGTGTCGCCGCGCCAGGGTCAGGAAGAGATCGCTGAGTGCCGTCGCGACCGCGTCATCGCCGCCCGCGACCGGCGTAGCCACCTCGCCCGGCGCCAGCAGCGAGAGGAATTCCGACAGATGCTTCTCGAGGCCCAGCTCCCGCAGCCCCGCTTCCACCAGGGACGCCGCCTCTTCACCCGACCCGATCCCCGCCAGGTCGAACTGCTGACGGACCATCCCCAGAAAGGGCTGCAAAGGCGCCACGCCGCCGTAGCTCTCGCAGTAGCCACGCTGGACGCGGAACTCGCCCTCGACCCGGCGGATCAGTTCGTTGGCGCTGCGGGTCTTCCCCACGCCGGGGTCGCCGACGAGGGTCACGACCCGGGGCTTGCCGCGCCGCGCCTGCCGGGCGAACTCCTCCAGTCGTCGCAGCTCGAAGTCGCGACCGATGAAGGGCGTCAGCCCCTGCATCCGTCGGGCCTCGAAGCGGTTCGCGACGTCGGTGCGGTCCCGTACCCGGTGCGCGTGGATCGGGTCGGGCTTTCCCTTCAAGGAGAGGTCGCCCAGATCCTCCGACTGGAAGAACGCACGCGCGCCGCGCAGGCTGCTCTCGCTCACCACGAGCTCGTCGGGTCCGGCCTGGGAGCAGAGACCGGCGGCAGTGTTCACCGCGTCGCCGACCAGCTCATAACGCCCGAGCACCAGGTCGCCGACTCCTGCCATCACCAGACCGGAATGCACCCCCGAGTGCATGCGAACCGAAAAGCTGCCGGCGAGACTCGAGTCGACGACGACTTCGCGCGCCGCAGCGTGCAGGTCGAGACCCGCCTGGATGGCGCGCCGGACATCGTCTTCGTGCGGCGTCGGCAGACCGAAGACGGCGACCACGCCGTCGCCGTGAACCTGGTTGACGACACCACCATGGTGACGGACGACCCGTTCCGCGGCCGACTTCACATCGTCCATGACCTCGGCCAGGATCTCCGGGTCCGAAATATGACCGAGAAAGGTGGACGCACACAGATCCGAGAACAGGATCGTGACGTGTCGCCTGATCCCCGCCGCGGACCTCCCGCTTCCCGAGTCCTGCCCATCGTCATCCGCCCGCATCCCCAGAGCTTACGGACCCGTGTGACCCGGCTGCAAGTAGAGGGGAGGAGGGGGACCCGGAGTCCGCAGCGCGACATCGCAGAGGATTCACCGAGCGAGAACAGCTTGGACCCCCGACTAGCGTCCCCTCATCCGAGCGTCGTGCGCATTACCTGCCGGCGCATGAAGCCGGGGGCCATTGCTTTCACACGATAGGCGAACGCGATGGCCGCTGGATGGGTGATTTCATGACGACCCCGGGCCAGCGCGCGCACGATGTGGTCCACCAGCCCTTCGACGGGTCGGGCGCCGCGACGCGCGACCGCGGGCATGCGCGCCCAGTCGTGTTCGCTGAAGAAGGGCGTCTCGATGACGCCGGGACAGACCTTGAGGACGTGGATCCCGCGCGCGTCCACCTCCATCGAGATGGACTCGGCGAGCGCGAGCAATGCGGCCTTCGATGCGGCATAGGGAGCCTCGAGCGGCGTGGGGATGCGTCCGGCCACCGATGCGACGAACACCAGCCAACCGCGACCGCGGGCGAGCATCCCGGGCAGCAGGGTCCGGGTGAGCGCGACGCTCGCCAGATAGTTCACGCGCATCATCCGGTCCATGTCCTCGAAGTCCCAATCCGAGAACGCGCAATGGCCGCCGTAGCCGGCGTTGTTCACGAGCAGGTCGACGCCCCCGAGCCGGTCTTCCGCCACGCGCGCAGCATCGATCGCCGCGTCCGCGTCGGCGAGATCGGCAGGTACGACCTCGGCGGAGCCGCCCTCTGCGACGATCGCCGCGGCCACGCGATCGAGCTCGTTCTCCCGACGCGCGACCAGTGCGACGCGTGCCCCTTCCCGCGCCAGCCGGAGAGCCAGTGCCTCCCCGATCCCGCTCGAAGCGCCGGAAACCACCGCGCGAACACCTGAAAAGCTCGAAAGCCGACCCACGGAACGACGCTAGCATCGCGAGCCACCATACGAGAGGAGACGGGTACGATGAAGAGCTTCGAGGGCAAGCTGGCCGTGGTGACGGGCGGGGGTACGGGAATGGGACGCGAGCTGTGTCGCCAGCTGGCATCCGATGGCTGCCACCTGGCGCTCTGCGACGTATCCGAAGAAGCCATGCAGCAGACGAAGGGCCTGTGTGAGCAGGCAGCACCTCGCGGCATCCGCGTGAGCACCTGCGTCGCCGACGTCTCCAGCGAGGCGGAGGTCGCCGCCTTCCAACGCTCGGTCGTCGAGGCGCACGATACCGATCACATCAACCTGCTCTTCAACAACGCGGGCATCGGCGGTGGCGGCAGCTTCGTCGATTCCGAGCGCGAAGAATGGGACAAGACCTTCGACGTCTGCTGGGGAGGCGTCTACCTGTGCTCTCGCGCCTTCATCCCGATGCTGCTCGCGAGCGAGGAAGGACACCTCATCAACACGAGCAGCGTCAACGGTTTCTGGGCGTCCCTCGGACCGCAGAGCGCGCACACCGCCTACAGCGCCGCCAAGTTCGCGGTCAAGGGCTTCACGGAAGCGCTCGTCAACGACTTCCGCCTGAACGCACCGCACCTGAAGGTGTCCCTCGTGATGCCGGGACACATCGGCACCTCGATCATCATCAATTCCCAGCGCATGCTCGGAAACGATCCCAAGGAAATGACAGACGACGAGCTCGAGGACGCGCGAACCCGCATGACGAGGCTCGGGCTCGAGGTCGGCGGCGCCACCAACGAGCAGATCCGCGCCGGCCTCGTGATGCTGGGTGAGACCTTCCGGGACAATGCGCCGATGAGCGCCGCTGAGGCCGCGACCGTCATTCTCGACGGAGTTCGGGAGGAACGCTGGCGCATTCTCGTCGGCGAGGACGCCAAGGCCCTCGACCGAATGGTTCGCGAGGATCCGGAGGGCGCCTACGAAGAAGCGTTCATGGACCGGCTGCGGGCGACGACCGAGTGGGCATTGGGGGCGTAGACCGCCTGACCCGGACCGTCTGACGAGCATCGACCGACCGGGTTGTGGAATACTGCTCGAACCCTCCGCCCACAAGCCTCACGACACAGGCCCTGGAGTCCCACCGGATGCGATCTTCCGTGCTCGCCGTACTCGCCCTCTTGCTGACAGCGGCGCTTCTCGCTGCGACCCCGACGACCGCCCAGGCCCAGACCTGCACGAAGCAGTTCCAGATGATGGGCTTCTCGAACCAGACCGTGAACGGCAACGCCGGTGTCTTCGGAATGACGGAGGCCTGTCAAGCGAGCTTCCCGGCCAGCCGCATGTGCACGAGCGAAGAGGTGATGAACACCGTCACCATCCCCGACCTGGACGCCCAGAACGCCTGGGTCCGACCGGCCATCAAGCCCATCGGAACCGGTGGCCTGGCGGTCATCGCCGACGCATCGGGCAGCGACAGCGCGGACGGCAACGCGAACTCCGTGCCCGGCGATCTCACCTGCCGCGGCTGGACCCGGACGAACAACTACAACGGCCTCACCGTCAACGACAGCGGCGGCTTCATGCCCCAGTCGTGCAGCGGCGCGCGCCCGGTGGCGTGCTGCTCGTTGATCCCCGTCCCCGAGCCGCCCATGGCGGCCATCCAGGGCGGGGCAATGGCAGCGCTCGCGTCGCTTTCGGCCGTCAAGAACGCGGCCCGGGCAAAGCACACCGCCTTCGCCCGGGTCAAGCAAACCGCCTTGGCTCACGCGGCCACGCCTTCGGCGCCGGTCCTCAGCTGCGATGAAGCAGCCGATGCGGAACACGAGGAAGACGCCATCGCGTCCTGAGCAGGAGCAGCCGCCCATGAAGTTCGGAATCTTCTACGAGCACCAGTTCCCCCGCCCCTGGCACGATGGCGACGAGCAGAAGCTCTTCCAGGAAGCCCTCGACCAGGTCGAGCTCGCCGACCGCCTGGGCATCGAGTACGCGTGGGAGGTCGAGCACCACTTCCTCGAGGAGTACTCGCACTCGTCGGCACCCGAGGTGTTCCTCGCGGCGTGCTCCCAGCGGACGAAGAACATCCGCCTGGGCCACGGCATCCGCCAGGTGATCCCGGGCTACAACCACCCTGCCCGCACCGCAGAAGTCATTGCCACCCTCGACCTGGTGTCTGGCGGGCGGGTGGACTTCGGCACCGGAGAGTCCTCTGCGATTCTCGAGCTCGGCGGCTTCGGCGTCGACGTCGCCAGCAAGCGAACGGCGTACCTCGAAGCCACCGAGCAGATCTGCAACATCCTCGCGATGGATCCCTACCCCGGCTTCGAGGGCGAATTCTTCTCGATGCCCTGCCGCAACCTCGTGCCGAAGCCCGTGCAGAAGCCGCACCCGCCGGTGTGGGTCGCCTGCTCGAACCGTGAGACGATCAAGATGGCGGCCCAGCTCGGGATCGGCGCCCTGTGCTTCGCCTTCACCGACCCGTCGGAAGCCAAGCACTGGGTCGACGAGTACTACGACATCATCCGAAGCGACAAGTGCGTCCCCATCGGCCACTCGGTCAACGCCGAGATCGCCATGGTCACGAGCTTTTCGCTCCACCGCGACCAGGAAGAGGCGGTGCGCCGGGGCAGGCAGGGCTTCGACTTCTTCCGCTACGCGCTCGCCAATCTCTACATCTTCGGCGAGCACACGCCCGGTCGAACCAACATCTGGGAGGCCTTCGAGGCGGATCAGAACAACGCGGCGGGCTCGATGCTGCCGGAGGCTGGCCTCGGCGGGATCGGCACTCCCGAGAGGATGCGAGAACACCTGCGCGGTTTTGAGGAGACCGGCGTCGACCAGGTGATCTTCATCCAGCAGGCCGGGCGCAACCAACACGAACACATCTGCGAGTCCCTCGAGCTTTTCGGCGCCGACGTGCAGCCGGAGTTCAAGGAACGCGACCCGAAGCACGTGAGCAAGAAGCAGGAAGAGCTCGCGCCCTACATCGAGGCCGCGCTGGCGCGCAAGAACTGGATGAAGCCGCTGGCGGACGCCGACATTCCGAAGTTCCCGGCGCTGGGCCGCAACATCATCGCGTCGATGCAGAAGAAGGACTGACGGTGGCGGACGGCAGAGAGCGCAGCTCGAACGACACCGACGACCCGGCCGCCCAGCGCGAGAAGCGCAAGACCCAGCTCGCCCTCGGCTACCGCATCCTCGCCTCCCAGCGCTGGGGCGATCTCGGCGACGGGCACATCAGCGCCCGCGACCCGGAGCGCAGCGACTGCTTCTGGCTGCTGCGCTACGGCGTGTCCTACCACCTGGCGAAGGTCGAGGACCTGGTCCTGGTGGGACCGGACGGCGAGCTCGTCGAGGGCCAAGGCGCCATCAACATCGCCGCCTACTACATCCACCATCCGATCCTGGCGGCCCGCCCCGACGCCGTCAGCGCCGTGCACGTCCATACGGGCTGGGGTACGCCCTTCTCCGCCGAGATGCGCCCCATCGAACCCATCAGCCAGGAAGCGTGCATCTTCTTCGAGGATCACGCGATCTTCGACGACGAAGAGGTCCAGGTGCAGGACACCGAGGGCGGCCGCCGCATCGCCGCCGCCCTGGGCGACAAGCGCGCCATCATCCTGCGCAATCACGGTCTGCTGACGGTGGCAAGCCGTGTGGACGAGGCCGTGGGCAGCTTCGTGCACCTGGAACGGGTCGCCGAAGTCCACATGAAGGCACGCAAGGCGGTCCCCATTTCCGCCGAGGCCGCGCGCTACGCGCAGAAGGATCTCGTGCGCTACGGAGCGGGACGCGTTGCGTTCAACAACCTCGTCGCACGCCACATCGGCGATCCGTCCGTCGTGAACCGCTGAACCCTTGCCGAGACCCCTGCTGAAGCCCATGCCGAGACCCTTGCTGAAGCCCAGGCCGAGAGCCTGCTGAAGCCATGGCGAGCGACGTCGCCTTCGTCCCGATCCCGAAGGACCGCTACACGAGCCCGGATTTCGCTCGGCTCGAGTGGGACCACATGTGGACGAAGGTCTGGCTGTGTGCCGGGCGCGCGTCGGACGCGCCCGAGCCCGGGGACTACTTCAGCTTCGAGGTCGGTCCCGAATCGATCCTGGTCGTCCGCCAGCACGACGGCAGCCTGGCCGCCCGCTACAACGTCTGCATGCACCGGGGGAATCGCCTGCGCGAGCCCGGACGCGGTCACGCCGAGGCCTTCTCCTGCTCGTTCCACGGCTGGTGCTACGGCATCGACGGAAGACTCGAGAAGACCCTCGACCCCGAGAGCTTTCCGCAAGGCGTCGACGCCGAGAAACTGAGCCTGCGACCGCTGCGCTGCGACACCTGGGCCGGCTTCGTATTCGTGTGCATGGACCCGGACGCGGAGCCCCTGCTCGACTACCTCGGCGTCGTCCCGGAACAGCTCGCCGCCTATCGCTTCGAGGACTGGAAGGTCGCCTACGACTGCACGATCGAGATCGAGTGCAACTGGAAGACCTGTGTCGACGCCTTCAACGAGGCCTACCACCTGTCGCAGACCCACGCCTGGACGACGGAATTCAGCGACGACGTGAACACCGTCTACGAGTGCTACGACCGACACACGCGCATGGTCCTGCCCGAGGTGCAGGCGAGCCCGCGTCATCCGGGCGCGGGAACGGTGACCCCCGGCATCCGGGATCTCTTCCTCAAGCGGGTGGGTGTCGACGTGGACCGCTTCGAAGGCGGCCCGGCGGAAGCGCGCACGGCCTTCGCCGAGGCGGTGCGTCGCCTGGCGCCGGCACTCGGAGCCGATCTCTCCCGGCTCAGCGAGTCCCAGGTCTGCGACGACTACCACTACACCGTGTTTCCGAACCTCACCTTCAACGCGCACTCGCTCTTCACGTGGGTGTTCGTGCACCGTCCCCACCCCACCGACCCGAACCGCATGTTCTTCGACTTCATCAGCCTGTCGAACGCGCCCGACCAGGACATCCCGCGCCCGGAGAAGGAGCACTACCGCACCGAAGACGGAGACACCCTCGACGGCAAGTGCGAAGGGGGCGACCTGATGGACGAGGATCTCTACAACCTGCCGCGGATCCAGGCGGGCCTGCGGTCTCGCGCCTTCGAGAACCTCCACCTGGGCCAGCAGGAGGTGCGGATCCTCCACCACCACGAGACCCTCACCCGCTACCTCGAGGCCGGAATGAACGCCCGCGACCCGAACGAGAGTGGCTGAACCGGATTCGGTCTGGGTGAGCCTCGAGGAACCCCTCCCGGAACCCGGGCACACGACGGTCGTCCGGCTGCACGATCACGATCTGCTGGTCTGCAACGCCGATGGGCGCCTCTACGTGATCGCAGACCGTTGTCCCCATGCCCGCAGCTCCCTGGCGGGCGGGGCGTTGCGGGGCAGCGTCCTCGAGTGCCCCCTCCACGGCGGGACCCTGGACGTTCGGGACGGTTCGCCCGTCGGGATGCCGATCCGTCGGCCCGCCACCTGCTATCCGGTGCGCGCCCAGGACGGCGAATGGCAGGTCGCGCTCCCGCCGACCGTTTCCTAACCTTCCGCTTCCCTCGACCCGTCGAGATCGCCCCGACACCGACCCCGCGCGTTCCGAGTGAAACGCGCGATTTTCAGGCGAATAGACGCGACACGCGAAGAAAGGAAGCCGCGGCAATGAAGGCAGCAATCCTGTGGGAGCTCAACAAGGACCTGGAAGTCCGTGACGACGTCACGCTGACCGATCTCAACGCCGGCGAGGTCCACATCAAGGTCGAGTCCAGTGGCGTCTGCCACTCGGACGTCTCGGTCCAGAACGGCACCATCCCGTTCCCCGCCCCTTGCGTGCTCGGGCACGAAGGTGCCGGCATCGTCCAGGAAGTCGGTGACGGTGTGAACGACCTCGCGGCAGGCGACCACGTGATCCTGTCCTTCACGCCCGCCTGTCGCCTGTGCAAGCCCTGCCTGCGCGGTCAGTCCTACCTGTGCTCAGACATGCTCCCCATGATGGTCCCCCACTTCATCGTCGACGGGAATCCGATCCCGGGCATGACGGGCTGCGGCACCTTCGCAGAGGAGATGGTCGTTCCCCAGTCCGCTCTGGTGAAGATCGACAACGACGTGCCCCTCGATGTGGCGTCGCTGATCGGCTGCGGCGTCACCACCGGCGTGGGCGCCGCCATCAACACCGCGGGCGTCACCCCCGGATCCTCCGTCGTCGTGTTCGGCGCGGGCGGCGTCGGCATCGCCGCCGTCCAGGGTGCGCGCATCGCGGGTGCGGCCGAGATCCTGGTGGTCGACCTCGTGGAATCGAAGCTGGACCAGGCGAAGAACTTCGGTGCGACCCACGTGTGCACGCCGGACGCCCTCGACCAGATGAAGGCCGAGATCACGGGCGGCGAAGGCTTCGACTACGCGCTCGAATGCATCGGCAACCCGGTCACCATCCGGGCCACCTTCGACGCGGCACGCCGCGGCGGAACGGCGGTGATCGTGGGCGTCGGCCGGCTCGACCAGAAGGTCGAGTTCAACGCCTTCGAGCTCTTCTACAACGACAAGACCCTGCGCGGCTCGATGTACGGAAGCGCCCAGGTCCGGACCTTCATGCCGAAGCTGTGCCGCCTGTGGAAGGCCGGCAAGCTGGACCTCGAGAGCATGATCAGCCGTCGCATCAAGATCGAAGAGATCAATGACGCCTTCCGGGCGATGCAGGCCGGAGAAGTGATCCGCTCGGTGATCGACTTCAAGTAGGTCGTTCGCGCTGGAGAGATCGACGGCCCGGGGATTCGTTCCCGGGCCGTTTGTCTTGCGGGCTTGCTTTGCGGAGTGAGTTGCCTGGGGCGAGGCGAGGGGGAGGGTCTGCTCCTCCCTGGGCGGCGCTGCTTTCCCTTTGCCGGGTCTTCGTCATGCCATACGTCGTCTCAGACCCTCCCCCTCGCCCCGCCCCCAGTGGCTCCGTTGCTTCTCGTCTGTGGAGGTTCGTGCTCGCTCGAGACGTCGCCCCCGAGGCTGGGAGGTGGGGGGTGGGGACAGGGTGGTGCGACGTCGCCCGTGGTCGACGCGGACGACGGCGTTCGCGCGAGAACGTCGATCGTGCCGTAGATCCGTGGCCCGCGGACCGGAGCGAAGCGGAGCCGTGAGGCGCAGCCTCACCGCGGAGGCCCCCGCAGCCGTACCCCCGTACGGCGAGGACGGCCGCAAGGAGCAGGTCGCGGAGATGCGGTGCGAGCGACGTTCGCAGCCGAACCGCGAGAACGTCGATCGTGCCGTAGATCCGTGGCCCGCGGACTGGAGGCCCCCGCAGCCGTACCCCCGTACGGCGAGGACGGCCGCAAGGAGCAGGTCGCGGAGATGCGGTGCGAGCGACGTCCGCAGCCTAGGGCTTGCCTAGGATCAGGGCTCCGGTGGGGACTCCGACTCCGCTGGTTACGAGGACGTGGTCGACCTTGGCGGGTTGGTTGGGGGAGCTTCCTCGGATGAGCCGGGCTCCTTCGGCGATGTTGTTCACGCCGTGGATGTAGGCCTCGGAAAGGAGGCCGCCATGCGTGTTGTTGGGGAGGCGGCCGTTCACCGAGAGCGAGTCCTCGGTGACGAAGTCCTTGGCTTCTCCCCTGCCGCAGAAGCCGAAGGCCTCGAGCTGCATCAGGACTTCTGGCGTGAAGGCGTCGTAGAAGCAGGTCGCGTCGATGTCGTCGGGGCCGAGACCGGCCTGCTCGTAGACGATCTTCGCGGCCAGCTCCATTTCCGGCAGCGACGCCAGGTCCGGGCGGTAGAAGCTCGTCATCTGCTCCTGGCCGGTGAAGGACGCCTGGGTGACCCCGCGGATGATGGCGGGCGGGTGCGGGCCGTCCTTGGCGCGCTCCGGGCTCGTGATCAGCAGCGCGCAGCCGCCGTCGTCTTCCTGGCAGCAATCGAACAGGCGCAGGGGCTCGCAGATCAGGCGGGACGCCATGTAGTCGTCCATGGTCATCGGGCGTCCGCACATGGCGGCGTTCGGGTTGTTCTGGGCGTGGGCGCGCTGGGTGATGGCGACGTGGGCGAGGTGCTCGGACGTCGCGCCGTACTGGTGCATGTAGAGCTGGGCCTGCAGGGCGATCCAGGATGCGGGCGTGAGCAACCCGAAGGGCATGTACCACGACCAGTGGATCAGATCGCTGGTGATGATCTGACCGGAGACCCCCTGCCCCATGCGCTGACCCGAGCGGCCGTTGAGCGCCCGGTAGACCACCACGTTCTTCGCCGATCCCGTGGCTACTGCCATCACGGCCTGGTGGACGAGACCCACGGCGGCGCCGCCGCCGTAGTTGATCTGGCTGAACATCGTCATCTCGCCGATGCCGACGTTGCGTGCGACCTCGACCTCGTCGCTCGAGTCCATCGTGAAGGTCACGAGCCCGTCGACGTCCGAGGGCTGCAGGCCCGCGTCGAGGATCGCTGCGCGGACGGCCTCGGTGGCCAGGCTCAGCTCGCTGACGCCCGAGTTCTTCGAGTACTTCGTCTGGCCGATGCCGGCGATGGCGGCTTCGTTGCGGAGTGTCGTGGGCACGCGAATCCTAGTCCGAGGGAAGCTCGAGTTGGAAGGTCGCGGTCACGTGGTTTCCCCACGCGTTGTTGCCCGCCACCTCGACGTCGATGCGCGGCGCAGCGACGGTCACGACCTTGCCGCGCAGCTTGAGGGTGTCGCCCGGCAGCATCGGCCCCCCCAGCTTCGTCGTGACGCTCTTCACGAGCGCGTTCGGGCCAGCCCAGTCGGTGACATAGCGCGAGCACAATCCCTGGGTGGTCAGGATGTTCATGAACACGTCGGGCAGGCCGTTGGCCACCGCCGCGCCGCGATCGTGGTGCACCGGCGTGTAGTCACGCGACGCCATGGCGCCGCCGACTACCAGGGTCGCGGTCACCGGGACGTCGACGTCGGGCAACTCGTGACCGACCTGCACTTCGGCGGCGGAGAGGGTTCTCTGCATCTCTATCCTGCCGGCCGGAAGAAGGGGATCTTGAAGCCGTCTTCGTCTTCGTGGATGACGACGGCCACCGGCAGACCGATGCGACAGTCTTCCGGCTTGCAGTCCACCAGCGTCGAGACCATGCGCTCGCCCTCTTCGAGATCCACGATGATCGAGACCAGGGGATAGTCGTAGCCCGGGACCTGGGGATAATGGATCACCGTGAAGGTGTGCACGGTTCCGCGACCGCTCGCCGCGACGGAGTCGAAGCGCTGGGACCCGCATGCGTCACACATGGGCCGCGGGGGATGTCGGAGCTTCTGGCAATCCGCGCAGCGCTGGATCGGCAGCACGTCCTCGTCAGCGATCTTCTGCCACCACCACGCATTGTCGTGACCCGCCGGTGGCTTCATGCGGGTGGGGGCCGTGGAGATGGCTGCCTCGTCCCCGCTTGCGGCCGCCTGCTGGCCCGCGGGCGGCTTGAACTTCAGCACGCGGAAGGACATCCAACCGAGGCTCTCGCCCTCCTGGTCTTCGAAGACCGTGCGCGTGGTGACGAAGTATCCGATCCCCGCGCCCGTCGCCTTCTCCTCCGAGATCTCGTCGATCGTCGTCACGGCGGTCACGACGTCGCCGAGCTTGAGGTAGCGGTCGTAGTGCTCTTCGGTGTTCGTCCCGAGCACGCCGGTGTAGCCGGCTTCGGTGAGGAGCTTGTGCAGCCGATGCTGCTCGTCGCGAGGTTCGTCGTAGCCCTCGTGCATCGCCCAGCCTTCCATGATCCAGGCCTGCAGCATGGTGGGCGGCGCGACGACCTGGCCGTGCAGGGTCTCGCCGGCGCCCTCGTCCGAGTACGCGGGATGCGTCTCGCCCATGGCATCGCACCACTGCCGGATCATCGGCAGGTTGACGGGGTCTCGCGCGACCACGGGCGGCCCGATCGCCTTGCCGACGTACGCTCTCAGCTCGGCCTCGAAGGCCTTCTTCTGCTCTTCGTTCATCTCGGTTCCGGCAAACGAAGCTAGCGGATCCCGTGATCACGAAGACGCGACGAAGTCGGAATCCCGTTCAGCCTCGCGGGTGCGCCTCCCGCTAGCGAGCGAGCCTTCAGCTATGGAGTGAGCCTTCCGCTAGCGCGTAAGCCACTCGAACTTCTGAGGCTTCCGCGTCGCCTTCGGGTCGATGGCCACGTTGACGATCGACGGCACCTTCTGGCCGATGGCCTCCTTGAGCGCCGTCGCGAGCGCCTCGGGCGTCTCGACGAAGTAGCCCTTGCCGCCGAAGCCCTCGATCATCTTCTCGTAGCGGGCCTTCGGCGTGTAGGCGACGGGCGGCACCTTCGCGCGGTCGAAGTCGTCGAAGCCCATCCCGATGCCGTTGTTGTTCACGATCACGAAGGTGATGTTCAGCCCGTAACGGCAGGCCGTCTCGACCTCCATGCCGCTGAAGCCGAAGGCCGAGTCTCCCTCGACACAGACCACCTTGCGATCGGGATGCACCGCTGCGGCCGCGATGGCGAAGCCGAGCCCGACGCCCATGGTGCCGAAGGTTCCGGCGTCCAGGCGTTCCCGGGCGTCGAAGTTCGGCAGCACGGTGCGACTGATGTCCATGGTGTTCGAGCCTTCGCATACCAGGATCGCGTCCCGCGGCGATTGATCTCGAATCTCCGCGAGCACGCGGTAGTAACCCATGGGAACGCTCGCGTCGGTCTCCATCGCCTCGACGGACGCGCGGTTGCGCGCGCCCGCCGCCTCGAGCTCCTGGCGCCAGGGGGTCTCGGCGGGATAGCTCCAGGGATCGTCGTCGAGCGCGTCGTTCAGCTGGCGCACGATGGCCTTCGCGTCACCCACCAAGCCGACTTCCGCGGGCACGTTGGTCCCGATCTCCTCCGGACAGATGTCGACCTGGATGATCTTGACGTCCGGACGGAAGCGCGGCGGCAGACCGAAGTGAAGGATCCAGTTGAGTCGCGCACCGAGGAGCAACACGACGTCCGCGTCCTTGAGCGCGTCGGAACGCGCCGACGCCACGGACAGACGGTGATCGTCGGGGACGACTCCCTTGCCCATGGGAGACGGCAGGAAGGGAAGACGTGTGGTCTCGATGAAGTCGCGCACTTCCTGCTCGGCGCGGGCGTAGGCCGCCCCCTTCCCGACGATGACGAGGGGGCGCTCGGCGCCCTTCAGTGCGTCGAGTGCCTTCGCGATGGCTTCGGGATCGGCCTGGGTCGACGGCGGATCGGGGCAGCGTTCGCGATAGCGGACCTCGGATTCTTCGACTTCTCCGACGATGACGTCGTTCGGAAGATCGAGATAGGTCGCGCCCGGGCGCCCGTAGATGCTCGTGCGAACCGCCTGCTCGACGAAGAACGGAATCCGGTCGACGCGATCGGGGCGCGCAGCGTACTTCACGTACGGGCGCGCCGACTCGATCTGCGGCGCCTCCTGGAAGGCGCCCTGCCCGTTCTGGAACGAGTCGTTGGCGCCACCGATCAGCACCATCGGCCAGGCGTTCGACCAGGCGTTCGCAGCGCCAGCGACGCCGTGGATCATGCCCGGTCCCGACACGCACAAGCAGGCGGCGGGTCGACCCGTCAGGTAGCCCACTGCCCCCGCCGCGTAGCTCGCGCTCTGTTCGTTGCGGAACCCGATGTACTGGATGCCTTCTTCCTGCGCCGCGAACGCGATCGGGATCACGGGAAAGCCGACGATCCCGAACATGTGCTCGACGCCCTGTTGCTTGAGGCTGCGGGCAACCAGCGTTGCGCCATCGATTCCTGCCATGACCGTCTCCTAGCGGCCGGAACCGAGGGGTCCGGCTTGCTGCGGGTGCGCGGCCTTCCGCCGCGCACGCCTGGGCTTCCAGGTCGTTTCGTCACGAGTGCCTGTCGTGAAACGCTAGCGCGCCGGATGCCGGGACGGCGCACCACGGGTAGGCTTCCGCCCATCGACCGAGGAGATCAGCATGGGCGCACTCGACGGCCTCCGCATCCTGGACATGACGCAGTACGAGGCGGGCACCTCCGCCACCCAGGCCATGGCCTGGATGGGCGCCGAGGTCGTCAAGGTCGAGCCGCCCAAGGGGGGCGACCCCGGGCGGCAGATCGGCACGGGGGACGAGTACGCGCCCTACTTCTGCAACTGGAACGCGAACAAGAAGAGTCTGACCCTCGACCTGCGCAAGCCCGAGGGACATGCCCTGTTGATGCAGCTGCTCCCGCGCTTCGATGTCTTCGTCGAGAACTACGGTCCCGGCGTCGTCGAGCGCCTGGACGTCACCTACGAACGCGTTCGCGCCGTGCATCCCTCGATCATCTACGCGCAGGTGAAGGGCTTCGGAAACTCGGGCCCCTACGCGACCTACAAGAGCTACGACATGGTGGCCCAGGCGGCGGCGGGCGCGTTCTCGGTGACAGGCTACCCGGACGGCACGCCCACCTGCCCCGGTCCGACGACGGGAGACTCCGGCACCGGCATGCAGCTGGGCATGGCGATCCTCGCCGCCTACATCCAGCGTCTGCGCACGGGCGAAGGCCAGCACATCGAAGTCTCGATGCAGGAAGCCATGACCTACTTCATGCGCACGCGGATCTCGTTCGCCGGGGAGTGGGGCAATGTCGCGGTGCCGCGCACCGGCAACGGACTGGGACCGCCCACCGAGCTCTACCCCTGCAAGCCCTTCGGTACGAACGACTACGCCTATCTGATCGTCGTCACCGCCCAGCACTGGGATGCGCTGTGCCTCGCCATCGAGCGGCCGGACCTCATCACGGACCAACGCTTCGAGGACGGCCTGGGTCGCGTCCAGAACGGCGACGCCCTGTACGAAGAGATCGCGAAATGGACGCGCGAGCGCAGCAAGCACGAGGTGATGCGCCAGCTTGGCGCCGCAGGTGTCCCCTGCTCGGCGGTCCTCGACACGAAGGACCTGTACGACGATCCGCACCTGAACGAGCGCGGCTTCATCCACGAGATCGAGCATCCCCAGCACGGAAGGGTCCGGCTGCTCGGATGGGCGCCGCGCATGTCGGGGAGCCCGACCACGATTCGACCTGCGCCGCTCCTCGGCGAGCACAGCGAGGCAGTCCTGTCCGAAGAGCTGGGCATCGACGCCGCCGGCTTCGCCGACCTGCGCAGCAAGGGCGTGGTCCTCTAGCTCTGGCTCTGGCTCTAGCCCTGGCTCTGGCCCGGACCCCGGTCCTGGCCCCCGCCTTCGCGGATCTCTCCGAGGTAGCCTCGCAGCTTGGTGGCGTCCAGGAAGGTTCTCCAGCCGCTGCCGCCAGAAGCCATCACCCGCTCTTCCCAGTCAGCCAGCCGGTGACGGAAGGCGCCCGGGTCCGCGTTGTCGCTGCCCAGGCGCTTCACGTTCATCGCGGCCACGTGGATGCCGCGGAACTCGTCCTTCGCCAGCTGGCGCCGGGTCCCTGGCGCGAGGTCCTCCTGCATGTCGCTGAAGACGAGCATCACGCGGGTCCCACTCGCGAGCTCGGCCAGATACTCGCTGCCGAGCATCATGGCCCCGGGGATGTCCGTATGCGCGGCGCGCGACTCGCGCTTCGCCAGCCGGTCGAGGCTCTGGGCCATCGCCAGCTTCTGGGCGTTGGCTCTCGAGGGTCGAGGGTCACGAGCGCTGCGACGTTGTCCTTCTCGTAGCTCTCGCCGTCGATGCGGATCACCAGCAGGGTGTCCCCCGGCTCGAGGGCGGGCAACACCTCGCGCTTGAGGATCTGCACGACCTCGGCGCGCTCGTCCGCATAGGTACCCGATTCGTCGATCAGCACACACACCGCCTGGTCGTAGCGGGCGCCGTCGTCGCAGCCCGTGAGCAGAACCAGCAGTCCGAGAGCGATGGCCGCACGCAGGGAATGGGTCGTCATGCCACGCCCTCCGTCGGCCGGGGCCCCGTCGACACGTCGCGACGCTTGCCGCCCGCCGGTGGCTTCGGGACGCCGGTGATCATCGACTCGATCCGCAACGGGATCGCGACATACACGTCATAGAGACTGGTGAGCAAGCCGGTCGCATGCCGCGTGACGTGAGAAGCGGCACCCGCCACGGCGCCGACGGCGCGCAGAGCGAGCACGCCGGCGGACCCCATCACGTGCCGTCCACTGTCGAGCAGCATCTCGAGGGGAACCGCTACCAGCGCCATCACCCAGGGCAGGATGAAGCCGAGCACGGCCTGTCCGATCACCGGGATCATCGAGTCGCTCGCGGACTGGACGATGCGTCCTTCATCACCCGCCAGCGTAAGCTTCAAGACCGCGTCGGCCTCGACGATGCGTTCGCGCAGCACCGCGAGCGAGCTCTCGACGCCGGCCAGGAAGAACAGGCCCGCGAGAGCGAGCCAGAAGATCAAACGCTTGCGTGAGCGGGGCATCGTCGCGAGCTTCGGGAACAGCTCCGTGATCCCCAGCATGTCCATCAGGAAGATGCCGAGTGCAGCCTCCATGAGGACCAGCACCATGGCGGACACGGTCGCGACCGGCATGCCGCCTACCCGCGCCCCGGCAGGCACCAGCTCGGACATGGGCAGCGCGATCAGCTGGAAGTTGATGAATGCCGCACCGAAGGCGATGGCGAGCACGCCGCCGGAAACCAGGAACAGCTTCACGGCCGAGAAGGTGAGCGCCCGTGCGGCCTCCTCCTGGTCGCATCTCACTTTCTCGTAGTCCTCGATGAAGGCATTGATGCGGCTCGAGCTCTCGAGGGCCAGCCCGACGGATTCCTGCATCTTCGAGAGCAGCCCGCGGATCTCCTTCCAGACGGGCAACATCGCCCCGAGGATCTTGTGTCGCTTGGTCGAGTCTGCGCGGTACGCGGCAAGTGCCTTCTTCTCGGCGTCCTCCGACGACTTGCGGATCCCGTCCAGCACCTTCTGGATGTTGGGGTCCCCCGACATCGGGATGTTCGCGAGGGTTTCGACGGCGGCGGACCAGCCGGGCACCGAGGGCGGTGAAACACCGCCTTGCTGGTAGTCCTTCTCGAGGGCGAGCAGGCTGTCGTCGAGGCGTCGCTGCAGGCGCCCGTACTGGCCGAGCTGGTCCGAGAAGCCCTCGTCCACGCGCTGCAGCTCTCGATCGAGTCGGCCCTGGGCGTCCCGTGTGCCCGCCGCCAGCAGGACGGCGCGGGTTCGCTCGCGAAGCTCTTCGGCAGCGCGGGTGCAGCGGGTGGCCACCGCGCCGAAGCCGTCGGCCAGACCGCCGCCCAGCCCCGATAGCAGCCGCAGCATGGCACCCCGGGCAGCCCACAAAAACACCACGCTGGCGATCCACAGCACGAAGATCGAGGCCAGCGGGCTACTCGGCCACAGGTAGAAACTGCTCATCGACACATCCTCCCCATCCGAATGGGACTCGCCGCGAGTCGCGATCGGGCCCCGGAGGATCGGGCATCGCTCACGCAATCGCGGTGACGAGCGACACGGCAACCGACCGGAATGCGCTGACGCATCTTGTCACCCCACGGGAGGCGGATAGGCTTCCGACCCCCTCGCCTCACACGGCACGACCCATCGACTCGAGGAGTTTCCGATGCCTGAAGCCGACCCCGCCGCGCTCGCCCGGCTCGCCACCCGGCGATCCGTCAAGGCGGAGCTGCTGCGCGAACCCGGCCCGGACGAAGCGACGCTGCACGCCATGCTGGATGTCGCCATGCGCGTGCCAGACCACGGCAAGCTCGGGCCCTGGCGCTTCCTCATCTTGCGTGGCGAGGCCCGTGCCGCTGCGGGCGAGGTGCTGGCACGCTGCTTTCGGGCCCGCGAGCCCGAAGCCGACGACGCAGCGGTCGCCTTCGAGCGGGGCCGCTTCGAACGCGCTCCGGTGGTGGTGGTGGTCGTCTCGAGCCCGAACGCCAGGGCGGTGAAGATCCCGATGTGGGAACAGCAGCTGTCTTCGGGCGCAGCCTGCCAGAACCTGCTGAACGCGTCGCTCTTTGCCGGCTTCGGCGCCCAGTGGCTCACCGAGTGGTACGCGTACGACGACGACGTTGCGCGGGGCCTCGGCCTGACGGCGGACGAGCGCGTCGCGGGCTTCGTCTACATCGGCAGCGCGAGCGACGCGCCGGAAGAGCGCACGCGACCGGACTACGCGAGCCGGGTCATCGAGTGGAAGGGCGCGGGCTCCTGAGAGCTTCGCCTCAGGCGGCCGCGGAGCTCTGCAGCTCGACGAAGCGTCTGTACCGACCGCCTTCGAGCGCCATCAGCTCTTCGTGGCTGCCGCGCTCGCGGACGCGTCCTTCTTGCAGAAAGAGGATCTGATCGGCGCTGCGGATCGTCGACAGGCGATGCGCGATCACCACCACCAGGCGATCGCGCGCGACGGACTGCAGGGTTTCGACCAGCTGCATCTCGGTTTCCGGGTCGAGGGCCGCCGTCGGCTCATCGAGTACCAGCACCGGCGCCTCGCGCACGAGCGCGCGCGCAATCGAGAGCCGCTGCTTCTGCCCCACCGACAAGCGTCCACCGCCCCGCCCGAGCGGCGTGTCGTAGCCCTGGGGAAGGCGGTCGATGAACTCGGACGCGCCCGCGATCTCGGCGGCGCGCCGCAGCTGCTCGTCCGTCGCGTTCGGATCGCCGAAGCGGATGTTGTCGGCGACGGTCGCGTCGAAGAGGACCGGTTCCTGGAACACGAACGCGATCTGCGATCGCAGCGCTTCCCGATCGATCTGCTGCAGGTCGTTGCCATCGACGAGAATGCGACCCTCGCTGGGCGAAAGAAAGCGCGGCAGGAGATAAGCGAGAGTCGTCTTCCCCGCTCCCGCCGGTCCGGCGATGGCCAACATCTGGCCCCGTCGCGCCTCGAAGTCGACGTCCTGCAAGGCCCGGGTTCCGTCTGGGTAGCTGTAGCCCACACCTTCGAAGCGAAAGCCTTGCCGGATCTCGTCGAGGGGTAGCGCGCCCTGGGGCTGGAGATCTGCGGGCTCGTCCATCAGCTCGAAGACCCGGCGCAGGCCGACCACGTTGTCCTGCAGATAGATCCACAGCCGTCCCGTGTTCTCGGCAGTGAAGGCGAGAACACCGAAGAAGGCGAAGATTACGCTCAGATCGCCGATCGTGAGCGAGCCTTCGAACACCCGGTCCGAGAGCAGGTAGAACAGGTAGGTGCCTGCGGTCACACCGGCGATGCCGAACACGATGAGGATGCCCCACCACAGCAGCTGGAAGTTCCGCCAGTCGGTGTACGACTTCCAGCTGTCCTCTTCGAAGCGCGCGCTCTCGTGGGCCTGTCCGCCCAGTCCTTGCACCGCCAGCACGTTCGAGACGCCCTCTTCGATGGTCGAGGTGGCGTGGGATCCGGTCTCTCGCGCGCGCAGTGAGCGACGACGCATCACATTGGTGAAGGGGAGCGTGAGCAGGAAGCTTGCGGGCGCCAGCAACAGGGCGGCGACGATGACTTCCGGGATGTCGCCGAAGGTCATCCACATCACCCAGACCGTGGCCGCCACCTGCAAGGGCGCGATCACCGGCGTCAGAACCAGCCGATAGCAGACCTCCGTCAGCTGCGGCGTGTCGTACATCAAGCGGAAGATGGCGTCCCCGATACGCTGATCGTCGAGGCGCGTCATCGGCAGTCGCTGGATCCGCTCGAAGAGGCTGCTGCGATAGTGGTGATTGAGCCCCTGGGAAATACGCAGGGTGAGCCGGTACTCCAGGTACCCGAAGAGGCCGCCCACGAAGCTGTAGCCCTGGTTCGCCTGATTTTCCGAGCGGGTCGCAACGTCGGTCCCCTGGGCGAGTCCGGCGCCCGTCTGATCCCGCAGCTCGGTGGTGCCGGTGCCGCCGAAGACCGCGAGCAGCGCGAGCCCGACGAGCAGCATGGCGACCGCCATCTCCATGGGCGTCCGGCCCACCAGCGCATCGACGACGGGCTGGAAGAAGAAGGGGTAGCGGGTCGAGTCGATGGGAACGTCCTGGATGACGTGATCGACAAGCACCTTCGCGGGCCAGGGGAACACCATCATCGGAAGCACGCCCAGCACCATGTACGCGATCTTGCCGCTGAAGGGCACCGCAAACGGACGCAGGTAGCGGAGCGCCCGTCCGATGTCCGCGAAGGCCTGGCGATGGCTGGGAATCGAGACGGGCTCGCTCACGACGCTGCCCCCCGGACCGCGTTGGGATCGGACGCCGGCAGCCCCGAGGACCGTTCCAGCTCGACGAAGCGTCGATAGGCGCCGCCGGGTCGCTCCATCAACTCTGCGTGTGAGCCCGCTTCGACGACCTGCCCGTCTCGCAGGTACACGATCTGGTCCGCCCGGCGGATGGTCGAGAGCCGATGCGTGACGACGAAGATCGCCCGCCCCCTCCCCCATTCCGCCAGATTTCGCATCACCTGCAGCTCGGTCTCGGCGTCGAGGGACGCGGTCGGCTCGTCGAGGACGAGGATGCGGGGGTCCTTGATGACGGCGCGGGCGATCGAGAGCCGCTGGCGTTGGCCCGTGGAAAGGCGTGCGCCGCGCTCGCCGAGCATTGTGTCGTAGCCGTCCGGCAGCGCGTCGATGAAGCCCCCCGCGCAAGCCACGCGCGCGGCGTCGCGCACCTGCTCGTCGCTCGCCGCCGGCACCGCATAGCGGATGTTCTCGCGGATGGACGTCGCGAAGAGCAGGTTCTCCTGCAAGGCGATCGAGACGTGGTTCCTGAGACTCTCGAGCTCGATCTTCCGCAGGTCGAGGCCGTCGATCTCGATCTCGCCCTGGTCCGGGTCGAACAGGCGCAGCAACAAGCTCACCAGGGTGCTCTTGCCCGACCCCGTCGGGCCCACGAGGGCCGTGATCGTGCCCGCGCGCGCTTCGAGATCGACTCCGTGCAGCACGGGATGGCGGGGGTCGTAGCCGAAGTGCACGCCTCGAAACACGACGGATGCGCGAAAGTCGGGAAGCGGAACGGCGTCTTCGGCGTCCTCCACTTCCGGCCGCATGTCGACCTGGGTGAAGGCGCGCTCCATGCCGATGGCCATGTCCTGGCCGCGCCCCCACAGCCAGATGAGGCGACGCGCGCCGCGCGACCAGGACCCCACCCGCCCGAGCACATTCGCGTAGGCGCCGAGGTTCCAGGTCGCGAAGCCCACGAAGGCCAGCGCGAAGCCCGCCGCCAGGGGCTTGCCCTCGCGGGCCAACACGGACACGACGGTCGCCGTCAGCATGCCGGGCAGAGCCGACAGGATGAAGGCCAGGATCCCCATCAACGCCAGGTTGGTGCGCGCGCCATAGGCGCCGTCGAAGGCGGCCTGCGACGCCGCTTCGAAGCGGGCCTGCTCGAATGGCTCCGCACCGTAGGCCTTCACGACCTTGAGGCCGGACAGGGTTTCCTGGATGCACGAGGTCAGGGCGCTGTTGCGTTCGCGCGCCTCCCGGAAGTTGCGGCGCAGAATCGGCGTGTAGTAGCGCGCCATCCCATACGCGGCTGCGTAGAGTCCCAGCCAGACCAGCGACAGGCGCCAGTCGTAGACGAAGGTAAGGAAGAAGCCCGCAACGCCGGCAAAGATCGGACCGATGGGCTGGACGAGCATCCCCATCAGGTTCGTCACCATCGCGCTGTCCTGATAGGTGCGGTAGATGGAATCGCCCACTCGTGCGTTCGCATGGAAGCGCATGGACATGGCCTGCATGTTGGCCACCATCTCGACCCGCAGGATCTGGTTGATGCGCTGGACGATGAAGAGCAGCTTCCAGGCGGCCCACAGGCCGATGGGCGTCATCACGACGACGAAGACCAGGGCCCCGATGACGAGACGGTCCCGCAGCAACTGCCGTGCGGCGATGGACAGGGATTCGACGTGCACGAAGATCGCCGGATCGAGCAGCAGCAGCTCGGCCTCGAAGGCCGTGACCGGGTTACCGCCGAGCATCCGGTTCAGGAACAGGTCGGTTCCCAGCATGCCGGCCGGGAGACTCAGCACCAACAGCGGCAGCCCCACCCAGAGCAGAGGCTTCAGTTCGGCGAGATTTGGCCAGAGATACGGAAGGGTCCGGAGCGCGAGCTGGTAGACATCGCGCAGGTCGAGCCCCGTGCCGGCCTCCTCGAGATGCGGCGTCTCGCGACGCTTCGCGCCGGATTCGGTTTGCGTCGGCTCGTCCGTGGCTCGCTCCTCGCTGAGCCGTCGAGCCTACCGCCCCACCCACGCGGCCGCCCAACCGGCGGTCGTTTCCGAGCCGCGGGGAGCACGAACGAAGAACGCCCCGGCCAGGCGGCCGGGGCGTTCGTTCTGTCTGGAGCGTGCGCTCGCTACAACGTGGCGATCAACGGCGCGATCAGCAGACTGACGACGCTCATCACCTTGATCAGGATCGCGACACCCGGACCCGAAGTGTCCTTGAAGGGATCGCCCACGGTGTCACCGACGACGGCGGCCTTGTGGGTATCCGAGCCCTTGCCGTGCCCCTCTTCCTTGATGCCACCGCTCTCGATGAACTTCTTGGCGTTGTCCCAGGCGCCGCCTGCGTTCGCCATGAACAGCGACAGCGACGCACCCACGGCGACCGCGCCCGCGAGCATGCCCGCCAGCGCTGCCGGGCCGAGGATGAAGCCCACCGCCACGGGTGCCACTACCGCGACACTTCCGGGCAGCATCATCTGCACCAGAGCGGCCTTGGTGGCGATGTCGACGATCACGGTGCCCTCGGGTTCGGCCTTGCCCTCGCGCAGGCCCGGGATCTCGTTGAACTGGCGCATGATCTCCTGGATGATCGCCTGGGCGGCCTTGCCGACGGCGATCATGGTCGTGGCGCCCACCGCGTAGGGGAGCGTCGCGCCGAGGAGGAGGCCGATCAGGATCGGCGCCTCGTCGAGCTTCAGCACCAGGCCTTCCATCCCGGCGCCCACGCGCGCGTGGTTCACTTCCAGGATGAACGCGGAGAAGAGGCTCAACACCGTCAGGGTCGCCGAGCCGATCGCGAAGCCCTTGCCGATGGCGGCGGTGGTGTTGCCCACCGCGTCGAGCTCGTCCGTGATGGCACGGACCTCCGGACCCAGCCCGCTCATCTCGCTGATGCCGCCGGCGTTGTCGGCGATCGGGCCGTAGGCGTCCACGGTCATCACGATGGCGGTTCCTGCGAGCATGCCGACGGCGCCCATGGCGATCCCGTACAGCCCCATGCCTTCGGGCATCACCCAGTTCGCCACGAATCCGACGCCCGCGACGATGAGCAGCGAATAGACGGTGCTCTCCATGCCGACGGCGAGCCCCGAGATGATGCCGGTGCCGGCGCCCGTCTTCGAAGCCTCGGCGACCTTCTCGATCGGGCCCCAGGCCGTGTAGTACTCGGTGAGCAGGCCGATCATCGCGCCGCCGATGGCACCGGCGCCGATGGCACCGGTCACTGCCTGGCTGACTCCCAGCATGGGATTGATGATGAAGGCGGCCCCGACGATGATCAGCGACGGCACCACGAGCGCGGCGCGCAGCACCATGGCCGGGCTGTTCTGGCGCAGGGCGCGCGCGCCGAAGATGCAGACGATGCTGACCGCCAGGCCCACGCCAGCCAGGAAGATCGGGAGGGTCGCAGCCAGGAAGGTCGGGTCGACGCCTTCGGGAACCTGGGTGAAGAGCCCGTTGATGTATTCGGTCTTGGCCGTCAGCGCGATCGCCATGGCCGCGACGATGGCCGCCACCAGCGACTCGTAGATGTCGGCACCCATACCCGCCACGTCGCCGACGTTGTCACCCACGTTGTCGGCGATGCCGCCGGGGTTGCGGGGATCGTCTTCCGGGATGCCCTCGACCACCTTGCCCGCGATGTCGGAGCCCACGTCCGCGGCCTTGGTGTAGATGCCGCCGCCGATGCGCGAAAACAGCGCGATCGACGAGGCGCCCACCGCGAAGCTGTGCAGCACCGTCGCCAGGTGCGGATCGGACCGGAAGATGAGATAGAGGACGCCGAGGCCGAGCAGCGCCGTTGCCGCGACACACAGGCCCATGACGGCGCCGCCGTCGAGCGCCGTCAGCAGCGCCCTCGGCTTCGAGCCTTCGCGCGCGGCCTGGCTGGTCCGGACGTTCGCGTAGGTCGCGGCCTTCATGCCGATGAAGCCGGACATGAGCGAGAGGAACGCGCCGAACAGGAAGCAGAAGCCCGCGAGCAGTCCGGTGCCCTCACCACTGAAGGCGATGAAGAGCAGGACGAAGACCACCATCGCGTAGACCGCGAGCACCTTGTACTCGCGCATCAGGAAGGCCATGGCCCCTTCCCGGATGTAGCGCGCGATCAGGTTCATGGTGTCCGTGCCTTCGGGCAGGGACTTCACGCGGACGTAGAAGAAGGCCGCGACCAGCAGGCCGACGCCGCTCGCAACCAGCGGCATCAGGGTGAGTTGTCCGATCAGATCGTTCATCGTGAGGGCATCCTGTCGATTCTCGTGTGCGCTTCGCGCGCCGGTCGGTGTGCCGGGGCGTTCGCCAAGTGAGGCTCAGTCCAATTCCGAAACGAGATCTGTCTGCAGGAGCAGGGAACGGGCGCCCGGCACCCCTCCATGGACAACCCCCTCAGGGAAGGACCTGGCGGGGTGCGGAGAGCGCCGAAGGGCAGACAGACTCGGCCACGTGATTTAGCGACTCTGACGCCCTGGGGAAACCCGATTCGGCAGGTTTTTCGGGCTGATCCCGGCTGGAGCGTCTAGCGGGTCAGTCCATGCGGAGCGGCAGGGAGCCAAAACCCCGGATCACGGTGGACTGGAGGCGCGTGGGTGCGGTCTCGCCGGGCTCGAGGGTCGCGTAGCGATCCAGAAGCGCGTTCAGGGCGATCCGGCCCTCGAGCCGAGCGAGTCCGACACCGAGGCAGAAGTGCACCCCCTGACCGAAGCCCAGATGCTTCTTCTCGGCGCGTTCGGGGCGGTACTCGCCGGCCGCCGCGAAGGCCTCCGGGTCGCGATTCGCGGCCCCGTAGGAAACGATCACCCGGGAGTCCTTGGGGATGCGGGTGCCGCGCACCACTACGTCCCGGGTCGTCTGCCGGCCCAGATTCTGGACCGGCGTATCGAAGCGGACGGTCTCCTCGATGGCCAGAGGCACCAGGCTGCGGTCGTCGCGCAGTCGCTTCCACAGGTCCGGCCGCTGGGACAGGATGTGCAGCTGGTTCGAAATGAGATTCGTCGTCGTCTCGTTTCCGGCCACGAGCAATACGATGAAGAAGCCGTCGAGCTCGGCGGGCGTCAGCCGGCGACCGTCGATCTCGGCCTGCAGCAGGGCCGACACCAGATCGTCCTTCGGGTCGCGGCGGCGCTTCTCGGCGAGCTCCTTGAAGTAGCCCACCAGCTCCATCGCGCAGGCGGTCAGCTCGGGCGTGGGCTCGGACTCGAGCAGGCCGACGAAGGCGTCCGACCACCGACGGAAGTCCGACAGGCGCTCGGGCTCGACGCCGAGCATCTCGGCGATCACGACGACGGGCAGCGGGATCGACAGCGAAGGGACGAGATCCAGCTCGCCCGTCGGCATTTCGGCGAGTAGCTCGCGCGCGATGGCTTCGATCCGCGGCTCGCTCGCGGCCACGCGCCGCGGCGTGAAGGCGCGGTTGACGAGAGCCCGCAGCTGGTCGTGATGGGGCGGGTCCGTGGCCGGAAGCGCCGCAGGAGGATTCAGGTTCGCAGACGGCGCCGGGCCTGGCCCCTGGGCGCTGCTGAAGGTCTCCGGGTCGATGAGCGCCGCGAGGACGTCGTCGAAGCGGGTCAGGACGTAGCCGCCGTAGCGCGGCTCGCGGTAGACCGGGTTCTCGCGCCGGAGCGCTTCGTAGAAGGGATACGGGTCCTCGCGGAACTCGGCGGAGAAGACATCGGGATCGGACGTCACGCGTTGCTCCTCGGTTTTGGAATGGAGTCTGGGCGGAGGAAACGGAAGCATGGCACAGCTCGCTTCGCGGTCGTGGCGCCCCATTCGCGTATCATCGAGCGTCCAGCCGCGCGAGGGAGTTCCAGAATGAGCGGTGCCACGGACATGCCGCCGGCGGCGAATGCAGCGGACGAGAACCCCACGGCGGCGCGCGAAGTCCTCGCGTTCGTGTGGGGATACTGGCGTGCAGTCCCGCTCCGCTTCGCCGGCATGCTGCTCGGCACGACTCTCGGCGTGGTGCTCGAGGTCCAGATCCCGCGCCTGTCGGCGGACCTGGTGGTGGTCGTCGAACAGCTGCTGCGGGACGCGGCCGCCCCCGCCGACGCCTGGCGCACCGCGGGCTGGCTGCTCGGCGTCTTCGGCGCGGTCTTCCTCGTCAAGCAGCTCTATCTGCGCAACTGGATGTACCTGGCCTCCCAGGTGATGCAGCAACTGGTGGCCGATGGCTTTCGGCGGGTGCAGCGTTTCAGCCAGGAGTGGCACACCAACCACTTTGCCGGATCGACTCAGCGCAAGATCACACGTGGCATGTGGGCCTACGACTCCCTCGCGGACACGCTGGTGATCGATCTGGGTCCGGCCCTGGGTCTGCTCGTGGGCTTCACCATCGCGATGGGACTTCGCGACCCCGCCCTCGGCCTCTACTTCGGAATCGCGGTCAGCGTCTTCCTGGCGGCGAGCATCGCCATGTCGATCCACTACGTGGCACCGGCGAACGTACTGTCCAACGACGCGGACACGACGGTGGGGGGCGCCCTCGCCGATTCCATCACCTGCAACACGGTCGTGAAGTCCTTCGGGTCCGAAGAACGCGAAGACGAGCGTTTCCACATGGCGAGCCAGGACTGGCGGCTGAAGTCGCGACGGGCCTGGCTCCGTTCGATGGATGCGGGCGCCGTTCAGTCGGTGCTGCTGCTCTGCCTGCTCGGCGGCTTGCTCGGGATCGTCCTGTTGCGAACGGAAGCGGCCACCGATCGCGTCGAGGGAGCGGTCTACGTGATCGCCACCTATCTGGTCGTGCACAGCTACCTGCGCAACATCGGCTGGCAGGTGCGCAACGCCCAACGCGCCATCAACGAGCTCGACGATCTCGTCGAGATCGCTCGGACCGAGCCGCAGGTCGAGAACGTCCCGGCCGCGCCGTCGTTCCAGCCGGGCCCCGGTGCCATCGACTTCGACGACGTGCGCTTCGGCTATCGAAACCAGCCCCGCCCGATCTTCGAGAAGCTCTGCGTGCACGTGCGGCCGGGGGAAAAGCTCGCCCTGGTGGGCGAGTCCGGCGCGGGCAAGAGCACCTTCGCGAAGCTCGTCCAGCGCCTCTACGACATCGACGCCGGGCGCATCTCCATCGACGGTCAGGACGTCTCGCAAGTGACCCAGGAGTCCCTGCGCACGGCGATCTCGGTGGTCCCCCAGGAGCCGATCCTGTTCCACCGCTCCCTCGCGGAGAACATCGCCTACGCGCGTCCCGGGGCGTCCCGAGACGAAGTGATTCGCGCGGCACGACAGGCCCACGCCCACGAGTTCATCGACAGGCTCGACCACGGCTACGAAACGCTGGTGGGCGAGCGCGGCGTCAAGCTGTCAGGAGGCGAACGCCAGCGGGTCGCCATCGCCCGCGCGATCCTGGCGGACGCGCCGATCCTCGTGCTCGACGAAGCGACGTCGAGTCTCGACTCGCTGACCGAGCACCTCATCCAGGAAGCGCTCACCACCTTGATGCGCGGACGCACCGCCATCGTGATCGCCCATCGGCTGTCGACGATCCGCCAGGCGGACCGGATCCTGGTGTTCGACGACGGCCACATCATCGAAGAGGGATCCCACGACGAACTCGTGCGCCGCGCGGGCGGACGCTACCGCGAGCTCGTCCAGATGCAGGCATTCGTCGTCGACGCGCTGGAAGAACCAGAAGTAGAACCAGAGGCGCAGGACTCGAGAGAGTCCGCGTGAACGCCCCCTACTACGAGCCCTAGAGGAAGCCAGGAACCCATGTCCATCGAACAGAACCGCAAGACCGTCGAGACCCTGTGGAACGCCCTGACGGCGAGCGACTGGGAAACGCTCAAGAGCTGCCTTTCCGAGGACATCCACTACGAAGACGTGCCGACCGAAGATCCCGGCGCCCGGGGCCCCGAGAACGTCGTCAAGCGCCTCGCCATCGCCTTCGACCAGCTGATCGGTCACGAGCACGAGATCCATCACATGGTGTGCGAGGGCGACGTGGTGTTCCTCGACCACACCGAAGGCTGGACCTTCAAGACGGGCGAGAAGGCGAGCCACCAGTTCGCGACCCTGCACATCATGAAGGACGGCAAGGTCTGTCGCTGGAGCGACTACTGGGACGTCGGCGGCTTCGTCGGACAGTTCCCCCAGTGGTTCCTGGAGCACATGGCGAAGCACACCGCCGAACACTTCGCGGACTGACGCGCCAGAGGTTCGCGGACGGGAAGCGTCAGCGCGCGTCGAGGGCGAAGGCGACCACGTGATCGCCCAGGGTCGTCCCCGCGCGCGCGTGCCCGCCGGCGGCGATCACCACGTACTGACGCTTGCTGCCGTCCTCGAAGTTCACCGCATAGCTCATGGGCGTCGCCTGGCCGCCGGCGGGCAGGCGACCCTTCCACAGCTCTTCCCCGCTCTCCGTGTCGAAGGCGCGCAGGTAGTCGTCCATGGCGCCGGCGATGAAGGTGAGGCCCGACCGCGTGACGAGCGGGCCCCCGATGCCAGGAACGCCCCAGGTCAGGGGCAGCGGGACGGGCGCGACGTCGCGAACGCTGCCATGCGGGACCTGCCAGCGAATGGCCCCGGTGCGAAGATCCACCGAAGCCAGGGTGCCCCAGGGCGGCGCGACACAGGGCAGGCCCAGGGGCGACATCAGCAGGTCGCGACGAAGCCCGAACGGCGCGCCGATCTGCGGGCCGTACTCGTGGTCGGGGTCCGCGTCCCGTTCGCGCTGGAAGCTCTCTCGCGGAATCAGCCGCACCACCCAAGGCACGTCACTGCTGCGGACGAGCGCCACCTGACGGACGGGATCCACGGCGATGCCGCCCCAGTTCGAGCCGCCCGCGTTGCCGGGGTACATGATGGTGCCGTGCACGCTGGGCGGGGTGTACATGCCGTCGAAGCGGTACCTCTCGATCTGCTCGCGACACTTGCCGCGGTCCCACGGCGTGACGCCCCAGGCGTCGTCGGGGTCGATCGTGTCGCGCACCAGGATCGGCGTCAGCGGGAAGGGTTGCGTCGGAGAGATTACTTCGCCGGGCGCACCGCGGGTCGGCACCGGTCGCTCTTCGACGGGCAGGAGGGGCTCCCCGGTCTCGCGATCCAGCACGAAGAGCAGCCCCATCTTCGTCGCCTGTACGAGCGCCGGGCGCGGGACACCGTCGCGGGTGATCGTCGTGAGCGTCGGCTGCGCCGGCACGTCGAAGTCCCACAGGTCGTCGTGGACCGTCTGGAAGCTCCAGGCGACTTCGCCGGTCTCACCGCGCAGCGCCACGACCGAGCTTCCGTAGTGGCTCATCGCCTGGCGGTCGCCGCGATAGTAGTCCGGCGCGGCGTTGCCCGTCGGGACGAAGACGAGCCCGAGGGCCAGATCGACGGACATCGGCCCCCACACGTTCGGCGTCCCGAGCGCATGCCCCTCGTCGCTGGTGAGTCCCGTCTCGCGATCGAAGTCCGGGGGTGCCAGGTCCCAGGCCCAGCGCTGCGCACCCGTACGCGCGTCGAAGCCCCGCACCACACCGCTCGGAGCGTCGATGCGACCGTTGTCGCTCACCGCCGACCCGACGACGACCACGTCGCCGATCACGGCCGGGGAAGAGGTCACCTGGTACTCGCCCTTCCAGCGCTGCTCGCCGGCCGCAGGGTTGAGATCCACCTCTCCGCTCGCACCGAAACCATCACAGACAGCGCCGGTGGCCGCGTCGAGGGCGATGAGCCTGGCATCGTTGGTCGCGGTGAAGACCGTTCGCGCACACGGCGCATCGGGCGCGGCTACTGCGTCCCGCCAGAGCGCGACGCCCCGACAGACGAGCTGGTTCGCGTAACGTCCACTGAGATCGATCTTGGGATCATGGGTCCAGCGCTCGCCGCCGGTCACGGGATCGAGGGCGATCACGCGGTTGAAGGGAGTGCACAGATAGAGCGTTCCCTGGTCGAGAATCGGTGTGTTCTCGAACGCGGTCGTGCTGGGGATGTCGCCCTCCCCGTCCGACACGTCGCCATGGCGATAGGTCCAGGCGACACCGAGCCCGGTCACGTTGCCGGGCGTGATGACATCGAGCGCCGCGTAGCGCTGGCCGCCGAGATCGCCGCCGAACGCGGGCCACTCGCTCGTCGCCACTGCGGCCGCGTCCGGTACCGCCAGGATCGGCGGAGAACACGCGGGCAACGCGGCGGCTGCCAGAAACAGGCCCACGGCGGATGCAAACGAGCGAAGGGTCATGGTGTGCTCCTGAGAACGGAACGAGTCAACATCGCGATCACCGTGTCTTCGGCGACCCCGTCGTCGTCGACGCCGTCATCGAAATCACCGAAGCGGTGCCGGGTGAACCAGGCGATGGTCTCGAGCAGCAGGCGCGCCGCGACGGCAACGTCCGCCACCGGCTCGAAGTCGCCGCGCTCGATGCCCGCGAGGAGGTAGCGTTCGAGCCGGTCGAGCAGGCCGGAACGCCCGCCCCGGTAGTAGACCGCCGCCAGCTCCGGACGGTCGTTCGCGGCCGCCTCGACCAGGGCCAGGCCCTGACGGTTCTCCACCAGGAAGTCGTAGATCTCGCGCAGCACCTCTTGAAGCTCGGTCGCGGCGCCGCCGGGCCCGGGCACGCCCCGGCGCAGGGCGGCACTCAGCGCCGGGGACCGCGCCGACGCGAGCCGCTCCCGGGCGTGGCGGACGACGTCCTCCCGCGGCGGCGTCGGGACCGGCAGGGACGGAACAGCCGCCGGTTCGGCCACGAACGCGCGCTGGAGCACCAGGTCGAAGAGCGCCTCCTTGCTCTCGACGTAGCCGTAGAGCGCTCCCGCAGAAACACCCATTTCACGTGCAATATCAGCCATTTGTGCGCGAGCGAACCCGCGGCTTGCGAACACGGTCGCAGCGGCGCGCACCAGGTCGTCGAGCCCGTTCTCCGGTCGCTTGCGAGGCATCACCCGGGAAAGTAAATAACTGATTCAGTTATTCAAGGACCTTGTTCCGGGGCTCTAATCCAGGGCCGGGTTGGCGCCTCCGAGACGAAGCGAGAGATTGGCAAGCTGCTTGGCGCTCGGCGCTGCGCCCGACTGGCCCTCCAGGCTGAGCCAATCCTCGGCCCGTCCGGACCGGGTCCGCACCGAGATCTCCCGGGGCCGCAGCCCACTGTCGAGTACCGCCGCGAGAACGCTCGCCAGCAGGCCGAGCCGATCCGCCGCCGTGAGACGGAGCCCGACCGCAGCCCTCTGCCCGGCCGGCGTCAGCTCGAAGGTATCCAGTTGGATGGCTGGCTCGGCGAGGACCCGCGACGGTCGGTGGCGTGCCATCGCTTGAATGTCCAGCGATCGGACGCGGGCGCCATCCGCGACGGGTTCGACGAGCAGGGACGCCGCCCAGCGTGCACTCCCCAGGTGCCGTGCATCCACTTCCACGATGTTCACGCCGGCGGCGTGACAATGAAGCGAGAGATTCCCGCACCAGTCGAAGGGCAGCGCACCCCACAGGCGCACGCGCGAACGCATGCCTTCCATCTGCACGTCGCAGCCCGTGCGACTCGCTGGGTTCGAAGCTCGCTCGACAACGGACGCCAGCGTCAGGACGCCGCCGTCCGACGGTCCGAAGTGCGCACTCATGTGTCCCCCAAGACCTCCGCGGGGGAAGAGAGCAAGTTCCGTACCACGTCTCGAGACGGGCGACTGCACCGCCCGGGGCCCGAGCGGGCCGGCTGGAGCACGCGGCTGCGCACGGAAGGGGCAAGACCCGCCTACGGCTTCGGCGACACCTGGATCTCGACGAGCACCCCGTCCAGGGCCTCGGGGAGCCACGCGGGAACCGTGGGTCGCAGACGCGAGAACACGTCGCGGGTGTGGTCCGGGTCGTCTTCGACGGCAACGCCGTGTCCGCTGAGCGACTCGCCCAGGACCACTGCGGTCACGGGCGCTCCTCCCTCACGCAGCTCGCGCCACCAGCGACCGTCGGCCCCCGCGTAGACGCGGTCGCCCTCGCGCAGGTAGTTGACGGGGATTGTGCGTCCCGAGGGCAAGGTCAGCAGCATGACCTTCTGCGCGCGCTCACTCTGGGGCTGGCTCGTCAGCTCATCGACCACGTGGCGGTCGGCAAGTCGGGTCCAGACGATGGCCGCGCCGAGGGCTACGAGAATGACGATGAGAGCTGCGATCCCGTACTTCCACACTTCGGTAGGCTAGCGGACGGAGCCCAGACAGCGACGCAGTCCGGCCATCGGCCTGGCTTCGAGAAGGGAGACGACCTTGAGCGACGAGTTCGACCTGAGCGGCAAGGTGGCCATCGTCACGGGCGGCAGTCGTGGCCTCGGGCGGGCGATGGTCGAGGCCTTCGCGAAGCGCGGGGCCGACGTCGTGATCGCCAGCCGCAAGCTCGACGCCTGCGAGTCCCTCGCCAAACAGGTCGAAGCGGAAACCGGCCGCAAGGCCTTGGCGGTGAGTTGTCACGTCGGCAACTGGAACGACTGCGATGCGCTTGTCGAGCGGGCCTACGACCACTTCGGCAAGGTCGACGTGCTGGTCAACAACGCCGGCATGTCGCCCACCTACCGCGCGCTGACGGACATCAGCGAAGAGCTGTGGGACAAGGTGCTGAACGTCAATCTGCGCGGACCCTTCCGGCTCGCCAGCGCGGTCGGGACGCGGATGGTCGAGGGCGACGGCGGCTCGATCATCAACGTCAGCACCGTCGCCGCCGTCGCGCCGAGCCCGATCGAGGTCCCCTACGGCGCGGCGAAGGCGGGGCTCAACAACCTGACGATCTCCCTCGCACGCGCCTTCGCACCCCGGGTCCGGGTCAACTGCATCATGCCCGGCGCATTCATGACGGACATCTCGAAGGCCTGGCCCGAGGCGGCGATCGCGGCGCTCGCGAACAGCGTCCCTCTCGGGCGGGGCGGCGAGCCGAACGAGATCGTCGGCGCCGCGCTCTACTTCGCGAGCGATGCGTCCGCGTACACCACCGGAGCCGTCCTGAAGATCGACGGCGGCATGGTGGCATCACCCGCCTGACGCGCAGCCCGTCGGGCTAGCGAACACCAGGAGCGACCGGGCAGCTGACGCCCGTCCCGCCGAGCCCGCAGTAGCCCCTCGGATTCTTCGCCAGGTACTGCTGGTGATAGTCCTCGGCGTAGTAGAACTTCGGCGCGTCGAGGATCTCGGTCGTGATCGTGGCGTAGCCGGCGTCGGAGAGGCCCTTCTGGAAGGCGTCGCGTGAGGCCTCGGCGAGGGTGCGTTGGGCGTCGGAGCTGACGTAGATGCCCGAGCGGTACTGGGTGCCTGCGTCGTTTCCCTGACGCATGCCCTGGGTCGGGTCGTGGTTCTCCCAGAACACCTTGAGCATCTGCTCGTAGGACGTTCTCGAGGGATCGAAGACCACCCGTACGACCTCGTTGTGCCCCGTCTGTCCGGAGCAGACCTCTTCGTAGGACGGGTTCGGGGTGCCGCCCGCGGCGTAGCCCACGGCGGTCGTGAAGACGCCCGAGGCTTCCCAGAACTTGCGCTCGGCTCCCCAGAAGCAGCCCATCCCGAACAACGCCAGCTCGTACGCTTCCGGGAACGGCGGCAGCAGCGGAGCGTCCAGGACCGCATGACGCCCGCCGACAGGCATCTTCGAATCGCGCCCCGGCAGGACGTCCTCGGGGCGCGGCATCTCGGCCTTCTTGCGAAAGAGCATGGCGATCGACCTCCAGTGGCGAAGCCTAGCGCCCCGGCAGTGAACCCGGCCGGGGAGCCGCACTGAACGGGCTTCCAAACCCGCGACGTTTCGAAGCCGGGATGCGGCTTCTACACTTGGATGCCCGTTCTGGCGCCCGGTTCTCCTCGCTCGAATCTCCTACCGGGCCTGCCAGCGGACCTTCGGAGGTGCAACGATGCCCAGCTCTGGCGCCGCCCTCGAAGGCCTCGATCGCTTCCTCCTCATCACGGCGGACTCCCACGCCGGCTCGAGCCCCGAGGGCTACGGCCCGTATCTGGCGAGTCGCTGGCAGGACGACTACCGGGGCTGGCTCGCGAAGGCGGACCAGATGAAGCAGGTCATGCGCCAGGTCATGGGGAATCGCAGCATCGGCGTCGACGGGGATCCGGACCTCGATGGCGACCGGAACTGGGACAGCGCGCGTCGCCTGCGCGAAATGGAAGCCGATGGCGTCGCCGGCGAGGTGATCTTTCCCAACACGGCCCCGCCCTTCGCACCGACCATGCTGAGCGAGTTCGGAGAAGCGGAAGTCGGCGACGACCACGAGCGACGCTGGGCTGGCATCCAGGCGCACAACCGTTGGCTGGCGGACTTCTGCCGCGAGGCGCCCGAGCGCCGCGCGGGCATCGCCCAGATCTTTCTGCCCTTCGTCGAAGAGTCCGTCCGGGAGATCCGCTGGGCGAAGGAGAACGGGTTGCGTGGCGGCGTGCTGCTGCCGGGCGCGCCTCCCGGGTCCGGGATCGAGCCGCTCTATGCGCCGGTCTACGAACCCATCTTCGCCGTCTGCGAAGAGCTGGGCATGCCGCTCAATCATCACAGCGGCGGCGCAACGCCGGACTTCGGCCTCTACATGCCGCAAGCACTGACGATGTACATGCTGGAGGTCACGTGGTGGGCGCACCGGGCGCTCTGGCACCTGATGTTCAGCGGCGTATTCGAACGCCACCCGAATCTGCAGTTCGTGCTGACCGAGACCGGGGTCGGCTGGGCGCCGGGCACACTGCAGCAGCTCGACCACTTCTACAACCAGATGAAGTACAACGACCAGTGCAGCGAGCACATCTTCGGCGGCCCCGCCGTAGCCGACCTCTCTCTGCGGCCTTCGGAGTACTTCGCGCGCCAGTGTCACGTGGGCGCGAGCTTCCTGCCGCCGGCAGAGTGCGATCTCCGGCACCAACTCGGCATCGATCGGATTCTCTGGGGCAGCGACTACCCGCACGTCGAGGGCTCGCACCCCTATACCCGGGAGCATCTTCGCCTGACCTTCGCGGGCGTACCCGAGGACGAGATCCAACAGCTCGTTGCTCTCAATACGGCCGCGCTGTACGACTTCGACCTCGAGAAACTCGCGCCGCTGGCGGCGCGCTTCGGCCCCAGCCGAGCCGAGATCGCGGAGCCGATCTCCCTCGCCGATGTCCCCGAGGCGGCCCGCAAGTGCCCGGCCTTCGCGGCGGACCGGCAGCGCCCGCCGGAACAGACCGCCTGAAACGCCCCGCCCGCGGGACCGTTCAAGTGACGCGCGGCCTTCGCCGATGTCGATTCAGGAACCGGCAGCTCACCGGCAATTCGGGAGCCTGTCACCGTCAAGCTCATCTCGAGAGCCCGAAGAAGGGGAGAAGTCCGATGTCGAACGATGGCGTGCAGTGGGGCTGGAAGAGCGTCAAGGTAGAAGCCGAGACCGAAGCCGCCGAGGAAACTGCAACGACCTACCACTCCGGTACCTACATCGGTTCGGGCGCGCTCTTCGAGGGCACCCTGTCCCTGTCCGGCGACTTCCGCATCGACAGCGAGTTCCGCGGAGAGATCTGCACCGACGGCAAGATCGTGATCGGGCCGACGGGCTCGGTGGTCGGCGACCTGCGCGCGCGAGAGGTCGAGGTCCAGGGCGCCGTGGTGGGCAACGTGGCCGCACGGCGCCAGATGATCCTGCGCGCCGGCGCTCGACTGCACGGCGACATCGAGACCGCGTGCCTCGAGATCGAACGACACGGCTTCTTCCAGGGCGGGACGAAGATGACCGAGCCCCAGGCCATCCGGCGCAGCGACACGACGGCGCGGCCTGCCGCCACCGCTTCGCCCGCGGTCGTCTAGCGGCGTCGTCTCACTGCGGTGTCAGGCCGGTGCGGTCCCGCGCCGCCCGCCGAGGATCCAGCGGATCATCGGCAGGTGCTGGCGGCCGTAGAAGACTTCGTCTTCCACGACGAATGCAGGGACCTGGAACAATCCGAACTCTCGCAGCTCCGCGGCGAGGGCTTCGGCCGCGACGCGTCCCGCATGGCCGTACCAACTGCGAAAGCCGCTGCCGTCCGCGCCGAACTCCTCGACGCATGCGGCGACGACGTCGGGGTCCGCCGGGTCGAGATCCGCCGCCCAGTACGCGCGGAAGAGCTCTGTCAGGAAGTCGGGCAGGCGCGCCGGGTAGCGATCCCGCACCCACAGCCAGGCCTGATCGGCCGCCTCACCTACCGCACCGGCCCCGCCCTCCCGGTAGAAATCGCGCACGACGATCTCCTGGACGGCTGCATAGGTCTCGATCTCTCTTGCGATCGCCTGGGCGCGGTAACGACGGTGACGTGCGCCCCGGTCGTCTCCGGCCGCGGGCTCGCTCGGTGGCCGGAGACTCGGAACCCGGAGCGGCAACCAGTCGACGGCGCCTCCGAGCTCCTCCGCCAGAACCCGGGCCGGCCCCAACGCGAGATAGGCGAGCGGATGCCTCAGGTCGAGCGCAACACGGACGCGCGCGCTGCCGCCATCGACCGACGAGGTCAGTGCAGTCACGCCTCGAAGCTCCGATTCGCGACGTCGGGCGGTGCACCCGGCGAACCGGCGAGCAGCCACGCGACCCGCGGCAGATGCTCGCGCCCGAACCACATCTCGTCTCCGACGAGATAGCTGGGCACGCCGAAGACCCCCGCAGCGAACGCGGCCTCGTTGTTGTCGTCGTGAAGCCGACGCCCCTCTCCCTCGGCCCAGGCACGGAAGCCGTCGGGCTCCAGCCCCGCCTGGTGCAGGACTCCCTCGAGCACCGCCGGGTCCTCGATGTCCAGCTCGCGCCGCCAGAACGGCGGATAGGCCTCGTCGAGGAAGCGGTCGAGTCCGTCCGGCGCCTGACGCTTCGCCCACAACATGGCGATCCCCGCCAGGCTCGAGTCCCAGATCTTCTCGGTGCCGCGCAGGGTCTTCCCGCGCAGGGTCGCGTAGCGGCGCGCGTCCCGATACGCGTATCGCACCCCCGTCCACTGCTGAGGCGTCCGATTCGCGCTCGCCACCTTGCCCTTCGCGTCGAGGCGCGCGGACCCGAGATAGCTGGGGATGTCGAGGGTGAAGGGTCGCCAGTCGATCGCGACGCCCAGGGATGCGGCCATCGCCCGGGTCGGCTCGATGGCGATGAACGCGTACGGGCTCTTCAGGTCGATGTAGACGGCCAGCACGGCATCGCCGCGCAGGGTGGAGAAATCCATGGAACCGGGAGCATAGTGGGTTGCCGTGTCTCTAGGCTCGCCCGGGATCGTCATCCTCCAGGCCGGCGAGAATCGGTCGTTGCAGGGCGCCGCCCGACGGTCTCAGCCCAAGGGTACGCAATGGCGGCGTCGCGGACGTCCTCGGGTGCACGTCCGTGACGCCGCGCAACAACCCGAGGCTGAGCAGCCGCGCAGCCGCCGAAACGCAGAAGAGAAGCGGGTAGACGGACGCATCGACGGGCGCGAACTCGAAGATCAGCACGCCGACCACACTGCCCCCTGCGATGGCCGCGGCGTTCGCCAGGTTGTAGGCCGACAGGATGCTGGTGCGGGCGTTCTCCGGGATGTGCTCGAAGAACGACAAGAGTGCCGCCAGCTCGAAGGCGCCCCAGGCGAAGCCCGATCCGAGCTGCAACGCGAGCAGCCACGGGAACGAATCGGAAACCAACCAGAGCACCGGCAGCGGCACGATTCCCAGGCTCCCGACCCACAGCACCCGCCGGGTCCCGCGCTCGCTGGCAAGTCTGCCCAGGAGCGGAAGTGCCACGATCCGCGCGAAGAAGGCCGCGCCCGTGAGCAAGGCGAACTCCCGGTAGTCGAGACCGAGAGGGCCGAGCATGTACGGCGTGAAGAATGGCGCCGCCGTCCAGACGCTCAGCTGGAAGGCCAGCAGGTAGGCCAGCAGGCGACCGTGTCCGCCCACCCGGGCGTGCTCGCGCAGTGCCCGGGGTGCAATGCGGGTCTCACCGATGGGCACCGGGCGCGGCTCGCTCTGGCGAGCCAGAAAGCCGACGGAGACCAGGCGCGCAACCAGGGCGAACAAGAAGATCGCCGCGTATCCCTCGAGCGCGACACCGGCCTCACTGAATCGACGCAAGGCCTCTCCGGCCAGCCCCAGGGCGAGCAGCAGTGCAAACTGCGACCAGGCACCGCGCCGCGCGAAATAGCTGGCCCGCAGCGACGCGGGCACGATGGTGCCGACCCAGGTATTCCACGCGGGGCTCGTCGCCATGCCGCAGCCCCAGTAGAGCGAGACGGCGACGAAGAGCAGTGCGGGCGTCAGATCGCCGGACAGGGCCCCCGCCACCAGGGGCAGGAAGGTGGCCGCCTGCAGCGCCGCGCACAGCACGACCCAACGCTTGTGCGATCCCAGCCACGCAACCGCCGCGGGGGTCACGAGCTGAAGCACGGAGCCCGCCAGCATGGGTGCCGTCGCCACCAGTGCTGCACCGACGTCGCCGAAGCCCAACGCCAGGGCGAATGCCGCAACGTAGGACTCTCCCGAGCCCACCATCAGGCTGAAGGCGAAGCCGTCCCCGGTCATGGCCCGCAGATCTGCGCGCAGGCTGGGCGGACTCATTCCTGCGCTCACCACCACTGGACCTCGAACGCTCGGGCGTGCGACCGGCCGCCGCTCGGGACCCGGCGCCCCGGCTTCGTGCCCGCCGGCAGCGCCGCGTGACGATCGCTGTTTCTAGGCCAGTCCCGGCGCGACGCAAGCCCCGGTCACCAGAAAGCACGGTGGCCCATTCCCGTGGCATCGGGCGAGCTGCTTCTGCCGTGGTCTCAGGGTGCGTCGAGCCCGAAGTGGAGTTCACCGTCGGGACCCACGTCGTACACCTCGTAGCCGCTGTCCACGTTCGGCGCGTCGGCTGCCAGCGCCACCGCCACCTTGTTGGTCGCGTTGCGCATGACATCGAGGACGATCTCGACACAGGCTTCCGGCTCGAAGTGCCGGAGCAGCGCTTCGGCGCGAGCGCCGCCGACGCGCCCCGGCACGCCGATCATGGCTTCCGCGAACGCCAGCGCGGCCTTGCGAGACTCGCTCAGGTCACTGGTCGCGTAGTCGTCGACCGCTGCGAAGACATCGTCGTCGGCACCCGCCACCAGCGCCGAGCGGCTGCGCAACGACTGACACAAGCGGCACTGGTGTCGTCTCGCACCCAGCACGCGAACCACCTCGGTCGTGATCGGGTCGACGGCCTGCAGCCCGGGGACCTGCCGGATGAGCGCGTCGAAGGCGGCCTGCAGGTCTGCTTCTTTCCCGACGGCGCCGGACCCGACCGCCCAGTCGCTGTCGCCGAACACCGCATCGAGGGCATCGCGCGCACGCGGGACGAAGTCGGCGACATAGACGCACTGAACGAAGACCGGCGCGGATCCGCCCAGCGCCGCAAAGAGCGCACTGCGATCGGCGACCTGGATACTGGCCACATCGAAGCTCATCTGCTCGGCGAACCCGAGGGCCGCACGCGCAACGTCGTCCGAAGCGGTGAGACCCTCGAGAGTCCGCCACGCGGAAGCATTCACCCCGGCCCAGGGACTGGGGCCCAGACCGGTCGGGCGGCGGAGCGGCTCGAGGCCGTGCTGCGCGGCGGCGACGCGGGCCGCCAGATCGACCAGGTCGACGTGCCCGGGCTCGATCATCGCCCGCCACATCGCGCTCTCGAGGTCCGTCAGGACGGCGGCGAGCGCGGGAGCGACCTGTTCGAGGGCGGCTCGTCCGTCCTGGATGGCAGCCATGGGAGACCTCGTCGCGGGGTGAGGAGGGCCTCGATAGCACACGGCTCCGTCGGGCCCCTGCCCTGACGAGCCTCCCCTCACGACCCCCTCCTCACGAGCCTCTCCTCACGAGCTGCGGCCGGGTTGCCGATCCGTTGGAGCGACGAGGAGGCGCCCTTGCGCGGTCAAGCCCAACAGGCAGAGGGTCGGACCCAGGACCGGGAGATCCAGGCGAGCGAGCTCGACGACTTGCGACCGGGCGCCAGCGAACGCCTGCGGCGGACGATCCTGTTCTCCGCGACGGGGACGGGTGCGGTGCTGGCCGCGGTGTTCTGGGCGATCGGCGCGCTCAAGGACGCGGACTCCGTCGAACGAATCATCGTCCCCATCCTCGCGGTGATGTTCACCGCGCTCACGCTGCTCGCCTGGCGCGGACGCCTGCGCGGCGCCGAGCTCGGGCTGTTCCTGGTGGGCAGCGGCGTCCTGCTCGAGCGAGTCTACTTCACGACGGGAAACGGACGACCGGGACTCATTCCGGTGCTCGACGCATACGAGCTGCTCATCTGGTTCCCCTGCCTCTATCTCTTCGCGTTCCTCGTCTTCGAACGACGTCGGGCGCTCTTCTACAGCCTGGGGTTGCTCGCGGCCAGTCTCTTCATCGTGCGCAACTGGCTCCTCCCGGGTCGCGACGCGATCCATCACAGCGACCTGCTCGAGTTCTATATCGGGCAGCTCGGGTGCCTCGTCCTCGTCTATATCTTCGCGACCGTGAAGACCAGCTTCCTGGACGCCCACCGGCTCGCCGTGAACTTGCGAACCTTCGCAGAGACGGATTTCCTGACGGGGGTGCCGAATCGCCGCGCGATCACCCAGGCCCTGGAGGAGGAGATCCTCCACTGCGAGCACGCCGGCAGCCAACTGTCGGTGGTCCTGCTGGACCTCGATCACTTCAAGCAGGTCAACGATTCTCACGGCCACGACGAAGGAGACCGCGCCCTGCGACGGGTGGCTCTCCTGATGGACCGGAGCCGTCGACAGACCGACGTCTTTGGACGCTGGGGCGGTGAGGAATTCCTGCTGATCGTCCCGAATCTCGACCTGCCCGGTGCGCGCAACGCCGCCGAACGCCTGCGACACCTGATCGCCAACAGCGGTCGCGAGACCCGCTGCGCAGTCACCGCCAGCTTCGGCGTGACCACGTACCAGCCGGGAGACGATCTCGGCAGCCTGGTCCGTCGGGCCGATCGCGCCCTGTTCGAAGCCAAGGAAGGCGGACGCAACCGGGTCGTCGCTTCCGCCGCGTAGGCGGCGCGCTGAGATAGCATGCCGGGATGGACGGGATCCACGACCTGGGCGGGCGTCAGGGCTTCGGCCCCATCCCGCGCGGTGCGGCCGCCGAGTCGTCGTTCACGGCAGATTGGCAGCGACGGGTCTTCGGGATGTCTCTCATCGGACGACTCGCGAACATCGACGCCTTCCGTCATGCGGTAGAGCGACTCGACCCGGTCCTCTATCTGACGGCCGGATACTGGGGACGCTGGCTCGCGGCCCTCGAGCTGCTCGAACGGGAGAGCGATTCCGGCGCCCAGGGCGACGCGACAGGAAGCCCGGTCCGCACGCTGGACAGGCCACCGCGCTTTCGCACCGGCGATTGCGTGCGCGTGCGCGACCACCGCACGAACGGGCACACGCGGCTACCCGGCTACGTGCGCGGTCGCCGTGGCGTCGTCCTGCTCGAGCAGGGCGCCTGGATCTACCCGGACACTCACGCCCACGGCGAAGGGGAGCAGCCGCAGTACGCCTACGCGGTGCGCTTCGAGGGGCGGGAGCTGTGGGGGCAGACGGCCGAAGCGACGAGCTTCGTCCATGTCGATCTGTTCGAGCCGTATCTCGAACACTGCCCCACACCCGGTCTCGAGTCCGGTTCGGAGGAACGAAGTGAGTGACGACCTGGCCATCCGCGCGGAAGCCCTCGAGGCGCTGCTCACCGAGCGGGGCCTCGTGAATGCCGAGGCGATCGACGCAGTGGTTTCCCACTTCGAGAACGATCTCGGCCCCCTGAACGGCGCGCAGGTCGTGGCGCGCGCCTGGACCGACCCGGCGTATCGGAAGCGACTCCTCGCCGACGGCACTCGCGCCATCGCCGAGCTGGGCTTCGAAGGCCCCCAGGGCGACAAGATCGTCGTGGTGGAGAACACGCCGGAGGTCCACAACCTCGTCGTCTGCACCCTGTGCTCCTGCTACCCCTGGCCGGTCCTGGGGCTGCCGCCGGCCTGGTACAAGTCGCCCGCTTACCGCGCCCGGGCCGTGCGCGAACCCCGAGCGGTGCTGCAGGAATTCGGGGTCGAGCTGGCGGACGACGTCGAGGTCCGCGTCTGGGATTCGAGCGCGGAGATCCGCTACCTGGTGCTCCCCGCACGACCCGCCGGATCCGAGGACCTCGGCATCGAAGCCCTGCGCGCTCTCGTTTCCCGGGACGCCATGATCGGGGTCGCGACCGTCACCCACCCAGGCGGTGGCGCGTGAGCGACTCGACGACGGCTTCGACATTCGCACGCATCGACACCGACGGGCCGGCCGCCCCGCCTCGGGCGAACGGAGAGCTCAGCTTCGACGCTCCCTGGCAGAGCCGCGTGTTCGGCATCACGATGACCCTGTGCGATCAGCAGCAGATGGTCTGGGCCGAGTTTCGACAGCTCCTGATCGAAGAGATCGGGCGCTGGGACGAGGCGAACCCGGAAGCGGAGCGCGAGGACTACCACTACTGGGAGCACTGGCTGACCGCCCTGACCCGCTCACTGGGTGATCGCGGCCTGCTCTCGCCCGACGAGCTCGCCGACAAGGTGCGCGCCTATGCCGGGCGCGCTCCGGGACATGATCACTCGCACGAGCATCCTCACAGCCACTCCGACGACTGACGCGCGGGCTCTCAGCTCGCGGGTCGCATGTCGGCCGGGTTCCAGAAGGCGCGCATGCTGAGGATCTTTCCTGCGTCGTCGAACTTCATCACGTCGATCACGTCCATCTCACTCGTGCGCCCGCCCAGCTCGACCCGCGCCAGCATCGGAAAGGCGCATTCATTGCCGGCGACCCGCACGGGACCGGTGAGGGTGACCTTCAGCTTGCCCGCGGTTGCGCCATAGAAGACGCGCACCGCGTCCGCGCCCAGGACCGGGTCACCACCTACGGGATCCTCGACGCTTGCAGCGTCGGCGTACAGATCCATGATGCCGTCGACGTCACCGGCGCTCAGGTCCTTTACGTAGCGCTCGACGGCGCGGCGGATTTCGTCGGAACTCGGCATCGGATTCTCCGGGTCGAAACTGGGAGGGACAGAGGAGTAGAAGAAGGAGGAAAGCAGCGTAGCGGCTCGACCCTCCTCGGCGACCTCGCTCGACGAGACTCGGCGCTACGCTCGCTCCCCCACCCTGTTGCGAGCCCGGCTCGGCGCGTCCGGCGCCCCGTGACCCGGCAGCCTCTTGAAGCGGAGAGCGACCGAATGATCCAGGTCCACCACCTCAACAACTCACGCTCCCAGCGCGTGCTCTGGCTGCTCGAAGAGCTCGACGTCGACTACGAGATCGTGAAGCACCAACGCGACGCCACCACGAACCTGGCGCCAGCGTCCCTCGAAGCCGTCCATCCCCTCGGCAAGGCGCCCCTGATCGTCGACGACGGTGAGGTCGTCGTCGAATCCGGCGCGATCATCGAATACCTCGCGCGCAAACATGGCGGAGGGCGCCTGGTGCCCGCCGACGGCACTCCCGAGGCCCTTCGCCATCTGCAGCTCATGCACTACGCCGAGGGCTCGGTCATGCTGCCGTTGATGCTCCGGTTGTATACCGGGCGCCTGGGCGACGCCGGCGCGCCCCTGCATCCCCGGATCCAGAGCGAGATCGAGCGACACCTGGGCTACCTGGACGGGCTGCTCGAGGGCCGCGACTGGTTCGTCGGGGACGAGCTCGGTGCGGCGGACATCCAGCTGTCCTTCGCAATCCAGGCGGCGCGCGGGCTCCACGGCCTCGACGCCTTCCCGAACCTCGCACGCTTCGCCGACCGCATCCGCGAACGCCCCGCCTACCAACGGGCCATCGCACGGGGCGGGGAGTACGCGTTCGGCTAGAAGCCTGACCCAGGACGCAGTCTTGGGTCACGCTCCCAGGCGACGACCGGCGCTTCGATCGTGCTCGCGACACCGAGCGCGCCCCGGTAAGGTTCGGGACCAAGGAGACCCGCTTGGCGACGATCTCACGGAACGGATGCGACCTGTACTTCGAGAGCCATTCTCGAGACCCGTCCGAAGACGGCGACGGACCCGCGCTCGTCTTTGCCCATGGCATGGGCGGCAGTCACCTGAGCTGGTACCAGCAGATCCCGTACTTCGTGAAGCGGGGACATCGCGCCGTCGCCTTCGATCATCGCGGCTTCGGGCAATCGCGCTGCGCCACCCAGGACTGGCATCCGCGCGAGTTTCCGTTCGACCTTTTTGCGATTCTCGACGCGCTCGAGATCGAGCGCGCCGCCCTCGTATGCCAGTCGATGGGAGGGTGGACGGGCTTGCCCGCCGCCGTCGCGCGACCGGACCGGGTCAGCGCATTGATCTTGTGCGGTACGCCGGGTGGTCTGGCGATCCCCGAAGTCGTGAAGGCGCGCGAAGAAGCCGCGCGCCGGATCCGCGCCGAAGGCGTTCGCGCCAACGCCGCGCTGGCGCCCGACTTTCCCGAACGAGAGCCCGAGAAGGCATTTCTCTACGACCGGCTCTCCGCGGCCAATCCCGGGCTCGCACCCGAAGCCCTGGCGCGCATGGCCGAGCCCTCTTCCCAGGTCGAAGTCGACGCGCTGACCGACTATGCGGTCCCCACCCTGGTGCTGTCCGGCAGCCACGACCTGCTGTTCCCGCCGGAACTGTTGCGGGCCGTGGCGGACCGCATCCCCGGCGCGGTATTCGTCCCGTTTCCCGGCTCGGGCCACTCGACCTACTTCGAACAGCCCGAGCGCTTCAACCAGGTCGTGAGCGAGTTCCTGGCTCGACACGGGCCGGATGGGGTCAGCGCGAGAGCTTCTTGAGGCTCTCGATATAGGCGCCGCGCCGGGGGTGGGCGCGCATTACCCGCGGCGTGTTCGGGTGTACGCCCAGCCGGGCGAGGCCCGCGTCGACCCGCTGCCGGGTCCACTTGCGGATCCGCTTGATCGGCTTGCTCTTGCCCTTGCCGCTGCCCTTGTCATTGCGGAGGTTCTCTCGGCGCGAGATCCACGACGCCACCGACTCCAGGGCCGCGGCCCGCAACCGATCCCCCGCGACCACCTCGCGAAACACGAAGTCGTGCTCGGGACTGGTCCGTCGGCGGGAGAAACCCGGACGACGGCTGGTGAAGATCGCAACCATCGAGACGAACTCGCTGCAGTGGATGCGTACACCACGCCGCCATGCCCGGAACAACCAGTCCTGCGAGGGCGTCACCCAGGTCTCACACTCGAGTCGCCAGGGGCCCACGCGTTCCGCCGCTTCGCGCCGCATGAACCAGGACGAAGCGACGTGGAAGGTCCGTGGATCGAAGCGTCCGCCGGGTGAATGGCCGGCGCCCTTCGCCACGATCTCACCGGCCCCGATGGCACGCTGCTGCTCGACCTGAATGTCGGCGTACGCCGACAGCACGAGATCCGCACCGGTTTCCTGCAGGCGTGCGAGATTGCTCGACAGGTGGTTCGGCAGGAAGAGATCATCCTGGTTCAGAAAGCAGAGGTAGCGCCCTCGGGACTCCTCGACGCCACGATTGTTGGGTGCCGCCTGCTGGCCGCTGTTGGATGAGAGATTGAGGAAGCGGATCCGTTCGTCCCCGAATGCCGCCACACAGGCTTCGGTGTCGTCGGTACAGCAGTCGCCGACCACGATCAGCTCCCAATCGTCGAAGTCCTGCAGCACGACACTGCCGATCGCGTGGCGAAGCAGATGACTCGCGTTGTAGGTCGCCGTGACGATGCTGACGAGCGGAGCCTTCACGCTTTGCGTCCATCTTCCAGGTAGTCGGCGACGCGCACGCCCCAATCCGGGACGAGGGTGAGCTTGCCGGTATCGATGCTGTGGTAGTCGGCTCGCGACTGGATCCCCATTTCGAAGCGATCGTGCAGCCGGCTCTCGCGATCGTCGACGTCGGTCGTACCCAACGCGTAGATGACGCCGCCATTGGGATCGACCTGGTCATCGTCGAAGGACAGCGCACCGAGGCCGCCGCAGCGGCGTTTCCATTCCGCGAAGCTGCGATGAAAGACGTCGAGTCGCTCGGCGCGGCCATACGATTCGTTCCAGCGCGGCGGGACCTCGTCGGTGGACATTCCGGTCCGGCCCGTCGGGTACCAGGACAGGAAGAAACCCCGCTCGCCGAAGTTGACGATGTCACCAAACGGCCCCTGGACCGCCGTGCACGAAGGAAGAGCGTCCGCCTCCAGGCGCAAGCGGACGCGGTTCGCGAACTTGTAGCGGTGCGACCAGGGTCCCGGCGGCTCGATCCCCATCTGGCGGTCGAGTGGAAGGCGCTCGTGCCAGGCGCAGTTGACGACGACGTCGAAGTCGTCGCGCAGCACGGCCGCGCCCGACTCCACACGCAGCTGGATGCCACCGCGCCGTCGCTGCTGGACACCGGACACGCGATGGCCGACGAGCAGGTCGACTCGGGGCTCGTCCGCGAGGGCCTTGCGCAGCAGCGTCGCGATGGCGCCGGGGTCGACCGCGCGCTCGGTCGTCTTGAAGACGGCGGTGAAGTAGCCGGGGTCGATCCAGTGGGCGTACTCGTCTCGCGGGACGCGCTCGACGCGACAGCCCTCGCCCAGCCCGAGGTAGTCGCGACCGCTCTCCGCCGCCAACTCGTCGTAGCGATCCGCACAACGACGGTAGTGAAGCGCCAGCTCGTCCGGGTCCATCAACGAACCGCGATGCACGCAGTAGTAGAACGGCGTCGACAGGGCGTCCGCGGCGGAGAACGGGATCCAACGCCGAAGGTGTTCTTCGAAGCAGAGAGCGCCCTCGATCATCCGCGAAGCGGTTCGGAGAGTCTCGTCCTTTGCATAGATGAGGCCCAGGTGGACCTTGCCCTCGTTCGCGAGGCTGGCCTGGGACACGGCCTGACCGCTTGCCTCGTAGACGCTGACGCGATGACCGCGTTGCGCGAGCTCGAGGGCCACGCATGCACCGGTGCCGCCGGCTCCGACGACCGCGATCCTTCGCGCGCGCACCTTGCCGGGAATGGATCGAGGCACTTCGGCTCGGGGGCTCCGCTGAGTCGGTTCAGTCCATCGGGCACAGAGAACGGGCAGGTCGGGCGAGCGGGAGCCAGAGTTTTTCGCGTCGCGCCGATCTCGTCAACGCCGGGCGGCGCGACGGCGAGCGTTGCGTCGCGACGTACGGCTATGTTGGGACTTCGTGATCGCCTCTCTCGCACCAGACCGTGCAGCGCTCGCACGCGAGACCCTCGCCTGGTGCGACGCGTTCTGGGACGACGAGCGCGCGCTGTCGTGGGCCCCGACCGGTGCCGGTGTCGGACGCGTGCACCTCGTCCCCCAGTCGGCCTGGTACGCGTACGGCTTGCTGGCGCGAGGCGTCGGGGACGACACGTCGAAGGCCGTGCGTTGTCTCCGCGCGCTGCTCGAGCTGCAGTACGACGAGCCCGGGACGGCGTGGCACGGCAGCTTCGCGCGCTGGGCAGAGGCCCCCCACCCTGCCGCCGACGCCGTGATGTGGGAGGACTACGACCCGAACTGGCGACAGTTCCTCGGAACCACCTTCATCGCGCTGTTGCAGGACTTCGAGACGACGCTGGGCCCCGCGCTGGCTGGCGACATGGACCGCGCCCTGCGCCTCACGGTGGAGGGCGAGCCCGACACCCGGGTACCGGCTTCCTACTCGAACATCGCACTCATGAAGGCGTTCCTCGCGGTGGAGGCGGGCCGGAGGCTGGGCGAGGAATCCTGGATCCGAAGGGGTGAAGCCCTCGCAAACGAGATCGCCGACGGCTTCGAGGCGCTCGGCGCCTTCGAGGAATACAACTCGCCCACCTACTACGGAATCGACTTCCACGCGCTCGCACTCTGGGGCGAACGCTCGTCCTCTGCGCGCCTGCGCGACCGCGGCCGCGCCCTCGAGGCCGCCCTGTGGCGAGACGTCGCACGCTGGTACCACGCTGGGCTTCGAAACCTGTGCGGCCCCTACTCACGCACCTACGGCATGGACATGACGCGCTACATGGCGCTGCTGGGTCTCCAGATCTGGGCCGGCGTCGGACGGGACGCCGCGCCCGTGCCCGGCTTCGCGCCAGCCGTCGACCACGGTCACGACTACTTCCTCGGTCCGCTCACGGCCGTCCTCGGCGCACGTGTTCCCGCGGATGCACGAGCGGCGCTCCTCGACTTCCCGGGGCCTCATGGCGTCGCCCAGCGCGTCGCGGCGAAACCGCGGCGCCATGCGACGGGCTGGCTCGACGACGGTCTCATGATCGGCGCCGAGCAGAACGAGACCGACGCGTATGCCGGTTGGGCCCAGTACGTCGCGGCGAGCATCCACTGGAAGCTCCCAGACGGCAACGTCGGCTGGATCGCCGCCCGGTCTCTCGGGCCGCCCCACGGCGTCGCCGGCGAAGGCACCCTCAGCCTCGAGGTCCGCCCGGGTTGCGAGCTTCGCCTGACGATCCACGCACCGGAGGCTGCGGCCGACGCCTTCGCCGGGCGCCGCTGGCAGCTGCCCGGCCTGCAGATCGACGTGAGCGGCGAGTTGACGATGTCCTCGCTGGCGCGAAGCGGCGACGTCTCGAAGCTGGTCTTCCAAGCGGCTGGGAACCGAGCCGCGCGCGTGACCCTCGCCTGCGTTGCCTCGAACAGCCCGCCCTACTCCAAGTAGCCCAGGGCCTGCAGCTCCTTTCGGGTCTCGGGACTGAGCTCGACTCTTTCGGCGGTAACACCGGAAGCACCCTCCGCCATCACGGCGAGCATCTCGCGCAGTCCGGCGAATGCCGGGTCTCCCGGTTCGAGCCTGGCCCCGCGCTGCTCCCCGAAGTCGTCCTCGAGTGAATAGTGCCGTTCACCGAGCACCAGGCCGGACTCGTCCACGGTCTGGATGATCTTGTCGGTTCCCGACACCAGCCCGCGCAGCGACGGCTCGACGAAGAGCGTGTCCGCATAGAGGGTGCGATCCCCGGCGCCGCCGTGATCGAGCAGACTGCGACCGCGCAGGCCGTCGGAAGGCCACTCGGCGTCGACGACATCCTGGACCGTCGGCAAGACGTCCACGAGCCCGGCCGGCGTCTCGACCCGACGACCGGGCGGCTCGCCGAGCCGCGCCGGGTACTTCAGCACCAGGGGCACATGCAGCTGCTCGTTGAAGAGCGTATGTCCGTGCTCCCAGCCGTCGTGCTCGAGGAATTCCTCGCCGTGGTCGGACGTCAGGACGATCAGGGCATCGTCGTAGCGGCCGCTCGCGCGCAGGTAGGCGAGGAGTCGACCGAAGTGCAGGTCGAAGTAGGCGATCTCGGAATCGTAGGCCGCGATCATCGCCTCGAACTCGGCCGCGCTATAGACCGCGTCGCCTCGGGGCCGCAGACGCGGCGGCTCGTCCAGGCGCCGGGCACGCTCCGACGCAAAATCGCGCCAACGGTCGGAGTCCGCCGGCGGACCGTAGGGTCCGTGCGGGTCCGAATAGTGGAGGTACATGAAGACGGGTCGAGCGGGATCCGGACGCGCCTCGAGCCAGTCGATCGCTTCATCCGTCAGCTCGGCGGCGTCATAGCGCGGGTAGCGACTGTCTCGCGAGGTAACGCCGAGCCGTCCGAGGGCGCGATCGAGCCCGGACCAGGCCAGGTAGCTGCTTCCGATGTCGTGCAGATCGAAGCCCTTGTCGAACCCGAACTGGCCGCTCAGCTGGACGCTCGAGATGATGCCGGCTGTCTCGTAGCCCGACGCCCGGAGCAGCTGGGGCAGCGTGTGCACGTCGCGCGGCAGCGCGCTGTAGAGGGTCTGTACGCCGGTGTCCGGGGGATAGCGTCCCGTCAGGAGAGACGCACACGAGGGGCGCGTCCAGGGAGCGTGCGCGAAGCCGCGCTCGAAGAGCGTGGCGTCCTCGGCCAACGCATCGACGTTGGGACTCGTGGGCAGTGGATAGCCGTACGCCGTGAGATGATCGGCGCGCAGGGTGTCGACGAGCACCAGGAAGACGTCGTGAGGGTTCTCCGCGCGAAGCTCCAGGGCGAGCGGCGGCGCGGGCGACGGAGCCTTCCAGACTCCGTAGGCGTGAGCCAGCCCGGCGAGCGCCGCGCACCCCGCGAAGACCGCACCCGCTCGGCTCCAGATGACGGCCGCCTCGCGGCCGGCGAGCAGTCGCCACGCCATTGCGGCGAGCAACGCCAGCGTCGGCAACCACACCGCCAGGCTGCGAACGACGGGCCCGAGGCCGCCGGCGAAGAGCGGCCGGTGGAAGCCGAGCGGTGTATTGAGCCACCAGAAGGGAATCACCACCAGCGCGACCGAGACCAGCGCGGTGAAGCGCGTCGGATCCGCAAAGCGGGCTCGCAGGCCGGACCACGCCAGGGCGACGACCGGCGTGGCGACGACACCCAGCGCCAGGGCCAGCCCGAGATTCGCGAAGAAGGCGAGCGCGAAGTGGTGCTCGGGGGTGGAACTCGCCGCTTCGAGCGAAGCGGCTCGAAACAGGGCCAACAGCGCGGCGGTCGCTCCCGCCACGGCCAGGTGGCTCGAGAGCATCGACACCAGACCGTGTCCCGCAGAGGGCGGAGCCGTCACGTGCGAATCATCTCCCATTGGACCGGCGAAAGGAAGAACCTTCCGGCTAGCCGGCCGGAACCGGGGTTCCGGCTTGCCGCGGGTGCGCGGCATTCTGCCGCGCACGTTCCTAGGGGCGCCCCCGACGAGCGGCGAGTGCTGCCAGGATCTCCGTATGGCGCTCGCGTGTAATCGGATAGAGGCGCAGGAGCAGCAGCATGATGAGATACAGGACGAGCATCCCCGGGCCCACGGCGAGGCCCAGCAGGAAGATCTTGTCGTCGGGTACCGACGTGATCTCCGACACCATGCGGGGAAACTGGATCAGATCGAGGGCGATGCCGGCTGCCAGACTGCCGATCCCCGACGCGGCCTTTGCGCTGAACGAGATGGCGGCGGAATACACTCCTTCCTGTCGCAGACCGGTCTGGAGTTCTCCTTCGTCCACCGTGTCGGCAATCATCGACGGCACCAGCACGCCGATGGCCACCAGGGGCGCCACGATGATCGCCGCGTGGCCCATGATCAGGTAGAGCAGCAGGGGGTCGCCGTTCGGCGGCATCCAGCCCAGCAGCCGCAGGAAGACGGGAAGCGGGCCGAACAGAACCGCGAAGGATGCGAGGACGAGTGCCGCGCTTCGTTTGTCGAAGCGCTCGGTGATCGGACGCACCAGCACGATCGCGACGAGGGTCGAGCCCGCGAGCGGCAGCAGCAGCAGACTGAGCTCGTCGGAGCTGAAGCCCCAGAAATAGGTATTCATGAACAGGCCGACGATGTCCTGGAAGCCGGCGGCAACGGAAGCGAAGAGAGCGGCGACGACCAGCACCCGGTACGACCGGTTTGCCAGCACGTCCCGGACCTCGCGCAGGACGCGCCTCCAGGTGAAAGGCGCGAAGGGCGGCGGCGACTTGAGGGTCGGGATCACACGATGCGTCCCGGCGGTACAGACGAGGATCGAGCCCGCGATCAAGGCAGCAGCCAGCAGCCCGAAGCCCTGGTATCCCTCTGCATTGAGGCGTCCGTCGGACAGCCCCGGCAGCTTGGCGAAGAAGAACTGGTAGCCGACGACTGCCATGCCCAGGCCGCCCATCCAGCCGAACAACAGTCGGAAGCTCACCAACCCCGTTCGCTCGTCGTAGTTCGGTGTCAGCTCGGGAACCAGCGAGTTGCTGGGAATCGAGTAGAAGGTCATCGACGTGCGGACACCCACAGCCATGGCCGTCAGCCAGCAGAAGAGTGCCGTCTCACCCAGTCCGGACGGCGGGTTGAAGAGCAGAAAGAAGCAGCCCGCCATGGGAAGCGCCGAGGCATACATGAAGGGGTGCCTTCGACCCCAGCGTGAGTGGTGGTTGTCGGAGATCGAGCCCACGAGCGGATCCGTGACCGCGTCCACGCAGAGCGCGAGGAACAGCGCGATGCCGGACAGGGTCCCCGGCAGGCCGAGCACCTGGTTGTAGTAGAAGAGCAGGAAGGTGTTGAAGGCGGCGTTCTTGATGCCTTCGGAAACCGAGCCGGATCCGTAGAACAGCTTGAGCGACAGGGGGACCCGATCGGGGCCGGCGGGATGGGTCACGGGGGCGAGTGTGCACTCGATGCCGAGGGGATGCTACGCCGGTTCAGGCGCCGACGAACGCGCGCCGGAGCCGGGTATCCTCTCCCGGGTGGAGCTCGAACCCGCCCAGAAACAGCAGTACGCGCGCGACGGCTACCTGCTGCTGCGCGCGCTGATCGCCCGCGAGAAGCTCGCGCGCTTCAACGCACGCTTCGAAGACCTGGTTCTCGGGCGGGCGGCGCGAAGCGGCCAGATGGTCGTGATGGACGACGTCATGGTGGTCCGGGGCGAGGTGACCCCCGTGACCCCATTGCATCGCGTGAACAAGATCCTCAGCTTCGAGGACGATCCGGTGCTCTTCGCGTACGCAGAGGACCCGCGGCTGCTCGCCGTCGTCCGTTCACTCATCGGCGCGCAGCTCAGGACGATCTCCACGAACATCTTCAACAAGCCACCCGGAGTGGATGGCCGGCATCCCCTGCACCAGGACCTGCGCTACTTCGCGATCCGACCCGCAGACGGCATCGTCGCCGCGTGGACGGCCATCGACCCCTGCAACCGGGACAATGGCTGCCTCGCCGTGCTCCCAGGCAGCCATCTCGCGGGCCTGCACCGCCACGGCAACCCCGACTGGGAGCACGTGAATCACGGCTTCTTCGCGGCCGACGACATCGATCCGACGGCCCGGGTCCACATCGCGATGGAACCCGGCGACACGCTGCTGTTCCATCCGCTGCTCGTGCACGGAAGCGGCCACAATCGCAGCGAGGGATTCCGACGCGCGATCTCGGTCCACTACGCGTCGGCCGATTGCCGGCGTCCGGACGGCCCCCCCAAGCGCGATCCGGTCGTACGACGGATCCCCGATCCGGCCGTCCCGGAGCCCGCAGTCCCGGAGCCCAGGCGCTAGCGCGGCTCGATCAGCTCGAAGTCCTCGAGCACCGGGTGCCGCATCAGATCGTGGAAATGTTTGGCGGACCAGGGCCACAGGGTCGGCGTGCCTTCGGGGTCGAGGTACCAGCTGGTGCAGCCCGTCACCCATACCGTTCCCTTCATCGCCTCTCGCAGGTCCGACTGGAACGCCTCCGCGGCCTCGCGCTTGGGGACGAGCACCCTCCCCGGTTCGCCCACGAGCAGCTGAATGCAGTCGAGGATGTATTGAACCTGGGTCTCCGAGACGTCGATGACCGAGATATTCCCGATCGGACTATTGGGGCCGACGATCATGAAGTAGTTCGGGAAGCCTGGCATCGTGATCGAGCGATAGGTGCGCGGTCCCTGTGCCCAGGCTTCCTTGAGGCTCATCCCGTCGACGCCGACGACGTTGTCGATGCCCCATTCATGGGGGCGGAAGCCAGTCGCGAGCACCAGCACGTCGAGCTCGTGGAGCTGCCCGTCGGCTGTCACGACGCCGCGTGCTTCGACCCGCTCGATCGGTTCGCTGACGAGATCCACGTGGTCCTTCGCGAGGGTCGGGTAGAAGCGGGTCGACAGGATCAGTCGCTTGCATCCGGGCTCGTAGTCCGGCGTGAGCTTCCGTCGCAGCTCCGGGTCCGCAACGCTGGCCAGGTACTCGCGGCAGCCCTTGGCCATCCGCTTGCGCCAGAAGCCTTCCTGGGTGACCCCGACGGACGCGAGGTCGAAGATCCGCTTGTAGAACTGCCGGGTGAGCCAAGCCAGGACCGGCAGACGGCGGGTCCACTTCCGCTCGCTGTCCGAATAGCGCTTGTTGCCGACCGGGAAGATCCACTGCGCCGTGCGCTGGAACATGGTGAGGTGACTCGCGACCTCCGACAGCGGCGCCATCATCTGGACCCCCGTCGAGCCATTGCCCACGACGCCGATGCGCTTGCCCGCGAGGTCGACACTGTGGTCCCAGTCTGCCGAGTGGAACAAGGTGCCCTCGAAACTGTCGAGCCCTTCGATCCGCGGGTAGTTCTTGATGTGAAGCGGCCCCGTCGCGTCGACGAGAGCGTTCGCTCGGATGCGTTCCCCGCCGCTCGTCTCGACCGTCCAGGCGCCCTCCTCGAAGCGGGCCCCCGTGACCGTCTCACCGAAGTCGATGTGCTTCAGCAGGTCGTACTTGGTGGCGACGCGCTCGAAGTAGTCACGGATCTCGGGTCCCGGCGAGAAGCGATGACTCCAATCGAGGTTGGGCTCGAAGCTGTACGAATAGAAGTACGAGGGCACGTCGCAGCTCAGCCCGGGATAGGTGTTTTCGCGCCAGGTCCCGCCGACGGAGTTCGCCTTCTCGATGATGCGGAAGGGAAGCCCTGCCTTCTGGAGCCGGATCGCCATCGCGAGACCCGACATTCCCGCACCGATGATGAGCGTCTCGAAGCGACTGCTTCCTGTCACGTTGGGCTCCTCGGTCGGTAGGCGAGAAGGCTACCCGAGGTCGCCTCGGAACTCCTGAGGCGAATTCAGGAACCGGCAGCTCCCCCTTTTTGACTAGTGACTCGGCCGAAACCGGACCTCGAACGTATCTCCAAGGGGAGACGCCAGCCTTTGCAACCGCCGCCCGCGACCTCGTCGACATCGCGCCGACCGCAGTCCGCGGACGGCGACCGCGATGCCCATGCGTGGGCGGACGAGGCCCAGGACCAGCGACTCGTCACGCGCGTCTGCGATGGGGACCGACTCGCCCTCGCGATGCTCTACGACCGGCACGCCGGGGTCATGCTGGGGCTGGCGCTTCGGATCCTGCGCGACCGCGGCGACGCCGAGGATCTCGTCCACGATGTCTTCATCGAGGCATGGAAGAAGGCCTCGACGTTCTCGAGGCAGCGGGGTCGGGTGCGAAGCTGGCTGCTCCTGCGAACACGTAGCCGCGCGATCGATCGGCTGCGCAGCCTCGACGTGGCGCGCCGTCACGCGCAGGCGCACGGGCCTACCGACTTCCCGGGTCTCCAGAGCGCCGCGGTGGGCGATCCGGCCGCCGCGCCGGACCAGCGGCGCGCGCGGGACGCACTGGCGAGCCTTCCAGAAAAGCAACGCAGCGTCGTCGAGCTGGCCTTCTTCGAAGGCCTGAGCTGTTCGGAGATCGCAACGCGTTGCGACACGCCGCTCGGAACAGTCAAGTCGCGGCTCGTGGCCGGCATGCGCGAGCTGCGCAGGGTGTTCGAAGTCGCGGAGAGCCCCGATGGCGTCTGACGGTCGACTGACACACGAAGAGCTCCTCGCCCTAGCGGAGCTGGCCCCTCTGCAGGGTCTCGAGCCCGAAGAACACCGGCAGCTCGCGCGCCACCTCGAAGAGGGCTGCCCGGAGTGCGCGAATCGCTACGCCGAGGGCTTCGAGGCACTCGACGTCCTGGCCTGGACGACGCCCGCGGTCACCCCGACGGCGGAACGGCGCGCACTCCTGCTGGACGCAATCGGCGGCGACGCGACCGACCGGCAGCTCGCATCCACTGCCGGTTGGCGCGTCGCTGCCCCCGCCCTCGCCGCGGGACTCGCCCTCGTACTGGCCACGGCCTCGCTCTTCTCGTCGCTCTTCAACGCCGACCGCGTCGAGCACAGTGCGAAGGAGCTGGTACGGCAGGCGCGCGCGCAACTCGAAGAGCGGCTCACCGTCCCGGAGCGACGGATCGAGAGCCTGTCCCTGCGTCTCGATCAGTTCGCGCAGACTCTCGAATCGAATCGGCTGGCCTCCATTCGTGAGTTCACACTCGCTGGGGAGGCATCGTTCGTCGGTACGAGCGCTCGCGTGGTCGTCGACCCGAGCGGCCGCCAAGTGCTCCTGCTCGCCAGCGAGCTACCGCCCGCGCCGCCGGGACGCGTCTACCAGCTCTGGGTGATCGTGAAGGGATCGCCGCGCAGTGTCGGCGTCTTCGACGCCGATACGAGCGGCCGCGCACTCCACGTCGAGACGGGCCCGCTCGAGGTTTCCGACGAGCTCAGTGTCGCCGTATCTGTCGAGCCCATCGGCGGCGTGCCGCAGCCCACCGGTCCCATCGTCCTCGCGAGTCAGTAGGCGACTCACGCGAGCGAATCGTCTCGCTTCGATGCAGTGTCGGCCGATTCGCGCACCCGCCCGTAGAAGGGGGCGGAGGCGCTGCCGCGGGTCGAGTGACGCGACCGGAGCCCTCCACCCACCCAGGAGGCTCGACTCGACATGTCGCGCAAGACACTCAGCTCGGCGCTCTGCCTGGCGCTGCTCGTGGCGCCCATCGCCAACGGCGCAAGCCATCGTGAGGCACCTGTCACATCGCTCGACCGGACCGCGGACATCACGGACTTCTACGCGTTCGTGAGCCCGGACCGCCCGAACACCGTGACGTCCATCCTTTGCACGGATCCGCTGCTGGAACCGGCCAACGGCCCCAACTACTTCCCCTTCGACCCGGCGATCGAGTACGCGATCCGAATCGACAACGATCACGACGCGAAGGCCGATCTGGCGTTCAAGTTCCGCTTCGAGACCGAGCAGAACCTGCCGGGCGTGCCCGTCGGACTCGCCGGTGCCGGGAACGGAATCGCCGCGCCGGCGCTGTCGCCGGCGCCCATCGCCCCGGGCACGCCCCTCGTGCCCCCCGCCATCACGGCGCTCGAGGGTCCGGGATCCGAGGGGATCGGTCTGCGCCAGACCTATCGGGTATTCGTCGAGGTAGACGGGAAGAAGACCTTCATGCCTCGCGTGGGCGGCGGTGACCTGGTCGCGCTTCCGTCGAACGTCGGCCCCCGAACGATGCCGGACTATGCCGGGTTGTTCTCGCAGGCGGTCTACGAGCTACCCGGGGACATCCGGGTATTCGCCGGAACCGTCGATGACTCGTTCTTCATCGATCTCGGCGCCGCCTTCGACACCCTCAACTTCCGACCCATTCCCGGCCCGGGCTCGACCGGCATCCCGTTGGTGCTGTCGGACGCACAGGACGCGACCGACGACGCGAACTTCCTCGCCGATGCCGTGTCGGGCTACAACGTCAACTGCATCGCCATCCAGACGCCAACCGCGACCGTGGCGCAAGCCGGCGCGCACCCCAGCGCGGACGATGCGCTGCGACAGGTCGGCTTCTGGGGCACGACGTCGCGCCGGGCCGTCACCGTCCGGCCGAAGCGCGATGCGAAGTTCAGTATCGGCAGGTTCGTGCAGGTCCAGCGCATGGCGAACCCGCTATTCAACGAGCTGCTGATCGGCACCGACCAGAAAGACCAGTGGAGCCGGTCTCGACCCGCGAACGACGCAACCTTCGCGGACCAGGCCCTCGACCCGCTGGTCGTCCGGCTCGGCCAGGCTGCCTTCGCAGCCGCGGGCATCGAGTTCGAGATCCCGACGCCGCCGCGCCTCGATCTGGCCCCGCTGGTCTTCTACACGAGCGGCCCGCAAGGTCCCTTCGCAGACTTGCTGCGCGTCGACCTGAGCGTGCCACCGACTCCGCCCGACAGCCCCGACTTCAGCCGCCTTGGTGGATGCGGCGGCGATCCCGCCGGTTTCCCCAACGGGCGGCGTACGACGGACGACGTGACCGACTGCTTCCTGCGCGCGGGGTTCGGGATCGGGATCCCGGAGTTCGACGTCTTTCCCTTCAATCGGCTGGGAGACGGCGTCAACGTGAACGACCGTGCCATTCCGGAATCGTTCCCCTACATGGCGCCCGCGCACAGTGGTCGCAACAGTCGCCACGTGGACCCGGGAGAGCTCGGCTGCGCCACGGACGACGGCAGCTGCCCCATCGATTGACGAAGAAGCCGCGAGGGTGAGCTCGGGGCGGCCGGACGGGGCACCGGCCGCCCCACCTCGCGCTCCCTTCTTCCCTCTGGCCCCGACGGAGACACCGACATGCGCTTCCCGCTCCTGATCGCCCTGATCCTCGCCTTCGCCAGCATGCCGCCGGACGCGAGCGCCACCGCGAACCCCGAGACTCCCGCTCAGCTGCGACTGCGCCAAGCCCAGGAAGATGTGAACGGCGCCGCAACAGAGGCTGCGCGCGCGCGAGGCTGGGTCGAAGTGGCTGCCGCGCATACCGCACGCGCACGAGAAAGCGGCGACGGATCACACTACGGGCAGGCTCTCCAGGCCCTCGAGGCCGCACGAAACGCCGGCGGTTCCACGGGTCTTCGCAAGATCGAGGCCTGGGTGCGACTCGGTCGCCACGAGTTCCGGTTGGCTGCGGACCTTGCCCGGCAGCAGGTCGACGCCGCGCCCGACGACCACGAAGCCTGGGGCCTACTCGGTGACGCGCTCATGGAGCTCGGTCGCTACGACCGGGCCGCCGACGCCTACCAACACGGAATGGACCTGCGGCCGGGGCCCGGCGCCTACCTGCGCGCGGCCTACTACCGCGAGCGCATGGGAGACTTCGAAGGGGCGCGCTCGCTGCTTACCCGGGCTCACGCCGCGACCGCCCCTCGAGAGTCCGAGCAGCTCGCCTGGCTCGACGTTCAGCTCGCGGCGATCGAGAACCAGTGCGGTCGCACCGGCGAGGCGCGCGGGCTGCTCGAGCGATCACTCAGGCGCTTCCCCGACTATCACTACGCGCTCGCCGCCCTTGCCGAGCTTCATCTTCAGGAAGGGCGACCCGAGGCGGCGCAAGCCTTCGCGCGGCGCGCATTGGAGATCGCACCCCACGCCGAGCGCTGGCTCGTCCTGGCCGACGCCCTGCGGGCCGGCGGCGAGGAGACAGCCGCACGCGAGGCCGAAGATCGCTTCGAGACCGCCGCCCTCTCGAACGTGGATTCGGCGGACAACGAGAATGACCAGCTCGTGGCCTTCTATCTCGAGCGCCGAGGCGACCCCGAGCGGGCGCGCGAGATCGCGAACCGGCAGGCGTCTTCGCGCTAGAGCCGCGGATGGTCGATGCGACGCATCCCGATCCGCAGCAGGTCCGTCGCGCCGAGCTGCCAACCGCGAACGCAGAGGTCGAGATAGCGGTCCCAGTGATCGACGACTTCCTCGCTTGCGGCTTCCACGGCTGCGGCGCGGTTCGCGCGCAGCTTCTCAAGCCAGATCGCACAGGTCCGCTCGTAGTCCTTGCGGTCGTTCCGCACCCGGACGATCTCGAAGCGACGCTCACAGGCCTCGGCGATCTCTGCCAGGCGCACGAACTCGGATTCGGGAAAGATCTCCCGCGCGATGAAGCTGCTCGCGAAGTCCTCGCGCTTGAGGTTCCCGTACGCGATGGCCTGGATCGACATCCAGCCGCCGGGCTTCAGCCAGGCATGGCAGCGGGTGAAGAAGTTCCGGTAGCTGTCGATCTTCTCGGCGATCGTGAGCTCCGGCTTGGCGAAATGCTCCATGGCGCCAAGGGAGATGATCGCGTCGTACGGGGCGTCGGGCTCGTGGTCGGCCCAGCTCTCGAGGGCCACCCGAACCGCTCCGCGCGAACGACCCGAGATCCATTTTGCCTGGGCTTCACTAAGGGTTAGACCCACTGCCTGCTCGACGCCGTGCACTTCGACTAGCCGATTCAGGACAGAGCCCCAGCCGCATCCGACGTCCAGCACGCGCGCGGCGCCCTGAGCACGCGCCTGCTCGATGTGAAAATCAATCTTCCGAAGCTGTGCAGATTCCAGGGATTCGCTGGAGTCTTCCGACGCGTAGAGCGCACCCGAATAGGTCATCGTGTCGTCGAGCCAGAGTCGGTAGAACTCGTTGCCCGCGTCGTAGTGATGTCGGATGGCCGAGCTGGACGCGCCCGACGGAGGAGTAGGAGGAGTAGGAGGAGTAGGAGAAGTCGTCATGCGTGCATCATACCCTGTTGAAAAGCAGCGCTTCACGAATAGAATGGCTGGCGAGACAAGGCGCCGAGATTGCCCCCCGCGCTCGCGGAGGTATCAGGCTTCGTGGCCGGAGGTCCAACAATGTTGCCGAGTTCGGAGTCGATCCCGAACGACAGCCTGAGTCGGCTGAACGCGAATGCCATCGACCAGCTGCCGCAGATCGTCGAGCTCCTGCAGCGCGCGAAGCACGACCAGGTTTCGCTCCAGAGTCGCCTGAGTCTCGTCCTGGAGCGCCAGAGCGCGGAGATCGAGGAGATCGACGGCGAAAGCCTGCACCTGCGAACCCACAACTTCGACGCGGACCAACCCTCCCAGATCTTCTTGAACCTGGCGTTAGGCGGGCGTCGCTACTTTTTCGCCGTACCCAAGCTCGCGCACGAGCCGGGGGCGGAAGAGCTGCGGGTGGGCTTGCCCTCGGTGATGTTCTTCAGCGAGCGGCGCGATCGGCCGCGGAGACCCCCGTCCGAACAGCAGCACGACCCCACTCGCGTCGCGCTGCACGCCGCGGGCCGCTCTCCCGTGGAAGCCGTCGTCGACGACGTGTCGGCAGAGGGCATGCTGCTGCGAATCGAGCGCGAGCAGGCGGACGGCCTGCCCACTGATCTGACGCTCTCCTTCCTCGATGGCGGGCGGGTGGGGCGCAAGCTCTATGGGCTCGTGAAGCACCGGGTTCCCGCCGAGGCGGGGGCGGGCTGGCAGCGCATCGGGCTGTCGACATCCGCTGCGCGCAGCGGACCTGAGATCCCCATCGAGCGGCGTGACGCGATCCTCCCGACCGGACGCGTGGCCAGCGCCCGCCAGCGCTGGGACGTGATCGGCGCGGGGGCCCGACTCGCCGCGGAACGCGCGCTCCATCGCGTCACCGGCCGCGGGCCGGCGCTCCCTCAGCTGCGCACCGTCCGCTTCGAGAACGACCGGGGCGAGCACCTGACGGGGATCGTCGACAGCTTCGGAGACGCGCGCGGCGCGCCCCTGGTCCTGATCCCGCCGGCGTGGGCCAAGACGAAGGAGACCTTGCTGCCCCTGGCCCGCACCATCGTCGACAGCTTCCGGAACGCGAACGAGAACATCGTCGTCGTCCGGCTCGACGGCATCCGCCGTCGCGGCGAGTCGTACAACGACCCGGAATGCGAAGCGACCGGGCGGGAATGTCATCACATGACCTTCTCCCAGGGCGCTGCGGACATCCGGGCCGCGCTCGACTACTTCAGCGGCTCCGAAGATTTCAAACCGTCGTCGATCACCCTGGTGACCTTCAGCGGCGCAGCCATCGAAGCCCGACGCGCGTTGACCCTGGACGAAGCCGGTCGCGTCGGCGGTTGGGTCAGCGTCGTCGGAGCAGCCGACCTGAAGAGCGGGCTGCGCACGGTCTCGGGAGGCGTCGACTATATCGGCGGGGCGGAACACGCCGTCCACTTCGGGATCCAGCGCATTCTCGGCATCGAAGTGGACATGGACCGAGTCGCCGCCGACGCGGTCGCGCACGACATGGCGTACCTCGAAGACGCCCGCTGCGAGATGGAAAAGCTCACCCTTCCGATCACCTGGATCCAGGGAAAGTACGACGCATGGATCGAGCCGGAACGCGTGCGACAGATCCTTTCCTGCGGCGATGCTTCGAATCGTCGCTTGATCGAGGTGCCGACCGGCCACCAGCTGCGGAGCAGTCGCGAGGCGCTCGACACCTTCCAGCTCGTCGCCCAGGAGATCGGGCGCATCGTGCTCGGGCGTGAGATCGCGCCAGTACTCCCCGATCTCGCTGCGCTGGAGCGCCGCCGCCAGGGCGAACGCGCGCGACTCCCGAAACCCGAAGTCGACCTCAAGCACTTCTGGCGCGACTACCTGCTGGGTCGGGACCGTCACCTCGGCATGGAGCTCCTGACCATCACTTCGCCCTACCGGGCCTTGATACGCTCACAGGTCGAGGCCCTCGATCTGCGAGCCGGTCAGCGAGTGGCGGACCTGGGGTCCGGAACGGGCGCCCTCCCCGTGCACCTGCTCACCGAAGGGATGGGCGACGCGGCCCTTCGCATCGACGAAATCGACTATGTCCCCGAGGCGCTGGAGCGGGCCCGGGCTCGCATTGCAGACGTATCGGAGAAGCGCGGCCGCCATCTCGACGTGCACTTTCTGGAATGCGATCTCGACGCGGAGGGAAGCGAAGGCCCCGTCCCGGTGGCAGACGGGAGCTACGACCGACTCGTGGCTTCGCTGCTCCTGAACTACGTGAAGTCGCCCGAGGCGCTGTTGCGAGAAGCGCGGCGCCTGCTGCAACCGGGTGGGCGCATCGTCCTCTCGACCCTGCGGCGGGACGTCGACATCTCCCGCATCTACCAGGACGTCGCATCCGAGCTGCGAGCCGGCGCGGCGCGCGAGGCGCTCGGCGAGACGGACGAGCGCGTGGTCGAGAGCGATCTTCGCGAGTTCCTCAACGAAGCCGCGCGACTCCTCGATCTGGAGGAACGCGGGGTCTTCCACTTCTGGGACGCCGACGAATTGGTGGCCTTGCTCCAGCGGGCGGGCTTCCGGGACGTCGAGACCGGGGTCAGCTTCGGAGATCCTCCACAGGCGATTGTCGCGACCGCTGTGAGGGCCTGAGCCCAGCATGCCTTCGAACCCGCGACGAGGGCGACTCCCCGAATACCTGGTGCGCACCGCCGTGCTGCGTCCGTGGACCGTGGCGGGGATCTGGCTCGTGGTCCTTGCGATCGGTGGTGTCGGGGTCGCGTCTCTCGAGATCGACACGACGACCGACAGCGTCCTGGACCGCAGCGGCGCCGAGTGGGCCTACTACCAGGACAGCCAGGCGCGTTTCGGAGGCGATGAGATCGTGGTCGTGTCCCTCGAGGGCGCGACGCCCTTCGATCCGAAGGCGCTCGCCGAGGTCGAGCGCCTGACCCGGGCGTACGAGCGGCTCGACGGCGTCCGGCGCGTCGACAGCCTCGCCAGCGTTCCGATGATCCGAAGCGCGCCGGACGGCAGCCTCGACCTGACCTCCGCGCTCGAGCGCGGCGTCCCCGACTCACCCGAAGCGCTCTCGAGTCTCGCCGAGGAAGTTCGTCGAGACCGCATCGCGCCCCGCAACTTCGTGTCCGAGGACGAGCGTGTCTTCGCGGTGAACGTGATCCTCGAGCTCGGTTTCGACGGCGACTACGACGTGCTGGTCGGCGCGATCCGCGCGGAGATGCCGGACGAGGGCGCGCGTATCTCCGGCGTTCCGGTCTTCCGCACGGAGGCCAACGCGCAGACCCGCCAGGAGATCCTGCTCTTCGTTCCGCTCACGATCCTGGCCATCGCCCTGCTGGTCGTCGCCAGCTTCCGGTCCCTGGGTGCGGTGGCCATCGCGATGACCGTCGGGGGGATCGGCACCTGGCTGCTGTTGGGCGCCATGGGGCTCGCCGGAGTCTCGCTCAGCCTCATCACGATGATCCTGCCATCGGTCATCCTGGCCCTGGGTTGTTCCTACGTGATGCACGTGCTCTCGGCCGCGGCCGGCGCGCGGGGGCCCGAGCAGTTGGTCACGCAGCTGCTGCCGGTGGCGCTGCCCGTTGCCCTGTCCGGTCTCACCACGGCAATCGGCTTCGCGGTCATTGGCGCCGTTCGCATCGAGGAGGTTCGAAACGCCGGCGCCTTCGGCAGCCTCGGGGTCCTGGCGATCGTCGCGGCGAGCCTGACCGTCGCACCCGCGCTCCTGCGACTGTGGCCCCTGCCGCCGGGCAGACCGCGAGGGGCAAGCTGGGCCGAGGGGCCGCTCCGCCGCGGACTCGTTCGGATCGCTGCCCGGCATCGCGTGGCCGTGCTGGTCGGCTGGGCGCTCATCCTGGTGGTCTTCGCGACCGGCATCGCGCGGATCCAGGTGGAGACGGACGCGACCCGCTGGTTTCCCCACGGCAACGAGGTCCGCGACTCCTACGAAGCCATCCGCGAGCAGCTGTCCGGGATCAGTCCGGTGAACGTCGTGCTCGAATCCGAGTCGGGGGAGCCGGTCACGGAGGCAGCCGTCGTCTCCGCCCTCGACGGGCTCGCGCGGCACCTCGAATCCCTGCCCAGCGTTGGCAAGGCGGTCTCCCTCGCGGACCCGCTGCGACAGATCCACGGCGGGTTCTCGGACGATCCGACGCAGCCCCTCCCGGGCGACCGCCAGATGATCGAGCAGTACCTGTTGCTGCTGGAATCGGTCGAGCCCATCCGCGACCTGGTGACGCCGGACCGCAGCGCGGCCAACGTGGTGCTGCGTGCGGACAACAACGCGTCCGGTCCGCTGCTCGCCATCGGAGACGAAGCCGAGACCTGGTGGTCCGAGAACGGAGTCGACGGCATCCGGCCTCGGGCCACGGGGATCATGTACGAGTTCGCCCGCGCCGAGGACGAGATCGCCCTCGGACAGATTCGCGGGTTGTTCCTGGCGCTGGCGGCAATCGCCGTCGTCCTGGTCGCCGCGCTGCGCAAGCTCAGCCTGGCCGGCGTGGCGCTGATCCCCAACGTGATCCCCATCGTCATGGTCTTCGGCTTCATGGGCCTGGCCGGGGTGCCCCTCGACGCGGGAACGGTCATCGTAGGCAGCTTGGCCCTGGGCATTGCCGTCGACGACACCGTCCATCTCGTGAGCGCCTTTCAGCGCAGCTGCGAGGCCGGACGGGGGACGCTCGAAGCTCTGGACGCAGCCCTCGGCCACGTGATCCACCCTCTGGTGCTCACCACCGCCGTCGTCGGGGTGGGCTTCGGTCTGCTGGGCTTCTCCGATTTCACCTTTACGCGAAATCTCGGGCTGCTCATCGCCGGCACCATGCTCGTGTGCCTGGCGACAGACCTGATCCTGCTCCCCGCACTACTGCGGGGGGTTTCAGGGACACGCGTTCCGTCATCAAGTCGACTGCGCAAGTAGCCGAATCTACTGTACATATGTGGTTCCTTTCGAGTTCCGACACCGGCCTCTGTCGAGAGTACCGGCAAGACCTGCACGCCCATCGCATGGGCGAGTCCGTGCGGACCGCCGCGATCGTCGTCTTCACGATGAACGTCGCGTTCGTCGGCCTCGACTGGCTGGCCTTCCCGGACAAGTTCGAGAGCTTCCTGACGGCACGCATGGCCCTCAACTTCGTGCTCGGCGCGCTGTACTTCGGAACGAGTCGACGCTTTCCCCTCGCATCGCAGACCGCCCTCTGCATGGCCACCGGCGGCCTGCTGCTGTGGGTGATCTACGGATCCGGCGCACCGATGGGCGACTACTACGTGGGCTTGATGCTCGCGATGGTCGGACTGCCGGTGCTCCTACCCCTCGAGCCCGGACACACGGCGGTGATGTGGTCGATTCTCACGGCGGGCTTCCTCGTCTCTCCGATGGTGGTCGAAGGACCGATCGACGCGAAGACCTACGCGATCCATTCGCTTTTCCTCGCTTCGGGCGCCTTCACCGGGATCGCGAGCTCCATCTTCCTGACGCGATTCCGGCTGCGCGACTTCGCGAAGCGGCGCGAGATCGAAGCGGCGCATGACGACCTGAAGGAAACGGACCGCATCAAGTCGCGCTTCACGGCCAACATGCACCACGAGCTGCGCACACCGCTCACTCTGACGCTGGCCCCCTTGGAAGCGATCCTCGCTGGCGAATTCGGGCCGGTACCCGACGCACTGTCCGGCTACCTCAAGACGATGCACGGCAACGCGCTCCGGCTCCTCAAGCTCATCAACAACCTCCTCGACCTGGCGAAGGTCGAAGGCCAGCAGTTCAACCTGCGTCGGCAACGCGTCGACCTGGCGACCATCGTCGGCGGCATCGTGGACGGGGCACGTCCCCTGGCGGACCGCAAGGGGATTGCGCTCTCCGCGACCGTCGAGGGTTCTCTTCCCTCCGTACACGTCGATTCGGACGCCATCGAGAACGTGGTCGTGAATCTGGTCGGCAACGCGCTGAAGTTCACGGAAGCGGGGGGACGGATCGAGACGCGGCTGCTCGCGAATGGCGACGGAGTTCGCCTCACCGTTTCCGACAGCGGCGCGGGCCTGCCCTCGGACCAGCTGGAACGGGTCTTCGACCGCTTCGCCCAGGTCGACAGCTCGGCGACGCGCAAGCACGAAGGCACCGGAATCGGCCTATCCCTGGTAAAGGAGCTGGTCGAGCTTCACGGAGGACGTGTCTGGGCCGAGAGCGACGGACTCGGGCGCGGCACCCGCATGCACGTCGACCTCCCGCCGGGAGAGGCCGACGCGATCGCCTTCTCGGAAGCCGAAGACGACACGAGCCGCCGAGGCGCCGCGGCGAGCACCTCCCTCGACGCGATGGCCGCCGAGATCGAGCTGCCGGGCGAAGGCTCCGATCGGCACCGGCTCGTCGACCTCGAGCACAATGTCGCGCGCTGGGAAGCCGCGGGCGAAGCCCGGGCGGCAGAACCGCCGGGGGCGTGTGCGGGTGCTCCCGAGATCGTCATCGCCGACGACAACACCGAGATGCGGCAGTTCCTTGGCACGCTTCTCGGTACACACTATCGCGTGCGCCTGGCGCGCAACGGGCGTGAAGCCCTCGAAGCCGTGCGGGAACGCATGCCCGACCTGGTCGTGACGGACGTCATGATGCCGGAGATGTCCGGGACCGAGCTCTGCCAGGCGCTCAAGAACGATCCGGACACGCGGGGCATCCCGGTCATGCTGGTGAGCTCGAAGGCCGACCGCGAAATGCAGATCGAAGGCCTCGAGCTCGGTGCCGACGACTACGTCACCAAGCCCTTCCACCCGCGTGAGCTGAGAGCGCGGGTCGCCGGGCTCTTGAAGATGCATGCTCTTCAGGACGAGCTCTCCGTCCGCAACGAGCGCCTCGAAACGACCCTGGTCGAGCTTCGCGCCGCGGAGGTGCAGCTCGTGCAGACCGAGCGCCTGGCCGCAGTCGGAGAGTTGGCGGCGGGAGTCGCGCACGAGATGAACAACCCGGTCAACTTCTCCCTCAACGCCGCGCGCGCACTCAAGACCGCCGCGGAAGAGATGGTGCAACTGGCACGGCCCCTCGCCCAGCTCGACGAGCGCGAGCCGGACCAGCTGATCGAGCAGGTCGGGAAGCTACGCCTGCGCTTGAACGACATCGATTTCGAGGAACTGCTCGAAGAAGTCGCGCAGCTCAGTCGCATCGTGGCGGATGGCCTCGAGCGTACGGGACGCCTCGTCGGGGACCTTCGCGACTTTACGCGCTCGGAACGAGCGGGGGCCGCACCCGTCGACCTGGCGAAGGGCCTGCAATCGGCTCTCCGGCTGTTCGCCCCTTCGCTGAAGGACCACAAGATCGCGGTGAGCATACGCGCCGACGAGCACCTGCCGCCGGTACTGGCGGACGGACGCTCGCTCAATCAGGTGTTCGTCAACCTCATCGACAACGCCATCGACGCCCTCGCCCACAACGGGGGCAAGATCGAGGTCGACGCCCACCTCGACGGCGACCGTGTCATCGTCGAGATTCGCGACGATGGGCCGGGCATCCCGTCGTCGGGCGCCGATCGCCTCTTCGACCCATTCGTAACGACCAAGGGCGCCGGGCGCGGCAGCGGGCTCGGCCTGCCGATCTGTCGCCGCATCGTCCACGCACACGGCGGGGAGATTTCGCTGGTCCCACGCAAAGAGCGCGGGACGATCGCCCGGGTCAGCCTGCCCTCCGCTCGCTGAGCGCGAGCGGTCAGGATGCCGCCTGCGCGCTCCCACGGATGAAGTCCCGGTAACGCCGGCTCGGGAAGAAGGCCAGCCACAGGGCGACGGCTCCGACCAGCCCCATCGACGATTCGAGCAGCAACCAGGTGTAGGCCGTCGGGTCGACGCCGACCGCCTTCGCCAGGGTCGTGCTCGCCATCAGCCCGGTCAGGGACGCCAGGCCGATCGCCCACAGCAGGAAGCGGTTCGTCACGACCGGATCGGAGAGCCCCAGACTCCGGCGCCGGACAGCCATCCGGTAGTAGGCGAACGACTCGGCCGCGCCCCAGGCGACGGCCAGGGATCGCGCCACGCTGAAGACTTCGTACCAGAGTGCGTCGCGCGGCGTTTCGGCTTGGGCGAGGTAGCTGGGGAACGCGACCCAGCTCGCGACGAGGGCCACGACCAGGGAGCCGAACACGGCCCATCGGACGGGCCGCCCTCCCCCGAAGACCGAGAGCGTGAAGACCATCACCGCGATCGCTGCCACGCGAATCGCTACCTGGGTCGACGCGAGGATCGTGCTGGACAGCTCCTGCGAAAACAGCTCCGTCGAGGTAGCGAGGCTTTCCGGCACGTACCCGAACAGCACGCCGACGACGAAGCCGACGCCCACGGAAAGCTCGGGCACGGCGCCCGTGGCAACTCCACGCACAATGCAGCGCACGCCAACCGACACGCTCGACACGGCGAACGCCAGGAGTCCGACGGCTCCCAGGATCTCGAACAAGGCCTTCCCCCCACCCCGAATCAGCCTCGGCTATCGGCAGGACGGCGCTTCTGCCTGATGCCGGGCGGCGCCAGAGAGACGCGCCTACAGTTGCAGCGACTCAAACGGAGGGACACGATGACTCAGCCGGCAGCACGCGGTACGACGGATCGACGCGGCTTTCTCCGAACGGTGGCGCTGCTCGGGATCGGCGGACGCGCCCTGCTCCGCTCGGGAGACGCCCGGGCGGCGGTCTATGCGGCAGAGTCTGCGTCCGGGGCGAAGCGCGAGTGGCCGAAGCTGGGCCGGACCCTTCTGGGTCGCACGAAGTTCGAGGGCAGTCGCCTGGTCTTCGGCTGTGGGGCGGCCCTGTCTCGCGGACGGAAGGACGACCTGCTCGAGGCCGCCCTGGACGCCGGGATCAACGTCTTCGACGTCGGAGCGAGGCGCTACTACGACGACGCCGAGACGAACCTCGCGCCCTTCCTGAAGAAGCACCGAGACGAGATCTTCCTCATCTCGAAAGCCATGACCTATCTCGACGTGGAAGCCGACGAAGAGATCAGCCCGGCAGAGGGTCGCCAGGCAGCAGCCACCTGGAGTGCACAGCTCGACCAGAGCCTTCGCGAGCTCGGCGTCGAATACGTCGACGCCTATTACGTGATGGCCTCGCACAACCCGCACCTCGTGAAGAGCGAAGAGCTGCACGCGGCCTTCGATCGGGCAAAGCAGGCGGGCAAGGTGCGGCATCTGGGGCTGAGCACACACCAGAACGCGAAGCGTGTCCTCGAGGCCGCCATGGAAACGGGACGCTACGACCTCGCGCAGGTCGCCGTGACGCCGGGTGGCTGGTACGACTGGGAAGACAAGGGGATCCTCGAGGGCTCACCGCCCATGCGCGAGCTGCGCCCCTTCCTCGATTCCGTGCGCGCCTCCGGGATCGGGCTGATCGGGATGAAGGCCGGACGCTATCTCGCGGGACGCAAGTTCCTGGGCTGGGGCAAGCCCGACGCGTTCGACGCCTACTACGGGCCGAAGTTCATGGCGTCCGGGCTGTCGCCCTTCCAACGCAGCTACGCGTTCGTCCTCGCCCACGGCCTCGACGCCGTCAACGCCGACATGCAGGGCTTCGCCCACCTCGAGGAGAACGTCGCGGCGGCGGCGAGCCCGGAAAGCCACTTCGCCTAGGCATGCAGGCGAGTCTCGACGAAGGCACCCGCGCCACGATCCTGATCCACACCTACCGCGCGATGGTGGGACGGGCGGACATCTGGCGCATGCGGATGGACACCACCACCAACTGGTCCATCGGCACGACCGCGGCCGTCGCGTCCTTCGCGCTGGGGAACGCCGAGGTCCCACACTATGTGGTGCACATCGCGTCCTTCCTGACGGTGATCTTCCTGCTCCTCGAGTCGCGCAGACTCACCTTCTATCACCTGTGGCAACAGCGAGTGCTGTTGCTCGAGCGGTCGCTCATCGCTTCCGCCGTCTCCTCCGCCCCGCCGAGTCCCGAGGCCTTCCGTGCTCTCGAGCAGCAGCTCGGCCCCCAACTCGGCACGACGGTCCCCAGCATGTCGCGGACGAAGGCGGCGGCGCGGCGCCTGCGCCGCGTCTACGTCTACCTGTTCGCCGCGCAGCTGCTGGCGTGGATCCTCAAGCTGGCGAGCCAGCCGACACAAACTGCGTCGTTGTCGGAGATCGTGGCCCGCGCCCACGTGGGCAGTCTGCCGGGCGCGGTGCTGTTCGTGGCCTCGGGTGCGGCCTTCGCCGCTGCCGTGGTCCTGGCAGTCGCGAAGGGCGGTGTCAGTCGCCAAGGCGAGGCAGCCGACGAGCCGGCCTGACGCCCGGCTCCTGCGATCCCAGCGACCGCCTTCAGAGCAACCGGGCCGCGTCGTCGTAGTCGACGAGCCCGAGACGTCCTCCGAAGTCCGGCGCGTAGGACCGGAAGCCCATCAGGTACTGGGCCCGTGCGGGCAGCTCGCGGGCCACTTCCAGCGGGACCGTCAGCTGGAAGTTCTCTTCGGCGCGCAGCCAACCGCGGCAGAAGCCGGCGTGCAGGCCAACTCGCCACTGGTCGCGGGTGCGATTGGCACCGCCGCCGTGGATGACCTTGCCGCTGTACAGCAACGCCGACCCGGCGGGCATCGTCGCCTGGCAGGTGGTCCCCGGCGGAGTCGGGGGCAGGGTTCCTTCCCAATGATTCGAGCCCGGGGCGACCACGGTGGCGCCGTTCTCCTCGCTGAAGTCCGTCAGCGCAAAGATCGCGGTCACCGTGATCTCGTCTTCGCGCACCGCATGGGGCCAGTTGAGCTCATCCCGGTGCAGCAGCTGCGGAGTCTCGCCGGGGCCGATACTGATGAGCTGGCCCGTGTTCAGCCAGTAGTCGTCCGCTCCCAGGTAGCGGTCACCCATGGCCAGGTAGCGTTCGTCACACAGCAACTCGACCCACGCCTCCGAATGCCGGGGCAGGCCCGTGATGCGCTTGGTCTGTACGCCGTGAAACTCGGTCCAGAGACCCGCCGTCGTGCTGCCGGGCGCGTGCCCGGCGATCAACGGTTCAAAGTCCGCCTGCAGCCGGGCCAGACGTCGCGGGTCGACGAAGCCCTCCACGATCGCAGCGCCGTCGTCCTCGAAGGCGCGCCACACCGTGTCCCAATCGAGATCTCGCGTGCCGTCGAATCGCTGTAGCTCTCGCACTGCACTGCTCCTCTACGCCCCGCCAGCGTAGCGCGGCGCCGGAACGAGTCGGAGCCAGGCCTTCTCGAGGCCCGGCATATGTTAAGTTCGCGCAACGTGCCTCCGAATCCGCCCTGGAGCATCATGCCCCCCTCCGTCCTCGTCGTCGAAGACGACGCCTCCACCCGAGAGTATTTCGCAGAAGCCCTGCGCGGGGACGTGGGCGATTACGCGGTCGCGACCGCCGGCTCACTCGAAGCCGGTCTGGCGGCACTCGACGAGAGCCGACCCGACGTCATGCTCGTCGACCTCGGCCTTCCCGACGGCAGCGGCCTCGAGCTGATCCGGCGTGCCCGCGCCGTCGCACCGGAGGTACTCGCTCTCGTCATCACTGTCTTCGGCGACGAGGCGAGCGTGATCGGCGCCATCGAAGCCGGCGCCCAGGGCTACCTGCTCAAGTCCGAAGCACCGGCAGACTTGCGAAATAGCGTGCGGCAGGTCCTGCGCGGCGGCGCACCCATCAGTCCCGGGATCGCCAGTCACCTGCTGCGGCGCTTCCAGAACAACGAGCCCGCCCTCGAAAAGAACAGCGACGACCCGCATCTGACGGTGCGCGAGCGTGAAGTGCTCGAGCTGATGGTCCAGGGGCTTCCCTACCAGGAGGCGGCCGAGATGCTTGGTGTCACGCGCAACACCGTCGCCGGACACGTCAAGAAGATCTATCGAAAGCTCGCCGTGAGCTCTCGCGGCGAGGCCGTCTACGAGGCCATCAGCCAGGGCTTGGTCAAGATCGAGCCGAAGGACTGACCGACGCCCCCGCGCCAGGCGGGAGCGGCACCTCTAGATCGATGCGCGTCCCCGGGTTCGCGTCGCCGAGCCGCAATGCGCCGCCAAGCTCCTCGGCGCGGGTACGCATGTTCTCGACGCCGCGCCCGCCGCGCGCCCCGCCGGTACCCAGACCACAGCCGTCGTCGCGAATGCACAGATGGATGGCTCTCCTGCCATGACTCGCCGGCTCGACTCGAACCTCTACCGAGCTTCCGCCGGAATGGCGCATCGCGTTGGTGACCGCCTCCTGGATCACACGGAGTACGTGCAAGGAGGCCTCGGGCGGGAAGTCTCGCAGTCCATCGACCGCGTCGATCTGCCACGCGAGTGTCATGCCGTTTCGCTTCAGCAACGGCGCCAGGCGGGCCCGTAGCTTGCCGAGGGAGGTCGGCAGGTCCGTCGTGTCGGGATCGAGCGAGTCGATCACGATGCGGATGTCATCGAGCGCTCGCCGCAGGGACTCCGCCACTTCAGCGGGCGTCCCCTGGCCCCGCTCGACCATGGAAAGCGTCGAGACGAGCTGGCCGCCCAGTCCGTCGTGCATCTCGCGTGTCAGGCGTTCGCGTTCGAGCAGCAGCAAACGCTGCTTCTCGACTCGCGCCCGCTCGACTTCCTCGACGCGATAGCGGCGATCCGCGACGTCGCGTTCCTGGACGACTGCAGCCAACGCGAAGCCAGCCAGCCCGACCACCGTGGCGAAGGCCCAGGTCAGGATCGCATCGTCCGTCGGGTCGCCCGTCGCCAGGGGACCCAAGCCGAGAACCGTGGCGAGGGTGGCACTCGTGACGATCGTGAACGACGCCACCATGGCGCCCCGAGACCCGAGGCGAGTCCCCGCCCACACGAGGATCGGAAAGCAAGGCAGCAACACCAGCGCGCCAAGCCGGTTGGGGAGCGGGGCCAGGAAGGTGAACGCGCCGCTTCCTAGCAGCAGGGTCAGGCAGAGCCAGAATTCGATGCGACGAAAGAGCGAACTCCACGACGGACTTCCCCGCAGCAACAGCAGGATCGGCGGCGTCAGGATGATGGCTCCGCCCAGGTCACCCAGCCACCAGACCAGGAACACCGGTCCGAAATCGGCGGACGCGATCGCACCGGAAAGGAGCAAGGTATAGGTGCCGACCGTGGCGCTGATCGTCGTGCACCCCACGACGCCGATCAGGAGGAACGCCCCCACGTCGCGCGGCCGCCCGAAGCCGGAATCGAACCCGACGCGTGCGAGCAGCGTCGCGCCGATCACGGCTTCGACCGAATTGCCCGCGGCCACCGCGAGCGAGGGGACCAGCTCGAGCACGGACGCCTGTGTGGCATTGAGGAGCAACAGGCCGAGGAAGACACCCGGCCAGAGGCTGCGGCCGAACAGGATCAGCGCACCCAGTGCGAGGCCGGTGGGCGGCCAGACCAGCGTGGCGTTGTCCTGGATATGGGCGAGTTCGAGACCGATGCGCCCGGCGACGACGTAGAGCACCGCCAGCACGGCCACCTGCCAGATCCAGGGAACGCTGCCGATTCGGCTGTGCGGGGACGGGGCGTCGGAGCTCACGGCCGGGAGACTAACAGGCCTGTCAGGCGTCGACGCGCGCGCGGGCCTCGCCGGAGAGCACCTCGCGGCCCTCCTGATTCGTCGTCGAGAGGGCCAGGATCACGACGGGGCCCTCTTCCTGTTCTCCGTCGCCCTCCTCGACTGCGACCACCGTGGCCGTCGCGGTCAATGTGTCTCCCGGCCACACCTGGGAAGTGAAGCGGACGCCGTAGTCCAGCAGACGACCGTCGCCCACGAAGTTCGTGAGCATCGTGCCCGTCAGCCCCATGGTCAGCATCCCGTGAGCGAAGACGGTCGGATAGCCTGCCACCTTCGTCGCGAAGACCTCGTCGGTGTGGACCGGGTTGTAGTCACCCGACGCACCCGCGTACTGCACGATCTGGGTGCGGGACAGATTGTCGACCACGACGGCGGAATGCGTCTGCCCCACCGAGAGCTCGCTCTTCGTCAACGCCATGCTCAGCCTTCCTGCTCGATGACCCGCTCCGTTCGAACCCCGACCCCGCGTGCCGTGACCACCAACTCTCCCGTGCTGTCGCGGTACTCGGTGATGGTCTCGGAGAACACGAGCTTGCCGGCGCGCTTGCCCTGCTTCTCCCAGGTCTTGCCGGGACGGGTCGTCATCGTGAGCACGTCGCCGGGCCGCACGGATCGGTGGTAGTGGAAGTGCTGCTCGGCGTGAAGCCCGCCCGCAGCCGCGCCGCTCTTCTTTTCCTGTTTCGCGTCGGTGTCGTCCGGCGCGTCGCCCGGCGGCATCAGGGTACCGCTGGGCGTGGCTCCCGAGCCGAACCACGGCTCGCCGATCTTCGGGCGCAGCCGGTAGTCCGGCTGGAACTGCGCGCTCGCCTGCACGAAGGTGGGCGGCGCGATGATTCCGCCGGGCTCGGTCTCTCGCGCGTGCGCTTCGTCGCAATAGATCGGGTTCGCATCCCCGACCGCGCGCGCGAACATCATGATGTGACTCGCCTCGACGCTGAACCTGGCTTCGGCCATGGAGACCTCCGCCCGGATCCTATCAGAACGCGCAGCCGGGCCGACGCAGGCTGCCGGCTATCGTCTCCCCCATGGAACGAAGCGAAGCACTGCGCCTGCCCCGGAGCATCGAGGCAGACCCGACCGCGACCGGCCTGGCACACGATCTCCTGCAGAGTGCAGTACCCCTGTGGGCCGGAGGCGAGCTTCGTGTGCCCCGGGCCACGCTCTCCCCGCTGGTCGGTGCTGCGCTGAACAGCGCGTTCGCGGCGGGCCGAATCGTCCGGGGCTTCGAGGATGCGACCCGGGTGCTGGCCGCCGAGGCGCGCGGGCTCCAACAGGTGGACCAACGCACGGGTGTCACCCGCGGCGGTCGCGTGTCACGGCTGTTGATCCTGGCGGACGATGGCGCCGAGCGCTTCTACCGCAACGTCGAGTCGTTGTTGCGCGAACACGCGCCCCGGGTACTCGGGCTCCGGTTGCCCGTCGACCAGGCCACCCTGGGAAGGCTCCTCTTTGGCGATGGACAGGTCGCCAGGCTACTGCTCATCGAACACAAGGATGCCGTCGCATCGGTACTGCTGGCGGTGGCGTCCACGGACGAGACCCCGGGCGCGGAACCGAAGCAGGACGCCAGCTAGGAACGTGCGCGGCAGATGGCCGCGCACCCGCAGCAACCCGAACCTGCGGTTCCGGCCGTTAGCGAAGCGCGCGAAGTGCAGCGCCGAAGTGCTCGAGATCCGCGTCACTCACGTGCAGGTGCGGAGACACCCGCAACGCGTCCCCGCGCGTTCCTACGAAGACGGATCGCTCCCGGAATCGCGGCACGAGGTCGGGCGGGAGACCCCCCTCGCGGCTCAGCCCGAGAAAGTGGGGCGCCCGATGCGCTTCGGGCGCGGCCGTGTATCCGAACTCGGACGCGATCTCGACGATGCGGGACGTCGTGACACGAAGCGTGTCCGCGATCCGCTCGACCCCCCACGCCAGCACCTGGTCGAGCGCGGCGTTCACCATGGGCAGCAGAACGAAATTGCTGCGTTCGCCGACGTCATAGCGTCGCGCGCCTTCGCGGTAGTGCTCCTGGTAGTCGACGAGCTTGCTGAAGTCCTCGCTTCCCTGGCGCGCGATCCAGTTCTCTTCGAGCGGCACGCCGTCGTGATTGCGTGACGCCACATAAAGGAAGCCGGCCGAATACGGGCCCAGCAGCCACTTGTAGGTCGGCGCGCAGAGCCAGTCCGGGTCCACTGCGGCAACGTCGATGGGCGAAGCGCCGGCGGATTGCGAGAGGTCGAGGACGAGCCGGGCTCCGACCGCCCGGGCGGCGCGACCGATGGCGACCAGGTCGAGCCGGCCGCCATCCGCCCAGTGCACCTCGGGAAGTGCGACGACCGCGCAGCGCTCGTCGATGGCCTCGAGCACCGCGCTCGTCCAGTCGTGATCGCCGGGACGCTCGACCGTCACGATCCGGGCTCCTTCTTCCCGGGCGCGGCGTGTCCACGGATAGACGCAGGACGGGAACTGCTCGGCGAGTAGCACGATGGTCTGCCCTGCCGCGATCGGCGAGTTCCGCGCGGCGGTCCCGATGCCATAGCTCGCGGACGGCACCAGGGCGATGTCGTCGGCGCTGGCCCCGACGATTCGCGCGAAGCGCGCCCGGGCCTCCTCGACGCGAACGAACCAGTGCTCCTCACCAACCCGCCAGGGCTGCGCCTTCAGGGGAACGGCCTCTCGCCCGGCCCGGCTCACGGTCACGAGCTGTGGGCTCATGTAGGCGCAGTTCAAGTAACAGACGTCGGCGGGGATATCGAAGAGCGCGCGCTGACACGGGATCGCGGGAGCAGGCATGGCGCGAGCCTAGCGGGGACGTCTTGCAAGCACGATCCAGTGACGCAGCCCACCTCGGCCCGGGCGGCGCGTCTCGACCTCGAATCCCTGAGCCTGCAGACGCGCCGCGAAGGACGCGTCCCGCGCCTCCGACCACACGCCGAAGACACCGCCCGGCGCCAGCGCTCGCCAGGTCCTGGCGATGGCTTCGCGACCGTAGACGGGATCCCGGGAGGCGTCGGTACCCGCATGCGGCCCCTCGAACAGATCGATCACGATGGCGTCATAGTCGCACGAGCCCCGCTCGGCCTCGCGGATGCAATCGGCGACGTCCGCAATGCGGATCGAGACGCGCGGATCCTGCGCGGCGCCGCCGCACAGGCCGGCGAGTGGACCGCGGCACCAGTCGGCCACGACCGGGTGCAGCTCGGCGACATGCACCCGACTGTTCGGGTGCAGCGTCTCGAGGGCGGCGCGCAGGGTGAGGCCCATACCCAGGCCGCCGATCAGCACTGTGGCACCCGGGCCGAGCTCGCTACAGGCCGCGACGCCGAGCGCCTCTTCCGACCGGCTGGCGCGGCTGTTCATCAGCACGCGACCATCGACGCAGATGAGAAAGTCGTCCTCGTCTCGCTGCCGCAGCTCGAGAACGCCATCGGGCGTCTCGCGTCGGTCCAGGGTCTGCCATGCCTTGCCCATTGCGGTAGCCGCCCGGCGCGTGCGCCTGAATCTGCCTCAGCTCCGAGCCTACCCGGCTGCAGCGCCCCCGGCTCGCCACCACACGTTGACGGCAGGACGGGTACAGGAGTAGAACTTCATGCCAGCCACTTGTCGCCAACGTCCTACCGAGGAGTCGAGCATGAGCGCAGAGAGTTTCGAGATCCAGGGCAAGACCGTCACGCTGCCCGCCGTGGTGCGCGACGCCTCGTCGGGAAGTGTGATGTACCTCGTCGACCGGGACGCCGCACAGGCGCTGGTCCCCGACGCGTTCGAGACCGTCGAGGCCGCCCCGGGCAAGACCCAGCTGACCCTCGTGATCGTCGACTACCGGGACAACGACCTCGGGGACTACGACGAGATCGGGATCATCTTCTTCGTGCGGCCGACCGGACGGCCCGACGCCGAGGTGGGTAGCTTCATCTACAAGCTCCCGGTCAACCAGAGCTTCACCAGCGAGGCGGGCTGCCGGATCTGGGGCTTCCCGAAATCCGTCGAGGAGATCGACTTCTCCTACGCGGACGACAGCGCCACCGCCAGGCTGACGATGGACGGCCAGCACGTCCTGACCCTGACGGTGCCGCGCGGGGGCGACAATTCGACCCCGGACAGCGACGCCGTCGGCTACACGATGATCGAGGGAGTCGCCCACGAGAACGTCTTCACCCGCGGCGGCGCCGGGGAGCAGACCGTGCCGGGCGGGGACGGAGTGGTCCTCGAGCTCGGCGACCATCCCATCGCCGGGCAGCTTCGCGACCTGGGCCTCCCCGGTGCGCCGACCCTGCTGTCCGCCTGGACCGAACACATGACGGGCAGCTTCGGCCCCAGCCGCAAGCTCTGACGCAGCGCATCCAGGCGTTCCCGAACTCTCCCGGGGGTCTCCGACCCGGGAAGTATTGACACCCCGTCTGCCAGCGTGAGACAGTGATCGCTGGTGTAGGGCCCCACCTCTGGGCGCTCCTACCAGAAGCGCTCGAAGGATTGAAGGAGAGGGAGAAGCCATGCGATCTTCGAAGTCCGTGCGTCTACTGCTCGTCGGCGTCCTGCTGACCTGCGTCGCCATCCTCGGCAACAAGTGCCAGGGCGGCCTCAATCTGCTCGCCTTCGCGGAGCTCCAGGAAGCGGGAGTCGACCAGTACCTCGGCGAGTTCACGCCCATCTCGTCGGAAGACGTCGGTGACGGCTGGACCAAGCACACCTTCGACACGGACGGCGGCGACGGACCGATCTGCATCGCGGGCACACCCTTCTCGGTCTTCACCCGGGCGGGCAACCCCTCGAAGCTGCTGATCTTCGAGCAGGGTGGCGGCGCCTGCTGGCAGGACTTCTACAACTGCAACGTGCTTTCCGAGGCGCAAGAGCCCCCGGCACCGCCCGTGGGCATCTGGGACTTCGGCAACCCCGACAACCCGTTCGGAGATCACTCGATCGTCTACATGCCCTATTGCGACGGGTCGGTGTTCTCAGGCGACAACGACGTCGTCGACCCCAGCTTCCCCTACGGCCCCGTCCGCTTCCACCGCGGCCTGCGCAATCAGAGCGCCGGCATGGACGTCGCGAAGGCCACCTTCCCCGACGCGAAGCGCATCACCCTCGCGGGCTCGAGCGCCGGCGGTGTCGGCGTCGCGGGCTTCGCCCCCTTCCTGGTGCGCTTCACCTATGGGAACCGCGGCTACCTGACGGTCTACAACGACGCGGGACCCGTGACCATCAACCCGGATGCCCTCGGCGACATCGCCGCGCGGGCCGCGGACTGGGACTTCGGCAAGTTCTACCCGCCGAGCTGCACCGAGTGCAGCGACATGGGTGAAGCGACCGCCGCAATCCAGTGGCGACTCGACAACGACTCGACCATCCGCGAAGCGATCTACGAGACGGACGCGGATGGCACCAACCGCTTCTTCCTCGACCTGCTCGGGGACCAGCCGAAGTTCCGCCAGCTCGTGGTCGACGGACACGGCGCGATCAACGCGAACCATCCGAACCGCTACAAGCGCTTCATCGTCGCAGGCGATACGTCCCACACGGCACTGCAGTCGGACCTGTTCTACACGCAGGACGCCAACGGTGTGCCGCTTTCCAAGTGGGCCCGGGACTTCATCCTGAATCGCAGCGACTGGGTGGACATCGTCGAGGACGCGCTGCCCTAGCCCCGCCCTGGCCCTGCCCTGGCCCTGGCCCTGGTCTTCGTGTGCGCAGCCGCGTCAGCGCGGCTCGCACACGAAGACCGGGATGTCCCGGGTCGTGCGCTGGCGGTACTCGGCGTACGGTGCGTAGTAGCGGTCGCACACCGGCCACAACGCCGGCTTTTCTTCGGGCGTTGCAAGCCGCGCGCGAAGCTTCATCTCCCGGCCGCGGTGCTCCACCTCGATCTCCGGGTGCGCGACGAGATTTCCGTACCAGACCGGGTTCCGAGGCGCGCCGCCCTGGGACGCCACGAGCAGAACGCCCTCCCCGTGCGGGACGTACATCAGCGGAATCGTCAAACGGCGCCCGCTCTTCGCACCCGTCATCGTTACGAAGCAAACGTCGTCGCCGCCCAGCTTGTTGAGGCCGCCGGAGAGTCGGTGCAGCATCACGTGGAGTCGCGTCGCGGTCTTGAGGACCCAGCGGGGCGGCGGTTTGCCGCTACCGCCCGGAGACGGGGGACGCTGGGGCTCGGGGCTCGTTCCGGTCATGGGGGCTCCTTCCAGGAGTGCTCGGCCAGGGGTGTAGGATGAGGCCTGGCGAAGGTAGTCGGTCCCCTCGGATCCACCTCACCGGCCCTGGCCCGCCCAGAACCCCGGGGAGGGGAGTGCCGCGCTCCCGTCGAGCGGATCGTGCTACCTACGGAACCCACTCTCGGAGCACCCATGAATCACTTCGACGTCGTCATCGTAGGGGCAGGCCTGTCGGGCATCGGCACCGCCTACCACCTCCAGAAGAACTGCCCCCAGAAGAGCTATGCGATCCTGGAAAGCCGGGACGCCGTCGGGGGCACCTGGGACCTGTACCGCTACCCGGGCATCCGCTCGGACAGCGACATGCACACCCTTGGCTACAGCTTCAAGCCGTGGCGTGCAGCCAAGGCCATCGCCGACGGCCCGTCGATCCTCGACTACGTGAACGAGACGGCGGACGAGAACGCCATCCGCCAGAACATCCAGTTCAACCGGCGACTGGTCGACGCATCCTGGTCGAGCGAAGACGCCCGCTGGACGCTCACCGCGGCGGCGACCGACTCTGTCCAGGAGCCCGGCGGCGCAGGCGAGGAGCCCGAAAAGGTCTCCTGCAACTTCCTCGTGATGTGCAGCGGCTACTACAGCTACGACCAACCTCACCGGCCGACCTTCGACGGCGAGGAAGACTTCGAGGGCCCGATCTTCCATCCCCAGTTCTGGCCGGAAGACCTCGACTACGCGGGGAAGCGCATCGTGGTCATCGGCAGCGGCGCCACCGCCATGACCGTGGTCCCGGCGATCGCGAAGGACGCCGAGCACGTCACGATGCTCCAGCGCTCTCCCACCTACGTCATCTCGCGGCCGGAGAAGGACGTCATCGCGAACTTCTTGCGAAAGTTCCTCCCGGACATGCTGGCCTACAACCTCACGCGCCTGAAGAACGTCACCCTACAGCGCCGGGTCTACGAGCGCACGCGGGTCGCTCCGCAGAAGGTCAAGGACTTCCTCATCGGTCAGGTCCGCAAGCATCTGGGCCCCGACTACGACGTCGAGAAGCACTTCACGCCCAGCTACGACCCCTGGGATCAGCGGCTCTGCCTGATCCCCAACGCCGACCTGTTCGAGGCGATCAAGTCCGGCAAGGCGTCGGTGGTCACCGACCACATCGACTGCGTCACGAAAAAGGGGATCCGGCTGCAATCGGGAGAAGAACTCGACGCCGACATCATCGTCGTCGCGACCGGACTCACCCTGGAAGTCCTGGGCGGCGTGCGCTTCGCGGTGGACGGCGAGCCGGTCGACTTCCCGAACACCTGGACGTACAAGGGCATGATGTACTCGGACGTGCCCAATCTCGTGCAGACCTTCGGCTACATCAACGCTTCGTGGACCCTGCGCGCCGACCTGACCGCCGAGTACACCTGCCGCGTCCTCAATCACATGGACGCGCACGACGCGAGCCGCTGTACACCGCGCCTGCGGGAAGAGGACCAGGGGATGCCCAAGCGGCCCTGGATCCAGGACTTCTCCGCCGGCTACATGCAGCGGGTGATGCATCTGTTCCCGAAGCAAGGCGATCGCGCGCCCTGGCAGAACACCCAGAACTACGCTGCCGACAAGAAGATGATCCGCAACGCCCCGATCGAGGACGGCGCCCTGATCTTCGACGGTCCGCCGAGAGGCCGTTGACAGCGCAGCTCTTCTCGACCTGCTCCCGTTCACCCACTCGCGCACTGCCAAACGGAGATTCATCGTCGATGCGTCAGTTGACCTGCTTGCTCGTCGCCCTCTCGCTCGTGGCTCTGTCGGGCTGTTCGAGCTTCAAGTCGTCCTCCAGCCCCTCGCGTTGGAGTGGGCAATCGAGCAAGGCATCGTCGAGCCCGTCCCGCTGGAGCAGCCAGTCGTCCGGTGGTGGCGCAGCCGAAGCCACCGACGAGACGGCCTACATGAGAGACGTGCGCGAGACCGTGGCCGCTGTGGCCGAGGGCGGCGGCGGGGGCTTCGAGGTGATGCGCCAGGTTGGACCCGTTGCCGCATCCCACGGGATCACCGACTGGGAGGGGAACCCGGCGACCTACCGCGCAGTCGGCGCAGGCCTGGCCCAGGGCGGCCTTTCGGTGGATTCCTTCGAGCGGGTGAGCCACGACATCGCCGCGGGCAGCGAAGTCCGCGCCAAGCTGCTCCTCGAGGGCTACTCGTCGCCCCAGTGAGCTTCGCCCCGAAATCGCGACCCGGATGGACCACCCGGATTGTGACCGCGCTGACGGCAGCGCTCACCTCATTCCTGACTGCCGCGCTGACCGCGGCCCTGATCGCAGAGACAGCCCAAGCCGATCCGGCAGAGACCCGCGACCACCCCACGCTCGACTACTTCTACATCGAGGCAAACGAAGGCGGTTCGGCGGGCGGGCACGCCGCCATCGGCATCGGAGGCCACACCTACCACTTCCAGTACGCGCCGAGCGGGTTGCTGGAGATGGCCCGCGTGCCGACGGTCGACTTCTTGGCGGAGTACGCGCTGCTTTCGAACCGCACGATCCACGTGACGCGGGTCGAGACGGACCTCGAGACACACGACGCCATCCGGCGTGCATTCGACCGTCGCTACTGGGACCAGCGCTGGCAGCTGCGGCGCCTCGTCCGCCTCGGCCAGGGCGCCACCCGACTCGCGCGGGGAGACACCCGCCTTCCCGTGGCAGGAGCCGGGTATTTCAGAGCCAGCGTCTTCACACCCAGCAGCGGCGCCTCCGAACCCGGCAGCGGCGCGCCGGCTGTCACACGCCTGCGCCAGCGGATCGACGCTCGCTACGGACCGAACGCGCTCGCGGATCGCGCACGCTTGGCTCGCGCGGACGCCGCGCGCGCCGCTGAGAACCCGGGCCCAGAACTCTCCGAGGCGCTGTTCGACCCCTTGGCCGGGCTGACCGCCATCGAGACCCTCGCGAGAGGAAGCGGCCTCGAAGAACGCTGGCTGGTGGAAGACCCGCATCCGTCCTCGACCCTCCGCGCCGCCGACCGACCCGTTCTGGTCGCGATCCGAAACTCACTCGAGGATCGCCTGGTCGAGTTGTTCGCTTCACCGCGCCCCGACTGGGGCACACCGTTCCTGGTCGGCTTGGCGAGGTTGCTGGCCCTCGACGAGTCCTTGTCCCGGAGCGAACTGGTCTTCCTCGACAGCTTCCCCGAGGACCCGGCCGTCGCGACCCCCCACGGCGAGAGTTGGCAGACCGTGGGCCCGGAGCTGCTCGCGCAAAGTCAGCACCGCTTCGATTCCGCCCGGGATCGCGTGTTCTCGAAGCGACGCTTTCGCGAGCTCGAGTTCGCTCGCATGGAGGCGGCCGCAAACCATCTGGCCGACCTGCGACGAGGTACCGAGAGGGGCCAGCCGATCCGGATGGCGCGCGGACGACTCGTCCCGGAACGCGCCGCTCCGGGAGTCGTCCTCGACCCGGCCCAACGCAAGGCGCTCGCCTCGTCGTTCCGACGCGCCCACGACGACCTCCTCGCGGCACTCGAAGACCGCGACGACTACCACGTGATCGACCGCAACTGCGTATCCGCCCTCTTCGAGACCATCGACGACGCGCTGGCCCGACTGGCCGGAAGCGATTCCCCGGAAGCGGTGCGCGCCGAATCGATCCGACGCCTGGGGGGCCAGGTGCACCCGGGCGCGTCTCTCGCCTTCATTCCCTTCGTGTCCTCGCGCCACGTTCGCGAGCAGTACCGCGTGGTCGAGACCTTCTCCGTCCTTTCCGACCGCCAGGCCCGACTCGAGCAGATGCGTCGAGACGAGTCGGGTCTGTGGGTGGGGCTGCGCGAGTCGAACGTCCTCACGTCGACCTGGTACGAACGCGGTCGCGACGACTCGCTCTTCCTCTTCTTCACCGAAGAACACATCGCGGTCCGACCCCTCTACGGCGCCTTCAACCTCGTCGTCGGTCTCTCGGCAAGCGCAGCCGGCCTGTTGTGGGCTCCCTTCGACGACGGCGAGCTGCTCGTCGACGGTCTCCGCGGCACCCTCAGCAGCATGCCCGAGCTCTTCTTCGTGAACATCCGCAAGGGATCGAGCGACTTCGTGGTGGCCGGATCCGAACGCGAAGCTCTACTCGGCGACGATGCCTTTCCATCCGTGCGCCAGGCCGTGCGCTAGCCTCGCGGCATGAAGCTCTACACCTACTCGGGCGCCCCCAACCCCCGCCGCGTTCACATCTACCTCGCCGAAAGAGGCATCGAGGTCCCCTTCGAACAGGTGGACATCATGCAGCGTGCGAATCGCACACCCGAATTCATGAGCCAGGTGAATGCGATGGGTGGCTTGCCGGTGCTCGAGCTGGACGATGGCAGCCACATCGCCGAGTCCGTCGCGATCTGTCGCTACTTCGAAGCCCTGCACCCGGAGCCGCCGCTCTTTGGCTCGACTCCTTACGAGCAGGGCATCGTCGAGATGTGGATCCGGCGCATCGAGCTGAACTTCATGGTCCCGGTCGGGATGGTCTGGATCCACGGATCCCCCCTGACCCGGGCCGTGATGAAGAACCAGATCGCCGCCGCCGCCGACCAGTACCGGGCCGTGGTCCAGGGCTATTTCGGGTTCCTGGATCGGCACCTCGCGGACCACGACTTCCTCACCGGGGAGACCTACTCGGTCGCCGACATCCTCGCGCTCTGCACCCTCGACTTCGCGGCGAAGCTGAACGACCTGCCTCACTCCCCCGAACAGAAGCACCTGACCCGCTGGTACGAGAGCGTGTCTACGAGACCGAGCGCCGGCGCCTGAAGCGGCAATCCTCGCGTCCCCTGCCGGCGACCATTCCGTAGGCAACCCTGCCCGTCCGACAGCCAGCGAAGGGCCCGCGTCCCGGCTCGGACCCATCGGCGACCGGCAACTTCGGGCCTGACGGGGCTGGATTCGGCCCAAGCAGGCGGTCGGCAACCCACGGCACAAAGCTTGCTGTTACTGTGTGGACTATCGACCGCCAACCCGTGCCGGCCTGCCCCAGGCCCGGACGAAGGAACCCCTGAAACCATGAGTGGCAGCACCGCACGACTCCAGGCCATCAACGCCGTTACCAGCTACGCCCCCATCTCAGAGCCGCTGAACTTCTCCGAGGTCACGATGAGTGAACTCTTCGGAGCGAACGTGTTCGGCCTCTCCGTCATGAAGGACCGGCTCCCCAAGGCCGTCTACGAGTCCGTGCTCGAGACGGTCCAGTCCGGATCCTTGCTGGACCCGAGCGTCGCCGACGTCGTCGCGACCGCCATGAAGGACTGGGCGATCAGCAAGGGCGCCACCCACTACGCACATGTCTTCTACCCGCTCACCGGTTCGACCGCGGAAAAGCACGACAGCTTCCTCTCGCCCGACGGACAGGGAGGAGCCATCGCCGAATTCGCGGGCAAGACGCTGATCCAGGGCGAGCCGGACGCTTCCAGCTTCCCGAACGGCGGCATCCGCGCGACCTTCGAGGCCCGTGGCTACACGGCCTGGGACGTGACCAGCCCGGCGTACATCCTCGAAAACCCCAACGGCACGACCCTGTGCATTCCCACCGCGTTCGTTTCCTGGACGGGCGAGGCCCTCGACAAGAAGACCCCGCTGCTGCGCTCCATGCAGGCCCTGAACAAGCAGGCCCAGCGCATCCTTCGTGTCTTCGGTCACGAGGAAATCGACAACGTCGTCTCGTACGCGGGTGCCGAACAGGAGTACTTCCTGATCGACCGGCACTTCTTCTTCGCGAGGCCCGACCTGATTGCGTCCGGACGCACGCTCTTCGGCGCACCCCCGCCCAAGGGCCAGGAGTTCGACGATCACTACTTCGGGGCCATTCCCGAGCGGGTGCTCGCCTTCATGCTGGAGACCGAGCGCGAGCTCTTCAAGCTGGGCATCCCGGTCAAGACGCGCCACAACGAGGTCGCGCCCGGCCAGTACGAGGTCGCGCCCGTCTTCGAGCAGGCGAACCTCGCGACGGATCACCAGCAGCTGATGATGGTGACCTTGAAGCGCGTGGCCGAGAAGTACGGCATGACCTGCCTGCTGCACGAGAAGCCGTTCGCGGGCGTCAACGGGTCCGGCAAGCACGTCAACTTCTCCCTCGGCAACGGGACCCAGGGCAACCTGCTCGACCCGGGTGACAACCCGCACGCAAACGCGCAGTTCCTGGTGTTCTGCGCGGCCGTGATCCGCGGCGTCCACAAGTACGCGGGCCTGCTGCGCGCGGTCGTGGCGTCCGCCGGCAACGACCACCGCCTCGGTGCGAACGAAGCGCCGCCGGCGATCCTGTCGATCTTCCTCGGCGAACAGCTCACGGACGTCTTCGAACAGATCTCGCGGGACGGAGACGCCACCAGCTCCAAGCTGAAGGGCAAGCTCACGGTCGGGGTCGACACCCTCCCCGAGCTCCCCAAGGACGCGGGCGACCGCAACCGGACCAGCCCCTTTGCCTTCACGGGCAACCGCTTCGAGTTCCGGGCGGTCGGGTCCAACCAGTCGATCGCGGGCCCGATGGTCGCCCTCAACACGATCGTCGCGGAGTCCCTCGACTTCATCGCCACCGAGCTGGAAGCCGCCGTCGCGAGTGATCCCGTCGAGCTGCACGCCGCGATCCAGAAGGTGCTGCAGGGCGTGATGTCCAAGCACGGCGCCGTGATCTTCAACGGCGACGGCTACTCGGACGCCTGGCACGCCGAGGCCGCGGAGCGCGGACTGCCGAACCTGCGCAGCACCGTCGACGCGCTGCCCACCCTCGAGAGCGACGAGGTCATCTCGCTCTTCGAGAGCTACGGCGTGCTGTCCAAGCGCGAGACGATGAGTCGACTCGAGGTCTTCCTCGAGCAGTACTGCATGTCGGTGACCCTGGAAGCGCGGACCACGGTCGAGATGGCCCGCACCGTCGTCTTCCCGGCGGCGGTGCGATACCAGGGCGAGCTCGCCTCGACGGCGAACAGCCTCAAGGCGCTCGGCTACGCGTTCGACGCCGACACCCTCGACAAGCTGAGCGGTCTGGTCAAGGCCCTGCAGGACGGCATTGCGGGGCTCGAAGCGGCCCTCGTCGAGCAGCCCGGGGAGACGCTGCAGGCACATGCGGAGCACTGCCGGAACGCGGTGCTGCCGGCGATGCTCACGGTCCGCGCGGCAGCAGATGGCCTCGAAGGCATCGTCGCCGACGACCTGTGGCCCCTCGCGACCTACCAGGAGATGCTGTTCATCAAGTAGTGAACTTCGCCCGGTGACGATCATGCGCCTGGGCTCCGCCGGCGTGGACCTGTCCGCGCCGGCGAAGCGTGTGCTCACCGGCAAGCTCAGCGATGCGGGCGCCGGGCGTCACGCGCCGACCCCCTCGATCTCCAGGGGGAGCCGTTCCAGGCGGCGAACGAAGATGCTGCGGGCATGGACGGGGGCGTCCCCGGCGCGCATCCGGATGCTTCGCGTTCCCGCAAGCAACTGCTCGAGCACCACGCGCGCTTCCATCCGCGCCAGCGGGGCGCCGACGCAGAAATGGCTGCCTCGCCCGAAGCTCATGTGTCGCTTCGGGTGGCGGCGGTCGAGGCGGAGAGCGGTCGGATCCTCGAAGTGATCCGCGTCGCGGTTGGCCGACGCCCACAGCAGCATCAAACGATCGCCCGCCACCAGTGACGCCCCTCCAAGCTCACAAGCCCGACGCACCACGCGGTAGTGGAACTTGAACGGCGGCTCGAGACGGGCCACCTCCTCGACGAAGCGCGAGATCAGCGCGGGCTCGTCCCGCAGGCGAGCCGCCGTCTGCGGGTCTTCCGCCAGACGCCGAACCGCCGACCCGATGAGGGCGGCTGTGGATTCTCCGCCGGCCCCGAACATCACGATTCCGATTCCGATCGCCTGCACGCGATCGATGACACCCAGCCGGACCCCCTCCGCCAGATCCGCCAGCAGGGACGGAGCGGCGACCGCCTCCGAGCCCGCCGCGTCGAGATGCTCGCCGAGGTAGTCGGCCATGCGTCCCGTTTCCGTCGCGAGGCGCACGAGACGCTCGGCGCTGACGTCCCCGGCGAGGATCTCGCCCCCCATCATCGCCCACGTGCGATGCCGAATGACGTCGCCCTCCGGTAGCCCGAGAAGGAACGCGACCGCACGCGCGGGAACGATTTCGGAGATGGGTGCGAAGTCTCCGCCGCCCGCTTCCAGCCAGGGGCGCAGGGCAGCCTTCGCCCAGTCGTGAATGCGTGCCTCGAGGGCCGCGATCCGACGGGCCGAGAGAGACGGCTGCGCCAGCGACCGGTGCACGGCGTGCCCCGGCTCGTCGGCAGTGGCGATGACGTGATTCGCACCGGTGTCCGGCAGGGCGAAGACACCCGGGCGGCCGGCTTCCTCTCGAATCAGCACCCCCGTCAGGTTCGCCGAGAAGTCGCCCTCCCGGCGCAGGACGTCGTCGATGAGGTCCCATGTCGCGACCAGATGCACGCCCGTCTCATCGACCCGCGAGATCGGGCGGTCCCGGCGCAGGCTCTCGAAGAGACTGTCCGGCTCTTCCAGAACGTCGGCTTCGAACAGCGCGGTCGGCCGATCCGAGTAGAGCGGAGCGCGCACCAGACCTCCTGAAACAGACCTCCTGAAACAGGTCTCCTGAGCACGGCTCGCGCGGTACGGGCCGGCTGTGAATCAGGGTATGGCACGCGCTTGGTTGCTGCACCGAACGATCACCCCAGCCCCGATCCTTGTTATCCTCGGGCGTCGCGCCCCGCATACCCAGAACCCGTCGTACCCAGACGAGACCCACCCCAGGAGATCCCCAATGCTCGGATACGCCACGATCGGAACCTCGGACATGGACCGCGCCGTCGCCTTCTACGACACCTTGCTCGCAGAGGTCGGCGCCAAGCAGCTCTTCGGCATGGACCGCATCAAGTTCTACGGCACCGCAATGGACCAGGCGATGCTCGCCCTGTGCATCCCGTACGACGAAGAGCCCCACGCCTGCGGCAACGGCAACATGATCGCGATCCCCGGCGGATCCCGCGAAGGTGTGGACAAGCTCTACGCCAAGGCGATCGAGCTGGGCGCAACGGACGAAGGCCCGCCCGGTGAGCGGATGCCGGTCTTCTACGGCGCCTACGTCCGGGATCTGGACGGCAACAAGCTCTGCTTCTTCGAAATGAAGATGGGCTGAGCCGAGTTCTTGGAAACCCCGTCGCGGGGGGGGCCGCGCGGGGGGCGCGCGGGCACCCCAGGCGACCCCGAAGGGGGGGCGCGCCCGGGCGGGGCGGCG
>JAJDAN010000056.1 GCA_029261855.1 Deltaproteobacteria bacterium
GCTGGCGCTGATAAGGTGTCGTCTTGGCGTTAGGATGCAGTGTCACCCGGGATCCCCCTCTGGGCTTTGGAGTTGCGTAGACAACAACCCCTGTAGCCTCAGAGGGCCTGGGTGACCAATGTTCCTGGAAGTGACACCTAGCGGCCGCACGCTTCGCCCTGCGACCCGTCCTGCGCTGGGTCGCCTCGACGCAGATCCACGAGCTGTTCACGGCCGCGGGTCTCGTGATCGTGCTGGCCGCGTCGCTGGCCATGGAGCACGCGGGTCTCTCGATGGGGCTGGGCGCATTCGTCGCCGGCATGCTCGTGGCCGACTCGGAGTACCGCCACCAGCTCGAGACCGACATCACGCCGTTCAAGGGGCTGCTGCTCGGACTCTTCTTCATGGCCGTGGGTATGTCCGTCGATCTCGGCCTGCTCGCGAGCGCGCCCGTTCTGATCCTGGGGGCGACGGCGCTACTGGTCGTCGCCAAAGCCGCCGTGCTCTTCCCACTGGCGCGCTTCCACGGCCTGAACGCGGCCGAAGCGCTGCGGACCGCGGTGGTGCTTTCCCAGGGCGGCGAGTTCGCCTTCGTGTTGCTCAGTGCTGCGGTGCTGGGCGGTTTGCTGGCGCCGACCCTGGCCGCCCAGGTCGTCATCGTCGTGACCCTCTCGATGGTCACGACACCCTTCCTCGGGAACGCCGTCGATCGTTGGCTCGACCGCGAGACCTCCGACGCCCCCGTCTACGACAGCATGGAGGACGAGGCGCACCCGGTCCTGATCGCGGGCTTCGGTCGCTTCGGCCAGATCGTCGCGCGCGTGCTCGGCATGCGGGGCACGCCCTTCACGGCGCTCGAGATCAGTCCGAGCCAGGTCGACTTCGTTCGCAGCTTCGGGAACCGCATCTACTTCGGCGACGCCACGCGTCTCGACCTGCTGCGTCAGGCCGGCATCGAGCGCGCGAAGGTGTTCGTCGTCGCCATCGATGATCGGGACGCCGTCAGCCGGGTCTGCAAGCTGGTCCGCGAGTCGTTCCCGAACGTCACCATCGTGGCTCGCGCCCGCGACCGACTGCACGACCTGAGCCTGCGCGAGTGCGGCGCTCACGTCGTGATCCGCGAGACGCTGCACTCGGGGATCGAGGCGGCCAACGAGGTCTTGCGCGGACTGGGCGTGCCGGCGGACGAAGCCCGGGCTTCCGTGGAAACCTTCCGCGCCCACGACATGCGCACTCTCGAAACGCAGCTCGCCGTCTACCACGACGACGAGGCCTTCCGGGAAGCCAGCAAGGACGCCGCAGAGCAGCTACACGAGGTGTTCGAGGCAGACCGCAGCCGCCGCGACGAGGGTTAGAGACCGAAGAAGGCGAACGACTGCGCGAGGTAGACCGGGTAGGGGGGCGAGCTGCCCGGAGCCGGCTGGTTCTGTGCGAGCACGACACCGACCAGGCCCGTCGACGGGCTCACGAAGAAGGTGGTGCCGTAGTAGCCGGACCACCAGAAGTCGCCGTCGCGGTCGGTCGTGGGTGTCTCGTCCGCATCCACCACGACGGCCATCCCCAACCCCCAACCCAGGCCTTCGATGTCCTCCTCGCGCAGCACGCCGGAAGCAACGTGGGCCCTGGTCATCTCCGCCACGGTCTCTGGGGAAAGGATCGTCGCGCCGTCGTAGCTACCGCCGTTCCAGAGCATGAGCGCGAAGCGCATGTAGTCGCCGGCGGTCGACACCAGGCCGCTGCCGCCGGGCGTCCAGTCCAGTGCGTCGCTCGCTGGCGCGTCGACCCGGACGAGGGCGCCGTTCGGGTCCTGGGTGTACATGGTCGCGATCTCGTCCCGGGCTTCCGACGGCGGCAGGAAGCCGGTCTTCTCCATGCCGAGCGGCTCGAAGATGCGACGGGCGAGGAAGCGGCCGAACGGCTCGCCGGCGGCGACCTCGACGACGCGCGCCAGCACGTCCGCCGACCAGCCATAGCGCCAACGCTCGCCAGGCTGCTCGTACAACGGGGCCGTCAGGATGCGGTCCACACGCAGCGCCAGGGGACCTTCGCCGGCGTAGATGTCCCGCTCGGCCCAGACCCGGCCGAGATCCGAAGCGTCGTCCCGGGCGCCGATGCCCGCCGTAAAGGTCAGGAGATCGCGGACAAGGAGGGGCCGCTCCAGGGGAAGGGTTCGGATGCGGCCCTGCTCGTCGGCCTGCGTGCTCTCTGCCACGCGAAGCGACTCGGCCCGGGGGACATAGCGCGCGACCGGGTCGTCAAGACTGAGTCTTCCTTCCTCGACGAGCAGCATCGCCGCCACGGCGGTGACGGGCTTGGTCATCGACGCCATCCGGAAGCGCGTGTCGAGCGTCATCGGCCGCCGCGACTCGATGTCCGCGTAGCCCGTGGCAACGGCTTCGACGACGCGGCCGTCCCGGGCGAAGAGAGCCACGTAGCCCGACTGCATCTCCGCCCAGACCGCGGCGTCGAGAAACGAATGGAGGGCCCATCGCGACATTCCGGACAGGTCCCGTGGCGCCGGCAGGCTCGCATCTGCAGCCGGGGGCAGCGCGTCCTTTGCATCCAGGAAAAGGGAAGCGCGGGGATCACCGCACGCGATCGCGGCAACCCCCATCAGCGCGCTGAGCCCTATGCGCTGCCACGGCCTGCGCGGGCAAGATAGGCGTCGGATCATGGGACCCGAACGATAGATGATCCTCCAGGGCGGAGGGCATTCTCACGGGATGCTGCTCTTCCGTGTAACCGCATCGCTCTCCGGTCCATACGGGACTGTGCGACGCTGCATTGCGTCCCCACTGCGACTGAACCGACGACGGAACGCGAGATCACGGCGAGGAGGGATCCGACCATGGCTCTGAACGAACGGCAAGAAGCTCTCTGTGCGGAGAGTCGTTGGGACTTCTCCGACCTGCGCGCGATCTTCCTGAACTGCACCCTCAAGCGCTCCCCCGAGCTGTCCCACACCGAAGGCTTGATCGCCATCTCGAAGTCGATCATGGAACGCAACGGCGTCACGACGGAGCTGCTGCGACCCGTCGACTTCGACATCGCCTACGGGGTGCAGCCCGACATGACCGAGCACGGCTTCGCGAAGGACGACTGGCCGGGTCTCCTCGAGAAGGTGATGGCGGCGAACATCCTGGTGATCGGAACTTCCATCTGGCTGGGCGAGAAGACTTCCGTCTGCACCAAGGTCGTCGAGCGGCTCTACTCGGCGTCCGGGCACCTGAACGACCGCGGACAGTACGCCTACTACGGAAGGGTCGGCGGAGCGCTCATCACCGGAAACGAGGACGGCGCGAAGCACTGCGCGATGAACATCCTCTATTCGCTTCAGCATCTGGGCTACGTGATCCCGCCCCAGGCCGACGCGGACTGGTTGGGCGAGGCAGGCCCCGGCCCCTCCTACCTGGACGAGGGTTCGGGCGGGCCAGAGAACGACTTCACCAACCGCAACACGACCTTCATGACCTGGAACCTGCTGCACCTGGCGCGCATGCTGAAGGACGCCGGCGGCATCCCGGCCCACGGCAACCAACGCAGCGAATGGGACGCCGGCTGCCGCTTCGACTTCGACAACCCGGCCTATCGCTAGGCGGGGCGCCCCGGCTGCACGAGCTCACGCGACGTCCAGCTTCAGGACCTCCGCGGTCTCGGCGCGAACCCGCGCGCACAATGCGGCGTCGGTCTTGAGGTCGTGGCCGTAGGAGGGGAGCATCTCGCGGATCTTCGGCACCCAGTGGCCGACGAGTGCTTCGTGGAAGCAGGACTCCAGCACGTGCAGCATGATCCAGACCGCCGTGGAGGCGCCGGGCGAGGCTCCCAGCAACGCCACCATCGAGGAGTCCGCCGAGTGCACGATCTCGGTGCCGAACTCGAGCTTGCCGGTGCGCGCCTTGTCCTTGTGGATGATCTGGACCCGCTGCCCCGCGACCGCGAGCTCCCAATCGGACACCCGCATCCCCGGGTAGAACTCGCGCAGGGTGTCGTAGCGGTGAGACGACCGCTGCAGCACCTGTCCGACCAGGTACTCCTCGAGCGGAAAGTTGTCTCGCGCCACAGCGAGTAGCGGCAGGATGTTGTCGCGTCGCACGGATCGCGGCAGGTCGAAGAGCGAGCCTCGCTTCAGGAACTTCGTCGAAAAGCCGGCGTAGGGCCCGAAGAGCAGCCATCGCTTGCCGTCGATGACGCGCGTGTCGAGATGGGGAACGGACATCGGCGGAGAGCCCGTTGCCGCCATGCCGTAGACCTTGGCTGCGTGGCGCTCGGCGACCTCGGTCTCGCCACAGCGCAGCCAGATGCCGCTCACCGGGAAGCCCGCATAGCCCCTGGCTTCGGGGATGCCCGACTTCTGCAGCAACGAAAGCGCACCGCCGCCGGCACCGAGGAAGACGTGCCGTGCCAGGACGGTCCGCTTCACAGCGCCAGGACCCTCGACGTCGAGCCGCCAGCCTCCCGCCGGCCGTCTGTGCAGGTCGACCACGGATTGCGAGAAGTGCACCGAGAAGCCTTCCTGGCCCTCGAGATGCTTCAGCAGCTGGCTGGTGAGTGCGCCGTAGTTGACGTCGGCGCCACTCACGATGCGCGTCGCGGCGACGTGCTGGTTCGGGTCGCGCCCCTCCATGATCAAGGGCGTCCAGTCTGCGATCTCGGCGTGGTCTTCGGAGTACTCCATGCCGTGGTAGCAGTGGTGAGCACTCATCGCGGCATGGCGCTTCCGGAGAAAGGCCTGGTGCTCGGCATTCATCACGAAGCTCATGTGCGGGACGGGGTGGATGAAGTCTTCCGGCGAGGCGATGGCGCCCTTCTTGACGAGGTAGGACCAGAACTGTCGCGACAGATCGAACTCGACGTTCACCTCGAGCGCCTTCGCCATGTCGATGCTGCCGTCCGCGCGCATCGGCGTGTAGTTGAGCTCGCAGTTGGCGGCATGGCCCGTACCCGCGTTGTTCCAGGCGCCCGAGCTTTCCTGGGCCTCGCCCGGAAGACGCTCGATGATCTCGAGCTTCAGGTGCGGCTGCAGCTCCTTGAGAAGGACGGCGAGGGTCGTGCTCATGATGCCGGCGCCGACCAGTGCGAGGTCGACCTCCTGGGCGCCGTTGCTCTCGGTCATTCCCGATCCTCCCCCCGCTGACGACTCCGACCCAGCCCGATGACCCCGGGACAGTGCCGCGTGCGGCCCTCTCCGTCACGGGCTCGATTCGCCCGCTACGCTTCGACGAGCCCAGCATTCCAGGAGTCGAGCATGATCCCCGAGCGCTACGCCCCCTACGAGAAGGTCGTGACCGTCGGCGCGGTGAACTTCGCATCCGTCGCCGGAGACAAGAAGGCGTCCCTCGCCAAGATCGAGGCGAACATCCGCGAGGCGGCGGCCCAGGGTGTCGACATCATCGCGTTTCCCGAGGAGGCCTTGATCGGCTTCGGCCAGTGCCCGGTCTGCCAGTCCGGCGCGAGCGGGTGCGACTATCACGCCGATCTGGCCGAGACCGTGCCGGGCCCCTCGACCGAGCGCGTCGCCGAACTCGCCAGGGAGCTCGACATCTACGTGGTTTTCGGACTGGCGGAACGAGACGCCAACGATCCGAGCGTTCTCTACAACGCCGCCGCCGTCGTCGGCCCGGAGGGCACCCAGGGCAGCTACCGCAAGCTTCATCTGGGATCGCTGCCCTGGGTATCCGAAGGCGTGACCTACCAGCCGGGCAGCTCGCTTCCCGTCTTCGAAACCCGCTTCGGCCCGATCGGTGTGCTCATCTGTTACGACTTCTGGTTCAACCCAGAACTCTCGCGTCTGTTGGCGCTGAAGGGTGCCCGGCTGATCGTGAACTGCTGCGCCACCTTCACGGGCCCGGGGAAGCGGGACTACCTGGTGAACACCACCACGACGCGCGCCCAGGAAAACCTCTGCTACGCGGTCAGCGCCAACCAGGTCGGCGGACCCGACGGGGCCGGCAGCTACGGGGCCGAACGACTCGACGAAGGGCGCACGTCGGAATTCCTCGGCCACAGCACCATCGCGGGCCCGGCATTCCCCCGCTTCAGTCAGGTCTTCGCCGAGGCCGGCGACGAGGAAGAACTCGTCACGGCCACCCTCAGCTTCGAGAAGCTCCATCGCTGGGAGACCATCTTCCCCTGGCGGGATTGGCGGGCCAACCACCAGTCTCCGACCTCGAAACTCGTCGCCGACGAGTTCCAGAAGCTGACCCACGGTTCCTGACGAGGCGTCAGATCGACACGCGACATTTATCTTGCGAGAAAGCTTTCTGGCGGTGTATAACGCCCGGATGAGCTGGATCGACGATCTCTCGACCGCGTGGGAGCGTGAGTACCCCGGACTCGACACCGCGACCTTCCCCCCGATGGTGCGCCTGGCTCGCCTGTCGGTGCTGGTCGAGAGCTTCCAGCGAAGCGTGTTGTCGCCCTTCAACCTCTCGTCCGGCGACTACGGCGTGCTGGCCGCCCTGCGCCGCGCGGGCCCGCCCTACCAGCTGACCCCCAGCAAGCTGTACAGCCGGCTACAGCGCTCGTCCGGTGGCATGACCAAGATCCTGAAGCGGCTGGAAGAGCAGCGGCTGATCGACCGCGCGCCGGACCCCGAGGACGGCCGCGGGTCGTTGGTCTCGCTCACCGAGGCCGGACTCGACCTGCAGGAACAAATCTTCCACGCGTTCCTGACCGGCACCCAGGACCTGCTGGAGTCGCTGTCCGAGACCGACCTCAAGGACATCGACGGGGGCCTGCAACGCCTGCTCGCGATCTTCGAGGGCCGCTTCGAGACGAGGCCCCCGCTGTGAGCTGGGACCTCGTGATTCGCGGCGGCATCGTCGTAGACGGCACCGGGCTTTCTCGGCGACGAGCAGACGTCGGCGTCCGCAACGGCCGCATCGCCGCGGTCGGACACGTGCCCGATGCGAAGTCGGCCTCTCGGGTCATCGACGCCGAAGGAATGATCGTCGCGCCGGGCATCGTCGACGCCCACACCCACTACGACCCGCAGCTGACCTTCGATCCCTATGCGACCTCGTCCTGCTACCACGGCGTGACGACGGTGCTCGCCGGGAACTGCGGCTTCTCGATCGCGCCCACGCGCGCCGACGCGCGGCCCTACATCAAGGCCATGTTCGCCAAGGTCGAGGGGATGGCGCCGGTGGCGCTCGAGGGCGTCCGCTGGGACTTCGAGACCTTCCCCGAGTACCTCGCCGCGCGCGAGGCGAATCTCGGCGTCAACCTCGCCTGCTACGTCGGGCACTCGAGCGTGCGCCGCTATGTCATGGGGGCGGACGGGTCCGACCGCGAGGCCAGCGCCGACGAGATCGGCCAGATGCGCGCGATCGTCCGAGACGCCATGGCTTCGGGTGCCGCCGGCTTCTCCTCGTCTTCGGTACCGACCCAGGTGGACGGCGACGACCGTCCCATCGCGAGCCGCTTCGCAGCGCGCGAGGAGATCGTCGCGCTGTGCGAAGAGGCGGGGCTCGCCGGGAGCGGAAGCATCGCCTATCTGCCCAAGAGCGTGATCGGCGGGCTCAACGAAGAAGACGAAGAGCTGCTGATCGAGATCGGCCAGAAGAGCCGCCTGCCGGTGGTGATCCAGGGCGTGGGCGGCCGGGACAAGGTGGATGCACCCACCGCGGGCTGGGACAACGCCAAGCGTTTCCTGGACGGCGCAGCCGCCCGCGGCGCCGCCGTCTTCTCCCTGCTTCGCAACCACCCCTTCGACCGCCCGATCGATCTGGCGGCGGGCACCCCGCTCTACGCGGGCGTCTTCTCCTGGCAGGCCCTGATGGACCTGCCCCACGACGAGAAGCTCGCCAAGCTGAACGATCCCGCCTATCGCGACATCATGCGAGACGCCGTCGACCACCCGAATCGCGACCCCGATGCCGGTTCGACGCTGCCGCCGCCCCACTGGGACGTGACCTTCGTCGACGAGGTGAGCGATCCGCGCAACGAGAAGTATCTGCGACGCACGATCGCCGAGATCGCCGCCGAAGAGCGGAAGGCTCCCGCCGACGCGATGCTCGACCTCGCCCTGTCAGAAGACCTGAAGACGAAGTTCCGCTGGGAGAACAAGAGCGAGGTGTGGTCGCAGGCGGTCGAGGAATGCATGAAGCATCCGTCGATGCTGATGGGCGTCTCCGACGGCGGCGCGCACCTCGACCGCGATGACGGGGCGGACTGGTCGACCTACTTCCTGCGCTACTGGGTGCTCGAACGCGAGGCCTGGACCCTCGAGGAAGGAATCCGTCAGCTCACCCAGATCCCCGCCGCGATGGCGGGCTTCCACGGTCGGGGCGCGCTGCTGCCGGGCTACGCGGCGGACATCATGATCTTCGACCCGAAGACCGTGGGCCCCGGCACCAAGCGCATGGTTCACGACCTGCCGGGTGGAGAGGGACGCTTCTCGGCACGGCCGCGCGGCTTCGTGGCCACCATCGTGAACGGTGAGCCGATCGTGCTGGACGGCAAGCTGCAGTCGGCGCTGCCGGGGCAGCTGGTGCGACCGCTGGGGCCCGGGTCCGTCTCGTGAGCGACGAGCTGAATCTCACCGCCGACTCGCCCGAAGCCCTGATCGAGGCCTTCGAGGCGCGCGGCTGGGGGGACGGCCTGCCGCTGATCCCGCCCACGAAGGACCGGGTCGAGGCGATGCTCGCTTCGAGTGCGACAGGCGCGAGCGGCACGAGCGACGGACACAGCACGCCTGCCGACCCGGACGAGGTCGTCGCGACCCTCGAACCGCGCCTGGGGGAGGCCACCCGCCGAGCCATCGCCATCAACGCGGTGCTTGCGGGCTGTCCGCCGGGCGTGCTCCCGGTGCTGGTCAGCGCAGTCCGCGCCCTCGCGCGACCGGAACTGAACCTGCGCGGTGTGAATGCGACCACGCACCCGGTCGCTCCCCTGCTCATCGTTCACGGCGCAGCCGTGTCCGAGCTGGGCTTCAACGCCGGGCTCGGGACTTTCGGCCCGGGCAATCGCGCGAACGCCAGCGTCGGCCGGGCCATCCGACTGATCCTGCTGCACGTGGCCGGCGCGCGGCCCGGAGACGGCGACGCGTCCAGCCAGGGACAGCCCTCGAAGTACGCCTACTGCATCGCCGAGAACGAAGCCGCGTCACCCTGGGAAAGCTACCCGCGCAGTCGGGGAGTCGACGCGCCGAGTGCCGTCACGATCCACTGCGGCGAGAACCCGCACAACTTCCACGACATGGAAAGCGATTCGCCCGGGCCGATCCTCGAGAAGGCGGCCAGCGTGATGGCCACCCTGGGCTCGAACAACGCGCCGGTCTCGTCGGCGGAGTTCTTCGTGGTGCTCGGGCCCGAACACGCGGCGACGATCGCCGGCGCCGGCTGGACCCGCCGCGACGTGCAGTCGTTCCTCTACGAACGTGCGCGTCTGCCGGCGTCCGTCCTGCGCCGTGCGTTCGAGGTCGTGCAGTGGAGACCCTGGCTCGAGGCGCTCGGTGAGGGCGACGAACTGCCCATCACCGATCACCCGGACAACATCCACGTGCTGGTGGCCGGCGGCGCCGGGAAGCATTCGTGCGTGATCCCAAGCTGGGGAATGACCCGAAGCGTGACCCTCCCGATCGAGTCGTGAGCGGCCCCGCCCGGGAAATCGAGGACTGGGAAGTCGAGGAGTAGAAGCATGAAGATCCCCTCACCGGAAGGAAGGGTCGGCCCGAGAGCGATCTCCCTCGCCGCGTCGCCCTCGGTTCTCGCGGGCAAGCGTCTGGCAGTGCTCGACAACGGCAAGCCGGGCGCGGCCCTGCTGATGAACCGCATGGCGCAAGGACTCGCCGATCGAACGGGAGTCGAGCTGGTGGGGTCCCGGCGCAAGCGCACCGCGGCGACGCCGTGCGAAGACGCGCTGATCGCGGAGCTGGCGGAAGCGGCGGATCTCGTCCTGACCGGAAGCGCGGATTGAGGCTCGTGCACGTCGTGGAGTCTCCACGACACCGCACAGCTGGAAGCCAGAGGGATTCCCACGGTGGTGATCGCCACGGACCGCTTCGCGGACCTCGCACGGCAAGCTGCCGAGCAGTCCGGTCTGCCGTTGGCGCGCATCGTCCAGGTCGCGCACCCCATCGGCGGCGCGAAGAAAGCCGAGCTGAACCGGCGCGGCGAAGCCGCAGTCGAAGACATCATCAATCGACTGCTGGGCCACTAGGGCCCGATCGAGAAACCAGGCCAGAAGCGAGATGGGGCCAGTAGAGATAGAGAAGGAAGAAGAGCCATGGGACAGTTCGGCCACTACGTGATCGACGCCGACGGGCATGGGGGCGAGCCGCTGGGATGGCGGCGCCGCATCCCCTCGAAGTTCGAGTCCAGCATGCGCGAGTACGTCGCGGCCATGCGGGCGCGCTACGCGAATGTTCCCGGCGGCGGCATGCGCGTCTCGGACGCGGCCCACGACGTAGCCCCCGACGAGGACGATCTCGAATTCGGGACACCCATGCAGCCGGGCATGTTCGACCCCGAGAAGCGGCTCCCGGACATGGACCTCGAAGGAATCGACGTGGCTGTGTTGTTCCCGCCCGGCTCCGGCGAAGAATGGGCGCTGGACGACGCCCGCTTCGCGGCGTCCCTGTGCACGACCCTGAACGATGCTCGAGCCGAATACGCCAGCTACGCGCCCGATCGACTGAAGCTGGTCGCGAAACTCCCGATGATCGAGCCGAAGGCCGCCGCCGAAGAGCTCGAGCGATGCGTTCGCGAGCACGGCTTCGTGGGCATGGTCACCGCCACCCACATCCGCGAGAAGAACCTCGACCACCCGAGCTTCGACGTCGTCTGGGAAACGGCCCAGCGCCTGGACGTCGCGGTCTGCACCCACGGCGGCGGGCAGGCCCCCGGCCAGACGCCCTTCGCGATCGACCGCTTCGACACCCGTCTGGGCATCCACGCCCTGACCCACCCGTTGGGGGCCATGCAGGCCGTCTTCAACTTCACCGTCGGCGGCATCCTGGCGCGCTTCCCCACCCTGCGCGTGGGATTTCTCGAGGCCGGGATCGGCTGGCTGCCCTTCTGGCTCGAGCGACTCGATGAGCACTGGGAGCTGATGCCCGACCAGGCTCCCGAAATCGACCGGCCTCCGTCGGAGTACTTCAACGGTCGCTGCTTCCTGACGGCCGAGCCCGACGAGAAGATGATCCCGTACGTGTTCGACGCCGTCCGCGACGACATCGTGTGTTACTCGTCCGACTACTGTCACTTCGACTGTGCGTTCCCGGATTCGGTCAAGATCCTGGAAGGACGCGGCGACCTGAACGGCGCCATGAAGGAGCGCTTGTTCTCGCGCAACGCCGCGAACCTCTACAAGCTGGGAGTTCCGGGGTGACCCTGCGCGTGCAGGCCGAGACGGCCCTGATCGGAGCGACGATCTCCGGCGTGGACCTGCGCGCCCCCCTCGCGGAAAGCGAGAAGTCGGCGATCGAGCGGGCCCTGCTCGAGCATGGTGTCGTCTTCTTTCGCGACCAGGACATCAGCCCGGCCCAGCAGATCGCCTTCGCGCGACAGTTCGGAAACATCAGCCCTCCGCCGATGGCGCCTGCGGCCACGGACCACCCCGAGCTCATGGTGCTGGACCAGGTCTCGCCCAAGGGTGAAGGGGCGGACAACTGGCACAGCGACAACACCTTCATGGCCGAGCCGCCGCTCGGTTCGGTCCTGAAGGCCGTACTGCTGCCGGAGATCGGCGGCGACACCTGCTTCGCGAGCGCGGTAGCCGCCTACGAAGCGCTGTCGGATTCGATGCGGCGCTTCGTCGACGGCCTGCGCGCCGTTCACGACATCACCCGCCCCATGACACGCGCCATTCGCGCCGGGATCTTCGACGCACAGCAGCTCCCCGAGCTGCAAGCGCAGTGGCCGCCCGTCGAGCACCCGGTCGTCCGCACCCACCCCGTCACGGGTCGCAAGGCCTTGTACGTGAACGGCAACTCGACGACTCACCTCGTCGGGCTCTCGGAACGGGAGAACGACCTGATCTTGCCGTTCCTGAACGACCACATCCGCTCCCCCGAGTTCCAGTGCCGTTTCCGATGGGACACGAACTCGATCGCGTTCTGGGACAATCGCAGCGTGCAGCACTACGCGGTTCCCGACTACACCGAGCGACGGGTCATGCATCGCGTCACGCTCGACGGCGACAAACCCCGCTGAGGAGGGTCGATATGAGCGAAGAGGAAAAGCAGCCGGAGGTCCGCTTCCGACATGCCGACGACGAGAAGTGGCAGGAAGTTCGCGCTCAGCAACACGGAGAGAGGCGGGTTTCGATCCGCGAGAAGTGGCTGGAGTTCACCCCGGGCTGCCTGAGTCTCTACGCGAAGTGGGACCCGGGCATGATGGTCCACAAGCACGGCCACAACAGTGACCACATCCTCTTCGTCCTCGAGGGCGAGATGATGTGCGGAGACGTGAAGTGCACCAAGGGCATGCACATCACCCTCCCGCACGGCGCCGCCTTCGGGCCCTTCATTGCCGGACCGGATGGTGTGGAGCTGTTCGAGATCATGATGGGGGACCCCCGGTCCTGGGCGGCCGACCCCGAAGGCTTCGAGAAGCTGCTCGCCGAGAAGGGTGCGAAGAAGCTGCCCAACCCGCCCATCGACCTGCCCGACTGGCTGGAAGACACGCGCACCTCGTAGAAGACGCCAGGCAAGGAACGAAGTACGAAACGGAGAAGGAACCGATGAAGAACGGATTCAAGATCTTCGATGCGGACGCCCACGTCGTCGAGCCCCGAGACCTGTGGGAACGCTTTCTCGACGCCCGCTATCAGGACCGCGTGTCCTGGCGCCAGCCCTTCGAAGGCATGGATCGCTTTCGCCCGGCCACCGTCGATGGGCGCTACACCCAGAGCCACAAGACCCTCTATGGCCGCCAGCAGGAAGCCGTCCGTTGGACCACCGAGGCCATGCGCGACAAGTACGGCCCGGTCGTCGAGAAAGGCTTCGACGGGGCCAGCGTCGCCGAGTCCATGAAGCCCGAAGGCGTCGACCTGATGGTCCTGTACGGGCCGGGGTACGACATGTGGGTCGACGGCATCGACCCGGACCTGCAGGCGGGCATGGCCCGGGCCTACAACCGCTGGGCCGAAGAGATGCGCGAGACTTCGGGCGGACTGGTGCTGGCAGCGGGCCCCGTGCCCCTGGGAGACATCACGCGCGCGGTCGAGGAAGTACGCTGGGCCTACGAGCACGCGGGCACGCGCTGCTTCTGGGCGCGCCCCAATCCCTTCAACCACCGCACCCTGGGCGACCGCTACTACGACCCGCTGTGGGAGCTGCTGCAGGACCTCGACGTCTCGTTTGCCACACACGAATTCATGGGCCTGGCCGGCACCTCCGCCGGCAACGACCGCTTCGAGAGCTTCGTCGAGTGGCACAGCTGCGTGCACCCGATGGAGGCGCAGATGGCGATGCTCGCGATGATCGTGAACGGCGTCTACGAACGTTTCCCGCGGCTGCGGGTCGCCTACATGGAAGCGGGCTCTGCCTGGGTTCCTTCCTGGCTGCACCGCATCGAAGAGCACGTCGAGCTGGCAGGCTGGCTCGAGACACCCGAATGCAGCCGCGACCCCATCGACTACTTCAAGCAGAACTGCTGGGTGACCACCGAGTGCGACGAGCACCTCGTCTACCACATGATCGAAGAATTGGGCGACGACCACATCCTGTTCGAGACCGACTACCCCCACCCGGATTCGAAGTACCCGAACGCCGTCGAGACCTTCTTGTCCCAGGAACGCCTTTCGGATGATTCAAAGCGCAAGATCCTGTGGGACAACGCCATCGACTTCTATCGCTTCCCGGAAAGCCACCTGCCTGACTTCGACCAGGCCGACGCTGAGCAGGCCGGCTAGATCGTGGCCGCGAAGGCAGGCGAATTCCGCAGGCCCTTCGAGGTCGTCGACCACGCGGCGCTGATGCGCGCGCACGCGCCGCCGCCCGAGTACTTCGATGGCGACTGGCTGCAGCCCCCCGACCGCATCGAGGCGCTGCAGCTCGAGCGGCTGCAGGCTCGTTGCCGAAGGGCCTACCAGGTCCCGTTCTTCCGACGACGCTGGGACGCGGCCGGGGTCGGCCCCGACGACTTGCGATCACTCGACGATCTCTCGCGCTTCCCCGCCTACCGGGTCGACGACATCCGCAAGAGCATCGAAGCGCACCCGCCGATGGGGGACTACCAGGGCGCCTCCATCGAGAACGCCCTCGACGAGCCGGTTCGGGTCTTCATGTCCGGCGCGACGACCGGCGCGCCGCGTCCCACGCTCTACACCCAATGGGACCGCGAGGCCGGAGCCATCCTGATGGCGCGCGCGCTGTACCTGCAGGGCGTCCGGCCCGGCGACGTCGTCTTGAACGCCTGGGCCTACTCCACCCACAACGGCGCCTTCGCGTTCGACGAGGCGCTGCACAAGTGGCTGAACTGCGTGGTCCTGACCACCGGAACGGGCAACGTCACCAGCAGTCGGCGACAGATCGAGCTGGCCCACCAGTACCAGGCCACCGCCATTCTGACGACCGGCGACTACCTGTTGCATCTTGCCGACGTGGCCCGCGAGATGGGACTCGACCCGAAGAAGGACTTCAACATCCGCGCGCTGCCCAACATCGGCGACCGTGCGAAGCTCGAGGAGACCTGGGGCGCGCCGAACTACCAGTCCTACGGCTTTCACGAGGTGCAGTGGGTATCCGTCGAGTGCCCGGAACGACAGGGACTGCACATCTTCGAGGACGCCTTCGTGGTGCAGATCGTCGACCCGGAGACCGGTGAGCCCGTGCCCGACGGAGAGCCCGGATCGATCTGCATCACGGAGATCTACAAGACCGGCAGCCCGCAGTTCCGCTACGACATCCAGGATCTGTCGGTCCTGTATCCACGCGAGCGCTGCGCTTGTGGCAGCTGGCTGCGACGGATGGGGCCGTTCGCGGGGCGCGGAGACAACATGGTGAAGTTGCGCGGGGTGAACGTCTGGCCCGAGGCCATCGGCGAGATCGCCCTGGACGACCCTCGCCTGGAGGCCGACTACTTCGTGCGTGCGACGCGCGAGGGGAACCGGGACGAAATGGTCGTGCACGTCGTCAGCCGGGCCGATGCCTCGTTGCGCGACGACATCGCGAGGGCGGCGGCAGACAGGCTCAAGGAGCGCCTCGGGGTTCGCATCGCCGTCGAGGTCGCCTCGCCCGGCGATCTCGACACCTGGACGGAGCTTCATACCTCGCCGAAGCCGAAGCGCTTCCGCGACGAGCGGGACTGACCCATCCATGAGCGGCTGGATCGACTACTGGTGCAACGCCTTCACGCCCGACCGGCTCGCCCGCTGGGACGCAGCGATCGCCGCCCAGCGGATCCCGTTGAAGATCCGCCGCCGGGACGACGACTCGTTCGCGACCGTCGACGAGATGCTGGCACGCATGGACGCGATCGGCGTCGAGACGCTGGTCCTACCGGCCGCCGACATCCCCGAAGCTGCGGAAGCGACGAGCTATGCGCTCTTCACGACCTCTCCCGGAGACGTGGTGAGCTGGAGCCACGAGCATCCCGGACGCTTCGCCGGACTCTTCACCATCGACCCCAGCCACGGAGCAGCCGGCGTGCGCCGCGCCGCCGAAGCCCTGGGTCAGCCCGGCTTCGTCGGCCTGCAGATCCACACCCACAGCTGGGACCGTCCCTTCGATCACCGCGACTACTACCCCTACTACGCGCTGGCAGCAGAGCACGGCGTCCCGGTCGTGATGCAGGCCGGAAGCTCCGGGGGCCGCGAGCCCAGTGCCTGCGGCCGCCCGCTCGGCATCGACCGGCCGGCCCTGTATTTCGAAGGGGTCGACTTCGTCCTCTCCCATACCGGCTGGCCCTGGGTCGAGGAAGCGCTCGCCATGACCAGCAAGCACGCCAATGTCTTTCTCGGCACCGCCGCCTACCCACCGCACCATTGGTCGGCCGATCTGGTCCGCTTCATTGCGGGGGTGGGGCGCGGCAAGGTCATGCTCGGGACGAGCTTCCCGGTGGTTGGCCACCGCCACGCGCTGGCGAGGCTCGCCGATGTCGATCTTTCCGGGGAAGCCCGCGAGGCATTGCTCGCGGGCACAGCCCAGCGCGTCTTCGGCCGTCTTTCGGGCGGCCGCGCCAAGGAGGTCACCGCATGACCGGAACCGTCTACAACGTCCCGCCCATCCCGCCGGACGACGCTCACACGAACTACGTCGAAGCCGGCGCGATTCGAATCGGCGTCGAGTACCGGCTCCTGGACGAGGCCGAGCTCGCCGCCAACTACCAGGGCAAGCAGATGGAGGTTATCCAGGACGCCCTCGCCGGAAACGCCGTGCAAGACAATGGCGTGTCCCTGCACGTCGTCGGTTCCGAAGACGGCCACGAGTACCTGCGCTTCGATCTGTTCGAGCAGGAACCCCACTACCACTACATCGATGTCTCAGGCAAGGAGCAGACCATCATCGACTTCGACCGGGTCGCCCACGGTCCCATGTTGCCGTGGGCGCTGGCGCAGATCCGGACGCGCCTGGTGCCGATGCTCGTGCGCGCCGGTGGCGCCAAGCTTGCGGCCGACCTCGATGCAGAACGGATCGCCGGCTGCCTGGTGGAAGTCGAGAAGCTCGCGCGAGATGCGGAAGCTGCACTGGCCTCAGCCAGCGCGAAAGGGAAGGGATGATGCCGGAAGACCCGACCGTCCTGATCTACCAGCAGATCCAGTGGGACGACGTCCTGCGCACCGCGAAGCCCGGTCAGGCGCCGCCGAAGGAGCTGGTCGAACAGGCCAAGAAGACCGGCGCCCGGCGCAAGAAGCTGGCGCGCGGCGAGGGGGGCTTCTTCATGAACCGCTCCGTGCTTCCCGCCGGTTTCCGGGTGCCGCCCCACAGCCACGATCACGACGAGCTGATGGTGGTGATCCGAGGCGGCTGCGAATTCGACGACGATCTGGCGACGCTCGGCCCCGACGATTCGATCGTGATCCGCGCCCGCTATCGATACGGCTTCACCTGCGGGCCCGAGGGGATGGAGTTCCTGACGATCCGCACGGGCGAGGCGGCAACCGCCGTCGCATGAGAGCAACCGCCCGTTGATCGACACCCACACCCACGTCATCGGCCCGAACCGCGATCGGTACCCGCTCCGTCCGCGAAGCCTGTCCGGTGAGTGGTATCTGGAAGCGCCCCACAGCGCGGAAGAGCTGCTCGGCTGCATGGACGCGGCCGGTGTCCAGCAGGCCATCCTCGTGCAGGCGGTCGGCGCCTACACCTTCGACAACGACTACGCGGCCGACGCTGCAGCGGCTCACCCGACGCGCTTCGCGAGCGCGTGCTGCATCGACCCGGTAGCCGACGCTGCCGCGGACACCCTGCGCTACTGGGTCTCGGACCGAGAAATGCACGGCGTTCGGATCTTCTCGGTCGGGCGGGACGCGTCGTTTCGGATCGACGACCCGCGGACCTTTCCCGTCTGGGAACAGGCGCTGGCTCTCGACGTCGCCGTGATCGTCACAGTCCTCTCGGACCAGCTCGAGGGGCTGCGGACCATGCTCCGGCGATTCCCGACGCTACGCGTATCCCTCGACCACTGTGCATTTCCCGACACCGCCGCACCTGCGCCGCTCTTCGCGCTGGCCGACGAGCCGAACCTCTTCTGCAAGGTCTCTTCGGTGGTGCTCGAGTCCGCGGGCAAAGAGCCCGAGAGCTTCGTCGAAACCCTGACGGCGCGTTTCGGCGCGGAACGCGTCATGTGGGGATCCGATTTCAGCCAGACCCACGACCGCTCGTACCTGGAGCTGGTCGCGCTCGCGCAACGCGCCTTCGGGACACTGTCCGACGCCCAACGCGAGCAATGCTTCGAGGCCACGCCGCGCACGCTGTGGCCCGCACTCGCCAGAGCAGAGCCCGCTTAACGAAGTGCCGGGCTCATGCCGCCCCCGGGACGATGCCGCGGACGGCCCAGGCCGTCGCGGAATAGGAGCGCGGCCCGTCCGCTTCACCGCCGCAGTAGGCCAGGCGCAGGGCGTCGACGAGCGTCTCGCGTTCTGCATCGTCGAGCGTCGAGACGTAGGCCGCGTACGGACCGTCCTTGCCCGCATACGGGGCCCAGTAGTCGGCGAAGTTCGCGAAGTCCATCCGGATCGTGAGCGTCGTATCGACGACGTCGGCAAGTCCGGCGCTGCGCCATGCGTCGGCGAGCTGTCCAGGACCCGTCAGTGGCCGTGTGAAGTTCACCCGTCGCGGGCCGTCTGCGGCCGGGCTCAGCGCTGCCGCCGTGTCGAAGAACATGCGGTTGATCACCACGCCGCCCCGCGAATCCCAGACAGCCGCAGCCACCGTCCCGCCCGGCACCGTGACCCGGCGCATCTCGGAGATCGCCTGCTGGGAATCCGGCACGAAGTGCAGCACCAACAGCGATAACGCCCGGTCGTAGTGGTCCGTGTCGAAGGGCAACGCACAGGCGTCGCCCACCTGGAATCGCAAGCGGGGGTCGACGTGGCGCTGGGACGCGTAGTCCACGTAGACCTGCGAGAAGTCGACGCCGTCCACCTGCTGCACGGCCGCCCGATCTATGATCGCGGCGCTGAGACTACCGGTGCCGCTGCCGACATCCAGCACGCGCTCTCCGTCCGCGCAGCCCGCGAAGTCCAGGAAGGGCACCGCGAGGCGCCGGCTCCAACGACCCATCTGCAGGTTGTATCCGTCACCGTCTGCGGACACGAAGGTCGAAGGCACGGCCTGCACTCCATCGGGAAACACCAGCGAGCGCGATCGGCTGACCCGCCCCGTTTCGTAGTTACCTCAAGGCGGTGCGGGTGCCAAGCAAGCGGCACGCGAAAGGCGACCTATCGGGACCGAACGACCCTTCTTCCCGCGAAAGCCAGCAGTCCGACCAGCATCAGTTGCGCAGCCTGCGCCAGTGACGGCAGGGCCACCCCGGCGCCGGTGCCCGGAATCAGGGGATTCGTCCCGTTGGCCACTTCGTCGCCGTCCGAGAAGCCGTCGCCGTCCGTGTCGGCAAGGGTCGGGCTCGTGCCGTAGAGGCCCACTTCGTCGCCGTCGGTCAGGCCGTCCGCGTCGCTGTCGGCGACCTGGGCGTCGGTGCCGTAGACCTGCGCCTCGTCGCAGTCGACCAGACCGTCGGCGTCCGAATCGTTCCAGGCGGGGTCGTCGAACGCGAAGGCCGCGACGGCGATGTCGTCGCCGCCGCTGTCCTCGTCGAACACGATGCGCGAGATCGGAACCTCCGAGAGGATCGAGAGGGTCGGACTCGAGCCGGTGAAGCTGGCGCCGCCGAGCGCGCCGATCAGCTCGCCGCTCTCCCCGTAGACCCGCACCGTCTCGCCGTTCGTACTGTTCGAATCTCGCAGCTCGAACGACACCGCATACACGGGCGGTTCGTCCGCCGCGAACGAGATCTCGAAGTCGTCGTTCTCCCGGTTGTCGATGTCGCCGACGGAGAGGGCGTCGTCGAAATTCGACAGATTGCCGTCGCCCTCGTCGTCGTCGAAGGTGAAGTTGGCCCCGGCCTCGAGGGTGCGGAGCGTGAAGCTGCGACAGGCGTCCTCGGGATCGGCGACGAACGAGAGCGTGTTGCCGACGCCGGTGTTCCGGCCGAGCAGGCTGCTGACCTCGTTCGCGGCCAGCATGCCCGCCGGATCCGTCGGGAAGAACGCCACCTGACCGCCCTCGTTTCCGATGCGGCTCTGCCAACCGGCCTCGTCGTCGACGAAGAACTCGACACGGGTGCTCGGCTCGTAGGTATAGGTGACCGTCGCACCGAATGAGAAGGCCTGGTCGATGATCACGGCGCCGTCGCAGATCGCGAGGATGGCGATCTCGCAGTCCAGCTCGAGGGCAGTCCGCGAGATGATTTCGCTGCGGATCTCGACATCGTCGTTGCCGATGAACGCGGAGAGGTTCGAACCGGAGGCGTCGTAGTCCACCGACAGGGTGATGCTCGCGGGGGGAGACGGCTGCGGTGTCGAGTTCAGGATGGCGCCGAAGAACGAGTCGTCCGTCAGCAGCGATCTCGAAACCCAGAAGGCGCTCATGGGGCGGATGGGCACCCCGTTCTGGCTGGGCGGACTCGGCCCCTCGAAGTAGTCCGGGATGTCGATACCGAAATCGACGTCCGTGTCGGTTCGGATCGAGAAGGTGCAGAGGATGATGCCGATGACGGTCTCGCACAGGCCGGAACGGGCGTGCGTCAGGGTGCCCGTCCCCTGGAACTCGAGTCGGACGCCCGTCAGGGTGCCGAGGCTGGCGTCGAACTGCGGAATCGACATCGAGTCGTAGGTGGCGAGCGCGCCCGACGTGTTGCCCTGCAGCTCGGCGCCGGGGAAGAGCGCCGAGCCCGCCGTCTGCAGCTGGTAGTCGAGACTGTCGCTGCCGCTGCTCGCGTACTGGAGCGTCGCGGTCTCGTCGCAGTCCGAGAGGCCGTCGCCATCGCTGTCGTAGGCGGTCGGGTCACCGAAGCGCAGCGCCTTGAAGCCGATGTCATCGCCGCCGCTGCCCTCGTCGTAGCGGACCAGGCGAATCGACTCGTCGGAGACGACGCCGATCGACACCGTGCCCGACGGGAGGGTGCTCGCGTCGAGGGCGCCGAGCACCGTCCCGTCGACGCCGACGACCCGCAGCATCTCGCCCGCCTCGGCGCTGGAGTTGACGATCGTGAGCGCCACGGCGTAGACGGCCGCACCGTTGATCGTGATCTGGAAGTCGTCGTTCTCGTAGTTGTCCAGGTCGCCGACGCTGAGCGCATCGTCCATGTCGGGCACGGGCGTGCCTTCGTCGTCGTCGAAGGTGAAGCGTGCGCCCGGCTCGAGGGCGCGGAGCTGGAAGTCGTGGCACAGGCCGGTGTTCTGGCGTTCGAAGGTCAGGGTGCCCGCAAGCCAGGTGTTGGGGCCCGGGTTCGACGAGACTTCGTTGGCGAGACGGATGTTCGCCGACGTCGTCTCGAAGGACACGATGCGGCTCGGCGGGGCCGGGCCCGCGACCGCCTCCCAGGCGGCGATCCAACCCGGCTCGTCGTCGACGAAGAAGCTGGCCCCCGCAATGGCGGGGCCAGCGGGGCCTGCGAGAACGCCGAGGAGCAGGAACAGGGCCAGGAGAGGAGTGGGTCGAACGGAGGGCGCGAGACGAGCCGTCGTGTTTGCCATGGCCTCACGCTACGGCCAGCGGCCGCCGTCCTGCATGGGCCGGTCGGACTATTCTGCTCCCACAGGCAGTCTCTACGCCACGGGAACGCAGCCGGGACCGCGATCACGGGCCAGCAGCGACATCGGCGTCTACCCGGGCGACCGATAGACTACCCAGCGTGGTGTACCGATTCGCCGGTTTCGAGCTGGACGAGGAGCGCTACCAGTTGCGCGGGGGCGGAGCCCCCATCGAGCTGCAGCCCAAGGTCATGGCGGTACTGCTGTACCTCGTACGCAACGCCGAGCGTGCGTGCTCGAAGGACGAGCTACTCGACACGGTCTGGGGCGACGTGAGCGTCAGCGAGGCGTCTCTGGTTCGCTGCGTCGCGGTGGCCCGCCGCGCGCTCGACGAGTCCGAAGGAGAGGCCCGCATCATCCAGACGGTGCGGGGCCGCGGATACCGCCTCGGTGTTCCCGTGGAAACGGGAGACGAGAGCCTACCCGCACAGACGACCGATCCCGAGCAGGAGACCGCGGCGTCGACGCGACCCGACGCGCGTCGCCGCCGGCGTCGAATTTCGGCGGGGCTTGCTGCGACCGCCGCGCTGCTTGCCGGGCTCGTCTGGTTGGCCCGCCCGTACGCCGAGCTGCCCGAACCCCGGTTCCGGCCGGATGGTGTGCAGCAACCGGCAACGTCGGTCGCTGTGATTCCGGCGACCGATCCGGCGGCGGACGCGCGGGTCATTCAGGTCGCCCAGCGAGTGGAACTCGCGGTGACCGGCCAGCTGGGCGCCATCGCGGAGCTGCAGGTCGTCTCCAACGCGGCTTCCCGCAAGGCCGCCGAGGACGGCAGTCTCGACCCGCGGCGGCTCGGGAGTGAGCTCCTGGCGGGCACCCTCGTCTTTGCGAACGTGCAGGGGTCGGGGGAAGCACTGCGCGTGGCGCTCTCCGTCGTCGATGCGAACTCGGGTTTCCAGCGCTGGGCGGAAAGCTACCGGGCCGGGGCCGGCTCGCCGGACGAGCTCGCCCAAAGCGCCGCGGCGGATGTCGCGCGCGTCATCTCGATCCTCGTCGGGGCCGGTCCCGACTTCGTTCGCAAGCCTGGACGAGCCAGCTCCCTCGAGTACTACCTGCAGGGCCGCGAGGCGACCTTTGCGGCAACCCGGGACCGCCTGCTCGACGCGGTTGCGCGCTACGAGCAGGCGATCGAGCTCGACCCCGCCTACGTCGATGCGTACGTCGCCCTCGCCGACGCCTACGAGCGGCTCTGGTCCGCCGATCGGACCGATACCGGCTGGCTGGACCGGGGGGAGATCGCCGTCCTGCGGGCGTTGGAGCTCGACCCGGACGACTCGGACGCGCTCGCAACCCACGCAACCCTGCTGCGGGCCCGCCGCCAATGGGTCGAGGCCGAGGCGCTCTACCGCCGATCGATCGAGACGGGCGCGTCCGCCTATACCTACACCCGCTACGCGTCCATGCTGGCCATGCTCGGCCGCACTCCCGAGGCCGAGGTGCTCGTCGAGCAGTCCCTGGAGCTGGCGCCCCTGGACGCCGAGGTCCAGCGAACCGCCGGACGCATCCACCACTACCTGGGCCACCACCAGCGAGCCGTCGCCCACCTGCTCGAGGCCCTCCAGCTCGACCCCCTCGATGGCTTCGCCCCGCGCGTCCTGGCCAGCGCCCTCCATGGGACGGGTCGGTCCGAGGAGGCCCGCGAGGCCTTCCTGCTGGTGACGCCTCGCTCGATCCGGCCGCTGGCCCGGATCTACGGCCGGCTCGTCGGCCGGGACGCCAGCCTGCGGCTATTGCTGGAAATCGACATCGCGCGTACGGGCCTCGTCTGCCGGATCGATGCCATGGGGACGGCCATGGCCTGGGCACTGCTGGGCGAGCGGGAACGAATGCTCGAATGCCTGAGAGAGCAGGCCGACCGGCACCTCTGGTACGTGCTCGAGGAGCCCGTCTTCGACCCCTACCGGGACGACCCGCGCTTCCAGGAGGTGCTCGCCGCCGGAGGTCTCCCGCCCCGGAAGCGGGACCCGGGCATCTGATCACCGGATCATCACCCGGGGATCAGGAAGTCAGGAGCGCCTTCACGTACGTCTGACCGCGAGCTTGCGGAAGGACGTACTCCCTTGAACCGATTCGCTGTCGCCGTCCTGCTTTCGGCTGCCATCTCGGTAGCCATCGGGCTTCTCCCCGAAGGGGCGACGGCGAGCGATCTCGTGATTGCGGACGCCCGGGTGGAGGGGAGCCGCATCCACCTCACGATTCGAAACGACGGCGACGCGACCGCCGAAGCCCTGACGCTGGCGCTGACCACCCGCGCCGGCGGATACATGGTCGGGACGGCCTCGCACCCCCTGCCCGAGCTTGCACCGGGCGCTCGCCACGCGTTCGAGCTGCCGCTGCCCGTCTGGGCGCCCGACCGCCCGGACCTGCTCTCGGTGATCACCCAGCGAGGCTGCTGCCTGACCCGCGCGGTCTTGCTGCCCCAGCAGGTCTCCGTCGAGATCTCGCATCCCCTGTCGCTGCCGCTCGAAGGAGTGGCGCCCGCGGCGAAGGAGTAGAAGATGAAGCAATCGACCTGCGCGCTGACCCGCCCGGCACTTCTCTTGTTGGCAGTCGTTCTGTCATCGCCGCTTCGGGCCGAAGCCGGAATGATCACTGTGGTGGCCGACGTGAGTGCGCAGCACAACTACTCGTTCTTCGACGCGGTGCTCGGGTCCCAGACCCAGGTCGTCTTCTCGCGCGGGGCCGTGCAGCAGCCGACGCTCCGAACCCATTGGGACGAGCTACCGGGCGTCAGCGCAATCGAGTCGAGCGCCGTGCTCACCACCAGCTTCCTGTCCGCCGTGGACCTGCTCGTCGTAACACACAACTTCAGCGAGCCGCTCACCTACACGGCGAGCGAGATCGATGCGGTCGGGCAGTTCGTCACGAACGGCGGCGCGGTTCTGCTCATCGCAGAGTTCAACACCATCTTCTGGAACCCGAACATCTATAACGACTTCCTGATCGGGATCGGAAGCGAGATCCGCTACAACGACGTGCGTTCGACTGCGCTCGAGATCCTGCCACCCCAGGACACGCCGCTGACGGCGGGGCTCGACGATTTCCATACCAGTGCCTACAACACGCTCTCGGGCGGTATCGCCGCCTATGTCGGCGCCCTGGGCACCGCGGTCGCCTACGAAGGCTACGTGGTACCCGAGCCGGGAACCGGCCTGCTGTGCCTGCTGGGGCTGGCAATCGCGTGGCGCTTCGGCCGGTCCAGAACCGCGCTCCTCGCCCTGGTCCTCGTCAGCCTCATTCCTGGAGCAAGCCGAGCGGCCGTCATTACGGCGACGGACTTCGTGGACGACAACAACGACACGAATGGTACCTGCACCCTGCGCGAGGCGATCCGCAGCGCAAACGACAACGTGAGCGTGGACGCCTGTATCGCCGGCTCCGCGGTCGTCACAGACCGGGTCAACGTTCTCCCGGGCACGCACATCGTCGACCTCGCGTCAGGCAACGATGAGGACGACGCCGTCACGGGCGATCTCGACATCCTGGAAGAGGTCTGGATCCGAGGAAGCTCTGCAGAGTTCTCGATCATCGACGGTACGGCAGGCGGACCCACCGACCGGCTCTTCCAGGTCCACGAGAACGCGGGCGAGGTGATCTTCGAGAAGCTCGCTCTGCGAGGGGGAAACGCCGCCGACGCCAGTCAGCTCGGAGGGGTGCTCTGGAATGTCGACTCCAGCACCAACTCGGTTCAGCTGTTCGAAGTCGAGCTGAGTGGAGGCACGGCCCGGATCGGCGGCGGCATCTTGAACCAGACGCGGTTCAGCATCTTCCGCAGTCGCATCTTCGGGAACCAGACGACTGTCGATCTCGGCAATCCCGGCAACCACGGCGGCGGCATCGCGAGCGCGGGCCTGAACGCCCAACTCTACATCGCGGACAGTGAGGTGTCCGGGAACCAGGCCGAGGAGGACGGCGCCGGCATCTGGGCCGGACCCGTCGGAAGCCTGGACCTCCTTCGTTCTCGTGTGACGGGCAACGTCGGTGGCGGAGATGGCGGTGGACTCTATGTCGAGAGCGACACCTTCGAGATCGACTACACCGAGTTCTCGAACAACGACACCGCTCGGGGTGGCGGCGTCTACATGGCCACCGCGGGAGAGGTACAGCACAGCGCCTTCTTCGGAAACGAGGCGACCAGCTCCGGAGGAGGCGTCCACGACGCCATCGGCGGCTTCGTTCGTTTCAGCACCTTGTCGGACAACACCGCACCGACGGGCGCCGGGGTCTACGCCGACTCGGCTCAGACACTGCTCGACTCCAACACCATCGCGGGAAACAATGGGCACGGCGTCTTCAACCAGAGCGGTGTCTTCTTCGAGAACGTCGTGATCGCCCAGAATTCCGGTGGCAACTGCAGCGGAAGCGCTCCGGCCTTCGGCGCATTCAACCTGGAAGACACCAACACCTGCGGCTTCGTATCCGGCGTCGACATGCCCAACTTCCCGAACACCGACCCGATGCTCGGCCCGCTCCAGGACAACGGAGGCCCAACACCGACGATGGCACTGCTGCCCGGCAGTCCCGCCATCGACGTCGTGACATCCGAGCTTCGGATGAACTGCGAGCAGATGCCGGACCAGCGGGGCCATCCCCGCGGCCGGCCGCGCACGGACGTCGGCGGCAACGACGTCTTCCTGTGCGACATCGGCGCCTACGAGGTGACGACGCCTTTCGTCGTCGACGACCTGACGGACGCAGTCGACGACGACCTGGCTGACGATCTGTGCCTGACCCTGGGACAGACCTGCACCCTGCGCGCGGCGATCCAACAGGCGAACGTCATCCCGGGGATGAACGAGATCGAGCTCGGAGCAGGAACGCACCTGCTCTCGATCGTAGGTGCCGACGAGGACAACGCCGCAACCGGAGACCTCGATCTCGACACGCCGGTCTCGATCCGGGGGGCCGGGACCGGATCGACGATCGTGAATGGCGGCGGTCTCGATCGCGTCTTCGACGTGGGCGCGCCCGATCACACAGCAACGAACGCACCCGAACTCACGCGAATCGAAGATCTCTCGATCACCGGGGGCGACGCCGGTCTCGACAATGGCGGCGCCATCACCACGCGTCGAAGCCTCCGGGTCGAACGGGCCTTCCTGTACGGGAACGACGCCCGCCGCGGCTCCGCGATCAGCTCGGTGTCGACCGGTGCTTTCTTTTCCGGTGAGCCCTTCCCGGTGGAGGTCGTCGACACCACGGTTACCTTCAACTCGGGAGCGCTACCGCTCTTCCTGGGGGATGCATGGATCACGGGGAGCAGCGTGGTGGACAACACGGCAACCATCGCCACCAACGGTGGAGCCGGTGAGTTCGGCAATCTCTACTTGCACAACAGCACGATCAGCAGAAACGACGCCGACGCGACCGGGGCCTTCTTCGCCTCGCGGGCCATCATCGACAGCAGCACGATCTACGACAACTCGGCCGGCTTTTCTCCGGGCGGCGTGTTCCTCCTCGAGCTCTCCGTCTTCCACAACAGCATCCTGGCAGGCAATCTCGCCGGGGGAATCCCGGACGAGTGCTCGTTCAGCACCCATGCCATCACGTCCTTCGGTTACAACGTGACGAGCACCGCCAGCGGGGATTGCAACCTGACGCATGTCGCGGACCAGACCGAGACCGATCCGATGCTCGAGCCTTTCGCCTACAACGGGGGCCCGACCGTCACGCATCTCCCGGCCGTCGGAAGCCCGGTAATCGACGCGGGCGACCCCTTCGACTGTCCGCCCTTCGACCAACGCGGTCTACCCAGGCCTGCAGACGGTGACCAGAACGGCAGCGTCGTCTGCGATGTCGGTGCCACCGAGGTGCCCGAACCGAGCGTCGTCGCGGGCCTGCTCGCCGGATGCCTGGCACTGACCCTGCTGGCAAAGCGTCGAGCGCATCGTACGACCCGCGACCGGTCGTAGTTTCCCGTCGCCGACAGCCTGCCGTCGATCATCGGCATGTAATGGGGTCGTCGCAGGGGTCTTCGGAGGGGCTCGTCTCCAGGGACTCGAGAAGCTCTCGTCCGCACTCCGCGTCAGCGACGCAGATCGCGACGATCACGAGCGAAAGCGCCGTGAGGTCGGCCACCACCGTCGCCGGCATCGCCACGGCCAGCATCACCACGTTCGGGGGGCTGTCGATGGTCGCCCGAGCGAGCCTCCCCTCGATGTTCTCGGCGGCGAGGGACAGGTCCTCGGCGTAGGTCGAGAACAGGATGGAGACCGTGCAATCTTCACCGGGGACACCGCCAAGGTCGGGATATGCGCCATCGCCGCTGTCCAGGACCGTCCGCAGGCTGAGGTCATATCGAACCCCCGGCTCGAGGACCCTCACCCCTTCCGTCGTTCGCGTCCGGACCTTCACGGACTCACACGAATCCAGCTCGGGGTCGAGTCGGACCTTGGTCTTCTTGTCAACAACACCCCGGTATCGCGTGCCGATGCGCATGCGGATGGTGTCCGGGGACGCTCTCTCGACCCGGATCCACGCGCTCTCGATCGGCGCATGGTCGTACTTGTCGTAGACCCACTTCGTCAGGCAGCCCGGAACCGACAGGCAGACCGCGAGCGCGAGAGCCAGCGCGAGTACTTTGTGCGTTCTGCCCCGCCCAGGATCCAACATCGGAGCCTCCCGGCTTTCCAGATTTGCACGGCCGGACTCGGAAGTCATTGAAAACAGGCGGGAAGACCGGCCTGAGGCTGGGCCGAGCGCCCGGCGCGGCACGCGGGGCTTGAGCCCGGGGCCCAACGGACCGACCAGAGAGGTAGCTGCGGCGCAGCGATACGCAGCGTCGAACCCAGTGCGAAAATTCCAGAAGGGCTGGACCACGCCGGGGGGTGGAACCCACGTCGCGTGCCGGTCCTCGAACTATCCGGTGGTGTGCCAGGTGCGGCCACGATCGTAGTAGGATGGACGCGTGAGATCTGATCGGGGGGTTGCTGTCTTGAAGTCGGTCCTGAAGAGCCACGAGCGATCGTTTGCCGCGCTTGCCGCGCAGGCACTGCTGGTTCCGGTGCTGGTGCTGGCGGGGTGTGCGGCGGGACCCCAGACAGCGGGGCCGACTCACGGGCTCGCTGACCCCGGCGATGGGTCCGCGGTCGACGCCGATGCGCACGCAATCGTCGGGCCTGGCGAAATGGACCCGGCACTCCTCGTCGCCGAGGCGCTGGAAGCGTGCGAATCTGCGCAGTCGCTCTGGCAGCAGGGAGACATCGAAGCCGCGCTCGGCACTCTAGACGTGGCCTACGAGCTGCTGCTGCAGATCCCGGACGACCCGAGCGTGATGCAGCAGAAGGACGATCTGCGCCACCTCATTTCGCGCCGCGTCGTCGAGATCTACGGCTCGCGGCTGACCTCCGCCGCCGAGCTCAACTCACCGATCCCCCTCGAGATCAACGCGCACGTCGAGCGCGAGATCGCGAGATTCAGCGGCCCGGAACGACAGTTCTTCATCGACTCGTACCGGCGGTCGGGACAGTACCGTCCGATGATCGTGCGCAGGTTGCGCGAGGCGGGGCTCCCGGAGGAGCTGAGCTGGCTCCCGCTGGTGGAGAGCGGCTTCAAGACGGGTGCACTGTCCTCGGCGCGAGCGCTGGGCATGTGGCAGTTCATCTCGTCGACGGGTTCGCGCTACGGCCTCGACCGCAGCCACTGGATCGACGAGCGCATGGACCCGGAAAAGTCGACTGGCGCGGCCATCGCCTACCTCACGGATCTTCACGGCTTGTTCGGCGACTGGACGATGGCGCTGGCGAGCTACAACTGCGGCGAGAACCGGGTCATGCGCTTGATCCGCCGCCAGAAGAACGGCTACCTGGATCGCTTCTGGGACCTCTACGGTGAGCTTCCGAGGGAGACGGCGCGCTACGTGCCCCGCTTCATGGCGACTCTGCTGATCGTGAGCGATCCAGAAAAGTACGGCTTCGAGCTGCCGGATCCGCTGCCGCCGGTCGCCTACGAGACGGTCCCCATTGGCCGACACGTGCGCCTGGCCGACCTGGACGCCGCCCTCAGCCTGGAACCGAAGACGATCGCCGCGCTGAACCCCGAGCTGCGTCGCGGGACCACCCCCGCCGAGACCTATACGCTCCGGGTTCCCCAGACGGTGACTCCGACCTTCGACGCAACGCTCGCCGCACTGCCGGCCTACGTCCCTCCGCCCGAGCTCAGCTACGCGCGCCACCGCGTCCGGCCCGGCGAGACACTTTCCACCATCGCGCGCCGCTACCGAACCTCGGTCAACGCGATCGTGAAGGCCAACCGCCTGCGCAGCCGCCACCGCATCTCCATCGGCCAGCGCCTGAAGATCCCCCAGCGCGGCGGCGGAACCCCCGCGGTCTCCGCCAACCGCGCTCCGGCGGCGTCCCAGAGGCACACCGTCCGCCAGGGCGACAGCCTGTGGAGCCTGGCATCGCACTACGGCACCACCGTCGACCGCATCAAGGCCGACAACGGGCTCCGCGGAGACCAGCTCGCCGTCGGACAGAGGCTTCTGATCGAGACCGGGGTCCGCGCCGGATCGCGCAGCTACACCGTGCGCCGAGGCGACACGATCGACCGGATCGCGAAGGCGCAGAACGTTCCGATCGATCAGGTCCTGCTCGCCAACGGCCTATCGCGTTCGAGCACCATCTATCCCGGGCAGGTCATCCACTTCCCGGACTGATCGTCGAGACCAGGCGCAAACGTCAGAGGGTGAGTTCGATCTCCCGCATCGCGTAGATCTCATCCTGATCGTCGAGATCGTCTCGGTCGAAGGGCAGCACCCGCGCCGCGTAGTCTGCCGGCAGCGCCTCGAAGCCACCCCAGATCCGCTCTTCGAGTTTCGAGAGATTCATCATCGCCTCGAAGGATGCGCTGAAGGGAAGCGCGCCCGGATTGCGGATCGGCTCCACCCTCACTGCAGCGGCGGCGCCCCCAAGGCTGCCCTTGAAGAGCGTGTCGCGTCCGCGACCGCCGTCGAGCTTGTCGCTCCCGGGTCCGCCGTAGATCGCGTCATCGCCGCGGCCACCCTTCAGCTTGTCGTCGTCCGCGCCCCCGTCGATGAAGTCCGAGCCGCCCTGTCCCTCGATCCGATCGTCGCCTGCGCCGCCCCTCAGGATGTTCGCGCGATCGTTGCCCGCGATGGAATCGTCGAAGCGGCTTCCAACCACGGCCTCGAAGGCCTGACCGGACGAGAGGGAGAGTTCCAGTTCCGGCAGCTTGGTATTGCCGATGTGCCCGAACTGCTGGGTCCCGGCCTCGGAAAGCTTCAAGGTGATCCGAGAATCGAAGCCGCTGAAGTCGAGGGTGTCGAGCGCGTCGTTCGGCACACCGCTGCGACCGTCCGTTTCCTCGATCCGGTCGTGTCCCAGACGCCCGCCGTTGAACGAGTAGGTGTCGTTGCCGGCCTGGCCCCACAGCCAATCGTCGTCAGCACCGCCGTCGAGGATGTCCGCGCCTCCCCGGCCACCGTCCACTGTCGGCGTCGCGTTCCGTCCTTCGAAGCGCAGCAGCGACCCGCCGTCGCCCAACAACACGTCGCTGCCGGCGCCACCGCGGAGCACGTCGGCGTCATTTCCGCCCAGCAGGAAGTCGGACCCGGCGCCACCCGACAAGGTGTCGCGCGCGAGACCGAGCAGGCCGGGGTCGCTTTCCGCGAAGAGCTGCTGGACGATGCCGTTCAGCAGGTAGACACGCGCCTGGTCTCCGATCACGATGTCGTCGTCGTGGTCGCCCCCGATCACGACCACGTCCTTGTCGGAACCGCCGACCACTTGCAGGCCGGAAAGAACAGGGGCCGGGACCGAATCGCCGCTGCCGACGGTGATCGTCAGCTCGTCGGCGCTGAGACCCCGGAACATCACGTAGTTGCCCGCCGCCGCGGTCGCCGGGTCGAGCGAGCTGCCATCGACGAACTCACCCGCGAAGGTGTTGCCCGCCGGGTCCGCGAGATAGAGAGTGGTACTCCCGTCGCTGATCTGCCGGACGACGCCCTGGCCAAGCGCTTCGGCCCCATCGAGATAGACGTAGACGTCGTAGCTTGCGAAGTGGGTCGAGAGACCCGAAAGGCCGACATCCAGCACGTTGCCGACGTCCGCGGTCAGGTAGCCATCGAAGAGCCGCTCGTTGTCGGTGTCGGGATCGATCTCGGAGTGGCCCGCCGCATCGGCTCGGTCGTTCCCACGGTCGCTGCGGCCCCAGCTGATCTCGACGCCATCCGCGACGCTGCCGTCGTCGAAGCGCAGCTCGTCCGGAAGACCGCGGCCCCCTCGCGCCTCCGATGAGCCCTCACCCAGGTTGTTCCAGCTGCCGGCGGCAACCGCACCCGCCGTGCCTTCGATCTCGCTGTCCGGGCTCGTAGCGTTGAAGGCGAAGCTCAGGATCTGGACGTCGCCGTTGGTGATCGCGCCGACACCGGCATCGATCCGGTCGCTGCCAGCGCCGCCGATCACCAGGTCCTGGCCGTTGCCGGTGATGATGTCGTCCGACCCGGAGAAGACGGAATCGAGGGTACGAACCTCGCGCACGTCGCCGTCGACCCGGATCAGCGTGCCGCCGTCACCGAGCACGATGTCGCCGTCCGTAGCCCCATAGGCTTCGTCGCCGAAGCTGGTGATCGTGTCCGCTCCGCCGCCGCCCAGGATCAGGTCCGCGCCTCCGCCACTGGAAATCAGATCGGCGCCATCTCGACTGCCGAAGAGGCTCTCGAGTCGGTCGATCCGGTGGTGGGTTCCGACGATCTGCAGGCCGCTGATGGTTGCGCCGTTGCTCGCGGCGCCTTCGATGCGGAGCTTCGCGACGTCTTCGGTCACGCCCCGGAACACCACGTAGTTGCCGCTCGACGCGCCGGCGCGGGACGTCCCGGCGGCTTCCACGTAGCTGCCCGCGAAGGTGTTGCCCTGCGCGTCGTCCAGGTAGAAGGTGCTGCTTCCGAGGCTCACGCCCTGCACCGCGTCGCCCGCGGTCGTGCGGTTGTCACTGGCGTCGAGATAGACGTAGACGTCGTAGCTGCTGTAATAGGCGCCGAGACCCTGCACGTCGACGCCGAGGGTCGTCCCGGACGGAGCCTGCAAGAATCCGTCGAAGAGGCGCAGGTCGTCGTCGCTGGGGTCGATGCCCTCGTGGGCGCGGCTGCGCGCCGACCGGGTGTCGCCCTCGAGATCCGCACCCCAGGCCACCTGGACACCGCTCGCGACCCGACCATCGTCGAAGCGCACGACCTCGGCGACCGCGTCGCCGTAGACGCCGCTGCCGGTGTTTGGGAGGTTGTTCCAGCCCGAGGCGCTCGCGCCCGGGGCGCCGGCTGTGCCGGCGACCGTCGCATCCGCGCTGCGCGCGCCGAAGTTGAAGCTCAGCGTCGACGCTTCGTCGCCCGCGTCGAAGACGCCGTGGCCACCGAAAGTGATGCGCGCATCGTCACCGATCAGGATCTCGTCCTGGCGGTCAGGCGCTGCGCTGTCGAGCTGGTCGCTGCCCGGCCCGCCGATCAAGATGTCGTTGCCCAGACCGCCGACCAGGACATCGTCTCGCACCGTGTCTTCGGCGCCCAGCTCGACGCTGCGCAGGAAGCGCAGCGGCTGGTCGACGCCGTTGGTCTGGTTCGAGGGGATGCCCGTCACGAGGAACTGGCTGCTCGCGTCGGGGACCTCGTCCCAGGGCTCGTCGACAGTAATCGTGTCCGCAGTGTTCGCGATGATGGTGCGGGTCTGGGGGAAGCCCGTTCCGTCGGTGATCCGCACGACGAGCCCTACCAGACCACCGTCTTCGACAGGAAACGCTCCCAGCCCGTCGGTGATCGCCTCGACGACCAGGGTCGTCCCGCTCGACGAATCCGCGGCCGTGCCGCGACGGTCGTCCGGGCGATGCCCCAGGCGCGTGACGATGCGGTCGTTGGCATCGAAGAAGTCGACCTGACCGTGATCGCCGAACAGGATGTCGTCGGCGCTCCCGCCCCAGAGGGTGTCCGCCCCGTCGCCGCCGAACACCACCAGGGGCAGGTCGGAGGCAGTCGCATCGACGAAGTCGTCGTCGCTCTCGACATCCGGGCGCGTGATGACTCCGCCCACGTCCAGACTGAAGAAGCCGTCACCCGTGGAGACGATCTCGTAGCTGCTCGTCGCACCTGGAATCGCGTCCCACGGCACGCTGACCCGGATCTCGTTCTCACTGTTGGTGCCGATCTGGCGCGTCTGCACCAGCGGCTCGTCTCCGTCCTGGGGGGTCGTCACGCGCACGAGGAAGCCGGCGAGGCTGCCGGGGGCGAACGTGGCCAACGAGTCGTTCAGGGTCCGGATGGCCCCCGCGGTCACGGTGCCGGTCGCGACGACGTCGCCCCCGGCCTGCAGGTCCACGCGGACGTCGTCGTCGCCGAGGCCGGTATAGACAAGGGTCACCGTCCGGTAGCTCTCGTCGGCGTCCCTCGTGGCCGGGTCATCGTCCCGGGTCTGGGTGTCCTCGACGATCAGCCGGTCGTCGCCGCTCCCCAGGAAGAGCGTGGTGTTCTCGAGGTCGAGGTAGGTGATGCCCCCGGCGATGACGCTGCCACGCTGCGCGAGGTCCGGGCCCGTACCGAGGCCGCGAATGTGGAAGACCTCCTGCACCCGGCCCTCGCCGCTGAACTCGAAGCTGCCGTCTAGGCGTCCGAAGTCGTCGGCGACGCTCTCGCTGTTGAAGACCCGCAGCAGGTCGACCCGCGTCGTCTCGTCGACGAGCAGGTTCGGGTTCGTGGTGGAGACCGCGTACTCGAGGCCGGGATCGGCGACGACGTCCGGAATCACGGTCCAGGCTTCTTCGAGCAGGAGAACGACGGTGCCGTCGCCCTGCCGCTCGAAGCCGATGACCTGGCGTGCCTCGCCGAAGGCACCGCCCGCGAGGCCCCGGGTGATCTCGAGCGTCGCCGTCGCGAGGTCCTCGAACCCGAGTGTGGCCAGCGCCTCCGGGCCAACCGCCAGGCTGAAGAGCGGATCGAAGCCCGCCGGCAGCGCCAGGACGACGCCCGTCGAGTCCTTGAGGTTGGTCTCGCCGGGCAATCGCAGCGGGTCGATGTCGAGCCCCGACGTCGAGCCCGAGCCACCTTCGCCCTCGATGCGCAGGGGGCCCTTGATCTTGTTGATGATGTTCGCGATCGGCGCGAATTCCTTGGTGTCGCCGCCGTCGATCTGGTGATCGTCGATGCCCTGCACCGTGACGACCTGGGGCGTCGACCAGTCGTCCGGAGTGAAGACCAGGGTGAGACTGCCGTCGGGATTGGCCGTGTATCCCTGGCTCGAGACGCTGACCTGGACGTTCGGAAGGAAGGTCGCGCCCGTCACCTGGACGTCCGTGACCGGACCGATGTCCGTCAGTGTGCTCTCGACGAGATCCAGGGTCCGGCCGTCGTCCGAGACGTCCTCGACGACATAGACGCCGTCGTTGGCGCCGGCCCCGGTGACCGTGATGGTCTCCCCGTCGCGGAAGCCTTCGGCCCGCCAGTCGCCGTTGTTTCGCGTGATGGTGTCTGCCTCGAAGCGAAGCTCAGCCGCGCCAGAGATGTTCGGGAACGCGTTCTGGGGGTGGACGATGACGTCGCCGCGAGTCGTGCGCGTACCCTCGGGATGGATGGTGACGCGCACGTCTTCCGTGGGCCGGTGCGTGAGCACCACCGTGTAGGAATCGTCGGTTGCATCCGCTTCGTCGTTCTCGCTGACGTTCGTCGAGCCACCGGTCTCTTCGATCAGCACGCCGGGGACTTCGTCGTCGCCGATGTCCACCGCCAGGCGATCGGCGTCGACGGGTCGGGCACCGCCGACGACCAGCGGCACTTCGTAATTCGCGCCGCCGCCGCTCACCGTGTGCGTGATGAAGCCGCTGTGGAAGCCTTCGCGGTCGAGGTCGTCGATGGCGATGACGGCGATGGTCTGCGGCTGATACCAGTCGTCGGCGCTGAAGGTGAGCTCGGAGGGCGCCGTCAGGTCGGGTACGACCCCGACGACCGCTGTCGTCGTCGATCCGTTCACGAGCGGGTGCTCGCCCGTCAGCTGCAGTGAGCTGTCCGAGACGCTGGCCACCACGTAGGTCCCGTCGTTGGCCCCGGAGCCCACCACGAAGATGGTCTGCCCAGGCGCGAAGCCCTCGTCGAGGAAGCTCCCGCCGGCGCGCGAGATGAACGACTCGGGCGCGTCTCCTCCTTCCTGCTCGAAGAATATGGTCTCGGCCCGCGCCAGGGTCATCGGGACGAAGACGAGCTCGTCGGCGGCTCCCTCCACGGTGATCTCGTCGAGCGAGATCGTCAGGTCTTCGAGCGGAGCGACCGACAGCCGTACGTCGTAGGTGTCGACCGCGCCTCCGAACAGCGCCGTCCCCGGGACGAACTGGGCCCCCTCGAAGACGGTCGTCCCCTCGCCACTCTGCTGGATGATCACCGACCCACGCTCGTCGTCTTCGATGCGCACCGGGACGATGGGCGTGGCGAGCAGGTGGTAGCGGCGAATCTCGAAGCGCGTGTCCGCGGTGATCTCGCCGCGGAACTCGTCGCGGACGGTGATCGTGTTCTCGGTGTTCGAGAGGATCAACGCTTCCTGGCCGATGCCACTGCCGCGGATCAGACGGATGGTCGCGCCCTTGAGGCCCTCGCCCTCGGTCGGCAGTTGCTCGTCGACCGCGAAGGTGAAGACATCGATGTCGTCCCGGGAGAAGAGACGTGAGATCGTGTCCGTCTCGATCACCGGAACCGTCACCCCGACCCCGAAGACCGGCGAGCCCGAGTCGACGAGAACGCGGTCCACCGTGATGACGAGGGCGTCGATGGCCACGATCTCGTAGTCGTCGAGGTCGTTGAACCCCGAGCCGCGAACACGGATCGTGTCTCCGAGCCGGAATCCGTCACCGATCCAGCTGTCCTGGGTGCGGATTATGGTGTTGCCCAGGAACTCGAGACCCGCCGGGCCCCGCAGACGCGGCGCCGCCGCCTGGATCGTCACCTCGCCGGTGACCAGCGGCCCCTCGCGCTCGATCTCGAAGTCTTCGGCGAGTGTGAGGATCGTCTGGCTCACACGCTCGATCTGCATCGTTCGGGAGTTCTGGTCGGAATCGAGAACCTCGATCCACTGGCCGGCCTCGAAGCCGTCGTCCAGCCAGCTGCCCTTCGTGCGGCGGATGGAGTCGAGGTCGTCTTCGGCGGGTGCGAAGAAGAGGCGGGCCTCCCCATCGGGATCGGAGCGACGGAAGGTGGCGTTCGAGACCGTGACCAGAACGTTCGAGGTACCGGATTCGTTCGCGAGCTCGTCGCGCGTACTGAGAACCAGGCTCTGCCCATCGACCGAGATCGACTCGATGATGTAGTGCCCGTCGTTCGACAGCGAGCCGGAGATCTTGATGAAGTCGTCGCTCGCGAAGCCGTCCGCCGCCCAGCTGCCCGAAGCTCGTCGGATCTCTGAACCGACGTCACGAGAGATGAACTCGACCGCCGCGTCGCCGATGAAGAACGGCCCGTCGCTGATCGATCCGGCGATCGTCTCTTCTGCGGTGACCTTGTGGAGGATGCTGCCGAAATGCTGGCCCTCGACGAGATCGTCCTCGCCCGCCTTGAAGGTCACCGTCTGCGGAATGTCCCAGGTCGCCTCGTTGAACTCGAGCTCGATGCCACGCAGCGCGATGATCTCGCCGGTGGTCTCGTCCGTCTCCAGGTCACCCGTCTCCGGGTCGGGGAAGACGAACTGGATCTGCGGAATCTCGATGATCTCGCCGTTCACGCCGCGGATGCCGCGGACCGGTGCCGTGGCCGTGACGGTCACCGTGCCGGCGGGCTTGCGCGAGAGAACCACGGTGTAGCTGTCGAAGATCAAGCCCGCGCTCATCAGCGCATCGAGGTCGAGACCGTCTTCGAGGCTGTGCTCGACCACCCGCGAGCCGCCGTCCGTCACGCGAATGACGACGCCCGGCTCGTCGTTGTCCGCGACGTTGGCCGAGATGCCGTCCGTCGGGATCGCGCTATAGCGCTGGTCTCCGCTCTCGATACTGTGGGTGATGATGCCGCTGTGCCCCAGCAGGTCGTTGCTGATCACCGGCGGTGTGTCGCCGGCCACGTCGAAGGTGTCGCTGCCGAGGCCACCCGAGATCACCGTCTGGACGTTCTCGTTGGTGCTCTGTACGTAGAAGCGATCGTCACCCTCGGCGCCGTCCACCCGCAGGATCTCGATCCCCACGAAGGCCACGAAGAGTCCGGCGCCGAAGATGCCGTCCTCGGTGACCACGAAGTCGTCCGAGAACTCGGTGCCGATCACGACGACCGTATCGAGGCCGTCGCCGCCGTCGATGTTGACCGGCGCGTTCACCACGTACTGGACGAAGTCGGCACCGCCGTTGCCCGAGATATCCGTGCGTTCGCGCTGGTCTACCTGCTCGAAGGATCCGTCCAGCGCAAAGGCCCGCACGGTGAAGAAGTCGTCGTCGTCGCCGCCGTTCAGACTGAGAACCGCGCGATTGTGGAAGACGGTGAACTCGTCCTCTCCCTCGTCGCCGTTCAAGGTGGCCGGCACGGTGATGCCGTTGCTCAAGAAGCCGCGGGTCGTGAGGATGGTCGAAAGCTGGTCGACGTCGCGAATGCCGGTGACGTCCCCGATCTGGTCGGTCCCGGCCTCGACACTTCCGTCGGGGAAGGTGCGCTCGACATCCGGCTCCGCGGTCCGCTCGGACTTGAAGAGCTGACCGATCTGGAAGCGGTCCGCCCCGTAGCCGCCGAACACCTGCATGGTGGCCAGGTTGTCGTCCAGCGCGAAGAAGTCGTTGCCGTCGAACCCGAAGACCAGCATGGACTCGAGATCCGTGCGGTAGTCGATGCGCTCGACCCGGCCCGCGTCGACGTCGTTGATGAGGGCAACGAAGGCGCGGTTCGGATCGATGGCGCTGGCGCGGAACAGGAAGGCGTCGGGGTCCGAAGTGCCCTCGATGATCAAGGCGTCGGCTCCCGTCACGCCACGGTCGACGATGTCGACCATGCGGACGGTACTGCCACCCATGAACGGCACCCGGTAGGTGTCGCCACCCTCGCCACCGACGAGGAAGTCGTCTCCCATCTTCGAACGCAGCACGTCGTCGCCGTCGTCGCCGAACATGTCGTCCGCACCGGCTCCGCCGATGAGCATGTCGTGGCCCGCGCCGCCGTGGATCACGTCGGGGTCGGCATCGCCCATCAGGTCGTCGTCGCCGTCGTCGCCGAAGATCAGGTCGGCACCGCGGCCTCCGAAGATCCGATCCGCCGCGTCGCCGCCGTGCAGCACGTCGCCACCCGCGCCACCCTCGATCAGGTCCTTGCCGTCGTTCCCGGTATCGGCCGCGTCCGAGTCGGCGAGCACCGCAGAAACGTCGGCGACGTGAGTCGCATCGACAAGGGCCTCGTCCGGCAAGAGCTCGAGTCGGGTGCCGTCTTCCGAGATACTCACGATCGTGCGCGTCGAAGCGTTCGCGCCTGCGTCCGCACCCGCGAAGGTGACATCGAGACCCGGCGCAAAGCCGTCCTCGATCCAGGACCCGTAGCTGCGGGAGATCGTCGAGGCAGACACCGTCGCGGACGCGGCGTCGCTCGTCACGAGCCGGTCCAGGCGGTCGAGGAAGAGGATGGCTCCATCGATGGACGCGATGCTGTAGTCGCCGTCGTTGTCGGCGGTGCCCGCGATCCGGATCGTCTGTCCGATGTCGAACTCGTCGTCGATCCAAAGCGTGCCGTCGTCGCGTGTGATGGTGTCCGGGTCGGGGCTGTTGTCGGCGAAGGCGAGGGCGCCGCTGTAGCCGGCCTGGATGAAGTCGAGCTCGGGGATCACCGAAATCGTGAGCTCGTCGGTGATGGGCGTCGAGTCCAGGACCACGTCGATGGTCATGACCCGATCATCCAAAGCAAGGACCTCGTACGTGCCGACCTGGTCTCCCGAGAAGCGCAGCGTCTGTCCGACCCGGAAGCCGTCGTTCTCCCAGGTGCCGTCGAAGCGGATCACGAGATCACCGGTCCCGATCGAACTCGGATCGGCGGGATCGAGACCTCCAAGCCCAACGTCTTCCACCCGGCCCGTAAACAGGATCGTCTCGCCATTGCGAAGCTCGGCCCGGCCCCCGTCGATGAAGTCCGCCTCGTTGCCGCCCACCAGCAGGTCGTTTCCGGTGCCGCCGACGATCTCGTCGAAGCCCGACTCCCCGAACACGACGTCCATGCCGCTGCCGCCGTCGATGAAGTCGTCGCCCTTGCCGCCGTAGATCAGATCTTCGTCGCCGCCGCCGTAGAGGCGATCGTTGCCACCGCTGAGGCCGCGGTTCGTGTCCTGCACACGGCGACTGGCGGACACCATCGCGGAACTGGTGACTTCCGGAAGGAAGGCTCCTTCGAGCGCGGGATCCGGAAGCTCGGAGAGTGCGTCTCCCGCTTCCAGGAAGAGCGTGAGCCCGTCCTCCGAAACCTTGGCCACGCGGTAGAAGCCGTCGTTGGCCGTCGTCCCGGAGACGCGAATCACGCGGCCCGCCTCGAAGCGTGCGTCGGCGAGGCGTTCGATCGAGACGTCGTCGAGCGGGTCCGTCATTCCGAGCGTGAACTCGAGCGGCTCGTCCGGATCGTCGACGTCTTCGAGAACGAGCACTCCGTCGGTGACGGGCTCCGCGATGCGGTAGCTGCCGTCGTTGTCGGTGCCGTCGATCTCGATGATCTGGCCCTGCTCGAAGCCGTCGTCGATGAAGCTGCCGCCGTCCCCCGTGTCCAGACGCGTGACCGAGCTCGCCGCGAACTCGAGCACCGGATTGCCGCTCAGCCGGAAGATCTCGGGCGACCAGCGACCGCTGTCCCGCACGATCGAGTCGGGGCCCTGGTCGTCGACCACGAAGGTCAGCTCGGGGCTTCCCACGAGCGAAGGCTCGTCGAGGGACACGATGCCCTCGTCGCCGATGATGAGATCGTCGCCTCTACCGCCCTCGATCCGATCGTCGCCACCGCCGCCGAACAGGATGTCGAGGCCGTCCTCGCCGAAGATGCGATCGTTGCCCGCGCCACCTCGGGCGCGACGCAGGTCGATCGTCCCGTCCTCGTCATCGTCCTCGATCTTGCCGTCGTCGCCGTAGACCGTGTCGTTACCGCTCCCGGCGTGGATCGTGTCGTTGCCGCCGCCGCCGAAGATCTCGTCGGGCCCGGCACCGCCTCGGATCACGTCGTCGCCGTCGCCGCCCTCGATCCGGGCACGGCCGCTCACGCTGTTGCTGAGCAGGATGCGGTCATTGCCCGTGCCGCCGCTGAGGTCGAAGCCGAGGCTGGGGCCAGCTGTCAGGCCCCGGAGGTCGAGGGTGTCATTGCCCTCGCCGCCGTCCCAGATGATGCGGGTAAAGGTGCCGTCATAGGTCTCGTCGAAGGTGATCCCGCCGATGGTGCTCTCGACGCGAATGCTGCTCGCATCACCCGTGAGCTTCACGCTCTCGCTGAAGTCGCTCAGGTCGCGGTTGAGACGGTCGCCGGACAACGGCCCGAAGTTCAGCTGCAGCACCTTGCCGTCTTCGCCGTCGATCACGGTCGCGAGCTTCGGCGGCCGCACGAAGTCCGTCTCGAACTCGACGATGGTGATGGGCGGCGTGATGTCGAACTCTTCGCGAATCGTGTCGACGAGGAGGTTGATTTCGTAGAACGCGTAGGCGCGCGCCGTCAGGGCGCCGCTGATGTCGAAGATGGCGAGGGGCGAGAGGATCGGCTCGCCGTATTTGATCTCGTTGGCGATGTTGCCAATGATCTCGCTGACGCGAACGATGCCGTCGCGGTCCGGGTCGAAGAGATCGAACTCGACCTTGGCGAAGAGCCCACCCTCGGCACCGGCGCGAACGATGACGGCATTCAACTCGGCGCTGACACGAATGCTGCCGGAGAAGGTCAGCTCGGGGGCGTCGGCCCCGGAATCGTCGAGATCGTCGATGAAGAAGCCGTCGAAGATGAGCAGCGGGTTGCGGAAGCCGCCTTCGGCGAAGTCCGTGATGCCCTTGGTGTCGAAGCCGATGGCGTGGAAGTCGATCAGCGCGCGCAGGCTGCCGCCGGTCCCGACCCCGAGCGGGCCGGCGAGAGGCGTGAAGCTCTGGAAGAAGAAGTCGAAGTCGAGCACGGGAACGTCGTACTCGACGAGCACCGCCGGCTCTCCCATCAGCAGATTGAAGGCCTGGCTGGGGTCGGTGAGGATGGGGAACGACAGGTTCGAATCGCGCAGGGCCTTCGTGAAGCCGCCGGCCTTCTTCTTCGACGAAGAGGTGCTCGAGCCGGTCGTCTTGTTGTCGGGGAGGCTGTCGATCTGGGCGTTCGGGTCCATCGTGGTGCCGGCGTTGGCCTGCATCTTCTCCGCAGGCGTCATGTCGAGGCTGATGCCCAGGCTTCGATCGACGATTGCGAAGTCGCCGAACTCGATCTCCAGGGTCTCGCCCGGATCGAGGTCGGTCGGGATCGCGTTGATGAGCGTGATGAGATCGGCGATGGCGACGATCAAGTCGGTCTGCACCGTGCCGTAGATGCCTGCGAGATCGAGCAGGGTGGTGGGCGAGGTCAGGTCCGAGATGACTGGGATGGGGGTCGTGAAGGCGTCGATGATCGGCTGCAGGGGGTCGGTGATCTCCTGCACCTTCCCGAGCACCGGCGCGACGAATTCGGAGATGAAGGCACCGAGATCGATGCGCGTATTGTCGAAGGCAACCCGCTCGAGGCCGCGTTCGATGGCGTCGCCGCTGATCTCGGAGAAGGGAAGCAGGCCTCCGTCCTCGGCCTCGAGGCTCCAGTCCAACACGAAATCGGCGCGCAGCATCGGGAAGACACTGGCCACCGCCGCCGGGATGAAGTCCTTGTTGACCTCGAGCTGCAGCGCCAGCTCGGCCAGTGCTTCCGCCTGGATGCCCGCCTCGATGCCCAGGCTGCCGAGCTCGGCGATGCCGAGGCGGCCATCATCGGTCTCGCCTTCGTCGAGAGACGAGTTGAAGAGATCGATCCCGAAGGTGGCGCTCAGGTGCGTGTCGGCGCTGGCGTCGGCGGTGAGCTGCAAGAACAGCAGCTCGCCCACGAGCTGCACGTCAGGCAGGGTGACCTCGGCGGTCACCGTCAGCTCGGGGCTGCGGTCGGGATCCGTCGGGTCGTCGACGACGAGATAGAAGGCATCGGTGCCGCTGAGCCCGAACCCGAAGTCGAGCTGCCAATCGAGCTCGAGATTGATGGCACCGCTGGTCTCGAGCGCCAGGCCAGGCACACCGATGTCGAGGCCCAGATCGGCCGCACCCGAGACGAGGGTCTGGCCGAGGCTCAAGTCCCACTGGATGAACGACTGCGCGAAGTCCACCCCCGCGGTATTGACGTTGGTGGTGAGCTGGATGTCCGCGGGGCCACGCGCCTCGTTGCCGTTGGCATCGAGCAGCAGCCCAAGCGCCGGCCCCTGGGCGGCCAGCACCCGCTGGTTGTCGGCCGTGCCCGTGCGGCGTCCGGCGCCGTCGGGGTCCGCGAAAGCGACGGTCACGACGACCGCAGCCTCGTCGCCGAGCTGGATCTCGAAGGTCGCGTCCCCGCTGAGAATGCCCAGCTCGCTCGCGACGTCGCCGATGACCCCGAACTCGAGCCCGTCGCGCACCCGCTGCTCGCTCGCGAGCCCCAGCTCGGCAGCGGCGACGCCGTTCTCTACCACGGTGAGCGTCAGCGAATCCACGTCCGTGTTCGCCGCCACGTTGAGCACGACCAGCTCGATGCGAGGCTGAACGCTCGTGACCTCGTCGGTGTCCGGGTCTCGCTCGACTTCCATCGTCGCCCGCGCCTCGACACGGCCGCCCAGACCCGCCGCGCGCAGCGCGTCGTTGATGTCCGTGACCAGCGCGTTCTCGTTCGAGCCGAGCAGGTCGAAGAGCAGCTGCGAGACGAAGTTGGCGCTGGGGTCGGCGGCTTCTTCGACGGCTTCGCGGAAATCAGCAAGGAAGCCGTTGCGCAGATCCTCGATGAAGCGGGCGCCGTCGGCGAGCTGGTCCCCGATGAGCGGCAGCTCGATGCCGAATACCTCGCCGTCCAGTACGTCCTGCAGGCCGCCGAGGAAGAGATCGACGCCGTCCGTCACGAGCAGGATGTTGTCGATCAGGCTGAACTCGCTCGGGTCGAAGGCGAAGATGTCCCCGATCCCCACCGCCTGGCCGTTCTCCTTCGTAAAGGACCCGTCGGCACGAGCGACTCGGAGAACGCTCGGGTCCAGGAAGTCGCTGACGGGATTGCCCGCCATGTCCCGGACCTGCAGGAAGCTCTCGCCTCCCTCGTTCGTATCCGCGCTCAGGAAGATGTCGTAGAAGATCGTGCCGGCGGGGCGCGACGGGGTCGGGAAGTTCACCGGCAGCTCGACGTGAAGCTCGCCGTCGAGCTGGGCCGAGAAGTTGTCGGCGAGGTTTCGGTCTTCTTCGTCCTCGTCGGCATCGCCCGTGAAGTCGCTGATCAGACGGATTCCGCCCTCGGTGCTCCCCACACCGTCGAAGTCGAGGCCGGCTCGCAGGATCTGGTCGCCATTATCGAGTACGCCGCCTGGCTCGCCGCCGATGGAGAGGCTGCCATTCTCGATCGTGGCGCCGAAGGGCCCGAGCACCGCGCGCAAGTCGATGTCGTCCGCCCCGGCGTTGAAGCTGGCCTCGATGGCCGTGTCCTCGAAGAGATAGATCTGCGTGGGGCTCGCCAGGTCGAAGCCGATGGCGAGCAGAGCCTCGGCACCGCCGCTCGCCCGCAAGCCGGCCTGGCCCGTGAGGACGCCCGCCTCTCCCAGGTCGAAGTCGAGGTCGTAGGACTCGCTGAAGTCCTTGCCCAGCTCGAGCGCGATGCGCAGCAGGTCGACGCCCGTCTCGACGGTGACGTCCGCGACACCAGCAGCCGTGGTGAGCGACTCTTCGCTTTGCAGGGTCAACACCGAGGCGCTGACATCGTCCGTCGAAGAGCCGATCTTGTAGCGCCCGTCGTTGGCCCCGGCGCCGCTGATCACCACGATCTGGCCGGGCAGGAAGCCGTCGGCGAGCCAGCTTCCGCCGCTGCGCGTGATGGTCGGGCCTTCGCTGGCTGCCGCGTCGAAGCTCAACGTGACACCGGTCAGCGCCGGACCGGTGGGGTTCACGGTCTCGCGCAACGACAGGTCGACCCCGAACACGCCCATCGGCGAGCCGCGCAGTGCGATGCCGAGCTTGCTCTCGCTGGCCGTGCCCGCACCGATCGGGTTGGTGAGGGTGATCGTCGTCGCTGAGACTCCGCCAGCGGCGATCGTGTAGGTGCCCTTGAAGTCGCTGAGCCCGGAGATGGTGAGCTCCATGCCCGGCAGGAAGCCGTCCGCGAGGAAGTCGCCGCCGGGATCGGCCCGCGTGACGGTGATGGTGCTGGTGCTGGTGCTCATGTCTTCGGCGATGGCGAGCGAGACGTCGCCTGTGAGCGTGGGCGCCGCCGGCAACCCGAGCGCCCGCAACAGCTCGTCCTCGAGGCGCTGGATCGCCGAAGCGGGGTTGCGCTGGAACTCGCGCACGGCGTCGTCGAGCTCGTCCGCGAAGCCCAGCACCTCGTTGAAGGAGACGTCCAGCACCGGGATCGGATCGTCGAGGAAGCCGAAGCTCTCGAACTGGCCGAGGAAGTCGGATAGCGCGATCAGCCCGTCGATGATCTCGCTGATGCCGATGTTGTCGAACTTCGCGAAATCGCCGATGTCCGGAACGTCGAACTCGATGCTCGGGGGGCGACGGACCGTCACCTCGGCGAGATTCGCAGTAAGACCGGCGCCCGCGCTGACCGTGACTGTGGTCTTGCTCGTGGTGGAGTCGAAACTGACTGCGGTGACCACCGTATTGATGCTCTCGGAGACCCCGACCAGCTTCGCCTGGATCTTGTAGTCCTTGCGGATGTCGCCGCGCTGGTCGCCAGCGAGGGTGAAGCTCTTCTCGTCGACGAAGGCCGGCGCCTCGGCGCCGTCGAAGTCGACCCCAATGGGGTCGCCGAAGTCGTAGAGCGTGACGCGGAGACTCGGGGGCTCGCCGCCGATCAGGCCGCTGATGTCGGGCTCGACGCTGATGTCCAGCTGAAAGCTGCCGATCTCGCCAAAAACGGTGACGTTCGAGACCGTCTCGTCGACGAGGGTCTCGTCCGCGTGCAGCTCGAGGGAGGCGGCGGTGACGTCCGCCACGAGATAGGTCCCGTCGTTGTTCGCGGTCCCGGTGATCTCGATGCGGTCACCCGCCTGGAAGCCCTCGTCGTCCCACTCGCCGCTACCCGGCTCGCGGGTGATCGTCGCCGGCCCGACCCCATTGCCGTCGTCGAAGGTGAGAGCGGGCAACGGGATCGTCGCGCTGCCGCCGAGCCGCGGGCCACCCACCGTCGGGGTCTCGATCAGGGAGCCCGGGTTCGAGAGCCCGTCGATCAGCTCCTTCAGGGTGAGTCGCCTGTCTGCTCCGCCATCGACACCGATGGCCACGGATGCTTCAAACTCCGGGCTTCCCTCCGCGAGGATCTCGATGAACCCGAAGTCACCGGACACCGCGATGGGGTTGCCGTCTGCGGTGGCGAGGGCCAGCGTGCCCGAAAGCTCGGTGTTCTCGAGGAAGAAGCGGTCGAGGAAGGACGCACCGCCGATGACGCCGCCGCGGATGATGCCGTCGACGTCGGTGTGGTCGACGACGCCGTCGCCGTTGCGATCGGCCGTCGCGTCGCTGGCGAGGATCCCCAGGCGACTCGCAGCCGGCGAGCCGTTGGTCTGGACCACCCGGAAGACATCGTCGCCCGCGAGAGTGATCCCGAGTCCGGTCGCGCGCGTCTCGCCCGTGAGCGACGCGCCCGAGAGCGTCATTGTCGTGCCGCTCACGCTGGCGACGGTGAACACGCCGTCGTTGAACTCGCTCCCGGTGACGCGGATCGACTGCGCACCCGCGAAGCCGTCGGCGCTCCAATCGACGCCGTCCCGGCGCTCGAGGGTGTTCGTAGCGGCGTCGAAGCGGACGATCGGCCCGCCCACCATGGCGGGCGTCTGTCTCAAGCGAAGCCGATCGCCGTTCGGATCGACTTCGGCCAGGAAGGCGCCCGACCCCGCACTGTTGATCGCGGCGAGCACATCGCTCAGCGTCGTCGCGCCGTCGAGAGAGACCCCGACGCGCTGGCCGCCGGCGGCATAGATGACGAAGTCGTCCTGGTTCGCGGCGAGCCGCGCCGCCGAGCCGAGGAGCGTCTCTGCGTTCGCACCGCTCGGCGTGACGCCGAAGGCGAAGGTCGCGACGAGCTTGGCGTCGCCGCTGGTCTCGGCTTCCAGGCTGTCCGAGCCGATCAAGGTCAGGACGTCCACGTCCACGCCACCAGTCGCGATCGTGTAGACGCCGTCGTTCCGCCCCGAGCCGGATACGGTGACCGTCATGCCCGGCGCGAAGCCCTCGTCGACGAAGTCGCCTTCGCTGCGCTGGATGCGCCGAGTCACGGCATCGAAGACGAGGTCGCCGGTGCCCAGGGCCTCGATGGCGGCGGTGAACACCAGATCGGTTCCGACGGAATCGACGCGAATCTTGCCGTCGAGTTCGGCCTCCTTCAGCGCCGAACCGAAGTCGAGCGACAGGTCGAGCAGCGTCTTGTTGTTCGAGGTATCGCTGACGAAGGGCGTAGCGTCGTTTCGCGCCTCGAGGACCGTCACCGTGAACGGGCTGCCCGAAAGCAACGGTGCGTCGACCGTGAAGACTGCGTTGCCACCGCCACTGGGCAGGCGCACCACGGAGCCGCCGAAGATGCGGACCTCGTTCGGGTCCTCGCTGGTGTGCGCGAACAGCTCGTCGTCGAACGCCTTCGAGCGCTCGAGCGTGAGCGTCTGGGTCGCTGAATCGATCGCGCGGATCACGAACGCGCCGCTGTTCGCCGACCCGGCCCGCGAGATGGAGATCGCCTGGCCGGCCTGGAAGCCGTCAGCCGCCCAGCTTCCGGGGCTGCCTGCTGTTCGCGTGATGGTGTTCAGCGCCTGGACCTGGATTCCGCCCGTCGCGGTCGAAACATCGGCACCGGAAGGCGTCTCCTCGAAGGTCAGGGTCGTCGCCGCCACCCCGGCCGGAGCGATCGTGTAGGTGCCGTCGACGCCGTCCCCGAAGCCGCTCACCACCACCAGCTGACCGGGCTCGAAGCCATCGGCCACGAAGCTCCCGTTGACCGCCGCGACGTCGGGGTTGTCCTGCCGCGTCAGCGTGCCGCCGGTGAACGAAAGCAGCGGGTTGCCCGCGAGCTTGGCGCCGTTGAACTGCAGCGAGACGCCCGAGGACAGCGACGCCATCGGCGTACTGGCGGTCAGCGCGTACTCGCTCTTGATGGCATCGACGAGCTTCTCGATTCCTTCGAGACTCGTGAGCAAGGAGCCCGGCGTGACCATTTCGCTGGGCTGGACCTCGCCGAGATCGACACCGAGGGTCATGTCGAAGCCCGCACTCCCCGTCAGCTGCAGGACCGGATCGCCGATCGTCCCGATGTTGCCGATGGGGCCGAGGTCGAGACCGAAGTCGAGGGGAAGCTCGATGTCGAGCAGCTCCCAGTCGAAGTGCAGCTCGTAGGTGAGCTCGTTCGAGGTCGCGTCGTACGCGAGCCCCGAGAAGCCGAACAGCTCGATGAGCTTGTCGGCCATCTCCTGGGTGGTCTGGAAGGTCGCCTCGTTGTTGGCGTCGAGCAGCTTGGGTGTTCCGATGGACAGCTCGAGCGAGCCCGTCGTGGCACTGAAGCTCAGAAAGCCGCCCACGTTCGCGACGCTGACGGCATCGAGCCCCGCCGCGTCGAGCTCGGCCTGGATGAGCGGCACCAGCTCGTCGATGGTGTCGTCGTCTGGCCCGACCGTGACGTGGATCGTCGTCGGCACGGCCAGCTCGAGCTGGGCGTCGACGGGCCCTTCGTCGACGAGGTCATCGTCGTAGCTGTTCCCGCTGCTGCTGCCGTCGTCACGCGCGGCGTCCAGGAACAGTACGTTCGCAGTGACCGATCCGTCCTCGTCGCGAACCCGGTAGACACCGTCGTTCGACTGGCTGCCGGACACCCGGAAGCCCTTCCCCTTCTTGAAGCCGTCGCTAACGAAGCTGCCACCGTCGCTGCGCGTGATCGTATTGGCGGTGCGGTCGAAGCTGAGCATCGCGCCAGACGCCACGAAGGCCGCGTTCGTGATCACGAACTCGACCTCACTGCCGGCCAGATCGTCGGGCGCGCGATCGCCCGTGAGGCCTTCGCCCGCGTCGGCGAACTGCAACGCGCTGAAGCCCAGAGTCGTCAGGTCGCGAACGCCCCGCTCGACCAGATCGAGATCGTCGAAGAGCACGGCATCGCCGAACGCGTCGCCGAGGGCGAAGATGCCGTCGAGGCCGTCGCTGACGAAGGGCACATCGAAGTTGGCGATCAACTCGCTATCGCGAACCCCGTCGAGGAAGTCGCGCGCCTGCCCGAGCAGGCTCACGAAGGTGGCCGCGTTCATGCGGTCGAAGTTGAGGAGCTCTGACAGCTCGGGGACGTCGATACTGGGCGTCAGCGTCGCGAGGTCGATGGAAACGGTGACGTCGACGGGGTTGGCCGCGGTGATTCCTGCAATCGGTGCGACGATGGGGAGCAGCAGGGTCGCTGTGCCGGTGAGCGTCGGGTCCAGTGCTTCAAGGGGGTCGGCCAGCACCTGGGTGACGAGGGCACCGAGCTCGGACAGGGCGATGCGGCCGTCGGCGGCTGTGGTTCCCGGGTCCGGCAGCGAGATCGAAAGCGTGATGTCCGTGGGCGTCAACGAACCGTCTACGATCTCGACCCCGACGAAACCGAAGCGCGCGGACGCGTCGATGCCCGTGGCCACGGCCGCGAGCTGGGCACTGAGCGTTGCGTTGCGGAGAAAGACGGAATCGTCGAGCGAGCTGCCGCTCGCGAGGTCGACCAGATCGACACCGAAGGTCACCGCGAAGTCCAGGGACGCGTCGAGGGACGCCTGCGCCTCGAAGGACAGGTCCGCCAGGCCCTCGGCGAGATCGAAGCCGAACTCGATCTCGTCGCTCAGCGAGAAGAGCTCCGCGTCGAAGCGCAGATCCCAGGTGAGCTCGCCACTCACCGCGTCGTAGGCAAGCCCGAGCGCCGTGGGGTCGAAGCCCGCGGCCTTGGCCAGTTGCCGGACCACGCCCTGGACCGTCTCGACGTTGGCCGAGCCGCTCGATGAATCGACCAGGGGGTCGAGGACGTGCTCCTCGAAGACGTCGATGAGCCCGAGCAGCTCGTCGAGGCCGCTCTCCAGGAACGGGATGTCGACGCGATAGACCGCCAGGTTCTGCTGAAGCTCGCGCAGTTGATCGAGCACCTCGACGATGTCGATCTGGCGGAAGAGATCCAGATTCGAATCGAGGCTCACGGACAACGAGGACAGGTTCGTGATGTCGTCCCAAGTGAGGCCGACGGCGGCACTCGCGAGGCTGAAGGGCGCGTCGAGTCCCGGCAGCAGCGCGGCGACCGAGAGATTGCCCATGAGCGCCAGATCCTGCGCGGGCGTACCCGGCGAGACGGACGCGGTCAGCAGACCCGACAGGTCGAGATCCGTCAGGCTGTGGCGACCGGCTGCGAGCTCGACTGCCAGCGCGACACTCGGATCCACGACGACGGACGCGTCGTTCAGCAGCACCTGCAGGAAGCCGACTCGCCCGCTTGCGACGGCACCGGATGCGTCGAAGCTGATCTGGTCGACGACCAGCTCGGGCAGCGCGGTTTCCTCGACGTAGACGTCTCCAGCCGCGTCGATGCCGATCAGCACGTTCAGGGTGACGCGCGCGGCGACACCGAGGTCCCCGTCGAGGACGATCCCGTCGGATTCGAAGTCCAGGTCGACGACGCCCGTGAGAACGCGCTGAACCTGGACGGTCAGGACGTCACCCGCGAGCGACGTGTTGTCACTGACGTCGTCGAGCGCCTCGATCCGCTGTTCGAGCTCGGCCAGGTCCGCGAAGCTCGCGATCTCGTCGATCCCGAAGCCGTTCGGGCCGGACTCGAAGAGCCTCGTGACGATCGAGCTGGCTTCTTCGGCCACCAGGCCGAATTGCTGGCCGGCGCCTTGTGCGCGCGGGTCCGAGACGCCAGCGGTCCGCCCGAGGCTGCTGCCGCCCAGCGCGCGTGGTAGCGAGCCACCGACGAGCGCCAGCTCGGGGCTGGTGGTCTGCTGCTTGGCGACCTGACCGAACTTCTTGAGAAGCGCAGCAACCTTGCTGACCGAGCTGTTGGTGCTGAGGCCCGAATCGTCGACCGTGGCGCCCCCGGGCGTCACGATCTGGGTGGCGACGTCGAACTCGTCCTTGATCGTGATGCTGCCGCCGGCGTCGGTGCGTTCGACGTACTTTCCGATCAACAGCAGCGTGTCACCCGCAGCACCGTCGGTGAAGACGATGCCACCCTTCGCCGAGATGGCGCCGTCGCGGCTGTCGACGACGAGGGTGTCGTTGCCGCCGAGGCCCTCGAAGTGGATCGCTCCCACGGTCGCGAGTGGCGCGGTGAAGGTCGGCTCGTTCGCTCCGTTGACCAGGATCTCCACCAGGGACGCGTTCCCGGGCGAGCGCCGGATCTCGACCGTGTCGTCACCCGCCGAGCCCACGACGCGAAGCACCCCCTGCTGTCCGAGGTCCGCATCCAGGCTGAAGACGCCCCGGCCCAGGGTCGTTGCCAACAAGCGCTGGTTCCCGCCAACGTCGACGACCTCGACCTGTTGCAGGAGGGCGTTCGGGAGACCGCGGCCGAACTCGTCGAACTGCAGGTCGCGGCGCGCCGGGAGGGGACTTTCCGGGTCGAAGTTTGCCGGCAGGATGGCGCGGTGGACCCCGGTGGCGTTCCCGACGAGCAGTACCTCGGTGCCGTCGGCGGTGCGCGCGAAGTCGACGCTTCGAAGCTTGAGCGGAGGCAGGTCGAAGCTGATGCGGGTCCAGCTCTGTCCGGCATTGGCGCTTCGATACACGTTCTCGTCGTCGATCGCGTACACCACGCGCCAGTTGTCCGGGTCGACCGCGATGTCGCGCAGATCCCCAGCGGTGTGCTCGGCCATTCCGACGCTGGTGTCGGTGCCCGGCGAGAAGGCCTCGAGCACAGTCCTCGCGATCGCCATCCCCGGCAGGCGGGTCAGGAACTCATTGCCGCGGACTGCATAGATCAGCTCCGCAGTGCTCGACTCGGCGGTAGCGCCTGCGGCCAGAGCCGCCGTCGTGATCGCAGGGCTGCCCGCTTCGGGAACGACTCGAATGGCGACCGTGCCCGGAGCGGTCGTGACGAGACTCGTGATCCGGAAGCGGCCGTCATTCGCTCCAGCACCTTCGAACTCGACGACGTCACCCTGCCGAAATCCGTCGCGCATCCAATCGCCCGCGCTGCGCGTGACGAGCGCGTCCATGCCACCCGCCGCCGCGTCGAACTGGAGCTGGGGGGCGCCCTTCAGGCGGACGTGACCACCGTACGCAAGGGCTGCGATCGACTGCGCTCCGGCCCCCTGCAACGTAACGATGGTCTCGAGGCGGTCGTCGCTGGCGTACAGCCCGAAACGGGCGATCAACATGCGCTCTGCGTCCACCGCGTTGGCCACGAGCGGGATCGGCAGGAAGCCCTCGTCGAGATCGTCCGCCTCGAGGCCACTGAGTACATCGCCGGCAGGAGCCCCCGGTGTACGCAGTCCGACCTGGTTGTCGGCGAAGAAGGTGCCCGTCAGCACGTAGCCGCCGAAGAAGGTCCCGTCCAGATCGGCCGCGTTCAGGACGGGCGGCATTCCCCCGCCAACGTCCTCGACGACAGTCAGCGTGGTCGCCGTGTTGTCGACGATCCGGTAGCTGGCCTGATTCGGTCCACCGAGATCGACGGTCACCGAGAGCCCGCGCAGGCCGATTGCGCCGGTCGCGACGTTCGGCACGGGGAAGGCTGCCGCATCGACGGTGATGACGTTGTTGACGACGCTGGTGATGAGACCGCTTTCGAGCGTATTGCCGCCGGCGTTGAAATCGAAGCGGCGGAAGCTGCTGAAGCCGTTGCCCACGACGTAGCGGGCGACGAGCATCTCGCCCGCGCTGTTCTGGTAGGGGACGGCCAGTGCCGTGCTTCCGTCGCCCTGGGTGATCTGTTCCCATCGGAAGCGCTGCAGCAGGTCGTCGGGGAGCCCGTCGCCGTCCGAGTCGACGAGCGCGCCCAGCAAGCCGCCTTGCTGGGCGGTTCCGTTGTCTTGATTGCCGGCGAAGAGGACGTCGTTCAGCGCGTCGTAACCGACCCCGATCACCTCGGCGATTCGCAACGGCGCGTCGATGCCGTTGACCGATTCCCAAAGCCGCGGCGGGCCGGCGCCATCGGCGTTCGGGTTCGGCAGACGGAAGATGCCTCCGTCGTCGGCTTCGAGGATGCGACCCATGGCGTCGAACACCATGTCCCGGGAATCCGAGTGCGGGCCCGTTCCCATGACGAAGCGCGCACCGGCGCCGTGCATATCGGGCGCGCTGCGCGTGACCGTGAGTGTGTTGGTTCCTGCGTCGTAGTCGCCGACCTTCCAGCTGACCACCTCGCCAGCGTTGAGGTCGCCGTCCGCGATCACCGCCGTACCGGACGCGGGAACTCCGACATAGGAGGCGAGCTGGACCTGCACCCGTTCCTCGAAGTCGAGGTCGGCCGTGATGGTCGTGTCCACGAGCGCGGCACCCGAGTTGCTGGCCGGCGTCCACTGGCTCACGCCAGCGCCCATGAACTCACCCCGGAAGATCCTGCCGGCGAAGGCCGTCGATCCGATCCGGTTCGGGTTCTTTCCGGTGCTCGACGCCTGGGAGTCGCCGCCAATGAAGACGACGTTCGGGTCGGTCCGGTCCGCGAGCAGGGAAGTGTTCTTGTCCGCCTGCCCCAGGAAGTGCGGGCCGCCGTCGGCGTCGCCGGCGAAGCCCATCTCGTCCCAGCTCGCGCCCAGGTCTGCAGATCGGTAGACGCCAGCCACCCGCTCGGCCTCGCCGCCCGCCTGGAACACATCCGTCCCATCGGCGATGTCGGGGAGGGGGCGGAGGGGAGGGAGGGGGTCCCCCGGAGGCTGGACGTCGATCGTGATGCGATTGTTCGCATGGTCGACCGATTGGATCTGGAAGCCTCCGGCGATGCCGTCGATCTCGATCCAGTCGCCGGGATAGAAGACGCCAGCGTCCAGGACGGTGAGTGCGTCTGCTCCTGCCGCGACAGCGCCAACGGTGGCTGAGATCGTCTTCTGGATCACGGCCGCATAGACGGGATGATTCGCGCCGTCGGCGGCCCCGCTGACGCTCAGCACGACGCGCGTTGCGTCGGTGACGCGATCGAGCTGGGTCGCCCCCATGCCATTCACCGCGACCCACGTGGCGCCGCCGTCATCGGTCCGGTAGACGCCCTGCTCCAGGACCGCCGCATAGAAGCGCGTTGGGTTGCCCGGGTCGCGAGCGAGGTCGCTCACCGCACCCGCGGGCAACGCGCTCGCCCCGTCTCCGGAGAGGCGGGTGACGACCCGGTCTACGTTCAGCACGACGCCCGCTACACCGGCTGCGGGCGTGCCCTCCGTCATCAGCGGCTCGACGACCGTCAGCCCGGTCGCCGTCACGCCACCCGCAGCGATCGTGTAGGTCCCGTCGTTGTCCGTCGTCCCCTGGATGCGGATTGTTTGACCGGCCCGGAAACCGTCGTCGACAAAGCTTCCGGCGCCCGCTGCCGGATCTGCGGGATTGGCGATGCGCTGGATGGTGCTTCCGTCGAAGCTGAACAGCGGCTCGCCTGCCACTGCGACACCCTCGAGGATCCGGTACACGCCGCCCGGCTGCCGCACTTCGGCCATGCCGTTCACGTTGACCACGTGGTTCAGGGTCGAGAGCAGGACGACCTGCTGGCCCATCACGCGATTCTCGGTCGGCATGATCGCCGTGATGGGAAGCCGCGCGAGCTGCTCGACGGGGTTTCGGCTCTCGCGCGTGCTCGAAGCGTTGAGCGACCAGGTCTCTCCACCGTCGTTCGATTGCAGCAGCCCGACGTTGAACCCGCCGTCGTTCTGGTTGCTGAACTGGCCGGTGCCGGCGTAGATCACCAGGTCGCCGAGAGGAGTGTTCGCGTCCACCGGATTCCCGCTCGAGTCGAGCGGCGAGATTGCGACCGCGCCCATGGCAAGCGATGGGAACTCGTCGGTGAGCGGCTCCCAGCGGTTGCCACCATCGATCGTGCGCCAGACGCCGCCGTTGGCGGCTCCGATGAAGATGACGTCAGCGTCGAAGGGGTGCGCCGCGATCGTGTTCACGGCGCCGCTCACGGGGTTCCCCGTCGCGATGTTCTCGACGGCGCCGCCCTCGATGAGTCCCGGCCCCTGCTCGAGCCACTGGGGAATGCCTTCTTCGACCAGCGTCGCGCGTTGGCCGACGAAGATCTCGGTGTTCAGCGTACTGGTGACGGTCACTGTGCCGTTCGTCGCTGTGGCCGTGCCGTTCGAGTACCGGACCAGGGTCGCGTTCGCGGCCCCGCCTCCGTCCTGCAGCATGGCAAGATCGAGGGTGTCCTCGTCCGCACCGCCATCGAGGATCAAGCTGCCCTCGAAGGCTCCGAGCGCTTGAATGATGAAGCTGTCATCTCCGCCTGCGGCGTTGATCCGCAACGAATCAGCAGGCACGGGGAAGATCGTCTGTCCAAAGGTTCCGTTGCTATCGAGGACCAGATCCTGGCCGTTGAAGGAGAGCGTGATCTCGTCCGCCATGCCCGTGGCCGTGAACACGGCCGCATCGGCGGTTCCGCTGTTGACCAGCGCGGGTGCCGGCCCCGCCGCACGGCCACCGAGGGCGTCTGCGGCAACCGGGTCCCCGAACAGGATCTCGCTGCTACCGCCTAGCAGGGCGACCGATTCGAGGCGTGCCGCGTCGTTCCGGATCAGGTCGATGACCGGCGCCGGTCGCGCTGCCTCCGGCGCCGCTTCCAGGGACTCGATGATGCGCACTGTCGGCCCGTCGGCGTCGTCGAGCAGGTCGACGGCCAGGGGCGCCAGGCCATCGGCGGAAAGCAGCAGTCGGGGTTCGAGGGCCTCGAGGCGGTAGCCGGGACTCTTCGACGTGTCGGCGCGGGATCGACGGCGGCGCAAGCTTCGGAGCAGCGACAAGCGGGGGGATCTCCAGTGTCACCTGGGGAAGAGGGCACGACCGGGTCGAGTGCGCCCTCGAATCTGACACTCTCTCACAACAGGAGTTGATTTTGCAGAGAGATCCCGGGACAACCCCGCTCACCCTGCGCGAGCCCCACTCGGGCCCCGTGGGGCGGACCAGACATGACCCACTACCTGCAGGTAGTCGGATCGTCGCACGGCTCCTCGGAAGGGGCTGGTCTCCAGGGACTCGAGAAGTCCTTGTCCGCATTCCGGATCCGCCAGGCAGGCGGCGGCAATCGCGAGCGAGATCGGGGGGCGAGCCTTCATCCGACTTTGCCGACCTCTATCTACCTATAGTCCTGCTCGCCAACGGCCTATCGCGTTCGAGCACCATCCATCCCGGGCAGGTCATCCACTTCCCGGACTGATGTCTGGGCCGCCTTCGAGTTCGACCAGCTCGACGCGCCCTTCGGAGACTGATTCCGGGGACTACAGCCGAGCGAGCAGCGTCGACACCCTTTGCTCGCCGGGCGGCAGGCCGATGCCTCGGTGGAGCTCGGCGCATTCGCTCAAGACGACGCGGGCTCGCTCGCGGTCGCCGGGGGCGTCCCGATCGAGCAGTGCCTCGGCCAGCTCCAGCTGCGCGCGGGCCAGCAGCGGAAGCGCTCTCAGACGGGCGTTCGTCTTCACGGCCAGCTCGAAGTGCGGCACGACCCATTCGTCTCGCCCGGCCGTTCGCGCCAGCATGCCGGCATAGAGGGCCATCGATCCTCGGCAGGCGGTTCGGATGCCCATGACCACGCACTGGGTGACGTGGGGTCGAAGCGCGTCGTGCAAGGTGCCCGCACGCGCGGCGTCGCCGAGGCGGCTCGCCAGCTCCGCGAGCATCGTCATTGCCGAGAGCCAATCCGAGTCGCGGGGGACGGCGTCCAGTGCGGCGACCCGGGTCTCGAGTTCCGCGCGCGCTGCTTCGATGTCTCCGGCTTCGTAGCGGACTAGCGCGGCGCCGATACCCAGGCTCGCCCGCGGTCCGGCCAGCCGTTCGAGGAATGGCTCCAGCTCTGCGACCCGGCCCTGATCGAGGCGAAGAAACGCGATCTGGACCGCGTGGATCATCGGTGCGTTCGCGGAGTCCATCTCGAGGCCATAGCCCAGGGCTTCTGCGGCGTGGCGTTCCGCTTCGACGAAACGGCCGTCCAGGAGCGCGGTGCAGGCCTCCCAGCAGGCCGACCATTCGCGAAGCCCGACGTGTTGGCCGCGTGAGAACCGCTCGAAGGCGGCGACACTTGCGGCCTCAGCCGCCGCTCGTTCTCCTGCTTCGAGGCAAGAGACCGCCTGCAGCTGGTAGCCGAAGCCCGCTGTTGCGACGTCGCCCGCGCGCTCGGCGGCGTCGATCATCTCGACAGCCATTCGCTGACGAGCAGCGAGATTGTCGGGCGACCACAGAACCATGAAGACGTCGTGGAGAACCTCGGCGAGGGTTCCCGGATCGCAGGCTTCGCGCGCCAGGACGTCGGCCTCTTGGGCAAGGGCGACCGCTTCGTCGCGCCGGGATCGCGCGATGTTCAGTGCGAGGCGTGCCCGGACGCGCGCTCGCAGCCCCGGCGGACAGGCGCCGCCTCGCGACAGCGCTTCCTCGAGCAGCTCGACGCATTCCGATTGATGGGCGCCCGTCGCGCTGTGCGCGAGGTCTCCGGCGAAGTCGAGCGCCGCCTGGACGAAGCGCGCGTCGTCCCCGTCTCGCCGCGCGACGTGCGCCACCTCCCGGTGGGCTGCGCGAGCATCCTCGTGACTTCCGCTCTGGAACAGGCGGCGACCGAGACGGGTCAACAGATCGAATCGCGCGGGGTCCGCGTCGTCGCCGTCTTCTACAGGTTGCGTCGCGGACGAGGCCGGCTCGTCGACTGGCGGAGTGAGGCGATAGCCGCGGTTCCGGAGCGTCTCGATGAACCGCTGCTGCGAGCCATCGTCCCCCAGCACCTGTCGCAACTCGCGAATGGCAGTCGAGAGCGATGCGTCGCTGACCGCGACACCTGGCCAGACCTCGTCCATCAGCTCGCGCTTCGAGACGATGCGACCGAGCCGCTTCGAGAGCGCTACGAGCAGCCGTAGCGGCGTCGCGCGAATGGCGACGGGCTTGCCGTTCAGCAGTAGCTCGGGCCCAGTCGGGTCGACGACGAAGCGCCCGAGCGCGACGGTTTGCGGGACTTCGCCCGTCCGAGAATCCGGCCTGGGTTCGATCGGGGGCCTCCGGAACGCCTACGCGAGGGCGCCCCTCAGCCATAGCTCATCCCGAGGCCCTGCGATCCTCCTCGCTGCCGTGCAGGGCCCTGTCCCGGCTCGAGCGCCCGGCTCGCTTCGCCGCGCGGCGCCCTGCGGCGGCCAGGACCCCCGCCATCACCCCCGCGAACGTCGCGGAGAGCAGCGGCACCGAAGGGGGCGGCAGATCGACATTCACCGTCTGCGGCGGAGTCAAGGGGCCGGACGTCTGCATCGCCAAGACGCCTGTCGGGTCGCTGATCTCGAGGGTGACCGTGCCGGGGAGATTCGGGAGCAAATAGCTGCCGTCGGCAGCGGTGATTGCACTGGCTACGATGGTCTGTCCGACGAACGCATCGACCACGAGTCCCGGCCGGCCTACGCCGGCGACGGTGATCGTCCCCAAGACGAGAGTGGGCGATCCGACTTCGGCGAAGGTTACGTGCGCCGACGCGCTGAAGGGCCCGGCGCTCACGCTCTCGGCCCCATTGACGTCCTGGGCGAGTGCACTGGCCATCGTGTGGGCGAGCAGCACGTAGAACCCGGCCGGAACAACGCCGGACGTCGCAAGCGGGTTGCCCACCGCATCCTCGAGCCCGGCCGTCGCGTTCCCGGGCGTCGGCAACGCGAGCGAGGACACGGAATAGTGCGTGTCGGTCGTCATCTGCCAGGTGATGACCGCTGTGCTCGTACCGTTCCCCGACGCGTTCTGATTGCCGTTGCCCCCGACCGACGTGGCCCCCCCCTCCGCCAAGACGGAAACCGAACCGCCGGACGCGGATGCGGAACTACTCGTCTGGGCGCTGGCGGCAGCGGTATAGCCGAAAGCCGCGCAGGCCGCGGTCGCTTCGGTCGCGCCGCCGCCTCCGTCACTGTCGGTGCAGCCGAGGGTCTGCGCGGTCGCCACGGTCAAGATCGACTCACCCTGCAGGAAGACTTCCGCCCGCGCCGGACTCGCAAGGAAGCCGACCAGCATGAAAACGAAGAGCGAGAAACGAGCGTGCATGGGGCCAACTCCAAAGCAGGACCATCGCCCCCGACACTACCCGGTGATCCTTCCCGAACGAAGACGCCGGCGCCGGCACACGGCGATTCTCAGCCACAGATCAGCTTCGGATCAAGTTGGCGATATGGGGCTAGACTTCTGCCCAGCCTGAGGAGGAGACTCATGAAGACCTTGGTCGCATCGCTCGTGTTCCTGCTCACCGCCACGGCCCTGCCGGCCTGGGCCGACGAGGAGCTGACGCTCGACCAGCTTCTCGACCGCTTCGGCTGGAGCTTCGCGACCGCAGAGATCCGCGCCGAAAAGGTGCGGGACGGCCTCTACGTGCTCTTCGGCGTGGGCGGCAACATCGCCGTCTCCATCGGCGACGATGGCGTCCTGATCGTCGACGACCAGTTCCCGCAGCTGATGCCGAAGATCGAAGCCACCATCCACGAACTCGGCGGCAAGCGCGTCGACTACGTGATCAACACGCACTGGCATTTCGATCACGCCGAAGGAAACCTCAGCCTCGGCCCGGCGGGCGCGACGATCGTCAGCCAGGCCAACTCGCGTCAGATGATGCAGCAGTCGAACCTCGTCAATCTCGTCATCGCGAAGTACCGGCAGCAGCCGTATCCCGCAGACGCGTTGCCGACGATCGCCTACGAGGACCGGATGCAGCTTCACTTCAACGGCGAGCAGATCGATCTCATTCACCCCGGGCCCGCCCACACGACAGGTGACACGGCAGTGATCTTCCGGGGCCGCAACGCCGTCCACATGGGCGACGTGTTCAACAACACCGGATATCCGTTCATCGACGCGGGCAATGGTGGCGAAATCGACGGCATGATCGCCTTCTGCCGCAGCGTTCTCGCCGAGCTTCCGCGCGACGCCGTGGTGATCCCCGGTCATGGTGAGGTCGCCGACGTCGCGAGGCTCGAGGCATATGTCGCCATGCTGCAGACCGTGCGCGACCGCATCGCCGCGCAGGTCGCCAAGGGCGCGACCCTCGAGCAGGTGACCGCCTCGAACCCCACTCGGGGCTTCGAGGAAAGCTTCGGCGACCCGTCGAGCTCTCTCGGTTTCCTCGATCGCACCTACACCAGCCTGAAGACCAAGAAATGATGGATTCGGCGATTCTACGTCGGGATTGCAGTTCGATCGCTGTTTCTCTCGTCCTTCCACTCGCCCTTCTTCTCGTCGTGGGCCTCGCAAGCGAAGCGAGCGCCGGGGCCTCGGCTTGCCTTCTGCAAAGCCGGAATGAACCCTGCGCTCTCTTGAAGGAAGACCTCGTCCGGAAGGCACTCGGCGACTCCGACGTCCCCAAGCTCGAGGCCCGGAGCCACACGGCAAAGCCGCGCCCGCCCCGTAAGAAGCCCTCTCGGATGCCCCCGTCGAACGTCAGTAGCTGCACCTACAAGTGGCCATCGGACATGAAGCGCACGGTCCAATTGCCAGGCAACAAGACGATGACGATCCCGCGCAACGCCGAGGTCTGGCTCGTGGGCATCGTCGAGTATCCCGAGGAACCGCTCGCGACCTTCGAGAACACCCATCGAACACCCACCGCCGAAGAGCTGGCGATGCTGAACAAGCGCGTCGACGAGCGACTCGCGAAGGCCCAGGCCGAGGGCAAGGTCAACGAGATGGGCCGCAACGTCGGCAAGGACCTCGCCAAGCAAGCCACCGAGGGAATCCAATACACCGCGGTCTCCGGTATCGGCGATGCCGCACGCTGGGAATCCAAGTCTGCCCAGCTCTCCGTGCTGGTCGACGCGGTAAAGTTCGACGTTCATGCCTCGGTCAGCGAGAACGCGGCAGAGAACGAGCGCACCGCACAGGCGATCGCGACCGCTCTCATCGAGGCCTGCGAGTAGCTTCGGCCGGTTCGCGCGGACCGGACCGAGTTCAGGCCGCCGGGTCCGGCTCGCGCAGCACCTTGTCTCGCACGAGCGCGTCGATTCGCTCCGGCGAGTAGCCGAGGGACGTCAGCAGTTCGCGCCCGTGCTCTCCGATCCCAGGCGCGCGCGTGGCGGGACGCTTCTGCGCACCGTCGAGATGAAGCGGGCTGTCGATGGTGCGCAGACCGGGTCGGACGTCGTCGCCGACGACCGGACGAAACACGCCGTTCGCGTTCATCTGCGGATCGTCTGGCAGCTCGTCGACCCGGGCGATGACGCCGAAGGTCACGCTGTGCCGGTCGAGTACCGCGCGCCAGTGCGCCAACGGCTCGCTCGCGAACACCTCGTCGAGCAGGCTCACCAAGGCCGGTGCGTTGGACCGCCGGGCGGTCAGCTCCGCGAAGCGCGGGTCCGCGCGCAGGTCCGGCTTGCCGATCGCATCGGTGAAACGCTCCCACTCGACCGCCTCCTGCACCATCGCCAGGTACAAGCCGCGGCCGTCCGAAGCCAGGTACGGACACACGAGCGCATTCAGCGACTTCGACCGCGGCGGCGGCGAGTAGGACGACCCCCCGCACAGGGCCGCCTGCAGCAGGATCGAGTTCGCCCAGGCGCCGTTCGCGAGCAGCGACGTGCGCACACGCCGACCCTTTCCCGTCCGTTCGCGATCGAACAACGCGAGAGCGATGGCGCCGAACAGCGCCGTCGAGCCCGGGTGATCGCCCATCGCGGCGGTCGCGAGCGCGAACTCACCACCACTCGGGCGCACCGCGTCCATCAGCCCGGAACGGGCCCACCACGCCGTGGCGTCGTAGCCGGGCTTCTCGACCTCGTCCCCGCGATCTCCGTATCCCGTGGCATGGGCGTAGATCAAGCGGGCGTTCAGGGGCGCGAGGTCCTCGTAGCGCATGCCGAGCTTCTCGAGCACCGACGGATGGAGGTTGGTGATGAAGACATCGGCGCTGCCCACGAGATCGATCGCCACCGCGTGACCCTCTGGGCTTTGGACGTCGAGCGCGATCGATTTCTTCCCGCGAGAGGTCAAGATCCAGCAGTAGTTCTCCTCGCACTCTGGAAGTGGCCGCAGCTGGGGCAGGTAGCGATACGCGTCGCCGCCCTGGGGGTGCTCGATGTGCACGACCTCTGCGCCGAAATCTCCCAGGATCGTTCCGGCCGCCGGACCGAAAACGAAGGTGGCGAACTCGACGACGCGAATTCCCTCGAGCAGGTACGCTTCGCTCATCTTCGAGCCCCCTTGCTGCTGCGCGTCGCGACGATCGGCCGCCTCAGCGCGAGCGCAGCTGTTCTTCGCGCAAGCCGGGAAGGCCGTCGAGGCTCTCGAGGTTGTTCTCGAGCTGGTAGTCGACGAGGCCTTCCGGGGTCTTGCTGGCCGCCCAGTCGGCGAGCTGCGGGCGCTCGCCGCGGTACTCCATCAGCGGAACCCCGTAGCCGCACGAGTCCGCGATCCGCTCCACCGCGACCCGTACGATGCTGCGGACGCTCGCGTACTCTGGGAAGTGCGCCGCCAGCGCGTCCCAGCCTTCGTCCCCGGGAACGCACGCCTCGCCTCGGCCATACAGCCGGAAGATCTTCGGCGGCCCCTCGAAGGCGCAGAACATCAGCGTGATGCGACCGTTCTCGCGGAGGTGCGCGATCGTCTCGACGCCGCTGCCCACGAAGTCGATGTACGCCACCTCCCGGTCACCCAGCACGCGCAGGCTCTCGAGCCCCTTCGGCGAGCAGTTCACGAACTCGCCGTCCTTCGGCGCAGTCGCGACGAAGAAGAGGTGCTGCTCGGAGATCCACTGCCTCCAGCGGGCGTCGATCGCGTCGTAGCTTCGTCCCATCCGTTTCTCCTGCAGCGCCCGGGGCGCTCGGTAGTCGAACAGCGCCTGGCTACGAGTGCTGCCGGAAGCGCAGCGGCAGGTCGTTCAGGCCGCGGATGATGAAGGTCGGCGCGTAGGAGAGCTTGCCCGGGTCCACGAGCTGGAAGTCGTCGAGCCGCGCGAGAATCCGATCGAAGCTGATGCGCGCCTCGGCGCGCGCCAGGCTGGCACCGGGACAGAAGTGCTCGCCGTGACCGAAGGAGATGTTCCGCCGGGCGTCTCGACGCTTCGGGTCGAAGCGGTCGGGGTCGTCGAAGACCCGAGCGTCGCGGTTGGCGGCACCGACCAATCCCATCACCACGGTCCCGGCCGGCACGTCGACGTCGCCGATCTTCGTGTCTTGCAGGGCCATCCGGAAGGTGGCCTTGATGGGGCCCTCGAGGCGCAGGCATTCGTCGACGAAGGCCGGAATGGCGCCGGGATCGGACCGGAGCGCTCTTGCGAGGGCGGGTTGTTCCGCGAGCACGCGCATGCCGGCGGCGAGCAGGCGCGCCGTCGTCTCCTGTCCGGCAAGAAAGAAGATCGTGGCCAGCCCCACGAGGTCCGCGACGTCGGGAAGTGCTCCGTCGGGGAAACGCGCCGTGGCGAGACGACTCATGACGTCCTCGCCGGGCGAAACGCGGCGTTCCTCGATGTAGCGCGTGAAGTAGGGGTTCAGATTCGCGAACACCTGGTCTCCGTCGTGTTCGCCGTCGGGGTCCCCGGCGTTGGCCGTGTCGTCCCCCAACCAGCCGCGGAAGCGGTCGTGGTGTTCGCGCGGTACGCCCAGCAGGTCGGCGATCACGAGCAGGGTGAAGGGCCGAGCGAATGCGGCGCCGAACTCCACCTCGCCGCGACCGGCCAGCTCGTCGATCAGGCGGTCCGCGAGGGTCCACATGAACTCCTCGTTTTCCTTGAGCCGATTGGGCGTGAAGAGCCGGCCCGCCAGCCCTCGCAGCCGGGTGTGCCGCGGCGGGTCGAGCCCGACCAACATGTTGCCCATCGGGATCACGTCGCGGAGGCGTTCGACCGCGTCGACCCAGCTCTCGCCCGGGTCGGGGTCCGGAATCTTCACCATCGGGCCGAGGGACGAGACGATGGCCGAGAAGTGCTCGTGGTCGCTGTAGACGTCGAGGATCTCCTCGATCCCCGAAAGGATGACGACGCCGCGGTTCGGCTCGCGCCACACCGGTCCGTGCTCTCGCAGCGCCGCGTAGTAGGGCGCCGGGTCCTGCAGGATCTCGGGGTCGGTGAAGAGGTCCCGTTCGAGGATGCCCAGCCGTTGCTGCCTTGCCATGGTTCGTCTCGAGCCTCTTTCTGTACTAGCGGATTCCCAGCATGTTCCGCACGACGAGCAGGATCTCTCGCTTGTGCTTGTCGATCTCAGCCGGGCTCCAGGGATCGAGCGACACGTCGAGGCGGAGCCCGGGCATCGCGGCGAAGTGGAAGATCGTGATCGCGCCCATCAGGCTCATCACGCGATGGGGCTCGATGATCGGTTCGAGCTCGCCCGCGGCCACGCCCTCGTCGATCACCGCCTGAAACCAGGCGGACGGCGTCGCGCCCGCGCGCGCGAGCGGCGACACCACGCCCGACTGCACGCCCGCGGCCTCGCGCAGGATCAGACGCGCGACCGTGGGACGACGCGCGACGTAGTCGATCCAGCCCGTGAGCGAGGCCTCGATCCGCTCGACCGCGCTGCCCTCGCTGGGAAGCGCCGCCATCGCTCCACCGAACACCTCTTCGAGCACCTCGGCGTACAGCTCCTGCTTGTCGCCGAAGTGATAGAAGATGGCGGCGCGCCGGATGCCGACGTCGGTCGCGATGTCCTCGAGACGCGCACCTTCGTAGCCGCGCTCGGCAAAGTGGCGCTCGGCCGCAGCAACGATCTCGGAGCGGGTCTGGAGACCACTGCTTCGACGGCGTACAGGCCTGGAGGCGGCGGCGTGCTGGGGCATCAGGTTGACTATTCTACTTGCGCGAAAGTAAAATAGTCAACCTCGATCCTGGCTCGTGGCCACCGGCAGGGTGACAGCAACGCGCGTGCCGCTGCCCGGGAGGCTCTTCGCTTCGATGCTGCCTCCATGGCTTCGGACGATCTCGTGGCAAACGGCGAGCCCGAGGCCGGTGCCTCCCTCCGCCTGGCGCGTCGTGAAGAAGGGCTCGAAGATGCGAGCGTGCTCCTCGCGCGGCATCCCGCAGCCGTCGTCGATGACCTCGACGTAGATCTTCGTTCCTGCCCTTCGTGCCTCGATGCGGATGCTCCCCGACTCGCCGACGGCGTGGACGGCGTTCAACAGCAGGTTGGCGAAGAGCTGCTTCAAGCGCTGGGACGACCCGACCACCTCCAGGCCGTCGTCCGCGCGGTTGGGTCCCTGCAGGTCGACTTGCGGCGGCAGACCCATCGACGTCACGGCCAGCGCCTGGTCGATGATCTCTCGAAGATCGAGCGGGCCATGAACGTCTCCGCCCGCATCCGCGAAGGTCCTCACGTCGCGAACGATCCGGATGGCGCGCTCGATGCCCTCGAGCGAGTCGGCGAACACGTCCTCGAAGTCAGCGGCCACTTCTCCGATCGCGTCGCCGCTGGCCCCTGCCTTTTCCACCAGATGGCGGCACTCACGCTCGAGGTGCTGGAGATTCGCGCGCACGAAGGCCAGCGGGTTGTTGATCTCGTGGGCGATGCCTCCCGCCAGCTGGCCGACGACGGCGAGCCGTTCCGTCGTCGCGAGGCGACGGCGCAGCGCGGCGACCTCACGCTCGTCCCGCACAATGAGAAGCAGACCGCCGTCGCGCCCACCCACACCGGGGATCCTCGTGGTCGAAACAGACACCGGGACGCTGAAGCCGATGTCCTGCCGTAGTTCGCATTCCTGGGCGCGATACTCGACGGCCGCATCCTGGATCGGTAGGTCGAGAACTTCGGAAATCGATCGCCCCTCGACGGCTTCCGGTTCGCACCCGAGGATCTGGGCCATGGACGGATTGGCGACGTGGATCCGACCGCTCGGCCGCACGAGCGCGACACCGTCGGGCAGCAAGCGCACGATGCGATGCGAGAGCCCTGCTGCGTTGAGGCGCGAGAAGCCGACTCGCGTCAAGACGAAGAGCACCGCCACGCCGACCAATGAGACCAGCAGCGACCCGACTCGCGGCAGGTCCACACCGAGACTCGGAAGAAGGACGTCGCTGATGCCCGCAGCGGTGGCGGCCAGTCCGGCGCCGATGCTGACCTGCTTGGCGTACGCGCCCTTCGGGTCTCGGGACCCCATGCTGACGCGCACCCACTCACCCAGCGCCAACGCGACGACGATCACCAGCTGCAGGTACCAGACCGCCAGCAGCGGGCCGGGAACCAGCGACCAGCCGAACCGGGTCGGCTTCATCTCCGCGAGCATCAAGGGGCCGGACCACGCGGCGCCCAGGAAGAGGCCATTCAAGACGTAGAGCGCCGGGACGCATCGGGTGAGCCGCGGAAGCTTCGGCTCGCCGAGGGCGGAGAGGAACCAGACGGCGTGGGCGCCCAGGAAGACGATTCCGGGTGCCGCCAACTGGTGCCACAGCAGGGCCGAAGATGCGTCTGCCGCCTGGCGCCACATCACCTCGCAGCTCGCCCACCAGGCCACGCTTCCCATCAACAGCGCGCCCGCGCGGTTCGCCTGCTCGTTCCAATTGAGCGCCAGCATGACCGCAGCGGAGCCACCCGCGATCAGCGCCGCGAGCAAGGGGAGGGCGAGGTCGACGTTCATTCCGGGCCGAGGATCAGAGCTCGCGCAACATTCGGAACACCACGCGGTCTCGCGACGGGCGATCCCAGGTCCAGAGGGCTTCCTCGCCGTGCCAGTTCGCCAGCTGGTTCACGAATCCGTCGGCTCGCAAGCAGAAGACCTCGGGAAAGGGCTCCGCTTCCGTGATGTCGATGACGTAGCGCCCGGCTCGATCCGGGTCGGGCAGAGCGCGCCAGTGCGAAAAATTGAGGATGCTGCCGCTCAGGGTCGTCAGCTTGTCGAGGTCGCGCCCGAACGCCTCGAAACGCGCGCTGTCCCCCGTAGTCGCTGCAACCTCGGTCCGGTGAAGGAACTCGAGCTGGGCGTAGAGCCCTGCCTCCAGCAGCTGGTTCGCGGTTGCAGCGCCCCGGTCGCGCAGATAGTCGTTGCCACCCTCACCCCGCACGTCACGGAGCAGCTCGTTCAAGCGCCCGTAAGCCCGAATGTCGTACCAGGAAGAAATCGAGATCGGAGTCTCGAGCAGCTTGCGGTCACTCGGCGAGAGCCAGCGAGCGAGCTCTTGGTCGGACAGCTCGTCTCGCGCCAGCAGCTTGTTGACGTCCTCGACCACTTCCGCGAACACGGAGCCCTTGATGGACGGTGTGGTGACCATGCGCACTCCGTTGTGATCCTTCTGGACCATCGGACGTCTGGAGGCCGTCTTGAGCCGCCCGGCCCGGCGATCGCCGATCTCGCGTACCCGCGCCCGATTTCTCGAGCGCCGCATTCCCGCGGGTGGGACAGTGCGGGGGTTCGTCCACGGACGCGAGGTCCGTTCCGCTGACACGAGAACGAGGGTGGTGAAGTTAGTCGAGGGCGCGGTCGCCACCCCCGCGATGAGACAGACGCTCTATGCTTCGCCGGAACGTGCTTCGCACGTCATGGCAATACGACACAACGGGAGGGGAACCGCGATGAGACCGATCAAGAGCCTTGCAGCGATGGTACTGGCGTTCGGCCTGGCATTCGGCGCGATCGCTTGCGAGGAAAAGGGAGCGATGGAGAAGGCCGGGGAGAGCATGGACGACGCCGTCGACGACATCACGCACCCCGGCGAGGGCACCCTCGAGAAGGCTGGACGCAAGATGGACGAGAAGGTCGACTCGATGAAGAAGGTCGTGGAGGAGTAATCGCGGGAAAGAGCCGACGGCTCGGGAGGCTCGCCTTGCTCCAGCCCAGATTCGTGGTTGCGCTCCTGGTCGTGGGGCTTGGTGTGCTCCTCGGGCTGAGCGCGACCACCTTTCTCTATGCGGAGGGCGCGTCGTACCTGAGCACAGAGCCGTCGGCCTGTGCGAACTGCCACATCATGCAGCCACAGTACGACTCGTGGCAGAAGGCGAGCCATCACACGGTGGCGACCTGCGTCGAGTGCCACCTGCCGGATGACCTGGTCGGCAAGTATCTCGCGAAGGCCGAGAACGGCTGGAACCACTCGAAGGCATTCACCCTTCAGGACTTCCACGAGCCGATCGTCATCAACGCGAAGAACGCGAACATCCTTCACGAGAACTGCCTGCGCTGTCACGGCCCGCTCGTTCACGCACAAGGAGCTGGGGCGGACGGAGCCGCGCCCCGTTGTGTCCGCTGCCACGCCTCCGTCGGACACGGCGAGGCCGTGGGGCTCGGCGGGCCGTGGCGGGGCATCGACGCAGAGGTGGCCGAACGATGAACGAGCCGGAGAGGGGCAAGAGCCCGATGCGCACGTACCTGATCCTGATCGTCCTGGTCGCTGTCGCGACCGCAGGCGTCACCGCCTTGCTCCTGAACGTGGCGACGCGGAAGTCCGAGGCCCGGACCCCCTTCGTCCGGCTGGTCGAGGTCGACGAGGACACGACGGACCCGGCCGAATGGGGCAAGAACTGGCCCAAGCAATACGACACCTACAAGCTCACTGCGCTTCCCACCAAGACGCGCTTCGGTGGACACGGTGGCAGCGAGGCGATGCCGGACCAGAAGGCCCAGATCCTTCCGTTCCTGCCCCGCATCTTCCAGGGCTACGCGTTCGCGATCGACTACCGGGACCGTCGCGGGCATGCCTACATGCTGAGCGATCAGGAAGAGACCGATCGTCACAAGGTTCGCCAGACGGGGTCATGCATCCACTGCCACGCGTCCGTCATGCCCCTCTACCGCGAGCTGGGCGACGGCGACGCGGTCGCCGGCTTCGAGAAGACCTATGCGATGTCCTACCAGGAGACGAACGAGATGCTCCACGACATGGGGCATGGTCACCCGGTCTCGTGCGTCGACTGCCACGATCCGGATTCGATGGCGATCCGGGTGACGCGACCGGGCTTCATCCAGGGCATCCAGGCCCTGGCGGACGGTGATGCGCCGGTGCCCCACTTGCCCTCGATCGAACGTTGGCGCGCGGGCGCGCGAAAGGCCCCGTACGACCCGAACGCCGACGCCACTCGGACGGAGATGCGCTCGTACGTCTGCGGCCAGTGCCACGTCGAGTACTACTGCTCGGACAAGTTCAAGCTCACCTTCCCGTGGGCGAAAGGACTGACCGTCGAGGGCGCTGAGGCCGTCTGGGACTCGATCGAATTCGAAGACGGCTCGAAGTTCTACGACTTCAAGCACAAGGAAACGGGCGCACCGGTCCTCAAGGCGCAGCATCCCGAGTTCGAGCTCTGGAGCCAGGGCATCCACGCTCGCAGCGGTGTTGCGTGCGCGGATTGCCACATGCCCTACATGCGAGACGGCGCGACGAAGGTCTCGGACCACTGGGTCCGCAGCCCACTGCTCAACATCTCGCGTGCCTGTCAGACCTGCCACCACTTCTCCGAGGCCGAAATCCTGGCCCGGGTCGAGAACATCCAGGAAAAGAACTTCGAGCTGCTCCAGAACGCCGGCGCCGCCGCCGTCGATCTCATCGACACGATCCTCGTCGCGAAAGAAGAGGGCGCGACCGACGCACAGCTCGCCGTCGCGCTCAAAATGCAGCGCAAGGCCCAGTGGCGCCTCGACTACGTCGCCGCCGAGAACTCCATGGGCTTCCACGCCCCCCAGGAGGCCGCGCGCATCCTGGCGCAAGCCGCGGACCTCGCGCGGCAGGGGCAGGTCGCCGCACTGCGCTGGAAGAGCGCCGGAGGTCAATGACGGGAAGCACGGGCCGGCGGGGCGAGAAACGAAACGGGCGCCCCTCTCGGGGCGCCCGTTTGGCTGTGTCACGCTAGAGCTACGAGCCAGCTCAGGCTCCTAGTGGCCCGCGTGGCTGATGTGCTTGGCCGCCTTGATCGCTTCGATGACCTGATCGAGGTTGTAGCTGGCCGGGGTCTGCAGCGACGGGAAGTCTCTGTAGGTCTCGAGTTCCTTCAGCCACAACAGCTGCCCGATGGGCAGAAGATTCCAGTCGTAGATGAATGCCCCACTCGGGGCAGCCAGAGCACCGCCGTAGCCAAGCAGCGTCTTCTGGTCCTGCGCGACCGCCTGCTCGAAGGGGTCACGCTTGATGTTCGCCACCTGGGTCCAGTGGTAGGTGTTCACGCCCATCAAGCCCCCGGTCGCGGAGGAAGGCGCCATCGTGTAGTAGAACTTCCAGTTCTTGTACCGCACCGCCGACGGGTGCTCGCCGGTGTAGTAGAAGAAGGTGTCGCGTGCGGAGTCCGCCTTGCCTTCGAGATAGTCCCGCTGGTCAACACCGTCGAGGGTCGTCTTGACGATGCCCTTGTACTTGCCGCCCTCGATCTTCTTCTTCAGCCCGTCACCCTTGGGGCCGCCTGCGATGTTGACGAAGGTGGGCAGCCAGTCGAGCGAAGAGAAGATCTGGTCCAGCACGATGCCGGGCTTGATGTGTCCCGGCCAGCGGATCAGCGCCGGCGCCCGCATGCCGCCTTCCCAGGTGGTGAGCTTGCCGCCCCGGAACGGCGTGACCCCACCATCCGGGTAGGTGATCGCCTCGGCACCGTTGTCCGTCGTGAAGACGACGATCGTGTTGTCGAGCTGGCCCATGTCCTCGAGCTTCTTCAGCACGTAGCCGATGTTGTCGTCCATCTGCTTCATGCCGACTTCGTTGATCCCCCAGTCCTTTCCGCCTTCTTCACCCAGCATGGCCAGGTACTTGTCGTTGAGCATCGTCGTGATGTGCATGCGCGCCGGGTTGTACCAGACGAAGAACGGCTTGCCGGTCTTCTTGGGGTCGTTGCGGTCGAGGTAGTCGATGACCTTGGTCGAGATTTCCTCGTCCACGGATTCGGACCGCTTCAAGGTCAGCGGCCCTTCGTCCTTGCAACTCTGGTTCTTCTCCGTGCCGTCCTTGGACGTGCAATGGAGAACCGGCCGAGGAGGGGTCATGCAGAGCGCCTTCATCGGGTCGACGGCGCCCGGAACCTCATCGAGGCCCTTGACCGGGGTGTTCTTGCAGGGCGGTACGACGCTTTGCACGGTCGGCGAGCTGTTGATGTCCGGGAAGCTCACCCCTTGCATTGCGTCCAGGTGATAGAGGTAGCCCCAGAATTCCTGGAAGCCGTGGGCGGTCGGCAGTGAGGCTGCCTTGTCGCCCAGGTGGTTCTTGCCGAACTCACCGGTGTTGTACCCGAGGTCGAGCAGGAACTTGGCGAGTGCCGGTGTGCCAGGCAGCAGCGAGCTGGTGGCGCCCGGAAGCTGAGGCATGACCATGCCCGCGCGCAGCGGATGCATGCCCGTGAAGAACGCGGTGCGACCAGCCGTGCAGCTCTGCTCGGCGTAGTAGGTCATGAACTGCGCACCTTCCTGGCCGATCCGGTCGATGTTGGGGGTCTCCCCGACCATCAGACCACGGTGGTAGGCGCCCACGTTCATGATGCCGATGTCATCGCCCATGATGAACAGGATGTTGGGCTTGTCGCCAGTTGCCGCCTGTGCGGCTTCCGGCACCGCAACCATCCCGATGACGAGCGCTGCGACGACCATCGTGGCGTAGCCGCGGGCCACGTCGTTCGAATTCCACATCTCGCACTCTCCCTCACGTTGTCTCGATTCTCGTTACGACTTCTGTCACGACTTCCGGGCCCTTGCCGCGGGCGGCCGCGAGCATAGCCGGCCGGAACACGGAATCCGGTCGGCCTGGCCCGAGTCGATCTAGCCAGAGACTTCGCAACTCGGGCAAGCGGCGTCAATGACGAGATCGTCTTGCCGCTATGCTCCTCGGGAATGACTGTCGACGTGAGAGCGATCCGGCACGCACAGGCCGTGGCGAAGTTCGGGAACTTCAGCCGGGCCGCCAGCGACCTCGGCGTGGCGCAGCCCACCTTGAGCCGGAGCATCCAGGCCCTGGAGGCCTCGCTCGGCATTCAACTCTTCGACCGCAGTCCACGAGGTGTGCTCCCCACCCAGGCGGGCACCGTCTTCCTGTCCCACTCGGCCCGGGTGCTCGACGTTCTGACGGAACTCGAGCTGGATATCGACCGCCTGCGGGACGTCGAAGAGGGATCCCTCGACGTTGGCGTGGGACTCCACGCGGGGAGCAACCTGCTTGGCCCCATCCTCGGCCGGCTCGCGTCGGTACACCCCCGTCTCCGGGTCGTCGCCCACCCTCACCCCTGGCAGGACAACGTCGAACGGCTGCGCGCCGGCGAGATCGAGATCCTGCTCGGCGAGCCCAGCCACGCGCGCCTCGAGCCGGACCTCGAGGTGGAAGATCTGGCCCACGAGCCGAACGTCGTCGTCTGTCGCCCCGGCCACCCGCTTCTCGGTGTGGGCATACCCGACCTGGCGGACCTGCTTCGTTTTCCCCTGGTGAGCCCCGTGCTTCCGCGGCCGGTGAGACGCTGGCTGTGGGAGGGAGCACAACTGGACGGCGACGAAGCACTGCAGCGGATCGGGGTTCCGACCATCGTGTGTGAGCACGTGGAAGCGCTCAAGCAGATCGTGATGGCGAGTGACGTCGTCGGGCTCACGTCGGGATCGCTGATCGGCGCCGAGTACGCCGCCGGACAGCTCGAGATCGTGCCGCTCGGCACGCCCCCGCCCAGGAAGGACTACGCCCTCATCCGGCGGGCCGAGCGAAGCCAGTCGCCCGCCGCCGAGGCCTTCGCGGCCTGCGCGCGGGTGGTCGCAACCGAGATCATGGCGGCATCCCTGGCCGACGACGCCAGGCTCGACGAGCCCGGCGGAGCCTCCGAGTGAGTTCGACGCGACAAGGCGGAGAGGACGGCGGCAACCAGACGCAGCGCGAGCGGGCGCGTCAGAGCTGGGAGCTGGTGGTGCTGGACGGGCCCGATCCGCGGGTGCTCCCGGTCGTACGCAAGGTGCTGCGCACCAAGCGTCTCGAAATGCCGGCTCTGGTGGCCACCTTGCCCGGCGTGGTCCGGCGAGGCGCGCGGGTCGACCTCGAGCCGCTGGAGGCCAGCTTGAAGGAAGCCGGTGTGCGTTGCGAGCTTCGGCGCAGACAGGAAGCCTGATCGCTTTTCGCTACGGAACCTCTTCATTGCCGAGAGACCGCCCATGGAACTTCCCGCAATCGTCACACTACTCGCGCTCGGTGATCTCGGCAGCGCCGTACTGACACTCCTCCAGGCCGCGTCCTACGACCCGACGAGCAGGCCTCGAATGAGGTCCGCCGCGACGACCAACATGAGGAGGCCGAAGGCGCGCTGAAGATGTTTCTGGCTCAGCCGGTTCGCGACACGGACTCCCAGCGGTGCGCTGACGAGCACCGCTGGCGTCATGATCGCGACGGCCAGCACATCCACGTAGCCGAGTGCGAAGGCGCCTCGTCCGGGGGCGCCGAGCCCGCTGACGATGGATCCCGCCGCGCCCACCAGCGCGATCGCGACACCGCCGGCGGCAGAGATCGCGACACAGCGATGGATCGGAAGACCCAGAGCCGTGAGGCTCGGCGTGGTGAGCACGCCCCCGGTGATCCCGACCATGCTCGAGACGGTTCCGATCGCCAGCGCGAGCGCAGCGCGGCCGACACCCGTCGGCGGCGCGGGACGGAGACGGAAGTCCGGGGGCGCCAGCAGCATCTGCAACCCGGCGACGACCACGACGGCGGCGAACACGCCTTCGAGCATGCCGCTGCTCACGAAGTGCGCGAAGCCCAGCCCCACTGCCACGCCGACGACCAGCGCAGGGATCCAACTTCGCAGGAAGCCCGCGTCCAGGTTGCCGGCGCGCTGCTGGGCCCGAGCGGAACCCAGGCCAGTGGGGATCGCCAGCGCCAGCGAGGTGCCCGCAGCCAGGTGCATGGCGATCCCGGGTGACATGCCGAACAAGGGGAACAGATAGAGGAAGATGGGGACCCGCAAGAGCCCGCCCCCGATCCCGAACAGCCCCCCCGCGAAGCCGGAAGCCACGCCCGCCGCGAGCAGCGACGCGCCATACACGACTACACCGCTCGTCGAATCCAGCTGCACGTCATTCCGATCCTGACCCCGGCCCTTCGATCACGCGAGAGCGCCTGCCGACGCAGCTCCGCGCGAGAGCTGCGGGCAGCGCGTCAGGTCGCGCGGGTCCGTTGCCTCCTCGCGTAGAGGAAGGCCGTGCCGGCGAGTGCGGCGCATAGCAAGACGGTTCCGAATCCGCCCAGGGCCGGAAGCGTGCCCGGTGCGTTGAAGGGATCGCCGAGGCTGATTCCTGAGGCCCCGTTCAGGCCCGTGACGAGGGGCTCGACTCCGGAGCCGTCCAGCTTGGCTCGCTTGATCTGCGGAATTCCCGCCATCGTCCAGTAGACCTGATTGCCGAGGGGGTCGACCGCGATGCCCTGGGGACGGTCCAGCCCCGTGGTAACCAGGTCCTGCACGTCCGACCCGTCCAGGTTTGCCCGCTGGATCTTGTCGGCGCCCCAGTCCGCCCAGTACATCTTGCCCTCGCTGACGTCGAGGTCGATGCCGCGGGGACCGTCCAACCCCGTAGTCACGAGGTCCTCGACGCCAGACCCGTCGAGGTTCGCCCGCCGGATCGACTGGTCGCCACGATCCGTCCAGTACATCTTGCCCGCTGCCGGGTCGAGGGCGATCCACTCCGCCTGGATCAGCCCGACGACCACGAGATTCTCGACGTTCGCTCCGCTGAGGTCGGCCCGCTGGATCCGGTCCGTCCCGATGTCCGTCCAGTACATCTTGCCGCCCTGCAGGTCGAGCGCGATTCCGGTGGGCCAGACGAGCCCCGTGGTGATGAGGTCCTCGACGTTCGAGCCGTCGAGGTTCGCCCGCCGGATCCAGCCAAACCCGGCGTCGGTCCAGTACATCTTGCCGCCCTGCAGATCGACCGCGATTCCGCTGAGGGAGCCCAATCCGGAGGTGATCAGATTCTCGGCGTCGCCGCCGACGCGGTTGGCCCGCTGGATCGCGCCCCCTGTGAGGGTCCAGTACATCTTGGACTGGGAGTAGGCGACATCGGGAAGGGCCGAGCCTATCCCGATGACGAGAATCGAGAGAGCCGCAAGACCTAGCATTTGTCTCACTTCCTGTTCTCCTGCTACTGCGCTCCAGGTGCTGGTTGCCAAGAAGGCCCGGGGAGCTGGGCCCACAGTCTGAACCCCGTTCTCGCACGCACGGCGTGTGCGTGTCAACCGGGTCTGCCCCGCGAAGTCGAGAGCCGATCGATACCGGTTCCGCCCGCGGTGCTCGTTTCCGTTGGACCTGGAACGCTCGCACGACCCGAGCAGTTCTTACGGAACTTGCACACTCGGCGGCGCCCGATCCGGCTCGAATCCAATAGACTGCGGGCCAACGAGCGACCCGAGGCGTGGATCTTCTTTGAGCACGACCACCGAGCTGCACCCGAGCGAAGCTTCCGCGGCCTTTCGGGGGCACGCGAGTGGGCCCGCTTCCGCTGAACGGGCGCCGACGCGCGGCCCATCGGTCCGCAAGGTCGAGATCTCCGGGGCCGATCGCGGCACGATCCTGAAGTACAAGGCGGATCGCGGCCCGGTCGCGTACGTGCTCGCGATGTTCGTCCTGCACGTGCTGCTCTGGATCTATGCATCCCCGCTGGTCGCGTTGGCGGCGCTCGTACCCCTGGCGGTCGGCAGCATGTTCGTCGCGCCGATCCACCACCACCACCAGCACCTCAACACGTTCCGCGCGCCCGGACTGAACCGCGTGTACGACATCGTGCTGGCGCTGCAGACCGGCGTCGCTCCGTACAGCTGGGTGCTGCACCACAACCTCGGCCACCATCGCAACTATCTGCACCAGCACCCGCACGCAGCACCCGACGAATCGGCCTGGACTCGCAAGGACGGCTCCCAGCAGGGCCGAGTCGAATACACGCTCCACGCGCTCGTGCGGCATCAGCGCGACATCGTCCGGGTCGGGCTGAAGCACCGCCGCTACCTGAGCTACTGGCTGTTGATGAAGGCGCCCCTATACGGGCTGATCGCGCTGGCGCTGTGGATCAACGCCTGGAACACCGCGACGATCTTCCTGATTCCCGGGCTGATCGCGCTGGCGCACACGATCTGGGCCACCTACGAGCACCACTCGGGTTGCGAGACCCACGGCCACCTGGTCGGCAGCCTCAACCGGGACAACCGCGTCTACAACCTTCTGACCGGCAACCTGGGCTTGCACACCGCGCACCACAAGCGACCCGGCCTGCACTGGTCGCTGCTCCCGCAAGTGCATGCGGAGATCAAGGATCACATCCCGGAGCACTTGATCCTGAAGAACTTCTGGTAGCGCCGGGCGGCAGATCGAATCCCTAACGGGGCTCGATCGCGTAGAACCAGGCGTCGCCGGTGGCGGCCATCTCCGGGCGCAGCGGCGCCCCGTACTTCCGCTCGGTCTCCGATCCGATGCCGGCGAGCGCCGGGTGGTCCGGACCAAGGCGAACGATCTTCCTCTCGTAGCGCTTGCCGTCGATGCGGATCACCGCGCGCGGGTCCTTCTCGGCTTGCATCGGCCAGTGCTTCCACAGCTTCCCGATCGTCGAGTTCATGTATCCGCTGACGGCGTAGAGCTTGCCGTCGACGACCTGCAGCCAGATCGTTCGCGACACCGGTGGATCGACCAGCTGGAACTCCATCTCGGGGAGATCCCTTGCGAAGCTCCAGTCGGGTTCGGGCCCGGTGTAGAGCTCACCGGCCACGAGAGGCCCACCGGGCAGGATCGCCGTCGGGCCGTCACCGAAGCGCGCTACGAACACCACCACAGCGAAGAAGAGCACGAGCGCGACGAGGATGCCGCCGAGCCATTTCAGGATCTGCATGGAGTCTCCCCTTCGCGTGGAATGAAGCGTGGAATGTGACGTGGATGAAGCGATCAGGAGTCTAGCGACCGATCGCTAGCGTTCGCCCGTTGGCCCGATCGCGCGCGACCTCAGCGGGGGCCGTCGTTCACGCAGCGGCGACCGTCCTTGCGGTAGCCCCGTTCGCAGCGCCAGCCATCACCCGCAGGCTCCAGGTAGGCATGCTCCGGAATCGCTATCTCGACGCAAGCCCGATCGAGGCTGCGATAGCCGCGCTCGCAGTCCCAGCCTTGTCGACTCGGAGCGAGGAAGGCATTCACCGGCACGGCGATCTGTTCGCAGCGCTCATCGGCCTTTTGGTAGCCTCGGTCGCAGTCCCAGCCGCGCCCGAACGAATTCAGGTGACCGTTGCCGGGGATACGGACGGCGACGCACGACTCTGCGATCTCCTGATAGCCCCAGTTGCAGTCCCAGCCCTCGCCGTGGCGCCGCGCGTGGCCGTGCAGGGGCGTGACGTTGCCGGAATCGACGCGGGCGATTTCCGTGTCGGACCAGGCCACTACCGGCGACAGCATGAACATCAGCAGGCTCCAGCACACGGCTCGTTGCAGCGACTCGATTCTCACTGGACCCTCCAATCTCGTTGGGTTGATTCCCGACGTCTGCGGCCTTCGCCCTAGGCGGCGAGCTGCACCGGCTGGACCGGATTGTCCAGCGCGCGATCGCCGCCGAACGCGTCGTAATTGCGCCATTCCTGGGCGTACGCTTCTTGCGGCGACGGCGAGTAGCTGTACGCGAAACGCGTATATCCGTCTCCCCAGGCCTCGGGGTCACGGGCGCGCAGGTCGGCGCGCGAACGCCCTCCCGTCCGGAGCTGCCACGGAGCCGTCGCGACGGAGGAGTGTCGATCGAAGCGGCTCGGCATGCCGATCCAATCGTGCAGGCGCTGCTTGACGTCGGAATCCGAGCGTCCGACGTAGAAGACGCGGAAGTCGCCGTCGTCCAGGTAGCCCAGCGCATAGTTGCCGGCGGACTTCTGCGAAAGGACCGCGTCGACGCCGTCCTCGGTGAGCGGATACGAGCCGCTCATTTCCAGCATGCGCAGGGTCGCGTATCTCGCAGTACAGGCTCCGCAGACCGAGAGCGGATGCTCACCCGGGTGCAGACACTCGCACCAGAAGCAGTTCACCAGGCCCGAGTCGGGCAGGCTGCGGTCTCGCGTGTCGTCGTCGGCCATGAAGCGATCTCCCAGGGACAGGGCGTCCAGACCGCTCACTCTACTCAACTTGCAAAGTTTGTCGAGCAGTTGCGCATATTGCTTGATCTATCAAGCAGTCTGCTCCACACTGGCCCCGCATGATCCCGACGAACGCACACCCAGGAGGGGCATCGATTGCTTTTCACGGCCAACGACGACATCCGGCCCGGACACAAGCGATGACAGCGCGTGCCACCAAGAAACGAAGTCGCCCGGCGCAAGCCGAGTTCCTCGCCCGAACGAACGAGCTGGGCGGAGTCATCTCCGACCTGCGCAAGGCCAAGGGTCTCTCGCTGCGGGAAGTCGAGGAAGCCACGGGCAAGGCGGTCTCGAACGCGTACCTCAGCCAGCTGGAGAACGGCAGGATCAAGAAGCCTTCGCCGAACGTGCTTCACAGTCTGTCCGAGGTCTACTCGGTTCCATACGAAGCACTGATGGAGAAGGCCGGCTACCTCGTCCCGTCCGAGAACACGGACGGACCCCGCCGAAGGCTGGCGGCCTTTGCGATCGACGATCTGACCGCAGAAGAAGAGGAAGAGCTCCTCAAGTACCTGGCGTTCCTGCGCTCGCGAGCCAAATCATGAATTCAACGCAAGACGAACATTCGTCCGAAGGATCCCCCATGAGAAGCAGGTCGACCGAAGCCTCACCCCGTCCGAGTCCCGACGCCTTCGGCCGGCCCGCCAGCTCGCGACGGTCGACCCGATTCGACGTCTTCGTCAGCTTCGATACGGACCACGACAAAGAGCTCTGTGATCGCATCCTGGCCCAATCGCGGATGCCTGGCTCTGGCTTCAGGGTCATGGGAGCTTCCTCTCGTTCGACTGCGACGGAGGCGACGCAAGAGACGACGCGTCGCCAGATCGCGAAGGCAGACCAGGTGATCGTGATCTGCGGTGAACATACGGACGCATCGGTCGGTGTATTCAACGAGCTCCGTGCCGCGCAAGGGGAGGAGAAGCCCTACATCATGCTCTGGGGTCGCAGGGAGGTCATGTGCTGCAAGCCACAGGGAGCCCGGACGACCGAGGGCATGTTCAGCTGGACACGACAGATCTTGCAGGATCAGCTCGCCCTCAATCTGCGCAAGGCGCAGGAGCATGAAAAGACGACTGCAGTCGCTCGACGCTGCGCGCTTCTGAAGGGCCGTCCGATGGACGCGGAAGCACAACCGCCCCGGGAGCCGTGATCGCGAGCCTCCGTGGCCCGTGCGCGACGCGCCAATGACCCACGACGTTCCCGCCACGCTTCTCTCCGACGAGGACCCGGCCCCGTTTGCGGTGGAAAACGAGGCTGCCTCGTCGGACTTCGTGCTGGTCTGTGATCACGCCGGAAATCGCATTCCGCGGCGGCTGGGTCGTCTGGGACTGAGCGAGCGGGAACTCGAGACCCACATCGCATGGGACATCGGGGTGGCGGACACGGCGCGGCTGCTCGCTACCAGACTGGATGCTCTGCTCATCACACAGAGCTACTCGCGCCTCGTAGTCGACGCCAATCGCCCGCTCGAGTCGCCGGAATCGATCGTCACCCTCAGCGAAGCCACGCCGGTGCCCGGCAACGAAGGGCTCGCCGACGCCCAACGCGAGCAGCGGGCTCGGGAGATCTTCCACCCCTATCACGACCGGATCCGAGTGGAACTGGACCGGCGCGAACGCGAGGGACGAGCCGCGATTCTGGTGGCCCTGCACAGCTTCACGCCGGTCTTCCGGGATCGCGCGAGGGACTGGCAGGCCGGGGTGCTCTACAACCGCGAACCACGCTTTGCCCGTCTGGTGCTCGCAGAGCTGCGCCGGGACCCACATCTCATCGTGGGCGAGAACGAGCCGTACGCGGCGAGCGACGCCACCGACTACACGATCGTGGTTCACGGAGAACAACGCGGACTGGACCAGGTCGAGATCGAACTGCGTCAGGACCTGCTCGTCGAGGCAGACGCACGACGAGAGTGGGCCGAGCGCGTCGCGCATGCGCTCGAAGCGGCACGGTCCTCCTTGCTCGATGCTCGAGCTACGAGCGCGATCGTCGGGGACGCTCAGGCTCTTCCCCGCACGCTGCTACCCTAGGTGGTGCCAAAGGCGGTGCCAATGCAAATCAATGTGGGCTACGAGCTCACCTACGAATGCCCGCAGCCGACGCCGATGATCCTGGCGTTGAGCGTCCACTACAGCCGCGCTTCGGACATCGTGAAGCCCGATCACCTGACGATCCAACCCTCGGTCCCCATCGAGGCCTACCGCGATTCGTTCGGAAACTGGTGCAGCCGCCTCGTGGCGCCCGCCGGACTCGTGCGGCTGCGGGGAGACGGAATCGTCAACGACACCGGACTGCCGGACGAGACGGCGCCGCACGCCATGCAGCGTTCGGTGCAGTCGCTGCCCGGAGACACGCTGCAGTTCCTGCTCGGGAGCCGCTACTGCGAAACGGACCTGCTTTCCGAAACCGCCTGGAAGCTGTTCGAGGGAACGCCGCCAGGCTGGCCGCGTGTGCAGGGGATCTGCGACTTCGTGCACGACCACATCCGTTTCAGCTACGACCACGCGCGCGCGACGAAGACCGCGCATGAGGTGTGGCGCGAGCGCGTCGGCGTGTGCCGCGACTACGCGCACCTCGCGATCACGTTCTGTCGTTGCCTCAACATCCCGGCGCGCTACTGCACCGGGTACCTGGGTGACATCGGGATGCCTCCGCCTTATGCGCCGATGGACTTCGCCGGTTGGTTCGAGGCCTTCCTCGACGACCGCTGGTACACATTCGACGCCCGCAACAACACTCCGCGGATCGGTCGCGTCTTGATCGCACGAGGCCGGGACGCCGCCGACGTGGCCATCAGCACCACCTTCGGCCCCAACACGATGCAGACCTTCCAGGTCTGGACCAACGTGCTGGCAGAGGCGAACGGATAGGCGACCGCTCCCGCTGCGGGAGCGTCGCGGAGCCGACAGGAGTGGCGCAGGGGCACGAGACGCGAGACGAGACATGATGTTGCTTGGTCAGCGCCATTTCTTCTGGCAGACTGATCGAACCTGATTCGTACTCGGCCAGGAGGCGTCGCATGTCGCTAGGCCTCGATCCCTCGATCCTCCGCGCGCCCGCACTGGCGCTGGCTGTGGCGCTCGTTTCGGTCCAGGCAGCGAATGCCACCGCACCCGCCCAGGCGACCGTCTTCGACGGCAGCGGGAATGCCACCGACATCCGCTACGCGACCTACCCGACGGGCGTGTTCGAGGTCGACCAGGGCCCGGGCGGCTTCGTGTGCCCGGGCACGACCTACGTCCCCACGTCGGGCACCTTCAATGTGGGCAGCGCAGGAACTTCGGTGTTCACCTCCTCCACCGGATTCGGATCCTCGATGACGGCGTTCTTGACCGAGCAGCCTCGCCTGGCCGCGCCGAGCATCGACGGGATCGAAAACGACTGCGACCTCGAGGCCGGCTACGCGGGCGCGAGCGCCTATGCGGTCCAGGCCGCCAACGACGCCGCGAATCTCGCGGCGGACGTCGACGCCTGCGTGGCCCAGGTCGAGATCGTGTACTGCCAGATCGTCGCGGCGATCGAGGCCGCGACGCTGCTGCCCCCAGCCTCCTCGTTCCATCTCGAAGCCGGGGACTTTCCCAGTCACGAGGTGGGGGCCTTCAGTCAGAAGCGAAGCTGCGGCGTCTTCGCCGTGCCGCTCGCCTACGACGTTCCCCACCTGCTCGACGGAATCGCTCGGCGACGCGGCACCTGCCTGGACATCCTCGCCCACATGCAGACGACGCTCGCCGGTATCGGCGCGATGATCCCCTCGAACCTGGTCGCGCCACGTCTGGCCGGCGCAAGCTCCGACTTGCATTCGGGGCATCAGGTGCAGTCCGGTGCGCAGCAGGGCCTCGCGCGCATCGAGCAGATCCGGGACGACATGACCTCGATCGCCGTACAGGCCGCATGTGCCGACTGCTCGGCTGCCGCGATCCCGCCGTACAGCCCGCGTAGCGCATCGACAACGCTGACCCGTGAGACCACCGTGCTGTCCGACCTTGCCGCCGTCTTTCAACTCGCCGCACAGGACGCGACCGAACCGGAAGAGATCATGCGGCTGAACGACATCGCGGCCCACATGCTGGGCGTCCCCGAGAATCGCGTGCTGCAACTGACGCACGCGACCTCCCGCGCCGTGCGAAGCCACGCGGTAGCGCTCCGGAGCGATCTCCTGCCGGACGACGGGGTCACGCCGCTGGCCGTGATCGTCACGAGCGAGCCGAGCGGCCCGGGGACCGCTGCGACGCCCACCGACGAGGGCATCTACAGCGACGCATGGAGGACGACGGCACAGGTGCTCGACCTGGCCGGGGCGTCGCCGCCCGACGACGACGATGATGACGACGACGGCGTCCGAGATGTATTCGAGACGGGCACAGGTGACTACGTGTCACCGAGCGATACGGGCACGTCGAGCTCCCTCGCCGATACCGACGGTGATCTCTACCGCGACGGCGTGGAGCGCAGGGGTGGCTCCGATCCGAACGACCCGGCCTCGATCCCGCCTGCGCTGGCGAGCGCGCTTCCGCTCCTGCCCGGTGCCGCTGGCGGCGTGCTGCTCGCAGTCATGCTCTGCGTGGCTGCACTTCGACTCGCCGGGTCAGATCGCGGATCGGTGCGCACGCCCCGTACGAAGTCCCGATCCTGACTGATTCCGGACGGATTCCTGACTACCGGATGAAACGGGGAGGCCGCGATACGCATCGCCGAGGCGCCCGGGGACCCGACACCTCGCGATCTGGCCCGCCAGCCGGGAGACTCCCGTTTCGTGATCTCGCAGGACTGGCTCGCCGGCAGACGGACATCAGAACGCGCTCAAGTCGCGCCTCCGGTCATTCGATGGACTGACGCGTCTCGGTACTCGAGTCGGAGGAGCGGCAATGCAGTTCGTGCAGGGGTTCCATCTGCTGGCGACGGCGTTGTTCGTCCTGGGCTCGGCGGTGGTCGGCATCCGGCTGCTCTGGCTCGCCTATCGCACTCGACAGGCACCCGAGCTGCTGCTGGGCGCGGCGATCTTCGGGACGGCGGTTTCGGGCTACGGCCTGCTCATCGTCGCCATCATCGTGCGCAGCACGCTCGAGTCCGACGTCATCCCCGACTCGCTGGTGCTACTGACGGCCGTCGGCAAGATCTCCCACGATCTCGGCGTGAGCCTGTTCCTGGTGTTCGTCGTCAGCGTGTTCCGCCCCGGTGTGATGTGGGCCCGTGGGCTGGCCGGGGGTGCGATGCTGCTGATGTGGACGGGCCTCATCTGGGGCGCCGCCGAGGGAAGCTTTCGCATCGACAACACGGGGACGCCGGCCTGGTGGTTCGAGTACGCGATCATCTGGACCTATTCCCTGTGGCTCGTCTTCGAGTCCTTCCGCTACTGGACGCTCATGCGCAAGCGTACGGCGCTGGGCCTGAGTGATCCGCTCGTCACCAGCCGCTTCCAGCTCTGGGGCTGCGGATCTCTCTTCACATTCATCGCGACGGCGGTCGCCAGCGCCCCCCTCGCGCTGACGGGAGACCCCGAACTGCTGGTGCGGCTCACGCCCATCATCTACGTGGCGACGGCAGTCGCGGGCGTCTGCAGCATCAGCTGCTCGTACCTGGCCTTCCTGCCGCCGGCCTGGTTCGCCGAACGCGTGCGCGCCGGAGTCGCGGCGCCCGGAGTCTGAGAGCTGGAGGCTGTCGCAGGCGACGCCGCGACGTGCGAAGGCCGGCGACCGCCATCACGGTCGCGCCGATGGCCATTCCGGCCGGGCCGAGACCGGGAACGGCAGTCGCAGCGACGAGACGGACGCCCGTGGACGAGAACTGGAACATCTCCGGCAGCTCACCGACCTGCAGGGCCGGTTGGATCAGGCCGCCCGACGTGTTCCCTTCGTGGTAGTCGGACTGTCCTCCGCGGCGTTCCGCAGGCAGTCCAGGCTGCGCGGGCAGCGCCAGGTGGATGACGGGTACGCCCATGTCGCGGACCAGGATCGCCGGGTCGAGGGATGCGAGCTCGAAGGCGAGGGTGCCGTCGTGGAGCACGCCGGGCGACTCGGGGGTCGCCAGCAGGAAGACGCGGCCGCGATCTTCGACGATCGCGCTGCCGTCGAAACCGAGATAGCCCAGGGGGGCAGCATCCGCCTCGACGAGGGGTGTTCCCGCGTAGCGCCACGAAAGCCCGTGGTCGTCCGAAGCCAGGACGAGGATGCGGTCCGGTCCTGTCAGCGTGAGGCCGCTCAGACTGACGTATAGGGTTCCGTCTCGCTCGAAGGCGCCCGGCTCGCTGTACACGAGAAGACCCGACAAACTGGCGTCGAGCGCCTCGACGACGATCGCGTCCGGTGCGTACGGGGCCGGGGGAAACTGCGCGGAACGGAAAAGGGCGCGTTCGGCCGCCCACGGCCCGGCCGGGTCAGAGGCCGTACGCATCACGATCCAGCTGAAGGCCGGCACCGACTGCTCGACGGTCGCGTCGGGCGAATCACGACGAAAGATGCGATGCGCGAACAGCTTCCATTCGGCTCCCGGGTCGTCGGGATCGTTCACCAGCGATGCGACCTCGTAGTTCCAGAAGCCGCTGGTCGGGCCCTCGCCCGGGATGGTCACGCTGGTCGGCATGGAAGGATTCACGACGGCCTCGAAGGTCCAGGTCGCGCCCGCGTCTTCGCTCTTCGCAATGTGGGTCTCGACGTTCGGGCCCCACGGATCCGCAGCGCCGAAGACGGCCGAATAGGCGAGCCAGCCGTCGCCGGTGGCTGCGTCGTACTCGACTGTCGGGTCGAAGATCCCGTTCCTGGGGGCGTCCCCGACGATCTCGATCCGCTGGATCTGGGCGAAGCCCGTAGCCGGAATCGAGAGCAGCAGGGCTGCCGCCAGCGTGGACACAACGACGCGGTACCTGCAGTCGCGACCGAAAACGCTCGACGTGGCGGGCAATTCTGCCATTCGTCCCTTCCTCGCTCTCAAGTGGACATCGGACTGCATGTAGGTGACCCCAGCTGCGCTGTCATATGACACGCGCTTGCAGGACACTCATGGGTGTGGGCAGAGCAGTCGCAGCAGGACCGGGGTCGGCCCCGTGGCCGGGCATCGCGCCCTTCCCGAGCGAGCGGTCGGTGTCGCGCGTGAGCGCAGATCGCCATGAACGAGTCGATGGCGTGAAACTCGCGCACGAGCTCGAGGCGCTGCACCCGCGCTGCTTCGGCTGGGCCCTGGCCTGCTGCGATTGGAACGTGGACGACGCGGCCGACACGCTGCAGGCGGCCTATCTCAAGATCCTCGACGGCGGGGCGAAGTTCGAAGGGCGCTCGCAGCTCTCCACTTTCGTCTATGGCGTCGTTCGCAGAACTGCGGGCGAGCGGCGTAGGGGGCGCGCCCGCCGCCTCCGTCTGCTCACGAACCATTTCGCGCGACGTCTCGACGAGCAGCCTTCCGATTTTCTGCCGCGGCTCCCCGGCGAGGTTCTGCGGCTGCGCCGCGCACTTCAGGGCCTTCCCGAGCGTCAGCGCGAGGTGCTGCATCTGGTCTTCTATGCAGACCTCTCGATCCGGGAAGCCGCAGAAGTCATGCGGGTTTCGATCGGGACGGCGCGAACCCACTACGAACGCGGCAAGCAGAAATTGCGCGACCGACTCGAAGAAGAACGTCCGGAGGACGCAAGACGATGACCGAACGCGACGACGGCCACGACGACCGAGACCTCCGCAGGCACTTCGAAGCCCTCCGCGCTGCGGACGCGGAACTCGACCCCGGATACGGGAAGCTCCGGCCCGCTGCGTCGCGGGTAGCTTCCTCCCGCGCGCGTCACCTGCTGCGCGGGGCGACCCTCGCCGCTGGCGCAATGGCTGCCGGCCTGGCCGTCTGGCTGATCGCCCTCGAGGCACCCGACCCGACCCCGCGCCACGCGGTGGCGGTGCGGATTGCGCCAGGTCAATGGTCGATGCCGAGCGACGTCCTCTTGGATCTATCGGGGCTGCCCGGGGACGCGCTGCTGCGGGATCCGCCGGTGGTCGGGGGGGCGAGGCCCTTCGATCTGGAGGCGACTCCGACGGGATCCCGGATGCCCCCCATCACGAACAGGAGACCTCTCGCATGACTGCTTCGATCGCCCGAATCGTCTTCTTCGGCGTGCTCATCGCGATCGCGCTGCCGTCGCTAGCCGAAGTCCCGCAGAAGGCCCCGCCGTTCATGCGAGAGGTCTTTCCGCCCGAGCTGGTGATGCAGAGCGCGCGCGCGATCGCTCTGAGGCCCGAGCAGCGCAAGGCCATCACCCAGGCGATCCAACAGACCCAGGCGAAGACCCTCGAGCTCGAGTGGGACATGCAGGACGCGGCCGGCGATCTTGCCCACCAGATCAGCCAGACGCGCGTCGATTCGAAGGCCGCGTTGGCCGCAATGGAGCGGGTCCTCTCCATCGAGGGTCAGGTCAAGCGTGCGCACATGGGACTCCTGATCGAGATCAAGAACCAGCTCGACGCCGAGCAGCAGAAGAAGCTGAAGGCGATACGAGACCAGCAATCGCCTTGAGCGTCCTGGTCTCGGAACTCGAGATCCGACGAGCGATCGCCTGAGCAATGCAATGAGCCAGGCGACCGAGCTAGGCTGGGAGCTACCTTGAACTTGCTGGCCGCTCGTCGATCAGGAGGCAGTCGTTGCGAGGTTCTTCGGACGGGGACCGAGACGAGTGGCGCTTCGGCGAATTCGAGCTCGCACCCTGGCGTGGGCGGCTGGCTGTCGCCGACGCGGAGGTCTCGCTAGCCCGGAAGTCCTTCGAGGTCCTGGTGTGCCTCGTTCGAAACCACGATCGCTTCGTAACGCGCCAGGAACTGCTCGCCGAAGTGTGGCCCGGCACGACGGTCAGCGACGCCGCAGTGGCCAGCGCGATTCGCGACCTGAGACGCGCGCTCGGCGACACCGCCAAGAAGCCGCGCTTCATCGCCACCGCACGGGGACGCGGAATGCGTTTCGTACACCCCGTACAACGCCATCGCGGTGCTTCCGAGCAGGATTCGAGCGCCTGGGACGAGGCCGCCGTTCACTTCGAGCGCGCGCTGCAGGCCCTCGAGCTCCTCGATGTCAGTCGCGCTCAAGCGCGCGCAGCATCCGACCCGGCCCACTCGCGGGAGCGCAGCGAACTCACCTTGGCGCTAGCGCGAGCGCGCTGGTCTGCTGGCGCGAGCGATGAGGCGCGACAAGCGTTCTTGGAGGCGGCGGCGGTGGCGCGACGAACCGGCGATCCGGCACTCCTCGCCCAGGCGGCGCTGGGTTTCGTTGGACGGACCGACGTCACTCCAGGCGTCAACAGAGCCGGTGCAAGTCTTCTCGCAGAAGCTCTTTCGGCTTTGGACGAATCGGACTCGGCATTGCGCGCCGAAGTGATGGCGCGTCTAGGCACAGAGCTCTACTACGACGAGGACCAGTCGCGGTCTGACCAACTCACCGAAGATGCATTGGCGATGGCCGAACGTCTCGCGGACCCGGGGCTCACAGCCTATGCGGCCACTGCTCGCCATTTTTCCTCTCAACGGCCCGATGTCGAACCCGAAGATCGTCTGCCGCTTGCCGATCTCGCGATTTCGCTCACGACGGACGCTCCGCCCAGCGACGTGCTTGCCTTCGCGCTCCAAGAACGTTTGATCGACCTTCTGGAACTGGGCCGGGGCGATGCTTTTGCCGAAACCTTCGAGCAGTACGAACGAGTCGTCGAGACCCTCGCGCAACCCTTCTTCGAATGGCTGCTCTCGCTCCTTCGTGGGACGCGAGCCCTGCTTGCCGGAGAGGTCGAAGCCGCCGAAGCGCTCGCGCATGAAACACTCGCGAAAGGAAACCGCCTCGGAACGCCCAATGCGGGAGCCGCGTTCGCCGGGCAGATCTTCTCCGTTCGGCGGGAACAGAATCGGCTCGCTGAATTGCTGCCGGTTCTGCAGGCCGAGGCGAGACGGCACGAGGCGCTACCCATCTTCAGAGCGGCCAGCGCCGCAGTCGCGGCTGCAGCCGGCGAAGACGAGGCAGCTGCGAGCACTCTCGAGGCGCTGATGGCGAGTGACCTCGAGGACTTCCCCCGTGACCAGAATTGGATCGCGACCCTCGGCACCCTGGCTCCGGCCGTCGCCGCGGTGGGAAGCGAGCAGCGGCTCCGCCAACTGATCGGCTTGATGCGGCCGTTCGCAGGACGCATGATCGTCGTCGGCCAGGGTGCGACGACGCATGGCTCGGTGGACTACCACCTGGGCCTTCTACGTCGATCTCTCGGTGACAACGAGCGAGCGATTCAACACTTCGACGACGCCGCCCGGATTCACGAGAGGGCGCATGCACCGCTCTGGGTGGAACGAACGCGGCAGTCCGCGGCCCGCTGCTGACCAGGACCAGCGGTTCCGTCGACTAGCGTCGGCGACGGATCGCCAATCCGCCAATCGCTGCCAACGCGCCGACGAGCCCGAGAGGGCCCATCGGGAAGCTCGCAACGGTAGGCGTGGAGTCGGTGCAGAGTGCCGGCGAGAAGGGACCGGGGTCGGGGCCTCCGGTCGCATTCACCCGGAAGCCGACATGTTCGAACGAAACGATGCCGCCCGGGATCGTGCTGAGAAAGGGCAGCGGCGCGACTCCGAGGAACGCTCGGGTTTCGAACGCCTCGTATGGGTGGAGGCCGTACGAAATGCCGTCGCCCATGTACGAGAGCGAGAAGAACTGAAGCGAGGAGCTATTTGGCGTCAGGTCGAGCGGGCAATGATCGACTGCGCGACAGAAGTCTGCGTTGCCGTTCTTGTCGGCAACCACCGTGTTCGGCAGCCCCCCGAATGGAGCAACGAGCTCGGTACCATCCGGCTGCGCCCAGTGGCCGAAGACCGTGTAGACCCCGCCCGCGATCAGGTTGTAGATGCGAGCCGCAATCACGGCATCACCAGTCGCGTCGTCGCAGGTGATCTCTGCGTCACCCCCGGCAGCCATCCAGTCGCCGAGCCGGCCTCCCGTGATGAGGTCTCGCGTTGGGGGCAGCGGGTTCGGTGGTACCGAGTGGGGCACCGGAATCGGGGCGCGCACGCCGCTCCCGGCCGGAACCGGAACCTGGCTCAGCGTGCGCCCCTCGAGCGTTTCATCGGGCGCGGGCCAGCCCCGAACGAATCCGTAGTTGTCGTCGTAGTGGGTGAGCAGGTGCTCCTCGAGACGACCAGTCGTTCCGTCGCAATCCGCCGCGGAGACCGTGACCGTGGGTGCGCCGCTTCCGAATATCTCGGTGTTCTCGAGACCCAGAAAGGACCCGTAACTCTCTGGGCCGACGGGGATTCCGTCCAGCACCCAGATCGGCCCGCCGCAGCGGTAGTTCGGGCCCGTCTGGCTGACGCCGACGGACCGAAGGACCCGAAGCTGTGCCTGCGCGCTCGGTCCGACGACGACCAGTAAGAGAAGCAGGAAGCCGCCGGTCGCTCTTACACCCAACTCGAGGACGTGTGACTTCAAGGTAAACCCCAAGCACCTGGCCACCCAGGGAGTCGGGCGGCTCGTCGATTGTCGCCGACACGCGGCGCCACGAACCTGGGATCTAGTTGGGATCCGCCCCCCATCCCCCTCGAAACAGGCGTCCGCTCGCCGGAGTTCGAGCCAGAGAGCCGGCGCCGCAGATCTTCGTCTCGCGAGGGGTTCCCGTGATCTGCGCCACGAAGTCGCGTGAGCACGTCGCCGAACCTTGTTCTGGGCTCGCGGCTCGCCACGGAGGCGATGCGGCGCCCCCAGTCAGGAGGTCTTCATGTCCCCTCTATCCTTCATCTCCGTCTCTCTTCGTTCGATTCCCCCGCGCTTCATTCCGGGTCCCGCGGTCCGGCTCGCACAGATCGGAGCCGTGACCGGACTGCTGTTCGCCCTGGGCTGCAGCTCGACGTCCCCGACGCCTTTCCCCGACACGAATGCGCTGTCCGAGCCAACCGTCGCCACGAGCGAGCCCGTCGCCGACGCCGTACCCGCGCCCCGGGTGACGCTCGATCCGGTCTACTTCGAGACCGACCAGGCGACGCTCTCGAGTTCCGCGCGGCAGTCCCTGAAAGACGACGCGAAGTCGATCCTCGAGCACCCGGAGTGGGGCGTCGTCACCATCGACGGTCATTGCGACGAGCGCGGGAGCGGCCCGTACAATCTCGCGCTCGGCAGTCGCCGCGCCGCGGCAGTCGAACGCTATCTCGTCGAGATGGGCGTCCCGCGCGGGCGCCTCAGCACGCGGAGCTTCGGTTCCGACAGCCCGGCCGTTCCGGGCCACGACGAAGAAGCCTGGCGCTACAACCGGCGCTCCGAATTCCGAACGGGCGCACTGGCTTCCGCGATCTTCTAGGCACCGCGCGAAGCAAGTCCGAGACGGCCTTGCCGGCAGCCGGGCGGATCAGCGTGCGGCTTCGCGCGCGGCCCACCAGTCTCGCAAGCCGTCCAGGTCGAGAATTCGCGCATCCCCGTGCGCGACAGCGACGCGCCGCGCGTCGCTGATCGTCGCGTAGCTGAGCACCGGCTCTCCCATGATGCCCGGCCGTTCGACGCCGACGATGTACGCGGCGTCCCGCGCCCGCTGCCACGGATGAACACCGGTGTGGGGCTGGCCGGGGTCCTCCTGCGGATCCATGACCTCGACGAAGACGGCGTCCGCGCGGCCGTGAGCAGACGGCGCCGCGAGATACACGAGCATGTCGCCGATCGAGCAGAAGAAGAAGCGCGACCCGTCGCCGTGCACGACCTGGCTGCGCGGCGCGGACTGTTCGCGCACGAGCATTCCGCAGACGGCGTCCTCCTGGTCGGCGAGCGCGACCGCTTCGGGTTCGTTCCCGCCCTCCTCGTCTGCAGCAGGGCCGCAGCCTGGCAAGGCGAAAGCCAGGATCAGCAGCGCGGGGCCGAAAATGCGTGCGACCTTCATGAGACGGCCCTCATCGGACAGACGACTCTCTCAGATGACTTTGCGTCGCGAGAGCAGAACTCCGCTGATCGCGGTCGGAAGTACGAGCCAGCCGCACCACAGCAGCGCAGTGGCTGCAGCCCCGGGCAGGCCGGTGGTCACCCCGAGGTCCTGCAAGGCTTCGAAGCCGGCGAGGTCGTGCATCATCTGCACACGATAGAGACCGGCAGGGTTTCCGACCACGAGAGCCGAGACCACGGATTGCGGCAAGCCGCCGTCGGTGATCACCAGCAGACCCAGCACGCCCAGGTCGTAGAAGAACACCAGGCCAAACCACACGACGACCACGACGCTCGCGGCCGTGGCCTGACGCCGGGTGAGCGCCGAAATGAGAACGCCGATCGAGAGGAACGCGAGGCCCAGCAGCAGGGTCGGCCCCATCAGCGTCATCAAGGTCGCTGCCCCGCCCGCTTCACTGACGAGCATGGCGGCTCCGAGCCCGAGTACGACGGCCGCCGTGAGGGCCAGGCTGCGGCCGAGAAACTTCGCAGCCACCACCTCGAAGCGCCCCACCGGCAGCGACAGCAGCAGGCCCAGGGTGTTGCGCTCGCGCTCCCCCACGATGGCATCGTGCGAGAGCACGAGCGCCACGAGGGGCACCAGCAGACTGGCGAGGGTGACGAGGCTCGGGCCCGTCAGCTTCGCGACGTCGGCCTCGGCACTGCGGCCATAGAGACCGACGCCGGAAGCGAGCAGTGCGAAGAGGACGCTGATCACGATCACCCAGCGGTCGCGGGTCCGCTCGAGAAGCTCGTGCCACACCAATGCACGCCCGACTCTGCCCATCATCCGAACCCCACGATGCAGGACCCCATTACGCGACACCCAGCAACTTGTCGTAGACCACGTCGAGGGTCGGTTCTTCGACTCGGAGTCCCTGCACCACGCCCGGGAAGCCGCTCTGGATCTCGACCAGCTCGAGGGTCTCGTCGGCGGCGACCTCCACCAGAACCCGATCCCCGACGCGCTCGATCCGCCCCTTGCCCCACTTGCGCATGGCCGCACACAGCAGCTCGACCTTCGCTTCCGGGCTCTGTCCCGTCTCGAGCCAGATGCGGTGGGGCAGCTCGGCGCTGCGCCGCAGGTCTTCCGCGGTCCCGTGCGCCAGAACCCGCCCCCCGCGCAGGACGCAGATCTCGTCGATCCGTCGCTCCATCAGCGCGAGATCGTGCGTCGACGCGATCACCATGCGCCCCGCTTCGCGCCATTCCGCAATCACGGACCAGAGGACGGAGAGCCCTTCCTGGTCGAGCCCTGCAGTCGGCTCGTCGAGTACGAGCAGCTCTGGAGTGGAGAGGATCGCGACCGCGAGGCCCAGCCGCTGCCGCATCCCGCGCGAGTAGCCGCGGATCGCGCGCCGGCCGGCCGCCGCAAGCCCCACGCGCTCGAGCATGACATCCACCCGACTCCGCGCGACGCCGCGCGCGCTCGCGAAGAAGCCCAGCAGCTGGCGACCCGACAGGTTTTCCGAAAAGGCCACGGCTTCGGGCAGGTAGCCGATGCGCTCCTTCCACGCGTTGTCGATCGAAACCCGCCCGGCGTCGGACTCGAAGACCGCATGATCGGGGCGGACGAGGCCGAGCAGCACCTTGATGAAGGTCGACTTCCCGGCGCCGTTGGGGCCCACGAGCATCACTGCTCGACCCGCTTCGATCGACAGGCTCACGTCGTCGAGAGCCTGCAACGAGCCGAAGCGCACCGAGACTCCCCGCGCCTGCAGCCGCCTCAAAACAGCGGCTCCCCGAGCAGGGGCGACCGGTCCACGATGGTCGGCGTGCGCAGCATCGGAAGTCGATCGGCGAGATGGGAGAGCGTCTCGAGCGCCGGGCTCCGAAGCAGCAGGGCCGCCCCCGGGTAGCGATAGATCAGGCCCGCCGTAAAGCTGTCCACCCGGTGCGGCCGATCGCCGACGCCATCGCCGTCCTGGTCCCAACCAAGGTAGTCGCCCCAGTAGTTCCCCCGTCCGGACTCGCCCCAGCTCTGGTCCTCGGCGCCGACGTAGAAGACCTGCTCGCGGTTTCCGCGAATGACGTTTCCTTCGATGCGGTTGCGCCGAGTCCCAGCCCAGATCTTGAGCCCCATCTCGTTGCCGAGGATCACGTTGTCTTCGATCACGTTCTCGGTGCTCGAGTAGAAGAACATGCCGGTGCCGTTGCCCTCGAGACGGTTTCCGCGGATCTCTGATCCTCGAACGTCCCGAAAGAGCAAACCTTCGCGTCGGTTTCCGGACGCGCGGTTGTCCTCGACGATCAGGTCGTGGCTCTCCATCAATGCAATGCCGAGCGTGTTGTCGTTCGCGACATTCGCCCGCAGGGTGTTTCGGTAGGAGTACATGTAGTGCACGCCGAAACGGACGTTCTCTGCGAGGTTGCCTTCGATCAGGCTGTCTTCGGTGGCGGAGACGTAGATCCCGTCGCGCACCTGCCGCACCTCGTTCCCGCGAACCACCAGGTGGCTCGCGTTGAAGAGATGGATGCCGTTGCCCCGGTCCGTCACCCGCACTCCGTCGCGGCCGGTGATGCGATTGTCGACGATCTGGACCCCCTCGGTCTCGTGGACCCAGATCCCGAAGGTGCAGTCACGCAGCGTGTTGTCCTGCAACACCGCCCCGGTCGCCGACGGCTCGACGTAGATGCAGGCGTCTGGCACGCCCACGTCGCCACCGCTGTTCTCGACGACGAGCCCTTCGACACGCGCTCCCGGCGCCGCGACCACCAGCGGGCTTCCGACTCCGTGGCCGTCGATCACACCGCCCCGGCCTCGCAGGATCACCGACTTGTCGACGCGAACCGGGCCGGAATGGACCCCGGGGCCGACCTCCACGACGTCGCCCGGCCGCGCCCGGTCGAGCCGCACCTGCAGGGATTCCGGCTCGGCTCCCGGGGCGTCCATCGCGAACGCGACCAGGGACAGCACGGACACCAGCGGAGGGAGGAGCCGCTTCATCATATGCTCGCGACGTCGTCCCGGAGCTTGTCCATCTTCTTCTGGTCGCGCGGCGTGAGGTCCGTCCGCCCTTCCAGCTTGAGCAGACCGATCAGGGGCGGGCAGGTCTTGTCGTCGTGGTAGGTGGCCTCGCACTCCATGCACGACATGCACTCGCGCGGGTCGATGCTGCCGTCCGACCGGAAGGCGCGCGGCTCACAGCCGCGCGTACAGATCTTGCACGAACTACAGAAGGCGCGGCGCTTCGGTCCGAGCGGGCGGAAGCTACTGAGCAGCGCAATGCCCCCACCCATGGGACAGACGTAGCGGCAGAAGGGCCGGTACATCGTGAACGAGAGGCCGAGCAGGAGCGACCACCAGAGGATGAAGCCCCACTCGCGGGTCCAGATCGGCACGAAGAAGGTCGACTTGAACGGCTCGACTTCGGCCATGCGCTCGCCGAGGATGCTGTCCCAGAGGAAGACAGCGATGAGCAGCACGAGGATCCCGTAGCGCAGATTGCGCAGCTTCAGGTGCACGGAGTCCGGCAGCTCGTAGCCCTTGAAGCCGAGCTTGTTCGAGATCTTGAACGCCAATTCGTTCATGGCGCCATAAGGGCAGACCCAGCCGCAGAAGACCCCGCGTCCCCAGACGACGGACACCACCAGGATGAAGCTCCAGGAGATGAAGACGAAGGGCTCGCTGAGAAACAAGTCCCAACGCCACTCGTGAATCAACGAGTCGAAGAAGGTGAGGATCTGGGTCACCGACGGCTGCACGCCCATGTAGACGCCCACCACCAGGAAGCCGAAGAGCATGCTCGCCAGGTGCAGGCGACCCAGGCGCTTCATGTCGACGGTGGTGTAGCGGCGTGCCAGGAATACACCCGCCACGAGCAGCAGATACAGGGAGAACACCGCCACCTCGACGCGGCGGTTCAGCCAGGCCTGGCGCCAGGGGATCCCCGTGGCCGTCTTGTCGACGACGTAAAGGGTCTCGGGCAGCTGATGGGTCGCGATGAACTCGCGAAAGTCCCGACTGAAGGCGCCCTTGTGGTCGTAGCGGCTGCCCAGGAAGATCAGCTCGTAGGGCGCGCCGGGGTCGAAGCGCCCTCCGCGAATGACGAAGATCGCGCCCTCGGTGATCTCCGGTGCATCGTCGGCGGCCGCCTCCGGGAGATTCCAGTAGTCGGTGTCGCGGAAGGTGATCTCGCGCAGCCCCTGCTGGAGCCGCACCCGATCGAAGAGACCGCCGCGCACGAATGCCGAGCCCTTGAACGAGCCGTCGCCGCGGTTGAAGATCACGAAGAGGTGCTCGCCCGGCGCGAGCTGTCCCATGTGGTACTTGTACGTGTTCTCGCCGAGTAGCGAGCGCCCGACCTGGGGAGCATCGACGACGCCGAAGTAGAGGTCGACGTAGGCCTCACTCGCTTTGTCGGGGCCTGTCTCCTCGAGGCCTGTCTCCTCGAGGCCCATGTCGGAGTTCGTCACGACGAGGTGACCCAGGGCTCCCGCCTCGAGCATCTTCTCGAAGGTCCACGGCTCGGGCTCTTCGACGAAGTGGCCCTGCGAGAGGCTGGCCACGTCGAACACGCCCACCTGGCCACCCAGGGTTCGGGCCGTCTCGAGCACCGTCGTGTTCTGGACCAGCGCCGTGACCGTCGCACCGGAGATCGCGTCCACCGCGACGACGTCGGGCTTCCTGGCCCGCCCGACGACAACGCGTTGCAGGGCGGACTTCCCGGCATAGAAGTCGACGAACTCGGTGAGCGCCGACTCGGGAATGCCCACCAACAGGATCGGCTCGCTGTGGTGGACCACCCGCGCGCCGCTGATGATGCCCTCGCGATCGAGCCCGACCACGGTGACCAACGGCTTGCCCGAGTAGGCCTTGAGGTCGACGAAGTCCGTCGACAGGGCGAGCCAACCGACGACGTCGCCGTTCTCGTCGAGGGCTTCCCAGTGGGGCGCACCTTCGACGGGACGGAAGCTCGCGGCCGACGGCATGACCTCGTCGCACGGCATCGTGGCGCAGTCGAGCGCGACGGGGGCCAGGACCGCCGCCCCCACGGGTGCGGCAAACCAGATCCCCGACGCCCCCGCTCCCGCCACGACGAGCAGGAGTACGAGCACGCGTATCCGCAAGCTAGGCCTCGACGATCATCCTGCCGCGCATCTCCAGGTGGAGGGCGTGACAGAACCACGGGCAATAGTACCAATACACGCCCGGGTCACCGGCGGTGAAGGTCACGCTGTTCGTCGCGCGCGGATTGACGACCATGTTGACGTCGTGGTTGGACATGCAGAACCCGTGAGACAGGTCCTCCACGCCGTCCAGGTTCGTCTGGATGACCTGCACCTCGTCCCCCGACTTCACGCGGAACTCGGTGAGCGAATAGGCCGGCGCCACGCTGACCATGTAGACCCGAACCTTGCCCTTCCCCTTCTGGATCACCTGACTGCCCGCCATCAGATTGATCCCGTCCTCCTTGGCGAGCTTCTCGTAGTACTCGTAGCGCGACCCGGTTCGGGGATTGACCTTCGAAGGATGCAGGAGGTCGCGGTTCAGCACCACGCAGTCATGGGGCTCGGGGTACGCCGGGCCGTCGTGCACCAGCTTCATCTTGTCGCCCGACATGTCGATCAGCTGATCGTTCTCGGGATGCAGCGGTCCCACCGGCAAGAAGCGGTCCTTCGAGAACTTGCACAAGGCGATCAGCCAGTTGCCGTCGGCGTCCTTGGTCTCGCTCATGGACCCGTTGATGTGGCCGATCTGGTAGTTGACGTCGAGCTTCTGGAGGATCGGGTCCACGCTCTCGTCGTTGAAGGCCTCGATGGCCTTCGCGATGTTCCACTTGGTGACCACCGAGTCGATGAAGATCGAGGTATAGGCGTTGCCTCGACCGTCGAACGCGGTGTGCAGCGGACCGAGTCCGACTTCCGGCTCGGCGACCACCGCGTCCCGGGGCTTGATCTTGCCGGCGAAGACATCCGCAAGCTTCCCGATGTCCACCACCGTCACCGTGGGCGACAGCTTTCCGGAGCAGACCGCGTACTTCCCGGTGGGGTCGATGTTCACCCCGTGCGGGCTCTTCGGTACCGGCACTCGCTGCACGTAGGGGCCGTTCGCACCGCGCGCGTCCACCACGGGGACGTCGCTCTTGCCCACCTTGATGGTCTTGCCCGCCTTCACGGCCTTCTCGATGGCCGGGATGTTGAAGACGTACAGCCAGTCGCGATCCGCGGCCATCATGCCTTCGAGCGTGACCGCCTCCTCGCTGTTGTAGCAGCAGGCGAACGAGTACTTTCCCTCGTAGTCGGTGGCGCAGAGATCGAGATTGCCCTCGATCAGGACCTGCCACTTCACTTCCATCGTCTCGCCGTCGATGGCCGTATGCATCGCCCCGTACTTCTTCGGGTCGTCGAGGTCGCGACCGTCGTTCGGCAGGGGCGTGCGGAACTCCGCGTTGCAGAGCACCAGGCCGGTCTTGTGGCGCTGCGGGAAGATCCCGTGGGTCCCCTGGGAGTTGGGGATGTCCGTGATGGCGTCCACTTCCATGATGTCGCAGCGGACCCTGGCGAGACGCGCGTTGGACTTGTCGTTGACGTAGACGTAGCGGCCGTCGTAGGTGCCGTCCGTGTACGACAGGTGGACGTGATGCGTATCGCCAGAATCGCGTCCACCCAGCAGCTGCTTCGACCAGTCGTCCCGGCCCCAGCCCGTCGCCGAGTCGCGGTTCACGACGGGGATCCGCATCAGCTCGCGCATGGAGGGCACGCCGAGGATGCGGATCTCGCCGGATTGGCCCCCGCTCCAGAACCCGTAGTACGGGTCGAGCTTGCCCGGCGGAACATGCGGATCGAGGCCGCCCTGCTTCGAAGCCGCATGGGCCGCCGAGGCAGCGAAGGGATTTCCGAATCCGCCCTCGCGAACTCCCAGCGCCCCGGCCGCAACCACACCGGCACCCACCGCCACGGTGCCCTTCATGAAGTTGCGTCGGCCTTGGGAAGTCGCCTCGCCGTCCTGCCGTTCTTCGTGGTCCTGATCCGACATCTTTCTCTTGTCCCCCAGATCTCCGGTGTGGTTCGATTCTCGCCTCGCGTGCACGGGGAGCACGTCGCCCCAGCACGGGAACTACGCGACGAGTCATTGCAAGACTCGCGCCTCACGCGGGCGGACTGCGGGAACCGTCATCCCGCGCGGTGAGAGCCCCTCGCGAACCGGCTCTCCGCGCACCAGGAGACCCTGGGGCGATTCGGGCGATGGCCTATCCCCGAGCCAGCACCCGCGACGCCCCGCCACATGTGGCGGTCTCGGTCCGTTTCCGAGCGCCACTGTGGCGAATCGGTTCACGTGGGTATTCAGGCCCGCTCGAGCAAGGCGTTCAGGATCGCGGGCATCAGGTCGGCGCGGCTGATCAGCCCCACGAGCTTGTCCCCTTCGTGGACGAAGACCCGGCGGAAGTCGTTCGCCATCAGGCTGTCGACCACGTCGACGAGCTCGCCATCGACGGGAAAGGAGACCGGGTTGGGCGACATCAACGACTCGACCGTGCTCGCGCCGGTTTCGTAGAAGATCTTCAGTAGGTCCTTCTCGCTCAGCACGCCCACGAGTCGACCGGCCTCGTCGACGACCGGGAGGCCACTGACCCCATTCTCGATCAGCAGCTCCAGGGCCTGGCGGAGCGTCTGGTCGCTCCGGACCTGGATGGGATCGGGTTGCATGACGTCGCGGATCGTCTTCATGGCGTCCCCCGTCTGCTGGCTTCTTCCTAGCGGGTGCTTCTACTGGGCCTTCAGCGAGTGGATGTACACGATGAGCTGGTTGACTTGCTCGTCGCTCAGGGTCGGCCAGGGGGCCATCAGAGGCGAGCCCCCATAGTTCATCGCACCCTTCTTGATCACCAGGGCGAGGTCCTCGTCCTGGCCCGGCGCCCCGCTCTTGTTGGCGTCGAGCTTGAACTCACCGGTGCTGAAGTCGCGCGGCTTGGGGGTGAGCGCGGCACTGATCGGGCCGTCGCCCTTTCCCGTCATTCCGTGGCACGACGCGCAGTTGACGTCGTAGATCGCCTTTCCCGCCTCGACGTCGCTCGCGACGGCCTGGCCAGTGAGGCAAAAAGTCGCGGCCAGGGCGACGCTCGAGAGGGTGACAAACGCGCGATTCATGGGTTGCTCCTTCGAAACAATGGATGTCGAAGCCGACACGCTCGACCGCCCCAAAGTAGTGCGCTTGCGCTCGCTGTCGACTGGAAGGGGCAAAGCGGTTCGCTCGTCGAGCTGCGCCTTCCGGTTCTTGGATGGGGTCCCGGTTGTTATGTCAGTCCCCCATTTCCCCACGGATGGGCAGCGAACGTGGTTCTCAGACAGGCGGCGGCAGATGTCCCTTTCTGCCGCTTCCGTCGGGCCGGTCTCCATGCTTGAATGCACGACTCGGCCACCTCGAGGAGGCAAGGAAATGTCAGTTCGGACCCTCTCCGCTCTTTGCATCCCACTCGGTCTGCTGGCCGCCGCCGCCTCGGCCGAGCAGGGGCCGCTGCCCGACCATCGCGGCTACAGCGAGTTTCAGCAGTACTGCGCGTCGTGTCACGGCGCCGATGCCGACGGCACCGGGCCGATGGCACCGGTGTTGAGCGTTCCGCCCGCCGACTTGCGCTTGCTGTCCGTCAAGTACGGCAAGCCGCTGCCGCGTCCCAAGCTGGTGGCGTTCATCGACGGCCGCCAGAGGGTGCGCGGCCACGGCAGCCGCGAGATGCCCGTCTGGGGAAAGCAGCTCTACGAAGCGACGCGCGGAGATGCGGCGCACGAGGGCCAGGTCCGCGGCACGATCCTCGTCATCATCGACTACCTGGACGCGCTGCAGATCGAAGACCCGGGCACGAGCTGAGCCCAACGCGTCCCGCAGGGCTGCTTGGAGCCCCACCCGGGCCGCGACGACTCCGCGTGTGAGACGCTAGAAGTGCGGCCAGGAAGCGACGTCCAGGCAGCGCGCCGCATAACCGTACTCGTTGTCGTACCAGACGAGCACCTTCGCCGCACGACCCACCGTCGCTGTCGCGCGGGCGTGGACGATGCCCGAGTACTGCTGCCCGAGAATGTCTGCGGACACGAGCTCGTCCTCGGTAAAGCCGAGGATGCCTTCCAGCTTCCCGTTGGCAGCCTCCAGCAGCGCATCGTTCACCGCCTGGGCGTCGACTGGGACGTTCAGGAACGCGCTGATGTCCGTCAGCGACCCATCGGGCACGGGGACCCGGACCGCGCTTGCCCGCATCTTGCCCTCGAGTTCGGGCAACACCTTTGCTGTCGCGCGGTCCGCGCCCGTCGTGGTCGGGATCATCGACCAAGCGGCTGCACGACCTCGATGGGGTTTGGAGGCCGGAACGTCGACGACGCTCTGCGACGCCGTGTAGGCGTGGACCGTCGTGACGAGGACGTGGTCGATCCCGAAGACGTCGTTCAAGACCTTGAGCGGCGGGGCCAGCGAGTTCGTCGTGCACGACGCATTGGAGACGACGAAGTGCCGCTCCGGGTCGAATACGTCGTCGTTCACACCCATGACCAGCATGCAGTCGGCGTCTGGCGACGGTGCACCGACCAGCACGCGACCAGCGCCGGCCGTCAGGTGCTTCTGGGCCAGGTCGCGACTCACGAACTTGCCCGTGGACTCGATGACCACGTCGATCTCGAGCTCGCGCCAGGGCAGATCCGCGGGATCGGCTTCACTGAACAAGCGCACCGCTCGGTCACCGATCCGGAGTTGGCCGTCCTCGTGACGAATGGGGCCGTCGAAGCGCCCGTGAACGGAGTCGTACTGGAGCAGGTAGGCGATGCCGTCGGCAGGCGCGACGTCGTTGACGGCGACGATGTCGACGTCCCACTTGGCGTGACGCATCGCCATTCTCAGCATCGCACGGCCGGTTCGGCCCATTCCGTTGATCGCGATTCGTTTCATGCGGCCAACGTAGCGCCGACGAGTCAGTTCTCCCTCACGAGGCCCTTAACGCCCCAGCAAGCCTGGTGCGCGCCCGCGCTAGGCGATGGCAGGCGGCACGAGACTTGCGTTGTCGAAAGGAGGAGGTGGATCCAATGAAGGGATCAGCCCGGTTCCGGATCGCCGCCGCCGCAGTTCTCGCAGTAGCGACCGTGGGTGCGCCTGCGGTCGCCGCGGACTTCGAGACGGATCTCGCCCGTGTCACGAAGGCGCTCCAGGAAAACCCCTCGGGCGTCCTGACGGCGGCGCGCCAAGCCTGCCTGAACCGCCGACGTTTCGCCCTGCAGCTGTACGACCAGGGCCAGGAGGCCCGGGCATCGCGCAGACTCAAGACCTGCTTCGCGCTGCTCGACATTCCCGAGACCGCGCCCCAGGCGAAGGTCGTCGCCGTGAAGCCCGAGGACCTGCAGGCGAAGGCCGCACGCGAGCTGGAACGCGCCCTCGCGCTCGAGCCGGATGTCGCCAATGGCCTCGAGATCTACCGCGAATGCGCGGCCTGCCATCTGCCCGAGGCTTGGGGGCTCCACAACGGCTCCGTCCCGCAGATCGCGGCACAACACCGCAAGGTGATCATCAAGCAACTGGCCGACATCCGGGCGGGCAACCGGGAAAACTGGGTGATGGTCCCCTACTCGTCCGCCGAGAGCATCGGCGGACCCCAGGCCCTCGCCGACGTCGCAGCGTACATCGAAAGCCTGGAAGTCAGCATCGACAACGCGAAGGGGCCCGGGGTCGACCTCGAGCTGGGCGGGCGCCTGTACGCAGACAACTGTGTTCGATGCCACGGCGCGACCGGCGAGGGAGACAGCGAGCGTTTGATTCCCCGCCTCCAGGCGCAGCACTACAACTACCTCGTGCGCCAGTTCGAATGGATTCGCGACGGCAAGCGCCGCAACGCGGACGCGGAGATGGCGACGCAGATCCGGGACTTCGGGGACCGAGAGACACACGCCGTGCTCGACTACGTCTCGCGCCTCACTCCGCCCGAGGCGCTGCAAGCTCCACCCGGCTGGGAGAACCCCGACTTCCAGCGCTGAGTGTGCGCTAGCGACGGGAACCCGGGCTGCGGTCGCGACCAGCTAGCTGGCGAAGCCGTAGGCTTCGCTTGCGACGGAAGCCGAAGTTCCAAGACTCCGTCTTGGGTCGGCCTCCTAGGTGTCGCCGTCCCGGCTGAACCTCGACTCCCTCGGCGCCTCGCATACGTAGAGCGTGTACTCCTCGTAGAACTTCTGGCGCCCCAGCTCCTGGGTCTTCACGTGTTCGGGATGCGTCCGCCAGGCGTTCAGATGCTCGGCAGAGTCCCACTCGTGAATCGAGACACGCTCTCCGTCTTCCGCGAAGTAGCCCTTCCAGGAAACGAAGCCGGGCATCGCCCTCGCGATCTCCGCCATCTGGTCCGCCAGCGCGTAGTAGGCGTCCCGGGCCTCAGGCCTGATTCGCGCTCGAAAGACTGCAACCACCATGTCCATCTACTCCCGATCGTGCTTCCAGAGATCGACTTGGGTATCTCGCCAGGCGGGGAATGCCTCCAGGCGACCGTACCAGGAGGCCAGGTTGAGAAACTCGTCGAAGGGGAATTCCGCGGCGCGGAAGTACGTCATCATGCCCGCGAGCGAGAAGTCTGCGATGGTCAGCTCGCCTAGCGCCAGGAATGGTCGATCGACTAGATGCGCGTCGACTCTGGTCAAGAGCGGTCGCAAGGTCTCATCGTTCCACGCAGGGACTTCCGCGGGAGCCGGGACCGCGTCCGGAAGCAGCTTGTGGCCGACGAACGCGGATAGCACGGCGGTCAATGCAGGCTGCCAGTGCGCCGCCTCCCAGAACATCCAGCTCGTGATCTCGGCGCGCTCTCTCGCGTCCTGCGAGAAGAGCCTGGCGCCTCCGTACGCCTCGGAGATGTACTGAAGGATCGCGTTCGACTCCGTGAGCACGAAGCCGTCGTCCACCAGGCTCGGGATCTTCCCGCTCGGATTGACGCGGAGATAGTCGGGCGACCGGCCTTCACCGCGATACACGTTGACGAGTCGAACCCGCGACTCGATGCCCAGGTGCTGGGTCACGGCCAGGACCTTCCGCCCATTGGCGGAGAGAGGTGTGGTGTAGAGCGTGTACATCGGGGCATCGCATCAGGCGAAGTTTGATCGGAGGGCGCCGGGGCGAATTCGCCGGGGCTAGGGACACTCGAAGCAGTATAGGCGTGCTGCGCCGTACGGACTCGACGCCTTGCCCCCACCGACTGGCAGCTCCTGGCCAGGTTCGAGCGCGAGAAACGGGTGTCTACCGCGTTCCGTGGTGCGTCCGCGAAGCTCGTCTAGCGCCTCCGCCCCCGCCTCCGCACCCACGCCAGGGTCGTCAGCGCTGCCAGCATCATCACGGACGCGCCCGGCTCGGGCACCACGCGCATCTGCTCGGGGAGACAGTTCTCGCGCAGGAACTTCCAGCCGAGGTTGTTGTCCTCGGACAGCTCGCTCACGAAGTCGCCCGCGTCGATCCGGACGAAGAGCCGGCTCTCGGGCATGCACGCCGAGCCCGCTCCGCAGTCGGCGTCGTCCTGACAGCGCAGCCCGGCGGTGGCCGGGTCCTGCAGGCTGCAGACGTTGTACGGGGCGCCGAGGCTGGGTACGCAGGCACCGCCGACACCGCAGTCCAGGTCGTCGTCGCAGCTTGCGCCTTCCGGCTCGTCGCCCGCGCCGTCGCAGATGAAGACCGCCGTGACAGTGTCGGCCACCACGACGTCGACCGCCGAGGCGTTGTCGACGTCGTCCTGGGGCGCGATCGGCGGCGCCACGCTGCTCGCGAGCAGGACCGAGTCCATCGACGGCTCACGCGGGTCGCCCAGCCAGAACTCGACGTCCACGGCCGGCGTCTCGACCAGGCTGTAGTTGTGGACGCGGGTCTGCAGGGTGAACGTCTCGTTGGAGGGCTCGTACTCGCAGGCCAGCTCTTTCGTCTGTAGGTTCGCGACCCCGCTCACGACCTGGTTGCCGAGCTGCGCGAAGTTGCGGCGGCGGGGCAGGGAGATGGCCGGATCCGAGCGCAGGCGATAGACGGTGTTCAGGCAGTTGGGATCCATCGGGTCGTTGATGATGTCGACCGCGTAGTCGAGCACCACGGCTCCCGTCGCGTCGATGCGGACGAAGGGCGTCACCGTGTAGGGCAGCGCGGACGAGGCGGACTCGTTCGTGTAGGACCAGCCGAGGGTCACCTGCTCGCTCACGTCGGTGGTGTGGGTGGTGGTGCTCGTGCTCTCGTAGCTACCCGAGAACGAGACGCCCACGCCGTAGTAGGAGGCGCTGCCCCCGGCCTGGAAGATCAGGCTTCCCGACTTCGAGGCTTCGGTGCCGCCCGTGATCTGCTGGCTGAGGAACCAGGAGCCATCGCTCACCGCACCGATATCCGTGCCCTGCGTCGCGTAGGTCAGCGGCATGGTCGGGCTTCCCAGGCTGCAGCACTCGCCCGTGCCGAGCTTGTAGTAGTCCAGCGGCTTGTACGAGAGCAGATTCCCCGGCACGTGGACGGGCAGGATGAGCGAGTTCGAGAGCACGCTGGTCGTGCTGATGCCCGCCGGCAGGGTCCGTACGATCGTCACCGTGACGGGCTTTTGCGGAACGCCGTCGTCCATCACGAGGTTGCCGCCTTCGAACACCTCGTACTCGTAGACGCGATAGCGGGTCTCGCTGGCCGACGCCGTGTCGACGTAGTCCGCGTCCTGGGACGAGATCTGTACCAGGCTGTCGCCGCCCGAGGTGATGTCGGTATCGGTGTATTTTCGCTCGACACTCGCGCCGAAGGGGCCGGCGCTGAAACCGCCGCTGAGGGACCGTGTGACCGTGTTCTCGATTCTCGAGCCGTAGGACTCGGCCGACTGCGTCGTGTACTGGGTCACCAGGCCGTCGCAGGTGCCGTTGCCTTCGGGCCCGTCGCACTGCGCCCAGTTCACGTCGAGGAGCGGGTCCGTGAGGCAGGCGGGGGGGGGGTCGAGCTCGTCGAGCAAGTCGAGGTGCCGGGGCGGCGCACTCAAGACGAGGGTCGGCTGCTCCACCGTGGTGTCGACCACCACCCGCGCCGGGCCCAGGCGCAGGGCGTCTTCGTCCCAATCCGGGAAGGACGCAGCCAGAGGCAGCGCGGGAAGATGATCCGCGTCGCTCAGCAACGTGTTGTCCAGGCGCGACGCCGGCAGCAGCGTGAGGCCCGTGAAGTCGCCGCCCGGGTCACCCGGGCCGGACTCGGTGAGATCCACACGCCACACGTCCAAGAGCTGGTACTGACCGAAGATGTCGAAGAAGCAGAACGGAATGCAGTTCTGGTCCCTCCCGAACGACACGCTGCTGACCGCGACCACCTCGCGGTCCCACGAACTCAAGCGCCCCGCCGAGTCGTCCCCCGGATCTCCGTCGAGGTCCGTCACGGCGAGATCGCAGTCTCCCTGGGCGAGGCCGATCGATCCGTCGCTGTAGTTGAACCCGCCGAGCTGGCCGCGCGCCGAGCCCACGCCATTCAAGGGGACGACGTCCTGGAGTTCTGCGCCTGCGACCTGCGCCTCGAACACCTGGAGACCGTTCTGGCTGCGGAAGACCGCGATCTCCTCGAGCGGGCCACCGGCCAGATCGCCGGTCGCGAGACACACGGGATTGTTCTGCGGGAAGCGCGTGAGGAAGGACGGCTGGGTCGATCCGGCCGATCCGAGCGTGGCCTCGAGCAGGTGCCGGAGGATCGAGTTCGTCACCATCGGGTCGCCGGGCTTCGGCTGGCAGGCCTCGCGCGGGTAGTCGGCGTTCGGTGTGCCGACGTCGCAGGCTGGAAGGTGGGCGAGAAAGAGGTCCTGATCGTCGGCACCGGGCGCGCAGCTGTTCGGCTGACCGCCGGGCGGGTCGCCGCAGCGCGCGGGCCGCATGGTGATCAGGTCCGCACTCGTCTGCCGGAAGTTGTCCGAGACGTAAATGTAGTCCGCGAGCACGACGAGGGACTCGGGCAACGCGCGCTCGAAGCTGTTGCCGACGCTGGGCGACGGCGTCAGGCGTGCGCCGCGCGCCTCCAGCTTGCTGAGATAGCAGTCGGTCTCGAACTGCCCGAAAGCGGTCTGACAGCCGACCGGACGCCCTGCGGCGTTCGCATTGATGAAGCGCGTCATGTGGTCGAACTGCTCGGCGCTATTCGGTCCCGTGAAGCGGTGCTGGGAGAAAAAGTCGGAGCCCCGGGCAACGAGGCACGGCAAACCGCCCACGCACTCGTTCGAGGAGACGAGAAAGTCGACGAAGTCGACGCGGAAGTTCTCGAAGTCGTTCGTCTGCTCTCGCGGCAGCGGCGCGGGACCGCTCGGTGTCACGATCGCGATCGAGTCGAGCAGGTTGCCGTCGAAGTCTCCGGTGGTGAGCGCCAGACGGGCAGATCGGAAGAGCGCCGGGTCCATGAAAGCCCGCTGCGCGGCCGGGAGCGCGTAGACGGCGCGGATGCCCGTCACGGGATGCCAGTCGATCACCTCCACCGCGATCGTGAAGTCGTCACTCCAGTAGGCGAGCACCAGCTCGTCGAGGGGGTCGGAGTCGAGCTGCGCGGCGGCGAGTTGCACGAAGCGTCGTGCCTCGATGCCGTCTGCGCCGAAGATCGCGACGGCTGGGCTGTCGGCCATGTCGGCGAGGCTGTTCGCGACGACCATGGTCGGGCACGGATCCCCCCCGTTCTGGGAGCAGATCTCGAGGATCACGCGATCGCCGGCGACAGCAGTTGCGAACGCGAGCTGATCGCCGCCGGGGAGTAGGGGATGGAAGCGGCCGCGCGCCGTGGCGAGCTGGGTGTCGGGCGAGGCGGAGGCCGCGTTGTGCACCCGCTGCGAGACGTCTGCGACGCCGAGGTCTGCGCCTTCGAGCGTGCAGGGGTCGCCGTCGTCGCAGTCGAACACCTCGATGTCGAACGGCGTCAGGCCACCGTCGTCCAGTCGTCCGAGCATCCGGACGATTTCCGCGCGGTCTGCGAGCGAAGGGTCCTGGCCTGCCGGCCCCCGTTGCTCGAACGGGGTCCGCACCTGCGCGAGCGCGACCCCCGGAACCACCAGGAGAAGCCAGAAGAGAACCCGATACGCCATTGCCGCCTCCGATGCGAAGAACCTCGAAGGCAGTGCATCACGCGCGGCTGGGCCGGGACAGGGGCCGCGCCCGATCTCCCCGCCCGTTGTGTGCGGCATGTCACAGACAGCCGGGAAGATCCGCAGATCGGCGGCCAGAGGACCGCTCGGGCGCTACAAAGCACCGCGACCGACGCGATCGATCGGGGAATCATGTCTGCCACATCTGCCAAGTCGGCAAGGAATCGGATCCGGGCCCTGCTGCTGGCCGCGCTCCTGGCGCTCGGCTGCGCGGGTGCCGACGACGGTCCGCGGGTCGACGCGGGCGTGCTCGATCTTTCCGGCTGGCAGTTCGAGAGCCAGGGCATCGTCTCGCTGGTGGGAGAGTGGGAGATCTGCTGGGGAGCGCTGGTCGAGCCGGACCCGCGCAGCGAGGCCTGCCCGACCGGCGGCGCCGACGGCCGCTGGCAGAACTTCCCGGTCCCCCGGCTGTGGAGCGATTCCGGCGTCTCGAGCCCGATCGGCGGCAAGGGGGTCGCGACGTATCGCGCCCGCATCGCGCTGCCGCCGGACGCCGGGCCACTGGTTCTGCACGTCGGTTCCCCCCTCACCGCATACCGGTTGTGGCTGAACGGCGCGCCGCACGGCGGCGTCGGAACGGTTTCGATCGACGCCGCGTCTGCCGTCGCCAAGCTCGCGGATCGCGACTACTCGGTTTCCGCCGCACTCCCGGACCCGGTCCCGCAGCTCGAGGTTCTGGTGCAGGTCTCGAACCACGAGTTCCGCGGCGGGGGGCTGCGCCGGATCTGGTACCTCGGGCTCGACCAGCAGGTCGCCACCCGCAACGGCTACGAGCTGCTGCTCTACACCTCCTTCATGAGCACGAGCGTGATCATCGGGCTCGTCTTCCTGGCTCAGTTCGCGTTCCGTCCGAGCGAGCGGGCACGGGGCTGGCTCGGGCTCTTCGCGGTCCTTGTCGGCCTGCGGATCATCCCCGCGTCCACGTCCGAGCTCTACCAGCTGATGGGGGGCTGGGCCTCGTTCGCGCTGCTGCTGCGGCTCGAGTACGCGAACACGGCGCTGCTGATCTTCGCGGCCGCCGGGTACCTCGGAAGCAAGGTGCCCGACGTCGTGCCGGTCGCGGCGACCCGGGTGCTCCAGCTCACCGCACTCGCACTCGTTCCGATCCACCTGCTGGCGCCGCTCGAAACCGTGCTCGCGACCTTGCCGGTGATCCTCGCGCTGCCGCCCCTGGTGATCCTGCTGGCCGTCGTGAGCTACGGGCGCGCGTGGTGGCGAGGACGCGAGGGCGTCGGCTCGACGCTGCTCGTGACGTCGATCTTCGGCCTGGGAGTCGTACACGACGTGGTCCGGACCCAGACCGGCCTCGGTGCGCCCATCGAACTGTTCCCGTACTTCGTCGTCTTCTCGATCGCCCTCGAGTCGAGTTCGCTGCTCCGGTCCTTCGCGCGCAGCCTCGCGAACGTCGAGCGGCTCTCGAGTGAGCTGCAGGAATCGAACTTCGAGCTGCAGGAAACCGAGGAAGCAGTCGTTCGCTTCGTGCCCTTCGACGTCCTTCGAACGCTCGGCAAGCAGTCGGTCCGGGACGTGCGCCCGGGGATCCACGCGACCGCCGAGATGACCGTGCTGAGCTGCGTGCTCGAGGCCGACGGCGCCGACCACTTTTCAGTGGTGAACGAGTTCGTGAGTCGCGCCGGAGGCATCGTCCAGGCGCGAGGCGGTTTCTTCAGTCAGCAACTCGGAGACCGGATGGTCGCGCTGTTTCCGGGCGAGGCGGACGAAGCGCTGGCGTCCGCGCTCGAGATCCAGGAAGTCGCGCGCGGGCTCGGCCGGGTCCGCATCGGCATCGCCAGCGGACCGGTGATCCTGGGTGCGGTCGGCGGAGAGGACAGCTTGTCCGGCGTGGCCCTCGGAGCGACGGTGAGTGCGGCGCACCAGCTCATGGAGGAGACGCGCAGCCAGGACGTGTCCGTGCTCGTCTCCGGCTCTACACGCGACCGACTGCGCGATCCGTCGCGCCATCCGCTTCGCGCCATCGCCGCGAACTCGGGAGCCGACCCCGCTACGGTCTTCGCGTTGCGGGGTACGGGCGAGGGCCCGGACAAGGGTGCGGGCGAGAGCCCCGCTAGCGCAGCAGGGTAATACTGCCGCGCGAAAGCGCGAAGCGATCGCGCAGGCTCGGGGCGGTGAGCGCGCGGCTCACGCTCTCGCGAGTCACGCCCAGCACCTCGGCGAGGTCCTGCTGACGCACCCGGATGCGCGTGCCGCGATCCACGGCTTCGCCCATGCGGCGCGCGAGGTCGACGAGGGTCTTCTCGAGGCGCGCCTCGATGTTCAGGAACGCCACGTCCTCGGCGCGTTGGGCGAGTCGCGCCGCAGTTGCAGTGGCGGCGCGGCCCAGTGCCGCGCGCAGCTCGGGCCGCTGGTCGAGAAGCGGCAGCAGCTTCCCGCGCGGGATCGTCGCCAGCTCGCTGTGGGCCAGGGCCTGGACGCTCGCGTAGCGAGGGCCACCGTCCTCGAGCCCGAGCTCGCCCAATAGCTCGCCGGGTGCGACCAGCTCGAGAGAGATCTCGCGCCCCGGCTCGGGATTGGAGAAGACCTTGAGCTGTCCGCTGATCAAGCCGTACAGGTGATGGCTCGGCTCACCCTTCTCGAAGAGCGGCTCGCCCCGGCGCACCGCGGTGCGGTGCAGACATCCCATCGACTCGGGCCCCAGTGCACCGAAGAACGGCGTCTCCTGAAGAGCGCGGGCGGCGCGGGATTCAAAGGGCGTGAGCATGAAGCGGCTGACCTCGGGATTGCTACCCGTTAGTTCTAGCACGCTGGGGGTCGCTCGTGGTCACCCGGAGGGAGTGGCTCGATTGGGGTTCTCGGGGCGCCAGGAGCGCGCTCAGGGGCCGGACGTCTCGCTCGAGTGCGGCGTCGGCCGCAACCCGGAAGCGGCGCTCGCCGAGACGGGAAGACGCGCCGAAGAAGAGAGATGCGAAGGCGCTCGACCTCGTCGGCTGGGGCGTGCCACAGTTGTTCGAGGGCACACCCATCACCCTCCTGCATGCCGCCGAAGAATCGCTCGAGCGCAAGGCCAACATCAGCTCCACGCGGTCGACCATGGCAGCCGGTGGCCCCGATGAAATGGCAGGCAACGGCTTCGACAGTGGCGACAACTCCAACGACTTTCTCGTTCGCTTCGTCGCTCAGCCTCAGAACGCGGCCAGCCCCGCGGAGCCCGTCGTCGAACGGATCCCGGCGCTGAGTGCGCCCATCCTCGCGCTCGCTGCGGCCGGGCTGACTCTCCTGGGCGGCTACGCCGCACGGCGCGGGTCTCTCGCGGCCCCCGGCCGATGAGACCTAACGGGAAGGTACGGGGGAGGACGAGGCGCCAGCTGCGCGCTCGTCGAGCTCGGCGCGGATGCGCGCGTGCTCGGTCTCGGACAGCTTGAAGCGCGTGAAGGCGAGTGCGCCGATCGCGTAGCCGACCATCGGGACCCCACCCGTCAACACAGTCATCGTGTTCTTCGCGAGCTCGCTCTGCTCAGCGGCGTTCTCGACATAGCCGGACCACGCGAGCGAATACCCCACCAGGCCGACCATGAGCCCGCCCGCGAGCTTCGAGACGAAGCTCCAGCCCGCGAAGTACGCCCCCTCTTTGCGCTCGCCCGTGCGGTATTCATCGAAATCGATCACCTCGGCCTTCAGTGCCTGCCCGAGGGTGTTGCCGCAGGCACCGGCCGAGCCCGCCAGCAGGGATGAGAGGGCCATCAGCAGCCAGTCGCCCTCTCCCACCCAGAAGATCAGGCCGTAGCCCACGCCACTCTGGACCATGGCGAAGAGCCAGAGCCGGCGCTTCTCGAAGCGGCGACCCAGCCAGACCCACAGCGGCACGGCAGCCAGAGCCGAAAGCATGTAGGCGCCGAGCAGCACGGGCACCATCTCCTTCATCCCCACCACGTACTGGATCAAGAAGGGCGTCAAGACACCGATGCCACCGGACCCGATGCTCTCGATGAAGAAGACGAACAAGAGCAGGCGGGCGTGGCGGTTCGTGGCGATGTCGCGCAAGGCGCGAAAGGGGTTGTCGCCGCCGCGTCCGACGAAGTCGGCGCGCTCGCCGGGCACCATGGCGACGCCGCCGATCACCAGGACCAGGGTCAGGGCGCCGGCACCGTAGGCCATCCATGCGGCCGACGACGCGCCCTGTTGGACGAGATACACACCGCCGGTTCCGGCGGCGAACATTCCGAGCGTACGGATCACCTGACGAATGCCAAAGACGAGATTGCGCTGCTGGCGGTCGAAGGTGAGCTCCGCACCGAGCGCCATGTGCGGAACCTCGAAGACGGTGTAGGCGGTGTAGAAGCCAAGGACCGCGACCGTGATCCAGGCGATGAGCCAAGCTCCCTCCAGACCGCTCGGCGGCACCCAGGCCATGATCCCGAAGGTGCACAGCAGTGGCGCCGACAGGAAGAGCCAGGGCCTGCGTCGCCCGAGCCGGTGCTTCGTCCGGTCGGACAGACTGCCGACCAGGGGGTCCGAGACCGCGTCCCAGAGCTTGGCGACGAGGAAGACCGTTCCAATCGCCGCCGCCGAAGCACCGAGATCGTCGACGGCGTACTTCAGGTACATGATCAAGATGAGCACGTACATGAACTGCGCCGGGGCGGCAGCCAGGCCGTAGCCCAGCAGGGCACGCTTCGGGACGAGAGAGCCCGCTTCAGCCACGCGCCTTCCTCACAGCGACGCGTCCGTGACTTCGTTCCGCAGGCCGTCCCCTCGGACGAAGCGCTCCAGGTTCTCGAGAAAGAGGACCGCAAGGCGCTCATCGGCCCGCGGCGAATAGCCAGCGTCGTGGGGCGTGAGCACGCAGTTCGGGAGCGTCCAGAGGGGCGAGTCCGCGGGTAGAGGCTCCTGGGAGACGACGTCGAGGGTGGCGCCGCGGATGCGGCGCTCCTCGAGCACACGGATCAAGGCCGGCTCGTCCACCACGCCACCGCGGGCGACGTTGATCAGGACGGCGTCCTCACGCATTGCCGCCAGCTCCGAGGCCCCGATCCGATGACGGGTCTCCGACGTCAGGGGCAGGCAGAGGACGACGTAGTGCGCTTCGCCGAGCAGCTCGTGAAGCCGGTCCGGAGGAACCAGCAGGTCGACGTTCGCGTCGCTCGCGGCGCTGCGCCGGGTCGCGATCACCCGCATGCCGAAGGCCTTCGCGACCCGCGCAGCCGCGCTTCCGATGCCGCCCAGCCCCACGATCCCCAGCGTCTTCCGGGTCAGGTCGTCCGAGGCGATCACGTCCCAGGTTCGCGACGCCTGCTGTGCCAGATGGCGCGCGACCTCTCGCTCCCAGTGGAGGACGTAGGTGAAGATGTACTGGGCGATGGGCTCGGCGTGGATCCCGGCGGCACTCGAGACGCGCACGCCGCGTTCCAACAGCTGAGACCAGATCGGGTGATCGACCCCGGCTCCGGGGCCCTGCACCCAGCGCAGCGCGGGGTCGCCCATCATCTTCCCGGCGGCGATCAGGGTCTCCCGGGCGACGCTGAGGCCCACGGAGAAGAGGAAGATCTCGACGCCGGCCGGATCGCCGTCGAAGCCGCCGTCGGGTCCGAGCCGCAGGATCTCGGCTCCCGGGGCGATCCGCTCTACGTCCGCCGCCACGACATCGGCGACGTCACTGCCGAGACAGATCTTCACGCAAGACCAAAGAGGCGCCGGGCGTTGCCCGCCAGGATGAGCGCCTTTTCCGCATCGTCGAGCGCGGACTCCAGGATCTGCGGAAGCAGGTGACTGATCCGCCGCCCGACGGGATGCGAGTAGAGATCGGTTCCGAAGACGACACGCTCAGCACCGAAGCGCCCCGCGAAGTCCTCGATGAAGTCGAAGTTGTAGCTGAGGCTGGTGTCGAACAGGATGTTCGGTGCCACGTCTGCAACGAAGAAACACTGGCGCGTGGCCTCGTAGCTGCCAAAACCGTCGAGGGCGAGGATCTCCAGGTCGGGCAGGTCGCGCGCGAGCTGCGCCAGCTTCCAGAGCGCCTCCTCGGGTGTCTCGTCCATCGCGTGGATCACCGGCACCAGGCCCAGCTCGCCCATGCGCTCGCAGTAGAGGCGGATCCAGCGGCTGTCCAGGGACACCCCCTGGAATCGGGTGTGAAGGCTGATGCCCGCCAGGCCCAGCTCCTGTCGCACCCGGGTGAGTTCCGCGAGGCTGGCCTCTCCATCGCGGGGCTCGACGACGCCGACTGCAGCGGGAAATCGCTCGGGCAGGTAGTCCCGGTACGCGGCGATGGCGTCGTTCTCCGCTCGGGTGTCGGCGATCCCGTTCGCCCGTTCGTAGCCGTGCCCGGGGATCACGACCGCCTGCGCGACACCGCCTCGATCCATGATCTCGAGACGCGATGCGACCTCGAGCCGGCGGTAGTCCGCCACCGTGAGCTCGCCCTTCTGGTCCACGTCACCGCCGAGCGCGCTGAAGGCGTTTCCGACGTGGTGGTGCACGTCCAGTACTTCGAAGGGGCCCGCCACCTCAGGCTTCGATCACAACCAGGAGCCCGGCCCGGCGCACCGCCGACGGGAAGGTCCGTGCGTCGAGCTGCGCGTACTCGCGCTGTCGGGAGTCCGACAGATCCTCGATCCAAGCCATGCCGGTACTATATTGGCTGGATAGCTTTCCGGAAGGGTACTTTCGACAATTCGCTCGGCTTCGTGGGCGATCGCGAGCTCGTCTCTGCAGTCAGGGGCGCCCCGGCTCGCATTGTAGGCTGGCATGATGATCGAGTAGATCTCGACGCGAGCGAAGTCCGACTGATACTCGAAGATGTCCTCCTCGACTGCGGCATCGTATGCGAACAGGCTCGACCCGTTGCTCGCCTCCGCGACACCTGGATGCGAGACCAGGACCGCGCTCTCGTCGTCGTTCTCGAGATCGGTGAACTCGTGGACCAGCACCCCGGTCGGGGGGCCCAGGTCGTTCGAGCCCCTTCTCAGTGGCGGTGTCGGGTACTCGCGACCGACGCATCGCGCCGTTGACCCGCACGAGCCGTGATCCGCTCAGGCGTCAGTCACGCCCAAAGCCAGCACGGGGGGCATCGGGCAGCCGAGCGCGTCTGCAATCGCGCGCAGCAGCTCGGCTTCGTCGACGGTCAGACGGTCGTCGCTGCATACCGTCTCCGCACAGGCGGTCACGATCGTCCGCTTCAGCCCGGGTGCCACGTCTGCCACGTCGTTCAGGGCCTCGTCGAGCACGCCGAGCCCGCATTGCTCCCGCGGCAGCAGCGACAGGGGACCGACCCGGCCGGCCCCTTCGAGGCCACGAACGCCGGCGTCGAATGCGCGCTGCACGCGCTCGGGATCGTGCGCGTTCACCTGCGCAAGCGTCGACAGCGTCGTCGAGAGCTGCGGCCCGAGTCGGTGTAGTCCGTTGAACCGGACCCGGCTTCGCCGCGCCTGCGGCTCGAAATTCGGTGCGAGGTGAGTGAGGAGGACGCGCTGCAGCGTCCACTCGAACAGATCGAGTCGCTGGTCCGCGGCCATCAGAGCTTGCACGACATCCGCGAAGGCGCGGTACTGCTCACGGGTCAGCGCAAGCAGCGCCGGCAGGCTCATGTCCACGAGCGGTAGACGCACACCTCGATCCTGCCCGTCGAGTGCCTGCAGCAGGGCGCGCACCTCGGGAAGCAACGCCGCGTCGCGCCGCTCGAGTTCGCTGAGCTGCCGGCTCCGGACTGCGTCGTCCTTCGAGACGAGCAGCGCGTACACGAGTGCACGTGCCGCATACGGCTCGTGCGCCGCCGCGACCACCCGCGCCGGCAACCGCTCGACGAGCGCCGCCGCGTACGACACGTGGCCGGGCGTCGGGTTGCCGACGTAGCGCACGGCCTCGGCAGCACCGGTGCTTCTGTCCGGGGCGCCAGCGAAGCCGACCGCGCCAGTCGCACCGGAATCCCCGGCGACAGCGGCTCGGGCTTCGCCCGCCCCCGGCTCCCAGCTCGCGTCGAGCCGACGGATCCGATCCTCGAGCGGCGGGTGCGTCGCGAAGACCGAGTTGAGCCCGGCGGCGAGCCCATTCGCGAAGAATGCGTGGCTGACTTCGGGCGCATTCGGACTTTCCAGGCGTGAGCCCCCTTCGAAGCCCCCGATCTTCTTCAACGCGCCTGCGATGCCGTCCGCGTTCCGCGTGAACTGCACGGCGGACGCGTCCGCCAGGTACTCCCGCTGCCGGCTCACGGTCGCCTTGATCAGGTTGCCGAAGAGCGTGCCCAGGAAGCCGATCACCGCGAGCGCAATCCCGACCGCCAGCAGCACCATGCCCGCATTGCCGCGGTCCGATCGGCGCCCACCGCTGAACGCCGCGGAGCGCATCACGAAGTACCCGATGAGTCCGATGAGCAGGACACCGTGCAGGATGCCCATCAGCCGGATGTTGATCCGCATGTCCCCGTTCAGGATGTGACTGAACTCGTGTGCGATGACTCCTTGGAGTTCATCGCGCGAGAGCGTCTCGACGCACCCTCTCGTGACGGCCACCACCGCATCGGCGGGCGCAAAGCCAGCCGCGAACGCGTTGATTCCCTGCTCGCGATCCATCAGATAGACGGGTGGCACCGTCGTGCCCGAAGCGATCGCCATCTCCTCGACCACGTTCAGGACGCGGCGCTCGAGCGGATCGGAGCTGTCGGCGGGGAGAAGCCTACCCCCGAGGCTCTCCGCGACGAATCGCCCGCCTCCTCCACGCAGCTGCGCAATCTTGTAGAGGCTTCCTCCGCCCACGACGACGAGCGTCGCGATCGCGACTATGAAAATGAGTTCGGGGTCGAACCACACGAGCTCCATGACGATCGCACCGGTACGCGGATCGTTTCCGCGATACCCGGTCGCAACGACGGCGACGGCGTACAAGGTGCAGCCCATCGCCAGAACTGCCAGGACCATCAGCGCGACCAGGCGACCCGTCTGTTTTCGGGCGTGATCCTGACTCTCGAAGAAGTCCATCGAACGTGTCGCTCCGGCGGGCGCTACGACTCGGGCGAGCCCGGTAGCGCCCTGTAGCCCCTGAACCAGGGAAGGTGCGCGGACGCGGCCGACTGCAGGAGGAACGAGACAATCGCCCCGTTCAGAAGGAAACCTTCGGCGCCTCGGCGATCGCTGCGCTGTCGAACTCGAGCAGACCCGCGTTCTGCGGATGTCCGAACGTCGCAGCCAACATCACCGCCGGGAAGCTCTCTCGGTAGGTGTTGTAGGCCGTGACAGAATCGTTGAACGCCTGACGCGAGAACGCGACCTTGTTCTCCGTGGACGTCAGCTCCTCACTGACCTGCATCATGTTCTGGTTCGCCTTCAGGTCGGGGTAAGCCTCCATCACGGCGAAGAGCCGACCCACCGCGCCGGTCAAGGCCCCCTCGGCGCTGCCGAGTTCCTGCATCGCGGCGGCGTCGCCGGGCTTCGAAGCCGCGCGCTGAAGCCCACCTGTCGCCTGGTTGCGTGCCTGGATCACCGCATCGAGGGTCTCGCGCTCGTGCGCCATGTATCCCTTCGCGGTCTCGACCAGGTTCGGGATCAGGTCGTGGCGGCGCTTCAGCTGGACCTCGATCTGTGCAAATCCATTCTGGTAGCGGTTTCGGAGTGCGACCAGCCGGTTGTAGATACCGACCACGAACACGGCAAGGACGACCGCGACACCGAGGACGACGAGGAGTGTGATCATTCACAGACCCTACAGCGCAAACCGACGAGGGGCGAACCCGAAGCGTGGACCCACCCTCGGTAGACCTCGGTTAGTAGTCGCAGCAGACCGCGTAGGCGCTGTTGGCAGAAGTGGCCGACTGGAACCCGCACGCCCAACCCGTCGGAGGACTTCCCCCGAGCGGCTGACCGTGCGCGTTCCAGGCGGTCGACCAGGACAGGCAGCCGCCACCCGTTGCCATTTCGCCCGCGGAGCAGCTCGCCGTTATGAGCAGACTCGCGGCAGTACTGGTTACCTGCCGACAGGCGTGGGGAACGTTGCTACCGCTCCCCGTGACGGTCAGGTCGCCACTGACGGACAGGTCGCCACTGACCGCCAGGTTCGTTCCGTTGAAGAGAATCACATCATCGGTCGAGCTGTTGCCCAGGTAGTAGTTCGAGTTCGCAGGGCCCCGGATCCACATTGCCGCCGCCAGGTCGGTCGTCACGTCGATGCTGTAGAAGGCGCCGCCCCCGAAACGGATCCGTGACGCTGAGGACCCCCCGAGCTGCGTCGTGCCGGTGCTTCCGATGGTCGTAGCGGCGGAACCGGCGACGTTGACATCGACCGGTCCCGCGGCTGAAGCTCCCCCCGTGAACTGAATCAGCTCGGACGCCGTATCGGGAGCATTGCTCCTGAGGAAATCCGCAGTGCTCAGGCCAGCCCAGCTGGCTGTGTTCGCATCCACCGCAGCCGTCAACGTCGCGATCTGATCTTCCAATGCCTGAAGGCGCCCATCCTGAGCATTGGACTCGCCTACGACGGTATCGAAGTTCGCGTTCACCTGGTCGGCATCCGCCACCGCGCCATTTTGAAAGGTGAACGGCACGGCAATCACCGCGGCGTAGGCCACCGTGGGGATGACGACTCCGACGCATATCAAGACAGTTCGCAGCTTCAGGTGTCCCACTGCCCGCCGGAGCCGAACGCCCCGGCGCGGGCTCCTTTGCTTTCGGAGCGTGGCAACTTCGATCTCGAGCGCCTCCAACTTCTCTCTCAGCATCTCGTCATCCATCCGTCGGATCTCCTTCGAGCGTCCGTCCCGAATTCTTGTCCGCCTCGAAATCGCTGAGCCTTCGCGCCCCAGCCCTCGAGTCCTTCTACAGACGATACCGCCGCCGCCCCAAGATTCAGACTCGTTCGCGGCCGACGGATCGAGGGGACCCGAGCCGCTGGCCGTTCGAGCCATGCCGAAGAAATCCGAAGAATCGCAGCCTGATTCCTCTCATACCCTGGTCGCGAACGAGCGGCGCTCAGCCGAGCTCTAGGGAGCGCGCTGAGCGTCGCTCCGCATCTCGGAGTGTTCAGAGAATGTCACATGTCAGCTGGAAATTAGCCGCGCCTGCGCGCCGACCTCTTCGCCGCACACTGAGAATAGGGAGCTGGTGGGCCGTCGCCCTCGCCCTGGTGGCGTGCTCGGCCTCGGCACAGACCAATCCGCTGCACTTCATCGAAAGAACACAGATCACGGGGGAAGATCCGGATCCCGGAAGCGGGCTGGAGCTGCTGGCCTTCGAGGACGTGTCCACGTTCCTCGGCGACCCGAATCTCAACCTGCACAGGACGGCCGACGTCGAGGTGGCCGATGTGGACCAGGACGGCTTCGACGATCTGCTGGAGCTGAACAACTTCGCCTACCCGACCAGCGAGAACCTGATCCTGCGATTCAATACGGGCGTTGGGAGCTTCGACGCGGTTTCGCTGGGCGCCTCGACTTCCCAGCTCACGGACGCGGCGCTCGCCGATCTGAATGGCGATGAGTTCCCCGATCTGTTGCTCACCGACGCGGCGGACCGGACGTTGACGGTCTACTTGAACCAGAAAGGGGTCGGCGGAATTTTCTTCGACCTCAGCGGCGCTGCCGACTTCTCGTATGCCCTGACGGCTTGCCCGACTCAGATCGCAGTGGGGGACCTCGATGGAATCGGCGGGCCGGACGTCGCCGTCTCGCAGTCCCCGGAGACCTTCTATCCCAGGGCCTGCGAAGAAGCCGGGAACCCGGCGACGACGGTTCTCTTGCAGAGCGGCGGGGGCGGCTTCGGGTTCGTGGGCAGTATGCTTCCGGCGAGCGGGGCCGGCGGTGAGTTCACGGAGGGGATCTTCCTGCTGGATGCCGAAAGCGGGCCCAGCCACATCATGAACGTGAACTCGCCTAGCGTCGCAGCCGGAGAACTCTTCGTGAACGATGGCTCCGGTAGCTTCACTCACGGAGCCACCTTCAGTCCCGATCACGACGGCTACGCGGGCGCCGCTGGCGATCTGGACGCGGACGGCGCGGTAGATTTCGTACTCTGCGGCTACAACCAGCTCTCGGCCAACGGCGAGTACACGGTCTACCGGGGAAACCCCGCGGCTCCGGGAAGCTTCCTAGCCGGTGAGACGGGCAGCTTCGGTATCGGGGCTGGACCGCAGGCGCGGGACGTCGAACTCGCCGATCTCGATGCGGACGGCGACCTCGAGATCCTGTTGGCCTGGGGGAGCATCACCAGTTATGGCCCCGGCTCATGGGAGGGCATCGGCGGCATCGTCGGCGTCGACTACGAGCCAGGCGCCTCCCCCTTCACGACCATCCTCGACACCTCGATCGATCCGGACTTCTACGGGCCGGACGCCTTCCAGGCGGAGCGCCTGGCGGTGGGCGTGATCGACTACGACGACGATGGGGACCCCGATCTCTACATGGCCGGAGGCGACGCTTCGCCGCTCTACACCATGCCGTACTCGCCACTCAACCTGGTGCCGGGCAGCTTGCCCAACCAGTTCCTGGAAAACCTGACGATCGCTCACGATGTCGATGGCGATGGGGTGGCCGACGTCGCCGACAACTGCCCGAACACTCCGAACGCCTGGCAGACCGATTTCGACGATGACGGATCCGGTGATGCCTGCGACCCGTACTACATCCCGGGAGTCGAGAATCCGCCCACGATCCACGCCCTCTATCACAAGCCGCCGGCGAAGACTTCGGTATCGATTTCAGGGCCTGTAGAGGTCACGTCCGGGACGACACTCAATCTACGAGTGATCGCCAGTGATGAAGATGGGCTGGGGTATCCGCACTTCGCCCCGTTCGGGAACTATACGACCATCTCGTACATCTGGATGATCAACGATGCAACGGTGCCCGCGCCTACGTGGGCGTACATATTCGGTCCGAATCCCCCTGTCACGTTCACGCTGTCACCGGGTGAGGCGTTCCGAACCTTCTTCGTCACCCTCTTCGTCTACGACACCTTTGGGCACTTCACCGCGGTGGACATCGAGGTCAAGGTCACGCCGTAGCCCGGGGCTTCC
>JAJDAN010000057.1 GCA_029261855.1 Deltaproteobacteria bacterium
GCTGTCGATGTGCTCCGACTCCAGCTCTTCGAACCAGGCCATGTCCCTGGGTGGCGCAGGTGTCGATGCACATGCAGGCAGCATGCAGACGACAAGAGCTGCCAACAGATGGCTGGCAATCGACGAGAGCCTTCCCAGGCCGGTCAAGCTAACGATCCACCGACACGCAATACACACTCTCCTGCGTCCGCAGCACGATCTCTCCACCCGCAAAAGCCGGCGTCGAGTTGCTCACCTCCCCAAAGGCATTCTCCGCCAATATCTCCAAGCCATCCGGGTTCGGCTCGAAGACGTACGTCGTCCCACGCTGGTTCGTCATGAACAGCAGACCGTCCACCAACACGATGGAGCCCCAGGTCTGCCCACGGCCGATTCGCTCACGCCACATGGTCTCACCAGAAGTCCCGTCGATGCAGCGCAGCCATCCATCCATCTCCGGGATGTAGACATGCCCGTCCACGGCGACACCGGAAGCACAGTTGCTCATCTCATCCTTGTTGTACCAGACCAGATGGCTCTCACTCACATCCCCCTCCCCATCCATGCGGACTCCGATGGACGGACCCACGTAGCCACCCATGACCATGCACACATCGCCCACAACCACCGGTGACGAGTACACCAGGTCACCGCGATCACATGCCAGGCCCTTGCAGTACCAGACGATCTCACCCGTGTTTGCGTCATAGGCGACAATGCGGGTCGGCTGCCCACAGATCACCAGGTCCCGATCGCCGACCCGATGCACCAGCGGCGTCGACCAGGTACCCACCAGGCGCTTCTTCTCGATCTGCTCCGCCGTGAGCAGGCTCGGCTCCACGGTCTTCCAAAGGGTTTCGCCGGTCTCCAGGTCGAAGGCGGCGACGAAGGACTCGGGACCAGGCCCGGTGTTCAGGATGACTATGCCTTCATGCAGAATTGGTGAGGTCCCCATCCCCCATTGATGAGTGAACTCACCCAGGTCCCGGGACCAAAGCTGTTCGCCTTCGAAGTCGTAGCAGTGCAGGCCCGCGGATGCATGCCAGACGACGACCCGCTCCCCGTCGGCAACTGGCGTGCTGCTGCAGTGAGGATTGGTGTCGTGGGTCGGCATGACCTTGCCGAAGTCCACGGTTCGCACCCAGATAGGCAGTCCGTCCTTTCTATCCAAACAGATCAGGGAGCGACGCTTGCCCCCCTCGTCCTCAGGCATGGTGAGGAAGACGCGCCCATTGCTGACGATCGGGCTGCCGTTGCCTGCCTGATCCAGGGGGGTCCGCCACTTGATATTGCTGTCAGGACTCCAGCTGAGTGGGGCCTGTTGAACAGGGGCGATGCCGTCGTTGGTCGGGCCGCGGAAGGCGGGCCAGTCTTGGGCAGGGAGCGAGCTGGCGAGGAGGAGAAGGGGAAGGAGGCGGGTCCACATGCGCAGGATCATAGGCAAGACCCTTGCACAAACTCAAAATCCTGTTAGATTGTTGACCATGGTCAATACTGACCCTGGTCAACCACTTGGGCGGCAGGCCCGTCGGCTGCAGGCGACGCGCAAGCAGCTGTACGAGGCTGCGCTCTGGCTCTTCGAAAGGCAGGGCTTCGAAGCGACCACGGTGCAGGACATCACCGAGCGTGCGGACACGGGCAAGGGCACCTTCTTCCACCACTTCCCCACAAAGGACCATGTTCTGGCGGACTACTTTGACGCCTTCAACACGAGGCTCCTCAATTCATGGGATCGCATCCGCAAGAAGGAGGCCAGCGACCGGCTGTTGGCAGCCATGGTGCTCGGTGCCAAATTGGCACAGAAAGAATCCAAGCTGGGCCGCGTCCTGCTCGGCCGCTTCTTCGTCAGTCCCGCTCTACTCGCATCGGACCAGCGGAACGAAGAACGCCTGGTCGCATGGCTTACCGAGTTAATCCAACAGGGCATCGTCGCCGGTGAATTCCGAAAGGACACGGACCTGGCCAATCTGATCCATCTGATCGTTTCTAACCTCAGCAGCACGGTACGGGACTACGTGCTCTTCGGCGGCTCGAATCCGGCGTCTCTGATCGAGCAACGTACGCGCCTCCTGCTCAGAGCCGTGCAAATCACATCATGAAAACGATTCTGACTAGCACCCTCTGCGTTGCTCTCATGTCAACCTTACTGCCCGGACAGGCGCCATCTGCGGAAGAGCTCCGCGGATACTGCGGCTGTTATCGCTTCGACGAAGGTCGGCTGCGGGTGATCTCGTATCGGCGGGGACCCACAGGACAACCCATCCTCCTCTTTAATGACCTGACTTCGAACGCGATACGCGCCATGTCACCCATCGGCGAGGACCGCTTCCAGTTCGGACCCGGCCTGATTCAGCTCGAACCGTCCGTCGCAAGCGTGGAATTCAGCGAAGCCTTGGGCAGTGAATACACCGTGATGCGCTATCAGGAGGGGCATGGTGAGGCAGAAGTCGGGGAACGTATCGGCATCGAGCGTGAGAACTTTCGCTTCCAGCGCGCCGGCATCGACTTCGAAGGCAGTCTCTATCTGCCGCAGGGTGACCAGCCCGCGGCTACGATCATCCTGGTACCGGGCAGCGAAGGGTCGGGGGTTCGCCATAACTTTGACGCCTATCCCTGGGTCTTCGCGGAAGCCGGCTTCGTGGTGCTCGCCTATGACAAGCGGGGCACGGGCAGTTCCGGAGGATCCTGGCAGGTTTCCCTAGAGATCTTGGCTGCGGATGTGGTTGCGGGGCTCGACAAGCTGCGCGAACACGAGCGCGTGGACGACACGAAGATGGGTGCTTTCGGCTTCAGCGAAGGCGCTTGGGTCGCGCCGCTGGCGGCGCGCCAGGACGGGGGATTGCGCTTCATCGTGGCGCAGAGCGGCGGCAGCATGACCAAGGGGGACAGCTTCGTGGAGAAGCATCGCCGACGCTTCGTCGAAGCGGGCCTCGAGGGTGTCGCCCTCGAGACGGCCTTGCAGGAAAAGCGCGAGTACATCGCCGCCAGTGCAGCGCGAGTCGAGGCGGGCAATCCAAAGCCCTTCGATGCCCGGGTCAGCTACGACCCTCGCGCGGACTGGCTGCTCTACGATGGGGACGTGCTGGCGATCATGGGCGAAGTCGACGTCCTGCAAGACACACCCGCCTGTGCGCAGTGGCTGCGGGATGTGCTCAGCGAGTCAGCGAGTGAAGATTGGAATGTGAAAGTCTTTCCTCGTGCTCATCACGGCATGTTCCTGGGCAGCACCGGCGAGCCCTCTGAATTTGCCAACATGCATGGACTGTCACAACTGGCTCCCGGCTACTGGAACTTCCTTCTCACCTGGCTGAAGCAACAGCTCTGACCCTGACCCACTAAACCATGATGATCTCAGGCTCATTCAAGTCCACGGTCCTCGCGACCATCACCGCATTCTCAGCCTTCTGCATTCAGACTCTGCCTGCCCAGCAAGTCGAGGCAGGGGAGTTGCGTATGCTGAGCGTACACGGCGACTCCCTCGAGAACTCGCTCATGGGCGAGAATCCGGATCGGCCTGTCGCCATCTATCTCCCCCCCAGCTACTCAGAAGAAGAGGACCGCCGCTATCCGGTTCTCTATCTCCTGCACGGCATCGGCGGGACGGAGCGTGACTGGGTGCAGCCCACATCCACGGGCAAGTGGTTCAGCATCAAGGGGATCATGGACAACGGCATCGCTGAGAATCGCTTCAAGGAGATGATCGTGGTCGCGCCAAGTCAGATGACCACCATGGGCGGGAGCTTCTACATCAACTCGAAAGCGACGGGCAACTGGGAGGACTTCACCTGCCTCGACCTCGTACAGTACGTGGACGCCAACTTCAGAACTCTGGAGCAGGCTGGAGCTCGCGCCATCGCCGGACACTCCATGGGTGGCTACGGCGCCATCAAGTTGGGCATGAAGAACCCGGACATCTTCCAGGTGGTCTATGGCATGAACGCC
>JAJDAN010000058.1 GCA_029261855.1 Deltaproteobacteria bacterium
TGGTGACCACCCTGCCGGGCCATGTACCCTCACGAGCGGTCGCTCGTGAAGAAGCTCGCAGACTCGCCCTTCGCCCTCATCGGCGTCAATTCGGACAAGGACTTGGACAAGCTCCGCCCGCGACTGCAGGAGGAGAACATCTCTTGGCGAAGCTTTTGGAACGGACCGGAAGGCACCAGCGGCCCCATCTCCAAGGAATGGGATGTCATGGGTTGGCCGACCATCTACATCCTGGACGCCAAGGGGATCATTCGTGAGCGCAACAAGCGCAATCACGAGATGGAGACCGCGGTCATGGAACTCCTGGCCGAAAAGTAAGAGGCCTGCCTCCGCTCCACTTCGCCACTTTCTTCTGAATAGAACCGCGGCCACCCCCTAGGCGGTCCGTCATGAACAACTTTCCTATCGTGCTGCTGGCCATGATCATGGCTGCGGTCACCTCTCTCCTGACCCTCTTCTTCTTTGGCAGCGGTTCCCAGGCCGCCGACCTGCAGCCAGGTGAAGCCGGGATCAGCGAGGATCTCGAATTCCGCATCGCGGAGCTTGAGCGCTCCCTCTTGGATATGAATGCCAGGGGAACGGTGGTCGATGCCGGTGGCCGCCAGCAGGTGGGCGCGGTGGATGAGCTGATGACCCGTGATGCGGTCCGAGCCTGGATGGATGAGCACGCAGCTGAGTTCAGGCTTCAGCCCGTGGAAGAGCTCGCCAAGGGTCCGGTAGACATGGGAAACCTACTCCGCCGTTTGAGCAATCCAGACCTGAGCGAGGCGGAGAGCCATGAGATCTGGAAGGATGCGGCCGAGGCCGGACTCATGGAGGAGCTGCTCGAGTCGTACAAGCTGGCAGTCGAGCAGAATCCCGGATCGGCAAATGCCCAGGTAGAGCTAGGCGGCGCTTATCTCCAAGCCCTCCAGCATGAGAAGAACCCGATGAAGCAAGGCGAGATGAGTTTCGCGGCGGATGCGGCCTTCGACTCGGCTCTGGAGATCGACGATCACAACTGGGACGCACGCTTTCTCAAAGGCCTGGCCCTGTCCTTCTGGCCTGACTTTCTCGGTAAGCAGGGCGAGAGCATTCAGCAGTTCGAGATTCTCATCGAGCAGCAAGAGTCTGCCGGCTCTGATCCCAAGCATGCCCAGAGCTATGTCTACCTGGGAAACCTCTACGCATCCCGCGGCGAGCAGGACAAAGCCCAGGCCATGTTCAATCGTGGCTTCGCCCGCTTTCCGGAAAGCACGGACTTGAAGTCAAAGGCGCGCTGAAGGTACGGAGCCTGAGTCCGTCATTTCACGACGAAGCGGATTCCCTGAGTAAACGAGTAGCGCTGTTCGGCGGGACCACTGGGGATGCTGACGATCGCCTGCACGCTGAAGCTGAAGCCAGCAGGGAGCGCCGAGGGGATGCTCACCTTGATCGTATCGGTGCCATTCGGGCAGGCGAGTATGGGCGAGGGGTTAGCGCAGACACCGGCGCCGAAGATGAACAGGGGGTCGTTCAAGATCAGGCCATGGGCCGCGTTGGGGAGCTTCAAGCAGCGCGAAGAGTCCAGTGAGATTGCCAGCGCATAGAGCTGTTGCCATTCACCGCGAATGAGAAGGGTTCCCTTTTCACCGGGGAGAACTTCCGCAATCTCCGGTTCGCATGCGAAACCCCAGCAGAAGGGGCCAGCTGTGCTGGTGCTTCCCTCCCAGCGGAGAGCGCTTGCGTCGGCGGGGTACTGAGCGGGCAGGATGCTGCAGAGCAGAAGACAGGGGAGAACTGTGCGCATGCTTGCTTGGGCAAGGAGACCAAAATCTCGCTTGGGGGCTGGGGCACATCCTATCTCTTCGATGCTCGATGGGGATGGGCAGCTCCGAGAGCTGCGGCCCCGCCAGATGAGCATTCGGTGAAGAGCAGGTTGAGTCCTCTCCCAGGCTGTGAATGACTGGTGAATCGGGGCAGATCGTTCACCTGCTAGAAACTCCACGCCAGTGCACAAGCGGCGCTCCCGAAGGACGTTGAAGCGAATCCAGGGGATCAAGAGCCTTTCCCGCCAGGCGCAATTCTGCGAGTCCTAGTTGCGTGAACTTTCAACTGCACTTCGCACGCCGTTCACAGGCCGAACCCATAGTCCCGCGCCATCAAAGGAGCCAACCCTCCGACGACAACCCTTCCACACACCCCCCGCATCCAGGAGATGTAAACCGTGAAGAGTCTTCTTCAAACCCTCAAGCCGACTGCCGTCATGCTGAGCGTCGGTCTGGTCGCTCTGCCCGGCGCGCTGACTGCCCAGCAGATCGATATCACAAGTGACATCACCGAGTCGACCACTTGGACGGCCAATAACACCTACAACCTGGCTGGCCAGCAGATTTACGTCCTGCCCGGCGCGACCCTGACCATTGAAGCCGGCACTGTGATTGCCAGCGTCGAAGGCGGCAGCCTAGCCGTCACCCGCGGCGCCAAGATCTACGCCCTGGGTACGGAGAACAACCCGATCATCTTCACGTCTGACGACGACGTGGCGACTTGGGACGTCAATCCCTTGCACCCGACCGGCGGCAACCCGAAGACCGGCAGCTGGCGCGAAGCTGCCCTCGAATGGGGCAATCTGACCATCATGGGTCGCGCCTTCATGAACGAAGACGAAATCGGGACCAACGTCCCGGGCATCAGCGCCAACAACTACGGCGACATGGAAGGCCTGACCGCGGCCTTCCCCGGCGATCCCAATGTCCGCTACGGTGGCGGGGACGACCTGGACAACAGCGGTAGCCTCAGCTACGTGTCTTTCCGCTACGGCGGCAAGGTCGCTTCCCTGACCAAGGAGCTCAACGGCCTGTCCCTGGGCGCCCTCGGCCGGGGCACGGACATCCACCACGTCGAAATCATGAACAACGTGGATGACGGAATCGAAGTATGGGGCGGATGCGTGGACTTGAAGTACCTCAGCATCTGGAACATTGGCGATGACAGCCTGGACATTGACCAGGGCTACCGCGGTCGTATCCAGTTCGTCCTCATCGTGCAGGGCTACAGCGTCAATGACAGCCAGGGCTCAGGCGTTGGTGACAACTGTATTGAGGTGGATGGCTCGGAGGACTCGGACCGCCAACCAGTCACGACGACCACGATGTACAACATGACGGTCATCGGCCAGCCGATCTCCGGCGACGGTATGACAGCCTGGCGAGACGGCGCCCGCGTGCAGTACCGCAACAGCATCTTCATGGACGGTGGCGAGGCAGTTGTGCGCTTGGACAACGTCGATGGGGACGGCGGCCAGGGCTACGGCCACAACGGCACCCTGTCTTTTGGCGACACCTGGACCACGACCTTCGACAACACCTCGTCGGTCAACGCTCCCGCTTCTCCGGAGAACTTCTACCAGGCACAGAACGCTGGCTTCCTCTCCGAGATGACCGACAACGTCTACTTCCGCAACCTCAATGCCGCGGCCTACACCCAGGCGGAGAACATCGACGGCACGGGCTTCAACATCTTCAGCAGCATCCCCTTGAACAACAATGTCAAGGAGCCGGTCGGTCAGCCGATCGTCGACATCCAGCGTGCCGCACCGGTGACGAGGGGTGGACTCACCCAGATCCGGGTCACGACCCTGGATCCACGGCCTGCCAACGACGCCTTGGTCAGTGGTGACTGGGCGCCAGCCGATGGCTTCTTCAATGGAGCCCGCTACCGGGGTGCTTTCGCTCCGAATATGACATGGCTCTGCGGTTGGACCGCTTCGACCGCCTTTGGCTTCACCTCGGACGCAGACAAGATCTGTGACCTGGGTGGCGGCATCCAGGGCGCCTTCGGAACTCCGCGACTGGAAGTAACCGGCGCAGCGACCAATGGTAGCGCGACCACAATCGCTCTGAGTAACGCGCGGCCTAACCGGGCCGGCTACTTCATCATCTCCTTCGCTCGTAGCGAAGAGAACTCCTTCGGCTTGGTTCCCGCCCTGGGAGCCCTCCCGCCCGTGCCGATGGTAACCAGCCCGAGTGGCGAGTTCGTTCTCGGTCCGCTGCCTTGGGGTCCGGTTCCTCCTGGGCTCAACCTCTACCTGCAGTTCTTCGTCTTTGACGAAGCAGGCGAGCCCTCGCTCTTCTCGGCGAGCAACGGTGTTCTCCTGACCACCAAGTAGGGCTCTGGCCCAGCTAGCCAAACAACGAGAGGGCATGGAGTTCGATCGAGCAGGCGGCCTCCATGCCTTGCGTTATTCCCCTCACAACTCTCCGACTATGAACTCAGCTTCGCAAAGCACTTTCCTGGCAATGGCTGCGGTCTGCTTGTTCCTTCCCGCGTGCAGCGAGGATCAGGCTGCAAGAGATTCCGTGCAGGTAGCGATCAAGACAAGCAGCGGCAAGATCGAGCAGCCGGTAATGGAGTATCAACTCGAACTCCTCGATTACGGATTCAAAGCGGTGACCGCTATTCCCAAGTATCCGCACATCAAGGATCGATCACGCGCTCAGTACCTGGTGGTCAACGCGGCTCTGGACCTGAATCAGCCAGAACGCGCTTTGGCCTACTCAGACAGAATCGAGAATTGGCGGCGCGGACTCGGCTATGCGGATACAGCCTATTACCAGGCGGAGCGCGGCGAGATCGAAGGCCTCGAGAAGCTTCTGGACTTCGCAATGCAGTTCGCTGTCGAGCAATCCTCCAAGCCCAACGCTCAGGCCTGGCGCGTCGACCGGGTCAGGATGCGGATCGCCAAGACGCGGGCCTTGCTCGGCCAGGTGGATGAAGCCTTGAGAATCGAGGCATCTGTGGTGCCATCGGAAAGGGGAAGATTGGGTGCGGCCCTCGCCGAGCGGAAAGGCGAAAGCGACTTCGATGCCCAACTCGCCAGCCTCGAGGAACTCTTCGCCGAAGCTGTCTTCGGGCAGATGATAAACGCCAGGCAGGCCTGCCTGGTGCTCTACAGCAACAACTACGCGAATCGTGATCGTCGCGATCGGCTCGATGAATTGCTTCCGAGCCTCTACAGAAAGTTCCCAGCCAATGTGCGCGTGGAGCTGAGCGTGGCAATGGCGAGTATCGCTCTGGAGCAGGGCGACAAGACGAGGGCCCGTGAACATATCAACGCCGCCCAGGGCATCCTCGATGCCAGCAAGTGGCTCCCCGAAACCGGCATTCCCCTGAGCGCGGAGCTTGCTGCTCTGCATTTTCGGGCTGGTGATGAAGCCCGGGCACGACGCTACCTCGAACTGGCCCTCACTCAGTACCAGGCCGAAAAGAAGCGAATCATCAACATCGATCGTGCTGCTGTGCTGCGTTCCGTTGCCGAAGCCTATATGGCGATCGGCGACGGAGACGCAGCGCGAAGGGTGTATGTCCAGGCGATCGACGCCGGCATCGAAAACCCCAACTCTCGCCCTCGAGCAGAAGATCTCTCCGCAACATGCATCTCAATGTCTATCCATGAGTTCAACCCAGGCGCAGAGCTGATGAATCGCATCAACCAGATCTGCAGTGGGCTGACCGATCCGTGGTAAGCAAAGGTACCCATTTGTTGAGGGTCCTGGGGGTCATGGCTCTGGCTGGGAGCGCCGTCATGGCGCAGGGCAAGGGCTCGATCAGGGGGACGGTGATTGACCAGGACTTCGATGTGCCGGTGGCTGCGGCCAAGGTGCTCATCGTCGAAACCGGTCAGGACACGACGACATCTGACCAAGGCAGCTACGTGCTCGGAGATGTGCAGCCTGGGCGATACACGCTCGTCTTCTCCAAGGGCGGATATGTGAATCAGGTGCGAGCAGGTGTCATTGTGACGTCGGGGCAACTCACGGATGTGAATGTTGTGCTTGCCGGAGAATTCACCGAGATGGAGGAGTTCGTGGTGCAGGACCTCCTGGGCAAGGCCCCCGGGTCGGAAGCCTCGCTCTTGCAATTGCGTTTCGATTCCCCGGCATTGATGGACGCCATTTCATCGGAGTTGATGAGCCGCGCCGGTGCCAGCGATGCAGCGAGTGCACTCAATCTGGTTTCTGGAGCGACGGCCCAGGATGGCAAGTTTGCCAGCGTTCGCGGCCTACCGGATCGGTACGTGAGTTCGCAGATGAACGGAGTTCGCCTGCCGACTGCCGACGAGGATAGGCGGGCGGTCGAACTGGACCAATTTCCTGCCGCTGTCATCGAGAGCATCCAGGTCACCAAGAGCTTCACTCCGGATCAGCAGGGCGATGCATCCGGTGGAGCGGTGAATGTCTTGCTCAAGGGGATTCCGGATGGGCCGATCTTCCAGATCAAGAGCGAGACCAGCTACAACTCGCAGGTTCGCAATCGCAACGACTT
>JAJDAN010000059.1 GCA_029261855.1 Deltaproteobacteria bacterium
GATCGCCGCCCGCAGCGCGTCGCGCGCCCCCTGGACGTCGCCGCGTACGAACAGCAACCGGGCGCGGGGCAGCAAGGACTTGGCGAACAAGGGGCTGTCCGGCCCGCCGCTGCTGGCGCCGATCTCGGCTGCGCGGTCGAGGGCCCGTTCGGCGGCGTCGAGCTCGTCGAGCTCGATCAGGGTGAGACCCAGCTGGGCGTGGACGCCCACCAGCTCTGCGTCTTCCGACCCGCGGGCTTCGGTCAGGAGCACGAGCGTGCGCTCGAGCGCGGCGCGCGCTTCCTCGAAGCGCCCCTGGGCAGCCAGGGTCGTCGCGAGATCGTGGGTCAGCGCCGCGAGCTCCGGCGTGCGCGCCGCCGGGTTCGTCTCGCTCGCATACGCGAGCAACTCCATCACCCGGGCGAAGCTCGCGGCGTCGCGTGCAACCTGATAGGACCGTGCGACGCGCTCGAGATTGCGCAAGGTCGACAGGGTTCGCGGGTCCGTCTGGCGGAAGTCCGCAGTCGCGTCGAAGGCGCGGGTGAACTGGTCCTCGGCCTCGGCGAGCTCGTCGTACTGGAGATGTGCGCGCCCGGCCTTCATGTGCTCGCTCCAACGTGCGGCGCGCGGGGGCCCGGGCTCGGTCTGGGCTTCGGTCCTGGGCCCGGTATTGAGATCGGTATCGGGCGTCGAGGCGGGCGGCCATGCCTCGGACTCGGATGTCTCGGCCGCAACCGTCTCCATTTGGACGCCGCCGACGTCGGACCGCTCGACGACCTCGACGGCTTCGAGCGAAGTCGATTCATCGTCTCCGCTCGGCGCCGGGACGGCGGTCGCACAGCCGAGCTGCAGAACCGCTGCGAACGCGAGCGGGACGAGCATTGCGATCCCGGCTCTTGCGGATCGCGTCTTCGGGTACTGGGTCACGCGGCGGTCCTCGGCGTCGTCGGGGCGGTCCATCTTACCCGCTATCGGGGCGGCGGGGTGGCCCGGACCTCGACGCGTCCCTCGCGGATCCGGACGGCGAAGGTCCGGACCGGCTTGGTGGCGGGATGGGCGGTGGCTTCGCCGGTGCGCAGGTCGAAGCGCGCCCCATGGAGGGCGCAGAGGATTTCACAGTCCGCGATCTCCGCGCCCGCGAGGCTCCAGGCGGCGTGGGTGCAGCGGTCGGCGATGGCGAAGACCTGGCCGCCACTGCGGCACAGCAGCAGGTCCCGGCCCGCCACCTGGAATGCAGCGGCCGAGTCGTCCCGCAACGCGCTCTCTTCGCAGACGTCGAAAAAAGGGGCATCGACCGAGGTGATGTCGATAGAGGAGACGTCGATCGCGGGGACGTCCTTCCGGGACGCGTCACCTCTGGACGTCACGCGGGCTCGAGCCCGTCGAGGATCTCTTGTTCTTCGGGGAAGCGGCCGCTCTCGTGCTTGGAAAAGACGAGGCGGTCGCCCTGGTGGACGTCGAAGATGCCGCCTCCGCCACGAACGAGTTCGGGTTCGATTCCGGTTTCCTGCTGGATTCGGGCCGCCAGACTGGAGGCACGGGGCAGGTAGTTTCAGCGTCCGCAGTAGTGGATGGTGATCTTCACGAAGGTTCCTTTCGTTGCGCGTTGAAGCCGGGCCGGCTCAGTCTAGCCCCAATTCGTCATTGGCTTGGCTTCGAGCGCGCGGAGTTCCGGGTAGAACCCTCCGGAACCGGATCCGCATGACGGATCAGGGCTAGCCCGTCGTTCATCTCGCTATCGTCGGGACATGCAGGTCGTCGCTGCGCGGATTCTCGAAATCTTCGGTGATCCGCTCTGCCAGCCGCCCGGGATCCTGCACGTGACGTCGGTCTGGCGGGGGCAAGGCGGCGCGCTGCCCACCCTGCGGATCGGGCCCGACACCCCGAAGAGCGAGACCGACCGCTTCGTACTGGGTCTCGCCCGGGCTCGCTGCGACGCGATCGTGACCACCGGGCGCATCCTGCGGGACGAGCCAGGCGTCCGGCACCGGTTGCCCGACGCCCTCGCGGACTGGCGCGCGCGATATCGGGGATTGGCCGCCGCTCCCGTCTCCGTCGTCCTCACCGGGCGTCTGGATCTCGACCCGTCGCACCCCTTGCTGCAGGAAGCCGCGCGCGTCCTCGTGGTGACGACCGCCACCCGGGCGCCGGCTCTCCAGGCTCGCGTCGCGAACGATCGCATCGAGGTCGTCGGTCGGGCAGACGCTTCCCTGCGAGACACCCTCGACTTTCTCCAGCGCGAGCGCGGCCTGGCGTCGATCTGTGTCGAGGCGGGTCCCTCGTCTACCCGGTCGCTCTACGCGGACCCACTGCGCGTGGACGAGTTGATGCTCTCGGTCTTCGAGGGCGAGCGGATGGCGCCTGGGGTTGCGGGAAACGCTTTCGCAGACGACAAGCTGCTCGCCCGACAGCTCGACCGGGTGCACACGTGGCGCGAGGCCGGCTGGACCTTCGAACGACTGCTGCGGCGCCGAGGCGCAGGCACCGTTACGACGGGTCGGAGGTGATCGCGAGGATCTCGCTGCCGTACTTCCGCACCAGGGTCGGGCCCATGCCCTTGACGGCGAGGAGCGACTCTTCGTCTCGAGGCGCCGCGCGAGCGATGCCCATGAGGGCCCGGTCGGTGAGGATGCGGAACGCGGGGCAGCGTCGGCGCTTGGCTTCACCCGTGCGCCAACGCTTCAGCGCTTCGACCAGGGCCTTCGGGGCTTCGGCCGCTTCGAGGGCGTCGATCGCCGCCTGACGCCCGCCGCGCGCGCGCGGCTTGCGGGCGGTGGTGCTGCGCCGCCGGTCACTGCCCGATCCGCCGGAGTCGGCGGGTACCCGCAAGGTCGCGACATCGCTCGCGCGTGCCCGGCGGCCGTCTTCGGTGAGGTGCAGGCGACGGAACTGAATGGTCTCGCCGTCCTTGTCGAAGCTGTCGTTCTGCTCGTGCAGGAAGCGGGCGCGGACGAGGCTGCCGACCAGCACCTCGAAGCGCTTGCGGTCGAGGCCTTCGCCGAAGAGCACCTTGTGCATGCGTCCCTTGCTCTGCCCGTCGCGTTCGCGCAGGGCGTCGATCATGTCGCACATGGCCTTCTGCTCGGCGCTCGTCGCCGGACGCTCGTCGAGGGCGACGGCGTCCTCGGGTCGGCAGCTGGCGCAGTGGCCGCAGGTCTTGCCGGAATCCGCCTGATCGCCGAAGTGCCGGACGAGCTTCAGCATGTGGCAGCTGGCGTTCTCGGCGAAGCGTCCGACGTTGTCGAGCTGAGCCTGCCTGTGCTCGCGCTGGGCCTTGTAGGGCAGCTCCCATTCATCGCTGCCCCGGGACACCCGGTCCTCGGGGTCGACGCGGGCGCCTCCGTGGATCCAGAGCTTCTCGAGGGCTTTCTCGACGATGTCCGGGTCCATGCGCAGGTCCTGATCGAGGGCGCTGCGGGGCACGGGGGTCTCGCCCAGGGCGCCGTAGACGCTGCGCAGGACCCCCGGGTCCGGGTAGTCGCGGTCGAGGAACCACTCGTGTGTCCGGCGGTCCGCGTAGCTGTGATAGAGCACCGCGCGGGAGGGCAAGCCGTCGCGTCCCGCGCGGCCGATTTCCTGGTAGTAGCCTTCGATGCTGGCGGGCATCGCCATGTGCACCACCGTGCGGACGTCGGCCTTGTCGATCCCCATGCCGAAGGCGATGGTGGCGACGATCACGTCGAGCTTGCCGCCGAGGAAGTCGGACTGCACCCGGTCGCGGCGCGCCGCTGGGATTCCGGCGTGGTAGACCGCGGCGGGCATGTGTTCCTTGAGGCTGCGCGCCAGGTCTTCGGCCTTCTTGCGCGTGGGCGCGTAGACGATGGCCGGCCGGTGGTCCTTCGGCGCCAGCAACGCCAGGCAGGCGTCGTTGCGTGCGCCGGGACGCAGCTCGACGAGTTCGATGTAGATGTTGTCTCGTCGGAATCCGTGGATGTGCAACTCGGCGTCGGGGACGTCGAGCTGCTTGACGATGTCGCGCTGGACGATGGGCGTCGCGGTGGCCGTGAGCGCGATGATCGGCGTTGGCCGCAGCAGCGGAAGCCGTTCGCCGAGCATCCGGTAGTCGGGCCGGAAGTCGTGGCCCCACTGGCTGATGCAGTGCGCCTCGTCGATGGCGACCAACGCGGGCTTGCGGCGCGCGAGCCGTTCGGGGAAGCCGGGGACGCCGAGTCGTTCCGGCGCGATGAACAGGAAGTCGAGGCGGCCATCGAGGTAGTCGTCCATGACCTGCCGGCTTTCGGTGCGCTTGCGGCCGGAATGGATGCGCTCGGCGACGAAGCCCTGCTCGCGCAGCTTCGCGACCTGGTCTTCCATCAGCGCGATCAGCGGGCTCACCACCAGGGTCGTGCCCGCGCGTGCGATGCCCGGCAGCTGGTAGCAGAGCGACTTGCCCGCGCCGGTCGGCATCACCAGCAGGGCGTCGCGTCCCTCGACGACGGCGCGACACACCGCTTCCTGATGCGGTCGGAACTGCTTGAAGCCGAAGCGCTCGTGCAGCAACCCGTCGAGGGCGTCGGCTGCGGTCGCGTTCCTGTCGAGCCGCGGGGGTCGCGCCGTTTGCGTGGGCGCGGCCTTCGAGACCGCCGGGCGGGATCCGCCGAAGAGCGTGGGTTGCCCCGCATCGCCTCGCGTAGTCCGGCTGCTCGCGCCGGTGCTTCGGGTCGCGGCCGGGCTCGACACGGGAACACTCTCCCAGCCATCGGGTGCCGGCTCCGTCGCCCAGCTCGGCACGTCGCCCGGGCCTTCGCCGGGCCCGGCTGAGACAGACGCGTCCGCGTCGTCGGGCGGCGGAACGAAGCCGTCGTCGGGAACCACCGCTTCCGCCCAGGGCGCCGGGCCTTCGTTCGCAGGGGAGGCCCCTGCCGGCGGAGTTTTGCCTTTACCTACCACACGTTGCACGACGCCCTTCACGTAGCCCTCGATGTCGCTCATGAACGAAGTCAGGCTGCCCTCGCCGGCCTCGATGGCCTGCAGGCGCGCCTCCCACTCGCCGGTCATGCGCGGACTGCGCACTTCCGGATGCACCTGGGCGATCAAGCCGATGCCCTTGTCCGTTGCTGCTAGCGCCTTCTTGTTGCGGCTGACATAGCCGCGCGTGATCAATGTCTCGATGATGGAGGCGCGGGTCGCGGGTGTGCCGAGACCTGTCCTCCGCATGGCGTCCGATAGCTGCTTGTCGTCGAGGGTGCGTCCAGCCGTTTCCATACCGGTCAGGAGCGTGCTGTCGTTGAAGCGTCGAGGCGGGCGCGTCTTGCGCAGCAGGCTCTTGGCCTCGCTGACGTCGACGGCGAGGCCTTCCGCGAGACCCGAAGGTAGCTGCGGCTCTTCGTTCGACGGAGCCGCGCCGCCCCGCGGCGACGCGGTTCGCGACGTGGGCGGGCTCGCCGGCTTGATGTCCAGGACCTTCCAGCCTTCGCGATCCACCATCGTGCCGAAGCTGCGGAAGCGGTCGCGGGTGTTCTGGGTCTTCGTCGCGTCTGTCTCGTCGGGCTCGTCCGAATCGACTTCCGTGATGACCGTGGTGGTCGAGTACAGGTGGTCTTCGTGCCAGGCCGACAGGAGCCGCCGGCACACCAGGTCGTAGATCCGTTGCTCGTCGGTGCCGAGGGTCATGCGCGCGGGTGACTTGGGTGTCGGGATGATGGCGTGGTGATCGGTTACGCGAGCATCGTCGACATAGCGCCGGTCGAGAGGACGTTCGCCGGTGCCAGGGGCGAGCCATTCCCGGTACGGGTCCTGGATGGCGCCCACGATCTTCGGCAGCTCGTCGGCGACGCTCTGGGAAAGGTGACGGCTGTCGGTTCGCGGATAGCTCAGCAGCTTCTTCGTTTCGTAGAGCGACTGCGCGATCTCGAGGGTCCGCTTTGCCGAGTAGCCGAACAGCCGGTTGGCATGGCGCTGAAGCTCGGTGAGGTCGTAGAGCAGGGGCGGCGGCATGCGTCGCTGGCGCGAATCGACGGACGCGACGCGTGCACGACCCCGCAGCGTGCGTGCGACGATGCGGTCTGCTTCTTCGCCGTCCGGAGGCAAGCGACGGGACAGGGCTGCGACGTCGACGGCATCGGCGGCTTCGTCTGCGGCCCGGGCCTTCTCCGCGGCCGACAGCTCGCGGAACCAGATCCCCTCATACGAGTCCTTGCCGGGCGGCACCGCGAAGCGGGCGCTCACCTCCCGGTATTCCTCGGCGACGAATTCGCGGATCGCGAGCTCGCGATCGACCAGCATCGCGAGAGTGGGCGTCTGGACGCGACCCACGGACAGGGTGTCGTCACCGGCCAGGGTGTAGGCCCGGGACAGGTTCATGCCGACCAGCCAGTCCGCCCGGGCGCGTCCGCGCGCGGCGTCCGCCAGGCGATCGTAGTCCTCCCCGCTGCGCAGGTTGTCGAAGCCCTGGCGGATGGCGTCTTCGGTGAGAGAGGAGACCCAGAGGCGCTTTACGGGCTTGTGAACGCCTACGGCGTCGTAGATGTACCGGAAGATCAGCTCTCCCTCGCGGCCCGCATCCGTCGCACAGACGATCTCGTCGACCGCGGGGTCGCGCAGCAGTCGGGCGATCACCTCGAAGCGGTCGCGGGTCTTGGCGACCACCTCGAGGGGCCAGGCTTCGGGAATCATGGGCAGCTCGCCCGCCCGCCAACGCTTCCACTGAGGCTTGATCTGGTGGGGCTCGGCCAGGGTGACCAGGTGGCCCACGGCCCAGGTCACCGCAAAGCCGTTGCCCTCGAGGACGCCGTCCGCGCGTCGTCCCGCCCCGAGCACCCGGGCGATATCCCGGGCCACGGAGGGCTTCTCTGCAACGACAGCGATCGTCATTCGATCCCGAACGCGAACGTCGTGCTTCCAGCAGTCGTCATCCCGGTCGGTTCGCTCCCTGCCACGGTGAGAGGGTCGATCAGCGCAGCAGTGCCGATCGGTGGGGGGGACCGCTGGGGAAGGGGAGGCTAGCTCTCGGCGTCTTGCGCGTCGACGATCGCTTTGGCTTCAGTGAAGTGGATGACGCCAAAGAAGAGCGTGTTCAGAAGCTCGAACCCGAGGGGCCGTCCGGTTCGGGCCAGCGTGCGGTAGAAGACAGCACACTCGACGATGTGAACGGCCGACAACACCCAGAACAGCCCGCGGCCGAGCTGCCCGAAGCTGCTGGTGTCCGGTACCAGGAAGCCCGCGGCCGCGACGAGCCAGGTGCCCAGCACGAGGATCTTGAGGGCGAGGACAACGAAAGCATTCGGCATGGCCGACAGGCTACCCCGATCACGGGCAGAGTCAGGGCCGGCAGTTCTCTGGACAGAGTCAGGGCCGGCAGTTCTCTGGACAGAGTCAGCGCCGGCGGTGCAGTGCCAGCGCGAGGCCCAGGCCCAGCAACCAGCCCGTGGCCGGTTCGGGTACGGGCACCACCCCCGCCTCGCCGACGAGCACGATGAGGTCGTCGTAGTCGGCGTCGGTCCAGTCTTCCCAGGCGATGAGG
>JAJDAN010000060.1 GCA_029261855.1 Deltaproteobacteria bacterium
TCCCAAGGGTTCGGCTGTTCGCCGATTAAAGTGGCACGCGAGCTGGGTTTAGAACGTCGTGAGACAGTTCGGTCCCTATCCGCCGTGGGCGCAGGAGATTTGAGAGGAGCTGTCCCTAGTACGAGAGGACCGGGATGGACGAACCAATGGTGTATCGATTGTTCCGCCAGGAGCACTGTCGAGTAGCTACGTTCGGATGGGATAACCGCTGAAAGCATCTAAGTGGGAAGCCCACCTCGAGATGAGATCTCCCCGAGACTTCGGTCTCCTGAAGGGCCGTCCGAGACGAGGACGTTGATAGGCTGGAGGTGGAAGCGTGGCAACACGTGGAGCTGACCAGTACTAATCGCCCGTGAGGCTTGACCATATCTTCTTCTTGCACTGCGCAAGCAGCTGGCAGGTCGACGACAGGCGTCCATACCACTGGACACAGAAAATCATTCAATTATCGAGGCCGTTGGCCTTGCAATCGAAACACGCGACCGCCGCGAGACCGGGCGGATCGATAGGTATTCCCACCGTTCACAGAGTGGGGGCCACACCCGTTCCCATTCCGAACACGGAAGTTAAGCCCCACTTCGGCGATGGTACTGCAGGGCATCCTCTGTGGGAGAGTAGCTCGACGGTGGGATCTTTTTTCGAAAGCCCCGCAAGCAATATGCTTGCGGGGCTTTCTGCGCTGAAGGCTCGAGAACCCCGCACGCGAAAGCGTGCGGGGTTTCTTCGTTCAGGACTGTTTTCGAAACGCTCTGAAGAAGTGCGAGCGCTACTCGGGTTTCGAGGTTGCAGCGCCGACGGCGGGAAAGCCTTGGAGGATCTTCTGGATCGCTGTCGAGATTGCTTCGTTCCGGTTCTCGCTGCTCGATCGGGATAGCCGCTTCGATGCCCAGCCCACCCAGGCGGCTTGCTTGGTGCGGCGGTCGAAGAACTCGAGGGTGAGGGTGCCTTCCGTGATCTGCTGGCTGCGGACGCTCGAGCCGCCGTACCAGCCGCCGTATCGGTAGCTCCCATAGAAGCCGACGTTCGGGGTCTCGATGATCTCGGTTCGTTCTTCGGTCCCCAGTCCGTAGGAGACGATGAGATCCGCGGCCTCGCGATCGTCCGTCTCGCGCCAACCCTTCGCCTTCAGCTCGGCCGCGACCGCGGCGCGGATGCGCGAGTCATCGATCGGGCTGAGCGGAGGTCCCTCGGTCACGCCCTTGACCTGGGGGATCAGTGGTTCCGGACTGATCCACGCGTAGCTCGCATACGCGCTGAAATCGGCCGCGGGGTTCGTGTCCGTCGAGACGCGGATCGGGCTTTCGCACGCGATCACCACGAAGCCGACGACTGCCAGCAGGGCGGTCCTTCGGAGCAGAGTGGAGAGAGTGGAGGCCGGCATCTCGTGAGCGTAGCGGAGGCGGCTTGTAAGCGATCTGCCTCACCCCGGCGCGCCGAAACGATGGGCCCTAGAATCGGGTCCCCCGACTCCGTGACGCCGCCCGGGCTTTTCCCAAGGAGCACCCATGCCCCTGCGAGTGACCTTCACGCTCAGTGACAAGGACATCCGACACTTCCGGCGCCACATGAAGCAGGCGCACGCGACCGCCAGCGAGATGGGGGAGCAGTCCATCATCCGAGCCGCCGAGGGGCTGCTCGAGGAGGTCTCGGGCCTGGACCTGCCCGACTTCATTGCGGAACGCATGTCCCGGCTGCAGGTCCTGATCGACATCCTGCGCGACGAGCGCTGGGATCTCCGCGACACGGACCGGGGCCGCGTGCTTTCGGCGCTGGCCTACTTCACCGATCCGCATGACATGATCCCCGACGCCATTCCGGGGATCGGGTACCTGGACGACGCCATCATGGTCGAGCTGATCGTCCGCGAGCTGCGGCACGACATCGATGGCTACGAGGATTTCTGCGAGGCCGAGGGGTCGCTCCGGAAGGCCTCGACCGGCACGCATGAGGATCAAGAGCGTCTGCAGGAACGGCGGCAACGTCTGCAGCGCCGGATCCGACGCCGCAACCGCGCGTCCCGTAGTCGGACGAGTGCCCGCGGCGCGCGCCTGTCGCTCTGGTAGCGCGCTCGTGATCACCACGGGGTGCCGACCGTGACCGAATCCTGGGGAATCCGGGCCTGGCTCGCAGACCTGGAAGAGCAGGGCATGTACCGCCGTCGCCGGGTCGTCGAGAGCCCCCAGTCCCGGGAGATCGTGGTCGACGGTCGCAGGCTGCTCAACTTCTGCAGCAACGACTACCTGGGGTTGGCGGGCGATCCGCGCGTGGCCGAAGCCTTTGCTGCCGGCGCACGGCGTTGGGGCACGGGCTCCGGTGCTTCGCACCTCATCTGCGGGCACACGGCCGCGCATCACGAGCTCGAGGATGCCCTGGCGGACTTCACCGGGCGCCCGCGCGCGTTGCTCTTTTCCACGGGCTACTCGGCGAACATGGGCGCCATCAACGGATTGCTCACCGAAGGCGACGCGGTCTTCGAGGACCGCCTCAATCACGCGTCCCTGCTCGACGGGGGCTGGATCAGTCGAGCCAACTTCCACTGGTTCGAGCACAGGGACCTCGAGGATCTCGACCGGCAGCTGGGAGAGAACGCGGACGCGCGTCGCAAGCTCGTCGTCAGCGACGGCATCTTCAGCATGGATGGAGATGCCTGCCGGCTGCCCGAGACGGTGGCCGTGGCCCGTCGCCACGGGGCCGCGCTGATGATCGACGACGCGCACGGCATCGGGGTGCAGGGACGGGAAGGGCGCGGGCTCGTCGATCCGGACCGCTTCGATGTCGAGGCGGTCCCGGTGCTGATCGGGACCCTTGGCAAGGCGATCGGCACCTTCGGTGCCTTCGTTGCGGGCAGCGAAGACCTCGTCGAGCTGTTGATCCAGAAGGCCCGCAGCTACGTGTTCACGACGGCGCTTCCGTCGGCTGTGGCGGTCGCCAGTCTGGCGAGCCTGGAGATCGTTCGCCGTGAAGAATGGCGTCGCGAGAAGCTTGCCGACCTGGTGGCCCGCTTTCGGGCCGGAGCCGATTCGCTGGGGCTCGAGCTGCTGCCTTCTTCTTCGCCGATCCAGCCGGTGATCGTGGGCGACCCGGGGCGGGCCGTCGCGTTCAGCCAGGCGCTCGAGGACAGGGGCTGTCTCATCAGTGCGATCCGGCCGCCCACGGTCGCGGAGGGGACATCGCGGCTTCGCATCACGCTCACGGCGGGGCACGACGAGGCGGACATCGACCGCCTGATCGAAGCGCTCGGGTCTGCGCGGGGCACGGTCTGACGGTGCTTCCGCGGGTCTTCTTCGTTACGGGCACCGACACCGACGTCGGCAAGACGGTCGCCGCTGCCGCACTGCTGCGCGCCGCCGCAAGGCAGGGCCTCAGCACCCTGGCCGTCAAGCCCATAGCCGCAGGCTGCGAGTGGGTCGACGGCCGACTCGTGAACGACGATGCGCTGGCGCTCGCGAAGGAGATCACGCTGCCCCTCGACTACGCCGATCTGAACCCGGTCGCCCTGGAGCCGGCGATCGCTCCGCACCTCGCGGCGGCGCGCGCGAAGCGGCCCCTGGGCATGGCCGAGCTCGCGAGCCACTGTCGCCGGGTCGTGGCTCGAGGCGCCGATTGGACGTTGTTCGAAGGGGCGGGGGGCTGGCTCGTGCCCCTGAACGACAGCGAGACCCTGGCCGACCTGTGTCAGGAGATCGCTGCCGAGGTGATCCTGGTGGTCGGGCTGCGGCTCGGCTGTCTGAATCACGCGCTGCTGACCGTCGCGGACATCGCGCGGCGTGACCTGAAGCTGGCGGGCTGGGTCGCGAACGCGATCGATCCCGAGATGGCCGAACGCGAAGCCAACCTCGATACCCTCGCGCGGCGCATCGATGCCCCTTGCCTGGGCCGCGTGCCCTACGCGCCGGGTCCGGAGCTGATCGAAACCGCAGCGCGCAGCCTCGACCTGGGCGGGCTCACGTGATCGACTTCGACCGCAAGCACATCTGGCATCCCTACACGTCGATGCTCGACCCGCTTCCGGCCTACGCGGTGGAATCGGCGTCGGGAGTTCGCATCCGTCTGACCGACGGCCGCGAGCTGGTGGACGGGATGGCGTCCTGGTGGTGCGCGATCCACGGCTACAACCACCCGGTGCTCAACGCTGCGATCCAGGACCAGCTCGGACGCATGGCCCATGTCATGTTCGGGGGGCTCACCCACGCGCCCGCGGTGGCGCTTGCCGAGCGTCTGATCGCGCTGACACCGCGAGACCTGCAGCACGTCTTCTTCAGCGACAGCGGCTCGGTGGCCGTCGAAGTCGCGATCAAGATGGCCCTCCAGTACTGGTTTGCAGCGGGGCGCGACACCAAATCCCGACTGCTGACGATCCGCGGCGGATACCACGGTGACACCTTCGGTGCGATGGCGGTCTGCGACCCCGTCACCGGGATGCACGAGCTGTTCCGGTCGGTCCTGCCGCAGCATCTGTTCGCGCCGCGTCCGGAGAGTCGCTTCGGCGAACCGTTGTCCGGTGTCGACGCCGATGCCTTCGAATCGCTGATCCGCGCCAACCACCACGAGCTCGCCGCCGTGATCCTCGAGCCCATCGTGCAGGGCGCGGGGGGCATGTGGTTCTACTCGGCGGACTATCTCCGGCGAGTCGCGGATCTCTGCGCCGAGCTCGACGTGCTCCTCATCCTCGACGAGATCGCGACGGGCTTCGGCCGCACCGGAAAGATGCTCGCGGGTGAGCATGCGGACGTCTCACCCGACATCTTGTGTCTCGGCAAGGCGATGACCGGCGGCACCGTCAGCCTCGCGGCCACGCTCACGACCGCGCGTGTCGCAACGGGCATCTCGGCGGGTGGGGGTGTGCTGATGCACGGTCCCACCTTCATGGGCAATCCCCTGGCCACGGCGGTGGCGTCCGCCAGTATCGACCTCCTGCAGGCCGACGACTGGCAGGGGCGGGTGGCCGGCCTCGAGGCGCAGCTGGCGGATCAGCTACTGCCCCTGGCGGCGCATCCCGCGGTGCTCGACGTCCGGGTGCTCGGCGCCATCGGCGTCGTCCAGACCCGTCGGCCGGTCCCGGTGGCGGAACTCCAGCGCCACTTCGTGGAGCAGGGGGTCTGGATTCGTCCCTTCAACGACCTGATCTACTTGATGCCGCCCTACACGATCTCCTCAGAGGATGTGAGCCGGCTCACACGGACGATCGAGAGCGCGCTCGATGTTCTAGAGGAGGTCCCTGTGTCGCCTGAGAACCGCTGAGACGGCGCTGGTTTTCGGCTCAAGGTGCCTCCGCGGACATCCGATCCGGATGTGGCTCGACTCCAACGAGCGGAGGGGATTCCCATCGAACGCCTGACCCGATTCCACGTTCCGAACCCGGTGCCCGCGCTTTGTCTGGTCGCGATCCTGGTGGCCGGGATGCTGGGCTGCGCAGGCACCGCCTGGGAGAAGGCTCTCGTTACGGACACCCCCCAGTCCTATCACCAGTTCATGCGGAAGTACCCGGATTCCGACCATCTCCGGGACGCCGAGGAGCGCATCGCCTTCCACAAGGTGAAGCGCCGACCCTCTCCCCAGCGCTTCGAGTCGTTCCGGCAGACCTATCCGGACAGCCGTCTCATCGCCGAACTACGACCGCTGGTGGAGTCGCAGTTCTTCGACGCGGCTCGCGCCGCCGGCACTGCCGCGGCCTACCGGTCCTTTGCCGCCGAATTTCCGAACGGGCCGTTCGCCGAGCGCGCCCTGGGCAACGCTGTATACGTGGACGCCGACGGCTTCGCCGGGCAGGCGGATGCGCTGCGGGGTTTCGCCGCCTCGCATCCGGCGAGCGACTTCGCGGCGGAGGCCAAGCGGTCGGTCGCTGCACTCGACACGCGCGTCGGCACCCATTTCAATCGGGTCGGGCTCGTCGTGGAGATCGCACCCGCGACCCCCGAAGCGAAGCGCCTCATGAAGGAGTTCACGGAGCGGGCGATGGACATCTACGACGACTCGGGCGTCGAGCTCGTGGCCATTCCGGAAATCGCACCGCCGGGCGCGCCTTCCGTGAGGCTCCACATCAAGCACGGAGAGGCCACCGAGAAGGCGAACATCAGCTCGGGTGACATCAGCAAGGCCGGGGCCGTGGCACACACGGTGGTCAGCCTGCGCCGGACGCCCGAAGGTCCCCCCATCTTCGAACGCTCCTTCGAGATGCGATTTGCGTCTCGCGAGCGCATCGCGAACGCCTCGATGCTATTCGCGTCCCGCGAGGCGAAGCTCTACTGGGATCAGTTCTTCGTGCCCGTCGCGTCGTGGCAGTCGTCCGCGGCGGTTCGACCGGCGTTCGACCTGAAGAAGAAGGTCACGGCAGTGGACGCGGTACTCGGTCGTGCCGTGGTGCTCTTCTCGGACGGTGACTTCCAGCTGATGGGGCTTGCCGATCCCGAGAAGCCGGTCGTTCTGGCACGCTACGACCGCGACTCGAAGCTCGAGCACTTCGACGGCGTGAAGATCGTCGGCGACAAGGTCATCCTTTTCGGTCAGGACGGCCTCGAAATCGTCGGGTTCTCGGCCCAGGGGCCCAAGGCCGTGGCGAAGCATGGCCGTGGGGAAGTGGGCTCGGTCGCGGCCCTGGTTCCCGCCAAGGAGGGGCTGCTGCTCGCCAGCAGCAAGGGCCTGCTGCTCACCGAAGCGGACGGCACCAATCCCGAGCGCGTCATGCGTCGCATCGTTCGCGGGATCGACTCGCTCGGCGAGACTCTCGTCTTCACCGATGGGGAATCGATCTTCGTCTCGACTCTGGCGATGCTGCGGCAGAACCGGGTCGTCGCGCAGCTACGCCTGGGGCGAGAGTTCAAGCCCGAGCGCGTGCGCGTCGTCGAGCGGAGCGCAGTGGTGATGGGTCATGGCGGCGTCGTCGTGATCGATCTCCAGACTCCGGCCAAGCCGCGCGTCGTCTCGAAGCTGGCTCGCCAGAAGTCCGGGCAGGTGGACGATGCCGTGCGCATCGGGAAGCAGGTCTTCCTGCTGGGCGCACGCGGCGTACAGCTGCTCGACGCCAAGGCGACGCGGATCGTCGAGGTGGTCGACGTGGTGGCCCGCGAACGCGCAGCCCGGATCGGGCGACACCTCGTGGTGGTCGGCGACCAGCAGCTGCAGGTCGTCGATGCGCTGCCGTTCGACCCGACGGCGTCGCGCCCGGCGTCGCGCTAGCAAGCCGACCCGCCTCCCCGCGGGCTCGTCGGCATTGGCGACCCGGCTCCATTTCTGATTCCCTCTGGCCCCTTTCGGGGTCGTCGCGACCCCATCCTCGGTCATCGCTTGGGGCGCTCAGTCATGGCAATCAGTACGGACCGCCTCATGAGGCGTCTGATCCTGGGGTCCACCGCGGCGCTGCCGCGTGGCCTGCGTGTCGCCGCTCGCTATCGCTGGCTGTTGTCGCTGCAGCTCGCGCAAGCCAGGCGGTCGGACTGCGCGGTCGTGCGGCATCCGAAGACCGGCGGGACCTGGCTGCGGGTGCTGATCACGCGGCTGTATGCGGCGAAGTACGGCCTGCCGTCCCAGCGCGTGGTTCGCACCGACGAGCTGAACAACCTCGATGGGCGGGTCCCGGTCTTTCTCTCGAGTAGCGGCTATCTCAGCTGGGAACGCGGCTGGGGCGACATCGTCGCCACCGACCCCGTGCTCCGCGAGAAGAAGCTCCTGCTGCTCGCCCGCCACCCCGGTGACATCATCGTGTCCTGGTACATCCAGTTCACCAAACGTACGAGCGCCTTCAAGCGAGAGATGATGCTCGCCGAGATGCAGGACCCGATCGACCGCGAGACCATCGACCGCTGGGACTACATCCGCCACCCGGAGATCGGTCTGCCGCACGTCATCGACTACTACAACTACTGGCACGCCAATGCCGCGCGGCTGCCCCACGCGCTGGTGGTCCGCTACGAAGATCTCCGCAGCGACACCGCCGCGCAGTGCGAGCGGATCGGTGCCTTTCTGGGGGAAGACTTCAGCCCCGCGCACATCGATGACGCCGTGGACTTCGCGTCCTTCGACAAGCTGCGCGAGAAGGAGCAGAGCGGCTACTTCGACAACCGCTCCCTCACGCTCCGAAACCCGGGGGATCCGGATACGCTCAAGGTCCGGCGCGGAAAAGTCGGCGGCTACCGCGACGATCTCGCTCCCGAGCAGGTCGCCTGGGTCGACGAGCAGATCGAGACCCGCCTGGCGAGCGCCTATGGGTACGGCGGCGGAAGCGAGCCCGTGCGCAAGCTGGCGGCGTCTTAGGGTCGACGAACGAGCGCTGGGCACGCCTGGGCACCAGGGGCGGGCACCAGGGGCGGCTACAGGGTGTGGTCCCGCCTCTCGGGGCAGGGCATCCCGACCAGCTCGCGGACGCGATCGGCCACGATCTCGAGATCGCTCAGCTGGCTCGCGGGGGCGGGTGCGAGCTTTCCGTCGAAGATCCGCGCCAGGCCCCGTTCCACCAGGATCTCGTGGAGCCGGCGGCTGTGTCCGCTGGTGCGGACGAAGCCGTGCGCCAGCAGCCTTGCGCAGAGCAGCTCGAGTCCGCGCTGGGGGCGCTCGAAGTTGCGTCGGTTGACGGGCCGGGCGTAGGCCCGGGCGGTGACCCGGTTCGCCAGCCAACGCTCCGCGCGCAGGGCCCAGTTCTTCAGGCCGGGAGAGCGTTCGTCGAGGGGATAGATGTAGACGGGCTTTCCCGTCGCGCAGGCTTCCGCCAGCATCGAGGCGCTCTCGCCGGTGACGACGAGCGCGTCGGCCATCGCCAGGTAGCCCATGTAGGGATTCTCGCCTCCGGAGGTGTTCGGATCCCAGCGGTGGAAGAGCGCGCATGCGTCGCCCAGGGCCTCTTCGAGCGCATCCGCCACGCGTGGGTTCGTGCGCCGGCTCGTCGTCGCGAGCACCGACCCGCCCTCGCGGACTGCCAGCTCGGCGACCTCCTCACCCATCCGCTGCGCCTGTGCCGAACGGAACTCGTGCTCCGGATCCTTGCCGCCCACCAGCAACGCGAGTCGGGGCGTGGGCGCCGCGGCGAATTCAGGCGCCCAGCGCTTGGCCGCCTGCTCGAGACGCCGCGGTGAGACGCGGGTCACCGGGGCGGCGGTCTCGATTCGGCGCGGATCCGGATACAGGCTGGCGTAGGCAGGTGCGACGGCGAGATCGAAGACGTCGTTCTCGAAGGCGCCAATGCGACCCATCTGGACGGTGCGGGTGCGACCCTCGGACTGCTTGCGGATCCACGCTGCGATGGGTGCCGTCCGTCGCCCGGTGGCGATGACGAGGTCTGGCCACGGCGGCTGCAGGCGGCCACGACTCTGGGGAGTGAGCGTGATTGGCGAGCCGCGGGTCCAGGCATTGGGAAGCTCCTGAAGGACGCTGAACTCGAGCTCGATGTTTTCGTGCGGCCAGCCCAGCTCCTCCGCGAGGCCTTCGGACTGGGTCGTGTGTCCCGGCTTGTGATCCGCGAGCACCCAGACCCGGGGGACGAGCCCTTGGTCGGCGCCGGGGAATACGCTGCCGTGGAGGAATTCGACGCGAGAACGACCGAAGTCGATCGTGTCGGAGCCGGCCTTCTTGCGGCAGGTCGCGACTCGCCAGTGGATGCCCGGATGCGCGGCTGCCGCGGTCTCGAATAGCCACTCCAACCAGGCCGGCTGATCGATGGTGCCCTGAGGCGAGTGCAGGTAGCGCCGCCGCGGGGGGGGGTCGCAGCGCGCGAATGCGAAGACGAGCCGACGCGAGCGGGCGAACAGCCCCGCGATGACCCGCGGCAGATCCTCGGCCGGCAACTGGTCGAGCCGGACGCGACACACGACGGCGTCGTAGCGTTCCCTTCGCGGCAACTCGGGCGTCGACTCGGCGAGGATCCCGACGCGGTCGACCTCGAGCTCGCCGAAGTTCGGGCTCGCGACGGGTAGAGGCCCTGACGTACCCGGGACCACTTCGAGCAAGCTGCGTGCACCGACCCGCTCGGCGAGATCCCGGATCTCGGCGTCCGCGAGCGACCCACCGCTGCTGTCGAGCGTACCCGGCGTCCTGCGCAACGCCGCGAAGGCTTCGCTCTCCTCGTCGTCTGCCGGTCGGTAGCCGGCCCGAGCTGCGTCGATTTCCATGCCGAACCACAGCTCGGCCTGGGAGTTCGGTTGGTAGTAGAAGCGCTCGGGGAAGGGTCGCCACGGCTGCTTGTGGATCGTGGTGTAGTGCAGGACCTTGGTGCGACCCGGCACGTGCTCTTCGTCGCGCGCGTTCCACTCGGGCGCCAGCACACCATAGGTGCCGGAGACCGCCCGCGCGGCGTTGATCAGACCGTACTTGCGACGCTTGCGGGCGCCGTCGAGGGTCCAGAAGCGTCCCATCTTCTCGCAGTCCATCAGCATGACCGACGTGTCGGTTTCGCTGATGGCGAGATACCCGTGGTCGTCCATCTCGCTGTCGAAGAGTTCGGCCGGGTCCGCCAGGTAGATCTGGTCGACGTCGTTGTAGATCGCGCGCCCGCGATAGCCCGCGAACGCCGGCACCGCGAAGCGGTAGTTGGTGAAGCCCGTGTTCCAGAGCAGGTTCCGGAAGCCGGACAGGCTCTTCATGAGGTGGATCTCGTAGACGCGCGATGGATCGCGGACCTGCTCGACCGACCACAAGAAGACGCGTTCGGCTCGGTACTGTGACGGCTCGGTGCCGAGGAAGATGCGGACCGGTGGCTTTTCGCTCGGGGCAAAGCCCGGGCGAACGGCCAGCACGAGAGCCTCGGGGATTGCGCGATGCGGGGTGTGCGCGCGACCGCTGGACACGGGTACTCCGGGTTGTCGGGTTGGCCGACTGGCTTCGGGCTCGTGAGCCCGTGGAACGGGAGGCGCAGGATACAAGTGCCGAATGCGGCAGTCGACTGGTCGAAATCCCGAGGGGCAATCGGCCTCGAGCAAGAACCCCAGGCAACCCGCGGGGGTTCATTGACTGTCCTCAGACCCCCCGCTAATCCCTATGCCGCGACTCTCGGTAACCCAGCTGCGACAGCCTCGTACGAGCTTGCACGACCGCCTGGCGTCGCACTTCGAGACCCCGGATCCACACCAAGACCAGGCGCGAAGTGTCCCCGGACACCCCCAGGGACCTCACCGAACCGGAGCCCAGGCCATGAAGGATCTGCTCGACGATCTCTACATCTTCGAGATGGCGAACAACCATCAGGGCAGCGTCGAGCATGGTCTCGCCATCGTCGACGCCTGCGCGCGGATCGCGCGCACCCAGAAGGTCCGGGCGGGCGTCAAGCTGCAGTTCCGCGAGCTCGATTCCTTCATTCACACCGACTACAAGGGACGTCAGGACGTCCCGCACCTGCCGCGCTTCGAGTCGACGCGACTCGACACCGATGAGTTCCGCCAGCTGACGGACGCCATCCGTACTGCCGACATGGTCCCGATCGCGACGCCCTTCGACGAGGCTTCGGTTGGAACGTGTCTCGATCTCGGAATTCGGGTCATCAAGGTCGCCAGCTGCTCCGCGACGGACTGGCCCCTGCTCGAGGCAATCGCCGGCGCGCGCAAGCCGGTCATCGCATCGACGGGCGGCCTGAGCATCTTCGACATCGACAACCTCGTCAGCTTCTTCCGGAAGCGGGTTCCCGAGTTCGCCCTGATGCACTGCGTCTCGCTCTACCCGACGCCGAACGAGCAGGTCGCGCTCGGCTTCCTCGAGAAGATGATCCGGCGCTACCCCTACGTCCGCGTGGGCTATTCCGGCCACGAGGCCCCCGAGAACACCGAGGTCGCCGTGGCGGCGATCGCGAAGGGAGCCCGGCTGCTCGAGCGCCACGTCGGCGTGCCGACGGATTCGATCAAGCTGAACGCCTACTCGATGAATCCCGCAGAGGCCGATCAGTGGGTGCGGGCCGCCGAGCGTTCGCGTGCGATCTGCGGCGCAGACCAGGGCAAGCACGTCAGCCAGGAAGAGGTGGACTCGCTGCTGTCGCTGCAGCGCGGCGTGTTCGCACAGAAGCCGCTCAAGAAGGGTCAGGAGGTCACGGCTTCGGACGTCTTCTTTGCGATGCCCTGCCAACCGGGGCAGCTCACGAGCGGCGATTTCGGGCATCTGCGGGCGTGCTACACGGCATCCAGGGACTACAACGTCAACGAGGCAGTCTTCGAGAAGCCCACCTCGGACGAGATCAGCCAGCTGCGCGGCATCCTGCACGACGCGAAGGGCCAGATCTTCGAGGCGGGCATCGTCCTGGGCGACGACTACCAGATCGAGATCTCCCACCACTACGGTCTCGATCGCTTTCGGCAGACCGGCTGCATCCTCGTGAACCTGGTCAATCGGGAGTACGCCGAGAAGCTCCTCATCATGCTGCCGAGCCAGAGCCATCCCCATCACCATCACAAGCGGAAGGAGGAGACTTTCCGCTGCTTGTGGGGCGACGCACTCGTCGAGCTCAATGGAGAAGAGGTGAAGCTCGAGCCGGGCGATTCGCTGCTGATCCAGCGCGGTGACGTGCATGGTTTCAGCTCCGTTGGGGGTTGCATCATCCAGGAGGTCTCGACGACCCACATCGTCGGCGACTCCTATTACGACGATCCGCGCGTGCGAGAGCTCGACCCCATGCAGCGGAAGACGATCCTCGAAAGCTGGTAGGTCCCGACCGTGTCGATCTCGCTGATCCCGAAGCGGGCCCGGGTCTGGGCCTCCCATCGCTATCGCGCGTGGCGTGAGTCCAATCAGGCACTCGCTTGCAACGTCATGGTGCTCTCGCGTGCCAAGAGCGGCCGCACCTGGGTGCGGGCGATGCTGTCTCGTCTCTACCAGCAGCACTATGGCCTGGAAGAGGCGCAGCTGATCGAGTTCGACAACTTCCACCGCCAGAACCGCGCCGTCCCGACGATCTACTTCACCCACGGTCACTACCTGCGGGACCGCTTCCAGGACGAGTCCTGGAGCCGTTCGTTCGGTCGTCGCAGAATCCTCTTCCTCGCCCGGAATCCATGCGACGTGGCTGTTTCCGAGTACTTCCAGTCGACTCGACGCGCGAGCGATCACAAGGTCGCGCTACACGGGGTCGACCGGGACGCCTCGATGTTCGACTTCGTGATGAACGCTCCCGTCGGGCTGGGCTCGATCGTCGACTACCTGAACGGCTGGGCACCGGTGATGTCCGGCAAGGACAACGCGCTGGTCGTTCGCTACGAGGACCTGCGCGCGCGGCCGGAGGAGCGCCTCTTCTCGATCTGCCAGTTCCTCGGGGCGCCGTTCACGAAGGAAGAGATCGGCGAGGCGGTGGAATTCACGGCCTTCGAGAACCTGAAGGAACTCGAGCGGAAGAACTTCTTCAAGAACCGCCGACTCACTCCCAAGAACCTGGACGACCCCGATTCCTTCAAGGTGCGGCGGGGCAAGGTCGGCGGCTACACCGACTACTTCGACGAAGAGCAGATCGCCGCCATGGAAACGCTGGTCCGCGATCGCCTCGATCCCGTCTTCGGCTACTTCAGCTCGTGAGCTACATTTCGCGCGCCCCTGGTGGCGCGCGAAGCGGCGTGGCCAATAGGGGTGTGCGAGGAGCCCGATGAACGCTGACGTCCTGATCATTCCCTGTGAGACGCAGGCGCGGGAGTTCGACGCGAAGCTGCTGCTGGCGGCGTTCGCCGCGGAGCGCGGCTTCTCGGTCATCGTTGGGTCGAAGAAGGAGATCAACAAGCGGATCGGTTCGCTGCCCCGCTCGATCTTCGTTTCGAAGAGCCTCACCAAGCGCAACCTGCTCAACTACGAACTGCTCGACCGCCTGGGCCACCAGGTGGTGTGCGGCGACGAAGAGGCGCTGGTCTACGCGTCGCCGGACTCCTACCTGCACCACAAGGTGGCCGCGGCCACGCTCCGGAAGGCGAGGGCGTTGCTCGCCTGGGGACCGCAGAACGAGCAGCTGTGGCGGAATTTCTCGGCCTACGACGGTGCACCGATCCACGTCACCGGCAACGCCCGCATGGACCTGCTGCGTCCGGAGCTTCGCCCGCTGTTCGAGAGCGAGTCTCGGCGCTTGCGCGAGCGCTTCGGACCCTTCGTCCTGATCAACACCAACTTCAGTCGACTCAACCATTACTTCCCGGGGCAGAGTCGCCAGCGGCGTGCGCTGGAATCGGGGCCAGCCGGCGGTGCAGGCGACCTGGGCCGGGGGCTCGCGGCCCACAAGGCAAGGCTCTACGAGCATTTCCTCGAGATGGTCCCCGCCGTTGCGCGAGCCTGTCCGGACCATACGATCGTGGTACGACCGCATCCCTCCGAGAAGCAGGACACCTGGCGCGAGCTCACGAGCGACCTCCCCAACGTTCAGGTCATCCACGAGGGCAACGTCGTGCCCTGGCTGATCGCGTCCGAGGTCGTGATCCACAACGGCTGCCAGACTTCCGTCGAGGCGTACCTGCTCGGCGCCGCAACGATCGCCTATCAGCCGGTGACCTCCGAAGACTTCGATCTCCAGCTTCCGAACCTGCTGAGTCATCGCGCGTTCGACCTCGCGAGCCTGCGCGACACGCTGCGCGCGCAGCTGGACGGCACGCTTCGCAAAGACCCCAGCGAAGCGGCGAAGCAGGAAGAGCTGATCGATCAGTACGTGGCCGCGCGGTCCGGGCCCTTCGCCTGCGAGCGCATCGTCGGGGCGATCGAGGCGGTGTGTGAGGCGCCGAACCCCATCCCGCTCCGGCCCCTGCCCGAGCGCATGCTCGCCCGAAGCGTCGCGCAGGGTCGCGGGTTGCTGCAGCGTGTGGAGGCGTACTGGCCGGGTCACCACAACAACCGTGTCTTCCTGCGCCACATGTTCCCGGGCGCCAGCCTTTCCGAAGTTCGCGAGCGGATCGCGACCTACGGCGAGCTGCTGGGGCGCTTCAGCGCCGTGCAGGTCCGCGAGCGCCACACGAACGTCTTCGAAGTGGCCGCGGCCTGAACGAGAGAGGCGACTGGAGACGATGACCACGGTCAAAATCGTCGGCGCGGGTTCCATCGGGAACCACCTGAGCCACGCCTGCCGCCAGCAGGGCTGGGCGGTCACCCTCTGCGATCGCGATCCCGAGGCGCTCCGTCGCACACGCGAGGACATCTACCCGCAACGCTATGGCAGCTGGGACGACGGCATTCGCCTGGCGGATCCCGCTGCGGTGGTCGCGGACCCCTTCGACGTGGTCATCGTGGGCACGCCTCCGGACAGTCACGTACCCATCGCCCTCGCCCAGCTCGAGGCGGCGGCGCCGCGGGTGCTCTTCATCGAGAAGCCGCTGTGCCCGCCGGACCTCGACGGCTGCGAAGATCTGCAGCGCAGCGCACGCGAGAAGGGGACCTTCGTCGGGGTCGGCTTCAACCACACCCTGACGCGCAATACGGCACTCGCAACCGACTGGCTGCGCGATCACCCCATCGGCGAAATCGTGACGCTGCGGTCCATGACGCGGGAGCACTGGGGCGGGATCTTCGGTGCGCACCCGTGGCTGGCCGGTCCCGGCGACAGCTACCTCGGTTTCACAGCGCGCGGCGGGGGCGCCATCGGTGAGCATTGTCATGCCATCAACATCTGGCAGCACTTCGCACTGTGTCTCGGGCTCGGCCGCGTTCGTGAGGTATCCGCCATGCTCGACTGGGTGGAGGAGGGCGGTGTCCGCTACGACCGCATCGCCCAGCTCTCGGTTCGGACGGAGACGGGGCTGGTGGGGACCATCGTGCAGGACGTCGTCACCGAGCCCGCTCGGAAATGGCTTCGGGTGCAGGGAAGCGACGGCTTCCTCGAGTGGGAAGTCAACGCGGACGCCGGTCACGACGCCATCCGAACGAAGGCGTCGCGCGTCGGGGACGTCGAAGAGACCCTGATCGCCAAGACCCGGCCGGACGACTTCCTCGGCGAGATCCACCACATCGGCTCCCTCCTCGAAGGCAACGCCTCGATTCGCGGAAAGGACTCGCCGGTGTCCCTCGAGCGGGGTCTCGACACGATGCTCGTCGTCGCTGCCGCGATCCGTTCCAGCGAAGAGGGGCGAAGCGTGACGATCGACCATGCGCGCGGCCCCAGCCTCGACGCGCTCCGTTCGGGGCTGTAGGGGTGCGCGGTGGACGCCGCGTCCTGGTGGTCGTGCCCGCCCGGGGCGGCAGCAAGGGCGTGCCCCGCAAGAACCTGCGTCCCGTTGGAGGCGTTCCGCTCGTGGCTCGGGTCGGCTCCCTGCTCGCAGAGCTGCCCTTCGTCGACCGCGCCGTCGTCTCGACCGATGACGACGAGATCGCCGCGGTCGCCGAGAAGGCCGGTCTGGCCGCGCCGTTCCGGCGCCCGGAAGCGCTGTCCGGAGACCGCATTGGCGATCTCGAGGTGCTGACCCACGCCCTCGAGGCGAGCGAAGCAGCGGACGGGACCCAATACGACGTCGTCGTGATGCTCCAGCCGACCAGTCCCCTGCGACGGGCCGCACACGTGGAAGCTGTGGTGACGAAGCTCGTGGAAGGAAACTTCGACGCCGTCTGGACGGTGGGGATCACGGACCTCAAGTACCACCCGCGCAAGCAGCTCAGCCTGGACGCTGACCGGCTCCGCTTCTACGACGATCGTGGCGGCGAGGTCGTCGCACGCCAGCAACTCGACCCGGTCTACCACCGCAACGGCGCCGCCTACGCGATCAGTCGCAGCTGCCTGCTCGAGCAGAAGAGCATTCTTGGCAGAAATGCATCGGCAGTCGTGATCGACGAACCGATGGTCAGCATCGACACCCTCGAGGACTTCGAGCGCGTCGAGGAAGCGCTGCGCGGGCGAGACGGTGGCGCGTCGTGACGGCGAGCCGCCGCATCCACCAGCCGATCAAGGGTCGGGCGATCCGCAAGCTGCTGTGGAAGCGTCTGCATCTGCCCCGGGCTGTGGTTCATCCGCTGCTCAGCGCCGCCAAGCGGGCCGCGAACCCCGCGCAGGTCAGGCTTCGCCGCGACCTGGCGCGCGAGGCCGCGGGGAGTGGGTCGGCTCTCTCCGGGGTCCCGGAACGCGACGGCTACCGGCTGCTCGCGTCCGGCGAGGTCCCCGGTATCGACGCCGTCCTGTCGCGTTGTGCGGAGATCTACCACGGGGCGCGGCGGGACGCCGAGGACGAAGACCACCGCTTCAACCCGCGCAAGCGCTTCCTGCTCTCGTTGCTGTCGGGTCCCGAGTTCTGTGCGTATCCGGACCTGATTCGCTTCATGGTGTCGAGGCCGGTGCTCGATGTGGCAACCGCGTACCTCGGCGCCGTGCCCGTACTCGCCGGGGCGGCGCTCTGGTGGACGCCGCCCAACGAGACCGCAGAGCGCAGCCAGCTCTTCCATCTCGATGGCGAAGACGAGCGGCAGCTCAAGCTGTTGATCAACGTCTTCGAGACCCGGCCGGAACACGGACCCTTCACGCTGATCCCCGCGGAGCACTCCGCGCCCCTGTGCAACGCCGCGGCCATGCGGCGACGAATCCCCGATGAAGAGGTCGATGCGCGCTGCGGTCTCGCGAACCGCGTGTCCTTCGAGGGCGGACCCGGGTCGGGCGGGTTCGTGGACACCTCGCGCTGTCTCCACTACGGAAGCCGCCTTACCCGACAGGACCGGCTCGTGCTGATGGTCCAGTTCCTGCGCTTCGATTGTCCTACGGAGTCGACCTTCGATTTCGCAGTTCCGCCGGACCTCCCGGGTCTCGATCCCGACCCGGTACAGAAGCTGGCGCTCGGGCTGGAGTAATGCGAATGGAACGCGCGCGACGCATGTGTACGCTCGGGGTTGCCCTCGTCGGCCTTCTGGCGCCGCTGTGGCTTGCCGGCGCCAGCGACGCCCAGCAGTCGGGCGCGGCCCGCCTGGGGACCGGAGACGAGTCGTCGGAATCCTGGGACCTGGTCGCGAGCTTCGTTTCCGGACACCGCCTCTTTGCTCGCTTCTCGATCAGCAACGAGGGCCCCGGTGATCGCACCGGTTATGCGCTCGGCCAGATCGTCTTTCCCGACGGAAGGGTGGCGCCGTTCCAGAACGGCCGGCTCGAAGGCGATTGGGAGCTGTCCGAAGACCGGTTGCGCATGGAGATCGGGTCCAGCGTCCTCGACCTGCACGGCCCGGCCAACCACTTCGAGGTCGACAAGAACAAGAAGGGCGTGAAGGTCTTTCTCGACTTCGAGCCGGGCACGGAAGAGCCCCGCCCCTGGTCCGCCGCACCCAAGGGATTGCACCACGACCTGCTGGTCCTGGGCGCGAAGATTCGCGGCACGATCTGGGTGCGGGACGTGATGGGCGACGCCATGCCGACCCCGGTCACGGGCCATGTGACGTTGACCCACAGCTGGATGGACCGCGGTGAGCCGGACTTCGTCCAGCGCCGGGTGGAGCCCCAGCTGCTGGCTTCGGCCGACGGAACACAGCACGCCTATCTGGCGAGCGTCGTCCCGATTCGCGGCGAGCCGAAGTCCTGGGCGGTCGTGCGCCGGGCACGGCCCGACGGAACCAGCGACTGGCTGGAGACCGACGCCGTCACCCTGACGTCCTCGGGCGAGCACGCCGCCAGCGAGAAGGGCTATCCGGTGCCGACCCGACTCGAAGTCGGAGGGGACCGCCTGCGCGGCAGCATCGCCCTCGAAAAACAGCTCGTCGAGCACGATCCCCTGGATGCGGCGCCGCGCCCGTTCCGTTGGCTGCTGTCCTTCCGGACCGCCCCGCGCCAGGTCTGGCTCGTGTCCGCCTTCGATCTGACCTTCGATGCCGACGCGCCGCTGCAGATTCGCGGCGACGGCCTGACGTCGTTCTACTTCATCAACCCCCAGAAAGACTGATGAACTGGAACGCGATCCGCTGCGTCGGCTTCGACTTCGACGGCACGCTGGTCGATTCGAACGCCATCAAGCGCGACAGCTACTTCGAGGCCCTCGCCCCCGTCGCAGGCGCGCGGGAGGTCATCGAGGCGGTGCTGCGCGAACACCCGCGCGACGATCGTCACGGGACCCTCGCCCGCGTACACGCGCGCCTCTCCGTTCCCGCGCGCGGATCCGGCGAGGGGTCTCGCGACCCACTGCCGCCCGTCGCCGATTGGGTCGACGCCTACGCGGCAGTCTGCGAGGCGCGGGTGATCGCTTGTCCGCCGATTCCCGGCGCTCTCCCGGCGTTGGACGCGTTGGCGGGCAGCCACGCCCTGTACCTCGCGTCGGCGACGCCCGAAGACGCGCTCGTACGGGTCGTCGCCGGCCGTGGCTGGACGGACCGCTTTCGAGGCGTCTTCGGCGGACCCCGCAGCAAGGTCGAGAACCTCGTGCGCATCGCCCTCGGCGAAGGCCTCGAGCGGGAGCAGATCGTCTACGTCGGAGACGGCGCGGTCGACCGCGACGCCGCACGGGAGTTCGGCTGCCCGTTCTTCGGCTTTGGCAGCGATCCCGATGCGCTGCCCGAGGGTCCCCTGGCGCCGCTGATCTCCGAGCTGGCCGCGCGCAGCGGGCGGGTCAGCGCCGCCTGAATCCCGCCGAGACTCCCTCGCGCGAGACGACCACCTCCGGCCCGCCTCCGTAGAGGGGCATGCGGTGCGCGAGATACTCACCGCCTTCGGCCGTGAACCAGAAGCGCAGCTTCGGGACGACGACACTTGCGAACCAGGAAGCGACCCGCCCCAGGTTCGGTCCGAAGCGGATCTCGACCACCTGCCCGTCGTCGGACCGCGGGCCGGGCAGGGCGACGAAGCCCATCAAGCGTGCGCCGCCTCGGCACAGGAAGGCCTGGAATTCGATTCGCTCGACGTCGCCCCGGATCAGGGGTTGGAAGAGCAGGCTCATCGTCGTATTCGCGACTCGGTCCTCTGGGCCGAGCTCGATGGTCTCCACCTTCTTTCCACTGCCCGGTGGTGGTGTGCAGCTGGCCTTGCGTCGTTCGTGATCGACCCGAACCAGCACCATGCGGTTTCCCTCGCCGTCGTACGAGAGGGATTCCTCGCGCAGGGCACGAAGCGCCCGACCTTCGTCGACTTCTTCGAACCAGGTGTCGATGGTGTTGCGCGCGCCGCCTTCCACCCGGGTGACGGCGCGCATGTGGATCGTGCCGTCGTCGAGCTTTTCCCAGAACAGCGCCGCGTCACCGAGTCGTCTGCCGCGGTCGTCGTAGGTGCCAGCCGGGATCGACTCGAGGGCATGGGGCGGCGGCAGCACGAAGGCCGAACGAGCCTCCGCCGAGGCGGCCAGGACCATCGACGCGAGGAACAGGAACGGGGAGAAAGAGCGCCAGAAGCCGCACGGGAGGCCTCGCGAGGGCAGCTGGCAGACGAGCAGGAACATCGCCGAAGACGTTAGCAGCGCCTCCTGGAGCGCCCGCTCGGACCCCTGCCACGCCGCGCGGCGTCAGGCGAACGCGGACAGGACGTCGTCGGCGAAGCGCTGGATGCCGTCCTGCTTCTTCGCCAGGTCGTCCGTCAGGCCGTGATAGAACGCCCAGGGCATCGTGAGGATGTGGCTGATGCCGGCGTCCTCGAGTCGGCGGTAGCCGTCGACGCCGTGGACGTCGCTGGCGCTCGCCATCACGTCGAAGGGGCCCTGCGCGCCGGCGTCCTGCCGCCAGCTTCGGATCTTCGCGACAGACTCGATGATTTCCGCGGCGGGCTGCAGGTCCGAGATCCAGCCGTCGTTGCGCGCGGCTCGCCGCAGGGCCGGCTCGGAGATGCCACCAACCCAGACCGCGATCCGGGCCGCGGGGCGCGGAGTCATCCGCAAGCGGGGGAAGTCGTAGAACGCGCCGTGGTGCTCCACCCAGTCGCCCGTCCACAGCAGTCGCAGCACCTCGATCATCTCGTCGGTGCGTCTGCCGCGGTCGCGGAAGGACTGGCCGAGTAGCTCGAACTCGATCTGCGACCAACCGACGCCCACCGTCAAGGTGACGCGATCGTTCGACATCACGGCCGCGGTCGAGATGGCCTTGGCGGCGACGAACGGGTTGCGCATGGCGAGGACGAAGACGTTGTTGGTGAAGCGCAGGCGTGTCGTCACCGAGGACAGGGCGCCGATGGCGACCCAGGGGTCCGGGAACACGCTCGTTTCGTCGTAGCGTCGAGAGCCGTCCGGCGTGTAGGGATAGGGGGTGTCGAGGGTCTCGGGGTAGACGACGTGGTCGGAGAAGCTGAACGCCTCGAAACCCGCTTCTTCGGCCGCGACGGCGAGAGGCACGAGGTGATCCAGCGGCTGGAAGGCGGCAGAGACGACGAACTTCAACGGTGGGCCTCGAGCAGGTAGACGGCGAGTGCCTTGCGCTCGCGGTCCGACAGCGGGTAGGTCGGCATGGGTTGCGGGGGCGTCAGCAGTAGCAGGCTCAGGCTGTCGACGTCGTAGCGCTCTTCGAGCTGCTCGAGCTGCTTGACGGCGGTGCCGGCGGGCGCTCGGTCGGGCTCGTGACAGGTCGCGCAGGCGTGGCGCGTGTAGAGTCCAGCGCCTTCGGCGGAGAGCGCGCTGCGTTCAGCGGCCGGGGCTCCAGCGAAGGGGTCGCCCACGGCGCGCTTCGGCAGCTTCGCGGTTTGCGAAGTCGGCTCGCCGTACGCGATGCGCCAGATCACGCCCGCGTAGTCGTCCGACACGTAGAGCGCACCGTCGGGGCCCTCGACGACGTCGACGGGCCTGCCGATGACGTCGTCGTCCCGTTCCCAGCCCGTCGCGAAATCGCGCTCCTCGATGCTGCCGTCCTCGTCCCAGTGCAGGGAAACGACCTTGTAGCCGTCTTTCTTCGAGCGGTTCCAGGAGCCGTGCAGCGCCACGAGTGCCGTGCCGCGGTAGGACTCCGGTAGGGCCGCACCCGTGACGAAGGTGATACCGAGAGGCGCATTGTGGGCGCGGAACGGATGCGCGGGCGGGATCGATGCAGCGATGCGTGCCTGCTGGCCCTCGCCGAAGTCCGGGTCGGGGACCCGGTCGCCGTTCGCGATCGGCCAACCGTAGAAGCCGCCGGGGACGATCTCGTTCAGCTCGCAGGGCGGAAAGTCGTCGCCCAACAGATCTCGGCCGTTGTCGGTCGCGTAGAGCTTCCCGGTGCCGGGCTGCCAATCGAAGCCGACCGAATTGCGCAGCCCCGTCGCGTAGATCTCACCATCGCTCCCGTCCGGGTGGAAGCGCATGATGGTCGCGCGGCGCTCGTCTTCTTCGATGCAGACGTTGCACGTCGACCCGACGTGCATGTAGAGCCAGCCGTCCGGTCCGAAGCGCAGGCTCTTCGTCCAGTGGTTGCCTCCGCCGGGTAGACCCGTGACGATCCGCTCCAGAGGGCCGTCCGTGCGCCCCCGCTCGGCGTCGTAGCGGATGCGAGCGATGGCGTCGGTCTCCCCGACGTAGAGCCAACCGTCCCGCAGCTCGACACCGTGAGGTTGCTCGAGCCCTTCGATCAGGACCCGCTGGCCATCGGCGCGTCCATCGCCGTCCGCGTCGGCCTCGATCAGCACTACCGCACCGGACCGCGGCGCGCTGACGAGCAGGTCGCCCGTCTCGCTGAAGCGCATGAAGCGGGGGGTGGGGGGCAGCCCATCCGCGTAGATACCGATCTGGAAGCCATCCGGCACCTGCATCTGGGCGAGGTCGCCGTCCTCGATCGGGTCGCCCAGACTGCCGAACAACATGCTCGCAATGGGAGCGTTCACGGCGAATCGCTCGGGCAGAAGGCCACAGCCCACCCAGCCAGCGACTCCGATCACGCCCAGGCCGATCCCCAACCGTCTCCACATGCCTCGCTCCGATCCTTCTCTTCGATCCCTCACCGGGCTCGCAGGGCGCTCGTACCCGGCGCCGGCGCGCGGAGACTACCATCCTCGGTTGGCTGACCTGGGGGCGGCGGCTGTCTGGGAGCCCGAATCCCTCGGGGACCCCTTGACGGGAACCCCCGGTTATCACACACCTTCCGGTCCTCCAGGAGGCTTTGAGCACGATGTTGAAGGTTCGAAAGGGCGACCTCGTACAGGTCGTCACAGGGGCGGACCGCGGCAAGCAAGGCCGCGTGATCGCGACGGATCCCGAGCGCTGCAAGGTGCGGGTGGAAGGTGTGCGGATGCAGAAGCGGCATCTGCGGCCGGGTCGTCGCGGCGCCCGACAAGGCGGGATCGTCGAGCAGGAAGGCTACGTCGACATCTCGAATGTGATGCTCGTTCACTCGGGTGACAACAAGCCGTCGCGGGTTCGCGTCGAGGGACAGGGCGGCGAGCGGGTCCGCGTGTTTGCCCGAGGCGGCGATCCGGTCCCCGACCCCAAGAACTAGGAAGCAGGACGCATCATGGCCAAGAGCAAGCGAGAGAAGATCAAGCTCGAGTCGACTGCGGGGACCGGTCACTTCTACACGACGTCGAAGAACCGGACCAACACACCGCACAAGCTCGAGTTCAAGAAGTACGATCCGGTCGTCCGGAAGCACGTTCTCTACAAAGAGACGAAGCTCAAGTAGGGGGCCCGCCCAGCCGCTTTTTTGGCTGGGATCGCATGGCGCGCCCCACAGCGCTTGCGTAGCATTCGCGGCGCGCTTGGACTTCAGAGTCGCGCGGATCGCGAGATGAGAGAGGGGAGAGCACGATGACCTGGGTGATCACCAGCCTTTGCCGAGATTGCGTCGACATGGCGTGCGTCGAGGTATGTCCCGTTGACTGCATCGTCCAGAAGCAGGGCGATCAGGGAGACTGGCCGAACCAGCTGTTCATCGATCCCGAGGAGTGCATCAACTGCGGCGTGTGTGAGCCGGAGTGCCCCTGGGAGGCCATCTTCGAGGACGAGCAGGTGCCCGAGGTGTTCAACCCCGACATCGCCCTCAACGCGAAGATCGTCGAGACCCGGGACGACTTCGAGGTGCCCGAGCGCGGCGACCTGACGCCGCCCACGCCCGAGCAGGTCAAGGCGAACAAAGAGAAGTGGAACTACGACGGGTAGTCCACGACTGGAACGCAGCTACTTCGGCCCCCGTCGCTTCGCGCCGGGGGCCGTTCCATTTTCGAGGCCCGGATTGAAGATCGAAGTCCTGAACGCGCACGGTACGCCGGTCGTCGCCGGAGTCCGGGCCGCCTCCGTGCTGGGCGAGATCGCGGATCTCGATCGCGTGCTCGAGGTGTGCATGGGCAACGGTGCGCGCGCATTGCTGCTGTACGCCGAGAACCTGACTCCGCGCTTCTTCGACCTTCGCAGCGGGGAGGCGGGTGAGGTCCTGCAGAAGCTTCGGACCTATGGGTTGAAGCTGGCGCTGATCGCGTGCGCCGAAGATCTACCCGCCGGCCACTTTCGCGAAATGGTCGGTGAGGAAGCGCGCGGATCCGACTTCCGGATCTTCCCGGACCGTGACGCGGGGCTCGCGTGGCTCGTCCTCTAGCTGCGGGAGGCGGCGTCGAAGGCTTCCGCCATGACCTCGACGGGTGCAGTGCGCCCCGTCCATCGCTCGAGCTGGGCGGCGGCCTGGTGGACCAGCCACCACTTACCCCCGATGGTGCGGGCGCCGCGGGCTGCCGCTTCGCGCAGCAGCCGCGTTTGCGGCGGGTCGTAGACCGCGTCTAGCACGATCGCCGCCTCGGGAATCGCCTTCGCCGGAACCGGCGAGATGTCCGTGGCGAGCCCCACGCTCGTGGTATTCACGACGATGTCCCAGTCGGTTACCGACCCGAAATCGTCGAGGGAACCGCCCGCGCTCGCTCCGAGCGCTTGCGCCAGCTCGCTGGCGCGGGCGGGCGTCCGGTTCAGGACCGTGACATTGGCGCCCTCACGCAGCAAGCCGTAGACCGCGGCCCGTGCCGCGCCGCCGGCGCCCAGGACGACCGCCTTCGATCCCGACAGGCCCGTCGACGCCTCGCGGCGCAGCGCGGCGGTGACGCCCTGCCAATCGCTGTTGCTCCCCACGAGTCGCTCTCCCTCGAGGGTGATCGTGTTGACCGCGCCGATCGCCCGGGCGGTCTCGTCCAGCTCGTCCACGAGCTTCATGACCGTGATCTTGTGCGGGATCGACACCGCCAGCTGGCGGATGCCCAGGGCGCGCAAGCCCGCGACCGCCTCGGGGAGTGCGGCGGGCGGGACGTCGAAGGCGAGGTAGACGGCATCGATATCCAGCGCCCCGAACGCCGCATTGTGCATCGCGGGCGAACGGGTGTGGCCCGCGGGATGCAGGATGACGCCGCAGAGGGCCGTCTCGGGGCGGATGACGCGGGCCATGACCGAGGGATATCCCATCCCCGGGGCTGCGGCCACGCAGCGACTTTCGAGTCGCCCGCGGCTTTGGTACAAACGCAACCCTCGCAGGACGAGTCGCAGCAAGGGAGAGATCGTGGCCGAAGACATCCCCCGCGTAGCGGTGCTGATGGGCAGCAAGAACGACTGGGAGCTGATGAAGCCGGCGGTGGACGCGCTCGAGAAGCTCGGCGTCAGCTGTGACGTGCGCGTGATCTCGGCACACCGTACGCCCGAGCGCCACGCCGCTTTCGTCGGAGGCGCCGGTGAGGCGGGCATCGAGATCTTCATCTGCGGGGCGGGTTTTGCGGCGCATCTGGCGGGAGTCACCGCGGCGCTCACGCCGCTGCCCGTGCTGGGCGTGCCCCTCGACAGTTCTGCGCTGAACGGCATCGACGCATTGCTCGCAACGGTCCAGATGCCCGGCGGCATCCCCGTCGCCACGTTCGGCATCGGCAAGGCCGGTGCGAAGAACGCCGGGCTCTTCGCCGGGGCGATCCTGGCCGGACGCGATCCCGAGGTTCGGAAGAAGCTCGACGAGCTTCGTGCGACGCAGACGGCCGCGGTCCCCGAAACGCCCTTCGACTGAATCTTGGTCCGGTCCTTCTCGCGCTTTGCTTCGTCCGGTTGGGTCGCGGCGTCGTTGGCGCTGGGGCTTGCCGCCTGGGGTTGCAAGCCGTCTCCCGCGCCAGGCGACGCGCCGCCCTCTCCGGTGATGGCGCGCGTGGCCGGCGAAGAGGTCACCCGCGCCGAGCTCGAGTCGCTCGCCCAGCAGCTGTCGGTGCGGCGCCCCGGGCGTGCCGCGCCGGATCTCGACGACGCCCTGGAGGCCTGGATCCAGGCAAGGCTGCTGCGCGAGGAAGTGCGCGCGCGCAAGCTCGACGAAACGCCGACGTATCAGAAGCGCTTGACGGCAGTCCGCGCCCGCGCCTGGAAGGGCGAGCAGGAACTGGCCCGCGCCGCGATCGTCGACGCACTCGAGGCCGAGCTCGAGATCACCGAAGCAGAGCTGCGGGCCCACTACGAGGAGAACGGGCAGCGCTTCCTCACCACTCGCCTGCACCTGCGCCAGATCACGGTTCCGGATCGGGAGACGATCCTGCGCATCCGCCAGCAGATCGCGGACGGCAAGGCGTTCGACGACCTGGCGCGCCAGGCGAACATGGACCCGGCACTGCGGCAGAAGGGCGGTGACCTCGGCTGGCTCGAGCAACGCAAGCTGCCGACGTCGGTGATCGGTCCCGCGCACCGGTTGGTTTCGGAAGGCGAGATCACCGAACCGTTTCGCGACCGCGAGGGGCGCTGGAGCCTGGTGCAGCTGATCGCGCGCGAGAAGGCGGCGCGGCGCAGCTTCGAATCGGTGCGCGATCAGCTCGATCGGGAGCTGCGTGTGATCCGCAGTCGCGAAGCGCTGACGGAGCTACTCGACGAGCGTCGTTCCGCGCTGGCAATCGAGCGAAGGGATCCGCCCGGATCCTGATCGCGTTCGGAGCTCGGCGTGCCCGGATCTGCTTCGAACTCGCCGTACTCGGGCCTGTTTCGAACCCGATGTACCCGGGCCTAGCAGGCTGACCCAAGACGGAGTCTTGGGATTTTAGCTTGCGCCGCAAGCCGGAACCCCGCGGCAAAGCCGCGGGCCGGCCAGCTAGCCGCGGCTCTTCGCGAGCGCGGCCTTCAGGTCGTCCCACACGTTGCGGCGGTTCTCGGCCGTGTACTGTCGCAGCACGTAGGCGGGGTGCAGGGTCGGCATCAGGGGAATGCCGCGGTACTCGTGCCAGGTGCCGCGCACCCGCGTGATCGCCACGTCGCGGCCGAGCAGCAGGCTGGTCGCCGGCTTGCCGAGGGCGACGATCACCTTGGGTCGCACCGCGGCGATCTGGCCGTCCAGGAAGGGACTGCAGGCCGACACCTCCGGCGGCAGCGGCGTGCGGTTCTTGGGTGGACGGCACTTGACGATGTTGCAGATGTAGACGGAGCTGCGGGGGATCTCGAGTCCCTTCTCGATCATCTGGGTGAGGAGTTCGCCTGCGCGCCCCACGAAGGGCAGCCCCTGCCGATCTTCCTGTTCGCCGGGCCCCTCTCCCACGAACATCAGGTCGGCCTCCGGGTTGCCGTCACCGAACACGATGGAGTTGCGCCCCTCGCAGAGACCACAGCGCCGACAGTCTCCGAGCTCGGCGCGCACCTCATCGAGGGTTGGGCGCTCTCCCCAGGTCGGCGCCTCGACGCCGGGCTCGGGCGAGGAGCCGGGCTGGGGCGAAGGGGTAGGCTGGAGCAAAGGGGCGGGCTGCGGCTCCGGGCGAGGCTTCGAGACGGGTTGCGCGAGAGCAGGGGCCGGGCCTTCCGGAAGCGCCAGGGGCTCAGCGGGCTCCCACTCGTCGACGCCCTCCTCGGCCAGCTCGGCGAGGGTCTCCCGGGCGTCGGCGAGAATCGACGCCGCTTCCGGTGCGATGTCCTCGCCTAGCGTCCGGACCACTTGGGATCTCGCTTCTCGAAGAAGGCGCGGATGCCCTCGGCGGCGTCTTCGGTGCGGGAGGTGAGCGTGATCATCTCACGCATGCTCTTCATGGCGGCAGCGTAGTCCAGCTCGCACATCCCGTAGACCGCCTCCTTGCCCAAACGCAGCGCGGCGGGGGAGAGGGCTGCGAGGGTCGCACACAGGGCCTCGATCTCGGCGTCGAGCTGCGCGTCGGGGACCACCCGGGTGACCATGTCCAGGTCGCGCGCCTCACCGGCGGAGATGCGCCGGCCGGTGAGGACGAGATCGAGCAGCGCCTTGCGGCTGCCGATCGCCCGGTAGATCGGGACCGAGACGACCAGCGGGAGCAAGCCGAGGGCGATCTCGGGCAATCCGAAGACCGCGCTCTCGCTGGCGATCGTGAAGTCCGCCGCGACGGCAAGTCCGCAGCCGCCCGCCAGGGCGAAGCCCGACACGCGAGCGACCACCGGCTGGGGGGCGGCGTGCATCGCTTCGATGACGAGGCGCACCCCGTCGAAGTGGGCGCGACTCTCGTCGATGGTCTCGTGTCCGAGCATTTCCTTCAGGTCGGCGCCGGCGCAGAACGCTCGGTCGCCGGCCCCACGCAGGACGATCACCCGCACGCCCGAGTCCGCAGCGGCGGCCTCGAAGGCTGCCTGAAGCTCGACGCAGGTCGCGCGGTCGAGGGCGTTCCGCTTGTCCTCGCGGTCGATCACGATCACCCGGGTGGGGCCGCGATCCTCGCTCGTGACGTTGCCGGTGCCCCGGGCAGCTGAGGCCGACATGGCGTCACTCTCCGGAGATCGGCTTGCCCGTTCCGGCTTCGATCGTGCCGTGGCGCTGCCGCTCGATCTTGTCCAGCACCTCGAAGGCGAAGCCGGGATCATTGTCGTCGTCGTGGCAGCCGCCACAGATCTGCAGGATCACGCACGAGTCGCACTTGTCGCCCAGGCTGATGATCGTGCCGATCCGCTTGGCGTCGGGTGCGATGTGAGCTTCTCCCGGGCCGTGGCAGGATTCGCAGCCGACGCGGGCGAGGTCTGGATGGGCCTTTGCGTCGGATGCTGCGCTCTTGGGGAAGCCGCCGGGCAGGCCGAAGGCGGTCGTGTGGCACTGCAGGCAGCTCGCATCCCCGGCCTTGCTGCGGGTCTCGAGGGACTGCAGCGAGTGGGCGTGGGGACTCTTCTCGAAGGTGGCGAACTCCGCGGGGTGACAGCTCTTGCACGCGTCCGACCCGACGTAGGCGATGTCCGTGGGCAGCAGGTTCCCCGGGCGGCTGCCGCCGAGCGCCTCGCGCTGGGCCGGCGTCATGCCGGCGATCCCGATGTGCGAGACGTTCTTGCGGAAGCTGTCGTAGTCGAAGCCCAGCGAGTGCGTGGGATTGTGGCAGGTCTTGCAGACCGGCTCGTAGTCGCCGTTCTTTACGAAGCCCTTCGAGAGATGCGGGCCTCCGCGGCCGTGACAGCTTTCGCAACCGACGTTCTCGAGATGGACCGGTGCTTCGTCCATCGTGTAGCCGCCTGGCTGGTCGAAGCCGACGACGTGACAGCTGACGCATTCGGGATTGCGTTCGGCGCCGTGGGTCACCAGCGTGTCGTAGGCCGTGGCGTGCTTCGTGTAGTGCCAGCTGTCGAGCTCGAGCTGGTGGCACACGCCGCAGACGTCGTTGCCCGTGTAGCCCTTCGGGTTGAGGAGGAAGGGAACCTTCGTGCCGGCGATCTTCGCGATCGTCATGCGGGCCAGGGCCGGGTCACGCTTCTCCCGCCAACCCTGGACCCGGTGCACGATGTGCCGATCGCCGTCGAGGAACAGGATGTCCGGTACGCCGCCGCGCAGCTGGTAGAGGTTCTGGAGCTTCTGGCCGGGGTCGAGCAGGACCTCGGGAACTTCGAGGCCTCGCTCTTCGAGCATGGCCCGCACCTCGCGCGGACGGTCGAGGATCGACACTGCGACGAGCAGGGGACGCTGCGCTTCCGGGATCTTCGCGAGCTCGGGCACCAGGAACTCGAGCGCGGAATGGCAGTGCGGGCAGGTGTGCAAGAAGAAGATCAGCACCACGGGCCGGCCCGCGTAGTCTTCGAGAGCGAAGGGCTCACCGCCGTCGAGGCGGACCGTCTCGAAGAGCGGCGCCAGTGGTCGCTCGCCGAACGCCAGCGCTGCGTCCTTGCGTGCGGGCATCCGCAGGGCTTCGCGCAGGCTGTCCTCGATGCGTTCCGCCTCGTCGCTCCGCTTCGGGTCGAAGGCAGAGCTGCCGTAGATCATGAAGCCTTCGGCGTCGGCCGCGACGATCGTCACCTGGCTCTGCAACCCCAGTCGCCGGGTGATGCGTCCACTGGAGTCGTCGATCACCGGAAAGCTGAGGTGCTGCTTCTGCGCGAACTCCCGGGCGGCGGCGCGGCTCGACCCCACCGCGACACCGAGCACCGCGAAATTCTGGCTCGCCTGCAGCGTGGACAGGCTCTGGACCGCGCCCACCGCCGGAATGGCTGCCGGACTGTCGGGATTGAAGAAGATCAGGACGAGACGTCGCCCGATGTAGTCCGAGATGGCGATCCGCTGGTTGTCGAGGGTGACCCCGTCGAAGGCCGGCATCGGGCGCTCGTGCGCGGCGCGCGCCGCGGCCGGCGCTGCCCCGAACTGCGCTGGCAACGACAGCAAGGTGACGGCCAGCAGCGCGCCGAGGGGAGAAGACAGGGTCAGGGAGCGGGCGAGCCGGGATCGTTGCACGCGCGCAGGATAACCGGACAGGGTGGGCGAGCAAGCGCAGCGACGCCCCGAACGGAAGGAGGCGCCGCCGCGATGTCGCGACGGCGCCTCCGTGACAGTGGCCCCGCTGGTCCGAGCGGGGTTCAGACCTTCTCGAGAATGTGGATCCCGCAGGCGCTGCCCAGGCCGATGACATGGGTGAGACCGAACGTCGCGCCCTCCACCTGCCGCTTTCCGGCTTCTCCGCGCAGGTGTGTGGACACCTCGTAGATGTTGGCGATGCCCGTCGCGCCCAGGGGGTGGCCCTTCGACAGCAGGCCTCCGGACACATTCACCGGAATGCGACCGCCGTGGGCCGTCTCGCCTTCGTCGATCATGCGGCCCGCGTCCTCGGGTTTTCCCAGACCGAGGTTGCCGTAGTGGAGGATCTCGGCCGTCGCGAAGCAGTCGTGCAGCTCGACGAGATCGATGTCCTCGGGTCCGACACCGGCCATCTCGTAGGCCTTGGCCGCCGCCTGCTGGGTGCAGGTGTTGACGTCGGGCATCGTGAGATTGCGCTCCTGGTAGGGATCGCTGGTCAGGATCGACGCGCGAACCTTCACCGCCCGCTTGCTGCCGATCTCCTTGAGCTTGCGCTCGCTGATCAGCACGGCCGCCGCCGAGCCGTCCACGTTCACCGAGCACATCAGCTTGGTGTTCGGGTACGAGATCATCTCGGCGTTCATGACCGTGTCGAGGGGAGTCTCGATCTGGTACATGGCCTTCGGGTTCAGGGTCGAGTGGTGGTGGTTCTTCACGGACACCTTGGCGAACTGCTCGAAGCTGGTGCCGTACTTGCGGCTGTGCTCCATGCCGGCCTCGGCGAACACGCAGGGCATGGTGCCGGATCCGAGCAGTCCCTCGGTGGGGATGCCCTTCTTGGGGCCGCCGCCGCCCAACAGGCCCTTGCCCATCTGCTCGACACCCACGGCGAGCACGACGTCGTAGACGCCGGCCTTGATCGCCATCCAACCTTCACGGAATGCCGTGGCGCCCGTCGCGCACGCGTTCGCGCAGTTGACCACCGGGATCCCCGTCTGGCCGATCTCCGCGAGCACGCGCTGGCCGACCATCGCGCCGGCCTGCCCGAGGTTCCCGCAGTACAGGGCCTCCATGTCCTTGATGTTCAGGCCCGCGTCGTCGAGGGCCATCAGGGCCGCGGTTGCGCCCAGCTTCGGGACCGAGGTCTCCGGGAAGCGGCCGAACTTGATCATGTCCACGCCGAGGATATAGACGTCACTCATCTCGCATCTCCCTTCTACGTTGTGCTCAGCCGCGCGGCTGGAAGTAGTAGGTCAGGTACTCGTTGCCTTCGGCGTCCTTGCGGGGCGCCGTCTGATAGACGACCTCGACGGGCATGCCCATCTTGATCTTCTCCGGGTCGGGCTCCACGTTGATGAGGTTGCCCTTCACGGTTCCGCCGCCCTCGAGGTCCACGACCGCCGACACGTAGGGCACTTCGATGCCCGGGAACGAACGGTGGACGATCGAGAAGACGTAGAGCTCGCCGTCGTTGGAAAGGCGGACGGGCTTCAGGTGGTCGCGGGACGCGCAGCTCGAGCAGTTGTCCCGCTCGCCGATGAACACGGCGCCGCAGTCCTGGCACTTGTGGCCTTCCAGATAGGGATCCCCGGTCTCGGGAATCTTCAGGAAGGGCACGACCGGCAGCAGCGCAGACGCACTGTTGGATCCGGACGGTTCCGACATCGAATCTCCTCCCGTGTCCTCTCGGGGGGTTCGGGACCGGGAGGAACGCGGAAGCAGGATCGCAGCTTGCCTACAGCCGTGTCAACTGACGGGGCGCCTTCGCGCGGGCTGGCGAGGGTTCAGGAGCGCCGCTTCAGCTCGGCCAGCAGCTCCTTGAAATAGGAGTTCGCCGACTCGAAGGTCAGCGCCATCTGGAGATGGTTGACGGCGCCCGCGACGTCGCCGCGATCGAGCGCTGTCTGGGCCTTCTGGAAGAACTGCCGACCCTGGGGTGTCTTGCCCTGGCGCTCTTCGCTGTCCTTGCGCGCGTGACTCGCGCGCGCTTCGGCGAGCTGGACGCGTCGGGTGCCGCCCTCGCTGCCACGCTGATCGTCGTAGGTCGCGCGCCGGCGCGGATCGCGCAGCACGCAGTAGGCTTCGGTGACGCGTTTCGAGATCTGCGAGCAACTCTCGCGCAGCTCGCCGTCCAGGTGGCGGTTGGCGTCCGGGTGGAAGATCCGCGACGTCTGGAAATAGGCCTTCTTCACCTCGCTCTGCGTGGCATCCGCCTCGAGATGAAGAATCTGGTAGTAATCCAGCTCGTCGATGATTCGGACGAGGGCATGGATCTCCAGGGGGGGCAACGCCAAGGGTCCGGGCTCCAGTTGTTTCGTCGGTTCGGCAGATCTTCCCGCGAGAGCAGCGTGGGCTATGAGGTGGAGTCCTCGTCCAGACCCGCCGACAGGTTCGTGTTGTTGCGGTCGAAGAGGTCGTCCGCCGTCGTCTCGGCGTCCGCCTCGGGCTCGGGCTCGAGCTCGACCACGGCCTCCTCCATCAGTTCGAGCTCGGAGGCTTCGGCTTCGAGCACCACCGACGTCTCCATCTCGGGCTCGCCCGCGAGCTCGATCGCCTCGCTCTCGTCCGCCAGCTCGACCACGGCTTCGAGCGTGGGTGCGGCCACCGGAGCGGCGACGGGTACGCTGCCCGGCTCGCCGATCTCCAGCTCGATGTCCGAGTCGCCGCTCTCGAGCCCGGTCAGGGCTCGCCCGTCGAGATCCAGGCCGCCCTTCAGGGGGTCGGCCGCCGCAGGCTGCGCATCATCGGTGTCGAGGATCGGCATCGTCTCCAGGTCGAGGCCGTCCTCTTCGAGATCCGCGCCGAGATCGTCGCCCTCGAGCAGGTCGTCGCCGACGTCCTCGGCCAGCACCTCGAGGTCGTCGAGCTCGGGGCTCGCGAGCTCCGGTGCGGGCGCCGGTGTCACCGGCGTTCCTTGGACGGCAGCGCTCACCATCGGCTCGAGCTCGTCGTCGTCGTCCGGCAGCAAGCCGAGCTCTTCGTCCGGCTCGGGCATGCCTTCGACGGTCTGCACCCGGGCCGCCGGATCTTCCGCGAGGATCGACGCCAGCTCTTCGTCCGACAAGCCCGAGGAGAGTGTGATCGCGGTCTGGGCCTCGGACCCGGTCTCCGGGTCGCGCGCCTTCACGCTGACGATGCCATCGGCATTGATCTCGAAGCTGACCTCGATGGAAACCTCGCCACGCTTTGCCTTCTTGAAGCCCGAGAACTCGAACTGGCCGAGCAGCTCGTTGGAAGCCGATTCGCGGTGATCGCCCTGGTAGACCCGGATGTCGACGGTCTCCTGGTAGTCCGAGAAGGTGGTGAACATGCGCGACTGCTCGATGGGGACGGGCGTGTTCCGCTCGATCACCGGTTCGGCGAGCCCGCCGGCGACGCCGATGCGCAGGTCGAGTGGGGTCACGTCGAGCAGGAAGGACTCCGCGGTCTCGTTCACCAGTGAGTTCGCGTGGATCGCGGCGCCCATGGCGACCACTTCGTCGGGGTCGACGTTGGCCTTGGGCTCCTGCTGGAAGTAGGCGGCGACGGCTTCGCGGATGACCGGAAGACGCGTGGGACCGCCCACCAGGATGACACCGTCCAGGTCCTGGACCGTGAGATCCGCCTGCTGCATGGCCTCGTCGCAGACCTTGAAGGTGCGCTGGATGAGGTCCATCACCAGGCTCGAGAACTCAGCCCGGGTGATCGTGCGCTGGATCGACCGCGACTCTCCGTCCTCTCCCACGAGCACGTCCGGGATGCGGATCTCCACCTCTTCGTCGACGGACAGCCCGCGTTTGGCCGCTTCACTGGCCACCTTGAGCTTTTCGAAGGCGTAGGGGTCGTTGCGGATGTTCATCCCTTCCTTCTGGACGAACTCGTCCGCCACGAGATCGATGATGCGATCGTCGAAGTCGTCGCCGCCAAGGAAGGTGTCACCGCAGGTAGAGAGGACCTCGAAGATGTCCTTGCCGATCTCGAGGATCGAGATGTCGAAGGTCCCGCCGCCGAGGTCGTACACGGCGACCCGCTGGTCGAGTCCCTTGCCGAAGCCGTAGGCCAGGGCGGCAGCCGTCGGCTCGTTGAGGATGCGCAGCACGTCGAGGCCCGCGATCTTGCCCGCGTCCTTGGTTGCCTGACGCTGATTGTCGTTGAAGTACGCGGGGACGGTGATGACCGCCTGGCGGACCTCTTCGCCCAGCCGGGTCTCGGCCAGCTGCTTCATTTCGCGCAGCACCATGGCCGAGATCTCGGGAAGCGAGAACGCCTCCTCCCGGATCTGGATGCGCACGCCGTGGTTGGGGCCCTCGATGATCTCGTAGGAGCAGATGGCCTGCGCCTTCTTGACTTCTTCAGAGAAGAAGTAGCGACCGATCAGACGCTTGGCCGACGACACCGTGTGCTCCGGGTCGTGGATGATGTTGGCGCGGGCCGCGTTGCCCACGGTGATCGAGCCGTCCTCGGCAAAAGCCACGACGCTGGCGGACGTATGCTCGCCATAGGCGTTCGCGAGAACGTCGACTTCGCTGCCCGTCACGGTCGCGACGCACGAGTTGCTCGTTCCGAGATCGATTCCGATGGCGCGTTCGGCCATGGGGGCCTCCTTAGTACTGCTCAGTGCTGCGACGCTGCTGCGATTTCGCTCTCCGCCCCTCGCGGAGTTGCCGGCGCGGGGTTTACCCTGCGGGGGGGCGGATCCCATGTGCGATATCGGCAGTCCCGGGAGCATTCCTGAGCGCGGAAGTGCCCGGCGTCACAGGGGGTTCCGATGGCCGGCCCCCGGGGCCCGTGCTACCTGAGGGGCTGCCGGAAACGCACACCTGGGCAGGAGAGCCGACCATGTCCGGTCACTCCAAGTGGTCGACAATCAAGAGAAAGAAGGGCGCCGCGGACGCCAAGCGGGGCAAGATCTTCACGAAGCTCATCCGGGAGCTATCCACCGCAGCCCGGATCGGTGGCCCGGATGTCGACTCGAATCCGAGGCTGCGGCTCGTCGTCGACAAGGCCAAGGGCGCCAACATGCCCAAGGACAACATCGAGCGGGCCATCGCCAAGGGCGCCGGCAATCTCGAGGGGGAGCAGTACGACGAGGGCGTCTACGAGGGCTACGGCCCGGCCGGCGTCGCGATCCTGTGCGAGACCTTGTCCGACAACAAGAACAGGACGGTGGGCGAGGTGCGGCACGCGCTGACCAAGAACGGCGGCAGCCTCGGAGCGTCGGGCTGTGTCGCGTATCTGTTCAACAAGAAGGGCATGGTGAGCTTCGGCGCGGACGGCGTCGACGTGGACTCCTTGATGGAGGCCGCCCTCGAGGCCGGCGCCGAGGACGTGATCGAGTCCGACGACGGCATCGACGTCGTCACGACGACCGCCTCGTTCGAGACGGTGCGCGACGCACTGAAGCGAGACGGCTTCGAGGCGGTCGAGGCCGAGATCACCATGCAGCCGAGCAACACCGTGAATCTCGAGGGCAAGGACGTAGAGACCATGCTGCGCCTGATGGATGCCCTCGAAGACCTGGACGACGTGCAGAACGTCTACGCGAACTTCGAGATCTCCGACGACGAGATGGCCAAGTACGCGGAGTAGCAAGTCTCGATCTTTTACTTGATGTCAGGCCTCGGGGGGGTGCCGACGATGCGGATCCTGGGAATCGATCCCGGCTCGAACGCAACGGGCTACGGCATCGTCGAGCGTCAGCCCGGCGGCATCGTGCACGTCGCCCACGGGACCATCCGCACGCCTTCGGGACAGTCGCTCGAGCTGCGTCTGGCTTCGCTCCACTGCGAGCTGAACGCGGCGGTGCGGGAATACGCGCCGGAACGGGCAGTCGTCGAGCGGGTCTTCGTCGCACTCAACGTGCATTCCGCGCTGGTGCTCGGCCAGGCACGGGGCGCGATCCTGGCGGCCATTGGCGCCGCGGGCGTACCCGTCGACGAGCTGTCGCCCGGCGAGATCAAGAAGGCGGTGACCGGGTCGGGTGCGGCGGCGAAAGTACAGGTGCAGGACATGGTGATGCGTTTGCTGTCCCTTTCCGAGCCGCCTCCTCAGGACGCCGCGGACGCCCTGGCCGCCGCCCTGTGTCGCGCGCAGATGGGGCCGCTGGCGGACCTCGACATTCTCGCCCGGTCGCGCCGCGGCCGGGCGCGCTCCCGCCGACGACTCGACCCGAGGACCTCGCCGTGATCGCCTGGGTGGCCGGCGTGCTGCGGGAGAAGTCGCCCGTACGGGTGATCGTGGACGTGAATGGCGTGGGCTACGAGCTGCACGTGTCGCTGACGACCTCGGCGGCGCTGCCAGACGTGGGCAAGACCGTCGCGCTGTTCGCCCACACGGTCGCACGCGAGGACGCGCTGCTGCTCTACGGCTTCGCGACGGCGTACGAGAAGGAAGTCTTCGGGCTGCTGCTTCGCGCGAGTCGGGTGGGTCCGAAGCTGGCGCAGACGATGCTGTCCGGTATGGCACCCGAACGCCTGATCGCGGCACTGCGGGACGGCGAGGTCGCCGCCATGAAGGGCATCCCGGGAGTGGGCGCGAAGACCGCCGAACGGATGATGGTGGAGCTGCGCGATCGGGCGGCCACCCTGGGCTCACCGACGGGCTCCGCGACACCGGCGGCTGCCGCAGACGACCTACGCGACCAGTTGCTGTCGGCACTCTTGAATCTCGGCTATCCCCGGAAGGAAGCCGACCGGGTCGTCGACACGGCGGTCGCAGAAGCCGGGGAGGACGCCAGCATCGAGTCGCTCATTCGCATCGCCCTGCGGAGTCTTGCCCGATGAACGCCGAGGACCGGGGGGAGCTGTCCGCGGAGGCGCTCGAGGAAGAGGGGCGCGTCGAAGAAGGCCTGCGCCCGCGGACCCTGGCGGAGATGGTGGGCCAGAAGCGCCTGCGCGAGAACCTGGGTGTGTTCGTACAGGCAGCCAAAGAACGCCAAGAGGCTCTGGACCACGTGCTGTTCCACGGTCCGCCGGGGCTCGGCAAGACGTCGCTGGCGCGCATCGTCGCCAACGAGATGGGCGCCCAGTTCCGAGCGACCAGCGGTCCCGCCGTCGAGCGCCCGGGCGATCTCGCGGCGCTGCTCTCGAATCTCGACGCCGGAGACGTGTTGTTCATCGACGAGATCCACCGACTGTCGGCCAGCGTCGAAGAGATCCTGTACCCCGCCATGGAGGACTTCCAGCTCGATCTGTTGGTGGGGGAGGGGCCCAGTGCGCGCTCGATCCGCCTCGACCTGCCCCGCTTCACCCTGATCGGCGCGACCACCCGCACGGGACTCCTGACGTCACCCCTGCGCGATCGCTTCGGCTGGAGCGCACGCCTCGAGTACTACCCGGTGGACGACCTGCAGCTCATCGTGCAGCGCTCGGCAGGGCTGCTGGATCTGCGCATCGACGCCGATGCGGCCCGCGAGGTGGCGCGCCGCTCCCGCGGCACGCCCCGCATCGCCAATCGTCTGCTGCGGCGGGTGCGCGACTTCTCGACCGTCGAGGGCGGGCGCGACAAGCTCGTGGAGCTCGCGGGTGCACGCTCGGCGCTCGACCGCCTCGACGTGGACGCCGAGGGCTTCGACAAGCTCGACCGGGCCCTGCTCCGGATCCTGGTCGAGAAGTTCGACGGCGGCCCCGTCGGTCTCGAGACCCTGGCCGCCGCCGTGGGCGAGGACAAGGGCACGATCGAAGACGTCGTCGAGCCCTTCCTCATCCACCAGGGCTTCCTGGACCGGACGCCGCGGGGACGGGTCGCCACCCGGACGGCCCGCGAGCACCTGGGCGTCGAGATCCTCGACGGGCGGGACAAGGGCAAGCAGGGCCGCCTGCTCTAGCAGGTTGCGGAAGAACTCCGGACCGAGCCCGGTGCGCAGATATCGCACGGCATCAAGGCGCGGAGCCGAAGCTGTAGTTGCCCTACAGCGAGGTTTCGCAACGCAGAGGCGGGGCGAAAGATGCGTGCCCGGCGACGGGAGCGAGTTTTTCCGCAGCCTGCTAGCCCTCGGTCTCGAGCCCCCTGCCTTTTCGAGTCGCCGGACGCCGGCGCGTGACGTGTCCAGTCTCATGGCAGCGTTCGCGCGTGGTTGTGGCGTGTCTTTCCCAGGCGACACCTATCAACGCGGGGGGTGGGGCGGCCGATAGGTAGGGCGCGGAGGTGCGCTTTGGCCGTTGTCGGTCGGATCTTGATGGTGCTCGTGTCCCTTCCCCTGCTGTTGGCGGGGAGCTTCGGGCTGCTCGCGACCTATCTGCCCGACGCGGGCGCGACCGAGGCCTTGCATGGTGTCCTCAAGGGCATCACGCGTGCGGCGAGCTCGGACAGGGGCCTGATCGCGAGTCTCGAGGACTGGCTCGTCTGGCCGGCGCTGCGTTTCTCCCTGGCACCCGCTGGCTTCGTCCTGTTGTTGTCGGGGCTCCTCCCGCGCGGCGGTGGCGATGTCGGAAGCAAGGCCGACGAGAAGCGCAGGGGCGAAGGGAAGTCGAAGAAGCGCGGCAAGAAGGGCAGCGAGGACGACGAGCTTGCCGTCTTCGCCGGAGCGGGCGAGCCACGCAAGCCCGCCGGCATCGAGAAGCGCTTCCTCAAGAAGATCGAGAAACAGGCGCAGATGGTGGCCAAGAAGGGCGATGTGCTCGAGGCCGCCGAGCTGCTGTTCGAGGCCGAGCACTACGAGAAGGCTGCCGACTACTTCATCCAGGCCGAGCAGTTCGTGCGGGCGGCCGAGATCCGCCACGACCAGAATCGCTTCGTGGAGGCCGCGGAGCTGTACCTGCAGGCGGGTCGTCACGAGTCCGCTGGTGCCATCTTCGCCCAGCAGGACGAGTTCGAGCGAGCCGCCGAGTGCTACGAGGCCATCAACAGCATGAGCGTTGCGGCCGAGATGTACGAGAAGAGCGGCAACATGCGCCGGGCCGCGAACTGCTACAAGTCCGCCGACTTCCTGCGACACGCCGCCTCGTCCTTCGTGAAGTGCAAGGACTGGCTCGCGGCAGCCGAATGTCTCGACCAGGTGTATCGCGAAGAGAGTCTGCGCAACAAGGGCGACGCGAAGTTCCAGCAGGACCTGAACAAGCTGGTATTGCAGGCGGGCAAGCTGTATCGCCGGGCCGAACAGCCCGAGAAGGCGCTCGAGATCCTCCAGCGAGGCGAGTGCTCCGCGGAGGCCGCCGAGCTGGCCCTCGATCTGCAGCAGTACGCCCGCGCCGCCGAGCTGTTCCAGGACGCGAGCCTGCCGGAACGCGCGGCGGAGGCGCTCGAGAGCATGGGTGAGACCGAGGGGGCCGCGCGCATCCTCGGCAATCTCCACCGGGACCGGGGCGACGCCAAGGAGGCCGCCGAGTGCTTCGAGCGGGCCGGCGACTTCCTGGCGGCGGGAGACCTGTACCGCTCGCTCGAGAGCTATGGCAAGGCCGGCGACTGCTTCATGCGCCAGCGCGACTTCCTGGCCGCCGCCGAGATGTACACCCTGTCCGAGGATCGTGCGAACGCAGCGACCTGCTACGAGAAGGCCGAGTGCTTCAAGGAGGCGGCCGAATGTCGTGCGCTGCTGGGTCAGCACGACAAGGAAGCCGAGCTGCTCGATCTCGCCGGCGAGCATCTGTCCTCCGGCCAGACCTTCCACCGCGAGGGCATGGACGACGAGGCCATCACGGTGCTCCAGAAGGTGGAGCCCGGGCAGGAAGGGTTCTCGGAGGCGTCGGCCCTGCTCGGAGACATCTTCCAGGCGCGCGGCCAGCTGTCTCTTGCGATCAAGAAGGTCAAGCAGGCCATTGGTGACCGCGAGCTCGACCGCGAGAGCATGCCGATCTACTACTCGCTGGCGACGATCTGCAACGCCAACGACGAGGTCGCAGAAGCGGTCGAGATCTTCGAGAAGATCCTCGCCTTCGACTACCACTACAAGGACGTGGAACAGCGTCTGGTCGAGTCGCGCGAGCGCCTCAAGACGACGACCCCTACCGAGGCCGCGTTGCCCGAGAACAGCGGCAGCGGCGCGGCGGACCAGCCCGGTCGCTACCAGATTACGGGTGAGCTCGGCCGCGGTGGCATGGGCATCGTCTACAAGGCCAAGGACACCGCGCTCGATCGTCTCGTCGCCTACAAGGTCCTGCCCGACTCGCTGCAGGAGAACACCCAGGCGCTGAAGAACTTCCTGCGCGAGGCGAAGGCGGCCGCCAAGCTCAATCATCCGGGCATCGTCACCGTCTACGACACCGGCGCGCAGGACGGCCGCTACTACATCGCGATGGAGTACGTCGACGGCACGACCCTCAAGGAGATCCTGCGCCGTCGAGGTGCCATCGCGCCGGCCGGGATCCTGCACGTACTGGTGCAGATGTGCGAGGCACTGGCCTACGCCCACGACAAGAAGGTCGTGCACCGCGACATCAAGACCGCGAACGTGATGTGGACCCGGGACAAGAAGGCGAAGCTCATGGACTTCGGCCTCGCGAAGGTGATCGAGGAGGTCCGCAATCACACGACCGTGGTCTCGGGGACGCCGTACTACATGAGCCCCGAGCAGACGCTCGGGAAGAACATCGATCACCGGACGGACATCTATTCCCTGGGTGTCACGCTCTTCGAACTGGCGGCGGGGACGGTGCCCTTCAAGGAGGGCAACATCCCCTATCACCACGTGCACACGCCGCCGCCGGACATCCGCGAGATGCAGCCGGAGCTGCCCCAGTCCCTGGCGACGGTGATCAATCGCTGCCTGCTCAAGGACCCGGGCGAGCGCTATCAGTCGGCGCGCGAGATCCTCGATCTCGTTCGCAACTCGCTGAGCCAGACCCAGCAGAGCAGCTGACCGGCGGGTCCTGCGGACTCGCTTCCCGGGCCTCGGCTAGAGTCCCCGCTCGTGGACCCCTTGGCGTCTCAACGAAGCATTGCGGACGAAGTCCGCTTCACGGGGATCGGCCTGCATTCCGGCGAGACGATCCGTCTCGCGCTCTTGCCCGCGGCTCCGGATACCGGGATCGTGTTCGTGCGCCGCAGCGGCGATCGCAGCGTCGAGATCCCCGCGCGCAGCGACTTCGTGACAGCGACCCGCAACGCGACGACCCTCGCCCGCGACGGGCTGCAGATCTCGACCGTCGAACACCTGCTGGCCGCGCTTCGGGGGCTGGGCGTCGACAACCTCCGCGTGGAGGTCGACGGCCCCGAGTTGCCCGTGATGGACGGCAGCGCTGCGCCCTTTGCGGCGATGATCCGGACGGCGGGGCTGGCCGAACAGCCGGTATCCCGGCGCGTGCTGGAAGTTCGGCGAGTGGTCTCCTGTTGCGACGGCGAGCGTTCGATCCGGATCGAGCCGGGGCCGCGGGGTCTCGAGCTGCACTACGCGGTGGACTTCGCGCACCCGGCGATCGGGCGTCAGGAATTCGCGCTTGCCGAGCTGACGCCGGCCGCCTTCGAGACGGAGCTGGCCCCCGCGCGCACCTTCGGCTTCCTGAGCGACGTCGATGCCCTGCGAGCCGCCGGTCTGGCCCGTGGCGCCTCTCTCGACAACACCATCGTTCTCGATGATCGCGGGGTCATGAACCCGGGCGGCCTGCGCTTTGCCGACGAGTTCGTGCGCCACAAGCTGCTCGACCTGGTCGGCGACCTCGCGCTGCTCGGGGCCCCCCTGCAGGCTCGGGTGCGGGTCGAGCGAGGTGGGCATGGCTTGCATCGCGCTGCAGTCGACGCGTTGCTCGCCGACGCGGATGCCTGGAGACTCGTTCCCGTCAGTCCAGGTGGTCGAGCTCGCGGGCCAGGTGCGCCGTCGTCGACGGATCGGTGAACTGCACGCCCATTCCGGGAGCGAGGGCACGGTCCCCGACGACGGCGTCCCGCACCCAGCTGACACGGCCTTCGAGAGAATGCAGGTCGTCGCTGTGGGGCAGCCGGAATCGCAGCTTGACGATCGTGCCCTTCGGAAGCGGCTCTTCGCATTCCATGAAGAGTCCTCCGGCACCGAGAGTCGTCGCGTAGTCGCAGCTGACGCCACCCGCGTGTTGATAGTCGACGAGTATTCGCACCGTCTGGCGACGGTGGCGTCGTGCGTTGTCGGACGAGCTTGCCATGGTCGGGTTCCTTCCTTCGCCTCTGCCTTTGTCCGCTCTGGGTCCGTTCAGCTCCGGCTCATGCGTGCGCACCAGACCGACGACACACAGCGCAGCAGCTCCTGGGCGTCCGCCGATGCGCTGATACGCTGGGTGAGATCGTCGCCTTCCGACAACGTGGCTGCGTCGTCCGACGCGCACAGCGTCGTGAGGGCCGACCGCAGATCCCCGTGGCGGATGTCGAGGGCGACGCCCGCCGCCAGGCCTCGCAACGCGCGGCGGAAGCTGCCCGGGTCGATGCCGCGGATCTGGTTGAGTGAAGTTCCGTCGAGCACCCGGCGCATCTTGCGTCGCGTCCAGCGACCCAGAGAACCCTCGATCCCGCTCGCGATCGTCGCATCGAGTCGACTGTCGATCGGCTCCTGGTCGGCTTCGTCGCCCAGGGCGAGGCCGGCGAGCGTGATCAGCAGATCTCCGAGTTCGTCGTCCGAGAAGCGCTCGAGACCGGAGCAGGCGAGGTCGCGCAAGGCGTCATCCCGTAGCGTGACGAAGTCGGCATCCTGGCGCTCGCCTTCTGCGGCAGCCGCCGGCGTGTGGAGGACCTGGTCGAGGGCCTCCGCGGCGTGCTGGAGCAGGCGCCGCGCGACCTCGTAGCTTGGATCCGCGAGGGTGGGCTGGGAGAGGACGGGCGTCGGAATGCAGTCCGGCGCCAGGTCTCTCTCGTCCGGCGACGCCGCGCCGATGGCGCGGAGCAGCGCCAGGCCGAAGCGGGATGCGTCTTCGTCGCCCCGTCCCCTTGCGATCTGGATCAGACCGCGAATGGACTGGGCGCGCGCCGGATCCCCTTCGAGCAGGGTGGCGTGCTGCGCGGCGGCCTGGTCCCAGCGGTCGGGCATGACGGCGAGCAGGCTGGCGAGCGGTGCCCGCGTCTTGGGATGGTCGGGCGCGATCTGGAGCGCGCGCTCGAAACACAGGATCGCACCGCTCATGTCCTCGAGCGGGCCGGACAGGAGTCGCGCGAGCTTGTACTGCACCTCGGCGAGATCCCGGTGGTCGGGTTCCGGGTGATCGATGCAGAAGTCGCGCAGACCGTCCGCGGCCTCCTGCCAGTCGCCCGCCAGCCGCAGCAGCTTCGCGCGAGAGAGGGCGGCTTCGGCGCAGCGCGGGTCGTGGCGGACGGCTTCGGCGTAGGCCTCGCATGCGGTCGCCATGTCGCCGGTGCGCTCGAGTGCGCGTGCGTAGAGGAGCGAGAGACGAGCGACGGCGTCGGGCAGGGCGTTCACGGCGTCGACGACCAGTGCTTCGGGCACCAGACGCATCAACTCGTCGAGGTCTTCTGTTTCGGCGTGGATCTCTGCGAGCAGCACCCAGGCGCGCGCGTTGTCCAGGCTGGCGTCGAGGGACTTCTGGAGCTGGCTGCGTGCGGACTCAGCGTGCTCGCGTGCGATTTCGAGCTCGGCAGCGCGCAGGTGACGCGCCGCGCAGGCGTGCAGGTCGCCGGCGCTGCGACAGGCGTCGGCCCAGCTCGCGAGGGCCGTCACGGCGTCATCGATGTCCCCGGCCTTCTCGCAGAGCCGGGCGATACCGGCGTGTGCCGTGCCGCAGCTTTCGTCACTGGCGACCGCCTGGCGGAACGAGGCGAGGGCTTCGTCGGGTTGTCCGGCCAGCTCGAGCACGTTGCCGAGCATCGCTCGGCGCTCGGCTTCCCGGTCGTCCGGGCCCATCTCGAGTCGTGCCTCGAGGGCGCCGCGCGCGGCGGCGAGGTCCCCCCGCTCGAACAACAGTTCGCCGTACGCCTCGAGGGCCTCCCGGTTGGACGGGTCGAGATCCAGCGCGACGCCATAGAAGAGCACCGCGGACTCGAGTCGGTCCAGCGCGCGGGCGGCAGCGCCGCCGGCCATCGCCGTCGCGAGCTGGGCGTCCGCGTCGAGTCCGGATTCGGTCACTGCAGCGGAGAGGTCGAGCGCGCGAATCGCCGCGGACTCGGCCTCCTCGAAGCTCTCCTGGTTGCAGGCGACACGCGCGAGGTCCGCGTTCGCCGCGGCGGACGCGGGGTCGCATTCCAATGCGCGTCGCAAGCGGTCCGCGCAGCGACCCGGCTCGTGCGTCTCGACGAGCAGCGCGGCGCGGCGCAGGTGGGCTGCGGCGTCTCCTCCCTGCCGTCGTTCCCCGGCCTGCTCCCAGGCGTCGGCGGCGGCTTCGGCCTGGTCGTCTTCTTCCAGGAGTGCCGCCAGGGTCGCCCAGGCGTCGGCGCTGTCCTCGTCGACGTCGAGTGCACGGCGGCAGCGCTCGATGGCTTCGTCCGGTCGCGACAGCTCGATCAGGGTCTCGACGAGCAGAAGGTGGTCGCTGCAGCTCGCGTCGGAATCAGGGTCGTCGCACCAGCTCGCATAGCTGGCTGCGAAGTTCTCGCGATCGCCGACCTCGGCGTAGAGATCGGCCTGGCGGCGGCGCGCTTCCGGGGAAAGGGGCGAGAGTGCGTCAGCGTGATCGTAGGCATCGAGAGCGCGGGCTGCTGCGTTCCCATCGCGCCGGTGCAGCTCCGCGGCCGCCAGCCAGACTTCGATCCGACGCGCGGTGTCGTCGTCGCCCAGGATGCCGGCCTCGCGCTCGTACAGCTCGGCGGCCGTGCCGAGGGCGTCGTGCATCTCGTGCAGCTGCTGCAGGGCGCGCAGCGACTCGAGGTCGCGGGGCTCGGACGCGAGAGCGTCCGCGTAGGCGGCGATAGCCCGGTCCTCGTCGTGGATGCGTCGCCAGTAGACGTCGCCCAGTCGTCGCGCCAGCAGCGCCTGCTGTCGGGTACTGCACTGTTCCTCGAGGCTGTGCTCGAGGTCGAGAGCGCGTGCGACCTCCCGCCAGTCGCCGAGTCGCTCGGACAGGTCGCGCAGGCCTCGAATGGCGTGCACGCAGGTCGGCCGCAGAGCGAGGCTCTCCGCGTACGCGTCGCGCGCGGCGGCCGGTGCGTGCAGGCGTTCGTCTCGCAGGCGAGCGAGCTCGAGCCAGTCATCGGCGTCTCCCTTGCCCCTGGCAACGCGGGTCGTGAGTCGCTCTTCCAGCTCGACGTGGTTCGCCTCCCGGCGCAGCAGGTCGATGAGACGAAGCTCGGCGTCGTCGAGGTCCTGGGCGCTGAGTCCGGCGGCCGCGTCTTCGTCCACGTTTGCCTGGATGCTGCGCAGGTGCCTGAGGGCGGCGTTCGGGTCCGCCAGGCGGTCGGCGTAGGTCCACGCGAGCTCGCGCTGAAGCACGTTCCGGCGCACGATCCGCGGGTCGTCTTCGTCGGCAGGTCGTTGCTCGAGGTCGGTCGTCTGCAGCGCCAGCTCGGCCTCCGAGGCGCGTGTCCACGCCTCGTCCCAACCCGCAGCCCGCAGGGTCGTCGCCAGATCGGACAACAGGGCGATGCGCGCCTCCGGGGTCGAGGGATTCCCCGAAGCCGCGCTACCCGAGGCGGCACCTGTCAGGTGCACGGCGCGCAACAGGTGCGGCACCCCGAGATCCGGGCTCGTCAGACGGTTGGCGTACAGGTCCGCCACCGACAGATGCAGTCGCAGCCGGTCCTCGTCACTGCAGTGCTCCAGTCTCTGCTCGATGACCTCTGCCCGCTCGCGCGCCCGCCCCGTTTGCGCGTACAGGTCGTCGAGCTTTGCGAGGACCTCCGGGTCACGCGGGAACAGCTTGCGCGCGCACTCGAGCGACGTGATCGCGCGCCCGGGTGCGTTCATGTCCCGCTCGAGGATGCGCGCGCCCCCGACGTGGAGATCCCGGGCGTGAGAGGGGTCGGTGGTGAGGTCGAGCTCGTCCTCCAGGGCGCGCAGGACCGACTCGAAGCGGCCCGCCATCCTGTGCACGTCTGCGATTCGCGCGACGATGAGCGCGTCCTTCGGACGCACGGCTCGCAGTCGCTCGAGCCAGGGCAGGGCGGCGTCCTGTCCGACGTTCGCCGTGGCGATCTCGGCCGCTCGCTCGTAGATGCGGGCCTGCTCGCTCGGGTCGGCGCTCTGGGCGTCCACGTAGAGGCAGTCGAGGACGGAGGTCCAGCGGCCGAGTGCTTCAAGGACTTCGCGCATGGATCGCCGGGCGGATCGACGCTCCGGCGCCAGGGCGATGACTTCGCGATAGGCGGCGACGGCGGCTTCCGGCGCCGCGAGCTCGTTCGCCAGGAGACCGGCTCGGCGCTCGAGCAGATCGACGCGTTCCTCCGTCGAAGTCGTTCGCGCCAGGCGCGTGTCGATCAGCTCGACTTCGGTGTCGTAGCTCTCCATGCGATGCGCGAGGTCGATCGCGTGCTGGAACGCGGCATCGTGATCGCCTTCGAGCGCGATGACGTCATGAAGCTGCGCCAGTGCATCGACCGGTCGCGCCAGTTGGCTCTCGAGGAGCTGCGCCAGCTCCATGCGGATGGGGATCTGCTCGCTCGGCGTGGCCCCGGCGAGCGACGCCTCGAGCAGCACGACCAGGGGAGCGGCGTGTTCGCCGCGACGGTAGAGGTCGCGCAGGGCGGCCTGGGCGTCGACGTCGTCGGGCCGGACGGAAAGGACCTCCTGGTAGGCTTCGATGGCGCCGTCGTCGTCGCGGGCCTCGCGCAGGCAGTGCGCCAACCGGTGCAGCCACAGCGCGCGCTCCCCGGGATCGCTGCACGCCTGGGAGACACTCCGGCACAGCCCAGCCCTCTCGGCGCTTCGGCCCGTGGCTTCGTACAGCTCGACCAGCGGCTCGACCGCGGGGCCGGTCGGACCGTCGGTCTCGAGGGCCGCCTCGAGCAGGCGAATTGCGCCCTCCGCGTCGTCGAGCTCTTCCGACCGCAGGGTGGCGATCCGAAGGCGCAGGGATGTCTGGAGTCCGCGGCTCGGGTCGTCGCCGGCGACGTCAGCGGTTGCCTCGCAAATCGCCGCCAGGCGGCCTTCCAACAGGCGGACTACGTCCGCGAAGCGATCGCTGGCTTCGTACTGGTCCACCAGGAACTCGCTGGCGTCGGCACGTCCGGGGTCCAGCTCGAGCAGGCGTTCGAAGTGTTCGCAGGCCCGCGCTTCTTCTCCGGGACGCGCGGCCCAGAGCTCGGCGGCGCGCGCGCGGAGCACGCGCTCCCGTTCGGGGTCCGGCCCGGTCTCGAGCTCGGCGAGGATCACGCGGAGCAGGTCCTCGGGACGCGACAGTTGCTGATAGAGGGCCGCGAGAGTGCGCCACGGATGGGCGCGACTGGCATCCAGACGGCCGGATTCTTCGAGGTGGAGCACCGCGCCCGACGGATCCTTCATCCGCTCGGTGCAGAGCTGGGCGATGCGATCGTGCAGCGCGATGCGCGCGGGGCCCTCGGCTCGCTCGGCGTTGGCGGCGAGTCGGTCGCGCAGCGCCGTCCAATCGCCGCAGCGCTCGAGCAGGCTCTCGAGCCGCGCGCCGGCTTCGGCGGCGATGACTGCGCTGGTGTCGGGGGTGCAGAGCCGGGCGTACGCCTGGCGTGCCTGCTCGAGCTCTTCGAGGGATTCCTCGAGCAAGACGGCCCGTTCGAACAGCAGTGCCTCGCGGCCGTCCGCGTCGGGGGCGTCGTCGGCAATCTCTTCGAGCAGACGCGCCAACCCGCCGTAGTCGTTCGCGGCGCGAAGCGCACGCTCGAGGCCGCGCGTCGCTTCTTCGCGTTCGGGGGCGCGCAGCCTGACCGCACGGAAGGTCAGAACCGCGTCCTCGAACTGGGCGAGTGGGTCGAGCATCAGGGTGGCGCGACGCAGGTCGACCTCGAGGGCCTCTTCGCTGTCGTCGGGCAGGGAGCGTCTTCGTTCGAGAAGCTGCTGCGCGAGCTCTTCGAAGCGACCGGCGCGTTCGAGCAGGTGCTCGAGACGATTGCCGACATCGTCGGGCCGGCCCGGGAGCCCGCTGAGGCGCCACAGAACGACGATGGCGCCGTCGACGTCGCAGAGTCGCTCGTCGAGCAGCTGGGCCAGCTCGTCCAGGTAGCCTACCTGCGCTTCGCCGGGAGATCCGTCCGCCAGGCGCCGCAGTACCGGAACCACGTCCTCGAAACGATTCTCCGCCAGGTAGTGCCGGCGCAGGGCCGTCAGGGCGGCGAGGTCGTCGGGTCGGGACTCGAGGGTCGATTGCCACCAACCGATGGCAGCGTCGTCGTCTCCCTGCATCTCGTGCAGGGTCGCGATGCGAGCTCGCGTCGCGGCCTGCTCCGCCCCGCTCTGCAGCTCGTCGAGGTCGCTGAGCGTGCGCGTCAGATCGTCGTGACGACCGAGCTTTTCCTGAATTCGCGCCGTCGTTTCGAGTCCTTCTCGCGAGCCGGGCGCCGCGCCGAGCATGCGCTCGGCCCAGCTCAGTGCGGCTTCGAGATCGCCGGACTGCTCGCGTCGCTCGCACAGATCCAGGCAGATCGTGGCGAGGCGTTCGGGGTCCGTGACCGCGGCTGCCTCGCGTTCGAGCGCTCGCAGCATCGCGTCCGGGTCGCCGGACCGGGTCGCAAGTCGGGACAAGGCCTGGAGTGCGCGCGGGCTCGGCGCCAGGTCGAGCGACGCCTCGAAGCAGAGCGCACTGGCCTCGAGGTCGTCGAAATGTTCTTCGAGCAGCTCGCCCAACGAGCAGTAGAAGCCGGGGCGATCTGCTTCGGGGCCGCCGTCCGCGGCGCGCTCGAGCAATCCGCGCAGGGACTGCCAGCTCTCGGTCTTGCGGTAGAGGGATTCGAGGGTCGCCGCCAGCCCCGGTCGCGACGGGCTCACCGCGAAGGCTCGCTCGTAGGCGTCGATCGCCGCGTCCAGGTCGGCGAGCTGGGCCGCCTGAACGTACCCGAGTTCGATCAGCAGGGTCGTGTGTTCGTGTGGATCGGCCTCGCAGCCGGCCGCCCGTCGCTCGAGCACCGCGGCGACATCGTCGTGTCGCTGCAATGCCTGGTAGGTGGCGCACAGGGATTCGAGGACGAGCCCATCGTCGGGCGCCTGGCGCTCCGCGTACTCGAGGCAGGCGAGGGCGCGTTCGTCGTTCGCGCGTTCCGTATGGAGTCCGGCGGCTTCGAGGAGGTAGCGCAGGGGTGTCGACGCGCCGAGGGAAGCGATCAGACGATCGAGAGCGCTCGCCAGCTTGTCGTCGTCACCGGCCTCTCGCTCGAGGTCGACGAATGCGGCGATCACCGTGGTGTCGTCGCTCGACATTTCACCGGCACGCTCGAACCAGACGCGCGCGGTGGAGACGTTGTGGAGCTGCTCGAGCTGCGTGTAGCCGGCTTCGAGCGCGATCGCGGTGCGTCGTCGCGCGCCCGCCGCCAGGCTGAAGCGACGCTCGAAGAGATCCGTCAGCAGATCCCACTGACCGCGTGCCGCTGCGGATACCGACAGCGCTTCGACGGCAGCTTCGTTGCGCGGGTCGTCGCCGAGTGCGCGGCGGTAGAGCTCGACCGCGCGCTCACCCTGGCGGAGCGGCCCGGAAAGAAGGCCGGCGAGTGCGACGAGGGGCGTCGCACGGTCGGGGCCACGGACGTTCCCGATCAGTCGCTCCCAGATCGCGGCGGCGCCCTCGGGATTGCCTTGGGTCTCGAGGGTCCGGGCGAGGCCAGCGAGCGCCTCCTTCTGATTGGCATCGATGGAGAGTGCCTGCTCGAAGCAGGTCATGGCCTCGCTCGCGTCGCCCACATGGCGCAGCCAGACGTCGCCCATCTCTGCGAAGAAGACGGCGCGTTCGTAGGGCTCGGTCAGGGTCTCGATCTCGAGCTCTGCGATCTGCAGCACCATGTCCCAGGCCTCGCGGCGCGCGTGGACCTGTCGCAGCTGGCGCAGGGCCGGGCCGTAGCTCGAGTCGATCTGGACGGCCTGGGTGTACTGCTCGATGGCCAGGTCGATGTCGAGACAGCGCTCCTCGAGGATCTGGCCGAGGCGATAGTGGATGGGGGCGCGTTCGGCGGGGGCTTCGAGATTCGGATCCGACAGACGCTGGCGATAGAGCGCCACCAGCTTGTCCCAGTCGCCTGCGAGGAAGTAGGCTTCCTCGAGTGTCGCGAAGGCGGTGGGGTCGCCGGGGTCGGCGGCCATCGCAGCGACGTGGCGGTCCAGATTCGCAGTCACGGATCCCCCCTCGGGCCGCACGCAACTTCGCCCGTGGCTCCTACATCGACTTCGCAGGCCGACTTCTTGATGAATCTCTGTTGCGCAAGGCATTCTGTTTGAATAGGTTTTTCGCGCATTTGGGGTCCGACCGGGCCCCTCTCCCGCCATCGGGGTGAACCAGCCTTCATGAGTCCGGCCGTGTGTCCAGCGGGATGAGTTCCATTCCGCCCACATCAGCACCGATCCGCGCAGAAGCCACCGTCGTGGGGAACGCCTCCGAGGGCGGGTCCAACCACCGCGTGACCCTACGGGTTCCGCGCTGGCCGGGGGCCCGACCGGGACAGTTCGCGATGCTGTCTCCCGGTGAGGTCACGAACGTCCGGCGCGACGACCCGCTCCTGCCCCGTCCGATGGCGGTCTTCCGTCAGCGGCCCGCGAGCGGGCCGGAGAGCCCTTCCGACGTCGAGGTGCTCTACAAGGTGGAGGGCCGCGGAACGGCGCTCCTCGCCGAGGCGCGCGAAGGCGCCCGAATTCGCCTCGTCGGACCCCTGGGACGCCCCTTCCCGACACCCCGACCGGGTGCTCGCGTGGTGGTCGTCGGCGGCGGGACGGGCATCGCCTCGGTCTACGGTCTCGCCGCAGAGGCGCCCTCCGGGTCCCGGAGTACGCTGATCCTCGGGGCTCGCAGCGCCACGGACCTGATGGCTCGCGCCGACTTCGAGGCCCTCCCGGCGATACTCCAGTTCACGACCGAGGACGGGAGCCTCGGTGAGAAGGGCCTGGTGACCGCTCCCCTCGAGCGGGCCCTCGCCGAAGGCGACGTCGACACCGTCTACTGTTGTGGTCCCACCCCGATGATGCGCGCGTGCGCGGAACGGGCGGCGGCGGCCGGCGTCACCTGCGTCGTGTCCCTCGAGAACAACATGGCCTGCGGATTTGGGGTGTGCCTGGGCTGCGCGGCTCCCCGCCCGGCGGGCGACTATGCCCTGGTGTGTCGAGATGGCCCCGTATTCGACGCAAGCGAGATTCAGTGGGACGGGCTGCCGTGAGTGACGCAGTGGACATGCGCGTCGATCTGGCGGGGATTCCCCTGCGCAACCCGGTCCTGACGGCGTCCGGGACCTTCGGCTACGGCACCGAGCTGGCGCCCTTCCTCGATCTCACGCGGATCGGCGGCTTCGTGGCGAAGAGCCTCACCCCGAAGCCTCGCATCGGGAATCCCCCGCCCCGCATCGCCGAGGTGCCGGCGGGCATGTTGAACGCGATCAGCCTCGAGAATGTCGGCGTCGAGGCCTTCGTCGAGGACAAGCTGCCCGCGTTGCCCGAGGGCGTCACCGTCATCGCCAGCGTCTTCGGCACCGAGCCGGCCCACTACGCCGAGGTCTGCGAGCGACTGGCGGAGGTCCCGCGGGTAGCCGGCATCGAGGTCAACGCGTCCTGCCCCCACGTCAAGGCGGGAGGCATCGAGTTCGGCCAGGATCCGAAAATGCTCGGGGACCTGGTGACGGTGGTGAAGCGAGCGGCCCGCCAGCCGGTGCTCGTGAAGCTGTCTCCCAACGTCACCCGGATCGCCGACATGGCGAAGGTCTGTGAGGACGCGGGCGCCGATGGGCTGAGCCTCATCAACGCGGTCCAGGCCATGGACGTCGACATCCGCCGGCGCCGGACGGTGCTGCGCAACGGCCTCGGCGGTCTGTCGGGCCCCGCGATTCGTCCGATCGCCCTGCGCATGGTCTGGCAGGCCGCACAGGCAGTAAAGATCCCGATCTGCGGGATCGGGGGCATCTCCACCCCCGAGGACGCGATCAAGTTCCTGCTGTGCGGCGCGACCGCAATCCAGGTCGGCACGGCCAACTATCTGGACCCGGAGGCCGCCGGCCGCATCGCGGACGGCATCGCCGACTACGCCCGAGAGCAGGGTTTCCCGCGGGTCTCAGACCTGGTTGGCGCCCTCGAGTCCTGGTAAGACGCGGAAACCGTTTGCCATCGCGGGTCAATTCGTATAAGTTGCGCGGGCTTACGGCCGCTCCGGTGGCTCGTGGGTACCGGGTTTGTGCTCTGTCGGGGCCTGCGAGGGCTGCGAGTAAAGTGGACGTGGTGTCCGCTTTTTTTGTTGTGGGGCGCTGATTTCCGGACTGCATTTTCGGACAGGACAGGCCGCACGTGCGGTGTCGGTGGCACATGCGGTGTCGGTGAAAGGGAACGGCGGAAGGGGACGCGTCGGGTGTACCGAGACATCCCCGAAGAATTGAGGAGGTTGATCGAGCCGGTCGTGGCAGACCACGGCTGCGAGCTGGTGGATGTAGACAGTCGCTTCGGCTCGTCGGGGTCCGGGTTGCTTCGGATCACGGTGGATCGCAGCGAAGGCGACGGTCGGGTCGGCGTGGAGCGTTGTGCAGAGATCTCACGGGAGATCGGCACCCAGCTCGACGCCAACGACGCGATCCCCGGTTCGTACAGTTTGGAGGTCTCGTCGCCGGGACTGGACCGGACGCTCTCTCGTGACAAGGATTTCGCCGCCGCATGCGGCCAGGAAGTGAAGCTCAAGACCAGACGACCGGTGGACGGACGTCGCAGATTCAAAGGGAGGTTGATCGACTTCAAGGAAGGGATCGCGGTCCTGCAGGTGGACGGCGAAGCATTCGAGATCCCCTTCGAAGACGTCGAAAAGGCCAACTCGATCTACCAATTTTCACCCGCTGACTTTGCCAAACGCCCAGAGGGCGAGTGCCCCAAGGCCGAGAACGACGAGGCCCGGGGCGGCAAGTCCGGCGGAACGAACCGCTAACCGGTGGAAGCCCCATGCAGATCGCAAATCTGAAACGAGAGATCGACCAGATCGCCAAGGACAAGGGCATCGATTCTGGTGAGATCATCGGCGCCCTCGAAGAGGCGATGAAGCAAGCCGCGCGCAAGCGGCACGGCATGGAGCGCGAAATCGAGGCCCGCTACAACGACGAGCTCGGCGAGATCGAGCTGTTCGAATTCCGCGAGGTCGTCGAAGAAGTGACCGACGCCGACTCGCAGATCCAGATCGCCGAGGCCCGCCGCGACTACGACCCCGAAGCCGAGCCCGGAGACGAGATCGGCGTCAAGATGGATACGTCGGACTTCGGGCGCATCCTCGCCCAGGCCGCCAAGCAGGTGATCATCCAGCGCATTCGCGACGCGGAACGCGACAACACCTTCGAGGAGTACCGCGATCGCCAGGGCGAGATCGTCAATGGCATCGTTCGCCGCTTCGAGAAGGGTTCGATCATCGTCGACCTCGGTCGCGCAGAGGCCGTCCTGCCGCCCAAGGAACAGGTGCCGCGCGAGAGCTATCGCCCGGGCGACCGCTTGCGCGCCTACGTGCTCGAGGTGAATCGCGTCTCGAAGGGCCCGCAGATCGTCTTGTCCCGCGCCTGCATGGAGATGCTGACGAAGCTCTTCGAGCAGGAAGTGCCGGAAATGTACGAGAAGATCGTGTCTATCGAGTCGGCGGCGCGAGAGCCCGGAGGCCGCTCGAAGATCGCCGTGGCCTCCCGCGACAGCGACGTCGACCCCGTTGGCGCCTGTGTCGGAATGAAGGGCAGCCGCGTACAAGCAGTGGTGCAGGAGCTGCGCGGCGAGCGCATCGACATCGTGCCGTGGAGCGCGGATCCGGCGCGCTACGTTTGCAGCGCATTGTCGCCCGCCCAGGTTTCGAAGGTCATCATCGACGAGGCGGCGCAGTCCATGGACGTCATCGTCCCCGACGACCAGCTGTCTTTGGCGATCGGTCGACGCGGGCAGAACGTTCGCCTGGCGGTGCAGCTGACCAACTGGAAGATCGACATCAAGAGCGAGTCCAAGATGCGCGAGATCGCGCAGTGGCTCGCCGAAGCGGTATCGGCGGTGGAGAGCTGCGGCGAGCCCGAGGCCGAGCTGCTCCTGCAGCAGGGGATCACGTCCCTCGAGGACCTGGCGGAGTGCCCCAGCGAGCTCTTGACCCAGCTGCCCGGCATCGATGAGCAGGGCGCGGCGGCCATCCAGGCGCGCGCGGTCGAGCTCGCCGAACGGAAGCGCGTCGAAGAGGCCGAGCAGGCGAAGATCGAGGCCGAAGAAGCGACGCGACGCGCGAAGGAGGAGGCCGCGGCAGCAGCAGCGGCCGCCGCTGCCGCCGCCGAAGCGTCGGAGTCCGAAGCGGACGCGGAGTCGTCCGGAGATGAAGCTGGGAGCGAGGCGGAGTAGGGCGTGGCGAAGGTCAGGGCATACAAGCTCGCAGAAGAGCTCGGGATCGATCGGAACGAGATCGTCGAGCGGGCAGCAGCGGAAGGAATCGAGCTGAAGAGCCCGATGGCCGCGCTCGAGCCTGACGAGGCGGACCAGCTGCGCGAGAAGCTTGGCAAGCCGTCGGGCGACAAGGCCGCGATGGACGAACACCGCGTCGAGGGCAAGGCCGGCTCGACCATCCTGCGGCGGCGCAAGAAGAAGGTCGTCCCGAAGCCGGCGCCCGTGGCAGAGCCCGCGGCCGTCACGGCCGTCGCGGACGACGAGGCGGTGAGCGAAGCGGCCGAACCGTCGGTCGGCGACGCGGCGGAGCCCGAAGCGGTTGCGGAGGCAGCCGAAGCAGGTGAAGCGGCCGTCACCGAGCCGAGCGCGGACGCGCCCACACCGGCATCGGACGGCGACGACGCGGACAAGTCGGCGACGCCGGCGCGCAAGCGCCCGGGCGCCGAGGAGCCGCCGGACCGCAAGGGCAAGCAACGCAAGCGCGTGCGGGAGGTCGTGAACCTCCGCGAGCAGGACCAGGTGAAGCTTCAGTACACCCGGCCCGGCGGCACCGCGCGAAGGCGCACGACTGCCGTGGTGCAGCCTCGCGCCGTCAATCCTCGCAGCAAACGGAGAGACAAGCTGAACAAGCCCGCCGTAGCGAAGGCAGCGGCCGAGCAGACCCGCGCGATCCGCGTGGCCGGCGAGATCAGCGTCGGCGAACTCGCGAAGCTGCTGGGCGCCAAGGCGCCGGCCATCCAGGGCAAGCTCATGGCTCTGGGAACGATGGTGTCCGTCAACCAGACCGTCGACGTCGAGACCAGTCGCAAGGTCGCGTCCGAGATGGGCTTCGAAGTCATCGATACCGGCTTCAAGGAAGAAGAGTTCTTCGACACGGTCGAGACTTCGGACGACGCTGTCGACCCGGAAAACCTGCGGCCGCGCTCGCCGGTGATCACCGTGATGGGTCATGTGGATCACGGCAAGACGTCGATCCTCGACGCGATTCGGAAGACCAGTGTCGTCGATGGCGAGGCCGGCGGGATCACCCAGCACATCGGCGCCTACCAGGCCGTAGCCAAGGGCGCGAAGCTCACCTTCATCGACACGCCCGGCCACGCCGCGTTCACGCAGATGCGCGCGCGCGGCGCCGCGATCACCGACATCTGCGTGTTGGTCGTCGCTGCGTCCGAGGGCGTGATGCCCCAGACCGTCGAGGCGATCCAACACGCCAAGGCTGCGGGCTGCCCGATCGTGGTGGCCGTCAACAAGTGCGACCTGCCGGGAGCCGAGCCGCAGCAGATCCGTCAGCGCCTGATGGAGCACGAGCTCATCGCCGAGGACTTCGGTGGCGACACCATCATGGTGAATGTCTCGGCCAAGACCGGTGAAGGGCTCGATCAGCTGCTCGAAATGCTCGGCCTCCAGGCGGAGGTGCTCGAGCTCAGGGCAGACCCGACCCTGCGCGCCAGCGGCGTCGTTCTCGAAGCAAGTCTGTCGAAGGGGCGTGGCCCCGTCGCGACCGTGCTGGTGCAAGAGGGAACCCTCCACTCGGGTGACATCGTGGTCGCGGAGAACGAGTGGGGACGCGTCCGCACCATGGAGGACGACAAGGGGGACCGCGTCAAGGAAGCGGGGCCCTCGGTACCGGTACAGATCATGGGACTGTCCGCGCCCCCGAGCGCGGGTGCCACCTTCAACGTCGTCGAGAGCGAGCGCGTCGCCAAGCGCATCATCGGCCACCGCGAGGACTTCGAACGCGGCAAGCAGACGGCGCCGTCGGTGAAGCTCAGTCTCGAAGAGTTCTTCGCGCAGGCGGAAGGGGAAGAGCAGCGAGAGCTCGCCGTCATCCTCAAGGCCGACGTCCAGGGTACCTGCGAAGCGGTCAAGGACGCCCTCGAGAAGCTGTCGACGGACCGCGTTGCGCTCAAGGTCATCTCGACCGGCGTGGGCGGGATCTCCGAGAACGACATCACCTTCGCGAAGGCGAGCCAGGCCATCGTGGTGGGCTTCCATTCGCGACCGGACCCCGCTGCACGGAATGCCGCCGAGCACGAAGGCATCGAGATCCGGAACTACACGATCATCTACGAGCTTCTCGATGACGTGCGAGACGCCATGGCGGGCCTGCTGCCGCCGACGGTGACGGAAGCCGTCCTGGGCCGCGCGGAGGTGCGCCAGCCCTTCTCGATCCCGAAGCTCGGGACCATCGCCGGGTCGTACGTCACCGACGGTCTGGTTCGACGCAACGCCCACTGCCGCTTGATCCGCGACGGCATCCAGGTCTACGAAGGCAAGATCGGGTCCCTGCGCCGCTTCAAGGACGACGCCAGCGAGGTCAAGACGGGCTTCGAGTGCGGCATCGGGATCGCGGGCTACAACGACATCAAGGAAGGTGACGTCATCGAAGCCTTCGAGCTCAAGGAATCGGCGGCCACGCTCTGATCGTCGGCGCGGCGATCCTCGAGATCCACGTCCACGGTTCGAGGTCCTTGAAGCAGAAGCGCGGCGTCGTCCGATCCATCATCCAGCGCGTCCGGAACAGGTTCAATCTCTCGGTCGCCGAGGTCGGCGGCCAGGACACCTGGCAGCGAGCCAGCATCGGGCTCGGCGCCGTCGGTTCGGACGAAGTCTCCGTGAGAAGACAGCTCGAGAAGGCACTCGCCTTCATCGAGGACCTGCACCTGGCCGAGGTGCTGGGATCGGAGGTCCAGATCCTGGATCTCCCCGAAGAAGACTGAAATCATGAGCATCCGCACTGAACGCATCGGTGAGCAGATCCGCGACGAGCTGTCGCGACTCCTGCGCGACGAGGTCAGCGATCCGCGCGTGGGCATGGTGAGCCTGACCAAGGTCGAGGCCGCGCCGGACCTGTCGACGGCGTCGGTGCACTGGAGTCCGCTGCGGGCCGACGGCGGCAGCACGGCGGATGACCTCGAGCGCGTGAACACAGGGCTCGTGAGTGCCGCCGGCTTCCTGCGCCGCCGCCTGGCGCAGGAGCTGAGCTTGCGCCGCACGCCGGAGCTGATCTTCCGCCACGATCCCAGCATCGAGCAGGGAGCCGAGATGCTGGCCCTGCTGCGCGAGCTGTCCGACGAGCGAGCGAAGAAGGGAGACACGGACTGATGGCACGAAGGCGAAGGTCTCGCCGCAGCGAACGTCCCGGGCCCCCGGGCTTTCTCGTCGTCGACAAGCCGGCGGGAGTGACCTCCCACGATGTCGTGGACGAGGTGCGCCGCCGTTTCGGGACCCGACGGGTGGGGCATCTGGGCACCCTGGATCCCCAGGCCACGGGCGTACTGCCCCTGGCGCTGCGAGAAGCCACGAAGCTGGTGCCCTTCCTGCCCCCCATGCAAAAGGCCTATGTCGGCACCGTCCGCTTCGGCGTCGAGAGCGACACCCTCGACGCCCAGGGAACCATCCTGCGCCGCCACGACGGCCCGCTCCCGAGCGAATCCGACGTGCTCGCCGCGCTGCCCGCCTTCATCGGGGAGATCGATCAGATCCCGCCGATGTACAGCGCCGTCAAGAAGGACGGGGTGCCTCTCCATCGCCTGGCGCGACGCGGTGAGGAAGTCGAGCGCGAGCCCAAGCGGGTCACCATCGAGCGGATCGAGCTGCTGCGCTTCGCGGAGCCCGATGCGGAGATCTCCGTCATCTGTGGCCCGGGCACCTACGTGCGGACCCTGGCGGCGGACCTGGGAACGAAGCTCGGCTGCGGAGCTCTGCTGCAGAGCCTGCGCCGACTCCAGAGCGGGGCCTTCACGATCACCCAGGCGGCGACCCTCGAGCAGCTCGACGCCGACCTCGCGGCGGGCAAGCTCGACAGCCGTCTGATTCCGCCCGACCAGGCGCTACAGATCGACGAGATCCGTCTGTCCGGGGATGCGGTGCAGCATCTCTGCAATGGCGGCGACGTCTCGCCCGGGAGCGACTTCCGTCGCGCCCCTGGCACCCGCGCTATCGCGAAGGACGAAGAGGGCGTCACGATCGCCCTCGTCGAGCTGAGAGCGGATCGTCGCCTGTGGCCGCTTCGGGTGCTTCGCGCCACATGACCCGCCCCATTGCCATCGAACCAGCGCTCTGTAACACTCTGCGCGCCTACACCCCGCGGGAGCGTTCCATCCTCTCTGCGGATTTTCCCCAGCTCTCGACCCAAGCGAGCCGCGTAACCGGCACTCGGTGCATGCACACCGTCTTCCGGCGACTACGCAAGAAACGAGGAAAGTCAGCGTGATTTCGGCCGATACGAAGAAGCGTGTGATCGAAGACAACAAGCGCGGCGCCGCGGACACCGGGTCTCCCGAAGTCCAGGTCGCACTCCTGACCGAGCGCCTCGCCGAGCTGTCCGAGCACTTCAAGACCCACAAGCAAGACCATCATTCCCGGCGAGGTCTCTTCCGGATCGTGAGCCGAAGACGACGGCTGCTCGACTACCTCGCGTCGAAGGATTACGAGCGATACACGGCCCTCATTGAGAAATTGGGGCTACGTAGGTAGTCACCATCGAGAAGATGGGGCTGCGACGCTAGTTCGAAACAGGCAAGACCCCACATACACGGAGAGCTGAGAGCAGCTCACCCGAGGAAGTTCAGCTGAACTTGAACGGACTGGTGTGATGGGCCCCGACGATCGGTGCCTGCCGGAGCGTTCGTAGAGGGATGCGGGAGTCGGCCGTACGGGAACCCACTCCATAAGAAGTGGCTCTTTCTCGTAGGGCTGATCTCGCATTCCACTGCGTTCTCCCCGCCGAAGTCCAACGGTATCTCCGGCCCCACCTCCATCGGTAGGTGGCTGGAGAGGAGAATCATCAGCAATGCCTTATTGGTTCGAGTCGACGTCTACCACCATCGAAGTCGGTGGACGTCCCATGAAGCTCGAGACCGGACGTGTCGCCAAGCAGGCGGCCGGCTCGGTACTCGTCACCTACGGCGACACCACGGTGCTCGTCACTGCCACCCATTCGAACCCGCGCCCCGGGATCGACTTCTTCCCGCTCACCGTCGACTTCGTCGAGAAGTTCGCGGCGGCCGGCAAGATCCCGGGCGGCTTCTTCAAGCGCGAAGGACGCCTCGCCGACCGCGAGGTGCTCGTTTCCCGCTTCATCGACCGGTCGATCCGACCGCTCTTTGCCGCCGGCTACAACGACGAGACGCACATCGTCGCGACGGTGCTGTCGAGTGATCCCGAGTACCCCGCCGACATCTGCGCCTTCGTCGGCGCGTCAGCGGCACTCTCGATCTCCGAGATCCCCTTCGTGGGCCCGATCGGTGCGGTCCGTCTCTGTCGCGTCGCCGGGGATTACGTCACCAACCCGACGCCCGATCAGATCGAGGAGAGCGACGTCGAGCTGATCGTGGCCGGCAACCGCGGCTCGATCGTGATGGTCGAGGGCGGCGCCGATCAGGTGCCCGAGAGCGAGATCCTGGCCGCGCTGAAGCACGCGCACGGCGAGATCCTGCCGATCATCGACGCCATCGAGGCCTTCCAGAGCAAGGTCGGCCAGCCCAAGATCGTCCCCGCCGAGGCGCCCGACACGTCGGCGCTCGAAGCGACGATCCGCGAGAAGGGCCAGTCCCGACTTGCCGAGGCCATGAAGATCGCGGCCAAGCACGAGCGCAGCGCGACCGTCAAGGCGATCGAGAAGGAGATCAAGGCCGAGATCGTCGACAGCTACCGCAACGAGAAGGTGTCGATCGAGAGCCTGGCCGACTGGGAGGACCGCAAGAACGGTCTCGACCGCCTCGCCAAGCAGACCGGCAACATCCTGCACGATCTCGGCGGCGAAGTGCTGCGCGAGCGGGTGCTGGCCGAGAACGTTCGCGTCGACGGCCGAGGCCCGGCGGACATCCGCAACATCATGTGCGAGGTGCGGTGCGTACCGCGGCCGCACGGCGCGGCGCTGTTCACCCGCGGCGAGACCCAGGCCATGGTGTCGGCCACCCTCGGCAGCGGTTTCGACGAGCAGACCATCGACGGCATGGGCGGGCGCTTCAAGAAGCAGTTCATGCTGCACTACAACTTCCCGCCCTTCTCGGTGGGTGAGGCGCGCATGCTGCGCGGTCCGGGTCGACGTGAAGTCGGCCACGGCACGCTCGCAGAGCGCGCCATCAAGCCGGTGCTGCCCGACCACGACGAGTTCCCGTACACGATCCGGATCGTCTCCGAGACGCTCGAATCGAACGGCTCGTCGTCCCAGGCGGCGATCTGCGGTGCAACCCTCGCACTGCTGGACGCGGGTACCCCGCTGAAGGCGCCGGTCGCGGGCATCGCCATGGGCCTGATCACCGACGGCAAGCGCACCGTCGTGTTGTCCGACATCCTCGGCGACGAGGATCACCTCGGCGACATGGACTTCAAGGTCGCGGGTACGCCGTCGGGAATCACGGCGCTGCAGATGGACATCAAGGTCCAGGAGATCGACTGGGACATCATGGAGCGGGCGCTGTCCCAGGCCCGTGACGGTCGGCTCCACATCCTCGACCAGATGGACGAGACCACGAAGGAAGAGCTCGGGGGCCTCCAGCCCCGCGAAGAGCTGCATGCCTTCGCGCCCCGTCTCGAGGTCCTCTACATCAAGCCGGACCGCATTCGCGACATCATCGGGCCTGGTGGCAAGACGATCCGCGCCATCCAGGAGACCACTGGCTGCAAGATCGACGTCGAGGACGACGGTCGTGTGGCAGTGTTCGGTCCGAGCGGCGACACCGTCGCTCAGGCGCTCTCGATGGTCGGTGAGCTGACCCAGGAAGCCGAGATCGGTCGCATCTACCTCGGCAAGGTCAAGCGCATTGCGGACTTCGGTGCGTTCTGCGAGATCTTCCCCGGCACGGATGGCCTGGTCCACATCAGTCATCTCGCCGCGGGACGAGTCGATACCGTGACCGACGTGCTGTCCGAGGGAGACGAGGTGCTCGTGAAGTGCATCGACATCGATCCCGCCGGCCGCATCCGCCTGTCCCGCAAGGAGGCACTCGCCGACGCTGCGAGCGAGGAAAAGGCTTCCGAGTGAGCCCGACTTCGCCGGTTCGTGTCCGCATCCTGCGGCTTTCGAACGGCGAAGGGCTGCCACTTCCGTCGCCGGCGACGCCCGCAGCAGCGGGCGTCGACCTGGCGGCTGCCATCGACGGAGAGCTCGTGCTGGCCCCCGGCCAGCGCGAGCTCGTCCCGACGGGCTTCAAGATCCAGCTGCCCGAGGGCCACGAGGCCCAGGTACGTCCCCGCAGCGGGCTTGCCCTGCGCCACGGCATCACCTTGCCCAACGCGCCGGGCACGATCGATGCGGACTATCGCGGCGAGATCCGCGTCATTCTCCAGAACACCGGCGACGAGGACTTCGTCATCAAGCGGGGCGATCGCATCGCCCAGCTCGTCGTGGCACCGGTCGTGTCCGTGGCCTGGGACGAAGTGCAGGACCTCGACGACAGCACGCGCGGCGAGGGCGGCTTCGGTCACACCGGTCGAAGCTCCTGAACGGCGCGCCCGTCTGGTAGCCTCTCTTCTCTTGTCGTTGTTCTTGGGGAGGTGAGTCTTGAGCGACGTGACGCCCCCGGCCGCTGAGGCCACGTCCGAAGAGCCGCTGCACCCGCAGCCGGCCACGCCCCTGCCTGAGGACGCCACCAACAAGGGCATGAGCGAGACCCTCACCCGCTTCCTGACGGCTGCGGTCCTGGTGCCGGCGGTGCTGTGGGTGATCGTCCAGGGCGGGCTCGTCTATCTAGCCGTGGTCATCACCTTCGTGGTGCTCGGACAGCGCGAGTTCTACCACCTCATCGAGGAGAAGGGTGCGCGTCCGCTCTGGGGTCTCGGCCTGGGCGCCGGCGCCGCGCTCCCCGTGGTCGCCTACGTGGGCAACGAGTACAACGTGACGTTGCTGATGACCGCCGTTCTGCTCGCCCTGATGGTCGCTCAGCTGCGTAAGCGCAACATCACCGAGTCCCTCGCGAGCCTCTCGGGCACCTTCTTCGGCGTGGTCTACGTCGGCTGGCTGATGTCCCACATCATCGTGTTGCGTCGCTTCGACTCCGCAGCCGTGACACGCTTCGACGCGGCCCACGTTTCGGACATGCTGCTCGTCCCGGGGGCGGGGATCTTCTTCGTCATCTACGTGCTCACGGTCGTGGTCAACTGCGACGCCGGCGCGTACTTCGCGGGTCGCGCCTACGGACGCCACAAGCTGGCGCCGCGCATCAGCCCCGGAAAGAGTGTCGAGGGCGCCATCGGCGGCATCATCTGGGGCACGATCGCCGGCCTGCTCTGCAAGCTCGTCTTCGACCAGTTCTGGCCGACGCTCTCCGCGTCCCTCGACTGGACGGTGCTGGTGGCATTCGGCGTCGTGCTCTCGATCATGGGGATCGTGGGAGACCTGGTCGAGTCGCTGCTGAAGCGGGACGCCGCCATCAAGGATGCCGGCTCGCTGCTACCCGGCATGGGCGGCATCCTCGACCGCATCGACGCACCCCTGATCGCCGTCCCGGTCATGCACTACATGCTGCTGGGATACTTCTACGTGCGGATGGGGTAGGGGGTGGCGGCGTTGGTCCGTCCCTTCGAGCCGGGCGAGTGGCGGATCTATCGCGATCTGCGCCTGCGGGCCCTGGCGGATTCGCCGGACGCCTTCGCGAGGACCCTCGCCGAGGAGCAGGCGCAGCCCGACGCGGCCTGGCCCGCGCGGCTGGAAGGGGGCGTCGCCTCTTCAGGAGATCTGCCGCTCCTGGCCGAGTTGGACGGCGAAGCCGTGGGGTTCGTCTGGGGGCACGTCGATCCCGAGGATGCGACGGTCGCGTACGTCTTCCAGATGTGGGTCGCCCGCAAGGCCCGCCGTCATGGCCTGGGCCGGGCGCTGATGTCGGCCCTGATCGATTGGGCGGCGTCGCGCGTGGACCGACTCGAGCTGTCCGTGACCCTCACGAACGAGTCCGCCCGTCGTCTCTACGAGACGCTCGGCTTCGAGCCCTTCGGTGAGCCCGTACCGCTGCGTGCGGGGTCTCCCCTGCGCGAGCAGAACATGCGGGTCCGCTTCCCGAGCCGCTAGCGCAAGAGCGCCGCGGCTATGCAGGAGGACGCGGCCGTGCACCAAGAGAGAGGGCGCGACGCCTTTCGGCGCCGCGCCCCGGTAGCTTGCGCTGATCCGGTGGATCAGAACTCGTAGTAGATCTGCGTGCCCAGGTAGTGGGAATCGTCGGCAAGCTTGCCGCCGTTGCCCTTCGGGTACGCGTCCGCGAGGTCGTCACTGGCCTCGTACTTGTACTCGACCTTCCAGGTCAGGTTTTCGGTGAGTGCGTAGTCCAGCGTCGACGTCCAGGAGTACAGGTCCCCGTTGTCGTCGCTACCAAAGGCGTTTTCGAGGTGCGCATACTCGAAGCGCGCCCCCATGCCCAGGTCGTCCGTCAACGCGTGGCGTCCGCCGAGAGCGAAGCCGTTGGTCGTGAAGTCGACGCCACCGATGTCATCCACGTAGAAGTAGTCGTAGTTGAACCACAGCAGCAGGCTGTCGGTCGGCGTCATCTCGACCACGGCGTCGAGGATGACGAGTTCGTCGCCCTCACCTTCCAGGTCGGAGTCGTACATACCGTTGAACAGGAAGGTCATGCTGTCGTTGCCCCAGCCGGCCTGCCACATGACGCCCTTGCTCATGTTGGTGTCGAACTGCTGGTTGCTGAGGCCGTTGACGGCGCCCACCGTCATGGTGAAGCCGTTGTCGAAGTCCTGCCCCACCAAGACGCCTGTCTGGGAGAAGGGCTGGAAGTTGGTGTACATGAAGCCGCGCGTGATGTTCACGTTGTTCGGGGCGCCGGCCACCTCGTAGCCGATCAGCGTGCCGAACTTACCGGCAGTGATCGTCTGGTCCCAGGGCGTCAGGTACGAGACGTTGGCCGAGACCACCCAGATGTCGTTGCCGTTCTGGTTGCCCGTGCTGGTGCAGGGGCCGCGAGCGATGTTGCAGGTTTCAGCCAGCGCCGTCGCCGTCGCACCGTAGGTCATCTCGAAGTGGTAGCCGGCCGGGCTCTCTTCGGTCGGCGCCCGATCCATGATGAACCAAGCCTCGTCGAACTGGAAGCTGTTGTGGTCGGGGTGGAACGGGTTCGAGTAGGTGTTGTTCGTCCCAGCGTTGGGCTTGCGCGGATTGTTGAAGTTCCAGAAGTAACTGGCCGCCACCCATCCGCTGAAGTCCGTGGACTCCAGGAAGGACGAAAGCCCCGAGGACGATCCTCGCTCGTCCTCGATACCGGCCTCCTTGATGACGCCTTGCTGTTCGTCGATCTGTTCTTGTTGCGATTCGATCTGGTCCTGGAGCTTCAGGACCATCTCGCGCATTTCTCGCATTTCGTCCTGGACGTCGGTCGCCCCGGCAGTCGCCGCAAACATTGCGACGCCAGCCGTGACGGCCAGCAGGCACTTGATGGTGGAACGCATGGAATAAAGGTCTCCTCGGAAAACGGATTGATCCGCACCTACGCAGAGCAATCCGCGTGCCGCCCCGACCCGCACGCAAAGTCGTGCCTCGCACGACTCGTGTGTGCCTTGAGTTGCCCAGGGATGTCCAAGGAGGCTCCCCGGCCTGCCCAATGCGAGGGCGCGGCGTGCACAATTCCAATGCTTGGGGAGCGGCCGCAGTCTACCGAACGGTGGTTGGTTCGAAAGCGTATGGAAAGGGCTACGTGCGGCCGCCGGCGCACCGCTGAAAAGCGGTATGGGCCTGTCTCTGCAGTGGATTTCGCGAGACGCGGTCGGCGTGGTGATTTCGAGTCAGACCTGGGCCGCTTCGGTGATCAGCGGAAGCGGCCCAGGTCCGGGCGTCAGAACGTGTAGTAGAGCTGGCTTCCCAGGAAGACGGCGTGGCCGTTCGCGCCGTTGCGACCGTCGCGGTAGCTGTCACCGAGACCGCTGCCGCCGGTCTCGTACTTGGCCTCGACCTTTCCGATGAGAGCCTGGGTCAGTGCGTAGTCGAGGGTTCCGGTGATCGACCAGAGATCGCCATCGAGAGGGCGGAGTGTGTCGTTGCCGTCGCGGAAGCGCGCGACCCCATCGGCGTCGAAGTGCGCGTACTCGACCCGGCCGCCGACACCGAGGTCCTGGGTGAGCGCGACGTGACCTCCGACGGAAAGACCGACGCCCCAGGGATGCTCGCCGTCCTGCTGGGTGTCGATGTAGTCGAAATTCAACCAGAAGAAGACATCGTCGGTGGGGGCGATCTCCGCGACGACGTCGAGCAGCCAGCGGTCCCGCCCATCGCCTGCGAAGTCGTCGGTGTAGAAGCCGTTCAGGTGCAGTGCCGCCGTGTCGTTCGCCCAGCCGATCTGCCACAGCGCCCCGAGGCCGCTGTTCGAGTTCGGTTGGTCGGCTCCGAAACCGTTGACGACGCCCAGCTTGTACCCGAGACCGCTGTCGAGGCGTTGGGAAGCGAGCACTCCCGTGTGCGAGATGGGTTGGAAGAGGTTGTAGGTGAAGCCGCGCGTGATGTTCACGTTGTTGGGCGCACCCGCGACCTCGTAGCCTATGGTCGTGGCGAATTTTCCGGCGGTCAGGGTGGGGCCCCACGGCGTGAGGTACGAGACGTTCGCGGCGGGTATCCAGAGGTCGTTGCCGTTCAGGTTGCCGTCACTCGCGCTGCCGTTCTCGATGTTCGAGAACGCCGTGGCCGTCGCGCCGAAGACGATCTCCACGTGGAAGCCGGCGGGGCTCTCTCGCGTCGCCGGGCGGTCCATCACGAACCAGGCCTCGTCGAACTGGAAGCTGTTGGCATCCGCGTGGAAGGGGTTCGAGAAGGGCCCGTTCCCGCCGGCATTGGGCTTGCGCGGGTCGTTCGTGTTCCAGAAGTAGCTGGCCGCCACCCAGCCCCGGAAGTCCGTGAGCTGTAGGAACGTGGACAGACGAGAGCCCGAGCCGCGGTCCTCGAGTCCGATCTCGCGCAGGGCTTCGTCCTGGGCCTCGATCCGGCGCTCCTGGGCGTCCACGCGGTCCTGCAGGGCGAGCAGGGTCTCCCGCATCTCCCGCAGCTCGTTGGCGCCGTCGGAGACGATCGCGCCGGCCGGGGTCGCCAGCAGTAGGGCCGCCAGCGATGCAAGCAGAGGCACCCGCAATGCCAGAGGCAGGGCTTTGAAGTCGGGGGGCTTCATCCCCGATAGGATCGGCGATCGGGGCGGCAGGGAGTAGGGCGAAAAGCCCTCATGTCGAGGTCGTCAGCCGATCCCGAGGTTGCGCTGGATCCGAGCCTTCGGCTCTTCCACGTTCGGCTCGAAGCGCTGTCCGGTCACCTGCTCGAAGATCTCGATGTAGCGACGCGCCGCCTCACAGCGGACCTCGATGGGAAGGGCAGGCGGCGGACCGTCGCCCCTGTAGCCCTGCTCACCGAGCCACAGGCGGACGTATTCCTTGTCGATGGCGGGAGGGCTCTCGCCCTTCGACATCGCCGTCTCGTAGCCGTCCCGGTACCAGTAGCGGGACGAGTCCGGCGTGTGGATCTCGTCGATCACCACGACCTTGCCGTCGGGTCCGAGGCCGAGCTCGTACTTCGTGTCGACCAGGATCAGGCCGCGGCTGGCCGCGAAGTCCTGCCCGAGGCGGAACAGATCACCGGTGATGCGCGCGGCCTCGTCGTACAGCGCCTCGCTGATCGCGCCGTTGCGGATCAGTTCGTCGCGAGACGTCAGCGCGTCGTGCTCACCCTGGACGGCCTTGGTGGTGGGGGTCAGGAGCGGCTCCGGGAGGGGCTGATGGCGGTGCATGCCGTCCGGCAGCTGGTGACCGCAATAGCTCCGCTCGCCTCGCTCGTACGCGGTCCAGATCGAGGTGTTGGTCGAGCCCGTGAGATAGCCGCGGTACACGAACTCGACCGGCAGCAGCTCGCACTCCTGCACCGTCGAGACACAGGGGTCCGGCACGTCGATCAGGTGATTGGGGATCGCACCGCGTGTCTTCTCGAACCAGAACGCCGCCAGCTGGTTGAGCACCTGACCCTTCAGCGGGATCGTGCCGACGACGACGTCGAAGCAGCTCACGCGGTCGGTCACGACGATCGTACGGCGCTCGCCCTGCACGTAGCTGTCGCGGACCTTGCCCGGATGGCGCACCCCGAGTCCTTCGAAGTTCGTGTCCTGCAGGGTGTGCTCACAGAGCTCGGCGAGCAGCGCGTCGTCGATGGTTCCGGTCTTCGTTCCGGCGGGCATGGGGGCGGGTCTCCTCGATGGGAAGCCGCGTATTCTATCAATCTCGCGGCCGCCGCTAGACTGCACGGGTGACTTCAGAGGACCGGCAAGCGGGTGGATCGGATCGAACGCCGTCTCGAAGCGCCGTGATCGGGCCGATCGCAGCGGGCGTGATCCTCGACCTCGTCGACTTCGCGACGCTGGGGCCGATCGGGCTGTGGGCCGGTCTCGTGTTGGGAGGCGCAGCGGGCTATCTGCTCGCGACCGGGATGGGTGTGCGGCACGATCGTCGGCTGGGCTACGCGCTCGCAGCGGGCGCCTACTGCACGCTGCCATTCACCGCCTATCTGCCCGCAGCGACCTTGCTGGGTGCCCTGATCCGCCTGCGAGAGAAGGATCCGGTCGCAGCGGAACCGGAACTCCCGGCGTCCGAGCGTCCGGCCATCCCGGCCGCGTACGAATCCCGCTGGGACGACGACTGAGGTCACCCGCGCCCTCGTGTCCGGTCGAATTCTCCTGCGTCGACGCGCGCTTGCGCGCGCGGGGCTCGTTTGACCCCGGCCGGACCGCCCGGTAGACTGCGCGCGCCCGCTGCCACCCTCCAACCCCCGGAGCCCCGATGACGGTCCCCCCGTTCGGCCCCTCGGATCCCGCGCTGGCGTCGTCGCGCGGCATCTCTTCGTCGCGTCACCCCGGTGGCTGCCAAGCGGCCTGCAAGCAGGCGCGGGACACCGGGTCCTTGGGACTGCCGGAAGACCGGGCCGAAGCCCTGCGGGCCGAGCACGAGGCGGACCACTTCCACGATGAGTGTGGAGTCTTTGGGATCCAGGGCCACGATGAGGCCGCACACATCGTCTATCTCGGGCTCTACGCCCTGCAGCACCGCGGGCAGGAGAGCTGCGGCATCGTCGCTTCGAACGGGCGCGAGCACACCGTTCACCGGGCGATGGGCCGCGTGGCCGACACCTTCAGCGACAAGATCCTCGCGCGCATCGAGGGTCGCCACGCCATCGGTCACGTGCGCTACTCGACCGCCGGCGAGAGCCACCTGCGGAACGCCCAGCCCATCTACGCCAAGACCGACGGCGGTCCGGTGTCGATCGCGCACAACGGCAACCTCGTGAATGCGGTCGCCATCCGTCAGGAACTCGAGGGTCGCGGCGCGATCTTCTCTTCGAGCAACGACAGCGAAGTCATCCTGCATTTGTTGGCGCGTTCCCGGGAGGGCGCGCTCGAGGATCGGCTCATCGACGCCCTTTCCCGGGTGAAGGGCGCCTTCAGCATCGTGATGCTGACGGACGAGACCCTGATCGCCGCGCGCGACCCGAATGGCTTCCGCCCGCTCAGTCTGGGCCGGCTCGGCAGCTCGTGGGTGGTGGCCAGCGAGACCTGCGCCCTCGACCTCATCGGCGCGACCTTCGAGCGCGACGTCGAGCCCGGTGAGGTCGTCGTCATTCGCCGCGGTCGCCTGCGCAGCCTGCGTCCCTTCACGCGCGACACCCGCGAGACCTTCTGCATCTTCGAGTACATCTACTTCGCTCGCCCCGACTCGAACCTGATGCGTCACAACGTCTACGCGTACCGCAAGGAGCTGGGTCGGGTGCTCGCCCGCGAACACCCGGCGGACGCCGACATGGTCGTGCCCGTGCTCGACTCGGGGACGCCGGCCGCCCTCGGTTTCGCCGAGGAGTCGGGTATCCCCTACGAGACGGCGCTCATCCGAAACCACTATGTGCAGCGCTCCTTCATCGAGCCCGCCCAGTCGATCCGCGACTTCCGCGTCAAGGTCAAGCACAACGCGATCCGCGGCTTCCTCGAGGGCAAACGCGTCGCCCTGGTCGACGACTCGATCATCCGCGGGACGACCCTCGTGAAGATCGTGGCGATGTTGCGCAGCGCGGGCGCGCGCGAGGTCCACGTGCGGATCTCGTCGCCTCCTTCCGTGGGACCGTGCCACTACGGGATCGACACCCCGGACCAGGAAGAGCTGGTGGCCCATCGCATGACGCCCCAGGAGATCGGCGAGATGCTGGGTGCCGATTCCATCGGGTACCTGTCCCTCGAAGGTCTCCGCGCGACGTCGAACACCCAGCTCAAGCGGGGCTTCTGCGACGCGTGCTTCTCGCTCGAGTACCCGGTCCCGGTCTCGGAAGAAGACGGCGCACCCCAGCTGTCGCTTTTCCGGTCCGTCGAGGACGATCTCGACTCGTGACCGAGCGGATTCCGGGGCGTCTCGATCGCCAGCAGCTCGAGCACAAGATCGAGTCCGGAGAGATCGAGACCGTCATCACCGCGATCCCGGACCTCTACGGTCGCCTGATGGGCAAGCGCATCGTCGGGCGCTTCTTTCTGGAAGAAATCGCGGACGACGGCATGCACGCCTGCGACTACCTCTATGCGTCGGACATGGAGATGGACCCGACTCCCGGCTACGCGTTCACCAGCTGGGCGACCGGTTACGGCGACATGCGTCTCGTCCCGGACATGTCCAGCCTGCGCAAGGCAGACTGGCTGGACCGCACTGCGATCGTGCTGTGCCATTCCCTCGAGGAAGAGCGTGACGAACGGATTGCCGTGGCGCCGCGCTCGATCCTCGAGCGTCAGGTGGAGCGCGCCGCCGCCAAGGGCTTCGTCGCGCACACCGCCAGCGAGCTCGAGTTCTTCCTCTTCCGGGAGAGCTTCGACGAGGCGCGCGACCAGGCCTACCACAGGCTGCAGACCCGGGAGGCCTACAACGAGGACTACAACCTGCTGGCAGGCGCCTACGCGGAGCCCATCCTCGGTGCGATTCGTCGGCACGTGGACGCGTCGGGCATCCCCGTCGAGTTCAGCAAGGGCGAGGCGAGCGCCGGACAGCACGAGCTGAACCTGCGCTACGCGACCGCTCTCGAGATGGCGGACCGGCACGTCCTGTACAAGCAGGCCGCCAAGGAGATCGCCGCCGCAAACGGCTCCGCGATCACCTTCATGGCGAAGTGGGACACGCAGCACGCGGGCAACAGCCTGCACGTACACATGAGCTTCACCGACCGCGCCGGCGGGCCGGTCTTCTCGGACGAGAACGCCGATCCGCTGCCCGGGACCCAGGCGCGTCCGTCGCAGACCTTCCGGCACGCGGTGGGAGGCCTGCTCGCGCATGCGCGAGAGCTGTCCCTGTTGTTCGCACCGAACCCGAATTCGTACAAGCGCTACGTGGAAGGCACCTTCGCGCCGACGCGCATCGCCTGGTCCTACGACAACCGCACCGTCGGCTTCCGGGTCGTCGGGCACGGTGCCGGTCTCCGCATCGAGTGTCGGATCCCCGGCGGTGACGCCAACCCGTACCTCGTGTACGCCGGCTTGATCGCGGCTGCCCTCGATGGCATCGAGTCCGGCACCGACCCGGGCCCACTCTTCGAGGGCGACGGCTACGGCTCGAAGGAGCTGCCGCGGGTTCCCGAGAGCCTGCCCGAGGCCATCGAAGCCTTTGGGGACAGCCGCTTCACGCACGAGGCTTTCGGCGACCCGGTAGTTGCCCACCTGCTGCACTTCGCGCGCGCAGAGCTGAGAGCCCACCGGATCGCGGTCACCGACTTCGAGCGCGCCCGCTACCTCGAGAGGGGCTGAGCGGCGTTCACCGCCTGCTCTCGCCATCGCCCGTCTCGCGCCGTCCGCGGGCTCCTGTGTTCGCGCGCGTCAGGTTCGGACGCCGATCTCCCGATGTTCTTCGCGAGGGGATGGAATCAACGAACGGGTGCCGGAAGTCTCCGGTGCCGGAAGGCGGAGTCGTGCCTCGAAAGCTGCGCGTCGAATACCGGACGGAAGAAGCGTTCCGTCGCGAGTATGCGCAGAACATCGCGAAGGGTGGGATCTTCGTTCCCAGCCGGCACCAGATCGAGATGCGCGAACGCGTGGAACTCGAGCTGGCGCTCGCGTTCTGCGACCAGTCGGTGATCCTGGCCGGCGAGGTCGTCCATTGCATCCCGCCCGAGATGGCCGAGTCCGGGGCACAGCCCGGTGTCGCGATCCAGTTCATGATGAGCGGAGACGAGCTGCGTTCGAAGCTCGAGGGATTCGGCGGACAACCGGCGGCTGGGCACGTCGATGAGCGCCAGCTAGGAACCGGACGCCGTGTCGCGCCGCGCGCCCGGGCGCACGTACCGGCGGATCTCGAGGTCGACGGCAACTGGATCGAGGGGCACACGAGAAACGTCAGCAGTTCGGGGGCGCTGATCGCGGTGCCCGGCGAGGCGCCGGCGGTGGGTCGCCGGGTGAAGGTCCGGATCCGCTTGCCGGGGGGCAGCGACCAGATGAAGGTCCCGGGGCAGATCGCGCGTCACGTCGATGCCGCGGGCGTGAGCTGCGTGGGTGTCCAGTTCCAGATCCCCGAGGCGCGCGAGGCCGACGTCGCCGCCTTCATGAATCGGGTGCGCTCATTGGAGCACGCCCGGCGTCTGGGCGGCATCAACGGTCCGATCGCCGCGCTGGGCATTCGCAGCGTGCTCGCGATGTTCGGGACGACCGCTCCCGAGGGCATGTTGACCCTCAGTCGAGGCGACGAAGAAGGCTACATCGTGATCGATCGGGGAAGCCTGCGTGCGCAGGTGGGTCAGATCTCGGGTCGCGAGGCACTCGACGAGCTGCTGTCGTGGAACGAGGGCAGCTTCGCGTTCGAGGGGCAGGCGGACGAGGCCCTCGTCGCCGGCGCGGTGATCCCCGTGTCCGAAGTGACCGGCGAGGTCGCGTCGGACGCAGCCGGTACCGCCGCTTCCTTGGCCTACGAGTCCGAGACCCCCGCCGACGAGAGCGAGGAAGAACTCGTCCTGATGGATCTCGAGGAGCTCGACGCGCCGCCCCCGCCGCAGCCCGAGAGCGAGGGCGCCATCGATCTCGACGCAGAGGAGGCGACCGGCGAGGGCAGAAGCGTCGACGAGGCGGGCGACCCGACGGGTTTCGTCCCGGACGGAGACCATTCCCTCGGCGACTTCGTCCTGGCCGACGACGAGGCGGAGGAGATCGAGGCCCGCCTGCAGCTCGATGCCGCGCCCATCGATCCGCAGTCGACCCTGGTTGCGACGGGCAAGGGCGACCGTTCCGAGCTCAGCAAGACCGAGGAAGCCCTGCTCGACCTGGCGGCCGTCGGAATGACCGTCGCGAAGGCGGTGGAGATCATCCCCGAGGACGACGGCCCCATCTACGACGCACTTCGGAACCTGCTCGACGAGGGCTTCCTGACTCTCGCCTAGCTGGCGAAGCGTAGGCTTCGCTTGCGACGGAAGCCGAGATCCCAAGACGGAGTCTTGGGTCGGCCTCCTAGGTGTCAGTTCCAAGGCGCAGTCTTGGGTATCCAGGCGACGCCGCAAAGGTCGTCAGACCGCAGCCAGGAGCCTGACCCAAGACGCGGTCTTGGGTAACCAGGCGCCGCCGCAAAGGTCGTCAGACCGCAGCCAGACGCGTATCGTGTCGCCCTTTCCCTGGAGACGGTGGAGGAGACGGCGTGGCGAATCGCGAGGGATGTCTGGTCGGGCGTGGCGCACTCATCACCGGTGCGGGCAGCGGGATCGGACGCGAGGCGGCGCGCATCTTCGCCGCCGAAGGCGCTCACGTCGTCGTGTGCGAACGCGACGAGCGGGCCGGACGCGAGACCGTCTCTCTCGTCGAGGCCGACGGCGGGCGCGCGTCCTTCGTTCGCGCGGACGTATCGATCGCCAGCGACGTCGAGGCCGCGGTTGCCGCCTGCGTCGAGGCGACGGGCGGACTGCACGTCCTGTTCAACAACGCGGGCGTCTTTCCCGCGGACGATGGGTCGCCGGTCGCTACCCCGGAAGCCGTCTGGCACCAGGTGATCGAGATCAACCTGAAGGGCGTCTTCCTGGGCTGCAAGTACGGCATTCCCGCCATGCTGGCCTCCGGAGGCGGTTCCATCGTCAATACCGCGTCGTTCGTGGCCGTCGTCGGTGCGGCCACCTCGCAGATCGCGTACACGGCGAGCAAGGGCGGCGTGCTCGCGATGACCCGCGAGATCGCTGTCGAGTACGCGCGGCAGGGAATCCGCGCCAACGCCTTGTGTCCCGGGCCGGTGAACACGCCGCTGCTGGCGGAGTTCCTCGCCGACCCGGAAGTGCGCGCGCGGCGCATGATCCACGTGCCCATGGGACGTCTGGCCGAACCGAGTGAGATCGCGCGTGCGGCCTTGTTCCTGGCCTCGCCGGACTCGTCGTACGTCACGGGCACGACCTTCATGGTCGATGGCGGCATCACGGCCGCGTACGTCACCCCGGAATAGCGCGGGCTACTGGATCTCGCTCAGCAGCTCCGCGTTGAGGATCTCGCGCCGGACGATGCGCCCCTTGTTGTAGGCGGTCCGCACGTCGATTTCCTCGTCGCCGTCGACGTCTTCCTCACGCATGGTCAGGCTGCCCGTCTCGTCGAAGCGTTGGAAGCGGTCGAAGGCGCCGTCGCCGTCGGTGTCCCAGGACTCTTCGCGCAGCAGGCCCTCGGCGTAGATGAAGAGGCGGTCGAGACGTCCGTCGCCGTCGTGGTCGAGCTCGACCCGCTCGATCGGGCTGCCGCCGCTGCCGTACACGAGATGCAGGGAAGGCGGCCCGCCGGGTTTTTCGGCCTCCCAGACCTCGGCGACGACGCCCGCGTCGTAGCCTACCCAGCGGTCGGCTTCTCCGTCGCCGTTCGAGTCCTCTTCGCGCAGGACCGGGTTGCTGTCGCCGTCGCCGAAGTAGTAACGGGCGAGCACGCTGCCGTCGGGTGCGTACAAGGAGCGCACCTCGAGCCCCGTTCCGGGGGGCAGCCGCTGCAACGCGAGGGCGATGCCCGTGGCCGTCGGGTCGTTCAGCTCGACGGGTCGCATGCTCGCGATGATCCCGGGCGTCGGTGCGCTGCGCAGCTCGTACAGGACCGCGAGCGCCGACAGCATCTCTTGCCGGCGCTGCTGCTCGTGGGCCAGCTGGGCCTCCAGGCCGATCCGTTGGGACGTGCTGAGCTGGGCTTCCAGGGACTCGGCGGCGCGGGCTTCGGCGTGGGTCTGCCCGGTCACCGGCTCGAGCAGTCGCGCCAGCGCCAGGGTGCGCTCAACCTCCGCGAGGAACGAACGCGTGACCGGGTCGTCCGGATCGATGCGCTCGGCGTTCTGGAAGTGACGCAGCGCGAGCGTCAGCTCGCCCAGCGACAGATAGCGCCGGCCCTGGGCGATCTCCTCTTGCAGACGCCAGTCGAGAACGGGGAAGGCGGTGCGCACTGCGTCCGCGCTGAAGGCATCGCCGGGAAGTCGGGGGCCCGCGCCCAGCGCTTCCTGCACCGGCGCGAGCTCGAGCACACGCTCGACCGCGTAGGCGATGGCGGCCGCCTCGCAGCCGTGATCTGGCGCGGTGTCGAGCGCCACGCGGATCAGGCGAGCGTCGCTCTCGTGCTGGTTTGGCAGCGCGACCGCGACGCGCAACCAGGCGACCGCGAAGTCGCCGTCCTTGATCGAGCTACCGCAGAAGGCGCGCTCGACGCGCAGGGAGACCACCGCGTTTGGCGCCTCTGCGGCCAGCCACGCCTGCGCGGCCGGCACCGAGCTCGCCGTCGGGTGCGGGTCGTCGCTGAGGACCACGATCTCGGCGTACGGCACCCGAACCCCCAGGCGTTCGGTCAGCGTGGCAGCCTCGACGCCGTCGGGCCAGGTGCGCGGCACGCGGCCCCGGCGACTGGATTCGAGCAGGGACGGCGAGGGGGGGAGCAGTGTGAAGAGGACGCGGCTGCGAGGGTCCGACAGTGGATGCGGCCCGTCCTGAAGGGGCGGCAGGGCAGGCGCCAGCTCCTCGACCCGGGCGCGCTGGGCGGCCGCCGCGTCGCCTTGCCCGAGCTGCTCGAGCAGCTCGGCGTGCAGCCGGAGCAGGTCCGTGTTGTCGGGCTCGAAGCGGAGGCCCCGACGCACGGCGCTCTCGGCAACGTCGAGTCGCCCCTCGGCGTAGAGCGCGCGGCCCTTTTCGAGATTGGTCCGTGCGTAGAGGGCGCGAGAGCGTTCGGTGAGCTTTGGGGCCTGGTGGCGCTGGATCGCGGGCGTGCCGCAAGCCACGAGTACCGCCGCGGTGAGGACCAGCGTCCCGGCCACGCAGAGCAGAAGCGTCGCGCGGGCGGTTCTCATCCGGGATCCGAGCGCGGATCTTCACCGCGCTGGAGGAGCGTGTCGCGCAAGAAGCGCGCGTCGTCGCGTTCGGGGTGGTCGAGGTTGTAGTGCAGGCCGCGACTCTCCTGGCGGAAACGGGCCGCCGTGATCACCAGTCGCGCCACCGTCGCCAGGTTGCGCAGCTCGATCAGGTCGGGGGTGAGGCGGAAGTTCCAGTAGTACTCGTTGATCTCGTCTCGCAGCAGGTCGATGCGCCGCTGGGCGCGCGCCAGGCGCCTGTCGCTTCGGACGATGCCGACGTAGTTCCACATGAAGCGGCGAATCTCGTCCCAGTTCTGGGTGATGACGACGGCCTCGTGGCTCTCGGTCGCATCGCCCGACTCCCATTCGGGCAGCGAGCCCGAATCGGGGATCCCCGCCAGCCGTTCGATGCCCTCGCGCGCCGCTGCTTCGGCGAAGACGAGGGCCTCCAGCAGGGAATTCGAAGCCAGCCGGTTGGCGCCGTGCAGCCCGGTGTTCGTCACCTCACCGGCCGCGAAGAGATTGGGAAGGTCGGTCTCGCCGTTCAGGTTGGTTCGGACCCCGCCGCAGCAATAGTGGGCGGCGGGCACCACCGGGATGGGCTCCCGGGTCATGTCGATGCCGAACGACTTGCAGCGCGCGTAGATCTTCGGGAAGCGGTCGCGAATGAAGTCCGGGTCCTGGTGGGTGATGTCGAGGACCACGTACTCGTCGCCGCTGCGCTTCAGCTCGGTGTCGATGGCCCGCGCCACGATGTCCCGGGGCGCGAGATCGGCCATTTCGTGATAGCGGCCCATGAACGCCTCGCCGGAACGCGTCCGCAGGACGCCGCCCTCGCCGCGCACCGCCTCACTGATGAGGAACGACTTCGCGAGCGGGTGGAACAGGCAGGTCGGGTGGAACTGCATGAATTCCATGTTGGCCAGCGTCGCGCCCGCGCGGTACGCCATGGCGATGCCATCGCCGGACGCGATGTCCGGGTTGCTGGTGTAGAGGTAGACCTTGCCGGCGCCTCCCGTGGCGAGCAGGGTGATCGGCGCCTGGAAGCGTTCCACCCTACCCGTGCGCGAGTCCAGCACGTAGGCACCCAGGGCGCGATTCGCCTCGTTGCGACCGGCCCGGTGTGCGGTCAGCAGGTCGACCGCACAATGGTCCTCGTAGAGGGTGATGCCCGGATGCGCGCGCACCCGCGCCAGCAGGCGCTGCTCGATCTCCTGTCCCGTGAGGTCCTGGTTGTGGAGGATGCGGCGCTTGCTGTGGCCGCCTTCGCGGCCCAGGTCGAATTCCTTGCTGGAGCGACGGTCGAAGTCGACGCCGTACTTGAGCAGGGCGTCGATGGCGTCGGGGCCCCGGGTCACCACGTGACGCACCACGTCTTCCTTGCAGAGGTCGGCGCCCGCACGCATGGTGTCGCGCACGTGCGACTCGAAGGAGTCCGCCGGGTCGAGCACCGCGGCGATTCCGCCCTGCGCCCAGTTGGTGGCGGAATCGTCCCCGCGCCGCTTCGTCACGAGGCCTACACTGCCGTGTTCCGCCACCCTCAGGGAGTAGAAGAGCCCGGCGATGCCGCTTCCGATGACCAGGAAGTCGAATTGGTGCCGCGTCGTCACCGAGGGTCCTTCCCGAAGGTCCCGAACTTGCCGGGTGTTCTGGGCCCGAAGCCGATTCCAGGGGCCGCCAGCGGGGGAAGCGTAGAGAACCGGTCGGGATTTCGGGCCTGTCGCATGCTGCGGGATCCCCCCGGGGTTGGCCTGTGCTCGGTCTCGGCACGTATCGGCGCGCGCCATGCCTGAGATGATCATCCGGGGCTAAACGTGGCGGCGCCAGGTGCCGACGCATAGGGGAGGCCTGGCGCGCGGGACGTGCGTCTTGGCCGACGTGTGGAAAGATAGGGGCCCTCATGCGTCGATATCCCATCGGATTCGCGGCACTCGGACTGCTCCTGCTCATCGGCGGGGTGCAGCAGGCCGATGCGTCCGTCTATCGCTACGTCGATGATCGGGGTGTCGTCCATTTCACGGACCGTCCGCGTGACGCCCGTTACGAGTGGCACCCCACCAGCCCGGAAAGTGTGCCCACCGAAGCCACCCGGCGGAGCGACCGCAAGCTGCCGGTGGGCGACCAGTACGACCGCCTGATCCTTCGCTCTGCACGCGACCACCGGGTCGAGCCTGCCCTCGTCAAGGCGGTGATCGCCGCCGAGTCGAACTTCGTGTCGACCGCGGTCTCACGGGTCGGTGCCCAGGGCCTCATGCAGCTGATGCCGGGGACCGCGCGCTACCTCGGCGTCCGCAACCCCTTCCACCCCGGGCAGAACGTCGACGGCGGCACCCGATATCTGCGCGAGATGCTCGACCGCTTCGGAGACCTCAAGCACGCACTGGCGGCCTACAACGCAGGTCCCGAGGCCGTTGCGCGCTATCAGGGCGTTCCCCCGTACCCGGAGACGCTGGATTACGTCACCCGCGTTCTGAATTACTATCGCGGCTACAACGCTCAGTTCCGCAGGCGTGCCCCCCAGGCGGTTCGGCCCCCCCGATGAACGGAGGACCATCGTCTTGAGCGAAGCAGGCACGCTTGCGAATCCCGGCACGAATCCCCGTGCGAAGCCGCTGAGCGCCGGAGCAGCTCACTTGCCGCTCAAGCACGAGCGCTTCTGGAATCTGCCGAACACGATCACGATGATGCGCATCGGTGTCGTGCCGGCGCTCATCTTCATCCCCTATGCGCTCACCAAGACCGGCAGCGCGCTGATGGCGTGGCTCTTCATCGTGGCCGCCAGCTCGGACCTGCTGGACGGCTATCTCGCCCGCCGCAGCAACGAGGTGACCCGGATCGGGAAGCTGCTCGACCCGCTTGCCGACAAGCTGCTGATCACCACGGCGCTGGTCATGATGATGGCTGCCGGACGTCTCACCGGCGTGTGGGCGGGCCTGATGGTGGTGGTGATCATCGGCCGAGAGCTGGCCGTCACGGGCCTCCGCGGCATCGCGTCCACCCAGGGCCACGTGGTCGGTGCCAGCTGGCAGGGCAAGCTCAAGGCCGTGACGCAGAACGTTGCAGTGGGAGCGCTGCTCTTCCACCACGAGACGCTCGGTCTGCCCGCACACGAGATTGGTTTGACACTCCTGGCCATCGCCTCGGCACTCACCTTGTGGTCCGGGTACATGTACTTCGCCGACTACTTCGGCAGCTCGGGCCCGAACGGCGCCCAGGCGAGGGCGCAGGACGCCGAGGACGCCGCCTGAACTCCGGACGGGGCCGTGGGGTCTAGGACCCGAACGCGACCCGAACCCGGATCGAAGAAGAGCGAGGCCTCGAGCCTCGGGAGACCCCCCCCAGCATGAGCCGACTCCAAGAGCTGCGCGACCGCATCGCGTCCCGTGAGGCCCGTATCGGTGTGATCGGGCAGGGCTACGTGGGCCTGCCCCTCGCCATCGAATTCGCCAAGGCGGGCTTCCAGGTCACCGGCCTCGACATCGACGCCGAGAAGATCCGCTCCCTCGAGAGCGGCGTCTCCTACATCGAAGACGTGCCCTCTGAAGACGTCGCACGGGAGCAGGCCGCCGGCCGCTTCCACGCCACCAGCGACCTCAGCGAGCTCGCCAAGCTCGACGTCATCAATATCTGCGTGCCGACCCCGCTCACGCGCACCAAGGACCCCGACGTCTCGCACATGGCCAAGGCGGTCGAGGACATCCGCCGGCGCCTGCGCAGCGGCCAGCTGATCATCCTGGGCTCCACCACCTACCCGGGCACCACCCACGACCTGTTCGTGCCGATGCTCGAAGAATCGGGTCTCGCCGTCGGAGAAGATTTCGCGCTCGCGTTCTCGCCCGAGCGCATCGACCCGGCCAACAAGAAGTTCGCCGTGCGCGACGTGCCGAAGGTAGTGGGCGGCGAGACGCCCCTGTGCACCGACCTGGCGGCCGCCCTCTTCGGGACGATCTTCGAGACCGTCGTGCGGGTCAGCTCGAGCCAGAGCGCCGAAATGGTAAAGCTGCTCGAGAACACCTTCCGCGCCATCAACATCGGCCTCGTCAACGAGGTGGCGCTGATGTGCGAGCGCCTGGGCCTCGACGTCTGGGAAGTGATCGATGCAGCCGCCACCAAGCCCTACGGCTTCATGAAGTTCCAGCCCGGGCCCGGCCTCGGTGGCCACTGCATCCCCGTCGACCCGAGCTACCTGTCCTGGAAGATGAAGAGCCTGAATTTTCCGGCGCGCTTCATCGACCTCGCCACGGACATCAACGGGCGCATGCCCGAGCACGTCGCCGACCGCGTGGCCACCCTGCTCAACCACGATCGTCTCGCGGTGAACGGCGCCAACATCCTGATCCTGGGAGTCGCCTACAAGAAGGACGTGGGCGACATGCGCGAGTCGCCGGCCCTGGACGTCATCAAGCTGCTGGCCGAGAAGGGCGCCGCCATCTCCTACCACGACCCCCACGTGAAGGAGTGCAGCATCGAGGGCACGGTCTACAAGAACACCGACCTCAGCGACGAGGCAGTCGCCGCCGCGGACCTGGTCGTCATCCTGACCGACCACACGGCCATCGACTACGAGAAGCTCGTCGCGAAAGCCCACGGCGTCTTCGACACCCGCAACGCCACCGCGGGCGTGCAGGCGAACCGGGACAAGATCACCAAGCTCTGACTCGAACTCGGATCAGGAGCCCCCCGGGACGACCCTTGACGGAGCCCCCGGGGTCCCGTAAAACCTCCTGCCCGAAAGCACTTCCAGGCACGAGTAGCTCAGCTGGTAGAGCATCACGTTGCCAACGTGAGGGTCGCCGGTTCGAACCCGGTCTCGTGCTCCAGAGAAAATTCAACCCCGCCAAGTGTTTTGCTTGGCGGGGTTGTTGTCTTTCAGGCTTCCCCACATATTGGCTCCCCCAGAATTTCCCCCACTATTCCCGCGCAATCCGGGGGAGGGCGCGGACCTAGACTAAAGGGGATGGTGAACCCGCGAGCTTGGAGCCTCACCGTCATGGCAAGAACGACCACCACCCCACACAAGGTCAGCCGCAACAAGAGCGGCACGTCCATCGTCCGCGCCTCCAAGCTCTTCCGCGGGCGGCCGAGGCGCGCGACCCGCGAGATGGCCTTCGAGACCGAGCAGCAGGCCAGGATCTTCGCGGATGCTCTGAACCTCGCCGCCGTCCGTGACGGAGACTGGCGCTGGCTCAAGGGCGAGGAGTGGACGGCCCAGAGGCAATACGTGGACGAAGCTCTGCGCATGGCGCAGGAGCGAGCTGACGAGGCCGGGGTTCCTGCAAGCACGGACGGCCACCAGATCGCCGCCGCCGCAGCCCCGGTTCAAGCCCGCGTCGTCTCGGCCTACGGCCTGTCCATGTCCCAAGCCGTCGAGTTGTTCCTCCCTGTCTACACCGCACGCCCGGGCAGTGAAGCCGGCGAAAACTATGCGAGCTGGCTCCGAGCGATTGCGCTGGCCTTCCACGAGAACTCCCTCGCCGAGGTTGCCGACGTGACCCCGGAAGCGTGCGGAGACCGGCTCTGGAGACGAATCGACCCCAAGGACACTACCCGGTGGCATCCAGAGCATTCCGTTGGCAGTCGGACCGTGAATTCAAGGCTGAACGCCTTGGAGCAACTCCTCCGGCACGCGATCGACAACGACTGGATCGTCGGACAGCCCAGATTCTTCAGCGCAACGCGCTGGCAGGCACCCAAGCAGGACCCTCCGCTGAGGTGGTGGGGCATCGAGGAGGTCGAGGCGGTGCGGCTCCAGCTCCGTCAGCCCAGCAGCGACGAGGAGGTGGTGCCCTTCCTCATGGCGGAGCTGCTCATGTACTCGGGCCTTCGCTGGGGCGAGGTCGCGGCGTTGCAGTGGAATACGGGGCAACAGGGTCCGTACCACTGGAGGGCGGTCGATCCAGCCAGCCCGGTTCTGAGTATCCGGGTCTCGTGGAAGCGGCGCGATGAAGCGCTCGGACCGACCAAGACCGGAAATACGTGGTCCGCGATCTCGACCAAGAACGTGAACGACACGCTCGCTCAGATCCGACTGGTTACGGGCAGCGCCGGAGGGTTCCTCTTCCCCCATCCGACAAACCCCCAGGCAGCGTTCCCTTACAAGAAGTGGTGCAGAATGTTTCGACGGGCAGTCGATCGAGCCGGCGTCGAGCTGCCGAAGGACTACGTGCAGAAGATCCTGCGGCACAGCTTCGTGTTCGCGGCTCGGCGGGCGAAGGTCCCGAGCCGCTTGGTCCAAGAGCACTTCGGGCACGGCGACACGCGCATGGTGGACAGGATCTACGGTCGCAGCGGGAAGGAGGGGGAGCGATTTCCGCTCGCTCCGGGTGAGCTGGGTCGCATCCGCACGTTCTTTCAATTCGACCAATTCGAGGCGATCTCGGAGAAGGTTGCGTAGCACGTCATCGCTCACGGGATGCTCGGGCGAAGGCGGCCCGATCGTGATCGCTCAGGGATGTGGGCTCGGCCAGCGGCGTCGGCTGAGTAGAAGCCGCGCGGTGTCCCTCCATGACGCGGATCAGGTCTTCCCAGCGGACGAGATGGACGCCGCCTCTCTCGATCAGAACGTCCGCCTCTCGCAAGATCCGGCGCATCGTGGTCTTGCCGATGTCGTACAGGTGGGCGGCCCGAGCGATGCGGATGGCGCGTCGGCCTTCAGGGTCGCGGGACGCAGTGGTCGTCCTGAGCTGCGAGGAACCTCGTGTCATGAGGTTCCTTTAGTGTACGGGCCGCGAGTGCGACGCAGATCGCAGCGGTGCCAACAGTCCGAAGTTTCAACCCGGCAGTCGGACGACCGCCGAATTCGACTATCAGAGCGCGGGACGCGGGAGAACGGTGGACGGAAGTGACGCCCCATTGAGAGCGCACATCCGTTCGCGCGAGTGTTTACTAAAGGACGTCTGTGGATGCTCGGCAAAGCGATCTCCTCGTGAGAGAGAGATCGCCTTGTGTCAGAGCACTCTGCCCCTTGACGGGAGGGTTCCCGTCCGAGCCCAGCAGCCGGTCCCTTCTCACGGGGCGTCCGGCCTAGCTCGGTGGCGACATGTATTCAATCTTGAGGCGTGGCTCAGCCGCGCTTGGGGAAGTGTTCGACGAGGGAGGCGCGAAACTTTAACTGCCGGTTCACTGCGCCTTAGGTGCGGTGTGGGTGCTGGCATCTTCGCGCACCCGGGTCGAAGGAGGAGAGGGTGGACCGAATGGGCGAGGGGCACGGCTACCAGCGGAAGGAACGCCTTGCATGATCGAGGCCGCCGATGCAGGGGACACATCTAAGCGGCGAAATCGGCTCCGCCAGCAACGCGAAGTTTTGAGGGTCTTATATCTATGCAGGTGCTTCCAACAATCCTGAGGAGATGACAGATGGTCAAGCCACCAGCAGACCTACGCGCTCGCGGCGAGCGGCACGGCGGCGCAAAGCTATCCGAGCACGATGTGCGGGAGATCCGGCGGCGCTTCGAGGCCGGCGAGACGTTTCGCTCACTAGCTGAAGCGTTCAACGTTTCCACGTCGTGCATCGGGCTGGTACTGCACCGCCGCTGCTGGGCGCACGTCGAATGACCGGTGGACCGCTCGTTGATGAACATTTGCGACGGGAGCCGGGGGCGCTCTCGGGGCGTCTGCCCGCAGGAGAGACTGCGAAGCTGGATCCCTCTCTAAAGCCTTCCTGACAAGCTGAAGCTGAACCACGGAGCGGGGAACCGCATTCGGGCCGTGGCCCGTGCTGAGCAATAGCAACAATGGATTCCGGGTGAACACCCGAGAGGAACAGCTAGAGGACTACCCACCCTTACAGAGCCACCCGGAGCCAGAGATACCAGAGTCACTAGTTCAACCAGAGCCCCGAATTCACCCGTTCAACCAAGGAGCACCAGACCACCATGCCACCAGACACCAGCAAGCCACGCTCGAAGAAGAACTTCCTCTCCCTGATGGAGCGAGACGCCGGCCCGTTCGAGTCCTACGAGGAGCAACGGACGAAGAGGCCACTGGTCTTCCGTGATTCCGACCACGAGAGACACCACGAGGCACTCGAACGCTATGCCGGCTGGTGCGAGAGCATTCTGGTCACCCTGAGCGTTGACTTCGGCGTGTACGAGCCCCGCTGGTTCCTACGGGCGTGGCGGCGGACGCTGCGGCGCTACGACGAGCTGAGACCCGGAGAGACGGTCAGGTACAGGATCACGGCGAACCGGGGAGCCTCGGGCGCCGAGCGGGCAAGTGCTCACGTCATCTTCGAGGACGCGGAGCCGTTCCCCGGCCTCACGATCCTCCAATCGTCCTGGGAAGCCGAAACCCGGGGCAACTTCGTCATCACGGACGCCGGACACCGGGCATCGCTGTATCAGAGCAAGAACGCGACCGAACCCGGGGCTGTCGAGGAGCAATGGAACTCGAAGCTCAGCAGGGCAGAGTTAGGTTCGGAGGACGACCGGAACGACGGGCAGAGGCGCTCGGAGGCGCCCAGTAGGCCAAGCGCTGAACCTAGCGACCCCGAGGTCGGGGAGGACCCGAAAGCTCGCTGGAAGGCCGAGGTAGCGCGCCGTAGGGCTCGAAATGCGGAGACCCGGGCTGCCCGCAAGCAGAGGCGTAAGGCCGAGGAAGATGCGCTCCTTGTCCAGAACGATGGCGTCGAGGCCGCGGGGCGCCGTGCGGAGCCGGGAGCCAAGGCGGCTGATTCCAGCAATGGTCCCCGTTCCGGTCGCCGGGTTCACCTCGCCCTCCGCTTGGAGAAGCGCCGGGTTCGCACGCGGCTGGCGTGGGGCTACGTCGAGCCGAGCATCACCTGCCTCTTCCGCGATGATCTGGGCGGATCTGCCTCGTGGACGGGCAGGAACTCGAAGCCGGTGAACGCCAGGGGGTATCGCCATCCCGGGCGGTACCCGATCCTGCGGAACGTTGAGCTTCAGGTCTCGGCGACGGTGAAGTCCGTCGAAGACGACGGGACCGTAGTCCTGACTCGCCCCTACATCCGCCTCGACCGGCAGCCCGAGGCCACGAAGCGCGCCTACGTCGAGCAGTGCGGCGTCGGCCCCAGCGAGGTGGGGCTGGGCGAGGAGTAGCTCAACCTGCGGAAGCGAGGCGACAGCGCCGCCCGGAGTCAGGGCGTTTCGGGCCGCTCGCCTCGAAAAAAGTTGCCCGAGGCGAGAAAAATCTGTGCGCGCCGAGAAAATCCTCGCACCTCCGCAGATTTCGGCTCAAGTTTCCTCACGATTCCCCCGATAAATGACCGCGAGAGATCTTCGCCCGCAGATCGGTAAAGTTTCGGAGTCTGCTCGCGATGAGGTGTCAGGCCGTCGGTGTTCGGCGGCCGCCACGAAAGGACACCTCATGAGCAGACAGAACCGAAGCAAGGGCGCATCCCTTGGCCGGTCGCGTTCGGCCACGTCGCCCGCGGTTCTCGCCGACCGCCTCGGTGAACCTCTGCGAGACCGTACCGGCTTCCCGGGCCCGGTCATCCTCTGTTCCCCGATAGCCCCCGCTGTCGCATCCCGGAGAACACTCGGGCTTCGGCACCGGCCGGCCGGCTCCCCAGTGCCGGCAACGTGGCGTCTCGACAGGCAGACCAGCGGCAAAACGGACGCGCGTGTCCAATTTGCCGCTCACCTGCCGGTCCGCGAGTCCCCTCCCGGCCTTCCTTTCCTAAAGGAGCTGTGGCGGCAATGACGCCGCGACCAGATGAGAGGAAGTGAAGGAATGAGAGTATCGAGCACGACTGTGGATGCCGAGAGTCTGAGGACACTCGCGGACAAGGCGAACCGAGAGCACCGGCAGGCAGCGAGCGCGGCCGGCCAAGCGATAGGGCACGCCGTGGAGGCAGGGAAGCTGCTCCAGAAAGCGAAGGAAGCTCTCCCGCATGGAAAGTTCATCCCGTGGGTCGAGCAGAACTTTGCGGGGACGCCGCGTCACGCGCGGCGCTACATGAAGCTGGCGAAGTCAGCCGCCGAGAATCGGATCGACCCCGACGAGGTTTCGTCCATTCGCGAGGCTGAGCGCTTGCTGCGGGAGCAAGACGCGGAGCAGGCTCCTGACGAATACGAGCCTGAAGTCCAGGGCGAAGAGTACATGCGCTTCCCCTTCGATGGCGGGCCTCAGCCGGACGAGGCGGACAAGGGACGTGAGCCGGGGGTACCCGCTGACAAGGGCGCCACGGAGCCGTCGAAGCGTGCTGGGCGAGAACCGGCTCGAAAGCCAGACCTTGCAACCTCTGCATTCAACGCGATGGGCCGCTTCATCCACGAGGTTTCGGGCGAGGAAAAGGACCGCATCCAGGCGATCCGGGAACGCCTCGACATGGAGGAGTCCACGCTGCTGGTCCTCGCCTCGCAGGAGGGCCGACGGTCATGAGCAAGATGGAAGAAGGCGACCATCCGAGCATGCAGGCAATCAAGGATCGCGGATGGACAGCCGCGCTGATGAGAGACTTTCTTGGTGAGCCGGACAAGCTCGTGAAGAATCCGCACTACCGGACCGGCCCACCATGCAAGCTGTACGCCCTCGGTCGAGTGGAGACCGCGGAGCAACGGGCCGACTTTCAGAGGCGGATGGAGAGGATTCTCGCCCGCCGGCCGGCACGAAGGAGGGCGGCTAAAGAGCACGCCGATCGCGAGCGCCAGAAATTGGTTGATCTCGTGGAGTCCACGCCGATTCACGTCAGGCGGACGAACAAGCTCCTATCGCGTGCGATAGACCATTACAACGACTTCCGGCGGTACCACCCGAGCGGAGATCTGCGACTGGACTTCTTGCCCGCGACCAGACATAGCGACCCCGCGTTTCTGCGCCGGATCACATGCAACTATGTTCGGCACGAGCTGACCGAGTACGATCACTTCCTGTACTCCAAGGTTCGCTCAAAGATCGGTTGCGAAGAGGCGTACCAGCGTTTTCGAGAGCGAGTGGACGAGGCGGTGCTGGAATACGTAGATAGCCGCATTCCCGCAGACTTGTCGGGAAGCGTACCGAGTAGTACGCATCAGGCGAGTGAATCCGAAGCAGTTCCCAGACAGCGCGAGGCTGAGGCCACTCATCCGCGTCGGATGACGATGCCGCCTCGCGATTCGAGTCTCATCCGCAGGGCGCCCGGTCGTCGGAGTGTGGAGGGCCTCCCGGCTCTCGCGAATGCGTCGCCTCCCACTGTCGTGAGTTCACCGAAGGATAAGCCCTCACTGTGCAACGTGCTGAACACACAGGAAGTCCTTCCGTATCCACTTTTCTAGGTTCAAGTTTCTTGGCTCCCGGCTTCCAATACCTGTCGCCGGTCCAGCCTGCCAGCCTTGGCTCGGGTTGGGTGGCTATCTCACTTTCTTGCTAACAACAATCTCACTCGACTAACAACAATGCAACTCACTCAAGTTTCGTCGTCACCTTGCATTCGGCCTCCGGCACTCGACAACAGGGTAGATCGAACGTTCCGGGGAAAGGAAGGACAAATGGTCAGCAGAGAATTGGAAGAAGTATTTTCGAAGTGGGCAGAATCTGCGTGGGCAACCACGGAGGGTGACTGGGACAAAGCCAAGGCGGCTTTTCTGGGAATCAGTTCTAGAGAATTGCCCAATCTAGATCCCGACGATGCAGAGGAAATCAAGGCCGAGGTATGGCGATTCTTTGCCAATGCTCGAATTGCCTTTGTTGTTGAGAAGCTTCGAGCGCAGGCTCGGTCGAATGCTCCTGTGCCTCAGACGCGGGAAACTTCTGAGGAGGAGAAGGAACCCAAGAGGTACTTCTCCCGCAGAATGGCCGAAGCATCCATGGCGAACGACCACATTCGAATTGGGCCTTTCATGGAGCGGGCAGCTAGATCGGCGCCGGGATGGGAGGCGAAACTTCTGGAGCAGTTGCGAATCGTCGAGATGCTCGCCAAGGAGCGAGAGAAAGAAGAAGGGGAGAAAGAACCAACTGCCCAGGGCTCTGCGGGGGCATACGGCTGTGGAGCGGAATAACGAACCGCACTGAAGCAGCAATAGCAGAGAGAAATTGACCCCACCTTGCGGTTGCGGCTGCACGAGTCGAGATGGTAAGAGGGTCAAGAAAGGAGGCCACTGTTAGTGATATCGCGACAAGCGAAAAGAGAGGTCCACTAAAGTAAGCCTACCTACACATGGCACGGCATGGCGTGGCGGTTTCCACTCCAAAGCCCGGGGGCTCTACGAAGAATGCCCCACACGAAAGGGACCCACTCGGAACCTTGGTACCGAGTGGGTCCAGTGTTGTTGGAGAGCGGCCTCACGGGGCGTGCTTGTGGACCGTGCGCTGTGCCCGTGCATTCTACGGCTCAACTACCGACGCACCGGCTGGCCCGGATCGCAGTCTTGGCGGCCATTGCGGCGTCTGGGGGCAAGTTGGGTGATGTTCCTGCGCGTCCATTGACGGGGCGCATGGCCGACCGCGATTGGATCGCTACTGGGATAGCCGCTTGATGCTCCTCTCGCTCATCCCGAAACACGCATTCGGAGAGCCCGGGTAAGTCTTGCACGGGTACTCGGCGATAATGGCTGCGGCGATGAAGACGCCATTGGTCAGATAGCGCCTGGGGCCTTGTCTCTCCGCGAGGTGCTTCAGTCCGTAGCTTGAGTGACGCCGGTTGATCGTCTTGATCGGCTCGATGTTCGATCCCAACCACCGCACCGTCCAGGCCACGTCATCGAGGCTACCCCTGAGTTTCTCGCGGTCCTCCGCCAAGATTCGAGCCTTCTCCCCCGGTGGCTTTCGTCCATGCTCGGAGAAGAGCCCAATCCCAAAGTCATTCAGCAATGGCTCCTGGGTCATGGCGATAGCGAGCCGGCGGCCCATTTCCGGGGTGTCAAGGAGATCCTTCCAACACCCGCAGCCAGCCTCGATCGCGACTACGTGCTGCGCCTTCTGAAGGGTGATCTTGCCTTCGTCCCGGAACACGGCAGAAATTCGGCGCCGTGCGTCATCATCGCCTCGATTGAATCCCTTGAGCAGGGCTTTCGCTCGGTCTCTGAACCAACGGATGGTGTCCACTTCGAATCCTCACGCTCAATGGCTCGTATCGGCGCCCGCAAGACCACGAGCCGAACGGATAATTCGACAAGCGGAAGACAATCAGGTGTGGACTGGCGGAGCCTTCGCGCGGGCGGCAGGCGTGTCCGACGCCTAGTTGCTCAGTATAGCGCGGGATGTCGGATCCTCGAAGAAGCGCCTGGGGTGCGGGCTACCCGATCACGCGCACCGAGGCTGCGGCTGATCGAGCCCGACCGCCCGGATCGCTCAAAGAGCCTCCCTCCACGTCTCTCCCGCCAAAATCCGATCAATGCAGCTTCGACTCACGCCGTAGCGCCGGGCGAGCCACGCGCGCGAGGTGTCGGGCACCTTCGCCTCTCGCCGGATCTCGACCACCTGGGCGCGCGTCAACCTACTGTTCGGGTGAAGCTCGCCGAACAGTTTGAAGTTCCGTCGTTCCGTCTTCGGTTCCATAGTTTCCTCCTACTGCGGAAATAACACTGGAGGTCACGTCGGCACTCAGCGGGAGGTCACCGTGACGCCGGACTTCCCGCGCCGGGCGTGCTGGCGCCCCGCCATCGAGCGCCACCGAACCTGCGTCTCAGCAGCGCTACCAGCAGGGCGACATGATCCCGATGTTCTGGCGCGGTACGAGATCAGGCGCCCGAGCGGTCTGGCGCGGACGGAAAACACGGTCTCTTTCGGGTCAATTTGCATCGAAAACAGCCGAAAATCGAATCTGTCGCTCTGGGGTACACTTGAACGTTCCGCACAGTGTGATTACGCGTTTTCTCACGGCGCCTCTGCGCTGAAACTTTTCCGTAGAGACCCGGCCTTGACCGGGATCACTATCAACATTCGTGAACATTCCGGGACTTATCTCTTCAGTGAACCCCGCGTACATGCGGAACGAGCTGAGGAGACCCGACCATGCCACCAGACGTTCATACTGCCCTGACCAGCGCCACCCGCGCAGCCAATCACCTGCGCGCGCGGCTCGCTAGCCTCGCCCGGGCCGTCGCCGAGAACGAGCCAGCCGCCATCGTCGCAGCCGCCCGCGCGCTGGCTGCCCGTGACGAGGCTTTCACCGCCAACCCGACAGACTCACCCGACCGACCCGGAACAAACGCCGGGGTCGAACAGGGAGAGTCGTCATGAGCGACCGCCAGACTGAGCAAGAGCGCGGGCGGCGCGTGGTCGCCCTCGTGCGCGTGAGCACCGAGGGGCAAGCCGCCGAAGGGCGTATGGGTCTGAGTGCCCAGCGCGCCGCTGTCGAGAAGATCATTGCAGAGCACGCGCTTGACCTCGTGGACACGATTGAGCTGCATCACAGCGGGGCCAGAATGCTGGAGGAGCCTCGGTTTCTATGCCTGCTGGAGCGGGTGGAGGCTAGCGAGCTGTACGGAGTCGTAGTCAGCGATGCTGATCGCCTGATGCGCCCCGAGAGTCTCGCCGACTACGCCATCCTCGAAGCCTTCCGCAAGACCGACACGAAGATCATCACAAGTGCAGGCGTTCGTGACCTCATCGTCGATCGCCTGCCCGTGATGCTTCAGGCCGAATTCGCCGCCTACGAGCGGGAGGCGATCCGTCGCCGCACCCAGCGCGCAAAGGAAATCCTCCGCCGCCAGGGCCGAAAGCCTGAGGGTGGCGGCCTGCCGCGTGGCGTCGCCTACGACAGCAAGGCCGGAAAATGGTCCTACGTCCAGCCCGGCGCTTCACAGGTCCGCGCCGCCTTCGATCTCCTGCTCGGGGGCGAGACCTCCTACGCGGAGATCTCGCGGCAGACGGGCATTCCGGCATCCAGCGTGCGCACGGTGCTCCGACATCCGCTGTACGCCGGCCGCTACGAGGTTCGATGCCGCTATCAGGGTCACGAGCGCGTACCCCGGGCTCCCGACGAGATCATCAACGAGACCGTGCTCGATCCGCCCCTCATCGCTCCCGACGACTTCGAACGGGCTCAACTTATGCTCCGCGACCGTCGCCGCCCTGGACCTCGACCTCGGGGCCTCGATGCACCCGCGACCTACGCCGAGCACCTCGTCTGCGCCCAGTGCGGGTACCGGCTGTGGCTCGTCGAGTCCCGCAAGGCGGGCAAGGTCTATTGGCAATATGGCTGCGGGGGCCGTCGTTCCGGTCGCTGCGATGCGCTCCAGATCAGCGCTCCGCAGGCCGACGCGATGCTCGACGCACTCGTGCCCGAGCTGCTCGGGACCCCCGAGACCCTGGAGGAGATCGTCCTCGCCACGATGGCGGTTCAGCACCGGCGCGATCCCCAGCGCCGCCGTCACCACGAGGCCCTGGCCGCGCTCCACGCCCGCCGCCGCAGAGCGCAGCACCTCTACGAGGAGGGCTTGCTCACCCTGGACGAGCTGCGGGACGACCTGGGTGAGATCGACCGCGAGGTACGTCGCGTCGAGAGGCAGCAGCGAGCCAAGTCGCGCAAGGTCGAACTGGATGACGGCGTAGTTCGAGATCTCGCGCTCACCTTCGGCTGCTGGGCATTTCTGCCTCGGGCCAACCAGCGGGTCGTGCTCCGGGACTTCGGGGTGCGCATGGTCGTGGCTGTCGCCGGTCGCCGCCGCAAGCGCGAGATCACGGTCAGCTCCGTTGCGCTCGACACGCTCCAAATGGAGCGCAAGGCCGCCGTGGTGCCGGGCTCCGAGCATCTGCCTACAGATTCGGGTGACGGCATCCGATAGGCGAGGCGTTCCCCTTCCGGGACAACCCTCCGTCCATCAGGAACACCCGCCCGCTCGCGATCGTCGCTCTCGGACGATTTCTGCGGCGCTGTCGGCTTGCCTCGTGCCATCTCGTCCTCCTCAACCCGATTCCGGGACTTCCGCCCGTCCTTCCTGATCGCGGCCGCACCCGTCACGCGCTCCTGGGAGCGCTGAGCCAGCCTGACGCCCCCTCTGTGCCAAGCCACGACTTCCCTCGGCCCATGTCCATCGCCGGGAGCCCCAGCTCGGCTGATCCCGAGTGGGCCAACTCGCCTCAATGCTGGCGTTGCGGTGAGTAGCCCGGCCCGGTCACCACGAGGAGGTCCGACATGAAGGACGACACGCAGACCAGCCCCGAAGATTCTCTCACGACACGCGGCGAGCCCAAGAGCCTCGCGGCGAGAATTGGTCGAGGCGTCATCAACGCGATCTACGGCACCACCGCATTGCTCGTGGCCGCCGTCGCCTTGTTCTGGCTACTCGACAGCGTGGAGAGCACGCCCGAGCCGGAGTCTCCGCAGATCGCCCAAGCAACGGCACCCACGGCAGGTCCCGCACCGGCGGCAGCGGAGCCCGGTGAACCTTCCAGTGAGTTCCTCGCACTCGTCGCGAAGATCGAGGCCCCGAACTCGCTCGGATCGCCGTCCTCGCTTCAGAATCCCGCTCATGTCGAGATGCTCGGCACGATCGCAGACGCGCTGATGTCCTCCCCACAGGACGAGACCATTGGGCAGCTCGTAGAGGCACCCGAGTTCGTGACGGTCTTCCTCGATTGCGGCGACTGCGGGATGGACTACCGGGCGGGCGTTCACGCCTGGGCCACGGCGTTCGGGGCGATCTCCGATCGGTGCCTTCAATCGAGCCAGCGCCACCCGCGGTGGCCGAGAGAAATGTTCGAATGCGTGATGGGCGAGGAGAACGCGCTCATAGAGCTTCGGGACAGGATGTCCGGGGGCACCGGCGACATCGCAGAGATCCAGCGCCTCGACCGCTGCCTCGCGAAGCATATTCGGGGGCAGAAATTCCAGTTCAGCGAGGCCAATGCCTGCGTGGCAGAGGCAACCCGGGGGCCGGCCGTCGGGTACAGCTTCGCCAAGAGGTAGGGGGATCGACCATGCAATCCCATCGTCATCGAGCATCGAAGTGGAGCGGGGCACTGCTGGGACTCCTCCTGCTGTCGTTCGGAACCGCCTGCACGCACACGACGTACAAGACGGAGATCCGTCGGGGCGACCTCGTTCGGACCACACCTGCCGGAAACCCTGCGGAGACAGGGAAGGTCTCCCTCGACATCCGCCCCTCGATTCGAGGACAGAACACCCTTGCTCTGGATGTCACGAGCGTGATCGAGCGGCACCGGCCGCTGCGCCGCGAGTACGAGCAGAATCGGGTAAAGCATCAGGTCTCGTTGAAGCCGGGCGATGCGGTGGTCGGAGAGCTGGCGAATCTCGCAGTGACGTTGGGGCTGGGACATCTCCTGTTCTGGGACTGGAGCCTCGGACTCCCGAAGGTCCTCTGCCTGCCCAGGAGCAAAGCCCGAGACGGATGCCAGTACACAGAGAGCGCTCGCGCCCTGGACGAATCTGAAGAAGAGCAGGGGTTCGAGATCGTCGATCCGATGGTGAGCCGCTCTCGCTCGGAGGAAATTCGCCTTGGCCTGAAGCTGACAAGCACGAAGCACGGGAATCGCGAACCCGTGGAATGGAGCGGCGGTGCGGGCTCGCAGGGGCTCGTGAGCTTCGACCTCCAGAAGCTCGTGCCCGACGACGAATCTCGCCTACTTCTTGAAGTCACCGCACACCGCACTGGGACCGAGGACGGGACGCACTCGTCCGTGATCGCGCGGAAGTCCGACGGATTTGCATTGGAGACGAGCGAATCGGCGGTAGTGAGTGCGCGAAAGGACATCGACGCGGCCCGAGAGGCATGGTCTCTTGAGCTGGCTCGCCGCGAGGCGGCCGAGAAGGAAGCCGCTCGCAAGGTTGCCGAGGAGAGAAGCCTTCAGCAGGAAAGGGCGCGTCAGCGCAGGATTGCGAAACTCTGTCCCGGTGGCGTCTATGGATACCTCGACTTGACAAGATCGAATCCGTATGACGTGAAGGGGAAGTGCTATGAGTTCATCGGCAGCAACCTTCAGACCTTCAGTCGAAGCCGGGCGCTCTACAACAGCCAGTGGGGTGACACCTACTACCTCGACTTTGCCGAAGCGTCGGCACCTCGTGGGTTATTCCACGGGTATACGAAGGGAGTCGGAGTGTTCGAGTACGAGACCGTGACTGGAGCCCAGAGGGTCGTCCCGTCCCTCCTCGTCGTGGAACTCCCGGACCCGGTTCCGGCCAGCCCTCGCTGAGAGGCTATAGCCATCGCCCTGATGGCGTCAGAAATGGACCCAGGACGGAGCGAACGAGTGCCTCCGATCTGCCCGCAGTTCGGCCACCTCGCGGCGCTCGATACCGATTATCTCTTCTGTGAGCGCCCCGGTTCCGGCTGGGCGCGGAGCAGAGGAGGGCATCGTGAACTTCGAGAAGGCGGCGCAGCCACCGGGGAGATTGCTGACATCTCCCAAGCTGGACCCGTGGGACGAGCTTCGCCTCGACGACGAGGACCATGAGCCCACGACCCTCCCGATGACCCTGGGGCCGGCTTCCAAGTCAAAAGCGCCAGTCCCCAATCCGTGGTCGATCCTGGGTCCGGGGTTCAACATACCCGGGCCATCGCTGGCAGCGCAGCTCAGTTGGCGGGTCAGCGGTCCGGAGCAGCGGGCACCTCGATCTCAACAGGCGGGTCCGCCATCGGTGCTGCAATCCATTCCGCGAGCGCCCGCGACTCGCGGGCGGCCTCGATCGCTGCCGATAACGATCGAGCCGGGGGCGCTGCAAGGCAGAGCCGGTGCAAGACGGCCGCCACGAAGTAGTGGATCGAGCCGGCCACGATGTCTCGAAATCGAAGCTCCGGCGGGTCCGGCGGCTCGACCACTCCGGCCAGCGCGGTCGAGGCCGCGTTGATGGCGTAGCTCCACCGCTGGTCATCGCGACTCGTCCATGCCCTTGCCATGTCCGGCAGCATCGGTGGGAACCCTGCGAAACCGTAGCGAGCGCTCGCAATCTCCCAGTTCGCCCCGTCAACGTCGAGCACCCGCACCCCGGGCTGCGCGGGCGTTTGCGCCGGCAGCCAGCGTCGCGGCTGCACGGAGTAGTCGGGGCGAGGGCGAGATCTCCGCGCGGGGCGTCTACCCGACGCCCCCTTCTAGGCGGCGAGCGAGGGCCGTCCAGACTCTCTGTGGAGATACTAACAACGGATGTCCTCAATCGTAGAGACCCAACCCCACCCAGTTAGACCGAGGGCGTTCTCCGAACCGGGAATCCGCGTTACAGCCGGCGCGATTCCATGCCAGGGTAGTAGGTGGCGCAATCTAAACGCGCATCGCATCATTGAGATCGTGAGCACCAACGAGGATGAACAGGAAGCTCTCCTCAAGCCAGATGAGGCAGAGGAGATCCGTAGCAGTCACTTTCTCTTCAACATGCCGAACGCGATATTCACCAGCCTATTCCTCACGCAGCTCCGGCAACTTCGCGACGGCGCGATCCTCGACACCTTCCACATATCCGACGAGATCAAGAGCATCGAGGGTGTCGAGAGGAGAACCAGCACGAAGCCCGCTACCCAGTTTCAACGCCCACCGTTGAAGGGGCTATGGCATCAGCACTTCTTCAACCCTCGATTCATTCCCCAGAACATCGGGAGTCACTGGAAGCTTGGGTCCGGCGGGAGCCCCGAGCTACTGGAGATGTTCGCAGAGGAGATGGCCGCAGAGGAGTCGGGCATCGTCACGAAAGGGCTGATAAACCGCATCGCCTATCGCTTCATCGACGGGGCCTTCCGAGACCGCGCGAGCGCCGGTCGTATCACGGGGGAGTGGATCATCTTCGCAAAGCACGAGGGGAAGAACTTCTACCTGACCGTCGGTTTGCATGGAGAGGATGATGCCGTGATCTATGAGCGGGTCATGAAGTGGTGCAAGCCTGAGTTTCCGTTCCTGTTCGCAGGGTGACGCCCTAGTCGAGTTGACTTGAAGTCGCCATCTTCATGAGTGCTGCAAAGCCAGCAAAGAGGCTTCCCATGGCCCCGGCTCTCGTGGCGACTAATGTCATGATTCCACCCATCCGATACGCCGACGCGATCAGATCGGATGAGGGGGAGGCGTGAAGACAGTTCTTGACCCCAGGATCGTCGACTATTTCTTCGGTCAGCACTTCCCCGTCAAGGTCGCAGAAGCGGCGTTGGCCGGTACCCCGGAATCCAAGGCCCTCGCGACCGAGGCTGCCGCGGCAGCAAAGAGCCGAGAGATTCATACTGGGTTTCAGCTCGTCTGCTACAAGGATCTTGACTCCGGCGCTCTTGTGGCCGTGGCCCAGAAGGGCAGCGATCTGCCGAGCATGGTGTCGCTGTACATCAGAAGCAATCACCCGTACTTCGGTGGCCAGACCATTCTTTGCGTTCCGTTCCAGTTCCTTACCGGAAACTGGCCTGTGGACGGGGAGCACCTCGTGTATAGGCATACCTACAAGACTCCCCTCGTCAGCCCACAGGAGTATGCGCGAGTGATGGCAGAAGGAACCACAGAAGAGAAGATAAACATCTTCAGGTTCTCGCGATCCAGAGAGGGCTACCAGACTATTCCCGGCATGACCTACGTCGGCCTCACAAAGCGGACATGGAGCAAGCGATACATCCAGCACATCAAGTCTTCGCTGAGGAAGTCCAGCTCTGCCCGATTTCACGAGGCCATTCGGGACATGCAGGGCAAGCACGCGGTCTGCGTACACGATGTGTCTGGCTACGGGCTAACGGAAGAGGCGGCAAGAGAGATGGAGAAGGATCTGATCCGATCTTCCAGCCTGTATCCGAAGGGGCTGAACATGAGGGTCGGGTAGAGCCGGCTCCCCCGTCCGGCCCTGCCTCCACCAGCTCCACTCTGACCCACCGGCGCCTCGGCTGCCACGCGTCCCACTCGCCCCAGTCCCAATCCAACCCGGCTTCACACGTCCCACCACTTCCAGCCCTACCCTGGCTCCCGGAGCCGCCTACCTGCGCACGGGTGGCGTTGGCGACCCTGGCTCCGAGGCGGGATAGGTGCCCATAACTCATCGTCCCGACACCTTCCCGGAGCCCCAGATGACCGATCGCGAAATTGCACTCGTGCTGCCCGCCGACACCGACGCCCCAGGTCGAGCGGCTCGGGGAGGATGGGACGGCGGCGACGGGCTACGCGACTATACGGGCGATGGGTTTCTCTCTGGTCGGTGCTGCTCGATCCGGGTGACCGTCGCTGCACTCAGTATGGATCGGAGGAAGTCGGGTTCCGCGGCCCACAATTCATCCGCCGTTGTGATTCCGGCATCGCCGAGGGCAAGGTACTCGCCTCGTGTGAGGGTCAACGGCATCTCCAAGAGCGGCACCAGCGACGGCGGGATGCCCACCTCCAGTTGCCGAGTCAATACGTCCATCTCCTGGGGATCAGGGCACACCGAAGGCTGGGCTTCGACTGCGATCTCGTAGGCAGATCGAAGGCGAAAACGTGAGGCGTCGGCGATCCCCCGGATGTCGCCAGGACCGACGAGGCCCTGGAATGGATTGATCGTGAACCGATTCTGGATCGCCTCGGTCGTCGTGCCGTCGATCCACGCAGCCAGAATGCAAAGTCGCTTCGCTCGCGCGGTCGGTGCCCACTGATCGCGAGCGTGCGTGCGCATCCAGCATGATGCGGTCGGGCTCAGATGGTGCTGGATCTCACCCGGCCACACGCGGTCCTTCTGGCCGCGCTTGAAGAGGGGCGTGTACTGCGCATCCATCTCGGGAAGTACTTGCACCAGCGCGAGGAGGTCCATCGGCTGTAGGGCGGATTCAGCCTCTCGTACCATCTCGACGACCCGTAGAGCAGACTCAAAGGCCAATGAGGAGTTGCCGCAAGCCCTGCCAAGGAGCGTGAGGGAGACATCGCCGTCCACCTCTTCGATCAGCTCCGCATCGAGCATTCGGCTGACCAGAGCTTCGATCTCACTGGCGGCACGCCTTTGCCATGAGGGGTCGGTACGGGCGAACAGGTAGCCGCCGTAGGTGTTCGCAAGCAAGGTTGCAACATCGGCGCGAGGTACCGATTCCACCTGGGCCAGGAGCCTCACGACCCAAGTTGCGAGGTCGTCTGTCGAGAACGTCGATTCGACGGGCTCTGGGGGCGACGTGACGTACTTCTCGTACAGCCGTCGCCGTTCCATGCCAGTCGTTGCGAGTAGCACTGCGCGGCCGGATTCGTTGTACCCGAGCCGGCCGGCCCTACCAGCCATGTTCAGAACTTGCGATCGTGTGAACTCCTGATTCTCCCAGGGGAAGGAATGCTCCACGATGACGACCGTCGAAGTGGGAGTGTTGATTCCGGCAGCAACCGTAGATGTAGCCACCAGAACCTTCACGCCGGAGCCGGCATCGCGAAACGCCTGCTCGACTGCTGCTCTTTCTTCCCGACTGAGGTTCGTGCTGTGGAACGCGGTTCCACCACCGAGTGCCTTGCGAAGCGTCCCGCTGACCGTTGAAGCGTCCTCGGTAGGAAGGGCGTCTATGACGGCCTGTGCCGGTGGGAGACCAAGCTCGTTTGCGAGATACATGGCGCACCCTTCAACGGCACCTCTCGTATTCCTGAAGATGAGCACGCGCTCGTCGGCTTCGGGATCGTTCAGGAGATTTCGAACCAAGGGAACGATCACATCCTGAGAGGATGCCTTCTGCTTTCGCTGGTGAACTGCGTGGGGAGGCAAGAGCTGTGTCTGCCCCTCCTGCCCGCTCTCCGTGCAGTGCTCAAAGACCCCAGCCCTATCCATGACGCCGTAAACGAGCGGAACGGGTCTCTCCGACCAGATCAGCGTCGCGCACTGTAGCCACTCGTGGAAATGGTTCAGGTCCCCGATCGTGGCTGAGAGCGCCACGACCTGGGGTTCGATGCCGCGCTGCTTCGCGGTCGCGAGATACGTGAGGAGCAGCTCAACGACTATGCCACGCGATCGGTCGGTGATGAACTGGGCTTCGTCGACGACGACGAGTCCGAGTCGATGAATGACCGCTGGGTTCCCCACGGCCAAAGACAGGAACATCTCGAAGGTTAGAACGGCGATGTCGTACTTCGCGTTGAGAAACAGGGCGGTCTCGTCGAGGTAGTCGCCAGTACATCGAACGACCCTCGCGCCCATGCGGTCCTCGTACACGGACAAGAACTGCTCGTACTTCTCATTGACGAGCGCTTTGTAGGGAAGCAGAAAGACCGCCTTGCGCCCGTCGGCGACGGCGCGGATCGCGGCGAGTTCGCCGACGAAGGTCTTGCCGGAGCTGGTAGGAGCGACTGTGAGTAGGGACTCTCCGTGCAAGACGCCGTGCTCGTTGATTGCAGTCTGCTGGATAGCGTTCAGGCCATCGGGATACTCGACCTTCCACGCATCCACTGCCTCCTGCGGAATTCCGAGCTGGAGAAGGTCATCGAGTGGCGCGCCGACGGGGACACGGATCAGATCAGGGAATTCAGCAAAGTAGGCGTCGCCTCGCCGTAGGGCCGGCATCACGAAGCCACCGTCAATCTTTCCGAAGAGGACGGGAGTTTGCACGACGCCCATTGTCTGCGCGCGAGCGCGAACCGCCGCGATGACGCTCTCCATCAGGGAAGCCACGGGGAGCGCGCCATCAGCCCCGAGCGCCGCTTCGATGAGCGCCTTCGTCAGGAGCCCGTGTCGCTCTGTAGGGTGTTCGTATGCGGGTTCATCGAGGCCAGAGGCTGTGACCATGACCCGGCCGGTGCCTCCGAAGGTCGCCCCGTCGAAGGGCGTGTCGCGAGATGCGGGGCTGTCTTCGAGAACTCGCGCGGGGGTCGCACCACTGAAACAGCAATCGAGGAAGCACAGGATGGAGCCAGCCTTGCTGTCCCGAAACATCTGGGCGAGATCCGACATCGCGATCGAGGTGGCTTCCCAATCGTCAAGGTCGGTATCGTGGGCGATGAGGCGGTGGTCGTGAGACCCGTGCCCGGAGAACGTGAAGATGACGGTATCGTCGGGGGTTGCGGCGGCGAAGACCTCTTGCAGCGAGGCCCTGAGCTGCTCACAACTCGCGTTCTCGTCCAAGAGGGCTCTTGCGTCGATCCCAGGCACGGAATCCGTGAACAGCGCGCAGAGCGCACGGGCGTCGCGGCCCGCTCCACAGAGATCCGGGGCGGCCGGCGACTGGTGCCGGTCGATACCGATGAACCGACCGAGGATAGTCAAGGCAGCTCGGCCCAGCTTCGCGCTGGGCTGAGCCGTGGCGCTCTCACCTCAGCAGTCGTACTGGTCACGTCTCCACCTCCCTGCGGGACAAGTTAGCTGCGCCTCGCTCCGGGAGGAAGCGTGCGGACTGCCGTTCCGAGACCCAGGGCACCGACGGGCGAGGCGAGTCTGACGGGCGTAGGCTCGAACGGTCTCCATGGACGGGTGCCGGGTCTGGTCCTTCAGCCTGAGGAAGGTGACCCCATTGGCAGCGGCCAGGGGTTACAGGCCA
>JAJDAN010000061.1 GCA_029261855.1 Deltaproteobacteria bacterium
TAATCCCCTCGCGGAGACGAGCGCTCGCGTTCGCCAGCATGCACCGGAGTCACGAGGGGTGGGGTGCGGGTAGGGCCTGTGACGACGTATGGCATGACGAAGAGCCGGCAAGGGGAAAACATCACCGCCCAGGGAGGAGCAGGCCCTACCCACACTCCGCCCCCTGGCAACGACGCCGTCTAGCCCTTCAGCTTCTCGAGCATGCGCCCCATCATGGCGTGCACGGTGTTGATGGCCTTGAGCGGCCGGATCATTACCTTGAAGTCGACGATCCGACCCGCGTCGTTCCACCGGATCATGTCGACTCCGTTCACGACGATGCCATCCATCTCGGTGACGAACTCGAGCACGGCGTCGCGATCGCCGACTACCTCGCGCACGTAGTTGAACTTGCTGGCCTCGCTAGCGGGCCGGGCGGGTCCGTCCGCTCCCCCCGCCGCCCCGCCATCCGACCCACCCGAAAAGACACCGAAGGCGGCGGACAGGTAGAGCTTCGTGATCGCCTTGCCTTCCTGGGGCGTGTGCACGACGGGTGAGTGGAACACGACGTCGTCGGCGAGCAGTTGGTCGAGGGCGCCGAAGTCCTTCTCGCGTACGATCCGGTGCCACTCGTCGATGGGGGCGCTCATTCGAATCTCCTCTGTTGGCTGGGCTTCGCTTGGGAACGGCAGGGCTGGATGAGTCGCGCTGGCCGGTCGGAACCGCAGGCCCCGGCTTGCCGCGCACGCTCCTAGGGCGAAGCGGACAGCGCGTCGTAGCGCTGGAGTAGATCTTCTACTCCAGCCGGCAGTTCGATCTTGCCGGGGTCGTACCACGGCAGGAAGGTGCGCAGGTAGCGGCGGCGGGCGTCACGCTCGAGGGCGGATGGCGGTCGCGCGGCCTCGCGCCCGAGCGTCTTCGCCATCGAGACGGCGAAGCGCTTGATGTACCCGAGATAGTGCAGCTGGGCGCGCGTCCCGAACCAGATACGGTAGGCGTAGCTGCCGACCAGGTGGTCGTAGACGCCGAACGCGACGGTGCGATGCTCGATCTCTTCGACCATGTGCCAGGGCCAGATCTCACCACCGGGCATCATCTCGCCGTCGAAGGCGCCGGTCTCGGCCATGGCGAGCGCGGTCGCGCAGGTCATGGCCTCGAAGCCCTCGGCGTAGGCGAGATTCCAGCGCAGGGGCTTCTGCTTGGTGAATCGTTGGTAGTCGGCCTCGAGATCCGCCTCGATCTCGCGCAGGGCGTCGGCTCCGGTCTCGCCGATGCTGGCGCGGATCTGATTGTTGAAGTTGGCGTGGTTCCGGAAGTGATGGCCTTCCTGTTGGGAGAAGCGCTTGGCGTCTTCGACGAGCGCGGGCGACGAGATCTGCGGGATTGCCACCTTCATCGTGCGGATCAGGTAGGGCTCGAGGTATGGCATCGTCATCGAGAGCGCGAGGGTCGAGAGCACGGTTCCGAGTTCTTCGTCGGGCACGTCGAAGTCGACGGGCTCGTCGAAGCGGAAGCGAAGATTGCGAACCGTGATGTCGGCCATGGCGGCGACCTCCTGGCGACCTGGGCAGGAAGGGTAGCGGCTCCGGCAATCACGGGTCGTCGCGCGGGAAGGTCTGCACTCCGTCCACCTCGGTGCGGACCCGCCGCAGCACGAGCTCGAGGATGCGCCACTGGCCGTCCGGGTCGCGGCGGTACTTCTCGAAGTAGAATCCGGTGCCCCAGAGATGACGCCCGCCGGCTTCAGCGGGCCACCACAGGTGATCTTCCATCGACCAGGTGGCCTCGGCAGTGTCGACGCCGGTCATGCGGATGTCCGGCGTGTGTCCGTGGTGGACCGTCTTGACGCCTTCGAGAAGCGGCGGGAGGAAGGCCACGAAGGCGTCTCGACTCTCGAGCAGGGGAGATCCTTCCTGGGTGGTGTCGACCCGCACGTCCTCGCAGAAGACCTCGGCCCATTCGGTCCAGCGCTTCTGGTCCATCAGCTGGAAGTAGCGGGCCTTGAGCCGTCGGATCTCCTCGATGGCGATCAGCTCGTCGAGGGTCAACTCTCGCCTCGCCGCGGGTAGCCCGGCGGCCGCGTGCCGTGCTCGTCGAGCAGATCGAACTCCTCCGCGAGGTCTTCGACCCATTGGATGCTGCCGGAGCGGGCCATGAGATCGTCCGCGCCGAGCAGGGCGGCCGCGGCGCGGCCCACGAAGAGCGGCGTCTGGGCCTTCGACAGATCCATCCCGGTCTGTGCAGCGGAATCGGTGATGAACTCCGTGGAAACCACGCCGGGATACAACACCACGGTGGCGACACCCTTGGGCTTCAGCTCGACGGCCATGTCCTTCGTCAGGCGGTCGAGGCCCGCTTTGCCCGCACCGTAGGAACTCGAGAAGTGGTAGCTCTGACCGCCTGGCGACGAGACGTTCAGGATCGCGGCGCGGTCGCCGCGACCGGCAGTCTCGAACAGCAGCGGCGCCGCGTGCCAGCTGGCGACGTAGTGTGCGCGCAGGCCGATCCCCACCTGGTCGTCCCAGATCTGGATCGGATGGTCCCAGAAGCCGCCGGCCCAGGCCGGAGGGTTCGGCACCTTGTAGACGTTGTTCACCAGGAGATCGATGTGTCCTGCCTCGTCGCGAACGCGTTCGAAGAGCGCGGCGATCTGATCGTCGTCTCCGTGATCCACTTGAACGGGTCGCCCTTCGCCCCCTGCCTCCTTCACGAGCCGCGCCGTCTCGTCCACGCTGCGGCCACCCGCGCCGGCGGTGCGGCCCGTCACGTAGACCGTGCAGCCCTGCTCCCCGAGTGCGATCGCCGTGCCCTTGCCGATGCCGCGGCTGGCGCCGGTGACGACAGCGACCTTGCCAGTGAGCGAGCCCATCGCGACTCTCCTGATCGGCCGCGTGCGGTGCAGCCCAGGGCGTCGAGTCTACGTGCGCTCGGCGACTTCCGCAGACTTCTGACGACTCTCGGCGACTCCCGGCGACCCTCGGCGACTCCGGCCGAGGATGGGGGAAGCGACGGGCGAGGTACCGGCGAAGTGGCTCGGCGCCGGCTGCCCCCGCCCGCCCGGTCCCGATGACGAACACCCCCGCCCCAAGTCGTCGACGTCGCACGCGAACTGCCGCGACTTCCGCGTCGTGCCGGGAGATGCGGTCCCCGGTTCGCGTCGCCACGGCCCCGCGCGCCGTTGATGCCGTCGCTCTGGAGGGGCGTCGTGGGATGGCGACCCCGCGACCGATCCTCCTGTCCTATTGAACCCGCTTCACGTTCCGAGACTGCAAGCGCAATGCCGTGGTGGCGCGACGCTCCAGGGCGTCTGGTGGCCCGAGCGCAGGGCGGCGACGGATGCGCCGGTGTCGTCGGGAACGCGCGTTCCCAGGGCGAGGAAGTCGCGTTCCCATCTGCGTGCGATCCGTCAGCTCGCTGACGAGCTCCGAAGAAGCGCCGCGAACTTTACGACGCGGGTCGTGATGGCGGGGTAGTCGCTTGCCCCCACGTAGCGAAACAGCATCGCACCTTGCTCGTGGTCGCAGGTCTCGAGCCAGTTCGGAAAGCCGGCGCCCGGGTCGCGGTGCGCGATCACGATGCGCACGGATCCGTCGGCCTCGTAGTGTGCGGTCGTCTTGTTGAGGTGGATGCGGTGATAGCGGTAGTCGAGGGACTCCATCCAGAAGTTTCCGATCTGCAGGTTCCAGGTGGCGCATTCGGGCGGCTTCACCTCGACCACCAGTGCTTCGTCGTCGGCCAGGGCCCAGCGGCTGTTGTGGTAGTGGATGTTCGCGTCGCCTCCCGCACGGATGCACATGGCCTGGTCGTTCGAGGGCAGGGCGTTCGTGTGGGCGGCGAACTGCCTCATCCAGTCGACGAAGAGGTTCGCCGTGCCCTCGACGAAGGCGGCCGCTCGCTGCAGGCCACGCTCGAGTGCTTCCGGTTGCAGGCTGTCCGACCGTTCGGGCTTCGTGCACGCGATGCGATAGCTCGCCGGCTCCTCCCGGCTGCGATCACCGAAGGTCTGGCGCACGATCATCGACGTGGTGCCAGGCTGCATCGGAAGCCAGTTGCCCGGCTGCTGCTCAGCCGAGACGACGATCTCGAAGTGGCCGGTTTCGTCGCACGCGAGGTCCGCGAGGTCGAGCTGACCCGTGTGCGCCATCGTGCCGTCACTTTCGTAGCCGCCGCCTGTGGTCATGAAGGTGAGGTAGGGGACGCTGCCCCTCTCACCGCTGACGCGGTACTCGAGCGCTCCGCTGATGTTCGCGTTGTGATAGACGTTGTCCGGGTTGTCGTTGCCGATCTTGATGGTCTCGTTGGCGAGTTGAAAGAAGCGCGGATGGTGGGGATCCGACGACTCCACGTGGCTCTCCAGCCCCGCGCGCAGCAGGCGCGTGAGGTAGCGGTAGCCCTCCGCCCGGTCGAAGGCGTTGTCGGGCGTTCCCTCCTGGACGACGGCCTCTCCGGCGCGTTCCAGAGCGCGGCAGAAGTCCCGCCACGCGCTGCCGTCGATGATTCGCTGTTCGTTTTCGGGCATGAAGTCCTCCCAGGCCCCTGCCAGAATCGGCAGGACCTGCTTGCGTCGCCACGCGTCTAATCGTGGCGCATGCGTTGGATTCTGGTGACGCCAGTGTTACAAGATGGTCTCCGCGACACGCGGGGGGTGAAGTTGCTCGGGATTCCCTTCGAGATCTGGTTGGCCGGCGTGCTGGCCTTGTACATGGCGTGGGCGATTGGCGCCAACGACGTCGCGAATGCGATGGGCACCAGCGTGGGCTCGGGAGCCCTGACCATCCGCTGGGCCATCATCGTGGCCGGGCTGCTCGAGTTCGCTGGCGCCTTCCTGGCGGGCGAGCACGTCACCGACACCGTGCGCAAGGGCATGCTCGACATGGACCTCGTGTCCGACGAGTCGATCCTGTACGGCATGCTCGCCGCCCTGGCGTCGGCGGCGACCCTGCTTCTCGGCGCCACGCGAATGGGACTCCCCGTCTCGACCACCCACGCCATCGTCGGTTCGATCGTCGGGTTCGGCGCAGTGGCGATCGGGCCGGAGGCCGTGAACTGGGGCAAGGTCGGTCAGATCGTCGCGAGCTGGCTGACGTCGCCGTTGATGTCCGGGGTGCTCGCCTACGGGATCTTCCAATTCACGCGGTCCCTGGTGCTGGACCGCGACAATCCGCTGGCCCAGGTGCGCAAGCTGGGGCCGTTCTTCTTCTTCTACGTGTTCTTCATCATCGGCCTCGTCACGCTCTTCAAGGGCCTGAAGAACCTGAAGCTCCACCTCGATCTGCCCGAGGCCCTGATGGGCTCGGTCGCATTGGGACTGGTCGGAGCGCTGATCGGCTGGTTCTTCCTGCGACGCGTCGACGAGGGCAAGCAAGTCAAGGACCGCCGCTTCAGCCAGGTCGAGCGGGTCTTCGTCGTCCTGCAGATCTTGACTGCCTGCGCGATTGCGTTCGCCCATGGCTCGAACGATGTCGCGAATGCCATCGGCCCGCTGGCGGCCGTCGTCAGCGTCGTCAACGGGGGCAGCGAGGTGGCGGGCAAGGCGGCGGTGCAGCCGTGGATGCTGGCCGTCGGTGGCCTCGGCATCGTCTTCGGCCTGGCGACCTGGGGCTACCGGGTCATGGAGACCGTGGGCAAGAAGATCACCGAGCTGACGCCGAGCCGCGGCTTCGCGGCCGAGCTGGCTGCCGCGACCACCATCGTGCTGGCTTCGCGGCTGGGGATCCCGGTCTCCACCACCCACGTGCTGGTGGGTGCGGTCCTGGGCGTGGGTCTCGCGAGAGGCATCGGCGCCCTCGACCTGCGTGTGGTCGGCAGCATCGTCGTATCCTGGGTCGCTACCCTGCCCATCTCGGCAGGGCTCGCGATCTTCTTCTACTACTTCTTCAAGGGCCTGCTCAGCGACTAGCCGGCCCGGAGGACGTCATGGCGTGGATCGACAAATTGGTGGGCCGGTCGCCCATTGGCCCGATGCAGGAACACATGCGGGCGGCGGTCGCGTGCGCGCGGCGAATCGAACCCCTGGTCGAGGCCATGGCGTCTGGCAACCTGGCGGCGATCCAGAGCGAGCGCAACGAGATCGACGATCTCGAGCACAAGGCGGACGAGATCAAGCACCAGATCCGCAGCCATCTGCCCCGGCGCTTGATGCTCGCGATGGAGCGCCGCGACATGCTCGAGATCCTCGACAACCAGGATTCGATCGCCGACGTCACCCAGGACATCGCCGAGCTGGCGGACCAGCGCGGCATGAAGCTGCCGCCCGGGCTGATCGACCCATTTCGCGACCTGGCGGCTCGGGTGGTCGTGGCGTGCGCCCACGCGGAACGCATCATCGACGAGCTCGATGAGCTGGTCGAGACGGGTTTCGCGGGCCGAGAAGTCGCGCGCGTCGAGGAGATGATCTCGGAGCTCGCCCGCATCGAGAGCGAGACCGACGAGCTCCAGGACGCTGCCTGTCGAAAGCTCTTCGCGATGGAAGCCGAGCTGGGGGTCGCGACCGTCTACTGGCACCAGATGGTGCTGTGGATCGCGGACATCGCCGACTATGCCGAGCGTGTCGGGAACCGGCTGCGGCTCCTGATCGCGAGCTGAGTCTCTTCGACGACCAATGCCGAGCGTGTCGGCAACCGGCTGCGGCTCCTGATCGCGAGCTGAGTCTCTTCGACGACCAATGCCGAGCGTGTCGGCAACCGGCTCCGCCTCTTGATCGCGAGCTGACGGAACTCGTCTAGCCCCGAAGTCCGAGTTCGCCGCGCAGCAGGTCCAGGGTGCCGAGTTCGACGATGGCGTCCGTCGCGCGCTTCATGCTGCGCATGCCGATCTCGATGGCCTGCATGCGACTGCCGACGGCGGCGGTCACCGTGGCGGCCACCCAGGACGTGACCGCGTAGCGCCGGTAGCGGTCGAAGGCGATGTCGAAGGAAGCCCCGAACGGCGCGGCCGGCGCGCCTGCCGCGTCGAGCGCCGCGAGGTAGCGCGCGACGAGCGCGCGTTCCTGATCCCGGCGCACGTCGCTCGGGACCGAGTTGCACAGGAAGTAGGCGACGTCGCGCATGCCCGGCGCGCGCGATGTACAGGCCCAGTCGAGCAGACCGATCCGCTGGTCCTCGACGAAGAGATTCCCGAGATGGGAGTCTCCGTGGAGGAGGGTCTGTGGACCGCTGTCGAGCAGGTCCGAGAGAGGCTCGACGTGCTCGATGTACAGCTCGCCCAGGGCGCGGAAGTCGCTCGGCATCTCGTCCGCGAACTGCTCGAGCGCCGAGCGCACCAGCAGCGGCCCGATGTCTGCGCGCATGGGCGGGTCGATCCAGGCGAGATCGTCCTCGAAACGCGGACTCTCCCAGAAGCCCGCATGGAGCAGGGCGAGGGTGTCCATCATCCAGGCCGCGTACTCGGGGACGGCGGCGTCCTTCCAGCCGGGGAAGCTGCAGCCCCGAGCGGCCAGGTCTTCGATCAGCATCAGATAGGCGGTGCCCTCGTCGTTCCAGGCGGTGTGGTACGGCGTCGCCACCCGCACCGGGACGCTGGGGGCGAGCTCGGCGTAGAAGCGCGCCTCGCGCTTGCCCATGCCCGTGCTGACGACCATCTCGCGTTGAAGTTCGTCCGTGGGCGCGAGTTTCGCGAAGACGTGCTCGGGCGCGCCGACGTCCGTGCACCAGCGCACCCGCAGCCGCGCGCGGCCGGTGGTGCCGCTGTGGGCGTCGACGATCTCGACGGCTTCGGCCTCGGCACCGGGGTATGTGTCTGCAAAGACGCGCGAGAGCAGCTCGGGCGTGATCGCCTCGGGGCGGTCCGGAAGGCCGTCGCTCACGAGGTGGCCTTGCGCGTCGCCCAGGTCTTCACGATGGGTTCGAGCTCGGAAGGCGAAGCGCCGTGAAGGATCACGCCGTCGCAGCCCAGGTCGAGCTGCCCCTGGATGGCGTCGGCACACTGGTCGGGAGAGCCCGTCGCCGAGGGAGCGAGCCAATCTTCGGGAATCAACGTGGCGATGTGCTCGAGCTGGTCCGGGGTGGCCTTGGTGTCGATGCCGCCCTGGAAGCCGCTGACCAGCGAGTCGCTTCGAAAGCGCTCGAGCACCGCCGGGTCCCAGCCGTTGGTCCGGACCAGCAGGTCGCCGTAGGCCTGCAGGTAGGTCGCCATGCGACCGACGGTCTTCATGAGGCGACGCGCCGGCGGCAGATGATCGCCGACGGTGGCGAAGCACGACCACACCTTCACGGAAGCGGGGTCGCGCCCGGCCTGCTCCGCGGCCTGCTTGACGCTGCGAACCGCGCGCGCCGTCGTCTCGTCCGTGAAGTAGGTGTGGAGCACGACCTCGTCGAAGCAGCGTCCAGCAAGGGCGAGGGAGTTGGGCCCGAAGGCGACGAGCAGCAGGGGCACGGGGGCCTTCACCTCGGCGCCGAAGTGCAGGAAGGGATACGACCCGATCGGGCCGTCGTGGCCGATCACCGGCTCACCGCGCAGCAGGCGCCGGATGACCCCCGCGAAGTCCTCCATCTGCGCCGTCGAGATCGTGGGGATCCCGTAGGCGCGCTGCATGGGCACGATGCCCCGGCCGATCCCGAGCACGAAGCGTCCGCCGGTCAGGCCGTGCATGGTGAGCGCGTAGCCCGCGGTGACCATGGGGTGGCGCGTATTGTGGTTGGTCGCGGCCGTCGCGATCCGGATCTGGTCGGTGACGGCGCCCGCCGCCCCGGACAAGGTGCACGCCTCTTTCGAGTTGTACCGTTCGGAGATGAACGCGGTACCGAAGCCCATGGCTTCGCCGACGCGCAGCTCGTCCAGCATGTCGCGGGGGCTCTCGGGCTGTCCGGCCAGGGTGTAGAAGGCAAGCTCGGGGTGCTTCATCGGGGTTCTCCGTGTGGGCGAGGTCCGTCGCTGCGCGGCGTCGCGCCGGGGACCAGGGATTCCTGGGCCATGGACGCGACGAGGCGTCCGTCGCGGGTGCGCAAGCTGCGGTGACCGAGGGAGCGTCCGGCGTGACCCTGGTCGGTCCAGCTCGAGAGCAGCCACCAGTCGTCCCAGGCGTCATCGCGGTGGATCCATACGACCTGATCGAGACTCGTGAACCCCTCGGTGTCGAAGGAGCCGCCGCGCTTGCGCGCGACCGGCCAGTGGGAGTGGTAGTCGCTCGTGAACGCGATCCCCGCCACGCGACCGGCGTCGCTAGCGGGCGGCGTGACGGGCCTCACCCAGGCATGGTAGAGCGATGACTCCGCGGGCGCCTCGAGTGCCCAGGGGCGACCGCACCAGCGAATCTCGATGATCGGCTCATCGCCGTCCTCCCAGGTCCAGCCTTCGGCCTCGGCGACTTCGTGCTCGCTGGGCAGGTCGTCGGGGGGCGGCAGCCGCCCGACGTCGAAGCGCGCCGCATCCGAGAATTCCGGACCGAGGCTGGGTACAGCGAAGCTCGCGATCAGGTCCAGCTGGAGCTTGCCTTCCTCGCGGATCTCCAGGCGGCGGCGCGCGAAGCGGCGGCCCTGGGAGATCGTCTCGATGCGCAGCGCCACCGCGCGGTCGGTGGGCACGGGCCGCACGAAGCAGGTGTGCAGGGCGTGCAAGGACAGTCCTTCGACACCTCGAGCCACCGCGAGGGTCGCGCAGCCGAGGGTGTAGCCCCCGAAGCCGTCCAGCTGCGCGAACGGCTCGCCCCCGCGCTCTTCGATCTCGAAGGCCGCTTCGAAGGCGCGGGGCGCGGTCACAGGGACGAGGTCTCGGAGCTCGGGTCGATGCGCGACCAGAACCTCCGCACCAGCTGCTGGGTGCCGACGGGAAACAGCCGCTTGGCCCAGTCGAAGACGTGAGCCTCTGGGCAGATGACCAGGCGCAGCTGGTTGCGTTCGATGGCCCGGACGACGCGCTGTGCGACGGCTTCCGGCGACTTGCCTCGCCGTTCGAACATCGCCGCCGCCCGCGAGCGGCCGTCTTCGTCCTGGAAGCGCGCGTTGTGGACGATGTTCGTGGCGATCCCGCCCGGATGCACCGACGTGATGCCGATCTTCGAGTCGGCGAGCTCCCCGTGCAGGGTCTCGCTGAGCGACCGCACCGCCGCTTTGGTCGCGCAGTAGGGCCCCTGGCCCGGAAGCCCGCCGAAACCGAACATGCTCGAGAGGTTGACGATGTGGGCCTCGTCCTGGCGGCGCAGGTGGGGCAGGAAGAACTTGCAGCCGTGCACCACGCCCCAGAAGTTGATGCCGACGAGCCAGTCGAAGTCCTCCCAGGACAGCTCCTCGATCGAGTCGCCGAGAGCCACGCCGGCGTTGTTGACGACGATGTGGACGCCGTCGTGCTCGCGCACGACATCTTCGGCGAAGGCGGCCATCTGGCCCCGGTCCGCCACGTCGACCCGGTGCTGGGAGTAGGGCCTCCCGGCCTCCCGCAGCTCGTCGCCCAGCTCGTTCAGTCCCTGTTCGGCGACATCCGCGATCGCAACCCGGCATCCGCGCATGGACAGCAGCTTTGCCGTCGCGCGCCCGATCCCGCTCGCCGCCCCCGTCACCACCGCCACGCGTCCCTCGATCCTCTGCATCCGCGTAGGATAGACAGCCGCGGGTGCCGAGCGCGAGCGGGCGCGGTAGCGTTCTGGTCGTCGCAGAGACAAAGGAGACAGCGTGGCGAGCATGCATGACTTCGAGATGGCGGCGATCACGGGTGAGGACGTGGCGTTGTCGAAGTTCAACGACCAAGTCTGTCTGGTGGTGAACGTCGCCAGTCAGTGAGGACTCACTCCCCAGTACGCAGGTCTGCGTACCCTTCACGAAGACAACGCAAAGCGCGGCTTCCAGGTCCTGGGCTTCCCCTGCAACCAGTTTGGTAAGCAGGAGCCGGGGACGGACGACGAGATCCTCGACTTCGCCCGGTCCAAGTTCGGCGTCGAGTTCCCGATGTTCTCGAAGATCGAGGTCAATGGGGACGGGGCCAGTGGCCTCTATCAGTTTCTCAAGGCCGGCAACCCGGACGAAGACGGCAAGGAAGACGTCGCCTGGAACTTCACCAAGTTCCTGGTGGGCCGCGACGGCAAGGTGCTCAAGCGCTATGCGCCGACGGTGACGCCGGAGCAGATCGCCGAAGAGCTGGACGGTTTCCTGTAGCGGGTCCCCCTGCCGGGTTCAGTGAGAGCCCGGTGAGAGCTTCGTTCAGAATACCCTGAGCCGGACCCGGCGGTCGATGTTTGCATCGTCCGCCGGGAGTCCGCGCTCGCTCTGGCGCAGCATGCGCAGGATCTCGGGGCCCATCAGATCCAGGGCGGTCGAGCGGAAGGACTCGCCGCCCATCTCGCGGATCCGCCGGGTCTGGTCCCGCAGGATCTCGACGTCCTGACCGAGAATCGTGTCGAGCTGCTTCTCGATCACCGGCCGCATCTCGTCGCGCTTGTCGGCGGGGACCTTCCAGCACGACACCAGCCAGAATCGTGTGCGGAAGTCGCTCACGGGGGTGTGGGGCAGCGTGCTCATGAGATGCTTGTCGGGCGGGGTGCGGTACTCGACCTGCGCGACGCTCGGCAGGAAGAAGCGGTCCCAGTGCTCGGACACGACAGGATCGCCCGCCTCGTCCACGGCTTCACCCGAGAGAGGAGGTTCGCCCAGGTATTCGACCTCGATCCCACCCGGGATGCGCCGTCGCACCGCTTCGATGTCCCGGCTGCCCTTGCCGCGGAAATCGCCCCGGTGCACGAAGGCCGTGTGAGGGACGTCGAGCGCGTTCTCGAGAGCGGCGTGCAGGGTGCACTCGACGTCGTACTCGCGCACGACCACCAGATAGTCGTCGTCGATGCACGGGATCCGCAGCGGCAGGCCCTCGGGCTCGGCGTCGGGTCGCGCCCAGACCCAGACGAAGTCGTCCTGTTCGAGCGTGGCAAAGGACGGGACGGCTCGTCCTGTGCCGTCGTTCTCGCCCGCTTCGTCTTCGATCAGTCCCGGCACCTCCCGGCAAGCGCCGGAACGGTCGAAGCGCCAACCGTGATACGGGCACGCCAGGTGGCCGGACTCGTCGACCCGACCTCCCGACAGGGGGGCGTTGCGATGCGCGCAGCGATCGAGGACTGCCGCGGCTTCGCCCGAGGCGTCCCGAAAGAGCGCGATCGGAAGGTCGAAGATCGTGCGGGTGATCGGACCGTCCGCCAGGTCGTCACTGCGGCAGGCCACGTACCAGGCGTCGGGAAGGTGGGCGACCGAGTACTTGCCCTTCGTCAGGGAGGGATTGCTCGTCCGCGCAGAGGACGGGGATTCGTTCGGCATCGGCAGAGAGTACCGCCCACCACACGCCCTGACGTCGTTCTGGGACGATTGCAGGCGCACTGGAACCCGCGGGGATTCAGGTCGATTTTCGCAACGAATCCGCTTCGCTGGCTACCTACACGAGGGCAGCGGCCCGCAGGCTTGCGGCGCTGCGGCCCGTGTTGTTTGATGCGGCCGCGAGCCGTCCTCGCGAATCCCGGGAAGCAACCGATCCCCGGAATCAACCGATAGAGCCACGAGAGAGACACTCATGACCATCGACGCCAAGACGGACGAATACCTGAAGCGCTGGAAGCTGCGCGAAGAAGCCGCCGAGGCCATGGTGCCGATCATCGGCCGGCTCTACCGCGAGCGCGGCGTGATCGTGAAGGTCTTCGGCGACTCACTCGTCAACAAGGACCGCATCGAGATCATCCAGATCGTGCGGCGAGCGCGGCAGATCCTCGAGTCCGAGATCTCCGTCCTGACCTGCCTGCCGATGCTCGAGGCCGTCGCCAAGCTCGACCTCGGCGCCGTCCGGATCGATCTCGGCAACCTGGTCACCCAGTTCTACGAGCGCGAAGACCAGCACGACATGGACGAGTACGTGGCGGAGGCCCTGGCGGTCGCGACTACGGGCAACAAGCCGCTGCTCGACCGGCCCCAGGACATCGTGCTCTACGGTTTCGGGCGCGTCGGCCGACTGCTGGCCCGCATCATGATCGGCAAGGCCGGTGGCGGCGACAACTTCCGCCTGCGAGCCATCGTCGTGCGCCCGGGTGGCGAAGACGACCTCGACAAGCGCGCGAGCCTGCTCCGCTACGACTCGGTGCACGGAGATTTTCACGGCTCGGTGGTGCTCGACCGCGAGGAGAACGCCATCGTCGCCAACGGCAACATGATCCGGGTGCTGCACGCGAGCTCGCCGGACGAGATCGACTACACGAAGTACGGCATCCAGAACGCGATCCTGGTGGACAACACGGGCAAGTGGCGTGACGAAGAAGGACTGGGCCTGCACCTGAAGGCGCCCGGCATCTCGCAGGTCGTGCTGACGGCACCGGGCAAGGGCAGCCTTCCCAATATCGTGTACGGCGTGAACCACGAGCTGCTCCACAGCAGCGGTCCCATCGTGTCGGCAGCGAGCTGCACGACCAACGCCATCGTCCCGATCCTGAAGGTCGTCAACGACCGCTTCGGCGTGGTGCACGGCCACGTGGAAAGCATCCACTCGTTCACAAACGACCAGAACCTGATCGACAACTACCACGCCAAGAAACGGCGCGGCCGCAGCGCCGCGCTGAACATGGTGGTCACCTCCACCGGCGCAGCGAGCGCAGTGGCGAAGGTGCTGCCCGAGCTGTCGGGCAAGGTGACAGGCAACGCGGTTCGCGTACCCACACCGAACGTTTCCCTGGCGATCCTGCAGCTCGAGTTGTCCGAAGACACCACGATCGACGAGCTGAACCACTATCTCCGGGACAACTCCATCGGCGGCAAGCTGCAGAACCAGATCGACTACACGAACTCGGACGAGGTGGTCTCGAGCGACTTCGTGGGCAACCGCCACGCCTGCATCGTCGATTCGAAGGCGACCATCGTCGACGGCCGGCACGCGGTGCTCTACGTCTGGTATGACAACGAGTTCGGCTACGCGAGGCAGGTGGTGCGGATCGTCGATGAGCTCGCAGGGCTGCAAACGGACACGCTGCCCGTCTGAGCCCGCTCCGGTCAGGACTTGAGCGCGTCGATGGCGTGTCGACAGCGTTCGTCCTGGGCCGGGTCCGCGGGCATCGGGAAGGTGATCCAGTTCGAGAGGCTCGCGTAGCGGTCCTTCAGGACTTCGGCGATCTCGTCGTAGGTGGCGGCGGGGACGAAGACGTCGAGCATCTCGTCCGTGATCACCTGCTTCATTTCCGCCCAGCGGCCCTGGCGGGTGAGTTCTCGCAGGTGCTCGCCGCGGTCCTTCCAGCCGAAGAGCTCGAGGCTGTTCCAGTAGGCGGGGGTCGAGTAGAGGAAGGCGAGCAGCTCGCGCTGGAGCTCGCGTTCGGCGGCAACCTCGTCCGCGGTGGCACCCACGGCGGCGAGGGCGCTCACCATGAGCGGGGTCTCCCGACGGCGACCGGCGCGACCGGCCCCCTCCTCGAGCATCGGGCGTGTGACTTCCTCCAGGTAGCGCGGCGGGGTGTTGCTCGGGTGGGTCATCAACCCGTCGGCGACTTCGCCCGCGAGAGCGGTCATCTTCGGGCCGACCGCGCCCAGATAGATGGGCGGCGGGCCGCCCTCGACGGGGCCCGGATCGAAGAAGGGCTGCATGCGGGTGAAGCGATACTCGTCGCCCACGAAGTCGAGTGGCGCCTGGTTCTGCCAGGTGTCGAAGATCGCGCGCAGGGCGCCCACGTACTCGCGCATGCGTGGTACCGGAGCAGTCCACGGAGTGCTGAAGCGGCCGACGATGTTGCCGCGAACCTGGCTCCCCACGCCCAGCTCGAAGCGCCCCCCCGATAGGGACTGCAGGTCCCAGGCCGCGACGGCCACCGCCATCGGGCTGCGCGGGAACACCACGAGAACACTCGTCGCGACCCGCAGCTGCGTCGTGGCCGCGAGAGCGATCTGGCAGGTGAGCAGTCCGTCGTGGACCGCGTCCGGTACGTTGAGGCCGTCGTACCCCAGGGCTTCGGCGCGCCGGGCATGCGCGGCCACATCCCCGGGCTTCATGCGCTGATCCATTGCGGCGTAGACGCGGAAGCTCACGAAGCTTTGCCCTTTCCGTCGCGGCTCTCGCTGCGACCCCGGGCGACGACCTGTTCGCGGCGCTTCCCCAGCATGGCAGCGCTCATCTCCGCAGCGGACTCGATCGCGCGCGCCTCTTCCATGGCGAGCGCGTCGCGCAGGGGCATGCCCAGGCCCTCGTCCATGAGTCGCTTGTAGCCGCGCAGCACAGCCGGTACGCACGTGGCCATTTCCTGCGCGAGCTTCTGGCAGCAGGGAAGTAGCTCCTCTGGCGCGACGACGCGACTGACGAGCCCCCAGCGCTCCGCCGTCGCGGCGTCGATGAAGTTGCCCGTGAAGGACATCTCCTTGGCGCGCACGCTGCCGATCAGGCGCGGCAGCTTCTGGCTGAGCCCCCAGCCGGGGAGGATGCCGACCCGGGCGTGGGTGTCTGCGAACTTTGCGTTCGGCGATGCGATGAGCACGTCGCAGGCCAGGGCCAGCTCGAAGCCGCCGGTGATGGCGTGGCCGTTGATCGCGCCGATGATCGGCCCCTCGTAGGCCGCGATGGCCGCCTGCATGTCGCTGGCGGCGGCTTCGGCGGTGTCGCTCCCGGCCTCGGGCGAAGACAGCTCCTTCAGGTCCCAGCCCGCGCAAAAGGCCCGCCCGGCGCCGGTGATCACGACGACGCGCGTCCTGCCCTCCGCCTGCAGGCGCCGGAACGCAGTGGCGATGGCCTCGCGCAAGGCGCGCGAGAACGCGTTCATCGCCTCCGGGCGATTCAAGGTGAGGGTCGCGACGCCCTCGTGCTCCTCGACGAGGAGGACGGGCGCAGACGCGGTCGACATGAAAGCCTCCTGGAAGGTCCGCAAGCGTACAACGGTCCCGAGTGGTCCGCGTACGGGACCGGAGCCCGCTCAGGCTCCTGGTTCGCGCTCCGGTCCGTCTTTCCCCGTCCACTCGATCTGGAGCGGACGCGTGGTGTCCAGGTGGACATCTCGTTGGGGGAAGGCGATGACCACGCTCGACTCGCGGAACAGCTCGTCGATGCGGTAGCGGATGATGCTCTCGATGCGGATCCGGTCGAGGACGTTGCGGGCCCGGACCCAGAAGTACAGACGGAAGGCGAGGGCGTTGTCGCCGAATTCCCGGAACAGGACCGACGGGGCCGGCTCGTCGAGCACGAGGTCCTGCTCGGTCGCCGCCTTGAGCAACAAGCGCTCGACCTCGCGGGTCTGAGAGCCGTAGGCCACGCCAACGTTCACCTGGCCGCGCACGATGTCGTCGCGCAGGTTCCAGTTGAGGACGTTCTTCTCGAGGAAGGCGCTGTTCGGCAGGATCATGTGGATGTTGTCGAAGGTGCGGATGCTCGTCGCACGTAGGCCGATGGTGTCCACCCGGCCGAGGGTGCCGTCGATCTCGACCATGTCGCCGACCTTGATCGGGCGCTCGATCAGCAGGATCAGGCCGCTGATGAAGTTCGAGATCACGCTCTGGCTGCCGAAGCCGATGCCGATGGCAAAGGCCCCGCCGAGGATCGTGAAGACGGTGAGTGGGATATTGGCCGAGCGCAGGGCGATCAGCAGGAAGATCACCGCCAACGCGTAGTAGCTGAGGGATTGGAAGGCGGCGGCAGCTCCTTCCTCGAGGGACAAGCGACGGGTGGTGAAGCGTCCGATCCAGCGGCTGAGGACGCGGGCACCGATCAGCCCGAGGACCAGCGCGAGCAGGGCGGTGACCACCTTGCCGAGGGTGATCGGACGGTCGTCGAGGTTCGCCAGCTCGGTGTCCCAGACTGCCGCCGCCTGTCGCGACACGATCTGGAAGCGATCATCGAAGGTCATGCGCGCCGTTCGGCGCCCGAGCTCGTCGACGAAGCGCAGGGCCAGGGCGCGGGTCGAGCGCAGGTCCGCGATCTCGCCCTCGTGGACGGCGATCCGATCGTCGAGGGCGCGCAGCTGCTCGTCGAGCCAGCGCTGCCGGACCTCGTCTTCGACCACGTCTTCCGCGCGCAGCGCGACCTGCTTGCGGACCGTGCGGGCCTGGGAGACCCGCCCCTCCTCGACCCGCTGCCGGCGTTCGAGCTCTGCCGCCAGGCTGCGGAGCTCTGTCTCCCACTCGCGCATGTCCGGGCGGGGCGCTTCGCCCGCGAGGGTCAGATGGCGGCGCTCGCGCAGTGCGCGCACCCGGGCGAGGCGTTCTTCCTGCTGCCCCAGGGTCGCGACCAGCACCTGCAGCGTCTCCTGGCGTGCGGCCAGTGCCTCGTTCTCGGTCAGCACTGCGGGGGTCAGCAGCTCGAGGCTGTCGCGGCGCTTCTCTGCGGCCAGGCGTCGCTCCTGGGCGCGTTCGAGGTCGAGGGCCGCCTGCTCTCGAGCGGCGCGCAGCTCGCGTTCGCGCTGCTGGAGACCCAACACGAGCTCTTCTCGCAGCTCGGGGGTGAGGTCCAGGTGCTGCTCGACGAACTGCAGGACAGCGCGGGTGACCGTCAGATTGTGGCCGTGCAGCGTGCGGTCGCGGCGCGCGGCGTCGAGTTCGAGCGTCGCGATCTCGAAGCGGGAACGGGCGACCCGCAGTCTCAACTCCGCGAGTCTCAGCGCGTGCCGGGCGCGGGCGAGCTCGACGGCGCCGCTGCTGCGGTCGACCTCCTCGAGCCTACGCCTGCGTTCGCGCTCGGCCTCGCCGCGTTCGTCGCGTGCCTTTTCGAGGGCCGCTTCCGCCGCGCGGTCGGCATTCTCGAGCACTCCCCGTTGGGACTCGAGTGCGTCGACGGCGTCCCCGAGCAGGTCCAGCAGGGCGAGGGGATAGGGCGGTGTGTCGCTGACGTCGCTCTCGGGCCCGGCGGCGAGCTTCTGCTGCATGGCCGCCTCGGCGCGCGCGAGTCGCGCCTGGGTCAGGCTCATCGATTGCTGGCGGACCAAGGCGTTGTCGAGGCGTTCGAGCAGGGCGAGCTCGGCGGCCGCGGATTCGGCGGCCAGATCGCCGGGACTCGCCGCGCGGGCCCGCGCCTGCAGCGCCTCGATCTCGTTCGCGATCTGCGCACGATCCTCGGCCACCGGCTCGCTCGCCGGTGTCGCGGGCTGCGCGGCGGACGGACCTGCGACGAGGCACAGCAGGACGATCGGCAGCAGGAAGGTCGACAGGGGGACCGGGTTTCGCATGAGGCCGAGTCTACCGAGAATCGAGAGCGCGCAGCGCGAGTCCGCTCGCCACGGAGATCAGCTCTCCGCCGCCGCGGATCTTGTCGGCGCCAAAGCGGTCCTCGAAGATCCCTCGCACCGCGGGTACGAACGAGGAGCCTCCCGTCATGAAGACGCGGTCCACCCGTTGGGCGTCGACTGCGCTGTCCTTCAGCAGCCGGTCCGCGCAGCCGGCGATCTCGTCGAGCTCTTCTCGGATCCAGCTCTCGAAGTCCGCCCGGGCGACTCGCACATCGATCCGGGTGGGCGGGTCGTCGAAGTACAGCCGGGATTCGGCCTGGGTCGAGAGCTCGGTCTTGGTGCGTTCGACGGCCCGGAAGAGCGCATAGCCGAGGTCGTTCTCCACGAGGTGGAGCAGAGCCTCGATGCGAGGCTTGTCGAGGGAATGCCGCAGGATGTCGTGCAAGATGCCCAGGGTCTTGGGAGAGCGCAGGAAGGACAGGTGGTGCCAGCGCTCGAGGTCGCGGTAGATCCAGGCGGGCACCGGCACCGGCTTGCCGAAGAGCTTCTGTTGCTGGCTGCCGCGACCGACCTGGGGTGCGACCGCGTGTCGCACGATCTTCGCGCCGAACGCGTCGCCGGCCACGGCCACGCCCGCGGTGCCGAGCATGTCCTCGGCTCGCCGCGGGCGTCCGCGCGTGCTCGGTCCGACGCGCAGCAAGCAGAAGTCGCTGGTGCCGCCGCCGAAGTCGGCGATCAGTACGAGCTCGTCGTCGTCGAGGGACTGCTCGTAGTGATAGGCGGCAGCGACGGGCTCATACTCGAACGTGAACTGGCTCACTCCGGCGCGGGCCAGGGCCTGTCGCAGGCGATCGCGGGCGAAGTCGTCGTCCTCGGCCTGCTTCGAGCGGGCGAAGCGAACGGGTCGGCCCACCACCAGGGTCGCGTCGCTTGCGCCGGCGATCGGGCCGTGCTCCGCCTCGGCCTCGTCGAGTAGGCCGCGGACGATGCGCCCGATCATGTCCTCGAGGGTCGTCGCCCGGCCGAGCAGGTTCGTCGACGTGAAGAGGCGACTGGCGAGGAACGCCTTCAGCGACTGCAGCAGACGCCGCTCGCCGTCTTCCATTGCCAGGTATCGCTCGATGGCGAGCGGGCCCGCAACGGACACCACCTCGGGGCTCCCCTCCGGACGGCCGCTGAAGAGAACGGACCGGAATGACTCCGTGGCTGCGTCCGGCGCCTGGAAGCGCGCGACGCGAGGGGGACTACCGGTCTCCGCCAGCGCAAGGGCGCTGTTGGTGGTGCCGAAGTCGAGGCCGATTCCGCGGGACACGCGACGGTCTCCTGCGCGCCGTTCCCGAGAGACGGAAGCCCGGGGAACGAGGGCGCGGCAGGCTATCGGACCCGCCGCGGCCGGGCAAGCCGGTCGGCGGTACGCTCCACCCGTGAGCACTTTGCGGACGGTCACGGTTCTCCTGGCCTTCGCTGTCGCATTCGTCGGCAGTCTGGAAGTCGTGCGCCGCGGTCTCGAAAGGCTCGACGGCCCCGATCGACCCGTCGGCCTGAACGTCGCCGGGATCTTCCTCGGCTCGCTCGAGGAGATTCGGACGTCGCGGGCGTCTCGGCCGGGGAGCGTCACGGTGGCATTTCTGGGGGACTCGATCTCCCTTCGCACCCAGCGGGGTGCAGATCTCCCGACCGCATTGGGGCGAGCGCTCGCGGAGCCCCCGGGCACGCGGCCGGTCCGGCTCCACTCGCTGGCTGCACTCGGCATGGGCCCCTTCGATTGGTACTTCCTCGCGGACGAGCTCGCGGCGGCGCGTCCCGACGTCGTCGTCGTCGCGCTGAGTCTGCAGACGTTCGGTGAAGCGTCCCGCCCGATGAGCCGAACCCGGCTCTCGGGCTGGTTGGCCCCGGCGCGCGTTCCGGAGGCGCTGCTGGGCCCGATGCACTGGGTCGGCCTGCGGGCCGACGACCTGCTCATGAACGTCGCGATCGTGCGCGCGGGATACGCCGAAGCCTGGCGACGAGCGATCGTGGTGCAGACGCGCTTCGGTGTGGCCCGAGACGAGCTGGCCGAGTGGGTCGCGGGGCTCGCGGGCGTGGACCCGCGCGCCGTCGCCCTGCCGCGCCTCGCTTACGGTCTGCGTCGCGGGCGGTTGCCGGAAAGGGACCGCTACGACCGAGAGACCCAGAGCCAGCAGTTCGGTACGGTGTTGCGTGGCGTCGAGAAGGATCATCCCGTGCTGGAAGTGCTGGCGGACACGCTGACCCTGCTACGCGCGCACGACGTCGCGACGCTCGTCTACGTGAACCCGATCAACGTCGCTCATATGACATCACTGGGTTTGCCCGAGGGGGATCGTTTGGCGCGCAGCCTCGCGACCATCGAGTCGGTGGTGGTCGCGAGTGGCGGGGTGTTCATCGACCTGCATGCGCGGGTGCCCGACGACGACGCGTTCTGGGACGCGGCAGGTCACATGGGCACGGTGGACCAGCCCGACGCACTCGAGCGCGTGGCGTCCTCGGTGGTCGGTCCGCTACGAGAGCTCGTGGAGGCGACGGGCCAGCGATCCGTCAGAACTGGAAGTAGATGAACTCCTCGCCCGCCCCCGCGGCGAGGACGACAAGGGCTGCGATGATTCCCAGTACGAAGGCTTCGGCGTACGGCCCCCATGGACGCTCGGCCAGGTAGCGCGACAGGGCAGGGGCCTGCTGTCGAAAGCGGCGCTCCGCCAGGTGGAGCCCGGCGCAGAGGACCAACGCCAGCGATCCGAAGGCGGGCCATCCGGGCGCGGCATTCTCGAACAGCAGTCGTTCGAAGAAGGCGAGCGCCTGATGGAGGTCCGGCGAGCGAAACAGCACCAGGGTGAGACAGAACAGGTTGAAGAAGACGAGCAGCTCCGGGAGATCGCGGAGCGCGACGTGGTCGCTGCGCTTGTGGCGGAGGCGCGACGGCCAGGCGACCAGCAGCACGCCCTGTAGCAGGCCCCACAGCACGAAGGCCCAATCCGCGCCGTGCCACAGCCCACACAGGGTCATCGTCAGCAAGGTCGTGGCGGCGATGGCGGCCCTGCCGCCGCGTTCCGGCGTGCGGCGCAGCAGAGCCCGGCTGATGGGTACGAACAGGTACAGGCTCAGCCAACGCGAGAGCGTGATGTGCCAGCGCTGCCAGAACTCCAGCGGACTGCGGGACAGGTAGGGCTCGCGGAAGTTCTCCGGAAGCTCGATCCCGATCAATCGCGCCGTGCCCCGCGCCATGTCCGTGTAGCCCGAGAAATCGAAGTAGAGCTGGAACGCAAAGGCATAAAGAGCGACCCAGTGATGCCCCCGGCTGGTTGCGCCCGCGCTGTCGAATACGGGGTCGACCAGCCCGGAAAGCAGGAAGTCCGCCAGCAGGATCTTCTTCGCGATGCCTGACGCGAACAGCCAGAGCCCTTCCCGTGTGCGCGCGGCGGTCGGATCCGCGCCCTGGCGCAGCTGGGGCAGCAGCTCGGCCCCGCGCAGGATCGGGCCGGCGATCAGCTGCGGGAAGAACGAGATGTAGAGCGCATAGCGAGCGAGGCTCTCGACCCGGATGTCCCCGCCGACGGCGGCGGCGTCCGGGTCGGAGTAGGTGTCCGCGGCCAGGCTGATGATCTGGAAGGTGTAGAACGAGATGCCGAGGGGCAGCAGCATTTCGGGCAACGCGAACTCCGCCTGGATCACCTGTCCGAGCAGCGTGTCGAGCACCGGGAGCGCGTTCCCGAGCAGGAAGGCCAGGTACTTGAAGTAGAGCAGCAGGCCCAGGGAGAACGCGATCGAGGCCACCAGCCAGCGCCGGCGCGCCCGGCTGCCGAAGGGTGCAGCACGGATCCGGCAGAGGAGCGCGTAGCTGACTCCGATATCGGCGAGCAGCAGGGGCAGGTAGGCGGGGACCCAGAGCATGTAGAAGAGCAGGCTGGCCGTGAGCAGTGCAGCGTTCCACTGGCGCCGGGGCAGCAGGCCCAGCATCAGCAGCAGGGCTGCCAGGAACAGGGCGAACTGGGCCGTGCCGAACAGCATGGTGCAGTCTACCACCGGGAAACAGGCGCCTAGCTTCGATTCGCGAGCGGTTGGACTACACTGCCGTGTCACGGGGAAGCGCGAGAGGAATCGAGATGTCGACTGCCGAGCTCGAAGACAGGACCAGCTTCAGCGCCGTCGAGCTGCTTTCGAGCGGTGACTACGACGAACCCCTGATCGCCAACGGTGTCCGCTGTCACGGGGGTTTCGACGCCGATGGACGCTACCGCTCGCCGCGAACCCTGCACCGCGGTCCGGCCATCGCCGCCTGGCAGAGCCGCCTCGCCGACGAGGGAGGCGCGCTGATCGAGCTCTCTCCGGGGCTCATGCCGCCCCAGTACCCCAACGTCGCTCAGGCAAAGCTGCTGCTCCAGAACGGAGTGCGCGACCCGGTCGTGCGGGCGCTCACGATCATCTCCATCGTCGAGGGCTTCGGGGCGATGATCCGGGACGTCCAGGTCCCGGACCTGGGCGAGATTTTCGTCGAACCCATCGAAGGCACTGCGCTCGCGCATCTCGAGAAGGGCCTGTTCGAGGCGCACGCCCGGGACGAGTCCGGCTACCGAGACGAGGGTGGCCACAAGCAGATGTGGGAAGCCGCGCGCGACGCGGCCCTCGAGAACCCGAAGATCCCGGGTGACGTGCTGATGCGGCTGATGGGCCGGCGCGGCCGCGGTGGACGACCCGAGCCCGCCTTCCCCGAGATCGGTCCCGAGCTGGAGCGGATGCTCGGCTTCATGGCCAACGTGCTGGTGGTCGAGGTGTTCGCCGAAGGCACCTTCCAGTGGGGCATCGACGTGCTGTCGGATCCGGCCGTATCTGCGGCGCCCGACGTGGCCGGCGGCATGGTCCGCAACATCCAGGCGGACGAGAAGCCCCACGTCGAGTACCTGCGCGCGGCCCTGTCCGAAGCGCGTGCGCGCACGATCCGCACTGTCGACGGCAAGACCATCGCGGGCCAGCAGGTGGTCGACGGACTGCTTCACCGCATCCTGCGCCAGATGACGAAGACGCGGCCGAACGACCAGCGGGAAGACGTCCGAGAAGGGTTGGTCGAGGCCATGAAGGCCGCGTCGAATCCCGCCCGCCTACTCGAGGAGTTCGACGCGCTCGATCAGGACTGGACGCCGCCCGGGAAGACCGGCTTCGAGCCGGCCCAGGACGCGGCCTAGCACCGCCCCCGGCAGCGACGATGAACCTGGCGACCCGCGCGCGACGGACCTTCAAGATCGGGTGGACCGCTGCCTGGGTCTGGTCCCTCTACAAGGTGCCGGCCTTCGGACGCCGCATCACGGGCCGTCCGCCGCGCCCCGAGTCCGAGCTTTCGCCCACCCACGCGCGCGCGGCGAATCACATCCTGGCGCTCGCCCTCGACCTGCGCGGCGTCATGATCAAGATGTGTCAGGCCGTGGCGACGCGTTCGGACATGTTCCCGAAGGAGTTCATCGAGCGGCTGAAGCAGTGCCACGACGCCGTTCCGCCGAAGCCCTTCGATGTCGTGCGGTCGGTCGTCGAGCAAGAACTCGGGAAGCCCCTGGATGCCGTCTTCGCCGACTTCGACGAGCAGCCCATCGCATCGGCCTCACTCGCCCAGGTCCACCGCGCCAAGCTCCACGACGGACGCGAGGTTGCCGTCAAGGTCCAGTACCCGGACATCGAGGACATCATGCACACAGACCTGGCGAACATGCGCCGGGTCTGTCGCATCTACGAGTACTTCGACCCGCAACCCCTGGCCCTGCTGCCGCTGCTGACGGAGCTGACGACGCATCTGTCTTACGAGCTCGACTTCGTTCGCGAAGCGGACTGCGCGGAACGCGTACGCGACCTGTTCGCCGACGACGAGCACGTGAAGATCCCGGAAATGATCCGGGAATGGAGTTCGACCCGGGTCCTGGTGATGGAACTCGTTTCCGGCATGAAGATCACGGACAAGGACGCACTGGTCGCCGCGGGGCTCGACCCCGCGAACGTCCTGCAGGACCTGATGCACATCTATGTGCGCATGATCCTGGCCGCGGGCTTCTTCCAGGCCGACCCGCACCCGGGAAATCTGTTCGTGACGCCAGCGGGCGAGGTCGTCGTGCTCGATTTCGGCCTCTCGAAAGAGCTGCCCGACGGCTTCGGGCTCGGGCTCTTCGAGCTGATGTTCTCGCTGATGACCTTCAACGAGCAGGCGATGCTGCGCGCCTTCGACGAGCTGGGCTTCCGTTCGAAGAGCGGAGACAACAGCACCTTCCTCGCCATCGCGCGCCGCATGATCGATCGCAGCGACACCGGGTCCTTCGAAGGCGAATTCACCGAGGACATGACCGACGAACTCTTCGAGGCCATCCGCGAAGACCCGGTGGCGGAGGTGCCGACGGACTTCGTGCTGGTCGCCCGGGTGTTCTCGCTGCTCTCGGGCATCGGCCACACCCTCGGCAGCCGCGCAAACGTGCTCCAGGCGATGAGCGGCGCGCCGGCTTCCTGAGAGCGTTGCGCCGGGGTCTCGAGAGGGTCCGCGGGCCATGTCGCCAGGGGCGGGGTTGCAGGCGCAGGTCGGCAGGCGTCCGTCGTCGCGACGGGCGTCTGCGGCGGGGCGGGGTGGGCCTGGCGCGGAAGTCAAGCGCAGCGTCTGTGCAAAGGACGCACCGACGAGCAAGGGCGCCCGCGTCTTCACGAGGGGCCCGAGCAAGCAAGTGTAAAGCGAGCCATGGAGCGACGGGCCCACCCCGCTCCGCCGTGGAATCGGAGGAAGAAAGGCCCCCGCCCCACGTGGCTGGGTTGCGCGCGTCCTGGCCGTCAGCCCTCGTTCGGCGCGGCCGGACTGACTCCCATCAACGCTGCCTGGCCGTAGAAGCTCTGGTACACGTGCAGGCTGCGCAGAACGCGCTTCACGTAGGAGCGGGTCTGCTTGTAGGGGATGTCTTCGACCCAGACGTCGTCGTCCCGGTTGGCGCGATCCCCCACCAGCCAACTGCTGACCGCGCGCGGCCCGGCGTTGTAGCTGCCAATCGCCGCGGAGAGACGGTCCGGGAAGCGTCGGCTCAGCTCGTCGAGATAGGCGGCGCCCAGCTGGATGTTCACCTCGGGGGTGTACAGGTCGTTGGGGTCGAAGTCCGCGAGGCCGTTGCGTTTGGCCAGCTGCTCGCCGGTCTCGGGCATGATCTGCAACAGACCGCGGGCGCCGGCGGAGGACGTGATCCAGGGCCGGTAGCCGCTTTCTTCGCGCATGATCGCCCAGACGAGCTCGGGCGCGATGACCGCGTTCCGGGGGAAGACGTCGCGAACGATTTCCTGGTAGGCCGCGGGCCACGACAGCTGCCACAGCACGCGGTTGTCGGCTTGCACTCCCTCGGAAAGCGACTCCTCGTAGGCGTCGACGACCAGGCGCTGCGCCCTGTGGAAGTCGCCTGCCAACCAGTAGAGACGGCCGACGGACTTGCGGTCCTCGAGCCCCCGGGCCCGACTTCCGATGGGGACCAGCTCTTCCTGGGCGAAGTCGCGCAGGTTCGCGACCAGCAGCGCCTCGACCCGGTGCAGATCGTCGACGGACACCTGCGAGCTGCCCGCGGCGAGTCGTCCGCTACCGGCGATGCTGGGGCCTCGCCCGAGCCGCTCGGTCGCACGCCAGCCGTAGTACGAGAGCGGGTAGCCCGTCGCCAGCTCCTGGTATTCCGCGCGCGCCCGGGGCGTGGCGCCGGCGGCCTCCGCCGAACGTGCCGCCCAGTAGCGCGGTCGCAGGGCTTCGAGGGGTTCCGAACGCGCGGCCAGCTCGACGAACACTTTGCGGGCGCGGTCGTGATCGCCGTCGCGGTAGGCCAACCAGCCGACGCGCCACAAGGCGTCGAGGGCGCGGCGCGATCCGTCCTGTTTCGCCACCTGCTCGTAGAGGGAAATGGCGCGGGCCGTCTTGCCGCGGTCCTCGAGCAGGGTGCCGGCCAGGTACATCGCCCAGGCGCCGTACTCCGGGTCGCGTGCCTCGCCGATGGCTTCGAGTGCGCGAATCGCAGGCAGGATGCGACCGGATCGCGCCAGCGACCGCGCATGCCAGAAGCGGGCCTCGGGCTCGGGCAGCAGCGCGCCGAAGGCGACGGTCGATTCGCTGTAGCGGCGGATGCTGAACAGGGCGTGGCCGCGTTGCAGGCGGGCGCGACGCGCGTCGGCTGCGGGGAGCCCCGCCGCAAGCGCCGCATCGTACGCGTCGATGGCGTCTTCACTGCTCCCGCGGCCCAGCAGATCGTCGCCCCGGCGCAGCAACTCTTGGGCGGACGGATGGGTCTGCAGGTCCCGGAGGATCGACGGGGGCAGGGCGGTTCCGTCGGCGACGGTCGTCTCGTCGCCGGGCTCACGAAGCGCCTGGGCGAGGGTGCCGCTGCGTTCGTGGGACTCGAGGATGCGGCTCTCGAGCGTCGCGCGGCGGTCCCGGTTGCCGGTCGCCGCGAAGGCGACCTGCCAGGCGGCTCGGGCTCCCTTCTCGTCGCCCGCTGCAAGCAGGGACTCGCCCAACAGCTCCGAGAAGGCGGCCGCGACCGGTGTTCCCGCGTGGGTCTCGCGACCGCGTTCGGCCGCCGCCGCGGCGGCCAGACGCTGGCCCCGGGCGAGTAGCAGGCGCGCTTCGAAGAGCGCGACATACTTGGTCAGAAGCCGCGAGGAACTCGCCTGCGCGAGGGACCGCTCGGCCGCGACCAGGTCACCCTGGGCGAGCTGCTGCTGCAAGCGTGCCAGGGAACGGGCCGCGTCGAGGTCGACGGCGGCCAGGACACTGGACGTTTCGGGTACGACGCCGACCGGCTCGGCCCTTGTCGACGAACCCGACCCGAACGCAAGCGCGAGCGCGAGTACGACGAGAACTCGGATCGTTGCCGACAAGATCACTCTTTCAGGGGGGTGGGCGGTGGGGCCGATCATATCGGATGACATCGACGTCCTGCCGCAGGATCTGCAGTGCTCGTTGTAGAGACGCCTCATCCCGGGCAGCGGTTGCCGGCTGGCTGCCCGCCGTTTGCGCGTTGGCGTCCGGTTCCGGAGAGCGCTCGTGGACCCACACCAGGTGCAGCCCGTAGCTCGACTCGATGGGCTCGGACCAGGCTCCCACCGGCGCCGCGTGCAGGCCTTCTGCGAATTCCGGACCGAGACGCCCGGCCAGGCGTTCCGGCGAACTCGGGGGCAGGCGCCCGGGGATCGGCAGCGGGTCGCCCCAGGTCTCGAAGCCGGTGTCGTCCGGTGTCGCCCGGGTCTCGCGCAGGCGGGCCAGGAGCGACGCGGCTCTCTCGCGCAGCGCAGGGCCGTTGCGGTCTCGGGACAGGAAGACGTGGCTCAGCCGCAGCCAGGCGGCGTCTGGAGCGGGGAGAGCCCGGGGCGGGGTCGTCGTCCCGGTTGCTGCGGCCCGGGACAGGATGATCTCCCGCATACGCTCGATGAGGCGCCGCCGGACGACAGGGTCGCTGCGCTCGAGCTCCAGGGCGTACGCGCGTGCGAGTAGCTCGCCGTCGTCGAGGTCGTCCTGTTCGTCCGGTTCGGCATCCGCTCCTGTGAGAGCCGATGCGTCGAGGAAGCGCTGATTCTGGATGAGCCGGCGGCGGATCAGGGCGTCGTGGTGCTGGATGCCGAGCTCGAGCGCCGCTCGGGCCAGCAGCTCGCGGTCGACCCAGTCCTGGACGAGGGCGTCGACCTCTTCGCCGCTGGGTTGCCGGCCGGTCGTCCGGACCCAGTCGCCGCGCAGCGCCGCCAGGGTATCGGCGTCGACGACGACGGGCGCCGGTGGCGGAGGTGCTTCGTTCCACAGGTTCGCATGCAGCACGGCAAGCACCGCGCCCGCCAGCAGGAACCGGACGAGGGGCCGGCGAAAGAGCGCGGCCACGCTCAGGTGGCGGGCCCGTCACGAGCCCGGTCGGTGCCAGATGGGCGAGGTCCACGCGCGCTCCTGGATCGTCGGGACGTGCTCCTCGCTGCAGCAACCTTCGAGACCTTCGCCGACGGTGCTCGCGTCGTCGCAGCTTACGCTGCTGGCGTTGCAGATCTGCTGACTCCAGCGACAGGTGGGGTTCTCGACGACCCGGGCGTAGTAGAAGGCGTGCTGGCCGGGGTCGAAGTTCGGGTCCCGCCACACGCCGCAGAGCTGGTCGAAGCCGGTTCCGTAGGGCTCGCAGGTGCGCGTGTCGACGCCTGCGCCGTTCTCGGGATCGCCCGCGATCTCGATCACCTGTTCCAGCAGGGCGTCGCCGTCGAGCCAACCCTTGACGATCTGGACGCGTTGCAGCGGCGTGCCCGGCGAGTTCGCGGTGCCGGGGTCGCGCAGGGCCGAGACGACGAAGGCGGGTCCGCCGCCTTCAGCCTCGCCCCTGTCTTTGTGGGGGGCCGGCAGTATTCCGCCCATGGGTACACCGGCCGCGTAGCCCGTGCGGACGAGGGCGCTCGAAGCGCACAGGTCGTCGGGAAGGTCCCAGCCTCCGAAGAAGCGGACCAACAGACGGGGGCCGCTGGTCCCGTAGGTTTCGCGTCGCATCATCGCGTCGAACAGCGCGTCCCGGGTGTTCTCTTCGGCCCAGACCACGGCCAGACCGCCGGGGTTGAAGTCGAGCTCGTCGGGCAGGCCCCGGGGCAGCTCGTCGCCGACGGGCGTTCCGGCGCCCCCGTGCCCGGGGTAGTCGGCGTTCTCGGCGGTCAGTCCCGCAGCGCCCAGGTGGGTGTCCGTCGAGGCGATGAAGCCGTACTGGAAGGGGTTGGCGCCGACGGCGCGATCGATCTGCATGCCCTCGAGCAGCACGCGCCGCATGAACTGGCGCGCCACCGGGTCGTGGTCTCCGAAGGGCAGGGTGCGCGACCCGAAGTTGTTGGTGGCGAGCTTCTCGAAGCCACACAGCTCGTCTTCGCTGCTGAAGGCGGGGTGGCACTCGGAATCGCCCTTGTGCTGCATGATCTCGACCAACGGCTCGTAGGCGGCTCGGTCTGCCGCGTCGGCGCGACTCAGGGGCTCGCCGTCGGTGCGCGTGGGCGAGAACATCAGGCCCCCGCCGAGGTTCGAGTTGTGCGGGATCACGAGCACGTCGCAGCCCGTTCCGGCATCGCGGCATTCCTTGGAGAGCCGTGCGCGGAAGTCCTCGAGTGCAGGCGCGTCGATGAACGAGATGGGCAGCGCCGGCACCTTCTCATTGCGGAAGATGACGTTGCGGTGGAAGTTGTTGCCCGTGGAGCCGACGCCGCCGGTCCACTCGTAGGCGGGAAAGGTCGTGAAGGAACAGGCCGCGCTGCGATCCTGGTGCGCCGCGGCCGCTTCCTGGGTCTCCTGCCACGGCGCGCGCGCGGCTTCCAGGCAGATGCGTCCGTCCTCCCCGCAGAAGTTGTGACGCCGCGCCTTCGAGGCCTGGTAGTTCATCCAGTAGTACGCGGCCCGGGGCCAGTTCCGGTACATGATGCAGACCCAGGAATCGTGCCCCGGCAGGTCTTCGCTGTTGCAGGTGTTCCACTCGCCGATCAGCTCGGCGTGATCGGTCACCGCTGCGAAGTCGAGGGGCCGGGACAGCTGTACGTGCCGCATGGGGCTGCCGTCGGGACGAAATGGCTGGATGCCGAGGCGCTCGCCCTTGGCGAAGCGGTAGGCCTGGTCGGGCCGCGTGCGCGTGTCCTGGGTGCTGGCGTCGAGGGAGAACGCGGTGTGGACGTGGAGATCGCCGAAGTACGCGTTGCGCTCGGGGTCGTGGTCCCGGCAGCGGGGCGCGTCGTCGCCGGACGCCGTTCCGGTCCAAACGACCCATCCAATCACCAGCGCGCCGAGCAGGGCGTGCGGGCGCATCATCGCCGGGGCCATTCCGGCCAGTCGTCGCGAACGCTCGAGGTCCACTTCGGGGTGCGGCGTTCGAGCCAGGCCATCACGCCTTCGACGGCGTCGGGACGTCCCATCAGCACATGGTGGAGCGCGGTCTCCCGTTCCTCCACCTCGGCACGGGTGAGATCCGGGCTCTCCCACAACAGTCGCTTCGTGATCGCCACGGACAGGGGTGCCGTGTTCACCGCCATGTCGCGCGCGATCTCGAGCGCCGTCTCGAGTACCTGGTCGCCCGGGACACAGCGACTCGCCAGGCCCATGGCCGCGGCCTCCTCGCCCGTCAGCTTGCGGCCGGTCAGCAGCAGGTCGGCCGCGCGTTCGAGACCGACGAGGCGCGGCAAGGTCCAGTGCGAATAAGCGTCGGGCATCACACCCCGGCGCACCTGCACGATGCCGTACTTGCCTTCGGCGGCGACGATCCGCAGGTCGCACTGCAGCGCCAGGGTGAGGCCCAGTCCGATGGCATGGCCGTTCATGGCAGCGATCACGGGCTTGCGCACTTCCCAGGCCGGAACCGCCACGGCCGCCGCGCTGAAGCTCGCGTCGTCCTGTTGCGCGAAGGTCTCCTCACCGGCGCTCATGTCCGCGCCTGCGCAGAAGGCGCTGCCCGCGCCCGTCAGCACGACGACGCGCACCGCGTCGTCGTCGTCGCAGCGGCGGTAGGCGTCCGCCAGCTCGACCCCCATGCGGCCGGAGAAGGCGTTCAGCTGTTCCGGGCGGTCGAGACGGACCACCGCGACTCCGTCCTCGAGGGTGAACGAGATGTCCTCGTAAGCCATGGCCCGCGAGGGTAGTCTGCCTGGCATGCGCATTCAGCTCAGCGACGATCGAAAGGCCCAGCTGGTGAGGGCGGTTCAGAGCTACTTCCGAGACAACCTCGACCAGGACCTGGGAGAGCTCGGCGCGGGCCTGCTCATCGACTTCTTCGTTCGCGAGCTGGGTGCGCCGGTCTACAATCAGGCGATCCGAGACGCGCACGACTTCCTCGAAGAGAAGCTCGTCGACCTCGCCGGTGAGTTCTACGAGCCCGAGCTGCAGCCGTAGCGGCCGGAATCGCGCTCGCCGGGGAAGAGCCAGGAGACACCACATGGGCCGCTTCAGCCGCGCCGAGATCGAAGACGCCTTCCAGACCTACCAGGCGACCGCACTTGCGGCGGGAACCTCCGGCGACTGGAACCCCTGGGCGGACCTCTTCACCGAAGACGCCACCTACATCGAGCACCTGTTCGGCACCTTCGGCGGCCGGGAAGCCATCCGGAAGTGGATCTGCGCGACGATGGCGCAGAACCCCAATCGCCACATGAAGTACTTCCCGATCGAGTGGTATCTGATCGACGAAGAGCGGGGCTGGGTGGTGTGCCAGGTGTGGAACCGGATGGAAGATCCCGGCGACGGGAGTCTCCACCAGGCCTACAACTTCACCCTGCTGAAGTACGCCGGGGCCGGACGCTGGTCCTTCGAGGAGGACGTCTACAACCCCGCCCACTTCCAGACCATGATCCATGGGTGGTTCGAAGCCGTGAAGAAGTCCGGGGGTTGACGCGCTCGACCGGGAGTCAGGGCGTTGCGAAAATGCAACATTCAGGCCCGGTCAACCGGCAACAATTTTTCTCAACTTCCCGCAGTGAATAATGATAGGGTGCTCGAGGCCGCAGCGTCCGGTGGCCCCTGTGGGGGCTCTTTGCATCGGGTCGCGCGCATGTCCGGAGGATGCACCAGCTATGCGCACCCGAGTGCACGCATTGAGCCCCGCGAACCTGCCCGCATCCGCCTCGTCAGTCCTGCTGGGTATGGTTGCGCTGATGGCCGTGGCGGCGGTTCCCGGCACCGCCCAGGCGCAGGCCGAGTACGGCATGGGCGAGCCCTTCGCATATGTCGGGGTGTCCGCGCTCGCCGCCTTCGACGACCGGGATGATCTCTGGCTCTGGAACTGGAACGACGCCAACGTCGACCCGGGCGTCACGGCCCGAGCCGGCATCCGGATCGCCGACGCCGCCGCCGTCGAGGTCCAGGGGGACTGGGTCAACCTGAAGTCGTGGCGGGACAACGACACCTGGACGATGACGTTCAACTTCCGGATCTACCCGACGCTCTACGAGCCGATCGGTCTGAAGGACTTCTTCCCCGACCGCCTGCAGCCCTACGTGGTCGCCGGAGCCGGGACGATGGGTGCCACCGGGGACAACGGAGACGACTACCAGCTGAAGGGTGCCTTCCGGGTCGGAGCCGGCACCGACTTCTACGTCACCGAGCAGGTCGCCGTGAGCTTCGGCTACGAGTGGATCACGGGCGTCTCGTCGCTGAGCAACATCGACACGCGGAACCTGACGCTGGGGCTCCAGTACAACTTCTAGCGCGCCGTTCGCGGGACCGAGCCTGTCATCCCAGCAGCCCTCTTCAGTAGTCCTCTCCGGTAGCCTTACGCGCCAGCCACCAGCAGTCCGACGCCGTAGGTGACGGCCGCCGAGACCACGCCGACGAGTAGCTGGCGGGTTGCTCCGTAGGTCGCGCTGCGGTGGGTGAAGCGCGTTGCCACCGCGCCGACGACGAGGAGCGCCAGGGCCGAGAGCCCCATCGTGGGCAGCAGGGCGTCGCCGGTCACCAGCCAGGGCAGCAGCGGGACCGCCGCCCCCAGCGCGAACGCGACGAACGACGAGAACGCTGCGGCGCGGGGTGCACCCAGGGATGCCGGGTGGATCCCCAGCTCGAAGTGGGCGTGGAAGTCGAGAGCGGGCCCCGTTTCACGGTGCACCTGGGATGCGATCCGGCGCGCGTCGGCGGACTCCAACCCCTGGTGGGTCAACAACTCGGCCAGGTGTGCCTCTTCCTCTTCCGGGAACTGCTCGATGTGCTCCCGCTCGATGGACAGCTCGCGCTCGAGCATCTCGCGCTGGGTCTGCATCGAGATGTACTCGCCCGCCGCCATCGAGAACGCCCCTGCCAGCAGGCCGGCCGTTCCGGCCAGGACGACCATCCCGGGCTCGCCGGAGCCACCGGCCACGCCCATGACCAGGGCGAGGTTCGAGACCAGGCCATCGGACACACCGAAGACACTGGCGCGCAGGATGCCGCTCTGGGGGTCTCCAGCGTGCTGGTTCTCGTGGTCGTGGCCCGAATCGGAAGCCTCGTCCGGGTGGTGTGAATGCCCGTGTGACCCCTGGGGATCCGTCATCCGTCGGCCGTCCTCGCGTCGCCCTGGGTTTGTCGAATGACCTCGTATCTAACCGATTTCGAAAAGGTTTCAAGCATCTCCCCGGGGCGCGCGGCGGTGTGGTAGGCTGCGGGGCCGTCGCCCGAGGGCGGCGCAGGTCCCCTGAACCTCGCAGCGAGCTCCCGCTCGCAACCCTCCTCGAGTTCGGGGTGTCGAAGACATCGCTGAGAATCTCGCGTGACGAGCACGCTGCGAGATCGACTCACTGCCTGACGCACGGCCTGACCACTGCCAACACACCGGCAACTGCCCGCAACGAGGACGCTCCCATGGCGAGAAAAGGAAAGACCGGAGTTCTGAAGCGCCTGCGCGAAGTCAAGAAGGCCGAGAAGGCCGCGCTCAAGCGCGAACAGATGGCCATGCGGAAGGACGTCGTGCCCGAAGAAGAAGAGCCCACCGATCGTATCGCGACCGCCGACGACATGGCGGGCTACGGCTTCCCGGCGGGCGAGGACGAAGCGGACGAAGACCGCTCCTAGGAGGCCGACCCAAGACTCCGTCTTGGGATCTCGGCTTCCGTCGCAAGCGAAGCCTACGCTTCGCCAGCTAGCTGCGGTCTGACGACCTTTGCGGTTTCCCCAAGACTGCGGTCTTGGGTCAAGCTGCTGCGCGCGCCCCTGGGTTCAGGGTGCCGTCAGGCGGACCGTCTCCGGCGGCAGGCAGCTCGTATCGTCGCAGGCCTGGAACGTCAGGTCGTAGCCGTCCCGGGGTTTCCCGGTTCCGCCAGTGCGCACGCGGATGTCTACACGCCCCTCGTACACCGACAGGGGCTCGAGGCTGAAGCGCGGGTGATAGTCGGCGCCGGGGGGATAGCTGACGTCCACCTCCGCGCTCGCATCCGCGGGTCCGACTTGCGTCGGGATCAAGAAGTCGAGGGACGCCGGGTTCGCATTGACATGCCAGCCTTCTGCGATTTCGAGTCGGACCAGCCAGTCGCGCGCGTTCGACTCGGAAGGCAGCAGCTTGCCCTTCACGAAGTCGCGACCGGTCGGTAGCCGATCGATCGACGGCTTGGGCTTGGCCACGCTCTCGTCACCTTCGGCGCGTGGCGGTGCCGGCAGCTGCGGGCCCACGGCCAGGGCGCGGACGGCAGTGCCCACGGCGTCCGGTGCGCGTGCCAGCGTCGCGCCCAGCGCTTGCTGGGTGCGGGCGGCAGCGTCCCGGTAGCGCGCGTCCCCTGTCATCATCGCGAGATCTCGCAGGACCCGCAGTGCCACGGTGTTGCCGGCGGGCGTGACGTTGTCGGTGAGCACCCTGGGCCGGACGAAGAGGTCCCCGCCGCTTCGGGACAGGTAGAAGCCAGTCCCCGGTGGGCCCTCGAAGTCGGACAGCATGCGGTCCGCCAGCATTCGGACGCTCTTCAGCCAACGGCTCTCGCCCGTCGCCGCATAGAGGGCCACCAGTCCGTCGGCCATGAACGCGTAGTCGTCGAGCACCGCGTACTCGCGCACGCTTCCGGCGACGAACCCACGCCGCAGGTTCCCGAAGTCGTCGACCAATCGGGACAGCACGAAGTTTGCCGTGCGTGCGGCGCGCTCGATGTAGTCCGGCCGGGAAAGCTCGACGCCGGCATCCACGAGCCCGCGGATGGCGAGGCCGTTCCAGGCTGCCAGGACCTTGTCGTCGCGCAGGGGTTGGGGTCGGCGGTTGCGTGCCTCGAGCAGCTTTGCGCGGCTCGGCTCGAAGCGCTCCATCAGACTGGCGACGTCGGGAGCCCCGGTGCGGGCAAGCGTGTCCGCGATCGGAAGCCGCAGCCGCAAGACACCGGGCTCCGGTGTCCCCGGGTGAAGCGGGGCGAGCGCGTAGGCCTTGAAGAAGTCCGTGGCGGCCTCGTCTCCGAGCAGGCCGCGGATCTCGGCTTGGGTCCACACGTAGGACCGGCCCTCTTCCGCGTCGACTTCGGCGTCCTGCGCGGAATAGCTACCGCCCTGGGCACTCGTCATCTCGTTCTCGAGATAAGCGGCGATGTCCTCGGCCACGCGGCGATAGAGGGGGTCGCCGGTAGCGGTGTAAGCGCGCGCGTAGAGCCCGAGCAGCTGCGCGTTGTCGTAGAGCATCTTCTCGAAGTGCGGGACCGACCAGCTCGGCTCGGTGGCATAGCGATGGAAGCCCCCGGCCAGGTGGTCCTGGATGCCGCCGTAAGCCATCTCGTCGAGGGTCTTGCGCAGCATGTCGAGCGCGTCGCCCGGCAGTCGCCGCTGGTGGGCGGCGAGCAGAAGCTCCAGCTGGGGAGGAGAGGGGAACTTCGTGCGCTGCCCGAAGCCGCCGTGCTCGGCGTCGAAGCGCCCTGCCAGGGTTGCGACGCCGCGTGCCAGCAGTTGCTTCGGGTCGAGGGAGACCGCGTTCGACTCATTGCGGTTGAAGTTCGTCTGGATGGCGCCGGCGACCCGGTCGGCGCGAACGAGCAGCTCGGCGCGCTCGTTCTTCCACCGCTCGGCGAGCCCGGTCACGATGCCGGGGAAACCCGGGCGACCGGGACTGTCTTTCGGCGGAAAATAGGTGCCCGCGAAGAAGGGTTTGCCGTCGGGCGTGAGGAAGACGGAGTTCGGCCAGCCCCCCGACCCCGTCAGCAGCTGGGTCGCCTGCATGTAGACGGCGTCGATATCGGGCCGTTCCTCGCGGTCCACCTTGATGTTGATGAACGACTCGTTCATGCGCTTGGCGATGTCGGGGTCCGAGAAGACCTCTCGCTCCATCACGTGGCACCAGTAACAGGTGCTGTAGCCCACGGACAAGAAGATCGGTTTGTCTTCCGCCTTGGCTCGGGCGAGCGCTTCCTTGCCCCAGGGATACCAGTCCACGGGGTTGTAGACGTGCATCTGCAGGTACGGACTGGCTTCGCCCGCCAGATGATTGCGCTTCGCGTTCGGGCCGGGGTCCTTGCGCGCCGCCGCCGGGACGCCATGCACGAGCGCGAGCGTCGCGGTCAGGGCGAGCCAGGCGAGGGTTCTCATGGGCGAAGGAGGCTAGCCCTGATCGTCAGGCGGATCAGGGCTGGCCAGCCTCGAAGTCGTCTCGGATGCCCTCGGGTCCCAGGCGTTCGAGGTCCTTGAGCGATCGACGCGCCTCGTCGTCCAGGTCCTTGGGGACGCGGATCCGGATGCTCACGTACAGATCGCCCGCCGGCTTGCCGCGTCCGTCTGCAGGGATGCCCTTGCCGCGCAGTCGCAGCTTGCTGCCGGAATCCGTCCCGGCGGGCACGCTCAACATGACCTTGCCGTCCAGCGTGGGAACCTCGAACTGGGTGCCGAGCGCGGCCTCGCTCACCGTGATCGGCGCCTCGATATGGATGTCCCTGCCTTCGCGTCGGAACAGGCGGTGCGGGCGCACGCGGATCCTCGCGATCAGGTCGCCAGCGGGGCCCCCGGCCATGCCGGGTCCCCCCTTGCCTGCGAGTCGGATCTTGCCGCCGTCGGCGACACCGGCCGGGATCTTCACCTTCAGGCTCTCGCTACGAGGCGGGCCTCCCTTCGCGTCCGGTCGTTGCAACTCGATCCGCTGCTCGCATCCGAGGGCGGCGTCGATGAAGTCGATGTCCAGGCGGGTTTCGAGGTCACTGCCGCGCCGCGCCCGGGGTGCGCGGGCGCCGCCCGCCGCGCCGCCGAAGAGGTTCTCGAACAGGCCGCCGATGTCGGCAAAGCCTTCGGGGTCGCCGGCATTGAAAGTGAAGCCGCCGCCGGGAAAGCCGCCGAAGCCCTGGGCGGACGCCGCGCGGGCGCGGTCGGCGTCGAAGTTGGGGTCGAGGGCGATGTCTCCGAACTCGTCGTAGGCGGTGCGGCGTTCGGCGTCGGACAGCACCGCGTAGGCCTGGCTGATCTTCTTGAAGCGGTCTTCGGCGCTGGGGTCATCGGGATTGCTATCCGGATGGGACTCCCGCGCGAGCTTCCGGTACGCCTTCTTGATGGCGTCCGCGTCCGCGTCGCGCGGAACGCCGAGCAGGTCGTACAGTTTGGTGTTCCCGGTTCGGCTCATGCTTCCTCGTTCAAGCGGGTTCGGTTCGAAGGGCGCGCGCACGGAGGCCCGACGGGCGGGAGTGGCACGTGGGCAAGGGTGCCGCGAATCCTAGGCACACGAGAGGCCCCAACAAGCCCAGATGGCGACTCGGTGGCCGCGCGGAGCGATTCAGCCCCCTGGGGCCGCTGGCTCGGCATCAGAGCTCGGCGAGGGCTCGCAGCGCGCTCGCCGGGTCGTCGGGCGCGTCCGCAACCCCACCGCTGGCCATTGCCGCTGTGAGCCAGGCCGGGCGTTCCGCAGTCGAGCCGACGAGTAGCCGCCGGTTCGCGCCCGCGATGGCCTCAGCGAAGGCCTCGGCATAGTCGACGGGACGGATGTCGCCGTCGCAGCGCGCCACGAGCGGGTCTGGTCCGGGCTCTCCCGGCTTTCGTTCCGGCGTGTCGATCCCCGCGAGCCATGCCTCTCGGGCGGCAACGTCGTCGTGTCGGGGCAGCGGCCCGCCACCGGCGAAGCCGCGTCCCGGCAGGAGCAGCGCCGCGTGGATGCGGTCGGGTCGGGCGCCGGCCAGCAGCAGTCCGACGTAGGCACCCATGCCTGCTCCCGCCACGCGCACCGTGCCTTCGTCCGCGAGCGTGGCCAGCACGCAATCGGCGTCGGCGACGAACAGCTCGGGCGTGTAGCCGCGTCCCGGCAGCCAGTCCGACGCCCCGTGCCCGCAGAAGTCGAGGGCGAAGACCTCGCCCGGCCACAGCGGTTCGAGTGCGCCCCAGTCGTCGCTCGAGCCGAGCAGCTCGTGGAGCAGCAGCAGCTTCGGGGCGGACGCGCTCTCGGCGCCAGGCTCCGTTTCGGCATTGGCGCAGCGAACCGACAGCTGCACGCGTCCGTGCTGCACCTGCAGCCTCATCGATGGCGCGCCACGAAGTCGCGCACCAGCGCGGCGGTTTCTCGGGGCTTCTCCATGTGGATGAAGTGGCCGGACCCTTCCACCGTCGCACGTTCGAGCTGCTGCACTCCCGCGAGGCGCTCGGCCAGGATGTCTTCGGGCAAAGGGCCCCAGGTATCCGCCACGGATCCGATCACGGCGAGCAACGGCACGCGCAGCTGGGCGTACGACTCGCCGATCCAGTCCGGCTTCCAAGGACCGAAGCCGCTGCCGCAGTGCGGGTCGACCTTCCAACGCCAACCATCCGCATCCTCTCGCGCGCCGTAGTAGAGGAAGTAGCGGAGCCAATCCCGCGACAGCAGCGGGTTCTGCTGGCTGCGGCGGTCCACCAGCGCGTCGAAGCCGTCGTACGGTCGCCAGCTGCGGTTTTCCCGGGCGCCGCGTCGGAAGTCGAGATACTGGGCAAAGCGCTCGGGGATGGACTTCTCGGGCTCGCTTCGACGCCGATGATCGAAGCCCTCGGGCGGCGGACCGAAGCCGTCGAGGTCGATCACCCCGAGCACGTCGTCGGGCAGGGCGATGGCCGCGTCGAGCACCTGACCTCCGCCCTTGCTGTGACCGAGCAGGAAGCCGGTACCGCCCGCGGCGCGCAGGACCGCGATGATGTCGGCGACATCGTTGTCCCAGGTGTAGTTCTCGACCCAGCCCGAATCGCCGTGCCCGCGCGCGTCGAAGGCGACTACCCGCAGCTCGTCCGCCAGCAGCGGCGCGAGGCAGTCGAAGCCGCGGCTGTGATCGAACATGCCGTGGGCGCACACGACGGGCAGGGCGTCCGGGTCGCCCCATTCGTGTACCTGCAGCTCCGCGCCCAGGGAGTGCACGCGATAGCTGCGCGCGGGCGCGACGGCGCCGGGGAAGGAAGGCTCTTCTCGCATCAGCCGAGCAGCGCGAGCAGGTCGTCGCGCGAGAGCCCGTCGGATTGCCCGCTGCCCGCCAGCACGACTTCACCCAGCGCACGCTTGCGGGCGTGAAGGTCGAGGATGCGCTCTTCGACGGTGTCGCTGGCGATCAGCCGGTGCACCACCACCGGGCGCGTCTGCCCGATGCGGTGCGCCCGGTCCGCGGCCTGGTCCTCGACGGCTGGGTTCCACCAGGGGTCCATCAAGAAGATGTGATCTGCGGCGGTCAGGTTGAGGCCCGTACCGCCGGCCTTCAGCGACACGAGCATGACGGGCGCACCCTCCGCGCTCTGGAAGCGTTCGACGACGGCGCTGCGTGCGCGGGTCGCGCCGTCGAGACGCTCGAAGGGGATGCCCGCGGCTTCGAGGTGGGGCTCGACGAGATTCAGGAACGAAGTCCATTGGGAGAAGACGAGCGCCTTGTGACCATCTTCGACGGCCTGGGCGGTCCGTTCGACCAGCAGGTCGACCTTCGACGAGGCGTCGGCGATCTGTCCGGGTACGAGTGCGCTGTGGCAAGACGCCTGGCGCAGTCGCAACAGCGCTTCGAGCGCCGCGATCACACTGCCGCCCGACTGCAGCCGTTCGACCACCGGCCGTACGGTGGCGGCCTCGACGGCGCGGTAGACCTGGCGTTCCTCGTCGGAAAGGTCGAAGCGCAGCACCACTTCGGTGCGCGGCGGCAGCTCGGGCGCCACGTCCCGCTTGAGTCGGCGCAAGACGAAGGGCCGGATTCGCTCGCGCAGGCGAACGCCCATTTCCGAGTCGCCCTCGGAGATCGGGCGGGCGTAGCGGTCGCGGAAGTCCCGCCGGCCACCGAGCAGACCGCGATTCAGGAAGTGCAGCTGGCTCCAGAGCTCGTCGAGACGGTTCTCGACCGGGGTGCCCGTCAACGCCATCCGGAAGCGGCTGCGCAGGCCGTAGGCCGCCTGGGCCACCTGGCTCTCGGGGTTCTTGATGTTCTGGGCCTCGTCGACGACGACCACGTCCCAGTCGACTGCGGTCAGCGCTTCGGTGTCGAGTCGCAGGATCGCGAAGCTCGTGATCGTGAGGTCCGCCTTTGCGTCCAGGACACGTCCCGGCCCGTGGTAGGTGCAGACCCGCAACCCCGGACGGAAGCGCCGGGCCTCGGCCTCCCAGTTGTGGATCAGGCTCGTGGGGGCCACGACGAGGCCGCGGCCCTCGAGTGCGCACAAGGCCTGGATCGTCTTGCCGAGACCCATGTCGTCGGCGAGCAGGGCGCCGAGGCCGAGGTCGCGCAGGAAGCAGAGCCAATCGACGCCCTTGTGCTGGTAGTCGCGGAGCTCGCCGTTCAGGTCCTTGGGCAGCTCGGCTTCGGGGATGCCTTCGAAGTCGCGCAACAGGGGCTCGAGCCGGTCGAGGCTGGGGGGCGTCGGGTAGTCGAGGTCCTCGCACAGGCGCGCGAGGTCGGGCAGGGAATGGGTGGGCACGCGGCCGTCGGCGTCGCGTGCGGCCAGCAGGTCGGCGATGCGGTGGCCGAAGCGCTCGAGCCAGTCTTCGGGGAGCGCGGCGACGCCGCCTCCGCGCAGACGGACGAGAGAGGTCCCTTCCTGCCAGGCGCGCAGCACGGCTTCCGGTGACGCGCGACGATCTGCCTCGTTGCCTGCTCCGGCGGGCTCGCCGTCCGAAGCGCCGGCGTAGTCGCCCTCGCGTGGAGACACGAAGCGCACGTTGACGATGTCGTCCTCGATGTCGAGCCGCGGCTCGAGCGGTTGGGTCAGCGTGAAGGATTCGTGGGCGTCGCCCTGGACCTCGCCGCGCCAGGCGGCAAGACGCGCGGCGAACGGGATGGCCTGCTCGGGGTTGAGGTTGGTTCGCCGTCCAGGCACCAGGCTGAGTTCTTCGCGCAGCCGCCGCAGCTCGGACTTCTCGAGGTTCTCGTCCCGGATCGGGATGGCGCCGCGCAGATGCACGAGCCGATTTCCGTCGACCCGGGCGTTCGGCGGGTCGCCGTAGACCAGCGTTGCCAGGACCGAAAGCTGGTTGGCCTTCTCGCGGACATCGATGGCGATCCGCGGTCGCTCGCGCCCGGTCTTCGGCAGGCGCGTGGTCGCGATCTCGACGGGGATGCGCTCCTCGAGGGACGGCAGCACTTCGGTCACGAGATCGGCTACGCGCTCGTTGGGAAAGAAGCGTCCGGTCGGAAGATCGGCGAGCTCGCGCCCGGTCAGTCCCGAAGGCCCGACGAGGTGGAGCTGGTCCCCGCACAGCACCGTGTCGTTGTTGAAGCGTTCGGTGATGCTCGGGTCCTGACGCACGGACAAGGTGAAGCCGCCCTCCGCATCGACCAGGAGTCCGTGCAGCCCCGAAGGCTCGCCCGAGACCTGGATCGGCTCACCGTCGAGCTGGACGTCGTCGCAGCGCGACAAGGGCTCGATCAGTCGCTTCATGGCGGCGCGGTCCATGGGGCCTCGGCGGTTGGCGCCGAGGGCGCGTTCCACCGCGACGTCCGCCGAGCTCGCGGCGAAGCTCGGACCGTCGACCCGGCCCGACGCGATCGCGGCAAGCGTCGAACGCAGGGGCTTGGCCTCGCCGTCCACGACCACGTAGCGCCGGAAGGAGAGCCCGCCCTCGTGGCGCGTCAACGCGTAGCGGATGCCACCGGTGGCGCGTTCCTGCTTCGGCAGCACGTCTCCCTGCTTGCGCGACTGCCGCAGGGCGATGATCGCCGCCGCGACGTGCTCGCAGACCGGCTCGGAGGTCGAGCACTCGCACTCCCAGTCCTCGTCTCCGGGGTACAGGGTGACTGTCGGCGAGATCATTCCGCCGCGAGTCGAGACCTGCAGGACGACCTCGTCGCGCTGGTCCCGCTTGCCGATCACGGCGTCCGCGCGCGCGAGCTCGACGCCCCGGGACCACACACGGGGCGAGCATTCCGATCGGATCGTGTCGAAGAGGGCCTGCATGTCAGCGTCGGCTCCAGGCGAGGATTGCTTCGCGGAGCCGGTCCGGTTCGTTGCGCGCCGGGTCGGCGGCGACCCATTCGGCGGCGAAGCGAAGCGCGGCGCCCACCTGGCGGCCGGGCGGGCAATCGAGCAGGGCCATGACGGCGGAGCCGTCGAGACAGAGAACCGTACGCGCTTCGCTGCGGGCCGTGTTCTGCCGCACGCGTTCGAGGCCGTTCCGCACGGCCTCCAGCCGCTTGCGCGCCTCGGGGTCGTCACCGGCCTGTGCGATCTCCCACTCGCGCATCCGGAAGAGCGCCGCGAGATCGGTTTCGGAAAGCTGGCGGTGTGCGCGCAGCACGGACCGGTCCCGGTTGGCGTTCAGCTTGGTATCGAGCGGGTGGTGTTCGAGCAGGCGCGCGACGTGCTGGGAACGGACGAGCCCGAAGCGCAGGCGCTTGAGCAGCGCGCGTGCTGCCGCGCCGCGCAGCCACGCGGCCAGGCGAAGCTCGAGCACCGCCGGCATGGCGCCCACGAGTGCCGCCGCGTCCGGCCGTACGTCCCGGACCAGCCGACGTTCGACACCCGTCTTACGCAGCAGGGAAAGGCCGCGTTCCGCGCCGTCCGCCAGCAGGATGCGACACAGCTCGGCGCGCAGCCTCGTCGACGAGACGGACACGAGAGACGGTGCCACCTGGGTCATGGCCTGTTCGACGCTCGGGTCGCACACGAGGTCCCATTCGGCGACCAGGCGCGCGGCGCGCAACACCCGCACCGGGTCTTCGTGCATGCGGGCGAGGGGGTCGCCGACGCCGCGCAGGACGCCTGCCTCGAGATCCGCGAGACCCGACGACGGATCGATCCACTCCTCGCGGACGGGCGCATAGGCCATGGCCAGCACCGTGAAGTCCCGGTGGGCCAGGTCGTCCTCGATCTTCGGGCCCCAGCGCAGCCCCGTGACGTCGATGGGCGCCGGTCCCGCCGGAACCGTGACCACGCCTCGATCCGGATGCGTCGGGACGGCGTGCGGGAACAGGTCGAGGCAGTCGTCGACACTGGCGGGCGTGCACAGCTCGAAGGCCGCCGGCGCGTCGCCGCGCAGCAGGCGTGTGAGACCCTCTCCGACGAGCCAGGCGTCGTGACCCGCCCGGTCGAGACACGAGGCGGCTTCGCGCACCGCCGCGGGCAGGGTCGCGTGCTTTTGATCCAGGAATGACAAGGTCGGCAGAGTCTAGTGGATCGGCAGGTAACATCGCGCGCGTGAGCCCTTCTGCATCTCCCGCTGCTTCCCGGATCGTCCGCGCGCCCGGCGTGAGCCTGGACCTCGATGCCCTGTTGCTGCGGATCTGGCCCGAATCGCAGCAGGCGGACCGGGAGGGCCTCGTTTCGCGGGGGTCGGTTCTCGCGGCCGGCGACAAGCTGCGCAGGCTGCAGACGCGGATCGCGCCGGGCGAGCGCCTCGAGCTGCGCGAGCCCTTCGGCGAGAGTCCCGTACTGCCCAGCCTCGCCGCCGGAGTGCGCGGCGGGCGGGTGCTGGTCCCGGGGCTGCCCTGGCGGTCCGGCACCCTGGCCCGGCGGCGGGGCATGACGAGCGCGGTCCGATTCGAACGCCTCGACGAGCGCGACGGCGTGCAGCTACTCGAGGTGACGCCCGCCGAGGGCGAGGCCGAAGCCTCGGCTTTCTTCGAAGACGTTCTCCGCAGCCTGGCGGAATCCGGTCGACCCGTTCTCGGAGACGTGCTTCGCGGCGGGATCCTGATCGCCGGCGGTCTGCGCCTCGTGGCTGGCGATGCATCGCTCGCGTGGCCCGGCGAGCCGGTCTTTGCCGGTGCGTCGGGCGAGGCACCGGTGTTGCACGTATCCCGTGCGACCGAGCGCATCGTCGGGCGGGGACACCCCTGGATCCTGCACGACGACGAGAGTGACGATGCCAGTCGCTTCGCGCCCGGGACCCGGGTACAGGTCGAGGGCCCGGACGGCGCCTCTCTCGGCGTCGCCCACTGCGACGGGCCGGGGCAGCTGACGGCCCGCATGTGGGCAGGCCCCGCGCAGAGCGGCGGGTCCGACAGCGTCGAGGCCCGGGTGGCCGAAGCGCTCGGGCGACGGTCCGCGCTGCTCGAGCCCGGGTCCCGTCGCGCGCGGACCGACGTGTTCCGGTTGCTGCACGGAGAAGGCGATCGTCTGCCCGGACTCTTCGTGGACCGTCTCGGTCCGCTGCTGCGCGTGCTCGTGACGAGCGAAGGCGCTCTGGGGTACCGAGACCGGGCCCTCGATGCGTTGGTGCGTGGACTCGAGGGTTCTCTCGGCGGCGACCCCGGTGTGATCGAAGTGGTGCACCTGCGGGAGCGGCCGCCAGGCGATCTCGTCTGTACCCGGGTCTTGCGGGGCGCGCTTCCGGACGCGCCGGGAAGCACTGCTTCAGAAGCCGGAGCCAGCACGCGGCTCGTGGTCCAGGAGGCGGGGGTGCAATTCCTCGTCGACCCGGGTCTCTCCCGGCCGACGCGCGCGAGCCCCGGCTTCGGTCTCTATCCGGACCAGCGCGACAACCGCGCGCGCCTGCTGGCGGGCGTGCGAAAGGGAGGACGCCTGCTCAACCTCTTCGCCCACACCGGCGCCTTCAGCGTTTCGTGGCTGGCGGGGCAGGGCGCAACGGCGGTGAGCGTCGATCTTTCTGGCGCGTACCTGCGCTGGCTCGAGGAGAACCTGGCGCGGAACGGCATCGACCCGATCGTGCACCAGAGCGTGCGGTCGGACGGACGCCGCTACCTCGAGACCCTCGATCGGAGCGAACGCTTCGATGCGATCGTCATCGATCCGCCGACTGCCGCCGCCGCCGGTCGGCGTTTCTGGTCCGTCGCGCGAGATCTGCCGCCCCTGATCGCGTCGGCCCTGGCTCATCTGCAGCCGGGAGGAAGATTGCTGGTCTCGCGCAACGACCGAAAGCGCGCGGCCCTGCGCGAGCTGGTCGCGGAGGCCGCCAAGCTGAAGGGAGTGCGGCTCGCGGCGCTCGAATCCGCACCGCCGGGGATCGACTTCCCGCGGCGCAAGGGCTTCCCGGAAGGCGATCCCTTCACGGGGGTCCTGGCGACCCGGGCTTGATATGCTGGCCCGGGTGATCGGTTCGCGGACCCTCGTCATCGCTGCGCTCACACTCGCGACGCTCGTGCTGGGGGTCGCACTCCCGCCGGTGACGTCGCAGGCCGCTACCGATCCAGGCCTGATCCTCGAGCTCGATCGGGACCGCTTCGAGGTGACGACCCGCGATGCGCGCAGCGGCGAACCTGGTCCTCGGATCCGCATCGTGCTCGGGTCACCGGCGAACGAAACCCCGGACGGAGATCACCCGGTGGGACGCGTCATCCTGAACCCGTCGTGGCACCCCAGCGACGACGCACTCGAGGCGGGGGCGGAGGTGATGCCGCCTTCGCTCGACAGCCCGATGGGTGTCGCCAAGATCCCCTTCGCCGAGACCGGTTCGATCGCGCTGCACGGCGGAGGCGAGCTGCTGCTACTGGGCAAGCCGGTCTCCGGCGGGTGCGTGCGCGCGCGGGACAGTGACCTGCTGCGGATCCTCGCCTGGATGCTCGAGCGCGGGGCGCTCGG
>JAJDAN010000062.1 GCA_029261855.1 Deltaproteobacteria bacterium
CGCCAGCTCGGTCACGCGGATGTAAGCGTGACCGCGCGCCACTACGCCCGGTGGGCTGGTGGCGACGCGTATCGGAGCCCACTTGAGGTTTCGAAGGGTGAGGTACCTGCCGATCTTCTCTCGCGCCTCGCGACGGAGGCCGTACCCCTTGAGATGTGCGGGGGGAGGAAGGGTGTTCCGGCCTCCTGAGGGCCACTTCACCTAGTCTAGATCGGCCCGGCATCCTGCGTTGTATGGCCTCTTGGAGTGCATCCAGCACTCCCCGGTCAGTGAGCAGTAGCAGTACCTGATGTCCAGCCGGTCCTTCTCGCGCTGAGCGGTCAAGAGCGACTTCACCGCTTCGGCGGAGGTATCGTCCAGCGCAACTTCGTAGAGGAGCACGTCTTCGCCCGGGGACAGCCAAGGGTGCCCATCTCGAAAGGCGGCGACCTTCTTCGGCGCATCGTCGGGTATTCCGATCTTCGTGAGAGCGGATAAGAAGCCCCCTGGCATCTTTTCGCCGTCGAGAAACACGTGCACCCACCGAACCTGGGCCGGACCAAGCCCCTTGTTCTGCAGTGTCGACCGAGCCAGGCGACCGTTGGGGTGGCCCGGCGTGGGATTTCCGAGTTCCGTCTTGACCTCAAGATGGGGGCGCAGCGATGCCGCGTTGGCCCGGCGCTGCACTTCAAGTGCGTCGCGGCTTAGCTTGAGGCTTCTGTCTGTGGCGGCGAGTGCGGCGGCATTGTGACGGGATGTATCCCAAGCGACCCACAGCGCGATCAGTACCGCGACGACTGACGCGAAGGCCGTTACCCGGTCTAGTGTGGTGTGCCGGACGGTCGTGCTGGGTGGCTGCGTATTTTGCCTCGGCGACACCGGCTTCGGCGCGCGATCGCGATGACCTCGCTTTCTGCTGGCCAAGGATCGTCCCCCACCAGAAGTCCCACCACCCAACGAAGTGTCGAAACGACAAGACCCCCGGAACCGAGCGATTCCGGGGGCCTAAGTGGTAGCGGGGGAGGGATTCGAACCCCCGACCTCCGGGTTATGAGCCCGACGAGCTACCAGACTGCTCTACCCCGCAACAAAGGGAGCAGGATTATTACATCGAAAGTTGTGCTGTCAACTTGTGAAGTTGGACTTTGAGTTGCATGTGCAACTACCGGATTGTTTGAGCTTTTCTGTTCTGGTGGACCACAATGCACGGAACAGGAGGCTCGATTTCCCATGCGGAAGCTGATGAAGGACCACTTGACCCTCGTGCTGGTGACGGTGGGACTCGTGATTGCTGCAATTGCTGCTCCGGCCCTGGCGGGCACGGTCTATAGCTGGACGACCGACGACGGTACGTCCGCCTTCACCGACGATCCCAAGCGGATCCCGGCGAAGTACAAGAACAAGGTCGAGCGTCGCCAGCTCGGCAAGCTGAAGAACTACAAGCAGTACACCGAGTCGCAGGTCAAGCACGAGGCCAGCTACGAGGCGCGTGTCTCGGATCGACTCGATGCGCTGCGCGCTCCCGAGCCGCCGGCCGTCTCGGCCGGACCGCCCGGAGAGCCGGGTGTTCGCTACGGCCTCGGCATCGGCGCCACGGACAACGACCAGGTGTCGTTCCCGGTGGACGGCGACAGCGGTGAGCCCTTCGTGACGACCCAGAGTCGGGTGAAGCTGAAGAGCAGCATCGCGACCCAGAACATCGCCGTTACGAAGCAGGGCGACGAGGTCGTCTCGATCCGGGTGTCGCCGCCGAACCAGCGCGGGATCACCGATCCGGTGAGTGCCCGGATCCTCGACGACATCGAGTAGTCGCCCCAGGTCGGGTACGGCTGCGCTGCCGCCCGGCTCAGTCCAGGCGGCGGCGTTGCTCGCGCTTCTTGGCGCGGCGGTCCGAGAGACTGTCGCTGTCCTCGTCGTTGGTCGCAGCGGCGGCGGGCTCGGGCTCCGCTGACCGGCTGCCGATGCGGCGAGAGCTGGCGCTGCGGTCGAGACCGGTGCTGCCCCGTGCGGCGCTCGCAGCCTGATCGCTCGCGCCTTGATCGCTCGCCGCGGAGGCGGGCGCCGGGTCGTCGCGGAACCAGCCGGGCAGGGCGCCCTGACGGCGGGCCTCCTCCGGGAAGTCCTGGAGCTTCTGCTGCGACTCGGCGAGCTCCTTCTCGAGCCGGTCGATCTCTTCGATCAAGCCCGCCTTGCCCTTGCCGCGCAGGTGTTTCGTGCTGCGCCCGCGACTGTAGTCGGTCTGGGCCTGAGCGAGGTCGGCTTCGAGTTGGCTGTTGTGGGCCCTCAGTTCCTCGTACTTCTGCACCCACTCCTGGCGTTTGCTGTCGTCGGGGTTCTCCGCCGCGCTGGGCAGTGCCAGGACGGCAAGGGCGCAGAGAACCAGGAATGCGGTCTGTGCCGCGTGTCGGAAGCGTCGGAGATTCATCGCCAGGGTGCTCCATCGAATGTGTTGCGGTGTTCGTAGACGAATTCGTCGAGGGCGCGGGCACTGGGCGCGTCGATCTCGACGAAGCGCAGCCCGACGCCACCGAGTCCGGTTTCAGTCTCGGTCTCGGTCTCGGTCTCGTAGTGGTGGCGCTGCCAGACGACCTCCGCGCTCGGACGCAGGGTCAGCGGCGATCCCGGAAGCTGGAAGCGCAGGCCGATCTCGTCGGCGCATACGAGCGGCACGTCCGTTTCCACGAAGGCTCCACCACGGGAAACATTCACCACCGTGCCGGGCCCCTCATTCCCGTTGCCGACCACGGTCACGGGCACCTGGGTATCGATCCGGGGCAGGCCGCGGGTGGGGCTGTGGGACAAGAAGCGAGTGACCGCAGCAACCAGGGTCAGTCGCTCGAGGGGTTTCGTGAGCACGTCGTTCGCCCCGGCCCGGATGGCGGCACCGTGCGTGGCGGCGGATGAATCGCTCAGCAACATCACGACGGGCGTGTGCGCGAGGTCCGGGTCGTTTCGGATCTCGCGGCAGAGATCGAGACCGTCGAGATCGGGCATGCAGTCGTCGCAGAGCACGAGGTCGGGTCGCAGGCGACGCGCGGCCGCGAGGCCGGCAAGTCCCCCCGTGGCCGTCTCCACGCGACTCGAACGTCCGAGAAACAGGGATGCCACGTCGAGCAGGTACGGCACGTCGTCGACGATGAGCACGGTGCGATCCCGGCAGGTCTCGTCGGGCGTCTCCGCCTGCGGACGGGAGACGTCGTGCTCGGGTGCGCTCACTGGGGTTCCTTCATCGATGCGCGGCTCTCAGCGAAGAGCAGCGCGACCCCGGGCCTCGTCGAGACCGCGGAAGATGGGGAAGACCTGCCACTCGTTGCTGATGCCGTTGCGCTTCCAGTGCTGCGTCTCGCGGACCTCGACCTCGAACGGTGAGTCCGTGCGGTAGCCGTAGTAGGTCACCTCGACGGTGCACTCCCCGGAAGCGTCGAGCTCCACGGGCTGCGACTCGTAGTCGGTGAAGCGGAACTCCTTGAGCGGCGGCGCGACCTTCATGAATTCCTCGCGGCGCTCCGTCTGGACGTACTTGGCCGCCTTGTGGAAGGCGCTCCAGCGGATCAGGCTCGAGTAGTGCTTCTGCTGGTCCGCGAGAGCGACCTGGCGCAGGAGCGGGTCGTCGAGGTAGATCTCGCCGAACGAGCAGCCGATCGACGACACGGCGCCAATCGCAACGACGATGAAGAGAGCGAGGGTTCTGCGGAACATGCGTGCCTCCTGCGTCCTCCCTGAGCTGCAGCAGTCGCTGCAATCACGGGTGGCGCTTGCTCTTTCTATCGGCCGTCCGACGCGCATCCTGAGCGCGAGGGCGTTCGCTCGACGGAAGCGGTGCGATCCGGCACCCTGCAGGACCTGACTCCGCCGCCCGCGGGGCCTCACCCGAATCGGGCTTCCCGCAAATGAGCGAGCTTCTCGTCGGAATCGACATCGGCGGTACCAAGATCGTCACGTCGGCGGGGCGCCCGTCGGGCGATGTGATCGCGCGCACGAGGCGGGCCACCGGGCCGCTGGGCCGGCCGCGCCAGGATGTGGCGGAGATCGCGCGCGACGTTCGAGCGCTCCTCGCAGACGCCGGAGCGTCGTTGTCGTACGTCGCCGTCGTCGGGGTCTCGGCACCGGGCCCACTCGACGCCAGCGGGCGGCGCTTGCTCGCGCCGCCGAATCTGACCGGCTGGCGCGACGTTCCCCTCGCGGCGTGGCTCGAGGAGGAGCTCGGCGTCGACGTCCACCTCGACAACGACGCGAACGCTGCGGCCCTGGCCGAGTGGCAGTTCGGGGCAGCGCAGGGCTACGAGGATGTCGTCTACCTGACCATGTCCACCGGGGTCGGCAGTGGCCTGATCCTCGGCGGCCAGATCTATCGGGGTGCGGGCTTCGCGGCCGGAGAAGCGGGCCACCTGCGGGTCTGCTGGGACGGCGACGCGGACCTCTGCAGCTGTGGCCTGCGCGGTTGCCTCGAGGCCTATACCGGCGGGGCGGCGTGGACCCGGAGACTGCGCGCGATCGCGCCAGCAGACAGCCGCCTGGCCGAGCTGGCCGGGGGCCGCGGAGCGATCACTCCGGAGCACGTGGTCGCGGCTGCGCGCGAAGGCGACCCGCTCGCCTGCAGCGAGATGGATCGCTGGAACCGCTACCTGGCGCGCGGGATCAGCGTGCTCGGCTTCGTACTCGCTCCCCAGGTCGTCGTACTCGGCACCATCGCCGTCGCAGCCGGGGAGGCGCTGTGCTTCGGTCCCGTTCGCGAGGCCGTGCGCGAGCAGATCTGGGACGTCATCGGCGAGGGCATGCAGATCGTCCCCGCGGCACTCGGCGCCGAGCTCCCGGAGCGGGCCGGCCTGGGTGTGGCGCTCAGCGCGCTACAAGCCCGCGCGAGGTCCTAGCGGCGGTCAGTTCCAGTCGATGGGGTCGCCGTTGGTTCCGAAGTCGCCCGGGGCGACCTCGAAGCGCGCCAGCTCGTTGATGATCTGCTCGGCGCCGTCGCGTAGCTCGCTCAGCATCATGTTGACCTCGGGGACCTGCTCGCCGCTCTTCTGGGCGTTCTCGAGCAGCCGCATCACCGCGTCCCCCACCGCCTCGCTCGCCTGGGCGTGCTCGCCGGTGTTCTCCTTGATGCCGTGGATCATCTCGGTGATCTGGGAGATCGCCTGGGTGATGTAGCGCCCGGTGTCCCGCTGTTCGTCGATCGACCGGTAGACCAGCTTGCACAGCTCGAGCGCCGCTTCGGAACTCTGCATCATCTGCTCGCTGGCGCGGCTCTGCTCGCCCATGGCTTCGGTGATCTGCTGGACCTGGCGTGAAGTCTCCTGGGCGGCGTGGGCGATCATGCTGGAGGTGCGAGTCTGCTCCTCGGTGGCCCGGGCGATCTCGGAGACGCGCTGACTCGAGTCTGCCGCCGAGTCGCGGATGGTTTCGAGAGCGCGCCCGGCCAGACGCGACCGGCTGACTCCCTGCTCGATGGCTTCGATGCCGGCGCTCATGGACGTCATCGCGCTGTCGGACTCGGACTCGACCGAATGCAGCAGCTGCTCGATGCCCTTCGTCGATGCGGCCGTGCGCTGGGCCAATACCTTGACGTGATTGGCGACCACCAGGAACGCCTTGCCCTGTTCGCCGGCCTGGGCCGCGATGATCGCGGCATTGAGCGACAACAGGTTCGTTTCGTCGTTGATGTCGCCGATGGTGCCGAGGATGCCCGCGATCTCCGAGATGCGGCCGACCAGCTTCTCGAGCTTGCGCTTGGCGTCGTTGGTGAGAGCGTGGATGCGCTCGATGTCCCGCACCGTCTCTCCGACGGCCTGGGAGCCTTCCTCGGCGCCCACACTGACCTTCTCGGACAGGGTCGACGCCTCGCGGACGTGATTGCCGACTTCCTGGACGGTCCGGTCCATCTCGATCATGGACGTGGCCGTCTCTTCGGCGATGCGCTGGACGCTCTCGGCGCTCTCGGCGACCTGGCGGATGCTCGCGCTCATCTCGTGAACGGACGACGTGGAGGTGTCGACGGATTCCTGCAGCGCGCTGGCGTTGCGGGCCACCTCTTCGACGGAGCTGCCCATCTGCAGGATCGAGGATGCGGACTCTTCCGCCGAACGCGAGAGACTGTCCACCTGCTCGTTGATGTTGCGGATCGAGCTGTTGATGTTCGCCATCAGGGACGCCGATTCCTCGACGGCCTCCTCCTGGGCGGACGCGCTCTGCTCGATCTGGCCGAGTACGTTCGTGATGCGCTCGGGCAGGTCGGTGACCCGGGTGACGATCCCGAGCACGCGGTGGGCGACGCCGCCGAGGGAATCGAAGATCGTATTGAACGCGTGACCGATGGCCGCAAAGTGGCCCAGACCTTCGGCGTCGATGCGCCGCAGCTCGCCCTTGGCTTCGAGGCTGGCGGCGGCCGCCAGCAGCGAGTCCATGAACGCGAGGGTCTTGGTCATGCGGAAGGCTGACCAGGTTCCGACGATCGCCGCCACGAGCACGACCGCCAAAGCAGGCACGGCCCAGCTGCCGGTCAGCTGCAGGGCGACGACCGCGCCGGCGCCGCCGAGCGCGACCCCGACCGCCGAGCCGATGGCCGCCTCGAGGCGAATGCGGGAGAAGCCCGAGCCCGCCGCCGTCTTCGCGAGAGGCCGCCGCGAGGGCGTCGACGCCCCGGAAGGGGCTTGGGGCGGGGGCTGCGCGCTCGAGACCGGAGAATCTGCCATCGCGATGCACATCGGCCCCTTGGGATGCCGGCTTGAGGAACGGGGCAGGGCGACGAACTCGGCCTCGGACCGGGCCCGCTCAGTCGTCGCGCTGCCCGAGAGTGGCCTCGATCTCGTCGCGCAGGCCGGCGAGCCGGCCCTCGGCGATGGCGTGCCGGGCTTCCTCGAGGAGGCGCAGGTAGAAGCGCAGGTTGTGGAGCGTGGCGAGGCGGGACCCCAGGGTTTCGTCGATGTGGAGCAGATGCCGCAGGTAGGCGCGGCTGTGGCGGCTGCAGGCGGGGCAGTCGCAACCGGGCTCCGGGGGCCGCGGGTCGTCCTTGTAGCGGGCATTGCGGATGTGGAGCCTGCCCTCCCGCGTGAAGAGCACCCCGTGGCGCCCGTTGCGGGTGGGAACCACGCAGTCGAAGAGGTCGATCCCGGCCGCGACGCCGTCGAGCAGGTCCACCGGACGCCCCAGCCCCATCAGGTAGCGCGGTGACTCTGCGGGGAGGAACTGGTTGGCGATCCCGACCATGTCGGCGCGCTGGCTGCGGTCCTCGCCGAGGCCGAGTCCGCCGTGGGCGTAGCCGTCGAAGCCGATGGCAACCGTCTCGCGGGCGGACCACTCGCGGAGCGACTCGGAGACGCCGCCCTGCACGATCCCGAAGACTGCGGTCTCGCTTCGCTTGCGGGCCTTCGCGGCTCGCTGGGCCCAGCGCAGGGAACGCTCGGTCGCGACGCGGATGCGCTCTCCCGTGGCGGCTTCCGACGCGTCGTCCGAGGGAACCGGCACCTGGCACTCGTCGAGCACCATCGCGATGTCCGAGCCCAGCGCCTCCTGGATGCCGATCACGTTCTCCGGGGTCAGCAACCGGCGCCGTCCGTCGAGAGGCGACGAGAAGGTGATGCCGTCCTCCGTCAGGACCGCGCGGTCGGCGAGGGAGCTCACCTGGAAGCCGCCGCTGTCGGTCAGCCAGGGGCCTCGCCAGCCGGTGAAGCCGTGCAGGCCGCCCTGGTTCTGCACGATGTCCTCGCCCGGGCGTTCGTGAAGGTGATAGGTGTTCGCGAGCAGGATCTGGGCGCCGACCGCGGCGAGATCGTCGGGGCCGACGCCACGCACCGCACCGTAGGTCGCGACGCACATGAAGGTCGGCGTGCGCACGACTCCGTGGGGCGTTTCGAGCAGCCCCGCGCGGGCGTCGCCGTCGCGTGTCTCGACCCGGAAGCCCAGGCTCACGCCCGCTCCGTCAGGACGTCCATCACGCCAGCCTCAGCCCTGAGCGCCCCCATCACGAGCGCCCCCATCACGACAACCACATGGCGTCGCCGTAGGAGAAGAAGCGGTAGTCGTTCGCGACCGCCTGGGCGTAGGCGGCCAGTACGGCGTCCCGGCCCGCGAAGGCCGAGACCAGCAGCAACAGCGAAGATCGCGGCAGATGGAAGTTCGTGAGCAGCGCATCGACAACGCGGAATGGATCGCCGGGCCGGAGGAACAGGTGGGTGTCGCCGACGCCGGCTTCGACGTTTCCGCCTTCCCGGGCCCGGGTCTCGAGAACCCGAGTCGTGGTCGTGCCGACGGCGACGACGCGTCCGCCCGCCGCCCGGGTCTCGGCGATCGCCGCCGCGGTCTCTTCGGGAAGTTCGAAGCGCTCGCCGTGCAGGCGGCCGGATGCCAGGTCTTCGCTGCGCAGGGGGCGAAACGTGCCGAGACCGACGTGCAGCACGACCTCCGCTCTGCGCACGCCACGGGCGGAGATTTCGGCCAGCAACGGCGCGCTGAGATGGAGCCCGGCGGTGGGCGCCGCAATCGCACCCGGCACCCGGGCGAAGACCGTCTGGTAGCGCTCGCGATCGAAGGCGTCATCGGCCAGGCTGGCCTGCATGCGCTCGATGTAGGGCGGCAGCGGCGGATGCCCGACCGCGTACGGATTGGCGCCCGCATCGAACGCCAGGCTGACGGCGCCACCTTCGTGGACTTCCGCGATTTCGGCTTCGAGGGCGGGGCTGCTCGCGTCTCCGGTCTCCGAGAATCGGAAGCGGATACCCGGCCGGACGCGTCCGGAAATGCGGACCAGTGCGCGGAAGCGCGCGGACCCTGCGTCCTTCGTGTCTTCGGGGCCAAGCAGCAGCGCTTCGGCGGCACCGCCGCTCTCTCGCCGTCCCATCAGCTTGGCCGGCAGTACCCGCGTGGCGTTCACGACCAGCAGATCGCCGGGCCGCAGCAGCCGGGGCAGGGCGCCGACGCTGTCGTGGCGGATGGCGCCACTGCGCCGGTCGAGACACATCAGCTTCGAGGCGTCGCGTTCCGGCAGGGGTTGTTGGGCGATCTGATCCTTGGGTAGCTCGAAGTCATAGCGGTCGAGAAAACGGTCGAAATCGACGTCCTGCTCGTCGCCCTGGTCGAGGCATGTCCCCAGGTCGCCGGTCACGGCTCGCTCAATGCCGCCGGGGCCGTCGCTTCGGCCTTGGCCGAAAGTCCGTCGCGAACCGCCGCGAAGAGCGGTTCGCTCTCGAGCAGGGCGTCGTAGCTGAAGATGACTTCGCCGGTGCTGCCGGCCTCCCGGATGATCTCGAGTTGCCGCACCGCGCGCTGGGGTCGCGACGAGAAGAGCCAGCTTCCGGTGCCCATCCACACGCGCTGGGCGTGGGGGCTGCTGGCAAAGCTCTCGACCTGGTAGCGGAAGAGGTCGTCGTCGAGCGTGTAGATCATGGGGACCGCGAAGTCGACGAGACCGTCGCGCGTCCAGCCGCGCCAGTCCTGGGCCAGGCTGAGATAGGCCCGGTCCGCGTACGCGATGACGGCTGCCGAAAGCAGAAGGTCCACGTGCTTCTCGAGCACCGCCGTGCGCAGGTCGCGAACCACGCGCGTGACCTGTTCGCGCCGCCATGCGTCCCAGGCGTTCGCGTGGGCGATCCCGCTGGTGGCGGGGTGTGCGGGGTCGGAATAGGGCCCGCCGAGCCCCGTCTCGGCGCGGAACCGCAGTCGGCTGGCCTCGCCGTAGCCGAAGTCGAGGCCCACCCCGAAGCGCGACCCGGGCGTGAACGGGAGCACGCCGGGATGACGGATGTAGTCGAGGTGCAGTCCGTCGAGCTCGGGGTAGCGATCCACGAGCTCGACGAAGGTGGCGATCAGTCGTTCCCGCACCCCGGGCTCACCCGGGTCGAGATACAACCCGGGCGTTCCCATCCGGTACCAGGCGCGGTCCGGTTCGGGGACCTCGCCCCCCGGATAGTCGAGCAGCGAACGACCGCGTCGGTCCACCATCACGGCACCCGGGCCGACGTCCGCGACGATGGGCGCGTCGCGATTCGCGTTCAGCGACAGCACGTTCACCCAGGCGTGGACCCGGATCCCCGCCGCCTGGGCCTTGGCGATCAGGCTGCGAAGAGGGTCCTGGCCGGTCCGCTCCTGGATGGCCCGGTAGGGGGTCGCGTCGGCGAGACTCGCGTCATACCAGGCCCGGCCGCTGCGATAGACCTGCACGAACAGGTCGGTGACGCCCAGGGCGCGGGCGTTGTCGATCAGCGCGTCGGTGCTCTCGGGAGAGGCCAGCGGCCGGGCCGAGCCCTCGCACAGCACCCAGAGCCCCCGGAAGACGTGAGGTTCCGGTTGCGGGGGCGGCTGGGGCGACCCAGGGCCTGCCGCGGTCTCCGAGACCGGTGTCACCGGCGGCGCGTCGACCGGTGCGCGCTCGGGATGCCCGCAGCCCGCTGTCACCAGCAGGGCCGCCAGGCCGAACGCCACCCGGGCCGCGCCGGCGGCGTGTGTCCTCAAGTCGCGCCCCGTGCGGGCGATGGGGTGAGCTGTGCGCAAAGCGCGGGAACCCTACCCGAGCGCCTGCGCACGAACAATCGAAGGCGCGTCCTGTGCGATTTGAACGGAAGCCCCGGCTCCGACAAACTCCCGTTCTGCTCGGCACTCCCCCGCGCCCGGCATCAGAGAGTAGATCGAGGAGCCGGTGACCCTGAACCTGCCGAGAGTCGTCGCCGCGTTTTCGTTCTGGCTGCTGCTCGTGGCGCCCGCGCCCGCATCCCTGGCGGCCCGGCTCGGACCGCCGGAGGGCAGCTCCGCATGGATCCGGGGGCAGCAGCTGCTCTCGCGTCCTGCGGCCGCCCTGGCCGAGGCCATCGACGCACGTCAGCGCGGCGACCTGCGCCGAGCCGAGTGGCTGCTCGCCGAGATCGCCCTCCGACACCCCCTGATCCGCGACCACGCGGACCGGACCCGGGCAGAGATCCTCGTCGATCTCGACCGGCCCGGAGAGGCGCTCGCGGTGGTCGACTCGACGCTGGAGATGCACCCGGACACGCCGCTGCTCCCGGAGCTCCAGGCGATCCGCGGGCGCGCCCTCGCGACCCTTGGCCAGGCAAAGGCCGCTCGCGAAGCCTGGCGGACCGCTCTCGACGAGACCCGCGACGGCGATCTTCGCGCCGAGCTACTGCTGCAGACCGCGCGCTCGGAAGAACGCGGCGGGCTTCGGGACGATGCGGTCCAGACCTATCGCCTGCTGTGGCACCTGTATCCGCTGAGCGAGCAGGCAGAGAGCGCCTCTCAGCGTCTCGACGCGCTGCAACAGCCGGGGGCCGAGCCGCTTCGCACGGCGAGCGATTGGCGTCGGCGTGCGGACAGCCTGTTCCGGGCTCGCCGCAATCCCGAGGCGCTGGCGGCCTACGATCAGGCGCTCGCGTTGGGGCTGTCGCGTTCGCAGACGGACCGCGCCATGCGGCGACGCGCCCAGACCCTGTTCCGGATGCGGAGCTATCCGGAAGCGGTGCGCGCCTTCGGCGCGTTGGCCCAGAACGACGACATCCCGATCTGGTACGCACGGTCCCTGGCGCGGGCGGACCGCGTTCCCGAGGCCATCGCCGAGTTCGAGAAGATTGCGGACAAGCGCCGCGGCGGGCTCGCGCTGCGCGCGCGATTTCTGGCGGCACTGCTGCTCGACGGACGCGGCCAGAGCGAGCGATCGAATCGCTATCTCGAGAGCCTCACCCGTACGCGAACGACGTCCGCGGTGCGTCGGGCCTCGCTCTGGCGCCTCGGCTGGTCGGCCTATCGCGAGGGACGCTATGCGGCGGCCATCGGCTTCATCGACCAGCTGATGATCGAGGAGCAGGACCCCATCGGCGGGCTGCGGTCGCGCTACTGGCGCGCGCGCGCGATGTCCCGTCTCGAAGACGATGCCCAGGCGGCGGCCCGCGCCCGCCGCGAGTTCGCAGAGATGGCGACCGAGTATCCACTCACCTACTACGGCTGGCGCGCGCGTCTGCAGCTGCCGGAGGTCGGAGCGGCGGGCCGGAAGGCGGTCGCACCGCCGGCGTCCGTTCTGCCGACCGCCGGGCGACGCAAGCTGTCCCGCGACGAGCTGACGCGCTCGCGCATCCTGGTGGAGGCGGGGCTCGAGGACCTGGCGCTCGACGAGTTGTCCCGGCAGTCGAAACGCGTCGGCGGTCTGGCGGACCGGCTCGAGCTCGCGCAGCTGTTCCGCAGCGCGGGCAACTTCCGGTCCGCCCAGCGACTCGTGCTGGATCCCTACAAGGAAGATCTCGCGCGGGGCCCGGCGCCGACTCTCGAAGAGCTGTGGTGGCACGCCTGGCCCGCCGCCTTCCTCGAGCTGGTCGAGGAGGCCACACAGGCGCCCGGGAGTGTCGATGCCGCGCTGGTCTTCTCGATCATGCGCGAAGAGAGTGGGTTCCGGCCCAAGGTCGTCTCCCCCGTCGGCGCGCGAGGCCTGCTCCAGATCATGGAGCCCACGGGCGAGCGTCTGGCTGCGGCGGTCGGGCACGAGAACTTTTCCGCCGACGACCTGTTCGAGCCGCGCACGAACATCCGGCTGGGCGCCCACTACCTGGGCGAGCTGACGGATCGCTTCGATGGGCGTCTGTCGGCGGCCATCGCCAGCTACAACGCGGGCCCCGAAGCCGTCAGTCGCTGGCTCGAAGAGCGCCCGGAGCTGCCCGACGACGAGTGGGTGGAAGCGATCCCCTACGAGCAGACCCGCAGCTATGTGAAGCGGGTGTTGCGCAGCCTGCAGGCGTATCGGCTGCTCTACTGATCCCCCTGTCGGGGTTCGCTCTCTCTCCTGGCGGGCCTTGCTCCTCCTGGCGGGGGCCTTGCTCCTCCTGGCGGGGCCCTGTCCGCTGCCGCGTCTAACGCCGCGGCGCGACCTGCCGATGAGAGACAGGAGCGGGAAGAGGGAGATCGGGCATGCCGTCGTCACACCTTTCACACCTGTCGAACTCGCGGGACCGGCGCCGCGGAAACGCGATCGTCGGGGTCATGGTCCTCCTGCTGCTCGTGACGCTGGGCCTGGGTGGCAATTACATCCGCAACTACCAGACGGACCAGCAGCAGGAAGAGCAGGCAGGGCCGTACGCGAAGTACGGCCTCGGCGATCTCGAGTTGTTGGCCGAGGGCTACAAGATGGAGATCGCGAAGCTCGAGTCCCGCCATGGGGGCGGCCGGGTGCAGACCCGCAACCGGCACCACTTCGGCGACCAGGTGCGGGAGTTCGAGCGTGTCCAGAAGGCGGCCGGCAAGGCCCGGGACAAGGCCGTCGAGATCGCCCAGACCCGCGGCGACCTGAAAGAGATCGAGGAAGAGATCGCAAAGCGCCAGCCGAGCGAAACCGACTTCGACGTCCACATCGAGCGGCTGTTCCGCTTCTGACGCGCTGAGAGCTCGCCGACCCAGGAACGTGCGCGGCAGAAGGCCGCGCACCCGCAGAATCGGCCTCCTAGTCGTCGTCGTCCGCTGCCGCGCGTCGACCGGCGGCGGGCGGATCGTCGGAATCCTCGCTGGCGGACGCGACCTCCGCGTCGTCGAACATCGCGTCGGGCTCGGCAGGCTCGCGGCTCGTCTTGCTGTCGATCTCGTCGGTGGTGGTGACTTCCTCGTCGTCATCGAGGAGCGGTGCCATGGGCCGGACGGCCGGGCGCTTCGGCTTCGGCGACTCCTTGGGTGCTTCCTTCGGCCGCTCCCGCTGGTCTGCACCGCACTTCGGACAGATCGGGTCGGGTCGCCCCATCATGTAGAAGCGGGTCAGGCAGGAGAAGCACTCGAACTTCAGTCCGTACTTGGGGTGCGGGATGTCCGACAGCGGGATCGGCTTGCCCTTGGGTACGGGCTTCGCCGCCGGCTCGCCGGACTTCTTGCCCTTCTTTCCGGCCTTCTTGCCGGCCGCCTTCCCCTCGCCGGCCTTTGCTGCGGCTGCCTTCTTCGGCGCTGCCTTCTTCGCGGCGGCCTTCTTGCTCGGCGCCTTCTTGGCGGCCTTCTTGGCCGCCGGTTTCTTGGCGGCCTTCTTTCCCGCCTTCGCGGGGGCCTTCTTGGCCGCCTTCTTCTTGGCGGCGGCCTTCTTCGGGGTCTTCTTGGCGGCAGCCGTCTTCTTGGCCGTCTTCTTCTTGGCAGCCGCCTTCTTCGCCGTCTTCTTGGCGGCGGACTTCTTCTTGCTCGCGGTCTTCTTCTTCGTCGGGCTCATCGATCCCTTCCACCGGCGATTCGAACTGCTTCCCCCGCGTCTGCGAGGGTCTTGAATCCAGCGCTCCGGACATCGTCCGGACCGTCGATGACGGAGTGGTCGATCTCGACCGAGACGTCGTCATCGGGAACTCGTGCGCCGCCGGCGCTGAGCCAGCGGCGATACTGCGCCTGAAGTGCTGCCCGGGAGGTGTCTGCGGAATCCGTCCCGGTCGCGTTCTTGACGGGGGAGAACTCTTCCTCTGCCGTCGTCTCCACGACGCACACCGAACGCGCCTCGGTCAGTGCATCGAAGACGAAGCGCTCGAGCTTGTAGCCGTTGGGTTCTTGCGGCTTGCGCTCTTCGCCGCCCTCGTCGACGTACGGGATCTGCTTGGCGGACGGGTGGAAGGGCAGGGCGCGGAAGGCGTCGGAGGCGACCCGGCGGATGAAGGCCGTGTCGAGTAGGTGGATCGCGATGCTGCCAGCCCAGAAGACCAGTTTGTCGTCAGCGTCTCGCGCGTAGCGTTCTTCGTCGCGCAGCTCGGTGTACTCGACGATGGCGTCCCGGCCGTCGACCCGGGCGACGACGCCGACCTTTTCCATGGGGTCGACCTTGCGGACGACCTTGCAGGACATCTCGGCGCTGCTCTCCGCGTGGTAACCGAGGTAGGTCGGGTCGGCGATCCGGACCAGCGGGTTGTCGACCTGATAGTAGAAGACGGTATCGACGCCACGGCGGTCCATGTCGGCGAGGGCACCCGACGAGACGAGCGCCGTCAGCGAACCCCCGTGGCCGTTCGGGTTCTCGAAGACGCGGTCGACCGTCTCGAGGATCATGCGGCCCTCGAAATCGAAGGCCGGCACCATCTCTTGCTGGAAGATGGTGACGTCCGCCTCGGGCACGCCGAAGCAGTCGTTTGCTTCGAAGGCCTCGCGCGTCTCGGCGTCGGTGGCGTCGCTGGTCATGATGTACCAGGGGAAGGCGCGGCCGGTCCGTCGCGAGATCCCGCGGATCTTCTGGGCCTGGAGCTCGAACAGCGAACGGTCGGACACCGGACCGATGGGGAAGCAGCCTTTCGGGTGCGGGAAGCCAAGCCGCGTACCTTGTCCGCCGGCGACCAGAAAGACGCCGACCCGACCGGCGGCCAGCATCTCCTCGCCGCGCTGGCGGGCCGCAGCAGCGCGCTTGGCGTCCCCTCCGTTCTGGGGCAGGGCGATCGCACGGGCCGGCTCGATCCGGGGAGCCAGGTCCGTGGCTTTGCGGGGTGCCGCCGCTTCCCGGGCCTCTCGATAGGCCGTCACCAGATCGTCCAGTTGAGGCTCGAGCCGACGCAGCTGGGCCAGCAACCGCTCGCGGCCGGCGGCGTCGAGGCGGTCCCAGTGGGCGAGGACGTGCCCCTGACCCTGGCCTCCGAAGCGGGTTCGGAGGTCGTCGATGGTCAGCTCTTCGGGCGCTCTGGACGTATTCGGCGCGGGCAACTCCGGCGCGAGCTCCTGTCTCTGGGGTGTTCGGATCGCGGCCCTATAGCACAGCCTCCCCCACGGGCGAAAGCCTCGATCGCGGCAAGAAGCCGAGAACAGAGGGGTTTCGGTCCGCCTTGCCGACTGGGATCGTTCCCGAGGCCCTGACTGGCGGTAGCCGCGCTCGGCGCGCTCAGCGACGCCAGAAGCGGGGCAGCAGCAGAGCCAGGACGGCGAAGAATTCCAGCCGGCCCAGCCACATCAGCAGCAACATCACGACCTTCTGCCAGGGCGCAAAAAAAGCGAAGTTCTCGGCGGGCCCCACGGCGGCCAGCCCCGGGCCGATGTTGGAGAGGGTCGCCAGCGACGCCGTGGCCGCCGTGACGATGTCCCGGTCCCCGACGGAAAGCAGCAGGGCGCCGATCCCCCATCCGAGCACCCACAGCAGCAGCAGCGCGATCACGCCCCGAAGCGACTCCTCCGGGACCGGCTTGCCCCCGACCCCGATCGAAACCACGGAGTTGGGGCTGAAGGTCAGGTGGACCTCGCGCATGGCGACCTTCCATCCGATCAGCAGCCGGATCACCTTGGCGCCGCCCGCCGTCGATCCCGCACAACCGCCCACGAACATCAGGCCGACGAGGGTGGCGTGCGCCAGACCTGGCCACTCGGCGAAGTTGGCCGTCGCGAATCCGGTGGTGGTCAACAGGGACACCACCTGGAAGGCGCTGTCCAGCAGCGCCGTACTCGCGGAGCTCGCCGTCCCGGCGGCGTAGAGGTCGACCGCGACGACGGTCGTCGCGACGAGGGCCAGCCCCACGTAGACCCGCAGCTCGACGTCCCGCAGCACCCGCAGGTCCCGGCGTCGCGCGAGCGCGTAGTAGAGGGCAAAGTTGATCCCCGCGGCCAGCATGAAGACCAGGGTCACGATCTGCAGGGCCGGCGAGAAGTGGGCGATCGAATCGCCGTACGGAGAGAAGCCGCCGGTCGAGACCGTCGAGAACGAGTGCGTGAGGGCGTCGTAGAGACTGGCGCCCAGGATCAGCATCAGGGCGACCTGCAAGCCGGTGAGCGCGAGGTAGATCCGGAAGAGGGCGAGCGCCGTCTGGCGCACACGCGCGTGCAGAATCTCCGCCTTCGGCCCCGGGACCTCGAGCTGGAACAGGAAGCGAGCGCCGGGGCCGAGCTCGGACAGCAACGCGACGAACAGCACGACGATCCCGATGCCGCCGAGCCACTGGGTCATGCTGCGCCAGAACAGGATCGCTGCGGGAACCTGTTCGATGTTGGTGAGGACCGACGCGCCGGTGGTCGTGAAGCCGGAAGCCGACTCGAAGAGGGCGTCGATCAGTCCGGGGATGGCGCCGCTCACCACGTACGGGATGGCCCCCGAGATCGAAGCCAGCAGCCAGGAACCGACGACGACGACGACGCCTTCCCGCCGATAGAGATCGCCCGCGTCGCTTCCGAAACGCCGGAAACCGAAGCCGACGATCGCGCTCGCGACGGCAGCCGCCAGGAGAGCGCCGGCCGATCGTGGATCCGCTGGCGACAGGCACCACAGCAGAGGAACGAGCTCTGCGGCGGCCAGCGCGTACAGCACGAACCCGAGGATTCGAAGCACGCGGCGCAGGTTCATGCGGCTGTCCTCTCGTCTCGTTCCCGGAGCCTGGTCGGGCCCGGAAGCCGCCTAGAGCTTGTCGGGTCCTGGAAATAGCAGCTGCGCCACGTCCGCCTCGGCACTGCGAACGAACAGGATCACGTCGTCGCCGACCTCGAGGGTGTCGGCTCCGCGCGGGATCGAAGCGCGGCCTTCGCGGAGCAGAGCGGCCACGATCAGGCCCTGCGGAATCTCGATCTCGCCGAGGCGCGCGCCGGCCGCCGGGCTCTGCGCGTAGACGCGTCGCTGCACGAACTGCGCAGCCAGGTTCTCGAAGGACACGATGCGCGGCGCGTAGTTGTTGTCGATGTAGTTCTGGATCCGCTCGGCGGCAGCGGTCCGCGGCGAGACGACGTTGAGCAGGGCCACCTTGCGCCACAGAGACGACGTCTCGCTCTTCTGGACGAGCGCGGTGAGCTGACGCGCACCGAGCTCTTGCGCGAGCAGGCATGCCATCAGGTTCGTCTCGTCATGACCCGTCAGTGCGATGAAGGTCTTGGCGCCGCCGACGCCCTCCGAGGCCAGCACCGACATGTCCGTCGCGTCGGCGTGGACGACATCGCACTTGGGAAAGAGCGCCGCCAGCTCTTCCGCCCGCACGCGGTCCGACTCGATGATCTTCACGCGCTTTGCGTGGCTCTCGATTTCGGACACGACGGCTTCGGCGGTGGCGCCACCGCCGGCCACCACCACGAGTCCGAGCCGCCGAGAGCGCCCGCTGACCCGTCGCTCCACCTCGTCGATGGCGCGGGGGGTCCCGATCACCAAGGCATCATCGCCCACCTGGGCGCGGTCCTTGCCGGTGGGGACCGAGACTCCTTCGCCGGAGATGAAGGCGAGCACCAGGCAATCCTGGGGAAGGCCGGCCTTCTCGATGGAATGCTCGGCGAGCACCGAGCCAGCTTCGATCCCCGTGCGACGGACCTGGAGGGCGCCGCCAGCGAGGTACTCGATCTCGAGGGTGTTGTACCCGAGCACGTGGTTCAGGATGCGCGTCGTCGTCAGCAGCTGTGTCGAGAGGAGGAGATCCGCCTGGAAGGTCTGCTCGTAGAGGCGTCCGTAGCGGGTGACGTCCTCGGACGTCTGCAGTCGCACGACAGTGCGCCGGGTCCCCAGCTGCTTCGCGATCAACGACGCGGCGAGGTTGGCCTCGTCCGACGAGCTGGCCGCGACGAACAGGTCGCAGCGATCGACCTGCGCGGCTTCGAGCACCGGCACGTGGCTGCCATTGCCGAGCACGAAGCCGACATCCAGCTGATCTTCCACCATCTGTCGCTTGCTGGGGTCGCTGTCGATCAGAGTGACCGTGTGGCCGCCCGCCGACAGGCTGCGAGCCAGGTACCGGCCGACTTCGCCGGCGCCCATCACGACGTAGCGCTTGGCGTCCATGTCATCACTCTCCGGGACTTCGGATGCCCGCCGTCGGGGCTCGAAATCCGGGCGGAGAGTAGGGCGGTGCGCCGTGTTTCGTCACGGGCGCGGCGAGATTTCGACGCCCGCGCCGGGGAGCGACGTCTCAGCTGCTGGTGGTGGCGGATCGATGCGCGGCGCACCTTCGATGACGCTTCGCCGAGAGGGCGACTAGCCCGAGCGCCAGCGGCACCGCGAAGAGCTGGAAATCGATCTCGAAGATCGACTCGCGTTGCCATCGAAGAGATCGTTCGTCGCCGACGCGGGATCGGTCATCGGCCGGCCCGCCACCGACTTGCGAGACCTGTTCCGTAGGTGCCCAGGCGCGCACTTCGACTCGGCTGTCGAAAGGGTTGAATGGCAGTCGCGGGCGTTTCGGTCGCGCGGTCGGAACAGAGGTCGGTGCCTCAGTCGCAATGCGCTCGCGTGGATCTTCCGCCCGTCGGTCAGCGGGGACTCGACCAGGAGAAGGGTGCCGAGAGCATCAGAGCCGACCTCGAGGAGGGTTTGAGATCTCTCGTTCCATTCTATTGGTAGTGGCTGTCCCCGGCGGGACAGATTTCCGTGAGTGACGCCATCGGGTTCCGCGTACCCTGTGGGGGATGGGACAAAGCGGCGGTCGGCCTGGATTCGTTCGCAAGGGTTGGGCCGACTTCTGGGAGGTGCAACGCCACCGGAAGTCCTTCTGGCTTCTTGAGGCCGCGGTCTCGTGCGGCGGGAGCGTTGTGGGCGCGTCTTGCGCCCCGCCGGACAGCCACCCGGTGACCGCTGCCGCTTTCGTGGCCGTAGGAGGCTTCCTTGGTCTGCTGGCTGCCGTCGCGGTCGGCCTTACCTTCGCCAGCATTCGGGCTCCATTCAAGCAGCGGAACGAGGCGGAGGACCGCTCACGATCGCTCGAAGGAGAGTTGGAAGCGTCGCGGGCTAAAAGCCGACATGCGACGACCGTCCAACTGCTGATTCGCGATGGAGAGCGACTCCATCGGCGCACTATGAACGGAAACAGCAGCCCTACAGGCCTTCCGCCCGAGCTGTTCGCGGAGCTAGAGGCTTGGTGTACGTGTTGCCAGGATGAGCTTTCTCTCATTGACCCCAATTGGGCTGCTCGGCTCGGCGAATCCACTGGGGTTGGCGCGGCGTGGGAAGCCGAGGGGCACGCGGGTGCAGTCAACTGGGTCAGAGAGAGGCTCGCAGCACTCGTCACAATCCGCGAGGAAATTACTGGAATCCCTAGACGGTCGTCACGAGGCGCATTCGCAATGCGGCACGGTGCCGACTACTAGGCGCCCCCGGCCAGAATCGCGGCCCTGACGGCTGCCAGCGGGCTGTCCACGGGCCCCTGGTGCAGCACGGCCGTAACCTTGCCGTCCACCTCCCAGGCGTAGCACCTGGACGCCGTGGGATGGCCCTGCAGCTCGAATACCAGCACCTCGCCTTCCCACACCGTCTGATTCTCGAATCTCTCGTGTACCCGCTCGCGGTGTAGAAAGCTGGCCTCTGCGCCGTGAGTGGCCCTGATGGCCTTGTAGAACGTCTCCAGGGGGATCTCGTTCATGCTGTCACCGTAGCGCCCTTGCAGGGCCTCCTTGTACGGGAGATTCTGTTGCCGGCGCGGCTAGGTTTGGCCGCCGAAGACCCGGGCCCGCACCGGGCTGCCGCGCTGGTCCTCTCCCCTGCGGGTTGCACTCTGCGGGGGTGCTCGTGTCGCATTCGCCTTGGTTGAGACCCGGCGAGCTTGTCCTGCAATTCGCCGAGAGCATTGGTCCCGATGGGACTTCCGCCCTTGACCGGATTCGCGATATCGGCGAGCGAAGAGCGGTTGAGCACTATGCAGCGACAGCGATAAGGAACGAGTTCGAAGAGCGCGTTTACCGCGAGAACGTCAAGCGACTCGATCAAGCCGAGGACGCGATTTGGGGCGCTCTCAAGGAGGTTGTCATAGAGGGGCTTGCCGGAGGGATATGGCTGGCCTTTGGCTACCCATCGCCGAGAAGCGAGCTCACTCCAGTCTCGGCGCGGGTTTGGAACTTCCTGGAGATGGATTGGGACCGAAACCGCGCCAGCGGAGAGGGTCTCTCGTATCACGGAATCCGGCTCGTTGACCGCTCTCGACTCGACGACGTTCGAAATGAACTTCCCGCGCGTTGGCGCAACTTGGGCATGCAAAGAGACGAGTCGCCGCCTGCGAAAAGCGCCAGTGTCAGCAAAGCGTCCGCAGAGCGCGCCTGCGAGCGTTGGATCGCACAGCAGGCGGAGTCTGGGGCCGTATGGACGAAGAGGCCCGCGCTTTCGGCCGCCCGCAAACAGATTGGGCAATCTCTCTCTGAACGCGCGTTCCTTCGAGCGTGGTCCCGCTATGCGCCCGACGCATGGAAGAAGCCAGGGAAGAAGCCTGGCGGACGACGCAACGCGTAAATCGCAGCGGCCGTATCGATACGCCTGATAATCGCGCCGGTCTTTCGCTCCGAGGCGGACGCGCGAGCCTTTCGACCATGGTAAGAGCCCAAAGCGCCCCTGGACGGACTGGCCCGCCCCGAAAGGCGTGACGACAGAAATGAAACCGCCCGCACCCATCAGCTCGGCAGCGACGGGATGCGGGCGGTAGGGCCACTCTGCGGGGCGGCGGGATGGTTCCCGGAGCCGGCCGTACACCTGGACTCCCTGGGGTTCGATTCCCCACCACTCCACCGCAGGTTACCGCACATCGGCTTCCCGGATTAGTACCCCGCGAGCCCACGACGACAGCGGCTCCTTGGCCTTCTTGGCGGCCCTCTCCAGGGCGCGTCGGTCAGCGGCTCGGAGCCGGATGGTGAGTACCACGTCCCGCTCCTCTCCCCTCGGGAGCGGGGGTCTTCCTCGGGTCTTCTTCTTCGCTGTCATGTTCGTTTCTGTAGCACGAAAAATGCGTTCTTGCACTACGAAAAAGACTTGACGCTTCCATTATTCGTATTACAATTAATCCTATGCCGACACTCCCCATCGAGAAGCAAGCCACCGTCCTCTCTGCCCTAGTCGAAGGGTGCTCGATCCGTTCGACGGAGCGGCTCACGGGCGTCAGCCGGAACGCCATCGGCAAGCTGGTGCTCCGCCTGGGCCGGGCGTCTGACCGGTTAATGCACGAGAAGCTGCGGCACATCCATTGCGAGCAGCTTGAGCTCGATGAGGTGTGGGCGTTCGTGGGCAAGAAGCGCAACCACGTGCGCCGCGGAGACGACTCGGAGAAGGTCGGGGACTTCTGGACCTGGGTCGGACTGGACCCCGATACCAAGCTGGTGCCGGCGGTCTATGTGGGCAAGCGCAAGCAGCGCGATGCTGACGAGTTCGCCCGGCTACTCCGTCAGCGTGTCGAAGGTCGCGTGCAGCTCAATACCGACAAGCTCGCAGCCTATCGCGGCGCACTCCTCAGCCAGTTCAGCGAGGAAGACGAGAACGGCCATTTCATTCGCCCGGACTGGGGGACCATCGTAAAGCAGTACGTCGTCGAGCCTTCGCATGAGGGTAGGTACTCGCCTCCGCGTTGCGTCTCGACCAAGCGCCGCGTGGAGACGGGTAACCCCGACTACAGCCGGATCAGCACCTCTCACGTCGAACGGCTGCACCTGACGACCCGAATGGGGATGCGCCGTCTGACGCGTCTGACCAACGGGTTCAGCAAGAGCGCCGACCACCTGAAGGCAGCCGTCTCGCTGCACTTCGCGCATTACAATTTCGTGCGGAAGCACGGCTCGATCAAGACGACCCCGGCCGTCGAAGCAGGAGTGCAGGATCGGCCGTGGACAATGCCCGAGCTGGTGGAGTGGGGTCTGGTCTACGGCCGCTAGGGCGTGCGGCTCGCGATGAGGTCGAGCTTGCCAGACAACTCTGTCATCTGAACCCGAAGGTCGGAAATACCAGAATCGATGTTCACGAGACGGCCCTCAATGGTTCCCACCCGTTCGCCGAGGTCGTCTACGCGGCTGTTCATCAGCGTGGTCGCGAGGCCGACGATGGCGGCGACACCCACCAAGACGCTGACGATGGTTCCCATCGGTCCGATCCCGTTACTGGGCGTCGCAGGCATGCCATTTCCTCGGCCAAGTTGCAGGTTCAGTTGAGCCATTTGGAGCTTGAGGGACGCTGCCGCCAGCTTGTGCTGATCATGGCTTTCCAGGGCCGCGTTGGCGTCCTCAAGCGCGCTATTGAGGTGCGCGTTGTCAGTACCGGGGGGCTGGGAGGGCATGGGGGTCAGTGTGAAGGATGCACAAACGACGTTGCAACCCCCCAAACGGATCAGGCCAAACTAGCGCAGGGAACGCCAGCCGGTATCCCTACGGGGACAGCCATTACCATTCTATTTGACATAATCTATCTTATCGGACGTTCGGACGTTGTGAGATCCGGGTTCGGGGGGGAGATGGGACGGATTGGCCGGGCTCGGGCTGGCGGAGTCTCTAGGCGTTGGGATCGAACGGGCTGTTCAGCATCACCTTGTAGCCGTCCGGATCCCGGACGAGGCATTCCCGGTGGCCCGCCAGCTCGTTCCAGTGCGGCTCTTCCAACAAATGCACCTGAGCGGATCGTGCGCGTTCGACGACTGCTTCGAACGCCTCGGTCTCGAAGCACAGCAGCACGCCGTTGCCGACCGGAATGGCCTCGTCGCAGAGGTGCGGATGTTCGTGGGCATCGTGATGGTGGAGCTGCAACAGCAAATGTCCGTCCAGGACGATCTGCTCGTACTCGTCGCCGCCGTGGCCACTCTGGGCGCCGAGCAGCTGCTGGTAGAAACGACTGCTCGCCGGGACATCGCGCACGGTGATCAAGGGCTGGCTCTTCACGGCGGTCTCCTTTCTCCTTTCCGATCCGAAGCCTCCAGTCCGCGTTCAGGGCCTCAGTTCAGTCGCTCGGCGATTCGTAGCTCGGCCATGCGGGACTCGACGTGCTCGGGCAGGAAGGCGTCCGGGTCCTCGCGCTTCACGCGGTCGTAGGCCGTCAGGGCTCTCGCGTCGTCGCCGCCCTCGGCGTAGCAGCGTGCCGCTTCCGCCCGGGCCGTTTGTCGCAAGGGGAAGCTCGGGACATCGGCCGCCCGCTCGAACGCTTCGCCGGCCTCGACCCAGCGGCCGGCTGCTTCATGGGCCGCGGCGACCCGCAGCTCGAGCAGCGCCGTCAGGGGGTTGCCAGTGCCGAGCTGGGCGGCGGCCTGCTGCCAGGTGGCAACGGCCTCGTCGGTCTGGCCGAGCTCGTCTTCGAGATCGCCCGCCTCGAGCCCCGCGATCGCCCCTCCGGCGGTCCCCGCGTGGTTTGCAGCCACCTCTTCGAAGCGCGCGACGAACTCTTCGCGCACGCGCCGTGCGGTCTCGGGATTCGCGGGCTCGGGGACGATCACGTCGTCCGCGGACGCGCCCATGGCCTGTCGGTACTCGGACTGCACGACACCCAGGGCCGCCGACGCATCTTCCCGGCCCGCTTCGGTCCGGGACTGCACCAGGGCCACGCCAGCAGCCACGACCAGGATCGCGAGCCCCGTGCCCAGGATGGTGCGCGGATTCTCGATCACCCACTCGGTGACGCGGTCGCCGGTGGATTCGATCTCTTCGAGTGCGTGTGCGATCGACTCCGGCTCCTGCCGGTGCTTGGCCTTCTTGGGTCTCGCCACTGCTGCTCGCTCCTCGTCGGGGGCTCTGTCTGTCTAGATCCGTCTCTAGCGATCGCGGGGGGCCGGACGCGCGCGACGTTCGCGAGCGGTCAGCGAGTGTATCGGACACGAAGGCCGCCGGCTTCGGCGCTTCACGGGCGCTTGCCGCCACGGCGCGGCTTCGCGCTGCGCTTCTTGGGGGCGCCCTTCTTGGGCTTGCTGTTCTGGGGTCGCCCTGGCTTTCCGCGTCCGGCGCCCTGCCTGGCCTGCGGTCCGTTCCGGCTGTAGCGCGCGGCTCGTTCCTCGTCGTCCTGCTGGGATCGTGGCCGCAAGCGGATGCGAACCGGCGTCCCCTTGAAGTCGAATGCCTCTCGCAGCTTGTTCTCGAGAAAGCGGCGGTACGGCTCCCGGACGGCGCGGGGCTCGTTGCAGAACAGCACGAAGGTCGGCGGCCGCACGGCCGTCTGGGTCGCGTAGTAGAAACGAACCGGCCGGGCGTTGCCTCCGTATCGGCTCACGGGCGGCTCCTGCATCCGGACGACCTGTTGCAGCCAACGGTTCAACTCCGAGGTTCCGACCCGCCTCCGGCCGGCGGCGGCCGCGGCGCGCACTGCGGGCAGCACCCGGCGGATGCGCGATCCCGTCAACGCGGACACGGGCACGATGGGCACCTGGGGCAGGAAGCGGAGTCCGTGTTCGATCTGTGCGGTGACCTGTTTGGCGTCGCGATCGTCGTTCGCGCCCTTCCCTACCTGGTCCCACTTGTTGGCGAGCACGACGACGCCGCAGCCGCGCTCGATGATCTCGGCCGCAACGTGGGCATCCTGGTCCGTGAGCCCTTCCACCGCATCGACGACGAGTACCGCCACGTCGGCCATCTCGAGGGATCGAACCGTCATCAGCGCGCTGCCGCGTTCGGCGGTGCGATTGCGTCGTCCGGGCCGGCGAAGGCCGGCGGTGTCCATCAGCAGGTAGTGGATGCCGTCCCGCTCGATCTGGATCTCGATGCGGTCGCGGGTGGTGCCGGGCACGTCGGACACCACGACGCGCTCCTCTCCCAGCAGGCGGTTCGTGAGCGAGCTCTTGCCGACGTTGGGTCGTCCGACCAGCGCGATACGGATCTCGTCGTCCCGCGCTTCCGTCGCGGGGATCTCCGGTAGCTGGGCGACCAGATGCTCCAGCACGTCGAAGCAGCCGCCGCCGTGCTCCGCCGAGGTGGCAGCCAGACTCTCGAAGCCGAGACGGTGGAATTCCGCGAGGCGAGTCGCGTGCTCGGGTTGATCGATCTTGTTCACCGCGACGGCCAGGGGCTTGTCGCTCTGACGGAGCGTCCGGCCGATCGCTTCGTCCTCGGGCAACAACCCGCTCTTGCCGTCGACGACGAACAGAATGGCGTCGGCCTGGGCCTGGACGGCGGACCCGAGGCCGGCTTCCGCGTCGGGCTCGAGGCCTGCGGTATCGACGAGCAGGAACCGCCGTCCCAGCAGCTCGATTTCCTCGGCGATGCGGTCGCGAGTGATACCCGGCTGATCGTCCACCAGGGCGCGACTCTGGCCGGCGAAGCGGTTGAAGAGTCGCGACTTCCCGACGTTGGGTCGGCCGACGATGGCGACGATGGGCAAGCGGTCTCGGGGGGGCATGGGGCCGAACTCTCTTTCGAAGCCTCTCGCGGCGCATCCGGGACGTCCGAATCCGGCAACAAGATGCGCCAACTTCATGTGTGGTGGGGATTTTTCACCCACATTTCTGCTTGACAAGCGATCGCGCGCCCGATTAGGCTGATTCTCGTCCCGAGACCTGGGGACCCGGAGGTGCCGCTGTGAGCTTCTCTCGATCCATCCGCCTTGCGGCTCGCGTCGCTGCGGTCGCCAGTTTGCTGGCGGTGATCGTCCCCGCCTCGGCGCACGCCTCTCCCGAGACTTTGCGACGGTCTCTGGGCAACATCATCCAGTCTCCCCTCGATGTCGTGCTCGCGCCCGTCGTCGCGGGACGCACCCTCGTCTCGAATCTGCGCGACGTCGACGATACGACCGCGGTTCAGGTCTTCTACGCCGCGCCCGGCTACTTCTGGCTGGCAGGCGTGCAGGTCGGTGCTGCGGTCCTGCGCGGCGTTTCTGGGGGGCTCGAGCTTCTCCCGGGCATCTTCCTGCTTCCCTTCGAGACGGACATCGATCCGCTCTTCGATCCGGCCGATCGCGGCGCCGCCATGGTCGAACTCGAGAACCCGCTGGCGGAGAACGACATCGCCAAGTGGTTCCCGATGGTCACCTGGAACGTCCGCTTCGGTGTGACGTATACGTCCGCGGAGTACTAGCCCGCTCTCTCCTCTGGCTCCTCTCGCTCCTCTCGCGTGAACGCCTCGACGCGCTGCAGGATGGCATCCGCGTCGGCGGGGTCGAGCCACACGGCTTCTTCGACCTTGCGCAGCCAGGTTCGTTGTCGCTTGGCGAACTGGCGAGTGTCCCGCTGCATGGCCACCAATGCGTTCGCCAGCGTATCGCGTCCGTCGGCGACCGGGTTGATGTGTCGGTAGCCGATGGCCTGCATGGGGCGGAGATCGGGCCCATAGCCCGCTTCGCGCAGACGTCGGAGTTCCTGGAGCAGTCCGCCGTCGATCATCTGCTGGCAGCGGCGATCGATGCGTTCGTTGAGCGCGTCGCGGCCGGGATCGATGGCGAGATGCAGCGTGCGGAACGGGCGATCGTCGAACCCGTGCTCGGCACGCACCCCCGAGGCCGACCGACCCGACTGCATGCAGATCTCGAGCGCCCGGATGGTGCGGCGTAGATCGTTCGGATGGATGCGCTCGGCAGCCTTGCGATCCCACTCGCCGAGTCGCCGGTGCAGGCGCCCCGGGTCTCCGTCGGACGTCGCCTCGGCGTGCTCGCGTTCGAGCCGCTCGCGAATTTCGGGGTCGGCCCCGCCGTCGGAGACCATTCCCTCGAGGAAGGCCCGGATGTAGAGACCGGTCCCTCCGACCAGAACGACGAGCCCTCCCCTGGCGTGGATGTCGGCAGCTGCGGCCCGCGCGTCGAGGCCGTAGCGCCCCGCGCTGTAGTTGGCGTCGGGGGCGACGACGTCGAAGACGTGATGGGGGACCCGCGCCCGCTCGGCCAGCGTGGGCTTTGCGGTGCCGACGTCCATGTACCGATACACCTGCATCGAGTCGGCGTTCACGATCTCGCCGCCGAAGCGTTCGGCGATCTCGAGGCTCAGGCCCGTCTTCCCTGAGGCGGTCGGGCCGGTGACGACCACGACGGGGCCGCCGTTTCGTTCGCTTGCTTGAGGCATGATTCCGTTTCGTCCGGGTGGATCGGTTAGCGCCGACCGAAGCGCCGCTCGATCTCGGCGACGTCCAGCGATACGGCTACGGGGCGGCCGTGGGGGCAGGTCGGCGCCCACGGGATTTCGTCCAGGCCCCGAAGGATGGCCCGCTGCTCGCCGGGCTCGAGGTGGTCGCCAAAGCGTCGGGCCGAGTGACACGCGAGGGTCGCGAAGATCTGGTCCGCCGCGCGCAGCAGCCGCGTGTCCGACGCCTCGCCGTCGCCGAGCAGGTCCGGGTCCTGCATCTCGCGTGCGAGACCGCGCACGAGCTCGGCGGGATTCTTTCCGGACAGCAGCGCGGGGATCGAACGCACCAGTACGGCGTCTTCTCCGAAGGCCTCGAGGTCGAAGCCCAGACGTGCGATGCGCGCTTCCGCTTCGAGCAGCGCCGCCAGTGCGAGGGCCTCGATCGTCACGGTCTCGGGCATCAGCAAGGCCTGGCTCGAGACGCCCTGGTCGAGCCACTGGCCTCGGAGTTGCTCGTACAGGATGCGCTCATGGGCGGCGTGTTGATCGACCAGGACCAGTCCCTGTTTGCCCTCGACGAGCAGATAGCTTGCGAGCAGCTGCCCCACGACGCGCAGGGATCCGAAGCGAACGCGATCGCCGTCGGCGGGGTTCGGTGCCTCGGCGACGTGCGTCCCGGGGTCGAGACGGTCTGTGGCGCCGAGCTCACCTTGCCGGGCGAACGTCCAGTCCGTGGCCGCTCCGGAGCCCCTCTCGAAGTCTCTTTCGGAGCCTCTTTCGGAGCCCGGGCCCCGCCGCGGGGCGGCTTCCGGCGCCCCGGGCACCGAACTCGTCGAAGGGAAAGGCGGCGAAGCCACTGCGGTTCCCAGCCAGCGCCGCTCGGCCATGGCGTCGCGCACGCAGTGGCGGACCAGGCGGTGGATGGCGCGCGGATCCGCGAAGCGGACCTCCCATTTTGCCGGGTGGACGTTCACGTCGAGGCTCGCCGGGGGCACGGTGAGAAAGACGACAGCGGTCGGGAAGCGTCCCCGCGGCAGCAGGTCGCGATACGCGTCGACCACGGCATGGCGCAGGACCGGGTCGCGCACGGGACGTCCATTCACGAACAAGTAGAGCCCGTTGCCGTTGGCGCGAGCGTGCTCGGGTCCCGAGAGGTAGGCCTCGACGTGTCCTTCGGTCGCTTCGAAGGTTGCCGGAACCAGCAGGGAGGCCGCCTCCTCGCCGAGCACCGCGGCGACGCGGTCGAGGGGATCCGATGTCGCGGGCCAGATCAGCGAAGGTCGCTCGTCGTGCCGCACTTCGAAGTGGACGCCGGGCAGCGCCAGGGCCAGGCGCCCCAGCCAGTCCTTGATGTGGCCCCATTCGGTGGCCGGCTTCTTCAGGAACTTTCGCCGGGCGGGTACCGCTGCGAACAGGTCGGCCACCTCGACGCGGGTTCCCTTCGCGCAGCCTGCGGTCCGTTCGCTCTGGAGCTCGCCGCCCTCGACACGGATCTCCCAGCCCTCGTCGGCGCCCTCTTCCCGTGTGCTGAGTCGAAGCCGCGAGACCGAGGCGATCGCCGGGAGCGCCTCTCCCCGGAACCCGAAGCTTCCGATCGACAGCAGGTCGTCGATCGAGTCGATCTTGCTGGTCGCATGTCGTTGGAGAGCCAGACGCGCATCCCCTTGGGGCATGCCTCGTCCATCATCCGTCACCGCGATCAGGCTCGCCCCGCCCTCCCGGACCTCGACCCGTATCCGGGTTGCCCCGGCGTCCAGTGCGTTCTCGACCAGCTCCTTGACGACGGAGGCGGGTCTCTCGACGACCTCTCCGGCCGCGATCTGGTCGACGAGAGCGTCGGGAAGCCGCTGTACGGGCTTCCTGAGGTCCTTCCCGGTCTGACTTCCCGGCGCCATTTTTTGCCCTTTTTCATCCGGCCGCGGCTAAGATTGGGTGGCTCGCGCTGTAGCGGGGTCGCCTCGGATCCGGATGGCGGCCCCTGGGGCCCGTTTTCGAGTTGCCGGCGCCGAACACCGGCTTCGCGAACGGGGTGGAGGGGGCGAGACGTCGAGAACTCGCAACAGCGATTGACAACAGGCTGAATTCAAAATACTTCTGGTACGTCCTACCGTTCGAAGCACCGGCGGTTGACCGGTGATTGACCGTACTGCGAGTTCGACCGACTCGGCGAGGCCCTGGGGAGCGAAATCCCGGGGTGGGGGTTCGAGTCCGAAGACTGTGAGCCTTGGGGGCGATCCGGCATGACGGATACACAGGATATCAACTCTCCGGCACGGCCGAGTGGCCGGCGGCGCAGCGATCGAATCGTCGGCGCCAGCAGTGCCATGAAGGAGTCGGTTGATCAGGCGACGCGCGCGGCGCGATCGAGTTCGCCTGTATTGGTGAGTGGTGCCACGGGCAGCGGCAGGGGCCACGTGGCGCGCGCCATCCACGCCTGGAGCGTTCGCGCGGCTTCGCCGCTCGAAGTCGTCTCCGCCGCGGGGACGCCCGAGGACGAGCAGCAGCGAGAGATCTTCGGCGCTGCCGATGGCGGCAGCGGGGGGGCGCTGTCCCGCGCTGCCGGCGGTACGCTGCTCATCGAAGAGATCGACCAACTCGGCAGTGCGGCCCGCGCGGCCCTGCTCCAGGCGCTGCGACAGCCGGCGTCCGCAAGGGTGCTGGCAACGGCGACCACCGGCAGCGAGGCGGCCTTCGTCGCGGCCGGCTTCGAGGTCGTCTCGATTGCACGCCTGGCGGATCGCAGCGAAGACATCCTCCCCCTTGCGGCCCACTTCCTCTCGGAGTTCAGCGCCGAAGGAGGCGGCGAAGTCGTTGGCTTCACGAGCGACGCACGACGCTGGCTCGTCGAGGAGACGTGGGAAGGCAACGTGCGTGAACTCAGCGAACGCATCCGCCAGGCCGTGCGTCTCGCGGGCGACGGCGCGATCTCGGCGGAAGCCCTGATGCTCGGCGCGGATGGCGACGACGTGCCGTCGTTCAAGGAAGCGAAGCGCGCCTTCGAGACACGCTACGTGGAGGGTCTGCTCCGGCGCTGCAACGGCAACATCAGCCGGGCGGCGCGACTGGCGAAGAAGGACCGCAAGGACTTCTACGACGTGATCCGTCGCACGGGCGTGGACCCCGCGGAGTTCCGTCCGTAGGTCCCTTCTGATGCTCGTCGCACTGGCACAGGTCTGCGCGAACGACGACCTGTCCGGGAATCTCGCCTCGGCGAAGGATCTCGTGGCGCGCGCGAGTGATCGCGGCGCCGAGTTCGTGTGTCTGCCCGAGAACTTCGCCTACATGCGCCGCGAAGGAACCGCGTTCCCGTGTGCCCAGGGTCTCGACGGGGAGATCGTCGGTTTCCTGCAGGAGCGGGCGCGCGAGCACGACGTCTGGCTCCTGGGCGGGACCTTCCCCGAAGCGATTCCCGGCGAGACCCGTGTCCACAACACGTCGGTGCTACTCGCACCCGATGGAAGCCTCGCGGCCGTGTATCGCAAGATCCATCTCTTCGACGTGGATCTCGGCAGCGACGGAGGCTCGTTCCGCGAATCGGCAACCTTCGCTCCGGGGACCGAGGTCGTGGTGGCGGACTGCCCGTTCGGCGGCCTGGGGCTCTCGATCTGCTACGACCTGCGCTTCCCCGAGCTGTACCGCGAAATGGCGGCGCGCGGCTGCGACTTCATCGCGGTTCCCAGCGCGTTCACGCCCCAGACCGGGCGGGATCACTGGGAGGTGCTGCTGCGCGCCCGCGCAATCGAGAACCAGGCGTTCGTGTTGGCTCCGGCCCAATGCGGGCAGCACACGCCGGACCGCGCGAGCTACGGGCGTTCGATGATCGTGGATCCCTGGGGTCTGGTGCTGGCCCGCGCCGGAGATCGGCCGGGACTCGTCGTCGCGGAGTGTGACCTCGACGAGATCGACCGCGTCCGCGCCGCCGTACCGGCCCTCATCAACCGCCGCCTGCCCTGAGGCCAACTGCGGGGCGGCCGAACACAGCCCGGCGCCTCAAGCGCGGTCCCTGAGCCGCCGATACCCCCGGCAAGAGGGGACCCATGGGCGACACTCGCGTGACCGGCTGTCTCGAGATCCTGAACGGTGACTTCGAGGGCATGCGTTACGAGCTCAGCTCGGACGAGACGCTGATCGGACGCAATCCGACCACGGACATCACCCTGCTCGATGAGGGCATCAGTCGTGAGCACACCATGGTGTTGTACGACGAGGTGGACGCCGAGTACGTGATCGAGGACCTGCAGTCGACCAACGGCACGAAGGTCAACGGCAAGCGGGTGCGATCTGCCACACTGACCCAGGGCGACGAGATCCAGATCGGAAGCACACGCTTTCGCTTCATCCTCGGCGAGTAGCCCGCCCTCAAGCGCGGCACTCGCGTGGAATCTCGGGTAGCTTGCGCCCTGCCTGCCCGACGGGGCGTCGGACGGCTGATCGTTTTGGGGGGAACGACATGCACGCCAGCCTGTGGAACGTCCGATTGCGGCTTCTCGGCCCGCTCCTGATCGCGTTCGTCGCCGCCACGGGTTGCTTCGCGCGACCGGTGCCGCCGCCCTCTTCCCCGCCGCCGGCGACCTACCGGATCGGTGCTCCCGACGAGCTGCTGGTGAGCATCCTTCCGGAGCCCACCATCGAGCGTCCCGTCGTGGTCCGGCCGGACGGTCGCATTTCGATCGACCTGATCGGTGACGTGCTCGCCTCCGGACGCACCACCGAGCAGCTGGCGGGCGACATCCGGGAGAAGATCTCCCGCTTCAAGCGCGACGCCGTGGTGACCGTGTCCGTGACCGCGTCTCGCAGCTCGACGATCACGGTTTTCGGTCAGGTGATCCGGCCCGGAAGTCAGATCCTCGACCGCGAGACACGCCTCGCCGAGGCCATCGGGGCCGCCGGCGGCACGAACCTGTTCGCCTCGCTGGGGCGCATCCGCGTGGTTCGCAGCAATCCCGAGGAAACGAAGGTGCTGCGCGTGAACCTGCGCGACATCGAGTACGGCGACCAGTCGACGAACTTCACGCTTCAGGACGGTGACATCGTCGTGGTCCCGCCGAACGCCATCGCTCGCGTCGGCTTTGCGTTGCAGACGGTCCTGTTCCCGTTCCAGACCGTCCTGTCCGCCGGGTCCGGGGCGTTCATGGTGTCCCAGGCCTTCTAACGCCTTCGGGAAGCCTTCCAAGGCTTCTGGCGCGGAGCCGGTACCGGTCTGGGGTCTAGGGTCTAGGAAGATCCCCTGGCGAAGAGCACCTGGGGCACGGTGCGCAGCAGGATCCGCATGTCCTGGCTCATCGACCAGGTGTCGATGTACTCGAGATCGAGTCGCATCCACTCGTCGAACTGGACGTCGTTGCGGCCGCTAACCTGCCACAGGCACGTGAGCCCCGGACGCATCGAGAGGCGTCGGCGTTCGCTGCCCTGATACTGGACCACCTCGGAGGGAATCGGCGGGCGCGGTCCGACCAGGCTCATGTCGCCAACCAGAACGGACCACAGCTGCGGGAGCTCGTCGATGCTGGATCTGCGCAGGAAGTGCCCCACGGTGGTCACGCGCGGGTCGTCCTTCATCTTGAATACCGGGCCGTCCATCTCGTTGAGGTGCTCCAGCTGATCCTGGAGCGCCTCGGCATCGACGACCATGGTTCGCAGCTTGGGCATCATGAAGCGCCGCCCGTTCACGCCGCAGCGAACCTGGTGGAAGAGCACGGGGCCCGGTGAGGTCAGCTTGATGGCGGCGGCCGCCGCCGCGATGACCGGTGTGGCAAGCATCAGGCCGACCGCTGCGCCGGCGATATCGACCCCACGCTTGATGGCGAGGGCCAGCTCGTTGTGGTGGACCGGCGCGTAGCTGAGCGTGCCCCGGCGGTCGAAGTGTCCGACCCGCGGCGGCGGAAGCTCGACGCCGAACAGATCCGTCAGCAACGTGACGGGGACGCCGATCAGCGCACATTCGTTCACGACGCGATCGAGCGCGTCCAGCATGCGACGCGGGCAGGCTACCAGGACCTCGTCGACGGTCTCGTCCCGCAGCAGCATGCGCAGGTCGATGAGCTTGTGGATGTGGTCATCCGGGACGCAGGGAACGAAGTTGCTCTCGCCGTCGTCCACATAACCAATGATCCGAAGCCCCCACTCCGGATGTCTCTCGATGGTGTCCTTGGCCTCTCTCGCCCGGGGACCCGCGCCGATGATCAGGACGTTGCGGAAGTTCTTGCCGCGGCGCCGGATGCTTCGCAGCAAGAAGAAGACCGGTACGCGGATGCTGGCCTGGACGATGAACATCGCGGCTGCGACCAGCAGCGGGAAGACGGGTGCAATCGGCACCGCCAGGGCGAACGCGAAGGTCGACAAGATGAGGGCGCCCACCCCGTTGGCGAGGGCAAGGCGGGTCAGCAGTTCGCTGATGGGCTGCCGTCGGCTCCAGCGGTACACGCCGGCGCGATTGAGCAGCAGCGGCCATCCCAGACTGGCCAGCAGTCCGGCGGCAATGACGCTTCCCGTCAAAGCCTGGCTGATATGGGTCGCTTCGATGCGACGCAGGGATGGATGTGCGAGAAGAGCGAGAAAGACAGCTGCCGACAGCAGAACGTCCAGGGTCATCCAGGCCCGAACGATTTGTCGGCCGTATTCTCTCAGCATTGGAGCCTCGGTGCAGCTGAGACCGGTGCATCCCCCAACACACCGGCGTGTGATCTGAAATGGTGTTTATGCGTCGCTATCAGGAGTGGCACAGGAACGACCCTAGGTTCCATCATTTATCGCGGTTCGATGCTTATTTTTGTCTTTGCTGGTGCCCAACTGACCCGGTGACTGGGAGTCACCACCCATCCGAGGCCCGGAATCGTGATTGGCGGCCGGTTGCCTCGGGTGATCTGGCGTCAGCTGTGTGTCCTGATTGCCGCGGAGCCAGAATGCAACGGATGGCGGAAATTGGCTAGGGGCTTTTCGATGATTCTTGCCGGGCTGCGTCAAAGGACGACGTATCCCAAACGCTCTTCAGGGCTACCTACTCAGCAGATCCACCCGGGAGTTCCGGGGACGGTTCGGGTGCGAACGAGGTCGGGGGTGTCGCCGCGAATCTCGAAGTGGCGGCGAAGAGTTCTCTGCCGGAGTTGCGTACACCCGGGGTGGTTTTCGGACGTCGGGCGATCTTCAGTATCATTCCTCGCCAAAGGGCGTCGATAAGGAAAAACCCATGCAGGACGCGGCGTTCCTTCTGACCAGGCCCAGGTAGCGGATGTACGAGACTTTCTTCGGCTTTCGGGAGCAACCCTTCTCCCTCACCCCGGACCCCCGCTTTCTCTGGTTGTCCGACACGCACCGGGAGGGTCTGGCCGCCCTCACCTACGGGATCACCCGCCGCAAGGGGTTCCTCCTGCTCACGGGCGAAGTCGGAACGGGAAAGACGACGCTGCTGCGAGCCGCTCTCGGGCAGATTCCCCCGGACACCGACACCGCCCTCGTCCTCAACACCATCGGGCTCAGCCCACTCGACCTGCTCAAGCTGATCGCTGCGGAATTTGGGCTGGAGGGGAAGCTCGAGACGACCGCCGACTACCTGATCTCCCTCAACCGGATGCTGCTGTCGCGCCTGCGCGCAGGCCGGAACACCGTGCTGATCATCGACGAAGCGCAGAATCTCGAAGCGGGGGCCCTCGAGGAGGTACGGCTGCTTTCGAACCTCGAGACCGATACCGAAAAGCTCATGCAGATCGTCCTGACGGGACAGCCCGAGCTGATGCGCAAGCTGTCCCAGCCCGGACTGCGCCAGCTGCGCCAGCGCATCGCCGTCGAGCACCACATGCTGCCGCTGACGCCCGACCAGGTGAAGCCCTACCTCGCGCACCGGATCGAGGTTGCAGGTGGGCGCTACGACGAGGTCTTCGCGCCGGGTGTCGAGTCGGTCTTCTATTGGTTCTCCCAGGGTTGCCCGCGCCTGATCAGCCTCCTGGCCGACCGCGTGCTGCTTTCCGCCTACGCCAAGCAACTGCGCCCGATCCCGGCGGAGTTCGTCGAGGAGAAGGCCAAGTCCATGGGCGCAACGAGAGCTGCGGGCATCTCCGACGACATCGGCCTGGAAGGCTGATGGGCGAGATCGCAGAGGCTCTGCGCCGGGCCCGCCAGGAGCAGGCCGAGCAGCCCGACTCCGCGTCCTCGGCTGCTTCGAGGCCTGGCTCCAAGGCCAAACCCGAGCCCCAGGACGACGTCTACAGCCGATCCGCAAGCCGTCACGAGGCGGAGCAGGAGGGTCCGGACGAGGCGGCCCCGATCGTCACGGGACCGGACCCCCAGCCTGCGCCCTCGGCACCCGCTGCACCTGCTTCGGGGGCTGCGCGTCGCGGGCCGCAGACCGCGGGCGCGGACATGTCCTCGGTCGAGCTGACCCACGTCGGGAGCGAGTCCCACGCAGCGCAGGGAGTTCTCGTCGACGACGGGGGCGCCGTCACCGACGCATGCCTGCAGCTCGCACTTCGGGTGCGGAAGGCACTGCTCGACCGCGGCTCTCGCACCCTGTGCGTCGTGAGCGCGCTTCGCAACGAGGGCAAGACCACTGTGTCCTGCAACCTTGCCCTCGCCATGGCTTCCATCGGGCGCGTCGATCGGGTCGCTCTGGTCGACCTCGACCTGCGACGTCCCTCCATCGAGACCGTTCTCGAGTTGTCGACACCCCGCGTGGGCATCGAGGAGGTCCTCGCCGGCCGCGAGCCCCTGTCGGCTGCGCGCATCCACGTCGGGTTGCCCCAGTTGGACGTCTACCCCTGTCTGCGCGGACATCCGAAGGCGCACGATCTGTTGCTCGATCCGCGTTTCGAGCAGCTCATCGACCAGCTGCGCGACGAGTACAACGTCGTGATCTTCGACAGTCCGCCGGCTCTGCTGGTCCCCGACTCGACCATCATCCTGCAGCACGTCGACAGCTTCGCCCCGGTTGCACGCGCTGGACTGACGCGCGCCCGCAATTTCCGCAAGATGCTCGACACCCTGCCCCGCCGCCGCATGCTCGGCGCCATCCTCGACGGAGGCGCGCACTCCGTCCACAAGGGCGGCTACTACGAGCACTACGGCGCCAAGTCCGGCAAGAGCGCAGCACTCGCCGATGCGAAGGCCGCAGGCCTGACCGAGGGCACGCTTGCCAAGGCGTCGCGGGCGAAGGCATCTCATGGCGGATAGCTGGGACTACCACGGCGAGGGGGATTCCGGCGAAGAGCAGGAAGGCGCGATCCCCCTGCCCGCGTTCGCGCGGGACCCCCTCGGAATCCTGCGTCGGCGCTGGGTGTGGATGCTCGTCTGCCTGCTGGCCGGCGTCGGTGCGACGGCCGGAGTGCTCGCGACTCGCCAGGCGACGTACGTGGCCGAGACCACGATCCTGGTCTCGAGCCAGGCGATCCCCGAGGAGTTCGTGCGGACGACGGTGGTCGAGGATTCGCTCGAACACATCAACGCGATCGTCGGCCAGGTGCTGTCGCGGCAGAACCTGGGCGGGCTGGTCGAGAAGTACGGGCTCTACCCCAACCTGCGCAAGGAAGTGCCGCTCGCGGTGGTGATCGACACCATGCGGACCGAGATCGAGATCTATCCCCAGCGATCTCTCAGTCAGAGCCGCGGAAGCCCGAGTTCCCAGGTCTTCGTGATCGCGTTCGAGTACCCCGAGGCGTCCGTCACTGCCGACATCGCGAACGAGCTGGCGGGCTTCTTCACGGCGGCCAACATCGCCATGCGCAACCGCCAGGCCCAGCTCACGACGGACTTCCTGCGTCGCGAGCTGAAGCGCGCCGAGGAAGAGCTGCGGGACCACGAGCACAGGATCACCACGTTCATGCAGGAGCATCGGGGCGGGTTGCCCGGTGAGCTGCAGGCGAACCTGGCGAAGCTCGAGCGCCTGCAGGCCCAGCGCCAGTCGCTAGCGGCCCAGGTCGATGCCGCCGAGGGGCGCCTCATGGTGCTCAGCCAGCAGGCCGAGCCGGTGGTGGACGAGGGGCCGACTCCGAGAACGCTGATTGGCGATCTGAGGGCTCGCCTGGAAGAACAGCTCGTGATCCTGACCGAAGAGCATCCCAACGTGATCGCCCTGCGCCGTCGGATCGAGCGCCTCGAGGCCGACATCGAGGAGGAAGAGCAGGTCGTGGGGTCGAGTGCGCCGACCACACGTGAGCTCGCGATGGCGTCCGAACAGCACCAGCTGGCCGGCCTGCGCCAACAGGTCGGCGCGGTCGAGCTCGAGATTGCGCGCCTCGATACCCAGGTCGAAGGAACGCCCGTACGTCAGGAAGAGTTTTCGGCGCTCGAGCAACGCGCGATGGTCCTGCGCGAGAACTATCTCGGCTTTCTGCGGAAGGTGCAGGAAGCCGAGCTGGCCCAGAGTCTCGAGTCTGCACAGCACGGCGCCCGCATCTCCGTGCTCGACCGCGCGTCCCCCCCGACCGACCAGAAGCACTCGCGTTGGAAGGTGATCGCTGCGGGGCTCGTCGCTTCCGTTGCCCTCTCGCTGGTGCTGGCGATCCTGCTCGAGCTCGTCGACGCCGTCGTCGTGAACGCGGGCCACCTCGAGGCCCTGAGCGACAAGCCGGTCCTGGGCTCGGTACCCCGCGTCGCCTGAGCGACGGGCTCTTCCGGGGTCAGCAGCATCCTGACAGGCTCGGCGGCCGTCGGCCGCCCTGGCCATTGCTTTCGGCCGGTCGCTGGACCGCGCGTCGTGAGCGCCCTAGGATCGGCCCCGATCGCCCCCCCTGCCCCGCATTCGAGAGGTTCAACGATGCATCGCGCACGATGGTTCACCGCCGTCGCCTTCGCGCTGGTAGGGCTGCTGGCCGCGTCGAGCGCTTCGGCGCGGATTGAAGTGGTCAGCTGGTCGCACGTCATGCCCTGCAGCGTCGATGGCTTCGAGCTGCGCTACGGCACTTCGCCCGGCACTCTCGACAACATCGTCGACGTCGGCCGCCCGCGGCAGGCCGGCGCCCACTTCAGCTATGAGCTCGACGTGCCCGAGAACCAGGAGATCTACGTCTGCGTCGCGGCGGTCCTGGGACAACTCACCAGCGCGTGCTCCAACCAGGTCACGATCGAGACGGCGAGCGAGGACGAACAGCTCTCGCAGCCGGCCCCGGAAGAGGATCAGCGAACCTGGTGCGAGGACTTCACCGACGGCAGCCGCGGACCGGCCTGGATCGACACCGCCGCGGATTCGAGCCTGCAGGGAACGTCCGGCATGTTCGACGTCGCTGCGGTCGACGGCGACATCGCGCTCACGACCGACGGTCCGGACAACGGGATCCATTCGCACTTCCTGGGCGCGGACCTGCAGGGAACGCCGGCCACCCAATGGAGCGCCTACGAGTACAGCGGCGAGATGCAGTTCTCCGAGGCCGGCGGCGGCGTCGGCGTGACGCTGTACAGCCGCTACAACGTCGAGCGCAGCTATTACCGGCTCGGACGGCAGCCGCTCACCGGGACCTTCCGGCTCGAGCGCGACCAGATCGATCCCAGCTGGAAATGCGTCGCCGCGGGTCAGGCCGTCTACGTGGTCCCCGGCGAGTGGTATGCGTTCCGCGTGCAGGCCCAGGACGAAGCCACCCAGACCACCCTCCAGGCGAAGGTCTGGCGCTCGGACGAGTCCGAGCCCTCTGGCTTCCAGTGGCTCTGCACCGACATCCGCCCGAATCGACAGCTTGCCGGAGCCATCGGCGTCTGGTCCACGGGCAGCGGCGCAAAGGCGTGGGACAGCCTCCACGTCGCGAACCTGCCGGTGGCAGGCCTCGGTGCACCCGGGAAGCCGGAGCTGGTCCCCTAGCCGGCCGAAACCTGGGTTCCGGCCGGCTAGGGGCCTTCTGCCGCGCACCTTCTTGGCCCTAGAACAAGGTGTAGATGAACGGGGCCGCTGCGGTGCCACCCAGCAGGACCAGCGCGCCGAGCAGCAGCACGGACACGATGATCGGTGCCAGCCACCACTTTTTGTTCTGACCCAGGAATTCGGCGAACTCGCTCACGATTCCGCCCGACCGTTCCTGGGCCGCCTGTGCGGCGAAGTCGTTCTTCGCGGTCTGGTTCACGGGTGCGTCATCCGGTGCGTTCTGGGCCATGGTCCTCTCCGTTCGGGTCGCCGGGCCCGCCTTCGGGCAAGCCCCTGGCGTGCATCAGAATTGCTTGAAGTAGCTCTCGCGGGATCGCGCCGTCGGCGCGTCTTCCCAGTAGCTGGTGGCATCGGGCAGGATTCGCCGCTCCATCGGGTCCGTTCCGAACAGCCGCAGCAGCAGCCCGATCGGAGCGATGATCAGATAGAAGAGCGTCGCCATGATGACGTAGGAAAGCACGAAACCGATGGGGTACGTGGCGATCGTGATGCCGAGATAGACCGGCAGGTTGGCCTTCGGATACACCAGCGAGAACAAGCCCGACAGCCCTGCGACCGCCGCAAAGCCGATCGTCAGGGGCTGTCGTGCGGCGCCCAGCCCGAAGCTGAAGACCAAGGCCTCGTACCAGGCAATGGCCGCGAGGAATCCGAAGCCGGCCACGGCGATGAAGCCGAACTGCCGCAGGGTGCGGACGTCCGGTCGCAGGTTGATCTCGATCATCTGGGCCATGGGTCGGGCTCTCCCGGTGCGTGAAGGGGTCAGTCCAGCCCGAACTCTGCCAGATAGGCATCCAGATCGATGTCCTTGGCGTTCGGCTGGTCTTCCTTGAGCAGGATGCAGTCCTCGAGCACCAACACGTCCATGTTGGTGTGCATGAAGCAGCGATAGGCGTCTTCCGGCGTGTTCACGATGGGCTCACCGCGCACGTTGAAGCTGGTGTTGATCAGTACCGGGCTGCCGGTCCGGGCCTTGAAGGCCTCGAGGATGCGGTGGAAGCGCGGGTGCCGCTCGGCATCGATCGTCTGGACCCGCGCCGAGTTGTCGACATGCGTGATCGCCGGCACCACGGAACGCACCTGCTTCAGCTTGTCGAGCCCGCGGGTGCTGTCCTCGTCGTACTGCAACAGCTTTTCCTTCCGGACCGGGGCCACCATCAACATGTACGGGCTGTCTTCGTTCGGCCGCATCTCGAAGTACTCGTCGACATCCTCTCGGAGCACCGCCGGGGCGAAGGGGCGGAAGGACTCGCGGAACTTGATCTTCAGGTTCATGACCTGCTGCATCTTCGTCGACCGGGCGTCCCCCAGGATCGAGCGAGCGCCGAGCGCACGGGGGCCGAACTCCATGCGACCGGCCACGTGGCCGACGACCTTCTCGTCCGCGATCAGCTCGGCGATGCGGTCCACGACCTCTTCCTCTGTCGCGTAGCGCGTATAGATGGCGCCCTGCCCGTCGAGGTATTTCTGGATCTCTTCGTTGCTGTAGCGCGGACCGAGGAGCGACCCCTGTTGCGAATCGTACGGATTCGTCGTGCGCTCGTTCTCGAGGAGCTGGTGCCATACGAACAGCGCCGCGCCCAGTGCGCCGCCGGCGTCGCCGGCGGCGGGTTGCACCCAGACCTCGTCGAAGGGCCCTTCGCGCAGAATGCGACCGTTGCCCACGCAGTTGAGCGCGACGCCACCCGCCATCGTGAGCTTGGACGCGCCCGTCAGCGCGTGCGCGTAGCGCGCGATCTTGAGCACGATCTCCTCGGTCACGACCTGGATCGATGCGGCGATGTCCATCTCGCGTTGCGTGATGTCGGTCTCGGCCTTGCGCGGCGGACCGCCGAAGAGCCCGTTCATCTTGCTCGACGTCATCACGTCGTCGTTGCAATACCCGAAGTAGGACATGTCGAGGCGGAACGACCCGTCTTCCTTGAGGTCGAGAAGCTTGTCGAGGATGAGGTCGCGATAGACCGGCTCGCCATACGGAGCGAGGCCCATCAGCTTGTACTCGCCGCTGTTCACCCGGAAGCCGGTGAAGTAGGTCATCGCGGAATAGAGCAGGCCCAGCGAATGCGGGAAGCGCAACTCCTTCAGCATCTCGATCTGTCGGCCCCGCCCCATGGCGATGCTGCCCGTGGCCCACTCGCCGACGCCGTCGAGGGTGAGGATGGCGGCCTCTTCGAACGGAGAAGGCAGGAACGCGCTGGCGGCGTGCGACTCGTGATGGGACATGAAGACGTAGCGGCCCTTGTACCTGCCGGACAGTCCGCGGTCGAGCTCCCGCGGCATGAAGAGTTTCTCCTTGAGCCACAAGGGAAGTCCCATCAGGAAGAGCCGGAAGCCGCTCGGGGCGTACGAGACGTAGGTCTCGAGGATGCGGTCGAACTTGAGCAGCGGCTTGTCGTAGAACGCGACGAGGTCGAGCTGCTCGGTGGTGATGCCCGCTTCTTCGAGGCAGTAGTCGATGGCATGGGTGGGAAAGGAGAAGTCGTGCTTCTTGCGGGTGAACCGCTCTTCCTGGGCGGCTGCCACGATGCGACCGTCCTGCACGAGACAGGCGGCGCTGTCGTGATAGAACGCTGAGATTCCCAGGATGTTCATTTTCTTCCTTTCTGGTTCCCGCGGTGCCGATCCGCTGGGATCGCGCCGTGAAACGGCGTTCGCTGGGCAGGACGGGCGCTTCCTTTGCGTCCGCGGCCCGACAGCCTGCTCGTCGGCCCGACAGCCAGCCGGTCCTGTGCGAAATCACCCCCGGTCTCTTGCCGAAAAACCTCGCGGTGCGCCGGCATTGCCGGTGAGTTGCACTTTCGAGACACGCGCGGCCGAGAGCCGGCCAGCATAGCCGGAGCGTCCCCAGCGCGCGCGGATCGCGTCGACAGTGAGTCGACCGCCCGTCGGAAAGGTGACGACCCCGGGCCCCTTGATCGCCGTTACTCCCCGAGGGGTCAGGTGCTACCGTCCGCCGCCGTGCCGTTGCCCATCGCGAAGCTCCGGAACCCGATCCAGCCGTATGCATGGGGCTCGCGTGAAGCCATCGCCCGCCTGCAGGGTCGGCCTTGTCCGAGCCCGACGCCGGAAGCCGAGATCTGGATCGGCGACCACCCGGTGGCACCCTCCGAGGTCGTCTGCGACGGCGAGACGGTGTTGCTGTCGGACTGGATCGCTCGAGATCGCGCGTGGGCCCTGGGTCCCGGCCACGATCACCTGCCCTTCCTGACGAAGGTTCTGGCGGCCGGACGTTCTCTGTCGGTGCAGGTGCATCCGGATGCCGCTCTCGCGCGTCGGGGTTGGGAGCGCGAGAACGCCGCCGGCGTGCCGGACGATCGGCGCAGCTATCGCGATCCGAACGCCAAGCACGAAGTGCTCGTGGCGCTCTCCCCGTTCGAGGCGCTCTGCGGCTTCCGCGAGGACGCGGCCGTCGCAACCGCGGTCGCGTCGCTGCCCTCGCTCTCGCGCATGGCCGCTGAGCCCGGTCCAGAGCCATTGGCGTTCCGCTTGCTGCACCGGCTCCAGCAGCTCGACGAGGCCGAACGCGCGGCCCTGCTGGACGATCTCGCCGCCTTCGCCGAGCAGGATTCCCGGGACGCGGAGATCTGCCGGCAGCTGCTCGACGAGCACCCTGGCGACCCACTCGCTTGCGCGCCTTTCCTGCTCAACGCCATCACCCTCGCGCCCGGCGAGGCGCTGGTGGTGCGACCGGGCACCGTTCACGCGTACCTGCGCGGCACGGGCGTCGAGGTCATGACGCGATCGGACAACGTCGTCCGCGCAGGGCTCACCCCCAAGCACGTCGATGCCGCCGAACTCCTGGCGGTCACCGCGGCCAGGACCGGATGCGACGAGATCCAGCGTGCCGTCGCGGATCCGGGGCAGCCGAGCGAGATGAGCTACGACACCGGTACCGACGTCTTCAGTTTGCGGTCGCTCGCCCTGACCGCGGCGCCCCGGACGCGGCCCGGCGGGCAGGTGGCCATCGTCCTGTGCGTCGAAGGGGGGGGCAGTCTCGAAGAGCTGCCGAGCTCTGGCGGCGCGCCGATCGTGCTCGCTGCCGGTGAGGCAGCGCTCGTTCCAGCCCGCGTCGAAGCCTTCCAGCTCGTTGCGACGACTCGAACGAGCACGGTCTTCGAGGTGTCTGCACGGTAACCTTGCGCTCGCTGCGCAATCGGCCGAAGAGCATGGAATCCGGATTGCCCGAGGAGAATCATCGTGGGAGCTGCACGTGAAGAATCATGATCGCAAGCGGATCCTCGTCACGGGCGGCGCGGGCTTCCTGGGCTCGCACCTGTGTGATCGTCTGATCGCGCGCGGCGACGAGGTGTTGTGTGTCGACAACTTCTACACGGGCAGCAAGGACAACATCGCGCATCTCTTCGGGAACCCGCGGTTCGAGCTGATTCGCCACGACATCACCTTCCCGCTGTATCTCGAAGTCGACGAGATCTTCAATCTGGCCTGCCCGGCGTCGCCGGTCCACTACCAGAACGACCCGATCCAGACGACGAAAACGAGCGTCCATGGCGCCATCAACATGCTGGGACTCGCGAAGCGGGTTGGCGCGCGAATCTTCCAGGCTTCCACCAGCGAGGTGTACGGCGACCCGCAGGTCCATCCCCAGACCGAAGACTATTGGGGGCACGTGAATCCCATCGGCGTCCGCTCCTGCTACGACGAAGGCAAGCGCTGCGCAGAGACCCTCTTCTTCGACTATCACCGTCAGGCCGGCGTCGAGATCAAGGTCGTGCGGATCTTCAATACCTATGGTCCGCGGATGCACCCGGCGGACGGGCGCGTGGTCACGAACTTCATCGTGCCGGCCCTCAAGGGCGAACCGCTCTCGATCTACGGCACCGGCGAGCAGACACGCTCCTTCTGCTACGTGGACGATCTGATCGAGGGCTTTCTCCGCATGATGGACTCGCCCGCCGACTTCACGGGTCCCGTCAACCTGGGAAACCCGGGAGAGTTCACCATACGCGAGCTGGCGGACATCGTCCTGCGGAAGACGGGTTCCCGATCGGCCATCGAATTCGGTCCCCTGCCCGAAGACGACCCGACGCAACGGCGCCCCGACATCCGCCTCGCCAAGGAGAAGCTCGGTTGGGAGCCGGCGGTGCAGCTCGAGGAAGGGCTCGAGCAGACCATCGCCTACTTCGAGAAGTCGATCGGAGGCGCTCGGTGAAGGTCGTCCTGCTCGGCGCCACCCGCGGCATGGGTCGCGCGTTGGCCCGGGAGATGGCAGAGCGCGGTGACCAGCTGTTCCTGCTGGGCCGCTCCGAGGAAGATCTCACGCGAAGCGCGGCGGATCTCCAGATCCGCGGCACCGGAGGCGCCGCAAGCGTTAGCAGAGACGCCGCAAGCGGTAGTGGAGACGCCGCAACCGGTAGCAAGATCGGCTGCGCCCGTTGCGACCTGGCCGACCCGGCGACCTTCGCGCCGGCCCTCGACCGGGCCGAAGCCGCCCTCGAGGGCTTCGACACCGTCGTCGTGACCGGTGGCAGCTTCGCCACCCAGGACCAGCTCGAGAACGATGCCGAGCTGACTCGCAGCCTGCTCGAGACGAACTTCGTCGGCAGCATCGGCTTCTGCGAAGAGGCGAGGCGTCGCCTGCTCGCGCGCGGCGGCGGCACCCTGTGCGTATTCTCGTCGGTCGCGGGTGACCGGGCCCGCAAGCCCGTGGTGATCTACGGCGCCGCGAAGGCCGGCCTGAGCCACTACCTCGAGGGTCTCGACCACAAGTTTCGCGGTCAGGGGCTCGTCGTCGTCACAGTCAAGCCGGGCTTCGTGCGCACGGGGATGACTGCCGCCCTCGACCCGCCGCCCTTCGCCGGCGACCCCGAGCCCGTCGCGAAGCGGGTTCTCGCCGCGATCGATCGCGGCAAGCCGGTCGTCTACGCGCCGCCGATCTGGTGGGCGATCCTTCTCGTGATCCGCCTGCTCCCGCGTGCCGTGATGCGTCGGCTCGCCTTCTGAAGGTGCGCTTCGGTCCCTGCTGATGATCCTGCAACTGATCCGACTCAGCCGTCCCCGCCACTGGGTGAAGAACGCCTTCGTCCTGATGCCCCTGCCCTTCGCCATGGCGTCCGGCGCCGAGGTCGACTGGCTGTCATTCGCGCTCGGCCTGGCCGGTTTCTGCCTCGCGAACTCCGCGGTCTACGCCTTCAACGACGCGCATGACGCCGAGCGCGATCGGCTGCATCCGGCCAAGCGCGATCGGCCCGTCGCGGCGGGACAGCTCAGTGCGGGGGCCGCGCGCCTGTGGTCGGCGGCATTGTTGGTGGCGAGCCTCGGTCTGACGTCGCTGGCCGGGCACCCCGCGGCGATCGTCGTGACGGCCGTCTACGTCGTCCTCAATCTCGGGTACAACTTCGGCGGAAAACACGTGCCGGTGCTCGACGTCTTCCTGCTGGCGTCGTACTACCTGCTGCGGGTGAGCCTGGGCTGCGTGCTCGTGGACGTCATCCCGAGCAACTGGCTGCTGCTGTGCACCGGTGCTCTCGCGCTCTTCCTCTCGCTCGCGAAGCGTCGCGCCGACCTGGTACTGGGACTTGACGCCGAGCATCGTCCCGTGCTCGACGGCTATACCCGCATCTTCCTCGATCAGGCCATGGTGATCAGTGCCGGGACGACCCTCATCGCCTACGCGCTCTACTGCCTCGAAGCCGAGGTGATGCTGCCCGGGCGCGAGTTCGCGTCGCTTCCCCTCGTCGTCTTCGTGGTGCTCGAGTACCTGCGCCTGGTCCAGGTCCGGGACGCGGGCGGATCGCCGGTGGATCTGGTGTTGCGGTCGCCGGTGCTGCTGGGCTGCGGCCTGGCGTGGGTCGTGGCCGTGTCGTGGTCCATCGGGCTGCCCTAGCCGCCGCCACCGCGGGTTCCGGCTTGCCGCGAGTGCGACCGCGCACGCACCCGGTCGTGGTGCCCGCGCGAGCTACTTCTTGAAGAGCGCCTCGAGATCGGCCGCGGGATCGCTCCCGGGTCCGGTCACCCCGGGCGCCGACCCCGGGCGGAAGTAGTCGCAGCGGTTCGCACGCTCGCGTTCGGACACGCGCTCGGCGCTGGATTCCCGACACTCGTTGTAGGCGCTGGGGTCGTGATGCGCGCAGTTGCGACACACGTGGAGATCCGCGCTGCAGTGACTGCACTCATCTCGGAACCCGACGCGTTCACCAGCTGCCACGGCGACGTCGGTCTGGCAGGCAAAGCAGTGCATGCGGCGCAGCGTGCATCACGGCTCCGCGTCGTGCAAGATGGCCCCCGAGATGGGATATGCTGCGCGCCGTGTCTGGCCTTCCTGTCCCCGGGCGTCTTCCCGCTCTCTTCGTCGCGACCTTCGTGGCGTTCGTGGCTGCAGGCGCGGTGCACGCACAGGGGGCCGCTCCAACCCTCGCCGATCTGTCCCTCGACTGGGCACGGGGTCGCTTCGCGACACCGGTCATCTGCGAGTTCGCCGGCGAGCCCGTCCGCGGCATCCGGCGCATCCTCATCGCCCCGGGCCCGCCTCACGTCCAGCCTCCCGTCGGCAAGCTCGTCTTCGTCGACCTCGACGCGGATGACGCATCTCGATGCTTCACGGACCTCGGCGGCGAGAGCCCGAACATCACGGGATCCGTGCAGATCCGGCTGCGAGGCAAGTGGCGCAGCGAGACCGCGGAGCGCGACTTTCGTGAGCAACTCAGACGCAAGCAGGGGTTCGAATACGAGATCCCGGCAGGTGGGCTCCGGGTCGAGACGGTGACCGAACCGGCGAGCCCCTCCCGGGTCGTGGACTTTCGCGGCGGCACGGTGAGCCTGCGTGTGCTGGATCCCGGCAGCGACAGCGAACGCCTGCTCGCGGACTTCGATAGCCCGCGAAAGTTGCTCCTCGAGCTGTCGGCAAGAGACGGAACGAAGTTCTCGTTTCCGTTGTACATGACGGATCTGCGCTGAGCATCGAGCCACCGCCACCCGTCCTCCGACGCTCCTTCAGCCCAGCCGCGCTGCCACCGATACGCTTGGCATGCCGCACCGTCGCAAGCCGATCTATTCGGTCCACGAGGAAGATCTCGAATTGCAGGAATCGATCCACGACTTCGTCGTGGGCCTGGCCGAGCGCATCGACGGACTCCAGGACCTGCACTCACTCGACGACTTCGCCCGCCTCGCGGACCTTTGCGGTGTTCTGTCCGACGAGTCCCAGCGGCTCGGCTATCCGGTCCTCGCGACCGTCGCGCGTTCCGCGGCCGAAGCGGCGGGTGAGTGCAAGCGGGAGTCCTGCGAGCAGGCGCTCGTCGAGATTACCGAGATCACCCAGCGCATCCGCCAGGCGCACCGCGGCGCCGCCTGAACGGTCCCGCCCCGGCGGCTCAGACGAAGAACCAGAGCGAGATCGGGTTCCCGTCGGCATCGCTGAAGCGTCCGCTCCAGAGCACCGCGGCGGCCAGCAGCGCCGCATTGGTCGTCGCGTGAGTCAGGATCACCGCGTAGAGGTCCTTGCGGTAGTAGAACCAGAGGTTCGTGACGGCGACCCAGGGAACCGCCACCCACCACTCCCAGGGCACGTGTCCGATGGTGAAGACGACGACCGTCGTTACGAAGCTTCCCAGTGTGTAGTGCGCGAGCGGGACGCTCCGGAAGTCGCCCCTCCGTGAGTAGACCTCGCTGTAGCGCATCACGAAGCTGCGAATGAAGAGCTCCTCGAAGAACGGCGTGACGAGCGCGTAGCCGAACAAGCGCAGACCGAGGGCGACCGACTCGTTTCCCGACCCGAGGATCTCCGCATCGAAGCCCGGGCCTTCGGGACGCATTGCGGCGACCACGAGATACGGAGCCATCCACAGGCCCGCGAGGGCGAGGCCGAGCGCGATGTCGAGCCCGTACCCGCCGAGGTCGAATCGGAAGGTACGCAGCTCCGGGTAGGCGCCGCGGGCCGCGAAGTACAGCATCAGCAGTGCCGGTACCGCCGGCTTCAGCACGAGCCCCAGGCCCGCCCAGTCGTCGGGGATCACCCGATTCGAGACCTCCACCATCCCGAGGAAGCCCGCGTACGGCAGCAGGTAGGGCCACCAGCCGTGTCCGGCTTCGCGCCCTCTTCCCGTCGTTGCCGCCTCTGCCACACTCCCCCCTGTGCTCGGGTCTCGTTCGTTGGTCGCGACGTCCGCCCGGCGCCCGAGCGGGGATCAGTGATAACAGCTCGCTGCTACGCTCGCCGCCATGGCCGAGCCCGCTGTGCACCGTCCCGTTGGCATCATCGTCAATCCTCTGTCCGGACGTGACGTCCGAAGGCTCGCGGCGCGAGCCGGCACCTCGACGCCGGAAGACAAGCGCAACCAGGTGCAACGCATCCTGGTCGGCGCTGCCGCGGGTGGGGCCACGGCCGCGGTGCTGGTGCGCGACCCCTTCCGCATCGCGAACGCCGCCATCGAGGCCCTGGGCATCGACATCGAGCCCGAGCTGCTGGACCTCGGCGCGCGCTGCCACCCGGGTGACACCCCCGCTGCGGCCCGCGCCATGCGCGAGCGCGGCTGCGGCGCCATCGTCGTGCTGGGCGGAGACGGGACGAACCGGACGATCGCGAAGGTGTGGCCGGACGCGCCGCTGGTGCCCGTGTCGACGGGTACCAACAACGTCTTTCCCACCATGGTCGAGGCCACCATGGCGGGCGCGGCGGCTGGCTTGGTGGCATCGGGTCGAGTGCCGCTCGAGCGCGTCTCGCGCCCGGCCAAGGTCGTTCGTGTCTCGATCGAGGGCGAGCCCGACGATCTGGCTTTGATCGACGTCGTTCACCTCGTCGACGACAGCCTGGGCAATCGCATGCCCTACGAACCCGGCAAGATCCGCCGCCTGGTGGTGTCCCGCGCCGAACCGTGCGCCGTCGGCATCTCTCCCGTGGCGGGTCTGCTCCACCCGGTGGGCAGCGACGAAGACGCCGGCGTCGAGGTTGCCTGCGCGGGCGACGGCGACCCGTTGCTGGTCCCGATCTCTCCCGGTCTCTACACCCAGCTCGGGATCGCGTCGTCCCGGGTCATCGCGCTGGGAGAAGAGGTGTTCATCGAGGGACCGGGGCTGCTCGCCTTCGACGGCGATCGCGAACGCGCGCTGGCACCCGGGCAAAAGGCCCGCGTGTGGGTCGAACGCACGGGGCCCCAGGTGATCGACGTGCCCGTCGCCCTGCGCGAGGCGGCGCTCCGCGGCAGCTACAGCGACGGGCGCCACTGGCACGACCATCGGACCAAGGTCTCCGCCGGCTGCTGCTGACGTGTTACGGTGACGCCATGACGCGTCCCGCCGTGATGTACACGGTCTCGCTGCCGGTCACTGCGCTGATGGCCGTCGTGCTCGCGACGCTCTTGGCTCTGTTGCCCGCAGGAACCGCGAGGGCGGACGGCTGCGCGGCGGCCTGCGACGATCCGGCCCGGGTCGCCGCCTGCAATGAGGAGCGTCCCGTCTGGGGCTTTCGCGAGCCGGACGGCGTGTGCCGCGGTGGCAGCTTCGGGTACCTCGAGTCCCGGGAAGCGGCGGACGCGGAGCGGCTACGCCTCGCGCGTTCGCACAAGCGGGCCTGCGACGAGACTGGCAACTGCGAGCGCTTCCGGGCGCTGGACGAAGCCAGCGTGGTATGTCTCGCGTGCGATCCCGCGACAGGTCCGCCGCAGCCCTCGGCGCCGGATCGAGGTATGGGCGGCCGGCCACCGCCTTGCCAAGAGGACGAGTGGCTGCGCGCAGCGCAGTCCGGCGAGCCCCCGCGTTGCTTTGTCGAGTTCGCCGTCCTTCCCCCGCGCCTCGCGCTCCAGGGGCGCTGCGCGGAGGGCGACTGCCGGGACGGCGAAGGCACCGTGCGCTGGCCCACGGGCGAGAGCTACGCGGGCAGCTTTCGGAAGGGTCGCCGCCACGGCCAGGGAAGCTTCCGCTGGCCCGACGGCCGCATGTACATCGGCGAGTGGCGTGACGGTCAGCCCGATGGTCTCGGCACCCGGATCTTCGCGAATGGGCGCTACAAGGCGGGATACTTCGGGCGGGGCCGCTATCTCGGTGCCGACATCGACCTGGCCGCCCGCACCCGCAGCGGAGCCGGCGCGCAATCCACCGAAGGGTCCCGGCCGCCCGCCGACCGCCGGAGCTGCGAGGAGGGCTGCACCGAAGGCGCCGAGCTGACCCTGGGCCGGATCAACGACGAGTACGAGTGCTGCTTCGCGCGTCACGCCTTCTGCAGTCAGAAGGCACGCATCGCGGCGGAGGCCTGTGGGGACCGGCGCTGCAGTACGGCCGCAAGGCAGCAGCAGGACGACTGCGACCTCCACTATTCGTGCGACGCCGTGCAGACCGAGAAGGTGCAACGCTTCCGTCGTCAACGCGCGTCCTGCGTCGAGGGTTGCGCGTCCCAGGAACTGGACGAGCACGGCCTGCGGGTTTCCGAACGAGGAACGCTGATCGACGACTGAGCGCGATTCGCGCCCCGCCCTCGGCGACTTCGTTCAGTCGTCGCTGCGCTCGCGCCGGTAGATGAACCACTGGTATCCGTCTCCGGCACCGTGCTCGAAGCTCTGGACCAGGCGATAGTGCAGCCCCGGAGCCGGTTCGTGTTCGACCTCCGGCGTGTGGCCCGCCTGCCAGTCGTGGCGCAGGTACCATTCCGGGCCCTGCGCGGGCCAGGCATCCCGCGTTACGTACGCGAGGGGGCGCCCGGAGGCGATCCGCGCGGCGTAGAAGCGCAGCACGGTCGCGTTCCGGAAGTCGTGGTCGCTCCCGATGACGAGAGCGGGGCCGCGGGTCTCCCGGTCGATGAACTGCACGGTCTGTAGGTAGTCGTTGCGGCCTTCGCGCAGCACCCGCACGCCGTGCCAGCCGTTCGAAAGAACGAAGAAGGCGAGGATCGCCGCCGCGATCGCCCGCAGGCCGGCGGTCCTGCGCCAGGCGGCCGCCAGCGCGACGGCCAACAGCAGATAGAACCAGGGGAAGGTCGTGACCAGATAGCGGGCATAGAGGAGCTTCGGGTTCGAGACGACGATGACCGCTGCGGGGGCCGCCACGAGCGTCACGGTGAAGAGCGCGACAGCGGGCCGGCGACCTCCCCGCCACAGGACCCGCAGCCCGGCGCCGGCAAGGCCGAGTCCTGCGAGCATGGCCGCCCAGGTGGCCGGGCCCCGGCGAGGCAGCGACATCGTTTGTGCGATCGCCTCGCGCAGGGCAACCCAGCGCTCGTAGCTGGGTCCTCCACCGACGTCGACCTGGGCGTAGAAGCCGACGATCCACGCGGCCGCGGTGGCGATCGGCACCGCATGCAGCCAGCCGGTTCGCCGCAACGACGTGCCTCGGACGACGGTCCACGCGACCGCCCCGGCGAGGGGGTAGACGAAGGTCGCGTGGGAGGACATGCCGAGGAGACCGACGCCCCACAGAGCGGCGACCCAGGCTCCGCCCGGGCGGCGACCGTGGGCTGGCTCGGCCAGGGACCGCGTGAGGTAGACGTAGGCGAGGCCGAACAGGATGGCGCCCGCGTAGCCTCGCGCCTGGGCGGATGCCGAGACGAGTGGGAAGGAGGTGGCCGTGAGCGCGAGCGCGAAGAGCGCTTCGAGGCGACCCCAACGCCACGCGATGGCCGCCACCAGGCCCAGTGACAGTACGCCCGCAACCAGCGACGGGATCCGGAACGAGATCCAGTGTCCCGAGCCCACCACGTCGGCGACGGCACGGAGGTACAAGGTGTTCAGCGGGTGGTTGTTGTCGTGCTGAAGTCGCGTGACGACGTCGAGCGCGGAGCCCGCCCGCTGCGCGATCGCAAGGGACCAGACCTCGTCGAGCCAGAAGCTCTCGAACCCCATCGCGACCCGCAGCGCGATGCCGATGCCCGTCAGGCCGGCGGCCACGAGCCAGAAGCGGCGAAGCGAAACGCCCTGCTCCGCGGTGTCCGAAGGCCCGGTCATCGGAGGCAGAGCATAGTCGGCCCGGCGGATACCCTGACCGGGATTAGGGCGCGATTACTGCGGGGCGTGTGGCGGCGCCTTCGGGAAGAGTCGGTCGCACGTCGATCAGCATCAGGCTGGCGACGGCGATCGCGCACGCGAGGGCGGCCAGCAACCAGCCGCCGATGCCCGCCCCCTCGCGCGTCGCCGGTACGGCGAGGCGGACCACCGTCTCGCCGTCCTGGGTCTCGTGCACCTGGCTGTCCCACAACCAGCACGCCAGCTCGGCCCGTAGGTCGGCGGGCGACGGATAGCCGAGCTGACGCTCGAGCTCTCGACGCACGCCGCTCGACGACGCCAGCCGCTTGCGCGCGCGTCCGCGCAGGCAGCCGCGAACGAGACGGGAGAACCAGCGCGGCGTCGCGGAGGCCCGTCTTCGCACACGGGTGTAGCGCTCGCGCAGCATCCGCTGGGTCAGGGATTCCTCGTCGTCTTCCCGGGGCTCGGGGTACGGGGTCTCGCCGGTGAGCATCTCGTAGACGACGACCCCGAGGCTGAAGAGGTCGCTGCGCGCGTCGACCCGCTCGCCCTGCATCTGTTCGGGTGACATGTACGGCGGCGAGCCCAGTGCGAAGCCGGGCATGGTGAGCGCCGGACCCGAGCTCGCGAGTGCGATGCCGAAGTCGGCGATCTTCACCTCACCCCGCCGGCCGAGCAACACGTTCCGCGGCTTGAGGTCGCGGTGCACCGTGCCCTGGGCGTGGATCTCCTCGAGCCCGCGGGCCAGCGACAACGCGATCAAGGCGGCGACACGCGGCGGGATCGGGCCGGCACGCGAGATCGCCTCGTGCAGGTCCACGCCGGCGACGTATTCCTGGGCGATGTAGTCGTCGCCGCGATGCCGGAAGCAGTCGTAGACGGCCACCACGTTCTCATGATGCACCGCCGCGGCAGCGCGGGCCTCCCGTTGGAAGCGCTCGGCCAGATCGTCGCTGTCGCTGAGGTCCCGGCGGATCTTCTTGAGCACGGCGGGACGATCGAGTGAGGCCTGGCGCGCAAGCCACACGACGCCCATGCCACCTCGTCCGATCTCACTCTCGACCACGAAGTTGCCGAGTACTCGTCCTGCCGGATCCGCCATCGGGTCGCCGCGGACTAGCCGTCGATCTCGTAGGTCTTCGGGGCCCGCTTGCGGGCTTCGAGCACCAACTGGAACTGGTGATCGCCGACTTCGATGCGGTCGCCGTGCTTGAGCTCGCAGTCGAGCACCTTGCCGCCGTTCACATGAACGCCGTTGGTACTCGCGAGATCGCGCAGGTAGAGGGTGCCGCCCCGAACCTCGAAGGCCGCGTGCTCGCGAGACAAGGTCGAGTCGTCGAAGGCGAGCGTCACGCCCGGCCCGCGACCGATCGTCGTCTGATCCGACATCAGCTCGTACTCGTTGCCTGCGGTCGTCCCCGAAAGCGTCACGATGACGGCCCGGTGGCGCGCCAGGAACGCGTCGGGGTCCTGTACGACCGGCGGCTCGCGCCGGACCTTCTTCGTGCGTCCGTCCTGCATGCGACCTCCCGCACCCAGATTCGGCCCGGCCAGCGCTCGGCTTGAGGTGCGAAAGCCCCGTCCGTTCGCGGCTGCTCGCGCACGCGCCGGCAAGAATCCCGGGCAGGCGGGCCGTCCAGCAGGGCTTTGCTTCCGTCTTCGCCTGGAATTCGGGCCGCCGGACGTCTGCGCGCCCGGGGTATGATGAAGGCCTGACACATCCCTCACACGACCGGGAGACCACCATGGGAATCGCAGACCGCTATCAGGCCTACGCCGACGCCTTCGAACAGAGCGTCGAGGACGACGACTGGACGCGCATCGAGCCGTTCTTCAGTGAGGGCGCCGTCTACGAGGGAGCGCCGGCCGACGCCGTGGGACGTGAGGCGGTGATCACCAAGCTGAAGGGCGGCCTCGACGGATTCGACCGCAAGATGGACAGCCGCACGCCGGACTTCCAGCAGCCTGAGGTCAAAGGGGACACCCTCACCATGCGGTGGGCGGTCACCTACACGAAGGCGGGCGCGCCGGACCTGGTCATCTCCGGCCTCGAAACCGCGGTCTTCGAGGGCGATCGCATCGCGCGACTGCGCGATGACTTCGACCCCGAAGCCGAGAAGGGAATGGGTGAATGGATGGCCGCGCATGGTGCCAAGCTGCAGTAGTCGTTGCGGCGCTGCTGCTCGCGGGCGACGTCACGGCAGGAACACTGACCGGGATCAGCCAGAATCGGGTCGTCCAATCGACCACGACGGACGCGACGACCGGCTTCGAGTGCTTCGATCCGATCTTCGGCCCTCCCCTGCTCGGCTGTCCGGTCGACCTCGGCACCACGGTCAGCCATGACCCCCACGCGGCAGTGGACTTCGGCCTCTTCTCGGCAACGGCGGCGACGGCGGGTGGAAGTGCCAGTCAAGAGTCGGAGATTGGCCCGACCCTCGTGCGGGGAGCCGGCAGCGCCAACGTCAACGCGACCGCCAGCGCACCCACCCAACCGCCCTACCTGCTCATCACGCGCTTCGTCGACCCCGAGACCGAGGACGATTTCGAGGTCAGCGTCAGCCTGGATGCCCCGACCGCCTTCCGCCTGGACCTGTCCGGAAGCATCCTCTACCCGGACCCGGCCTTTCCGGTCGGGTGGAATGCAGCGCTGTCGATCCAGGTGAACGGCCCCGCCGGCTCCGTTGCGTCGTTCTCGGCGCTCCCGGATTTCGGATGCTTGTCGGACCCGAACACCCTGCTGTGCACGGTGACGCCCGCCCCGGTCTCGATCACGGGCATTCTCGAGCCGGGGACCTACAGCGTCGACGTCTCCCTCGTCACCGCGGCTCAGGGAACGTATCTCCGCAACGTGGGGCCCGTGGGTTCCTCGGCCGGGGGCGACTACAGCGTCGAGCTGCTGCTGCTTTCGCCCGTTTCCGTCCCGGCGCTCACGCCGTACGGGCTCGGGTTCCTGGTGCTGGCCCTGGCGCTCCCCGCCGTCCTCGTTCCCCGCATCCTGGGAAGTCCCCGCTCGACACGTCGAGCTTGAATCTGGAGGCAACTGCCATGCGCTTCGTGCTGCCGACCCGCGCCATCCTGACGAGCTTCTTGTGTGTGACGCTCGTGTCCGTGACGGTCACCGTCACAGCCGTTGCTGCGGACGACGACTGGTATCCGTCCCGCTACGGCGCCGAGGACACGCTCGGCGCCATCAACGAGCTCTCCCGCGAGGGCGTCGTATCCGCGGCCCGGCTGGTCAAGACCGGCAAGACCTACGCGCTCGGGGTCGAGACCGGACGCGACACTCCCGCCTACGGGGCGCGCGGCTTCCAGCTGTTCGCCGTGGCTCATGGAGATGGCACCGGGTCGACCCTCGGCACCAACCAGGTGACGGCCCACGACGATTGGATGACGGTCTGGCTCGGGGTCGGGACGCAAATCGATGGCCTCGGCCATCTGGGCATCAACCATCGCTACTACAACGGCAACAAGGCGAGCGACTTCTATGCGCCGACGGGCCTGACGAAGTTCGCCACCCACACCCTGCCCCCGATCGTGACCCGCGGCGTGCTGCTCGACATCGCGGGCCTCAAGGGGGTGCCCTTCCTCGAAACGGGAACGCCGATCCGCAGCCAGGACGTCAAGGACGCCCTGGCGCGACAGAAGCTGACGATCGGTCGCGGGGACGTGGTCATCCTGAACACCGGCTGGCAGCGCTTCGCAACCGACGACCCGGAGCGCTTTCTCGCCGGAATGCCCGGCCTGTCGGTGGAGGCCGCCGAGTGGCTCGCGGAGAAACGCGTCGTGGCGATCGGCTCGGACAACTGGGGCCTCGATGTGATCCCTGCGGAGAAGGAGGGAGAGCTCTTCCCCGTTCACCAGGTGCTGCTCGCCAAGAACGGGATCTACGTCCTCGAGAACATCCGGACCGACCAGCTGGTTGCCGACAAGGCCTGGGAATTCCTGTTCGTGCTCGGACAGCCGCGCTTCGTGGGCGCGGTGCAGATGGTGATCAACCCGGTCGCCATTCGCTGAATCGCGACCGGAAGCCCGACCTACTACAGCACGTGCGGCAACACGCGGTCCGTGAACAGACCGAAGGTCTTCTCGCTGAGCGGCGACAGCAGCAGGTACGAGAGCGGAACCTCTTCTTCGAGACGCTGCAGTTGGTCGACGACGCGCTCGGGGCTGCCGTGGATCACGACATCCCGAAGGTAGTGGTCCACGGGGTCGAGATCCTCGTCGGCGTCGCCCCCGCGCAGGTGGCCGAGGACCTGCTTGTTGATGTAGGCGCCGGCGGTCCATTGGGCTCCGCGACGAGCGACGGCCTCCGCCTCATCGTCGGTCTCTGCGACCGCCACGAGCCGGCCCATGGGGATCTCGCGCCCCGCGAAGCTGTACCCGCCCTGGGTGAGCTGGTCGCGGTAGAGCGCGAGCTTGCGCGCGATCTCCGCGTGAGGCGAGTGGGGGTCCATCAAGATCGACAACCCCTTGGTGGCCGCCCATTCGATGGCTCCCTCGGAGCTGGCGGCGACCCAGGTCGGCGGGTGCGGTTTCTGCACCGGCTTCGGCAGAACCTCGACGCCTTCGTACTGATGGAAGCGCCCGTCGAAGTCGAGCTTCTCGTTCTTCCAGGCCGCCAGCACGATCTCCACGGCTTCGCGAAACCGGTCGGCGCTTTCGTCCGCGGGGACGTCGAAGATCGCGAACTCGCGCGGGTCGAAGCCCCGGCCCGCCCCCCAGTTGATGCGGCCGCCCGTGAGAACGTCGAGCAGCGCGACCTCTTCCGCGATCCGCAGCGGGTGGTAGAACGCCGCCAGGGTGACGGCCGTCCCGATCCGAAGATTCCGGGTGCGCGCGGCGACGTGCGCGGCCATGACGTGAACCGAGGGACAGACGCTGTAGCCCGTGAAGTGATGCTCGGCGAGCCAGACCGCGTCGTACCCCGTCTGGTCCATGATCTCGATGCGAGCCATCGCTCGCTCGTATACATCCTCGAGCGGAACACTGCGGTCGCGCCAACCAAAGAACTGCAGAACGCCTACCTTCATGGCGCTGCAGGGTAGACCAATCGCGCGAAGCCGCCCCTCGCCGGCGGCTGGCGCGCCAGACCCCATCGGGGCCTTCATCGGAGGGAATGGATGAGCACTCGGGAAGTCGAACCGGACGTGTTTCTGTCCCGCGCCGTCGAGCTCACGGTTCGCATCGCGATCGTCGCGCTCCTGGTCGTCTGGTGCTTCCAGATCCTGCGGCCGTTCATCGTGCCCGTCGTGTGGGGAGCGATCATCTCTGTCGCCGTGCATCCCGCGCAGCTGTGGCTGACGTCCAAGCTCGGTGGGCGCCAGAAGCTGGCCGCGACGCTACTGACCGTGCTGGGCTTGCTGATCCTGCTGGTTCCGCTGGGCCTGTTTGCCGGGTCCCTGGTCGAGAGCGCGCAGGCCCTCCAGGCGCGCATCGCCGGCCAGCCCATCGCGATCCCGCCGCCGCCGGCAGATGTCGCCGATTGGCCGCTCGTCGGGAAGACCGTCCACGAAGTGTGGGCGGGGGCCGCCACCAATCTGGGGGACACGGCCAAGCAGTTCTCACCGCAGCTCAAGGCCGTCGGGGGCTGGGTGCTGGCGGCCGGCGCCGGTACCGGCGCTGCGGTGGTGCAGTTCGTCGTGTCCCTGCTGATCGCGGGCTTCTTCCTGGTGAGCGCGAGCGGAGGCGTGAGCGCCATCGGCGCGGTCACCCGCCGGGTCGCCGGCGCGGAGGGCGAGCGATATCTGGCGCTCGCGGCGCAGACGGTCCGCAGTGTCGCCGTCGGCATCCTCGGCGTCGCGGTCATCCAGTCCGCGCTCCTCGGTATCGGCTTCGTCGCAGTCGGGGTCCCCCACGCGGGCATCTGGGCGCTGCTCTGTCTGGGGCTGGCAGTCCTCCAGCTTCCGACCTTCCTCGTCGTGCTTCCCATCGTCTTCTACGCATTCTCGGTGGAGACGACGGCTGTCGCGGTCGTGTTCACCATCTGGAGTCTGGTCGCCGGGTTGTCCGACAACGTGCTCAAGCCGATCCTGCTCGGACGTGGAGCGACGGTCCCGATGCTGGTCATCTTCCTGGGGGCCATCGGCGGTTTCATCTTGTCGGGCTTCATCGGGTTGTTCATCGGCGCCATCGTGTTGTCACTCGGCTACGAGATCACCCTCGCGTGGATCGCGGATGCGGCGGACGACGAGGGCGATGGCGAAGACCCGACCGCGCCGCGTGTCGCGCCAACCGGGGACGCCGAGCCCGCCTGAAACGCGGTCTGCCAGATCTGCGCACGAATGGGTCCACAATCGGGGCCGCATTGTGCATTGCCGACGGGCGCTCGCGGGTGGCACCCTGAATCCTGCGCGGTCCTGCAGCGGACCCGACGGAGGCAAATGCCATGAGCGCCGGAGCCGAGAAGGAAGTGCCGTTCCATCAGCAGGGGAACTTCCTGCCCGTCGAAGAGGAAGTGACCGCCTTCAATCTCGACGTCGAAGGCGCTTTGCCGCCCGAGCTCACCGGCCTGTACGTGCGGCAGAGTGCCAACCCGATCACCGGATACTCGGAACACTGGTTCCTCGGCGACGGCATGCTGCATGGGGTTCGTCTCGAGAACGGCCGCGCCGCGTGGTACCGCAACCGATACGTGAAGACGCCCTATCTGGACGACCCGGACATCCAGCGCATTTCCGAGCTCGGCCAGATCGACCGCACCGTCTCGAAGGCCAATACGTCCATCGTCAAGCACGCGGGCAAGCTGTTGGCGCTCGAGGAAGGGTCCTTCCCCTACGTGGTGGACGACGAGCTCTGCACCCAGGGCATCGAGGACTACGCGGGCAAGCTCACGAGCGCCTTCTCGGCGCACCCGAAGATCTGCCCCGTGACGGGCGAGATGATCTCTTTCGGATACGGGCAGCTGCCGCCCTACCTCACGTATCTGCGGGTGAGCCCCGACGGCCAGCTGCTGCAGTCCGACGAGATCACCGTCGGCGGCCCGACGATGATGCACGACTTCGCGATCACCGAGCACTACGCGATCTTCATGGACCTGCCGGTGGTCTTCTCTCTCGAAGAGGCCCTCAAGGGCGCCATGCCCTTCCACTGGAGCGACGACTACCCGGCCCGCATCGGGGTCATGCCGCGCGACGGTCGGGATGCCGACGTCCGCTGGTTCGACGTCAACCCCTGCTTCATCTTCCACACCCTAAATGCCTATGAACACGGCGATTCTGTCGTTCTCGATGCCTGCCGCTCGAGCGAGATGTGGCGCAAGGCCGGCGAGATGACCCTGGGCGGCGGCGAGCTGACCCTGCATCGCTTCACCTTCGATCTGGCCAGGGGCTCGGTCAAGGAGGAGACGGTCGACGAACGGGCGCTCGAGTTCCCGCGCGTCGCCGCGGGCCGTGTCGGCCTGCCCAATCGCTACGGCTTCATGCTCGACGTGGGCGAGGGGCCCGATGGGGGTCCGGCCTTCCACGGTGTCGTCAAGATCGACCTGGAGACCGGCGCGTCCCAGGCCCACAAGTACGGCGAAGCGTCCGCCTCCGCCGAGGTGGTCTTCGTCCCCGCCGAAGGTGCGGACCCGAACAGCGACGAGGGCTGGCTGATGAGCTACGTCCACGACGAGAACAGCAACAAGACCGATCTCGTCATCCTCGATGCCAGCGATCTCTCGAAGCCCGCCGTCGCAAAGGTCAAGCTGCCGCAGCGGGTGCCGTACGGCTTCCACGGCAACTGGGTTCCCGACGAGAGCTGATTCCTCGCGGATGTGCGGTCAGTCCCGGCGTGGCGTGATCTGCAGGCGCAACGCCAGGGTCCCGAGCATGATGCCCGGCTGGTGGACGAAGGTGTTGTCCGCCGCGTAGGACATCGTCTCGACCCGATCGAGCAAGCGGTTCCAGGCGATCGTCTGTTCGAGCCGGGAGATGCTGGCACCCGGGCAGCTGCGCTGGCCCTGAGAAAAGGTCAGGTGCCGGGCCAGCCGCGGACGATCGAGGTCGACCTCGTAGGGGCACGCATACTCGTCGGCATCGACGTTTGCCGCCGCCCAACGCAGGTGCAGCAATGAGCCCGCCGGTACCGGGACGCCCTGGAACTCCTCGTCGCGGGTCGTCATGCGCGTCGAGAGCCCCTGGGTCGGGGCCCGCAGGCGCAGCCCTTCTTCGACGAAGGCGCGAACCTTCGAGCGGTCGGCGCGGAGTACGCCGAAGAGCGCGGGGTCGTCGCACAAGAGCTGCGCCTGCTGCTCGAGGGCGTACTGGGTCGTTTCGAGCCCGCCGATCATCATCGCGTAGACGACGCCATGGATCTCGTCGTCGCTGAGCTTCCGTCCGAGCGCCTCGTAGGTCACCTGGGTGAGGAAGCTGATCATGTCGTCCTGGGGCTGCGCACGCTTCTCCTGGACATGGGCGAGCACGTAGCGGGCGAAATCCTCGAGACTTCGGGCCTGGGCCTCGAGAGCTTCCCGAGGCAGGAGATTGCGATGCCCGTGGCCATGCACGAAGGGCATCACCATGGCGTCGCCCCAGGACTCGAGCCGAGCGAGATCGGCTTCGGGGAAGCCGAGGACGGCGGCCATCACCCGTTGTGGCAGCGGCCGCGCGAACGCCGCCACGAACTCGACCTCCGCCTCATCGATCGAGGGGTCGGTCCAGTCGTCGATCAGCGCATCGACGAGCCCCTCGATCAGCGCAGTGTGCCGGGTCGCCCCGGGGCCCACCCAGGGGTCCGTGAGTTCCTGACGGTGTGCACGCCAGGACGCCTCGTCGGGGCGCAGGGTCTGCATGGACCGGAGCATCGCGTTCAAGGTGGACGAAGCCTTCGGGTCCGCCTGCCGCGCCCGGGCGTCCGCATCGAGGGCAAGAGACAGCAGCGGCGTGAAGCGTTCCGGGTCCCGCACCACGCGCGCGATGTCCGAGTACTTGGTGAGGATGTAGCCGTCCGAGCCCTTGCCCAGGCCCTCGCCGGGGATGCGGTGAACGGGCGCCTCCGCGTGCAGGATCGGATACGCCTCGTACCAATGCTCCTGTGCGCCGGGCGAGAACAGGTCCACGTCTTCGAGTGACACGGGACAGCGCATCGCGCTGAGCGCGTGATTCGGCGGGCGGGGCTTCATGCGGCGACCGCGCAGGACGGCGGCCGGTGACGGACGTACTGCTCGTGCACCCAGGCGATGGCCGCGTGCCCCGCGAAGCGGGCTTGCAGCTGCTGAGCGGCGTCGGGAACCGGTTCCGGACTGGCCATGTCGGGATGCTGGGGATTCGCAAGCGGCGCTAGCAGCGCGGCCGCCGCCAGGTCCGCGAGACCGAAGCGGTCCCCGACCAGGTAGCCCTTTCCTCCGATCTGTCCGGCGATGCGATCGAGGGCACGCTCGCTCACCTCGAAGGCGGTCGCGACCTGATCGGGCCTCTCGGCGCCGTTCGCCCGGGCCATCAGCTTGCGAGCCAGTGGGAAGGTGGCGCGGTAGAGGGATCGTCCGAGCGGCGGGAGATGACCGGCGAAGATGCGGCACAAGAAGTCCGGTTGCTCGAGCAGCACGCTGAAGACCACCGTGCGGACCGCGGGCCCGACTTCGTCGTCCAGCCACGTCTGCAGTGCGAGCGCCTGCGCGCGATCCTCGGCCCCGGAAGGGAGCAGCGCTTCGCTCGGCTGGATCTCGTCGAGACGCGCGAGGATCCGGGCCGAGCCGCCGACGACCTCCCGCGTCTGCCCGTCGCCCAGCACCAGCACGGGCACCTGCGTTCGCCCCGTCATGCGCCGGATCGCGAACATGTGGGGCCCCGGCAGGTGGGTCACGCGACGATGTGGGATCCCCTTCCAGTCGAGGGCCCAGCGCGCCTTCTCGTTGAAGTGGGAGCGTGTGAACTGGTGGAGCACCGGGATCGTCTGCGCCATACCGGGGACGTATCACGGCCCGACCCGGGTTGCCAGACCGGGGTCGCTCGGGGCGCTATGGTCGGCCTCCTCCCGGAGTCCAGCGTCAGCGTCCAGCCAGCACTCAGCCCGAGAGAGCACTCAGCCCAAGAGAGCACTCAGCCCGAGAGAGCACTCAAGCCCGAGAGAGGGGAACCCCGTGAAGGACTTGTTTTCGATCGAAGGAAAGGTCGCGCTCGTGACCGGTGGCTCCCGTGGGATCGGTCAGATGATCGCCGCCGGGTTCGTGGCCAATGGCGCCAGGGTCTACGTCAGCTCGCGCAAGGCGGACGCCTGCGAGTCGACGGCCAAGCAGCTTCGCGAGGAATTCGGAGGCGACTGCATCGCGCTACCCGGCGACGTCTCGAGCCTCGAGGGCGTGACTGCGTTGGCCGGCGCCCTGTCCGGCCACGAGAGCCGGCTCGACATCCTCGTCAACAACGCGGGGGCCACCTGGGGCGCGCCCATCGACGAGTTCCCGGAGGCCGGCTGGGACAAGGTCATGGACACGAACGTGAAGGGAGTCTTCTTCCTGACCCAGAAGCTGCTGCCGCTGCTCCGCGAGGCGGCCACGCCGGAAGACCCTGCCCGCGTGATCAACGTCGGATCCATCGACGGCATCAAGACGCCGATCTTCGACAACATCTCCTACGGGCCCTCGAAGGCGGCCGTGCATCACCTGACTCGCGTCCTGGCCGCGCAACTGGTCAAGCAGCACATCCTGGTGAACGCGATCGCTCCGGGGCCCTTCCCCACCTGGATGCTGTCGGCGGGGGTCGGCTTCGGCGGACAGGTCGAGGGCCAGGACTGGGAGTCCGTCGGAAACCAGAACCCGCGCGGACGCGTCGGAACCGCCGAGGACATCGCGGGCGTCGCGATCTTCCTGGCCTCGCGTGCAGGCGCCTACACGGTGGGCGAGACGATCACCTGCGACGGGGGCGTCGTCGCGTCCTCTTGACCGCGGCCTCCGGTCGGCCGGCGTTCTCGCTCAGGATTCGGGCGCGGCGCGCCGCCGGAGCATTTCGAAGAACTCGCGCTGCTTCTCGAGATAGCGGTCCCGGTCCTCGGCGACGGCTCCCGACAGCTCGGATTCGTCCGCGCGTAGCTCGCGCGTCCAGGCGGCAAACTCGAGCATCACGCCGTCCGGGTCGAAGAAGTACATGGACCGGACGAATACGTCGTCCGTGAGCGTCGGGCTGGCTTGCATGGGCGAGTTGTCGTGATTCACGATCGCGGTGACCTCGATCCCCCGGGCCTGCAGACGCTCGCGGTACTCCTCCATCTTCTCGGGTGCCACGTCGAAGGCGACGTGGTTCATCGAGCCGTGCGCCGTCGCGATCGAACCTTCGCCCACCATGCGTGCGGGCGACGCGACGCCCGGCGCGGCGTCCGGCGCTTCCGGGAACCAGAAGAACGCCAGCGAATCTCCGTTCCCGATGTCGAAGAAGAAGTGCTGCCCCATGCCGCCGGGGAGGTCGATCGTCTTGGTCAGCGGCATGCCGAGGACGTTCTGATAGAAGTCCACGGTCCGCGCCATGTCCTTGCAGACCAGGGCCAGATGGTTGATGCCCCGAAGCTCGAAGTCCTTGTTCGCGCGCTTGCCCATGTCGACCGCCTTCGATGAGTTCGCCGGATCTGCCGCGACCCCGAGCCTACCCCGATCCGCGGACGCTCGCCCCGGGCCCGGCCGTCAGCTCGGCTTCTTCAGACGCACCGTCAGTGCGTGCTGCACGTCTTCCGCGCCGAACGTGGATTTCGACTCTCCCGGACGCAGCTCGTAGTGCTTGCTGACCCAGATATCCTCGTCGAGGTTCGAAGCGACCCGCCGACGCGAGATCGGCGGGGCCGGCGTCAACAACAGCATGGTGTACTGCTGGGGGCTCTTGCCGACGACGACCTCGAAATGGCTTCCGGCGCAGACCCAATAGGTCTTGACCAACCGGAAGTCCGACAGCATGAGCTTGACGAGATGCAGCAGACCCGCGCGCAGCACGCGCCCGACCGGCTGCTGATCTTCCCACCAGCCGCCATGGGCGACGAGCCCGGGAGACGGCAGCCAGTGATCTCTCAGATGTTGCTTGTCCTGCCCCCAGTAGCCCTTGTCGTTGGGGGCGTACTTCGGCTCGACGTAGAGATCGACGAGGCTGTCATTCACGTCGCTGCTCACCAACCGTTTGGTGGTGTTGGAACTCGGGTCCAGGGCGTCGCGAAGCGCGGGGAGATCGAGGTTGGGGTCGTTGAGCGCCGCGTCCAGCGCCTCGATCAAGCGTCCCGTTGCGATGTTTCCCGGCATTCCAGTCGGCATGTCCACAGGCTCCTCAGCATCAGCATCCGCAAGAAGATCCTACGGCAGACCGCAGCGAGCTGCGATCGGCGGGCCCTTGCGTCGTCACGCCCGGGACTCGTTCTCGGTCCGGCTCTCAGTCGCCCAGGTAGCCGGGCTCCTGGGACACGCTGGTGTGGGTCTTGCTTCGCACGGCGTTGAGTCGCTGGCGGTTCCGCTCGGCGGCCTGGGGGTCGGACGGTCGCTGGCCGAAGCCCGTGTACAGCACCTTGCGCGTGCGCTTGACCGGCGGCTGACTCATGTGCTGCGTGCAGCTCAGATGCACGGTCACGTCGCCGGTCCGGGTCGGCAGGTCGATGGGCGCGAGGTCGATGCCGGGCTGCACGCAGGGCGCGGGCCAGATCAGCGCCCGGTGGCTCCCCGGTACGACTCGCAGCTGGCCGGATTCCGCGTCGGCGCCCGTGGCCGAGATGCCGACGGTCAGCGTGCAGCATTCGTAGGAGTGTCGCCCGAGGCTGCAGTCCTTGTGCCAGGGTACGTCGGAGATTCCCTTCACCACCCCGATGGGCTTCGACAGCGCACCGACGCGCGCGCCCGGTTCACGCCTCGACACGTGACCGGCCGCGGGAATGCGACCGATCCGTTGGAAGCGCTCCTGGTCGATCAGCTCTGACGTCGGAATAGCGGTCGAAGCCTTCCATCCGCACCAGGCGCTCGACGCCGTCCTGGGTGGTCGCGAACCAGGCGCGCTTGTCCCCCTTCTCATAATGCTTTTCTGCCGCCGGGTAGTCGGCCTCGACGGCGGCCATTTCTTCTTCGCTGAACATTCCCTGGATGTGCAGGTAGCCGGCGTCCTCGAGGAAGGCCCGCATCTCTTCGTCCGAGTCTTCGGGCACGAAGCTGCGCTGGGTCGGTCCGGCGAAGCGCACGTCACCCGCGGTGTGAATGCGTCGTTCATCGAGGGCCGCGCGCAGCACCAGCCACCAGTTCAGGAAGTCCGGAAGCCCTCCTGCGGGCATGTCGAGCAATCCGTTGCTCATCAGCGCGATCGGCGTGGACTGGTCGTTCACGATGTCGGTCAACTGCTCACCGGTCAGACGGACGTGGGCCTGACCGCGATGCCCGGGCGCCACGGAGACTCCCTCCTCCCGATAGGTCAGCGTCCAGGGCTCGGCGTCGGTCTCGATGCAGATGTCGCGCAGGGACACCGTCGCGGCAGCCGGTGCGATCAGCGCATGGCGGGCATCGAGCAACCCGGGCAGCTCGTCGCGAAAGAAGGCGCTCGCATCGACGGCGCGTTGATCGGAATCGACTCGCGTTCTCACGTCGACGGACACGGCAGTCTCCACGACAGGATCGCTCGAGACTATATGGCCCGGGACGGACGCGAGCTACATCCAGCCCAGGGACGCGAGCTCGGTTTCGCCGGAGTCCTTGCGCTGGACGAGCAGGTAGTCCCAGTCGTGGAAGGTCACGAGGAGCGCGCCGTCGGATGCGTGGCGCGCGAACACGCGGTCCACGCAGGCTTCCTCACCGGGCCAGGGGTAGGCGAATACGACGTCGCAGTCCCCCGGTGCGAGGTCGAGTGCGTCCCAGGCCAGGCCGTCGAAGCTCAGCCGGGTGTGATCGGTGCCGGTCGCGAGATCCTCGTCGCCGGGAAGCAGGAAGGTTCCGTGCGCGAAGCTCATGGGGAGGTCGAGGTCCAACGCCAAGGACCGCGCCGAGTCCACGAGCTCGGCCTGGATCTCGATGCCGAGAGGAGAGAAGCCATTGAGCGCGGCCACGGCGCACACACCACCCAGACCGCTGCCCCACTCGCAGAAGAGCGGTCCGCGTGCGAGGTCCTCGTCTCGGATGCGCGCCAGGGCGCGGTCGACGACCGCGAGGTTGCTCCCGACATAGCCCCCGTCGAGGCCGCGCGCACCGGCCGATCCCCGCTGGTCGACGGCGGCTTCCAGTCGGGCGAGTTCCTGTCGTGATGCATTGGGCTCGAGGGCGCTCATGGGTCTCCCAAAACGAAAGCGGCGACCCGTTACCGGGCCGCCGCCTTTTCACACTATGCGAGAGCGCTACAGCGGCTGAACGCTCGTGGCCTCGGGACCCTTGCGGCCCTCCGCGGCTTCGAACCGGACCTGCTGGCCTTCGCTGAGCGACTTGAAGCCCTCGCCCAGAATGTTGGAATGATGGACGAACAGGTCCTTGGAGCCATCCTCAGGCGTGATGAATCCATAGCCCTTCTCGTCGCTGAACCACTTAACCGTACCTTGTGCCAATTTCTTCTCCTCCCCGCCCACGAAATCGTCATCCATTAGATGATGTCGATAGGAGGGGATCCTCGCATCGCTCGAACGTGCGACTCCAACGTGGAGTCTGGATCCGGCGTAGCTTTGAGTCGCGGGTCCAATTCGCCCCCGGCTCGATGTCGCGGAGCCTAGCGTCGAATCCACATGCCCGCCCATCCAGCGGCCGCACGCACGGGCGAACGGGCAAGATTACGGGATCTGGGCTAGGTACCCCCCATTCGGACCGTCCGAGGCCATGTCGCGCACCCAGATCTTTGTCAGCTACGACGATGTACACGATCAGGACCTTCGGGACCTGCTCGAGGTTCAGTCGAAGCGCCCCGGCTCCTGCTTCGAGCTGACGGGATGCTCCCACGGTGGCGCCATCAGTCCCGCCTGGACGACGAGTGTCCGGAACCGGATCCGCGCGGCAGACGAGATGATCGTGATCTGCGGCGAGAACACGGGCGATTCGCCCCGTGCCGCCGCCGAGATGCAGATCGCCCTCGAAGAAGGAACGCCCTACTTCCTGCTCTGGGGCCGTCGCAAGCAGATGTGCACGAAGCCCGAGGGCGCGAAGCGCGACGACGGCATCTACAGCTGGACCCAGGACATCCTGGAAAGCCAGATCCAGGCGACCTTGCGGGCCTCGCATCCGCCGGACGTCCCGGAAAGCCTCAAACGCCGCCCGAGCTGAGCATGACGACGCTTCGTGAACCGATGCGTCTAGAAGCGACGGATGCCCGGTAAGACCGGAGGGACGGCGCTGGTGACCGGCGCCTCTGCAGGCATCGGTCTCGAGGTCGCGACCGTGCTGGCGGAGAGGGGCTTCGACCTTGCTCTCGTCGCTCGCCGCGAGGAGGCGCTGTCCGCGCTGGCGGGGCGACTCGCAGCAGCGCACGACTGCCGCGTGGCCGTGTATCCGCGCGATCTCCTCGAGGACGGCGCCCCGGAAGAGCTGGCGGCGACTCTCGCGCGAGACGGCATCGAGATCGATTGGCTCGTCAACAATGCCGGCGTGACCGACGTCGGCTCGTTCCACGAGCTACCGCTCGATCGCCAGTTGATGCTCATCCGACTCAACGTGAATGTGCTGACCGAGCTGACCCACCGCTTCGTCGGGGGGATGGTCGACCGCGGCCATGGACGCATCCTGAACGTCGCATCGCTGTCTTCGTTTCAGCCTGTCCCGTCCCTGGCCGTCTATGCCGCCAGCAAGGCCTTCGTCCTGTCGTTCTCGGAGTCGCTGTCCGAAGAGCTTCGCGGGACTGGTGTCCACGTCACCGCGCTGTGCCCCGGCCTCACGCGAACGGACATGGTCGAGCAGGCGAAACACGCGGACGGGCCGCTGCGGATGGCACCCGATTTCCTGATCGGGGATACCCGCGACGTCGCGGCACAGGGGGTCGAGGCCTGCCTCGCCGGCCGTGTCGTCGTCGTGCCGGGAGCGCTCAACCGGCTACAGGCGAGCTCGGTTGGGCTGTATCCGCGCTGGCTGGTCCGAACCCTGGGCGGGTTCATGTCGCGGCGCGGCTAGAGCCTGCCCCGAGACGCAGTCCCGCGGAACACAGGCGACGATGCAAAGGTCGTCAGACCGCGGCTCGAGGGATCAGTCCCCCGCCGCCGATTTCTCGGTCGCCATCGTGGGATCGCAGGTCGTGTAGGGGATCGCGGCTCGGGCCTCGCTGTGGCTCACGGTCGCTGCGTCACGCTGCAGCACCACCGTGGCCTTTTGTTCGCTCGTGAGGGTGACCTGCAGCTCGTGTGCGGGGACGCTGTCGAGCTGGACGCGGTACTCGCCCGCAGGAAGTCGGATGGGCGCGTCGGCACCGAGGGTTGCCTGAGCGACCCGCACGTCGCCCTGCCAGACGCTGTACGGTGTCCCCACCGTCGTCCCCAGCGCACGCCGCAGCTCGCTGGCACTGCCCGCCGTGATGAAGCGCCCGCCCGAGGCGTCGGCGATGGCCTGGAGGCTCGAGAGGTCTTCCGTTCCCTGGTTCGCATCGCTCGAGCGCGAGCCGAGGCCGAAACCGATCACATGCACGGGCACCGGGCCGGCGGCCTGGAGTGCTCGCGCGGCGGCCTCGGCATCGCCGTCACAGCTCTCGAGACCGTCTGTGACGAGCACGACGGCGCGCTCGCCGACGAAGTCCCCGAAGTCCCCGGACACCTGCGCCAACGAGTAGCCCAGGGGCGTCTGGCCCTTCGGCTGCAGCGCGCGAATCGCCGATTGGATCTCGGCGCGGTTCCCGACCCCGGTGGCGACGAGCAGCTCCGTGTCCTCGCAGTCCTGCTCGCGGCGGTCGGACCGGTGGCCGTAGGCCCGCAGCGACAGATTCAGGTCGGGAGGCAGCCACTGTAGTGCGCCGTCCAGGATCTCCTTGGCGATCTCGATCTTGGTGCGCCCGCCCATCTTCCCCCACATGCTTCCCGAGCCGTCGACGACGATCTCCACCGCGCGATTCGAGATCGAGAGCGCCGGCTCGCCGTCGCGTTCCGCCCTCAGCTCGAGCTCGGCGCAGCCGGGCGTTCGTACGGTGACGGTGGTGCTGGCTTCCGTCTGGCGACCGTCGATGCTCGAGGCCCGGGCGACGATGCGGTTCTCGCCCAGCTCGACCGGGACCTTCGCGGCGAAGCCCTCTGCCGTCAGTCGCGCCAGCGCCGGCGGCGACTCGTTGACCGACAGTGCGACGCGTTGCACGCCGGTCCGCAGGCTCAGGAAGGCGTCGGGGAGACTCGCGGGATCCGTCACGGCGACGAAGCTGCCGCCCGTCCCTTCGGCGATCTCCTGGAGGATCGCAGCGCCCTTCTCGTCCGAGCCCAGCAGCAGGGTGCTCACCAGCACGCCCTGGTCTCTGGCGGCGGCCATGGCCGTCCGCGCGTCTTCCTCTTCCGAGCGGCCGTCCGTGAAGAGCAGCATCACCCGGGTCGAGCCGGGACGCGCCGCCGCGAAGCCTTCGAGGGCCGCGCGGATTCCGCCCGCCAGGTCGGTCTTGCCGTTCTGGTCGAGAGCCCGGAGCGCGGCCATCACCGCCGTTCGATCGCTGGACAGGGGCGACACGAGCCTGCCGTTCTTGTCGAAGTCGACGACGCCGATCTTCGCGTCGGTCCAGAGCAGTGACTTCACCAGACCGACGGCCCCTGCGCTGCGGTGATTGTCGGGGTCCGTCTTCCGCAGGCTCTTCGAGGTGTCCATCACGAGGAAGAGATCGAGGTTGCGGACGCCGCCCTGGATCTCCGCGCGCCCGACGACCTCGACGGCTTCCTGTTCGTTGGGCACGACGAGGTCCGGCGCGGGCTCGCGGATTTCTACCTCGAACGCACCCAGCTGGGCGTGTGCCGCCGCCCCGAAGCCCAGGCCGGTCGCCCCGGCGGTCAGTGCCAGTGCAGTGCACGACAGCAGCGAGGCGATTCGATTCGAAGTGTCCTTCCCGCAGTTCTTCGTCATGGCGCTCAGGCTATCGAGGAAGCCGGCGTCGCGCCCGGTCGCTACGGTCTCGGCATGGCTTGCGACATGCGCTTCGACGGCCGCATCCTTCTCGATGTGCTGCTTGCCGCGCTACTCGCGGTAGTTTTCGCGCAGCCCTTCGTGGCCCGAGCCGAAGCAGACGCCGTCGCGACGGCTGGTTCCGGCTGGGTCGCACCGCGCGGACCGGGCAACAAGCCCGATCTGAATGGGACCTGGCGCGCCATGGGGCGGGCGAACGACGACCTCGAGGCGCATCCGGCGCGGGCCGCTCGCGCCTTTCGCGAGGGACCCGCGGGCCCGGTGCCCGCTCGCGCAGTCGTGGCGCTGGGTGCCGTCGGTTCGGTGCCGGCGAGTCTGGGTGTGGTCGTCGGTGGCGAGATTCCCTACCGGCCGGAGGCGAAGGAGCGCAAGCGCGAGAACGAGCAGGCCTGGCTGAGTCGTGACCCGGAGATCAAGTGCTATCTGCCGGGAATCCCTCGGGCGACCTACATGCCCTTCGCGTTCCAGATCCTCCACAACGACGACGCGCTCTTCTTCGCCTACGAGTACGCGGGAGCCGTCCGGAACATCCACCTCGAAGACCCGGGCCCGGCGCCCGTCGATTCGTGGATGGGGCAGTCCGTTGGGAGCTGGGACGGGGACGCGCTCGTGATCGTGACGACGGGACAGAACGACCAGACCTGGCTCGACCGCGCTGGCAACTTCCATTCCGATGCACTGCGCGTGACCGAGCGGTTCACCCCCACGAGCCCCCACACGATGGCCTACGAGGCCACCCTCGAAGATCCCAAGGTGTACACCCGCCCGTGGACGATCCGGCTACCCCTGTATCGGCTCGTAGACGGCGACGCGCGGCTGCAGCAGTTCAACTGCGTCGCGTTCGTCGAGGAGCTGCTCTACGGACATCTGCGGAAGGAGCCCCTGGATTGACGGCGTCCCGTCAGGCCATCGCCCTGGGCCTTGCGATCGTCGGCGTCGCGTCGTTGGGGATCGCGAGGGTCGCCGCCGCCGAGCCCGCCTGGGAGGCGCCGCGGATGGCCTGGGGAGATCCCGATCTCCAGGGCACCTGGACGAATGCGACGATCACCGGGCTGGTGCGCCCGGGCGGACTCGACGGCCTCGTCCTGACGCCCGAGCAGGCGCAGCAGGTGGAACAGGGAACCGCCGACTTCGTCGCGTCCATCGACGAGCTTCCCGAGGGCGAGCTCGAGTCCGGTCGAGACGTCGGGGGCTACAACAGCTTCTGGATCGACCCCGGCACCCGCCTGGCGCGGGTACGGGGCGAGATCCGCAGCTCGCTCATCATCGACCCCGAGGACGGCGAGATCCCCTACTCGCTCCGCGGCGGCGCACGGTTGCTGCGTCGCTACTGGCAGCTTCGCAATGCCGACGACCCGGAGACCCGGCTGCTGGGCGAGCGTTGCATCGTCGGCTTCGGCTCCACGGGCGGTCCACCCATGCTGCCGGTGCTCTACAACAACCACTACCAGATCGTGCAGGCCCCTGGGTTCGTCCTCATCCTGGTCGAGATGAACCACGACGTCCGCATGATCCGGATCGGTGGCGAACGCCTGCCCCCGGCCATCCGTCCCTGGCTCGGCGATTCGATCGGGCACTTCGAAGGCGACACGCTCGTGGTCGAGACGACCCAGTTCCATCCCGGGCAGAGCTTTCGCGCCTCACTCCGCCATCAGTTGATGATGTCGCCGGACTCGAAGGTCGTGGAGCGGTTCACGCGAATCGGGGCCGGCGAGATCCTCTACGAGTTCTCCGTCGAAGACCCGAGCGTCTTCCGGAAGGTCTGGCGCGGAGAGGTCCCGATGCTCGCCGCGGCGGGACGAATCTACGAATACGCTTGTCACGAGGGCAACTACTCGTTGCCGAACATCCTCGCTGGCGCGCGAGAGGAGGACTGACCATGCGCGCCGCGCGCATTCGGAAGTTCCGGCGGGCACAGGCCGCCTTGCCCCTGCTGCTGTTGGCGCTGCAGGCCGTGCCTGCGGCGGCGCATCATTCGTTCGCCGCCGAGTTCGACGCGGACGCACCGGTTCGACTGGAGGGCAAGGTCACGAAGGTCGAGTGGATCAATCCCCATGCCTGGATCCATCTGGAGGTCGTGCAGCCGGACGGCAGCGTCGTCGCCTGGATGGTGGAAGGCGGTACGCCCAACACGCTCCTGCGCGCCGGAATCGACAAGAACACGGTCGCGATCGGGATCGACATCGTGGTTCGCGGCTACCGCAGCAAGCAGAAGTCCTGCGAGCCGGCCTGCAAGGCCAATGGCCGGGACATCACCTTCCCGGACGGTCGCAAGCTCTTCATGGGATCGTCGGGGACGGGCGCGCCCCGGGACGGCTCGGACCCTCGCGAGCCGAAGCGGCCCTGACCGGGGTCAGGAAAACCCGATCCAACGCCCCGCAGCCGCGACCGTCGACCACAGGGCAAGCGAAACCGCCGCCAGCGCGCGAGCGAGCCCGGGGGAGACGACCCGGCCGGACCGCAGACGTCGATCGCGGACGAGGAAGGTAAACGAGAGGGCCAGGGCCAGGGCCGCCATCTTCAGCCAGAAGGCGCTGCTGAAGTAACACTTCACCGCCTCGGACAGGAAGAGCGGGACGCCCGTCGCGAACATCAGGACGATGGCGCCGACTCCCCAGGGCCGGGCCTGGTCGAGCACGTAGCGAGCCGAGCGGCTCTTGAATCCGAAGCCGAGCAGCCGGAGATCGACCACCAGGACGGCACCGCCAAGGGCTGCGAGCCCCAGCAGGTGCCCCGCCTCGACGACCGGGAACAGCCAGGTCGACTCGCGAATGACCGTGCCGATCCAGCTGAGCTCGAGCCAGTCGAAGACCGGGTACAGCGTCATGGGGCGCGGCCTCCTCGCAAGCTGTGGTCAGGGGCCGGGAACGACACAGCCCGCCGCCCAGTTGACGAAGGCAGATTGCGGCTGGGCATCACAGTCGAACCAGTCGTAGGCGATCATGCGGCCCATGACGATGACGATCGCCCAGGCGCACAGGGACACGCCACCGGCCCAGCGCGCTCGACGGGGTGGCCGCGGCGCCAGGTCCCAGGTGCGTCCGTCCGCAGCCCAATAGCGGTGGAAGAGGAATGCATTGAGCCCGGCTGCAGCGAGGGCAAACAGCTTGATGCGGAAGAAGATGCTCAGATAGGTCCGAACCGGGATCGCATAGAAGAGCAGCGCGCCCGTCACGACCGCGACCGCGAATCCCGCGAGGGTCCAGGGGAGGATCCGCCCGGTCACCTCGGACACCGGCAGATCGCGGAATGCGAGGCCCAGCAAGCGCACGTCCACGACCGCTGCGCTGCCGACGAAGAGCATCAGGGACAGCACGTGCGTGGTCTCGACGAGCGGATACAGGTACAACGATTCGTGGAGCGCGATGCTCCAGGGGGTCGCTGCCAACCACTCGCAGAAGGGAAGCAGCGACATCCCGAAGCGCTATCGGACACTCAGTGCGGTCGACGCGGAAAGCATGTAGCGGTCGTGGCAGGAGCGGCAGGTCTGGTACAGATCGCCGCCTGCATCGAACAGCGCATCGGCGTCCCGGCGCTGCGCGGCGGCCATCACCCCGCGACCCGCCTCGATCATCGCGCCCGCGTAGCGGACCCATTCCGGACCGAGCGAACGCCCGGGTAGCATCAGCAGGTTGCCCGTCTCGGCGACGAGGGCGGCCTGTCGGCGGACCTCGTCCCAGCCCTCCTCTGTCGAGGGCGAGAGATCGGTTTCGCCCTCGGCGGTGATCACGAAGCCGGCCCGGTCCCAGATCCCGTCGGCCGCGGGCTCGAGGATCCACAACATCGTCTCGCGGACGCTGGTGACGACGCGGAACGAGGTGTCGATTTCGGGGGTCGCGGGCTGTGCGCAGCCGATCGCCAGGGCGTGGAGAGCCAGGCCGACGCGGGGTAGGACCTCGAGGACGCGACGCATGCCGACAGCATACCGTCGCGGAGACGGAGCGGATGGCTCGCCTCTGCGCCGGTCTCGCCTATGCTGCGCCCACGCATGAGCCCGAAGAAGCCGACCGAAGGCAGCCCGTCCAGCCGAACACGCCGTCGCCGAAAGCCCGGGGAGCCGGGAAAGCCCGGGAAACCGGGAAAGCCCGGGAAACCGGGAAAGCCGGGCCAGCCGGGCCAGCAGAGAAAGAAGAAGGCGCAGAAGGCGCGAGGGAAGACGGAGGCGCGGTCCAACGACCGTCCCCGGCGCAAGCCCGCGGGTCGGCGCGCCCGCACCGGAGGCGCCGATGCCCGCGCCGTACTCGACGTCCTCGAGGCCGCCCAGCGTCCGCTGCGTCTCGACGCCATTGCACGCAACCTCGGCAGCGCGCGCAGCGAGAGTTCCCGCCAACAGCTGGAACGAGTCCTCGACGAGCTGACGCGTTCGGGCAAGGTGCTCGCGAACCGCCGCGGCGCGTTCCTGCTGATCGATCGCACCGCCCTGCGGAGCGGGACCGTGCAAGGACACCCCGATGGCTTCGGCTTTGTGGTCCTCGACGAAGGCGGCGACGACGTCTATCTGTCGCCGAAGGAGATGCGCCAGGTCTTCCACGGCGATCGCGTTGCGGTGCGAGTACGCGAGCGCCCGGGACGCGGACGCACCCGACTCGAAGGCCGTATCGCGGAGGTGCTCGAACGCGGCGTGAGCGAGCTGGTCGGCCGTTTCCAGCTCGAGCGCGGTGTGTCCTCCATGCTGCCGTCGGACCCGAAGCAGTCGCACCACGTGCTGATCCCCCCGGACGGTCGTCGCGGTGCGCGCAACGGACAGATCGTCGTCGTCGAGATCACGCGCCACCCGAGCCCGGCCAGCGAGGCCCTCGGCCGCGTCAAGGAGATCCTGGGCGAGGCGACGGACCCGGAGATGGAGATCGAGATCGCCGTCCGGACCTTCGGCATCCCGCACGTGTGGCCCGAAGAGGTGCTCGCCGAAGCGGCAGCCTTTGGCGACAAGGTGAGGCCACGAGACAAGCGCGATCGCGAGGACCTGCGCGATCTCCCCCTCGTCACCATCGACGGTGCCGATGCGCGCGACTTCGACGATGCCGTCTACGTCGAGCCCGCCCGCAACGGTTGGCGGCTCATCGTCGCGATCGCCGACGTGGCCCACTACGTCCAGCCCGGCTCGGCGCTCGACGAGGAGGCGCGGCGGCGGGGCACTTCGGTCTATTTCCCCCGGCGCGTCGTGCCCATGCTGCCCGAGTCTCTCTCGAACGGGCTCTGCTCATTGAACCCGAACGTCGACCGCCTGGCGGTCGCCTGTGACATGCGCCTCGACGATCGCGGCAAGGTGCTTCGCAGCCGCTTCGTGAAGGCCATCATCCGTAGCCACGCGCGTCTCACCTACGAGCGCGTAGATGCCATCCTCGGTGGCGACGAAGGCGAACGCGCGGCGAATGACGCCCTGATCGAACCCCTCGAAAACCTCGAGAGTCTCTATCGCAAGCTCGCGAGCGCCCGGCGGCGCCGGGGCGCGCTCGAGCTGGACCAGCCCGAGCCGCGCTTCGTCTTCGGGTCGGACGAGTCCGTGACGGGTGTCGTGCCCGCCGTCCGGCTCGAGTCCCATCGCATGATCGAAGAGTCCATGATCGCTGCCAATGTCGAAGCGGCCCGCCACCTGGAGCGCGACCGCATGCCGGCCCTGTTCCGGGTCCACGACGGCCCGGACGAAGATCGGGTCCGCGATCTGAGACGCACGACGGGCCTGCTCGGATACCCCCTCGGCGGGGGCGATGAGCCCGCGCCCCGACACTTCGCCAAGCTGCTCCGCGACGTGCAGGGAACCCCCGAGGCGCCGGTCGTCACGGTGCTGACCCTTCGCAGCCTGTCGCGCGCGGTCTATCGAGCGGACTGTGGCGGTCACTTCGGGCTGGCGCTCGATGCGTACGCGCACTTCACGTCTCCGATCCGCCGCTATCCGGACCTGCTGGTGCACCGGGCGTTGGGCCATGTGCTCGCGGGTGGCAAGCGGCACGACTATGCGCACGATCTCCCGGCGATGAAGTCCCTGGGCCAGCTCTGCTCGCTCAACGAGCGCCGTGCCGACGAGGCGTCCTGGGACGTGCAAGCGTGGCTCAAGTGCCGCTACATGGAGAAGAGGGTCGGCGAGTCCCTGGACGGTCGCATCACGGGTCTGGCCGAGTTCGGGCTGTTCGTGCAGTTCGACGACGCTCTCGTGGAAGGCATGATCCACGTGTCCGAGCTGGATGCGGACTACTACGAGTTCCGCCCGGACAGCCACTCCCTGGTGGGTCGCAGCTCAGGTCGCAAGTTCCAGCTGGGCGATCGCGTGAGAGTTCGCTGTGCCGCTGTTCGCACGGACGAGCGGAAGATCGATCTCTCCCTCGAAGAACACACGCCGCGACGCCGCTGAGCGCGATCAGGCCCCGGGCTTCTCGCAGTGGTAGACGGCCGTGCACCAGTCCGCGGCGTTCATACAGGCGATGAAGTGATTCTCTGCGGGGCTGTTGCGAACGACCGTCGCGGGGTCCGGGATCGCGGCCTGCTTCAGGCAGGCGTCGCGCTGCTGCTCGAACGCGCCCATCTCGCCGGGCGCTCCGCGTCGAAACCAGTCCGAGTAGCCCCACTCCGTGAGCGGAGTCGAGGACGCGCAGGCGGCAACGACCACGAAGAGCACGGCGAGGAATCTCGGAGACGCGAGAGAGAATGCGGAGGAGCTGTTTCGAAGCATGCGGTGCATGATATTCTCGCCGCTTACGAAGATCCAGAAGCTACGAGAGTCCAGAAGGCACGAGAGTCCAGGAGGTTCACATGCGCACGCTTCCCCGTCGCCGCCTTGGGCGGATCGCCCCCTTCGTCCCTGCACCGCTCGTCTGGGCACCGCTCGTCTGGGCGCTACTCGCCGGACTCGGCGCCGTGGCCTGCGGATCCGACGAGGGGACGCGAGGTCTCCAGCCGAGCCACGAGACCGCGACGCCCAACTCCGACGCCGAGGACGCGATGACCGAGGCCGAGCGCCAGAAGCAGCAGGCCGTCGAGATGCAGCAGGCCCACGCGCAAGAGCTCGAGCAGGCGGAAGACCGCTAGGAGCGTGCGCGGCAGAAAGCCGCGAACCCGCAGCAAGCCGAAACTCCGGTTTCGGCCGGCTAGCTCGCAGAAGGCCTTCTGGCGGGCAGAAGGCCTCCAGCGGGCCATCAAGCCGCCCCTCGCGCCCGACCCCTCAAAGCGTCACCCCGTGTGGCCGATCCCCGTCCTGACGTCCGATTCGGGCGATCGGGAAAAGGGGGACGACATGGCGAACCGGTTTCGACGTGCGGGGTGGATCGCGGGCTGCGTGTGGATCGCAGCGACCGCGTCGGGCTGCAACTGGATCGAGACCACCTTCGGCGGTGACGTCGTGATCGAGGAGATGGTGGCGGGCCAGAGCGTCAGCAACCGCGCCCTCAGCTGCTGGCTCACCTTCGACTTCAAACGCCTGCCCGACGGTGTCGACCCGACCGACGTCAAAGTTCGCTTCGAGTCGATCGCCCTGCGCGAACCCGCCGAGTTCGATTGGCGCTACATCGCGACCCACGACGTAGAGCGGGCGGGCGAGCGGTTCGGGAGTGGCCACCGGCCCATCCCCGAGTCGACGCCCGGCGCGCCTCCGCCCCTGAACCGCCCGTTGAAGGTGAAGTTCGAGCTACCGGGCAAAGAGAAGATCGAAGACGCCCCGACCGCGATCTGGCTCAACGCGACGATCTACTGGGGCGGCCAGGAACAGGACAGCGACAAGCGTCGACTGGATCACGCCTACTCTCGAACGGAAGGCGGCTTCTTCTAGAGATCGAGGCCGTCCTGGCCTGCGTTCGTTCCCGGACAAGCTTCCGCGAGCGCCTTCAGATTCAGCAGTTGGCGGCGCATCATCACGAGATCGCCCCAGGGCAGAAAGATGCGCATGGCTGCACCGCGTAGCCCCGGCGCCGGGACGACGCGGAGCTTCGCGAGTAGCCGTGTCCTGTCGGCGGTGACGGGCTTCGCCCAGTAGGTCACGCGCACCACCCCGAAGAGCCGGGCTCCGCGGGAACCAGCCGGTGTGGCAAGGGTGACGTGAACGCCCTGCGCAAAGGCCTCGAGTGCGAAGATCTGCATGAACGTCTGGCCGCACGCGAGCTGCTGGAGCTGGGGGTCGAGCTGCCGCGGGCTGCGCCTTCCGCCGTTGTCGATCCAGTCGTAGCTGTAGGGCGCGACGCGCAGCTGGCAGAGCCACCGGAACACGACGCCCGCCGGCGCCATGACGTCGACGCCCCGCCAGAGGAGGTCGGGACCTGGCTTGTGGGCCTGATCGTCGGGCTGAGGGTCGGGCTGGGGGTCGGCCCGGTCGTCGGGGGGGTCGTCGGGGAAGACGGCCTGCCGTTCGGCGGGCGTCGTCCCCCAGTGGCGTACCCCATCCAGAAGCTTCGACACTGCGCGATTCTGGGGAGGCCCGCGCGTTGCGTCAAGCGGCCCTGCGACGACGGACGCGCGTCCCTCCGACGAGAACGACTGGACGCGTCGCCGAACGCTCGGCATGTTCCGCGTCATGCTGGCCCGCCCGTTCGCGCGAAGCCCCAGGTCGCGCTGGATCGCGGCCGCTGCGGTCGTGTCGCTCGGGATCGCCGTCGGCCCTGCGATCGGCGCGAAGGACCGCAACGACCACCTGGTCGACGTCGCGGAGGCGTCGCTGAAGGACCTCGCCCGCCAGATCAGCAATCCCATCAGTCCGCTCTGGAGCGTGACCCTCGACCAGTCGCTCGCCGGCTTCGACGGCGGGGGCGTCGACGACGAGTTCGCATACGGCGCCACCCTCGAGCCGGTCCTGCCGGTACGACTGAACAACCTGGGCCTCGGGCGCTTCGCCTGGTCGAAGGACTACCACGCCGTGACAGGCCTCGACATACCCGTCGTTCAGGTCACACCCGTGGCCCCGGGACAGGGACAGGGGCGAGGCAGCCATCACAAGGTCGGCTTTGGCGACGTCGGGCTGGCGAGCCTCGTCGCACCCGCGACCCACTTCGGTGTGCTGTGGGGCGTTGGGCCGACGTTCATCCTTCCCACCGCCTCCGACAACGCGCTGGGTCAAGGAAAGTGGCAGGCGGGTCCCGCCGTGCTCGGGGGTTATGTGGCGGAGCACTGGACCGCCTATGCGCTCGCGCAGCAGTGGTGGTCGTTTGCCGGCGATGGCGACCGGGAGCGAACCAGTCAGCTGTGTCTGAACTACGTGCTGCTTGGCCATCTGCCCCACGGTTGGCAGATGGGGATGCAACCCTCCCTCGAGGTGGACTGGACGGAGTCCTCCAAGAACAAGGTGCTGTTCCCCGTCGGGCTCGGCTTCGGCAAGACGATCCGCATCGGAAGCCTGCCGATCCAGATCTGGCTCGAGGCCGACTACTACGCGGTTCGCCCGGACGACCAGACCGCACCGCGCTGGGGGATCGACCTGCAGATCACACCGGTTCTCGGAAGGTCCCACTAGCTGCAGTCTGACGACCTTTGCGTCGTCGCCTGTTTCCCCCAGACTGCGTCTTGGGGCATTCTCCTAGACGCGCACCCAGCCCGGGTTGCGCACGAGTTGCCGCCGCGCTGTCGGTCCCGCAATCGGCGAGTAGGCGGCCCGTAGGCGAGCCGACCGGCGAACGGCTACATATCAGGCTGCTCCCCCCGTTTCGAGGTCCTCTTGGCCATCCGCGTCGCCCTTCGCCACCGCACCCGCTACCGCTACGCCCGACCCGTCCGGCTCGGCCCGCAGACAGTCCGGCTGCGCCCGGCTCCACACAACCGCACGCCGATCTACCGCTACTCCCTCGAGATCTCGCCGAAGGACCACTTCCTGAACTGGCAGCAGGACGTCCACGGCAATCACCTGGCCCGCATCGTCGTTCCCGAGAAGACCGACTTCTTCGAGGTCTGCGTCGACCTCGTGGCCGATCTCGAGGCCTACAGCCCCTTCGACTACTTCCTCGACGAGTCGGCCCAGCAGTGGCCGTTCGGCTACGACGAAGAATGGGGAGCCGATCTCGAGCCCTATCTCGCGCCGCTGCCCCTGACGCCGGCCCTGGGTCGCTTCATCGACGGCCTCGATCAGACCCGACGCGATACGAACCACTTTCTCGTCGAGACGAACCGCGCCGTGAACGCGGCAGTCGACTACGTGATCCGGATGGAGCCCGGGGTCCAGACCCCGGAGGAGACGCTGACCAGTGGTCGCGGGTCGTGCCGCGATTCCGCCTGGTTGCTCGTCCAGGTATTGCGCCGACTCGGCATCGCCTCCCGCTTCGTGTCCGGCTACCTCGTCCAGCTCGAGCCGGACCAGCAGCCCGTCGAGGGTCCGCGCGGTCCGGAGAACGATTTCACGGACCTGCACGCCTGGTGCGAGTGCCTCGTCCCCGGCGCGGGTTGGATCGGCCTCGACGCCACCTCCGGTCTGTTGACCGCGGAGGGTCACATTCCGCTCGCGGCGACGCCGAGCCCCTCGACCGCGGCGCCCATCTCGGGCGGGGTCGAGAAGGTGGAGACCGAGTTCGAGTTCGAGATGAGCGTGAAGCGCGTCGTCGACCGCGCGCGCGTCACCAAGCCGTACGGCGAGCGCGAATGGGCCGCGATCCTGTCCCTGGGCGACCGCATCGACGAAGAGCTCGAGGCCGGCGACGTGCGGCTGAGCGTCGGTGGCGAGCCGACCTTCGTCAGCTCCGAGGAGCCCGACGCGCCGGAATGGAACACCGACGCCATGGGCGGCCGGAAGCAGGAGATCGCAGACCGTCTGACGCGACGGCTGAAGGGCGAATGGGCGCCGGGTGGCGTACTGCATCACGGCCAGGGCAAGTGGTATCCGGGCGAACAGCTCCCGCGTTGGGCGTACTCCTGCTTCTACCGGTCGGACGGTGAGCCGCTGTGGCACGACGAGAGCCTGCTGGCCGAGTCGGATCGCGACTACGGGCACGACACCGAGGCGGCAGCTCGCTTCGCCACTCACCTCGCCAAGCGGCTCGGCCTCGAAGGGTTCGAGTTGCTCGATGCCTACGAGGACGTCTGGTACCACCTCTGGCGCGAACGTCGCCTGCCCACCAACGTCGACCCGCTCAAGTCCAACCTCGAAGACCCCATCGAGCGCGCGCGACTCGCCAAGATCTTCGACCAGGGTCTCGATCGCATCGTGGGCTGGGTGCTGCCGCTCGAACACGAAGGGCAATGGCGGACGGGGAAGTGGTTCCTGCGGAGCGAGCATTGCTTCCTGACGCCCGGCGACTCGCCCATGGGCTACCGCCTTCCGCTCGATTCGCTGCCGTGGGTGGACGAGGACGACGCCCCGGTGACCCTGGGGCTCGACCCGTACGTCGAGCGGACCGCCCTGCCCCGGGTCCCGCGCGGCGAAGCCGAACGTGTACAGCAGCCGCGTTGGTCCAGTGAGTCCGCCGACGATGCCGCCGTCCGGAAGCCCGCTTCCCAGGAATCCGCCAAGCACATCGTCCGCAGCGCCCTGTGCGTCGAGCCGAGACAGGGCCAGCTCAAGGTGTTCCTGCCTCCCCTCGAACATCTCGAGCCTTTCGTCGAGCTGATCACGGCCATCGAAGAGACCGCGCGCGAGCTGTCGATGCCCGTTCAGCTCGAAGGCTACCCGCCGCCCCGGGACCCGCGTCTCAAGGAGTTCAAGCTCACGCCGGACCCGGGCGTCATCGAGGTGAACGTCCCGCCGACGACCCACTGGCGTGAGTCCGTCAGCCAGAGCGAGACACTCTACGACGCGGCTCGACACGAGAAGTTGATCGCCGAGAAGTTCGAGCTCGACGGTGCCCACATCGGATCAGGTGGCGGCAATCACGTCGTGCTTGGCGGTCTGACGCCGGCCGACAGTCCCTTCCTGCGCCGCCCGGACGTCCTCGGCAACCTGGTGAGGTACTGGCAGAACCACCCCGCGCTGTCGTTCCTGTTCTCGGGGCGCTTCATCGGGCCGACATCCCAGGCGCCGCGGGTCGACGAAGCCCGGGACGACTCGGCCTACGAGCTCGAGCTCGCGCTGGCACAGCTGCCCTCATCCGGCGACGACGTCCCGCCCTGGCAGGTCGATCGCATCCTGCGAAACATCCTGGTCGACGTCACCGGCAACACGCACCGCGCCGAGTTCTGCATCGACAAGCTCTACTCGCCGGACGGCCCTGCCGGTCGCCTCGGTCTGCTCGAGCTGCGCGCCTTCGAGATGCCGCCGCACGAGCGCATGAGCGCCGTGCAGCAACTGCTGGTTCGCGCGCTGCTGGCCAGGTTCTGGAAGCGGCCGGACGAGCGTCCGCTGATCAAGTGGCGAACCGCGTTACACGACCAGTTCATGATGCCGCACTGGGTCGAGAGCGATCTGAACGAGGTGCTCTACGAGCTCGGGCGATCGGGGTACGGCTTCGATCCGCGCTGGTTCGAGCCCCACTTCGAGTTCCGCTTCCCCTACTTCGGCGAGCTCGCCCTCGACACCATGCGGCTCGAGATCCGGGGCGCCCTCGAGCCCTGGCACGTGCTCGGGGAAGAGGCCACCGCGGGTGGCCAGGCGCGCTACGTCGACTCGTCGGTCGAGCGACTCCAGGTGAAGGCCTTCGGCTTCGCCGAGGAACGCTACAAGGTGCTCTGCAACGGCTTCGAAGTTCCCATGCGACCCACGGCCACGAACGGCGAGTTCGTCGCCGGCATCCGCTATCGGGCCTGGCAGCCGCCGCACTGCCTGCATCCCCGGATCGGTGTCCACGCGCCGCTGCACATCGACATCTACGACGCCTGGAACCGACGCAACATCGCGGGCTGCACCTACCACGTGGTGCATCCCGGCGGACGCGCTTCGGATGTCCGCCCGGTCAATGCAGCGGCGGCCGAAAGCCGTCGGCTCGCTCGTTTCGAGAGGCGGGGACATCTCCAGGGCGAGTTCGATCCGATCCACGTGCCGCCCCACCCCCACTTCCCGCATCTGCTGGACCTGCGCTGGGCCGAAGTCGGCGGACACCCGACACCGGGGCTGCAGCCGGCCAAGCGGAGCCGCGACGAAGGCTGACCGGGCCGATGACGCACGAGGACGGGGAAATCCTCGAGGGTGGCTGGCAGACCCGGGTGCGTCGCCGGGGAGACCAGATCCATCGTTCGGCCAGTCCCTGGAGCCCGGCGGTCATCGCCCTGCTGAAACACCTCGAACGACAGGGGTTCGATGCGTCGCCCCGCCCCATCGGTTCGGGCTCCGACGATGCCGGCAACGAGCAGCTGAGCTTCATCGAAGGCGAGAGCCCGCAGCCGTACGCATGGTCCGACGAGGCGTGTAGCCGCATCGGCGAGCTGCTAGGCGCGCTACACCGGGCGACGACGCGCTTCGAACCGCCGCCGGATCCCCGCTGGAAGGACTGGTACGGCAGACACCTCGGGCGAGGCCCCCTCGTCATCGGACACGGGGATCTCGGTCCCTGGAACATCATGGCGCTCGACTCGCTGCCGTCCGGTTTCATCGACTGGGACTACGCGGGACCGATCGACCCGATTTGCGAGCTGGCCTACGTGGCATGGCTGAACGCTCAGCTGCACGACGATGATCTGGCCGCGCGCCTGGACTTGCCGCCGGCAGCCAGCCGGGCGAAGCAGGTCCGGCTGATCCTGGACGGCTACGGGCTCGAACGCGCCGCCCGCGCTGGCTTCGTCGACAAGATGATCGAGCATGCAGTGCACGGAGCCGCGCAGCAGGCGCTCGAGCATGGCGTCTCGCCCGACTCGAAGTCGGCCATCGGCGCGGGTGGCTTCCCCGTGTTGTGGGGCATCACCTGGAAGACGCGAAGCGCGTCCTGGATGCTGCGAGAGCGCGCGTTCCTGGAGCGATCCCTGTAGACCGCCGGCATGCCTGGCACCCTCGCCAAATTTCCCATCCCCGCGTCGCGTCCCGGTACAATCGGCGAGATGGACGCTGCTGCTCTGATTCGTGGATTCCTGATGCTGGTGATCGTCGGTAGTCTCGCGCCGCGCGTCGTCGCACAGGTCACGATCAACGAGATCCAGGCCGACAACGAGACGACCCTCGCCGACGAGGAGGGCGACTTCGAGGATTGGCTCGAGCTCTACAACAGTGGCCCAGTTCCGCTGGACATCGGCGGGTATGGGCTCTCGGACGATCCCGCGGATCCCCTCGCCTGGACCTTCCCGGCTGGAACGATCATCGGGCCGGGGGCGTTCCTTCTGGTCTGGACCGACGACGACGACGAGGACGGCCCGCTCCACACGAATTTCAAGATCGACAAGGACGGCGAGGTCATCGTCCTGTCTGCGCCGGGCGGTACCCTCCTCGACACCGTGGGGCCGGTCGCCATCGGGCCCGACGAGTCCCTGGGTCGCGTGGCCGACGGCAGTGGCGACTGGTTTCTACTGGGGCCGACGCCGGGGGTCGCCAACGTCGGCCCGGGTACACCGCCGGCGCCGGCCCCGCCGGTCTTCAGCGTCGCTGGCGGCTTCCAGCCGTCGGGTGTGCAGCTCGATCTCTCCCACTGGGACCCTGCGGTCGCGATTCGCTACACGCTCGACGGATCGGAGCCGGACCTCGCTTCGCCGCTCTACAGCGGCCCCATCTCGCTCGCGTCCCGCGCTGGCGAGGCGAACCGGCTCTCGCTCATCTGGACCGGAGACCCGCGCTGGCGGAGTCCTGCGGGAGAGGTCTACAAAGTCCCGGTCGTCCGCGCCCGTGCGTTCCGCGCCGGCGCGTCGGACAGCGCCGTCGCGACACACACGTATCTCATCGGCTCGGACGCGTCGCGATACCCGGGCGCTTCCGTCGTGTCCCTGGTGAGCGACGAGGCTAGCTTCTTCGACTACGACACCGGCATCTACGTCCCGGGCCGCGTGTACGACGAAGACTTCGATCCAGACGAGGACGACCCCTACTTGGCGTCCGGCAACTACAGCCAGCGAGGCGCGGAGTGGGAGCGCCCCGTGCACGTCGAGATCTTCGATCCGGGCGGATCGCGCGCGGTTGCCCAGGACGCAGGCGTCCGCATCCACGGTTCGACGACTCGCGGCTATCCGCAGAAGTCCATCCGGCTCTACGCCCGCAGCGAGTATGGGAAAGGTGACTTCGACTACGCGTTCTTCGGTCCCGGAGAGCTCGACGAGATCGATACGCTGCTGCTGCGGAACGGTGGCCAGGGGTTCTATTCCTGGCGGTTCATCGACCTGCTCTTCCACGAACTCGTCAAGGGTGCCCCCGTGGACACCCAGGCCTACGGGCAGTCCGTCGTGTTCCTCGACGGCGTCTACTGGGGCATGCACACCTTCCGCGAGCGCTTCGATGCAGACTACGTGGAACGGCACTACGGCGTCGATTCCTCGGACGTCGTGATGCTCACCCGGAATGGTGAACTCGACCACGGAGAGCCCGAGGACACGCAGCATTGGGACGACATGATCGCGTTCATGAAGGCGAACGATCTGTCCGACGACGCGAATTTCGACTGGGTGGCCGAGCAGCTCGACGTCGATTCCCTGCTGCACTTCATCGCGATCCATCTGGTCAGTGGCTCGAGCGACTGGGTGCCCAGCACGCGCAACCACCTGTACTGGCGGAAGCGCACCGCGGCCTACCTGCCCGGCGCGCCGCCGGGGCACGACGGTCGCTGGCGATGGATGCTCAAGGACATCGACCGGGGCCTGGTGAACGGTGTGTACCGCAACAACTTCGTCGCGAACCTGGCGAACTGGACCCCGTATACGAGCCTCATCGCCAACACGGGCTTCCGGAACGACCTCGTCAACCTGCTTTCGGACTACATGAACGGCCGACTCCACACGGATCGGATGATCGCCGAGATCGACCGCCTGGTGGCAGAGGCCGACCCGTATCTCGACGAGCACATCGCCCGCTGGCAGTGGCCGACGAGCCGTTCCTACTGGGAGGCCCAGATCGAGGCCGGAAGGGGAGCAGCACGCGACCGACCGAGCATCTTGCGCACGCAGATGCTTTCCGAGTTCGGACTGCCGGGCACCTTCACGCTGACGCTGGATCTCTCGAATGCGGACCGGGGATCCGTTCGGGTGAGCACGCTCGATCTGGCGGGAGCAAGCGGGGTCTGGAACGGAATCTACTTCGAGGATCTGCCCGTTCCGCTCGTCGCCGAGCCCGACGTCGGCGTCCACTTCCTGGGTTGGGGAGACGATGGGGACAGCGCCGATCCGCAGTTCGATCTACTGGCTTCGGATGACGTTCTGCTCGTCCCGCGCTTCGGATTTGCGGCGCGTTGGACCCTCCGCGAGCTCTATAGCGCCGCGAACCCGGCGGTGCAGTACATCGAGCTCACGACCCTTCACGATCGCAACCCCATTCATGCGGGTGCCGTCCTCGAATGTGGCAACGGGATCGATGTCGCGCTGCCGATGGACCTGCCCAGTGACGCCACGAAGGGGCGGTCCGTCCTGATCGCGACCGCAGCCGCTGCCGGACTCGAGGGCATGCCGCCCCCCGATTTCCTGCTGCCCGACGGATGTCTCGACCCGGCTGGAGGCACGATCACGCTGGACGGCATCGAGATTGCCAACTACGACGGATTGCCGACAAATGGCTTCGCCGTCGATGCGGCCGGCAACCTCGTCGTGCCCCGGCCGGCGAACTTCGCGGGCGGGATCCGGATGCTACCGGCGCTCGGCGGGTTCGGGCTACTCGTGGTCGCTGGCTGGACCGCGCTGCTCGGCGCGCTCCTGCTGCGTCGCTGCCGCGTTGCGTAAAGGTTCTGTGATATCGCCAGCGGCGGATGTTTTCGCTATCGCTCTGAGCGTTCGACCCGAGTCGCATCCGGCTCGGTCTACGGAGGCTCGCTGCCGCCATGGCCAAAGATCAAGACAAGAAGCGCAACGCCAAGACCAATAAACCCAAGCTCACGGCCAAGGAAAAGAAGCTCAAGAAGCAGGAGAAGAAGGGCAAGTAGCCGGGCTCCTTCCTCGCTCTTTCCTGGCTCTTTGCCCGCCTCGCCCCGCGTTCGTCCACTCGGTTCACTCGCCCCGGCTCCAGCGCGGAACATTCCGCTGGCAGCGGATCGCCCTGGCAGCCCCAAGTTCGGGCACCGGACGGGCGATGGGTGGAGGGGCTTTCGGATCGGGCAATGGGAGGAGCGGCAGGATGACCAGGTGGCGTTCGCCTTGGCGTCGGCTCGCCCTCGCGATGATCGGGGTGCTGGGGCTGTTCCTGGTGCTCCCTTCCGCTGCGGTCGGACAGGACCTGGCGAGCCTCGAGCGCGCTGTCGAGGAACTCGAAGCCCTGGTCCGGGTCGCCGACTTCGAGAGAGCGATCGGGAAGGCCGAGACGGCCCGGCGGGGGGCGCGCAATCTGCCCCGCTCGCCGGCATCCCTGCGCGCGCAGGCGCGGCTCGAGGTGCTGCTGTGCACAGCGCAGGTTGCGATGGGGGACGGAGCGGGCGCTCGTAGCAGCATGCAGCGGGCGGTCTACGTCTGGCCCCTGCTCGAGCTCGATCCGCGCACGACGTCGCCCCGCCTGGTGAAGCTCTTCCGCGCGGTACGCGGCAACGGTGGATCCGCGAGGACGGCGCCGTGAGCACGCGCGGAGTCGCGGTGCGAAAGCTGCTCGCCCAGGCCAAGCGCATCCTGGCGTCGGGACGCGGACATCTCCTCGTCATCGGGGACCGCGAGACCACCAGCCACCTGCCGCGGCTGCTCGCCGAGGCGCTGCGCGGGCAGATCGATTCGGTGACTGTTCCCCTGGCTGGCAGCCGCGAAACCGTCAGTGACTGCCTGACGGCTGCCATTCGCGAAGCCCGCCTCGCGGGACCTGGGGACGGCGCGGCCCCGGCGACGAGCCGCCAGCAGCTTGCCTTGATGGTCTGCGACGCGCTCTCCATCCCCACGTTTGCACTGCGCTCGCTCCACGACATCGCGAGCCTGCTCGGGTCGCATCGCCTGATCCTGTTCGTCGATCGGGATGCGACGCCGTTCCGGGATCCGGCAGAAGAGCTGATCACCCGGATCGGCGTGTCGATTGCAAAGCTCGAACTCGAGGAGCCGACCCTCCGGCTCCAGAGCGAGCCCGACCCCACCCCGACGCCCCCCCGAAAGCCCCGACCCAGGCCGAAGCCCGCGGCGGTCGCGCCAGAACCCGACGCCACGCCCTCATCGCCAAGCGACAGCGTCGCGCCGGCGCCCGAGCCTCGAGCGGACTTGTTGCCGCGCTTCGCCGAGCCGGTCGTGATTGCTCCGCCCAAGCGGGTCGATCTCAAGACGCGACGACGAACCCGCCGTCGCGGCCGTTTCTTGCGCGGCAGCCTGCTCGCGGCGATCGTCGTGGCCTGCCTGGCTTCACCGGGCCTGGTCCGCCACGGGCCCGCCGTCCCCGAAGCGGAATCGAGCGGCGAGACGGCGCCGATCCCGGCGACTGCCCCCGTGCCTGGCCCGCCCTCTGTCGTCGTGGCCACGCACGAGCCCGAGCCGACTGCGCCCGCCCCTCCGACGGTGCCGGCTCCCGCGCCGACGCCTGCACCTGCGGCCGTCCCCGCACCTGCCGCCACGGCAGCCGTCCCGGTGACCCCCGCACCCGTCGCCAAGCCTGCCAAGCCCGTCGCGAAGGTCGCCCGGGCGGCCAAGCGTGCGCCCGTCGCAAAGCGCAGCACCAAGCGCGCACGGCCCGTCGCGCCGCCCCCCATCACGGTTCTCGTGAACTTCAATGCTGCGCCCTGGGCCGAGCTCGAGGTCGACGGCCGCGATCTCGGTCCGACGCCCCTCGGCAAGGTTCCCCTCGCCGCGGGATCTCACGTCGTGCGCGCGACCTTCCCGGACGGACGCGTCGTCCGACGGACCATCCAGGTCGACGAACGCCGCAGGCGCTTCGAGATCCGCTAGCGAGTCCCAGGAGAGCGCGCGGCACAAGGCCGCGCACCCGCAGCAAGCCGGAGCCCGCGGTTTCGGCCGCTAGCTGTTGGGTCCAAGGACGTTAGACACCGCGATCCCTCCGAAGCCGGCTCAAGGGTGCCTGACCTTTGAGTGCGCTGTGGGGTCGTTGTTCGTTGTAGGAGCGTAGCCACTTGGGCAGGGCTTTGGCTCGCTGGTTG
>JAJDAN010000063.1 GCA_029261855.1 Deltaproteobacteria bacterium
CTTCGGAACCAGCTTCGCGAGCGGATGCCGCTGGAACGGGAGAACCTCACTAGTGTGAGATCCTGTCGGCAGTCTTCGGATGCCGCGCGGGCCGCCCTGTCGTGGGCTCCCGGCCGCGCATTGGAGTCGCGCCCGGATCCGCATGACGGATCAGGGCTAGGCGGGTCGATCTCCAGCTACCCCGCAGGGCCCGCGGGGTGGACAGGGGTCGCGGAAATGGGAGTCCAACTTCCCTTCGCCCGGGACGAGTCCCTGGCCCCAGCACAGCGTCGCAGCCTGATTTCCAAACCCGCGCCGGGACTCTCGGGAGCGAGTTGCCGGCAGACGATGGGTGGCATTGATCTTGCTCTTATGACCCGGGTGTACGGCAGTCCTGCCACACCCAGGAGAGCAAATCGTCATGCGCTGGAAGCCCGAAGCCGCCCGTTCCTCCGCTCCGCCGGAGGCCGTCGCGAACCCGATCCGCGAGTCGGACGCCGCGTTGCGCGACCAGATCCGCGTCGACCTGGAGGCCCGGGGTGTCGACGCGGCCGCTGCCGACGCGCTCGCCGAGCAGGTGCGCCGGGATCTGGACGGGTCGACGTCCGGCTATGACGCCGTCCTGGACGGTGTCGCCATGGGCTTCCGGGCCCAGCACGCCATCGCCCAACAGCTGGCCAAGAGCGCGACGGACCTGCAGGAAATCGAGCGCCTGATGGGTTCGTTCGCGTCCGAGCTGTCGAAGCTCGACGAGGTGCTCGAGGTCCTGGCCGCGCACCTCCGGCGCATGCGCACCACCACGCCGCCGGCGGGAGTCCGCATCCTCCACTGATCCGGTCCCGGATCCGCTGGGCCCCTCGCTTGCGGTAGCCTCGGGGTCCGCCCGGTCCCCGGAGCGATCTCTTGCGGAGCGACCGCGGGCGCGAGCCCCTGGCCTGGCTGCTGCCGGCGATGGCCATCGCTGTCGTCCTCGGCATCGTCGTCGCCGACGGCCTCGACCTTGGGCCGGTGGTCCCGCGCGGGGCCGGGGCCTGCTGCATCGGCGGCGCGTGGTGGTTCCGGCGTTCCCCGCGTCTCGTGGCATCGTGCGCGTGCATGCTCGCGGCGTGTGTCGGCGCCGAGGCCATCGGCGTTCGGCTGGCTGTGGCCGGCGACGCGCGGCCCGTTGCGCGCTTCGATGCGGCGGTGGAAGCGCGAGTGTGCGCGCACCGCGTGCACAGCACCCACGTCTTCGTCGAACTCTGCGAAGTCACGCCTGTCGGGTTGGGCGGTCGCGCGCCCGCGGCTGCCGTTCCGTCACGCGCGCAGCTCGTGGCCAGCACGACGGCCCCGGACGGCGACTGGCTGGCGTCGCTCGAGGCCGACGAGCGGCTGCGGGCCTGGATCCGCTTCGACGCGATCCCTTCGGCCCGCAATCCGGGCGCTGCGGACCGGCGGCGCCGGGCGGCCCGCCGCGGGCTCGCTGCACGGGCGGTCCTGATCGACCCTGCGCTGGCGGTTCGGCTTCCGTCGGATCGCTCGCCGTGGCTGCGTCGCTTCGTTGCGGGTCGGCGCGCCGTCGCGAAACGGCTGGTGGATCGCGGGGACGGCGGCGGGCTCCTGGCGGCACTCGCGCTCGGGGACCGTCGCGGGCTCGGGTCTGCCGACCGGGATGCCTTCCGGAGGCTCGGCCTCTCGCATCTGCTCGCGGTTTCGGGTCTGCATCTGGTGCTGGTGGGCGCGATGGTGTTCGTCGCTTCGCGCGCGTTGCTGCTTCGCGTGGGCTCACTGGCCGCACGCGCCGACCTGCGCGCCTGGGCGGCCGGTCTCGCGGTCGCTCTGGCCCTCGGGTACGCGCTGCTCACGGGCTGGGGGGTGCCCGCCCGCCGCGCCTGGTTGTTCTTGTCCATCGCGAGCGCTGCGGTGGCCGCCCGTCGCTCGCCCGCGCCGCTGCACGCTCTCGCTGCCGCTCTCTGCTGGGTCGCCGTTCTCGAGCCGGCGGCGGTGTTCGAGCTGGGCCCTCAACTTTCGTTCGCGGCGACCGCGGCTCTCGTCGTCGCCGCGGGCGACTCGCAGCCGGCAGCTCTCGCTTCCCGACTGCAGGCCTGGTGGGTGGGTGGGCTGCGCGTGTCGGCGACGGCGATCGTGGCGACAGCGCCGGTGCTGGCCGCCCATGGGTTGTCTGGCACGCCCGTGGGTCTCGCCGCGAATGCCCTCGCTGTCCCGGCCACGGGCTTCGTACTGCTGCCGGTCTCGCTGGCCGCCGCAGGGGTCGCAGCTCTAGGCGAGTCGGGAGGGCTCGTCGATGAGGCCGCCTGGATCGCCGAGGTTGCCTTGACGGCCGCGCGCGCAGCCGCCACGCGGGTGCCCGCCCCGGTCGACGTCGTCCCGGCAACGGCGGCGGTCGTCGTGGCAGCGGCCGTCGCCGTTCTGGCCCTCCGCGTTCGCGGCACGGGCTTGCGGGTCGCCCTGTGCCTGGCCGTCTGCGCCGGACTCGCGGCGGCGCCGGCGGCCCGGGTCGGGCCGGACCCGCCCCGGATCGTCGCCTTCGCGGTGGGGCAGGGGGACGCCATCCTCGTCGAGGGAACCGACGCAGCCATGCTCGTCGACGCCGGCTGGGCGTACGGGGACGTCGACCTGGGTCGCAGCATCGTGGTCCCCGGCCTGCGCGCGCTCGGGGTCGAGCATCTGGACGTCGTGGTGGCGAGCCACGCCGATGCCGATCACCGGGGCGGACTGCGGGCCGTCATCGAGGCGTTCGAAATCGGTGAGATCTGGGTGCCCCGGGGCGCCGCCGACGACTTCGCCGAGCTCGCGGGCCTGGCGCACCGGCGCGGCATTGCGTTCCGGGAACGGGGGGCCGAAGACCGGGCCTGGCAGCGCGGCGATCTGACCCTCGAGCCGCTGTGGCCGCCAACCGCGCGCCGGGAGACGGCGTCCCGAAACGATGCATCTCTCGTGGTGCGGGCCACCGTCGCCGGTACCCGCGTGCTGCTCACCGGAGACATCAGCGAGGTCGCGGAGCGGGGGCTGTTGGCGTCCGGGGCAGGGCTGCGGGCGGAGATCCTCAAGGTTCCGCACCACGGCAGCCGCAGCTCGTCGAGCCGGCCGTTGCTCGAGGCCACGGCGTTCGATCTCGCGCTGCTCTCGGCTCCCTGCGGAGGGGGCCGGGGGTTGCCGTCTGCCGCCGCGCTGGCGCGCCTGGAAGCGGCGGGCAGCGTCTGGTGGACGGGTCGGGACGGCGCGCTCGTCGTCGAGATCCCCGCATCTGGCGGGGGCAGCCCTGAGCGCGGGGATTTGGCAACATCGGCGTATGGATGGCGCATGGACTCCGACTGCGGGACGCCGTAAGGGCGCGGCTTCGGTATGGTGCCCCCGGCTCAAACGTCGCTGGCCGGGGGGTACTTCGATGTCGACGGGTCTCAGAACACCTGCTTGCGCGCGACTCGCTTTGGCTCGACTGGCCGCCGCCTTCGTGCTCTGCTGGACGGGCATCCCGGGCAGCGCCTTGGCCGCAACCATCACGGTCAACTTCGACGTCGATCCCGACGGCGACCCGATCGCGAACGGGGCGGTCGTCGACTCCACCTACCAGCGCTTCGGCATCTCGCTGACCTGCGTGGACGTCAGTGGCGGCTGCACCGGGACCGACGTCTACGCGAACGACGGGGACGACTTCGCCTCGTCGCCCAACGTGGTTACGACCCAGCCCAGCGGCTTCCCGTCGTTCAACAACAGCGACGCCTGGATCGAGGGCAGTCTCGAGCGTGCCGCCATCGAGGTCTGCATTGCCGTCAACCCCGAGACGAGTGGTGACCGCGGCAAGCTCGCGATCGTCGACAACCTGGGCAACGAACTCGATTCGGTGGTCTCCGCGACGGGGGTCACGGGTCCGATCTGCGTCCAGGCGGCCGCGATCCAGTTCTTCCGCTTCGCGGGCGACGGCAAGTTCGCTTCGTTCGATGACCTGCGCATCACCTACGGACCCAACCGCGTCGACTTCGACACCACAGCGGACGGGTCCGCGGTGCCCGACGGCGCTCCCGTCGACGACCTCTTCGTCAGCGAGGGCGTCACCTTCGAGCGGGTGGGCAGCGGTGCCTGCGGCCAGGACTTCGTGTTCGCGAACGACGATCTACCCGGCAGCTTCGGCAGCCCGCCCAATGCCGTCAGCGTCTGCAACGGCAGCAACTTCTCGGACTTCTCCGAGAACCAGAACGGCCGCGTGCGGGCGTTCTTCGCACGCCGGGTCAACCAGGTCTGCATCGATGCATTGCCCAGCAGCGGCAGCGACCAGGCCGTGCTGCGGGGCTTCGACAAGGACGGCCAGCAGATCGTCCAGACCAACTCGGCGGCGGGCAACTTCGAGCAGCGGATCTGCGTCAGCGACTCGCAGCTGCGTTCCGTGGAGTTCGGCGGCCTCGGGAACGATTTCGCCCGCTTCGACAACCTCGACTTCGACTTCGGCGCCGCCTCCATCGACTTCGACGTGGACACCGCCGATCAGCCCATCCCCGGCGACTCGGTGATCAACGACACCTACGTCAGCGCGAGCGTGCTGTTCGAAGGCGAGCGCGTCGGGATGAGCTGCGGGGTCGGCGACGAGGTCTACGCCAACGACGACGTGACCGGGGACTTCGCGTCTTCGCCGAACCAGGTGAGCATCTGCAACACCAACTTCTCGGACTTCAGCGAGAACGCCCAGGGCATGGTTCATGCGAGCTTCGGGTTCGACGCGCTCTCGGTCTGCATCGACGTGCGCGCCACCAAGGCTGCCGACTATGCGGTGATGCGTTCCTACGACGCCAGCGACGTCGAGATTTCCCAGGTGAGTTCCCAGGCCGGCGCGACCGAGACCCTGTGCATCACCGGGGACGGCATCCGCGGCGTGCGCTTCGCCGGGGCCGGCGGGCGCTTCGCTCGCTTCGACAACCTGGACGTGACGTTCTCTCCAGAGCCGGGCAGCGCGCTCCTCGGCCTGTCGTCGCTTCTCGTGCTCGCCGGACTGGCGCGGCGGGTCAGGCCTCGGGGCTAGACAGGCTCTTCGATAGCCGCACCGCGCAGAACTTGAACTCCGGGATCTTGCCGTCCGGGTCCAGCTGGTCGGTGGTGAGCGTGTTCGCGCCGGCCTCGCGGAAGTGGAACGGCACGAAGACCGAGCCCGGCTGGGTGCCTTCCTGGATTCGGGCCGCGAGGGTGATCTCGCCGCGCCGGGACGTGAGCCGCACCCAATCCCCGTCGGCGATGGCCGCCGCCGCCGCGTCGGCGGGATGCAGCGACACGAAGGCGTCGGGCTCGATGGCGTCCAGCGCGTACGAACGCCGGGTCATCTGCCCGGTGTGCCAGTGCTCGAGGACGCGCCCCGTGATGAGCACCAGCGGATAGGCGTCGTCGGGCAGCTCGTCGGCGCCCTTGTGGTCTGCCGCGACGAAACGGGCGCGCCCGTTCTCCGTCGGGAAGCCGTCTCCGAACATCACCACCGTGCCCTCGGAACGGTCCGGATCCGGGCAGGGGTAGAGCTTGCCGCCTTCGCCCAGGTTTTCGTGGGTCAGTCCGCGGTAGCTGTTCGAATGGGAGACCAGCTCGGCGAAGATCTCCGCCGCGTCGTCGTAGCGCATGGGGTAGCCCATACGGGTCGCGATCTCGCAGATGATCTGCCAGTCGAGTCGCGCGTCGCCCGGCGCGCGGAGCACCGGGTGCCCCAGCTGGACGCGACGGTCGGTGTTCGTGAAGGTGCCGGCCTTCTCGAGCGCAGACGTCGCCGGGAGGATGACGTCCGCGAACTCCGCCGTCTCGGTGAGGAAGATGTCTTGGACGACCAGGAAGTCGAGTCGGGTCAGGGCTTCGCGTACGAGGTTCGTGTTGGGATCGCTGAGGAAGGGGTTTTCGCCCAGGATGTACATGCCCTTCACCTGACCCTCGCGCGCGGCCTCGGTGATCTCGACGGTGGTGAGGCCGGCCTTCGGGTCGAGCGGTCGGCCCCAGGCGGCCTCGTAGTGGGCGCGCGCCTCGTTCGACGTCACGGGCTGGTAGTCGGGGTAGCTCATGGGGATGAGCCCCGCGTCGGAAGCCCCTTGCACGTTGTTCTGGCCGCGCAGGGGATGGAGCCCCGTGCCGGGGCGGCCCACGTTGCCGGTCATCAGGCACAAGGAGATGATGCAGCGGCAGTTGTCGGTGCCGTGGACGTGCTGGCTCATCCCCATGCCCCAGAACGTGATCGCCGCGCGCGCCTTGCCGTACTCGATGGCGACCTCGCGCAGGATGTCCTCGGAGATGCCGCAGATGCCGGCCGCGACCCGTGGCGTGTAGCGCGCCACGGTGCTCGCGACGGCGTCGAAGTCCGTGGTGAAGCGCGAGACGTAGTCGGTGTCGACCAGCCCCTCGGCGATGATCACGTTCATCATGCCGTTGTAGAAGGCGACGTCGGTTCCCGGGCGGATCTGACAGAAGCGCCAGGCGTGGTCGGCGATCGGGTTTCGGATCGGATCGACGACCAGCAGCTTCGCGCCGCGCGCCGCCGCCTGCTTGAAGAAGGTGGCCGCTACCGGGTGGTTGGCGGTGGTGTTCGTCCCGGTGATCAGCGCGAAGTCGCTGTTCTCGATGTCGCCGAAGGTCGTTGTGACGGCCCCGGACCCGATCATCTGCAGCAGCGCGGCAACCGACGACGCGTGACACAGTCGCGTGCAGTGGTCCACGTTGTTGGTGCCGAAGACGGCGCGCACCAGCTTCTGGAAGAGGTAGGCCTCCTCGTTGCTGCACTTGGCCGAGCCGAAGCCCGCGAGCGCGCCCGGGCCGTGGTCTTGCCGGATCGCGCCGAGTCGCTCGGCGACCACGTCGAGGGCCTCGTCCCAGCTGGCTTCCCGAAAGGCGGGCAGGACCTGGTCGTAGTCGACGATGTGCCGGCGTCCTCCACCCTTGCCCTTTCCTTTGCCCTCTCCCTTCCCTTTGCCCTCTCCCTTCCCTTTGCCCTTGCCTTTGCCGCTGCCCTGGATTCGCCGCGAGCTCTCGACTTCGGGGGACAGGGCGCGCTTGGGGTAGTCGACGCGGATGAGCGGGCGCGTCAGGCGCTGGGGGTGCGAGACGTAGTCGAAGCCGTAGCGACCCTTCACGCACAGGCGACCCTGGTTGCCCGAACCCTCGCGTCCCTCGGCGAAGACGATGCGGTTCTCGGCCGGGTCGGCGTGGTAGCGGATCGCGCAGCCGACTCCGCAGTACGGACAGACGGAATCGACGCTCGCGAGCTCCGCGACCGGGCGGACCGCAGCCCCGAGCGCGTGGTTCGTCAGTGCGCCGGTGGGACAGGCGGCGACGCACTCGCCGCAGCTCACGCAGCTCGAGTCTCCCATGGGCTGGTCGAGGTCGAAGGCGATGCGGGTCGTATAGCCCTTGCCCGTGCGGCCGATCACGTCGTTGTGTTGCAGGTCGTCGCAGGCGCGGATGCAGCGATCGCACAGGATGCAGGCCTGGTGGTCGACAGCGATCACCGGCGATGAGTCGTCGCTGCCGCGGCCGGATCCGGCGGCGGGCAACCGGCCGCGGGCGACTCCGCGCTCGGCCGCCAACGCCAGCAGCGCGTCGTCGCCCGTCGTCGCCTGCCGGGCCGAGCGCGCCGGCTGCTCGGATAGCAGCAGCTCTGTCAGGACGTCGCGGCAGCGCTCGATCTTGTCCGTGGCGGTGCGCACCACCATGCCTTCCGCGACCTCGCGAACGCAGGCCGCCGTGAGCACCCGCTCGCCCTCGACCTGCACCGCGCACATGCGGCAGACACCGACGGGCGTGAGGTTCGGGTCGTGGCACAGGACCGGGATCTCGATGCCGAGAGAAAGCGCCGCGTCCCACAGGCGCGTCCCTTCCGGCACCTCGGCGCTGCGGCCGTCGATCTCCAGTCGAACGGTCTTCACGGCGTACGCCCCCCGGTCTCGGCGTCGATCCGGCGGAGCAGGCTGGTCACCGGGATCAACGCCGCCTGCCCGAGCCCGCAGATCGAGGTGGCTTCCATCGCCTCGTGCAGGCCCGCCAGCTGGGCGAGCCCGACGGGGTCCCGAGCGCTGAGGATCTCGACCGCCTTCTCGGTGCCGACCCGACACGGGACGCACTTGCCGCAGGATTCGTTGCGGAAGAACGCCGTCAGGTTCAGGGCGACGTCGAGTAGATCGGCACCCTCGGCCACCACCAGCACCGCTGCCGAGCCGAGTGCAGACCCGGCCTGTTTCAAGGAATCCCAGTCGAGAGGCAGGTCGGCGTGCTCGGGTCCGAGGAAACCCGTGCTGGCGCCGCCGGGCAGGAACGCCGCGAGCGCGCGCCGGTCGCGCAGTCCCCCGCAGCGGTCGATCAGCTGCGAGACGGTCGTTCCGAGGGGCGCCTCGACGACTCCCGGCTCGACCACGTCGCCGCTGACGGCGAAGAGCTTGGTCGCGACTCGTCCCGTATGCAGCGCGCGCGGCACCTGGGCGAAGGTCTCGACGTTGTTGATCAGGGTGGGTTTGCCGTAGAGACCCACGACGCCGGGATAGGGCGGCTTGTTGCGCGGTTCACCGCGCCGGCCTTCGAGCGCCTCGAGCAGGGCTGTCTCTTCCCCCAGCACGTACCCGCCGGGTGAGACGAAGATCCGCAGGTCGAAGGCGAAGCCGGACCCCAGGACGTCGTCGCCGAGGATGCCCAGCGCGCGGGCGCGTTCGATCTCGGCCTGGAGGATCCGCTGTTCGGGCCCGTACTCGTGGCGGATGTAGACCCAGCCCGCGTGGCTGCCGATGGCGAGGGCGGCGAGCAGCATGCCTTCGACGACGAGGTGCGGCGCTTCGGCCAGCAGCACCCGATCCTTGAAGGTCCCGGGCTCGCTCTCGTCCGCGTTGCAGATGACGGTTCGCGGCGTCGCCGCTTCCGCCGCCACCAGCTTCCACTTGCGACCGGTGGGAAAGCCGGCGCCGCCCATGCCGCGCAGGCCGGACTGCTCGAGTCGCTCGCACAGGGCCGTGGCGCGCGACGGGTCCATCGCGGCGGAGAGCCAGGCGCGCGCCAGCGCGTAGTGGTCGTCGGCGCTCGCGTGCGGGTCGAGTTCGAAGCGGCGGCCCCGCGCCGAGGGCGAGGGCGGCAACGCGCGCTGGGGATCGTCGAGACATGCCGCGGCCTCGTCCGCGCCGAGGGGCACGTCGTTGATCGCGCAGGCTGGCGCGCTGTCGCAACGCCCGAGACAGGACACGGCTTCGAAGTGCGCGTCGGGTCGGCCTTCGCAGCGGGCTTCGAGATCGCGCAGGGCCGCGCCGCCGTCACGCAGGTGGCAGGCGAGGTCGCGACAGGCGCGCACCTCGAGGCGCGCCGGAGGCTCGCTGCGGAAGTGCGGGTAGAACGAGCGCAGTCCCTCGAGCTCGTAGAGCGGTGCATGGGTGCGCGCTGCCAGGGCCCGCAGGTCTTCGTCGCGCAGGTAACCGTGCTCGTCCTGCAGCGCGATCAGCTCTTCGATGCGATTCATTCGCTCGCAAGCATACGCGACGGGCCAGGATCGAGCCCCGCGCGTTCGAGCAGGTCGCGGTAGTCCTCGGGTGTGTCGCAGTCGCGCATGCTGCGCAGGTCCGGATCGACGCTCCGGAGTTCGTCCGCTTCGACCACGAGAACGCCTGGCTCGTTTGCGAGCAGGCGAGGGCGCAGCTCGCCCCGGGCCAGGAGCGCTTCGGCGGCCGGGAGCAGCGATCGGCTGTAGACCGCTGTCGTTGGCACGAGGTGTCCGTCGATGCGTGGGATCGCGGCGCGGTGGCCCTCGGCCAGCTCGAAGAGCCGGGCGACGAGGGCGGGCTCGAGCAGCGGCGAGTCACAGGAGATCACGAAAGCCCGCTCGGACTGGATGGCGCGCAGGCCCGCGATCACGCCCGCCAGGGGTCCGAGCCCTTCCGCGGGATCGCGCGCGACGGGAACCGATCGCCCCGGGCTGCCGGCGACGTCCAGGGCGGGCAGACGCTGCCCCTCGCGCGCCACGAGCCAGAGCTCGTCGACCTCGGTTGCCAGGATCCGAGCGACCCGGGAGAGCAGCGTCTCGTCGCCGAAGGGCAGGCTCGCCTTGTCGGCCCCCATTCGACGGGACGCCCCGCCGCACAGCACCAGACCTGCTCGTCCCTGACCCGACCCCACGTCCGTTTCGGCCTCCCGGTGCTCGTGCCTGACAGTGGCTGACATTGCAGTAAGTTCTGCGCGCCGCCAAGCCGTCGCCGGAGACCGCCGTTGCCCGAAGCCGCCCAACAGCCCCGCCGACGCCGCCGCACCGCGGAAGAGGCCCGGCACGCCATCCTCGAGGCCGCCCAGCGCCGTCTGGCGGAGTGCGGCCCCGAGGACATCCGGCTGCAGGACATCGCCGCGGATCTCGGGATCTCGCACCCGGCGATCCTGCATCACTTCGGCAGCCGCGAGGCGTTGATGCGCGAGCTGTCGCGTCACGCCTTCGAGGCGCTCAACGACGACCTCGTCCGCGCGCTCGACCAGGGGGCCCGGCACGACAAGGACGCAGAGGAAAGCGGGAACGCAAGCGGGGAGGTGACGGCCTGGCTGGACCAGGTGTTCGAGACCCTGCGCGACCGGGGGCACGCACGGCTGCTGGCCTGGGGGACGCTGACGGGTCGGCTCCAGTCGGGCGGCGAGGACGAGCCCCACCTGCTTCACGACCTGGCTCAGGCGGTTCAGGCACGACGCGCTTCGGACGCCGCGCGGGCCGGTCGGCCGTCGCCCGACTTCGAGCAGACGGTCTTCGCCGTGCGGTTCGTCGCTGCAGCCTTGCTGGGGGACGCGTTGATCGGCCCGGTACTGCGGCGCAGCGCCGGGGTCGACGCGGACTCGGCCAACCAGGAACGTTTTCGTCGTTGGCTCGCCGCCCAGGTGAACGGTCTGCTCGTTCCCCGGCAGGGCAGCGGCAGCTGATGCGCAAGCGCGTTCCACACGAAACAGTTCAGCGACAGCGCAACGCATCCGTCGCCGTTGGAAGTCCCTGCTCGTCGGCGGTCTAGAAGAGCCCCAGCATGCGGCCGGCCAACGCGACGACGGCCGCGGCCAGCACCGGGCGAATCAGCCGCTCTCCACCTTCGACCGCGAGTCGCACCCCCACGAAGCCGCCGGCCGTGAAGCCCGCAGTGAGCGCGAGTGCGGGCACCCAGTCCACCTGGCCACTGAGGACGAAGATGGGAACCGCGACGGCGGTGAGCGCGGCGATCACCACGACCTTCACGCTGTTGGCGCGCACCAGGTCGTAGCCCGCCCGGGACATGGCGAAGATGAGGAAGATGCCGACCCCTGCCTGGATGGCGCCGCCGTAGAGTCCAATGGCGAAGAAGACGACGGCGCGCAGCGCCGGCGGCCAGGGCTTCGGCGGCGTCGGGTCGTCCTTGCGTCGGCCGGGGCGCAGCATCGGCACCAGCAGCAACAGCATCACGACGCCGAAGAGCCGCTCGAACAGCGCGGGGGTCACCTGGGCGATGGCGTACGAGCCGATCGCGCTGCCTGCGAGAACCGGAAGCAGGATGGGTACGGCGTCGCGGAAGCCGGACACGCCCTCGGCGCGGAAGCGCCAGGCCGACGTCAGGTTCTGCATCAGCACGCCAACCCGGTTCGTGCCGTTGGCCAGCGTTCCCGGCATGCCGAGCCAGACCAGCAGGCCGACGGTGATCAGCGATCCGCCCCCGGCGAGGGTGTTGATGACACCGGCCGCAAAGGCGCCGGCGACCAGGATCGCGAGCTCGAAGGGTTCCATGCGCGCGCCGAGCATGACAGGTCGGAGGAGAGACGCCAGCCATGGCGCGATGTCCGCGGGATCGCCAAGCTACGCGGCCATGATGATTTTCGCGAAGCCGCGATGAAGTCCCAGCCCCGCAGCCCCCAGCCCTACGGCAGCTGGCCGACGCCGCTCACCAGCGAGCGGATCCTGTCCGGCGCCCTTCGACTCGGTCGGCCGCAGCTCGATCGCGGTTGGCTGTACTGGCTGGAGGGACGTCCGTCCGAGGGGGGGCGTCAGGTCGTCGTTCGCGCGCGGCCCGGCGTCGCGGCCGAGGACGTGACCGGCCCCGAGGAGAATGTTCGCAGCCTGGTCCACGAGTACGGCGGGGGCGAGTACCGGGCGCACGAAGGCAGCCTGGTCTACACGGACATGGCGACGGGTCGGGTGCTCGTCCGGGACGTCGCCGGCGAGGCGCCGGTGCAGGTCGTCTGTTCCGGCGTCGGGGACCCGGGAGGCGAAGCGGGATCCGCGCGCTACGCGGACTTCGCGGTGTCGCCGGACGGCGCCTGGGTCGTTGCCGTGGAGGAGCGCGCACGAGCCGGTGCCGAGCCGGAAAACCGCATCGTGGCGTTCCGGCTGGACGCGCCGACGCCCCGGGTCGTGGCCTCCGGACACGACTTCTTCAGCTCTCCCTGCTTCTCGCCCGACGGCCGCAGTCTGGCCTACCTGGCCTGGGATCACCCGAACATGCCGTGGGATGGCACGCGCCTGTTCGTGCGTGCATTTGCGGAAGACGGTCCCCAGGGCGAAGCGCGGTGGGTCGCCGGCGGCTCGAGCGAATCCGTCTTCCAGCCCGGCTTCTCGCCGGCGGGCGTCCTCACCTTCGTCTCGGATCGCAGTGGCTGGTGGAACCTGTACCGGCAGGAAGTCGACGCTGAAGCGCGCAACCTGTGCCCGCGAGACGCCGAGTTCGGACGGCCCCAGTGGGTCTTCGGCATGTCGACCTGGGCGTACCGATCCGAGCGGGAGATCCTGTGCAGTGTCTCGGACGAGGGCTTCGATCGCATCTGTCGACTCGACGTCGAGACGGGCGAACTCGAGCCGCTCGGACTTCCCGAATCCAACGCCGTCGGCCTCGAGATCGAGCGCGAGATCGCGTGCTTCGTGGGTGGCTGCCCGGACCGGGCGGCGGCGATCTCGCGGTTGGATCTCGAGACCGGCGAAGCCGAGATCGTTCGCTCGAGCTTCGAGGTTTCCCTGCCCCCGGAAGCGTTCTCCCTGCCCGAAGCCATCGTGTTTCCGACCCAGGGTGGTCGCAGCGCACACGCGTTCTTCTACCCGCCGACCAACCCCGACTTCGAAGGACCGGCGGGTGAGCTTCCGCCGCTGCTGGTCAAGAGCCACGGGGGCCCTACGTCCGCGACGGTCCCGGTCCTGAATCTCTCGATCCAGTACTGGACGAGCCGGGGCTTTGCGGTGGTCGACGTCAACTACGGTGGCTCGTCGGGCTATGGACGCGCCTACCGCGAACGTCTCGCCGGGAGCTGGGGCCGAGTGGACGTCGAGGACTGCGTCGCGGCCGCAACTCATCTCGCCGAGACCGGCCGTGTGGACCCGGCGCGCATGGCGATCAGCGGCGGCAGCGCGGGCGGCTACACGACACTCTGTGCGCTCACCTTTCATGACACCTTCGCCGCCGGCGCCAGTCACTACGGGATCGGCGATCTCGAGGCTCTCGCGCGGGACACCCACAAGTTCGAGTCCCGCTACCTCGACGGGCTGGTAGGTCCGTATCCCGAACGCGCCGATCTCTACCGGGAGCGCTCGCCCATCCACTTCAGCGAGCGGCTCGGGTGCCCGGTGATCTTTTTTCAGGGTCTCGAGGACAAGGTGGTACCGCCCAATCAGGCCGAAGCCATGGTCGCGGCCCTGGCTGCCCGGGGCATCCCACACTCCCACGTGACCTTTCCCGGCGAGCAACACGGCTTCCGGCGGGCCGAAAACATCCAGACTGCGCTCGAAGGCGAGCTGTACTTCTACGGCCGCATCTTCGGGTTCGAGACGGACGTCGCGCCTGCCGGCGTCGAGATCGTCAACGAAGGAGTCTCTCGCACGTGAACGACTGGCTTGCGCACTCTCGTGTCATGCGTCCCGGGTTCTCTCGCTGGGTCTTCGGTGTCGCAGCAGTCGGCTGGCTGGCTTGCGCGGCGCCGCCCTCGGGTTGGGACGTGGACGACCTCGAAGACCGACATCCGTCGGTGGAGGCCGTCGACGGGCATCGACTCGAGGAGACGTTGCCGTACTTCGCGCTCGGCGAAGATGGCTTCGCGCTGTTCCTGTGTCGCTGGTCGAACGCCGCGCCGGTTCCCGTGTGGCTGCCTCCGAATGCGAGCCCCGATCAGCGCGCGGTTCTCGAACAAGCGGTAGCGGCCTGGCAAGGCGCCGGGCTGGGCATTTCCTTCGAGGTGGGCACCTGGCAGGGAGCGCCGCCCCTGGCTGGGATCGTCGTGGAGATCGTGGACCCGAGCGCCCGGGCGATCGCCACGGCGGCGGACACCATCGCCGACTGCGCGATTCCCCAGGAGGTCGTGAAGCCGAGTGAGGATGCGCCCGCGCTGCCCGTGGATGCGGAGCTGCAGTACGCATCGATCCACCTGACGGTGGAACGCCCGGACCTGCTCGGCCGTCCCGTGCCGCTGTCGCGAAGCGAGCTGTTGGGGGCGACACTTCACGAGCTGGGACACGCGCTCGGCTTCGCCGGTCACGTCAAGCGCGGCGAGTCGGTGATGTCGGCCCACGGGCAGATGGATGCCGTCCGCCGTTGGGGTGAACGCATCGAGGCGGGCGAGCCGTTGTCCGCGCCCAGTGTCCTCGCGCTGTACGCGGCGCCCTCGGGAGCGCGCGTGGGGTGGCTGTCGCTCCAGCGTCGTCAGCTCGATCCCATTCGCGAGGTCTCCGGGATCGCGACGGGTCTCGGCCTGCGCGGCCCCTATTCGCGGGTGGGCGAGGCGTCGTCGCGCATGCTGTGGCGGGACGATCGCGGCAGCAGCGTCGGCGTCGTGATCCTCGACTGGCCGCGGGCACTGCACGAGCCGGCGACCCTGGAACCGCGGCCGAACCGCCGCGCCCGCGTGCTCGTCGAGCAGACCGGGCGCTGACGCGAGCCGCGGCTCAGCCGGCGGCGCGTTCGATCAGGCCGAGGCGGAACTGCGCCTCGGAATCCGAAGGATCGATCTCGAGCGCCAGACGGATGTGCGCGAGGGCTGGCTCGGGCTCCGGCGGGCTCTTCTTGTAGTAGGCCCAGGCGAGATCGCTCTGGTAGACGCATTCGTGCGGATACAACTCGACGGCGTTCTTCAGGTAGGCGAGGGCGCCCCGGAAGTCGCCCATGCCGATGAGGATCTCGCCTTTGCGGTAGAAGGTCTCGGCCTGGGCCAGGACCTGGACGTCCACGTCGGGCAACCCGCCGGCGAGCTTGTTGTCGTAGCTCTCGCGACGCTTCGGGTCGGCCAGGGTTTCGTTGGCCTCGGCGATCTTCGCGAACACCTCGCCCGCTTCGCGGCGGACGTCCTGGAGCCCCAGACGCGCGATGGCGTCGGGGTGATAGAGCTTGGCGGCCACCAGGTAGGCGCGTCGAATCGCAGCGCGGTCCGCTGTGGGGTCGACGCCGAGCAGCTCGTAATAGGTGAGCCCGTCGAGCTGCTCGAGTCGCTCGAGCACTTCGGCGCGCATCTTCTCGGCCTGGGGGTTCACCTTGGCCGCGCCGGCGTCCTTGGCCTTGACGCTCGCAGCGGGACCGGTCGCGGCCGGGCTGGCACCGCGCTCGCTGATCTCGATCTCGATCTCGGCGACGTCGTCACTGTTCCGGGCCGCGCGTGGCGTGTCGCTGTAATCGAGGGCGCCGGCTGCGTCCAGCACCCAGAAGGCCGCGAGCGCAGCGGGCGAGCCCGCGGCACTGCCGATGATGGTTCCCAGGGTCTGGCCACCGGAGAGGCCCGCGATCATGCGTTCGACGGTCGCGTCCAGGGTCAGTCGCCGCACCACCTTCCCTAGCCCGTTCCCGGCGCTCGCATAGCGGTCGAGACGCGGGGTCAGCCCTTGGAGCATGCGGTCGAGGGGCCAGTGGGTCCGGAGGCCGTCCTGTACGAGTCGGAAGGGATCGGTGCGGAAGGCCCGGGCGTCCTCGTTGTTTGCGTCGCTCTCGACGCGCTTGAAGTTGCCCTCGGTCCACCCGAAACACTCGACCGCACGCCGGCGGATCTGGTCGCGCATGCCGTCGAAGACTTGCTTGGGGCCGAGCAGCTCGAGGGACAGCAGGGCTGCGGCCTCGGCGCTTCCGGACTTGCGGACCTGGGCCTCGACCTGGGCGCGCGCGTCGCGATCGATGCTGCCGGCGTCTTCGAGGACGGCGGCGAGGCTCTCGTCCGGCAACGTCGATTCCGACCCGATGACGGCCCCGTCCTGGAGCAGGAAGCTCTTCTGCGTGCGACCGCGCGACAGCTCCAGCCGGCCGGTGAAGCGGGCGGCGTACAGGTCGAGAAAGATGTGCGGGAGCGGGGTCTCGGCCAGGGAGCCGCTCGCGGGGACGGACGGGGTCATTGCCGGGTAGATCGGGTGTTTCCCCAATGCACTTGACCGAACTCCCGGCCCCGAATCGCTCGCAGATCAGAGCAGGTGGCGCTGGGCATCCGCGATCTGGAACGCGTAGGCGATGGCCTCGGACAGGTCCTTGCGCGTGATCATCAGCGAAGCCTGCAGCTCGGCGACGATCTCTTCGGACAAGGGGGAAATGCCGGTCAGGATCACCTCGGCGCCCCACGAGAGCATCTCGTTCACCGCGTACTCGAGGGCGGCGGCGCCGAAGCTCGCGTCGAGGATCGCTCCGCCGAGATCGAGCACGACGACCCGCACCACTCGTGTCGCCTCGTCCCGGGCGAGCATCTCGACGGTCTGCATCGCCGCTTCCGGGTGACTGAACGGGACCACCATCACCGGCCCCCAGATGTGTACCGCCGGATCGTCCGGGTCCATGTCCGGGGGCAGGGCGTCGACCCGTGTTGCGATCGTCGGGATCGATGGCGACGGCGACGGCGATGCCGGGGCGGACGCGGGCACCAGGCTCGGGCCGGTGGTCGGCGCCAGGGCAACGGCGCGAAGCGCGGAAACGGGCAGTCGCCCCTTGGCCCCTGCCTCGGTTCGGGCCGCGCCTTCGTCGCGCGCCAGGAAGCAGCAGTCTTCGTGGCCGGCGGCGCGGCAGCGCAGCTCTTCGACGACGATGTCCCGTTCGAGGGTTCCCGACAGCCAGCCGGCCGTGTAGCCGGCGGACAAGCTGCAGGAGGGGTGGTCGGTCACCCCGAGCCGGTTCAGCCGTGCCTCGGCCTCGTAGTGGTCCGGCCAGCAGCCTCCCAGTTCGATGCCGGCGGCTTCGGCGCCCGCTTCGGCGCCTTCTGCACGCGTCGCTCCGCGGCTGGGCCCGAAGCGCATGGCCAGCGGCGGGGTCTCGATCATGCGCGGGCGTCCCTTGCGGCCGGGCTCCGTGTCCCCGATGCGCGCCGCGTCCCGCAGGCCGTGGAGCGTGCCGATGTGGAACAAGGTGCGCGCCGCCTCTTCCTCGCCGAACTCCGAGACGAGTTCGTGCTGGAATGCAGCGAGGAACGTTCCGTCAACGAAGAGCTTGGGCTCGTTCATGAGCGCGCTGTCCGGGCCGAAACCCAGGGCGGCCAGAAGCCTCAGCTCGTCGAGTCCCCAGCCGGAGGGGCCGGGGTCTTCAGCTTCCGATGAACGCATAGATGTCGAACTTCTGGTCCTTGGAGATGAACTCTTCGCCTTCGCGTTCGAGCAGGCGCAGGAACGCGTCGACGCACTGGGGATCGAACTGGCTGCCCGAGTACTTGTGCAGCTCGCGCACGACGGTGTCGAGGGGCAACGCCTTGCGGTAGGGACGGTCGCTCGTCATGGCCTCGACGGTGTCGCACACGAGGATCAGACGGGACGGGAGCGGGATCTTGTCGGCGCGCAAGCGGTCCGGGTAGCCCTTGTCCGAGCCGTCGAACCACTCGTGGTGGTGGCGCACGCAGGGCACCACGCTGCTGAGGAACTCGACCGGCTCGAGAATCTTCGCGCCGATCTCCGGGTGCTTCTGGATTTCGAGGTACTCGGCCTCGGTCAGGCGGTCGGGCTTGGTGATGATGGCGTCGGGGACGCCGATCTTCCCCACGTCGTGCAGCAGCCCCGAGAAGTAGACGCGCTCGATCATCTCCTTGCGCAGGCCCATCTCCCGGGCCAGGCGGGACGAATACACGGCGACGCGCTCCGAGTGACCGCGGGTGTAGGCGTCCTTGGCGTCGATCGCCTCGGCCAGCGCCCGAATCGTCTGGATGTAGGCGGTCCGCAGTTCCTGGTGCTTGGAGGCCAGCTGCTTGGTGCGTTCACGGACCTTGGCTTCCAGGTTGCGGTTCATGTCCTGGAGCTTGAAGTTCTGCTCGCGGGTGACCTGATTCAGACGCTTGATCTCGCCCTTCAGGTCGTAGTGGTCGAAGGCCTGCCGCAGGGTGGCCTTGAGCTCGTCGTCGTTCCAGGGCTTGGTGATCAGGCGGTAGATCTCGCCCTTGTTGATGGCTTCGACGGCGATGTTCATCTCGGTGTACCCGGTGAGCATCATGCGGACCATGTCCGGGTGCCGCTCGCGGATGGTCGACAGCAGATCGACGCCGCTCATCTCGGGCATGCGCTGGTCGGACACGACGACCTGGGCGGGCGTGGTGTCGAGCAGCTCGATGGCTTCCTTGGGACGAGACGCCGTCAGCACCTTCATGGGCTCGTTCCGCAGCAGGCGCTGCAGGGCCTTGAGGATGTTGACCTCGTCGTCGACGAAGAGGACGGTGTGTTGATGCACGGTGGTCTCCCTGGCTGCTTTCTCTTCCAAGGTCCGTGCCAGGATTCGGGGGCTTGGGGAGAAACCGGAAAGCATGTTCTTCATCGGCAGGTTGCAGGGCTTTCTGCAACTTTTATCGAGGCTGCCGGGGGGTACCGGAATCTCGATCTCGGGATCTCCAGGCCGCAGGCCCCGGGCAGGCGGCGCGCAGCTTGCGCGCGGGCCGCCTTCGCGTGGGATCGCAGGCAAGGGCGCCGTTCCGGCGCGCACAAAGGGGAATCCCCGAACGGTGTCGGGCCGCGCGGCAGCGGTGACGCGGAGCGGCGGCACCCGTCCCAGAATCGGGACGGCAGGCGGAGGGGGATCTAGCCCTACTCGAGCGCGGTTCCCAGGCGCTGGCGCTTGTAGCTGCCCGAGAGGACCGCCTCCCACCAGGGTCGGTTGGCGAGGTACCAGTCGAGGGTGTGGGCCAGGCCGCTCTCGAGATCGTGGCGCGGCGTCCAGGACAGCTCTCGCTGGATCTTGCTGGCATCGATCGCGTAGCGACGGTCGTGCCCCGGACGGTCGGACACGAAGGTCTTGAGGTCCGTGTACGCCGCCTTGCCGGCGGCCTGCAGGGCCGGGTTCTTCGCGGCCGGGAGCCGGGCTTCGATCTCGGCACACAGGATGTCGATGATCTGCAGGTTGGTGCGCTCGCTGTCTCCGCCGATGTTGTACTTCTCGCCGATGGTCCCGGCTTCGAGCACGCGCAGGATGCCGCGGCAGTGGTCGTCGACGTACAGCCAGTCGCGGATGTTGCCGCCATCGCCGTAGATGGGAAGGTCCCGGCCCTCCAGCGCGTTCAGGATCATGAGCGGGATCAGCTTCTCGGGGAACTGGTTCGGGCCGTAGTTGTTCGAGCAGTTGGTGAGCAGCGTCGGCAGGCCGTAGGTGTGGAGATAGGCGCGGACGAGATGGTCTGCGCCGGCCTTCGAGGCCGAATACGGCGAGTTCGGGGCGTAGAGGGTCTCTTCCGTGAACAGGCCGTCGTCGCCGAGGGATCCGTAGACTTCGTCGGTGGACACGTGCAGGAAGCGGAACTGCCGCGCGCGGACATCGTCGAGCTCGGCAAAATAGTGGCGTGCGGTGTCGAGCAGCTGGAAGGTGCCGAGGACGTTGGTTTCGATGAACGCTTCGGGGCCGTCGATGGAACGGTCGACGTGGCTCTCGGCCGCGAGGTTCAGGACCGCCGTGGGGGGGTGGTCCCCGAAGACCTTCTCCATGGCGGCGCGGTCGCAGATGTCGGCCTTGACGAAGTGGAAGCGGTCGCTTTCCGAACAGTCCACCAGGCTCTGTAGATTGCCGGCGTAGGTCAGCTTGTCGACGACGACGACCTGCGCGTCGGATTCCGCCAGGATGAGGCGCACCAGGTTCGAGCCGATGAAGCCGGCTCCGCCCGTCACGATCCAGCACTTCTGCATGTCGCTCTCCCTGCTCGAATCCGGTCTGCTGCCCGGTCCCGTGAGTGCCACTTCGGGGCCCATCGGTGTCAGCGGCGGGTTCTAGAGATAGTTCCCGCCGTCCGGCACGTGGATGTGCTTCTGGGCCTGCCGGAAGCGATCGACCTCGTCCCGCAGGTCTCGCGTCGTCACGGGGGTCACCTCTTCGCCGCCGGCCTCGCAGCGGGCCTTCCGCCGCAGCACAGCGTGCAGGATACGAACCCAGTCACCGAGACAGGGTTCGTTCGTCTGTCCGATCACTCGGGACCAGTCCACGTCGTCGAACAGCGGCCGGCCGGCTCGCTTCTCGGCCTGGGTCGCGTGGATCTGTAGGGTTGCAACGACATCGGCCGGGAATACCGGGATCACCTCGACGACGCGCTCGAAGCGACCGGGCGCCACGAAGGCCCGGCGCAAGGTGTTCGGGTGACTGGTCGCGCCCACCACGAGGTGCTTCTCGCAGGCGATGGTGCGTCCGACCAGCTCGAGCAGGAAGTCCATGATCGGCCCGATGGGCAGGTCCGCGCGGCGATGGCCGATTTCCTGGGCCTGGGAAAACTCGAGCTCGTTGAAGTAGACGGTGAGCGGGGGCATCTCTTCGAGCACGTCGGACCAACTCTGGACGAGGTCGCGCACCTTGCCGCCACCGTGCACGACGTCGAGCACCATGCGCGGCACGTCGACGGTGAGAAACCCCGTGTCCGTGCGCGTCGCGAGCGCCTTGGCGAGCAGCGTCTTGCCGACCCCCGGCTGCCCGATCAAGAGCACGCCCGAGGGCGGATGCGTGCCCCAGTGGGAATAGACCTCTGGGCTCGTGGCGGCGCACGCGTAGGTGAGGATCTCGTCCTTGGCACCCGCCAGGCCGCCGACCTGGTCGAAGCTGAAGTCCGGGTTGGCGTTCAGCTGCGCGCCCCGCGCCAGCGGGTCCACCTTGCGGACGAAGCTGTTCCACAGGTTCTGGGCTCGCTCGCGCTGGATCGACGGGTCCGTCACGCGAGAAGCGTATCGCAGGCGGTCCGCTTCGTTTCTCGCCCGGCCGCGGGCCCAGGCCACGTCGTGGGGCGCGGAATGGCCAAGCGTCGGTGTCTTGCGCAATACTCCGCGCCCCAACGCGTCCCCATCGTCTATCGGTTAGGACATTGGCCTTTCAAGCCAATAAGGCGGGTTCGATTCCCGCTGGGGACGCCATCTTCTTCCGCAACCCGGCGCGGCCGAGCTGCTGGGCCGCTGGCGCTTTTTCCGCAACCCGGCGCGGCCGAGTTGCCGTGCGCCCACCGGTCGTTTGGACTTCACGGCGCTGCGGGGGATCCGAGCGCCAGGTCTGGCAGCTCGAGCGGCGGATGCGGCATGCCCGGTGACGTGCGCTCTTCCATGCGCTTCATGTAGGCGATCAGCTCGGGGCGCTGCAGGATCTCTTCGCCGATGCCCAGGATGGGACCGCCGTACAGGATCCGCAGCATGCCGTAGACCGACACGTCCGCGAGGCTGGGCTCGTCGGCGTAGAAGAACGGTCGTTGTCCGAGAAAGGCGCTCAGGTCGGAAAGGCGGGAGGCCAGCTCGTCGACGATGCTGGCTTCGCGCAGGTCCCGGCGACTGATTCCTTCGCTGGCCCGGAAGGCCCGGGCGATGCCGACGCGCAGCTTGGCGAGCAGGGTCGGGTCCTGGGCGGGCTGCTCGTCGCCGGGGCGCGGAAAGCGCGCCTCGCGCCAACGGTTCCAGTAGAACAGGAACGAAGAGTCCGCCCACTCCGCCAGGCGCTCCTGAGACCTCGCGGTCTTGGGGTCGCGTGCCAGCAGCGGGGGCTCGGGGAACATCTCGTCGAGTGCCGCCAGGATGGCGCCGGAATCGGCGATGCGACGGTCGTCGATTTGGATGACCGGGAGCTGCTGAGTGACGGGGCTCCAGCGCTTCACGTCGTCCGGGTCGTTCGACACTTCCCGTTCGTACTCGAGCCCCTTGAGGGCGAGCGCGAGCTCGACCTTGGTGGTGAACGGGTTGATGCTCTGGGTGTAGAGCCGGATCTTTGCCATGGCCGGGACCGCGTTCGTTGCGGGATCTCGCCGTATTAGCACAAGTGCTCGGGCGCACGGCGGTCCCGCCGCCGCGCGAGCACGCGATAGACCAGCGCGATCGCGACGATGCCGCCCGCGATCCACCACAAGCGCTCGGCGGATTGTTCCTGCATCCAGTCCATCATTTCGCCACCGAGCCAGGTGAGCGCCACGACCAGTGGGGTCAGGCCGAGGACGGTGCCCAACACGAAGGGCCCGTAGCGAACGCCCGAGATCCCGAGGGCCCAGTGCGAGGGCGGGAAGAACATGAACAGCAGACGAATCGTGGCGACGGTGCGCACCGGCCGCAGCGCGAGTGCGTCGTCCCAGCGACGAAGGCGCGTCGGAATGCGCGCAGCCACCCAGTCCTGCGCCAGGAAGCGGGCGAACGCGAAGCCGACGCTGCCGGCCCCGGCGGCACCCACGAGGCTCAGGGCCAACGCGAGCCAGCGGGGCCAGATCATCGCCGCCGGAATCACGAAGGCGGCGCCCGGCACGAAGAAGGGCGCCAGCAGCGCGAACGACACCACGTACAGCACGTACCCCCAGGCGCCGAGCTCGCGCAGCAGGCGCGCGGTCTCTTCCGGGTCTGCCAGTAGCTCGAACAAGCCCAGGGACCAGGCCGTCACGAGTCCGAAGCCGACGCACGCGAGCAGGACGATGCGCCCGAGGGCGTCTGCGGTCATCGGCTCATCGTGTCAGCCGGTCGGCCCGGGGAAGAGCGCGTCGATCTGCTGCAGGGTTTCGTCCGAGAGACGCATCCCCGAGGCCTTGCAGTTCTCTTCGAGCTGGTCGGCGCGGGTCGCGCCGACGATCACGCTCGCCATTTCGGGCCGGCGCAGGCACCAGGCCAGCGCGAGCTGGGCCAGCGATGCGCCGGTGTCGGCGGTCAGCGGACGCAGCTGCTCGACCCGGGCCAGGACGTCTTCGGCGAGCAGCGCACCCATCCAGCGATTGCGTTGGGGGTCCGCCGCGCGACTGCCAATCGGCCTCGCGCCGTCGGCGTACTTCCCGGTGAGCGCGCCCTGGGCGAGCGGGCTGAAGGCGAGCTGTCCGAGTCCAAGCTCGTGGGCGACCGGCATCGCGTCGGCCTCGACGTCGCGTCGCAGGATCGAATAGGAGGGCTGGCTCGACAGCGGTCGGTAGCCGCCTGTCGCGTCGGCGATCTCGCAGGCTCGGCGGATCTGGGCGCCGGTCCAGACCGAGACGCCCCAGTGCAACAGCTTTCCCTGCCGGATCAGGTCCTCGTACGCGCGCACGGTTTCTTCGAGCGGGGTGTCGGGGTCGAAGCGGTGGCACTGATGCAGGTCGATGTAGTCGCTGCCGAGACGTCGCAGCGAACCGTCGACACTCTCGACGATGTGCTTGCGCGACAGGCCCCGATCGTTCGGGCGTTCGGACATGGGAAAGAAGCACTTCGTCGCGATCACCAACTGCTGTCGCGGCAGGTCGCGTAGCGCGCGACCGAGCGCTTCCTCCGCCGCGCCGTTCTCGTAGACGTCCGCTGTATCGAAGAAGTTGATACCCAGGTCGAACGCGCGCAGGACCAGGTCGTCGCTCGCTGACGTCGCGACCGCCGACCCGAGGGTCAGCCACGACCCCAGTCCGATTTCGCTCACCTGCAGTCCGCTCTGGCCGACCCGGCGGTACTCCATGCGGGCAGCGTAGCGATGATCGCGGCTTGCGGACCCGCAGCAGGCGCGCGAGCTTGTCGGACCCCGAAATCACGCCGGGCACCGCGAAGCCCCCAATTCGAGCAATCACGAGGAGTCCCCCATGGCGATCACCACCGAGCGCGTCCAGATCCCCCAGGCCGGCGGATCCTTCGGCGGCTATCTGGCGCGGCCCGAAGGCGACGGCCCGTTCCCGGGCGTCATCGTCTACATGGAGATCTTCGGCGTCAACGCGCACATCCGCGACGTGACCGAGCGCGTGGCCGCCGAGGGCTACGCCGCGATCGCGCCGGACTACTTCCACCGCAGCGGTCCCGGTGTCGAGCTCGCCTATGACGACGCGGGCATGGCCGCGGGGATGAAGCTGCTCGGACAGCTGACGGCGGACGAGATGATCGCCGACGCCCAGGCCACCCTCGCGTATCTGCGTGCCCGCGACGACGTGAAGGGCGACAAGATCGGTGCGATGGGGTTCTGCATCGGGGGCCACATGACGTACCTGACCGCGGCCACGACCGATGTCGCCGCTTCGGCGTCGTTCTACGGCGGCGGCATCGCCGGGCCCCAGGGCCCTGGTGGCGGGGCGTCGACGGTGACGCGCACCGACGGCATCGCGGGCCGGATCGTGTGCCTGTTCGGCGGGAAGGACGCGATGATCCCGTCGAGTCAGGTCGATGCCATTCGCACGGCGCTCGCCGACGCGGACGTCCGGGGCGAGGTGGTCGTGTACGACGACGCCGACCACGGCTTCTTCTGTGACCAGCGCGCCACCTACAACGAAGCAGCCGCCAAGGATGCCTGGGGTCGCGTGAAGCAGCTCTTCGCGGCCGAGCTTCGCGACTGACCTGGCGGCTGACCTGGCGACTGGGCGGGCCGATTGGCGCTTTGTCGGAGGGCGAGGTATCCCTCGGACCATCGAGCGTGTGGAAGGTGTCCGTGAGCCTGCTTGCAGGTGCACGGCAGTCGGGGCGGGGTGAGGTGGTCTCATCGCGAAGCCCGGCTGCGGGAAGCCGGTGGGAATCCGGTGCGAGCCCGTCGCTGTAACTGGGGACGATCGTCGTAAGAGTCCACTGGCCGGAGCCCCTTCAGGGCGACCCGCTGGGAAGGCATGACGACCGGGCGATCCAGGAGCCAGAAGACCGGCCTTCCAAGCAGTTTCGCGGTCTCCGGGGACGAGAGCGCGGGGCGTCGGGCTTCCCTCACACATGGCTTCCGAAATCGGCCGAGTCTTCGGCCGAACCCCCGGACTGGCCGGCCAACGTGCCGCGGTCCGGATCGTGCTCGCATTGTCCGTGCTGTTCCCGACCCTGGGGCTGGTGCCGGTGGGCTTCCGGCCGTCGGCCGCGTGGGCCGACGACGCACCGGGCGAGCGTCGCCGCCTGCCCACCGCGAGGGTCACCGCGGTGCGACCCGAAGAGCTTCCCGACGACCCGTCGTCCTTCGCCACCGTCATCGAGACGGCGGACTACGAGGGCGAAGCCACGAGCGTCGAGCAGGTGCTGCAGGAATCCGTCGGCGTCCAGGTGCGCAGCTTCGGCGGTCCGGGCCAGGCTTCGGAAATCAGCATTCGGGGGTCGACCGGGCAGCAGGTCGTGATCCTGTTCGACGGCGTGCGGCTCAACACCGCGCAGTCCGGGACCGTCGATCTGTCGACCCTGCCGCTCGCCATCGTCGATCGCATCGAGATCGCTCGGGGCGGCGGTAGCGCGGAGGTCGGTAGCGGCGCCATCGGCGGTGTCGTCAACATCGTGTCGAAGCGACCCACCGGGAAGCCGCGTACGAACGCGAGCTTCACCGGAGGCTCCTTCGGCACCTACGAAGGATCCCTGTCCCACGCGGACCGCAGCGGGCCCGTCGACTGGGGGGCCGCCTACTCGGGCTTCACGACCCAGGGCGATTGGAAGTTCCAGTCCGTCGAAGTGAAGGCGGACGGCGTGACGGTCTTTCCCAGCGAAGAGCTCGAGCGCGTGAACAACGAATCCGAGTCTCACGCGGCGCTGGTGCAAGGGGCGGGCGACCTCGCGGACGGCCTGCGGCTGCGGGTCTGGGACAGCTTCTTCTTCGTCAGTCGTGGGCAGCCGGGCCCGGACGACGACCCGCTGGCGCCCAACGGCGGGCAGAGCCGGACGGCCCACGAACGCCGGACGCGCAACGTTGCGGCGATGACCCTCGAAGTCGACGGCTGGGCCCCGCTGCCGGCGTCGGTCCAGCTCGCATCGACCGTCTCCTACCTCTACGAGCAGAGCCGCTTCCGCGAGCCGGAACCCGATCTCCTCGACGACCCCATCGAGACGCGGCAGAAGAACCGGTCCGGCGCCTGGCGGACGACGGGCCGCTGGCAGGGCAAGGGCTTCGGCGTCGAGCACGACGCGGGGCTCGGGTTCGAGCTTCGCTACGAGTCGCTGTCCTCGAGCGATGCGGGCTTCCACCGCCGGACCACCGAAGCCGTCACGGTCAGCGACGAGATCGGTGTCTGGAAGAATCGCGTGCAGCTGGTGCCGACCCTGCGCTTCGACCATTCGGACGACTACGGCAGCGAGTGGATCCCGCACTTCGGCTTGATCGTGTCGCCAACCAAGTGGCTTCGCTTCAAGGCGAACGCCGAGCGGTCGTACCGGGCGCCGGACTTCGACGAGCTGTTCTTTCCCGACAAGGGCTTCGTGCGCGGCAACCCGGACCTCGACCCGGAAGACGCCTGGAACTACGACGGAGGCTTCGAGCTGGGCTTCGAGCAGCTCGCGTTCCTGGACGACGTGCGACTGCAGTGGGCCTACTTCTACCAGGACATCGAGAACTCGATCGTGTTCCAGCGCATCAGCCCGACCACCGTCGCGCCCACGAACACGAGCGATGCGCGGGTTCACGGTTTCGAGCTGTCGGGCCGCTTCGGTCTCTTCGACTGGTTGGAGTTCTCGGCCAATTGGACGCATCAGGACGGAGAGCTCGACGAGGCCCGAGACCCTGCCGACGGCGGTGGGCTGTTCCCGCCCATCGCACAGCCGGCGGGCACGGCGATCCCCGGCCAGGCGGACGACGAAGTCCAGCTGCGGCTGCGACTCGGTCCCTCGTCCGGACTGTTCAAGCTCGTGGCCGAGCGCCACTACACGTCGAAGATCCACCTGAACTTCAGCAACGCATCGACGTTGAGTGCCCGGACCGTCTACGACCTGTCGGGTGGCGTCGATCTCGCCCAGCTGTGGCGGCTCGACCGTCGCTGGTTTCCGAAGAAGCTGATCGCTTCGATCACCGTCACCAACGTCGGAGACGTGAGCGTGCGTGACAGCGTGGGGTTCCCCCAGCCCGGACGCTTCCTGTACTTCGGCATCGAGGGCAGCTGGTGACGGATCGCACGCATCGCTTGCGCTCGGCCGCGCTGTTGGTCGTGCTCGCCCCCCTGGTCCTGGCGGGGAAGTGCGGGGGAGGCGACGGCAGCAGCGGATCGCCGCCCGTCGTCGATCAGACGAGCTCGGATGTGCGGTGCGCTCCGCTCGGTGAAATCGGCGGCTTCCCGCCGGGCTACGACTTCATCCCGGGCGCCGGCGCGGCGAGTCCCACGCGCCTGCTTGCGGGCACCGCCACCGGGTCGGTGCTGATCCCGTTCGGGATCGATGCCGTGCCGTTCCAGATCCCCGCCGGTCTCGCGACCTATCCCCTGCCGGGGGATTCCGACGGCGACGGCATCCCGGAATTCTTCAAGAGCATCGCCGCCATCGACGGGGTCGCTTCGGACCTCGCGCTCGTGACGGTCAGCGGCAACATCGATGGCGTGCTGTTCGTCGACCCGGGCGGGGTGGGGCCGCGGTCTGTGCGGGTCGACGTGCCGGCGGCCTTCGACCCCGCCGACTTCGCCCCGTTTCCCGGCCTGCCGGCACCCGGTACGTCGCGCTTGCAGACGGGCATCACGGCTTCGGCGTGCATCGACGCCGGCGCGGGTGCCCGCGACTCGCGCGGGGATCTCCTGGTGGACGCGATTCCCATGGCGGCGTGGTGCAACGGGCCGGGCAGCTTCCCGGCGAGCTTCGCGTCGGCGTCGGCACAGGTGGGCGACCGGCTCTTCGTGGCGACATCGAACCTCGGCGCCCGGCAGGGCATGCCCGACACCCAGTTCCTTCCCGGTGCAGTGGTCGCCTACGACTTCGACGCGTCGGGGGACCCCCTGGTGGTGGGGCCGACTCTCTCGACGCCGGACGGGCGCCCCTACATCGTGACGAGCGCCTTCAATCCTTCGGGCCTGACCCCGTTCACGACGGCGTCCGGCCGAGCGCTGCTGCTCGTGACCCAGACCGGCGCCATCGGGATCGAGCAGGACGACCCGAACACCGACGAGATGGAGAGCGGCACCTTGCCCATCACGGATGGCGCCATCGACGTGATCGACGTCGCGGCGCTCGAACTCGTCGCGACGATCCCCCTCGCCGACGCCAACCCGAGTCTCGGCCCGCTCGGCATCGATCCCAGCGGACGCGTCGCGGCGTTCGGCGACGTTGCCGGTCGTTCCGTGTACGCCGTCGATCTGGCGGCCCTCGACGCGCTGCCGCCGGCGGGGTCCGGGGCGCCCGTCGTGCTCGACGCGGCCGTGATCTTCGACGGCACCAATCCGCTCGTCGTGCCCGGACGCATGCCACGCGCTGCGTCGGCGTCGTGTGGCGGCCGCATGGAGGGCGCAGCCTTCAACGCGATGGGCGACCGGCTGTACGCGCTCGAAACCTGCGACGGCACCGTCGGCGCCTGGGACGTGGATCTTTCGGGCGATCCATCCCTCGCCGAGCTGCGCACTCGCTTCACGTTCGCGGTGCTGTCGGTGGCCACGGCGGCGCTGCGGGTCGACACCCTGGGGCAACTGCGACAGCCGGCGAGTCTCGCGGTGCGGCCGGGCACACCGGGCGTCGACTACGCGGGGCCCGACGTCTTCTTCACGATCGGCGATCCGGAGGGACTGGTATGCGGCGTTCGCATCGACGCGCCCTGACCGCGGGAATCGCGGTGTTCGCGTGGCTCGGGCTCGTGGGCCCGGCGGCCGCGCCGCTGCGCGCGGTGGCGCCGCTGGCATCAGGGGCACCAGTGTCACCAGTGGCACCAGTCGCAAGCGACGAGCCCGGCCCGCGAGTCGTCGCCGTACTGTCGCCTTCCGGCAGCATCGCCCGGGACGTCATCGGCGTGGATCCTTCCGGGCCGCGAGACCTGTTCCTGTGGCAGCGCGTCGAAGGCCGCGGGCCCGAGATCGTCGGGCGCGTGCGCAGTGGCGCGGACGGAAGCTTCGCCGCCGAAGACGTGATGATCTCGCCCCGGGGCGGCCGCATCCTGGTCTCACCTTCGACGGGGGTTGCGCCAGGCTCTTTCGAAGCCGGAGGCGCGGTCTTCGAAGCGACCGCGCGCCCGCACCTCGTTGCCTGGCGGGAAGGCGAGCAGATCGTCGTGGGAATGGCGGTGCGCGCGCAGTCCGTCCTGCTCGCGGACGCCCGTCGGCGCGAGGTCGCCCGTTTGGCCGTCCCCGCGTCCCCCCGCCGCGGTGCCGTGTGGCGGGCCGACCTCGAAGCCCGCGTCGCCTTCGTCGCACCCGAACCCGTTCACGGCCAGCCCGTTGCATGGCAGCCGCTGCCCATCGCCTCGTCACAGGAGAAACGTCCATGAGAACGCATTCTGAATCCCGCACGCTGCCCCGCCTCGGGGCCGGCTTCGTGGCCGCCGTCGCCCTCGTCCTGTGGACGGCCGGCACCTGCACCTCGTCGCTGCCGGTCATCCGCATCCTGACACCGGAAGTCGGTGTCGATGAGACCTACCACCCGCTCTTCCTCGAGGTCGACCTGTGGGCCTTCGCGGACCTCAGCACCTTCGAGGTGCTGCTCAACGGCGTCGACATCACCGACGACTTCGCGCTCGAGTACGTCAAGCCGCGCGTGGTCGGGACGGCGATCGACGTCTGGGGCGACGGTCTGGTGCTGCCCGGTGAGAACACCCTCGTCGTGCGCATCGAGAAGTGGGAGGAGATCCGGGTCTTCGATACGACGGGCGATCCGCATGCGGACGCGGTGGCCGACTTCGTGCCGGGAACGGGCGCGGGTTTCGGGCAGCTCGAGCTGCCGGGCGTGGTGCTCGGCGCGCCCCAGGGCCTCGGTCTCTTCCTGGGCGGTCTCGACGTGCTCAGCCTCGGGGCGGGCGGCGTCGTCGACCTGGAGTTCGTCGACAACGTCATCGTCGATCGTCCCGGCGTCGACTTCACGGTCTTCGAGAATCCGTTCTTCACCGTGGTGTTCGGCTTGCTGGGTGAGCCGTTTGCCGAACCGGGACGCGTGTCGGTGAGCCAGGACGGCGTGACGTGGTTCGCCTTCGATGCCTGCCAGACGGCACCCCTCGACCCGCCGCTCCACCCGGGCTGCGCGGGTGTGTTCCCGACCCTGAGCGACGACCTCGACCCGCTGGCGCCGCATGCGTCGATCCCGACGGAGACCCCGATCGGCGACCTCGTGGGCGTCGCCCAGGGCACGCTCGTGGTGCCCGAAGGCTCGGGGGGAGACTCCTTCGATCTCGCCGACGTCGGTCTCGCGTGGGCGCGCTACGTCCGAATCGAGGACGTGGGTCCAGCGTTGGGCCAGGCCGGGACCGTCGGCTTCGACCTCGACGCCGTCACCGCGGTGAATTCGGCCGTGCCGACGGATGCGAACGACAACGGGGTGCCCGACGCCGCGGAATGAGACCCGGGCTCCGCTCGAGCCGCAGGCGCTAGCCCTGGCCCAGCTCCTGCTCGAGGGCGCCGACGAGGCGGTCGACGTTTTCCTTGCGGGCGTTCTCGCCCATCAGGCCGACGCGCCAGACCTTGCCGGCGAGCGGGCCGAGTCCGCCGCCGACCTCGATGTCGTGGCCGTCGAGTAGGCGGCGTCGCAGGCCGGCTTCGCCCGCGCCGCCGTTCCAGCCGAGCACGCTGTCCGGCAAGCGCATGGTGGAAAGCGGTGGCAGGCGGTGTTCTTCGGCGACGAGGGGCGTGAAGCCGAGGGGCGCGAGCCCGGCGTAGAGGGACGCGGCAGCGTCCCGGTGGCGGGCCGCCCGGGCGTCGAGTCCCTCGGCGATCACCAGACGCAGGCCCTGGGTGAGGCCGAGGATCGCCGAGATCGGTGCCGTGTGGTGGTAGACGCGCTCGCCGCCGAAGTAGCCGGCGAGCAGGGTGACGTCGAGGAACCAGCTCTGGACCGGGCGGCTGCGGGCGCGGACGGCGTCGAGGGCGCGGTCCGAGAAGCTGACCGGGGACAGGCCGGGAGGGCAGGCCAGGCACTTCTGGGTGCCGCTGTAGGCGGCGTCGATCCCCCAGTCGTCGAGGCGGACGGGCAGGCCGCCCAGGGACGTCACGCAGTCGAGCACCACGAATGCGCCGGCCTCGCGTGCGGCGGCGGCGATGGCCTCGACGGGCTGCAGCACGCCGGTGGACGTCTCGGCGTGGACGAACGCGACGACCTTGGGCTTCACGCGCGCGATCGCCTCGGCCATGGCGGCGGGCTCGAGAATGGTGCCGGGCTCGCTGTCGACCCGGGTGACCTCGGCGCCGGCGCGGGCGGCCACGTCGCACATGCGCCCCCCGAAGACGCCGTTCACCCCGACCACGATGCGGTCGCCCGGCTCGAGCAGGTTGACGAGACAGGCCTCCATGCCCGCGCTGCCGGTGGCGGAGATGGGCAGGGTCATGGCGTTCTGGGTCCCGAACAGGGTCCGCAGGTTGGCCTGGACCTCGTCGAGCAGCGCCAGGAACGCGGGGTCGAGATGGCCCGCCAGGGGTTGGGCCATCGCTGCCAGTACCGACGGGTGGACGTTGCTCGGTCCGGGACCGAGCAGCAGGCGAGGCGGAAGGGAGGGCAGGTCGGGGGTCGGGACAGTCATGGAGGCGCAGCTTAGCGACTTGACGCGGGGGCGAAAATCCTAGGAAAAACGAGGATATGGGCGGAATCCGTCCCGTTGACACCGGCTGGGGCGGCCCGTAGTCTGTGGCTCCCCCCGCACGTCCCGAAACCACGAGAATTCCGGGGCTCGGCCCCAGGCTTCGGCGACGCCCCTGGTTCGATCGACCTGCTGCCCACGTCGCCGCCCGGCCTCCACCGAGCGACTCCGGATTCGGGTCGCGAGCGACCCGCGAGGCCTACGAAGAAGCGTGAGACGAAGCATCCAAATCCCTTGGCGGAACGCCCGGTGAAGCCCTGGCTCGTGGTCGCCATCGGGCTCGCGCTGGCCGTGGCCGCCGGCTACGCGTTGCTGACCAGCGACCCGATTCTCGAGGCGGAGTCCGCCGGAGAGCCCCACGGCGACATCCGCGACGATTCGCGCAAGAAGATGCGGGACCTGCTGCGCGACGAGGGGGGCGGCTGATGCCGAGTATCCCGACGTCCCCCTGGCTGCTCGACCGCGAGGCGATGGAAAAGGACGAGGCGGCCCGCCTGGCCCCCTACGCGGTCCGCGCCGGGGATTCCGCCGGTCGCGTCCACCCGGAGGAGCGTCACCGTTACCGCACCGACTTCCAGCGCGACCGCGACCGCATCCTGCACAGTCGGGCTTTTCGCCGGCTCGAGTACAAGACCCAGGTCTTCGTCCACCACGAAGGCGACCACTACCGCAACCGGCTCACCCACACGCTCGAGGGCGCCACCATCGCGCGGACGGTGTGTCGGGCCCTGCGGCTCAACGAAGACCTCGCCGAAGCCGTGACCCTCGCCCACGACCTCGGTCACACGCCCTTCGGCCACGCCGGCGAGCGCGTGCTCGACGAGCTGATGCGCGACGACGGCGGCTTCGACCACAACCGCCAGAGCCTGCGCGTCGTCGATCTGTTCGAGGACCGCTACCCCGACGCGCCGGGGCTCAACCTCACCCAGGAGACCCGGGAGGGCATCCTGAAGCACGGCTGCTCGTGGGAGCACCCGCTGCCGCTACCGCCTCTCGGCAAGCAGCGCACCCTCGAAGCACAGCTCGCCGACGCCGCCGACGAGATCGCGTACATGCACCACGACCTCGACGACGGCCTGCGCGCGGGCATCCTCGACGAAGCCGCCCTCGGCGAGACGGCACTCTGGCAACGCGCCCGGGACGGCGTCGATCGCGACGCGACGGCCGACGTCAACGACAACGTTCGCCGCTCGCGCATCCTGACCGCCATCATCAACGAGCTGATCACGGACCTGATCGAAGCCTCCGCGGCGCGGCTCGAGGGCTCTCGGGTCTGCTGCGTCGAAGAAGTGCGCGCCGCCGACCGTGCCTTGATCGCGCTGTCCGACCCGGTGGCGACGGACAAGCTGGCTCTCAAACGCTTCCTGCTGGAACGCTTCTATCGTCATCCGCGCGTCCGGCACATGACCCGCAAGGCCGAGGGCGTCATCGCCGAGCTGTTCGCCGTCTACCGCGAGAGCCCGGAGCTGATGCCCGGCGCCGGACGCGGTCGCGGCGAGGACGAGGGCCCGGCGCGGGCCGTCGCCGACTATGTGGCGGGCATGACGGACCGTTTTGCCATGTCCGAACACCGCCGCCTGCTGGATCCCCATGAACCCTGCTGACCGCTATGCTGCCGGGCTTCGTGGAGCCGGGTCCGTCCGGGCCCTTCGCCCGCGGATGGAGCTTCTCCGATGAGTCTCGCTGACATCCTCGAAGAGGCGGCCTCGGCGCTGCCCGAGGACGCCGACTCGATTCGCCCCGCCAACGGCGATCCCTTCCAGCTGCTGGCTGCCCTGGACGGCGCTGCCGCTGGGCGCGTGCTCGCCTGGGTGCTCGGCCGCGACGCCGAGGTGGGTGTCGAGCTGGCCCTCGACTGGGCGGACGCCGAAGGCGGTTCCGAAGTGCTCGGCAACCTGGACGAGAAGGCCCTGCCGAAGGCGGGCCGCAAGGCCCTGCGCCGTGCGTTGCACCGCTTGCGTTCCCAGGGTGTCGCCGTGACGGCCCCCGCGACCCCGGGCCCCGTGGTGTCCCGCCTGCCCGAGATCGAAGACGATATCGCTGCGGGCTTCGTTTCGGCCCTCGACCCTCGCGGCGCGCGGCTCGTCTACCTGGTCGAGCCTAATCCGTCGGGTGGTGCGCGGTTGTTCGAGGTGCTGCTCGACGAGAGCCGGGGCATCGTCGACTTCGAGATCTACGCCGCGAGCCGCAGCAAGGTTCGCAAGTTCGTGCGGGACGCCGTCGAGCGGACGCGCTTCCCCGCCGTGGAGGCGACGCCGTCCGCGATCCGCGCGCTCGTCGCGCGCGTAGCGTCCGCGCATCCCAAGAGCCGCGCGTTCCCGCGCCAGTTCGGCGAGTGGCGATCGAAGGTCGCGGTGGTGGGCGACACGCCGGGGGACCTGGCCGCGGCTGCCCTGCCGACCGACGGGGACGAAGACGGACTGGCCCGCGCCGCCGAGCTCGTGAAGAAGGGTGCGCTGGGACCGTGGGGGCCCGCTCCCCACGATCTCGCGAACCTGGCCCAGGAACGCCTCGAGGCCCAGGGCAAGCTGGAAGCCGACGAAGTCGCAGACGCCGCCTTCTGGACCGAGCTGGCAGAACCCGTGACCGGCGGCCCACAAGCAGACATCAACACACAGCGCCTGCGCGAGAGCGCGTACGTGCTGTGGAAGCTCTCCCAGGACGACGACGCGCGGGCCTGCCTGTGTGCGGCAGAGGCCTTCGCCAGTCGCGCGCCGGCGGACAACCCCGTGGCCGTCGCCATGGTGGAGGCGCTGCTCGGCGGCGCCCTCGAGAGCCTGCGCAGCCGCGACGACGCGGCCGGGGAGGGATAGTCGCGGTGTTGCTGACGCAGGGCCGCTATTGGAAGTCGAGCTTCGCGAAGTCTTCGAAGGCGATCACGCTCGAACTGCAGCGCGATTCGCTCCCCGAAGACCTCCGCGAGCTTCGCGAACTTCGGATCGAGATTCCGCTCGGTAAATGGAACCGGGTGCTCAAGTACGCACGATCCGACCGGAAGCTGCTGGGGGGCATGCTTCTGGACTTTGCAAAGCACAAAGACCACGTAGGGGTGGCCGTGACCAACGACCGCCTCTACTTCGAGCTGCAACGCACGCTCGTAGATTCGACCGTCTCGTTGGTCGAGGCGGGAACCCTTTCTCTCGGCGTCGTGGACGTCGGGGGAATCTGACAATCGGGCACGAGGCTCCGCTCCCTTCCCGCAGTCCGATGCGGGGCTCTCGTTGGAAACGACGTGAGCGAGAGCCGGCCCAGGAGGCATGAATGATGAGAAGGTTCAGCCGGCGGCGCCGCGGAGGCGCACGTTCGGGTGGAGGCGCGACACCCATCGATGCAGGTTCTGTGCTGGCGAAGATCGCCGAACTGGGGTTGGTCCCCACTGAAAGTCTCGAGCCGTTCGCGGCGGACGAGGTTCCTGCCGAGGTTGCGGCGGTTGGCAGCGGTGAGTCGAAGAGCGGGGGGCGGGTGTTCGTCACCTTCTCGCCGCGCGAAGCCAGCCACGCGGTCGTGGCCGCGCTGGCCCTGGGCGGGCGTCTTGCCGAGACCGAGGCCGATGCGCCTTCGGTCTACGCGGTTGCACCGTCCTGGTCCGAAGGGGCGCGTCGCCTGCTGGGTCTGGCCGGGCAGCTGCCCTTCGAGTTGAACGCCGTGGCCGCGCCGTCCCTGGGCGAAGAAGGGCCGCGGGTGCGCCCGCAGGGCGCAGTCACCGCTGCGGGTCTTTCCCCGGCCCAGATCGCCGGGTATCTCGCCGGCCCCGCCGACCGGGACCTGTTCCTGCGTGCCGCGCGAGGCCTCGAAGGGCTCGCGGCCAAGCACGGCGCCGCGCTCCGCGGCAACGGGCGCGCCGTGGACTTCGTGCTGCTGGCCCGTCGTGTCGCCGAGCTGCGGGCCGAGAACGGCGGCATCTCGCTGACGACGCTGCTGCCCTCGCGGTCGACTTCGCGGCTGACCGTCGAGGGGCTTTCGGGGAGTCTCGATGCCCTCGAAGGACAGCTGCGCAAGCGCTTGAACGACCGTCACACCCGGGAAGGCGAAGAGGGCCTGCGTGCCCGGGCGATCTCAGCCTTCCGCGAGTGGCATTCCCTGCGCGCGCTCGTGCCCTGGCCCCTGGCCGGGAACGACCACGAGGTGATCGACTGGGTGGGAGTCGACGTCGAAGGCCGCCCCGTCGTGGGCGCGGCCCGGGAAGAGCTGGGTCTCGCCGAGCTGGCCAGCGTGCTGGAAGGCGCCTTGGCCCTGCAGGCGTCACTGCCTGCGGTGCTCGTGAATGCGCCGCCGCCGGTGGTGTTCGACGCGCCGCGCCTGGTGGTTGGCGGACGTACGATTGCAGCCGGGGTGGGCCGCGTGCTCGACGCCCTGACGCTCACCCACGAGCTGTTCGAGATCCGCGGCAGTGGCGAGCTCGAGCTGCGCGCCATCGGCGCGGGCGAGGCGCCCTCTGCTCCGGCACGGCCCGCGCGACGCAGGCCCGAGCGCACGGAGGCGCCCAGACGGGACGACTCGGAAGACAGCGACGAAGCGCCGCGCGAGGCGCGGGCCGAACGCGAAGGCGGCGACGCCCCGGAAGCAGACGACGACCGCGGTGGTTCTGGCCGCGGTCGCAGCCGGCGCGGTCGTGGACGGGGTCGCGGGCGCCGCGGGCGCGGACGCAGCGACGAGGACGGTCCGGACGCTGCGGCCAGCGACGACCGGGGCGATGACGCAGATCGCGACCGAGACGCGGGCCGCGGGCGAGACGCGGATCGCACGCGAGACGCGGGTTCGGACGCGGGTGAGGAGAAGCCGACCCCGCGCTTCGACGAGGTTTCGCTCTTCGATCTCGACGACGAGCCCACCGACCGGGACGGGGGCGGACGCGGGCGGCGACGCCGACGCGGTCGCCGACGGCCGCGCAGTGGCGGCGAAGAGGGCCGCGGCGGTGACGGGGGCGGCGACAGCAGTAGCGAAAGCGGGTCGTCCGCTGGCGCGGACGTGCCAGCGGGGCGGAAGCCGCGCACCGACCCGCCCGACAGCGCCACCGACAGCGATAGCGATAGCGACGACCTCGACCTCGACGATGATCTCCTGGTCGAGGTGGACGACGACATCGAGCTGGAAGAGGTGCCCGACTTCGAAGTCCCGGCGGCTCCGGCCTACGAGGACGACGACGAAGAAGGCGGCGATTCCGGCGAGGAAGAGGGGCCGGTCCGGAAGGCCCGGCGCCAACCCGCACCGGAAGTGGTGGAAGAGCTGCCCGCGTTGCCGCGGCGCCGCAGTGCAATCGTGGCCCACGCGGACCGCGATTCCATCGTTGCTGCCGTCCTGATCGCGCGGGACGTCCGCATGATCGAGGGGATCTGGATCTATCCCCAGGACGAGCTGATGAGCTTCTTCCGCGGGGTGGCAACGGACCTGCGGGACGACACGCCCATCTACGTGGTGGGCTTCACGCCGAAGCCCGCCATCGACGTCCTGCAGACGGCGTCGCTCTACCGCGACCGCCTGCAGTGGTTCGATCATCACGACTGGCCGCCGGAAGACCTGCAGGCGCTACGCGACCTGATCGGCGAGGCCGCGGTGCACGTGACCCCGGGTGCGGGCAGCTCGTTGCCGGGCGTGCTCGAATGCTGTTCGCGTCGCAGCCGCTTCACCGACAAGCTGGTGGACCTGATGGCGGCCCGCTTCACCGAGCACGACTTCGAGCGCTGGGGCCGCGTGTGGTCCTGGCGCCTGGCCGAGATGACCCAGAAGACGGGCGATCGGCGCATGGACGTGGAGGGACTGCTTTCGGGTCGGCCGAGTGATCTGGCCAAGGAAGCGTCCCGGGCGGAGATCCCGCCGATCCCGCCGGAGGTCGAGTTCGTTTCGCGACGCGACTTCCGGCTGGTGCACTTCGCCGGCTACGGGCTCGTGGTGGTCGAGGTGCCCGACGAGCTCGACCTGCACCTGACAGCGCGGGTGGCGCGCGAGCGTTACGGCGCCTCGTTGGCCCTGGCGACGCGCCCGGACAGCGAGATTGTCGTGTTCTCTGGGGACGAGCTGTCCGGTCGAAGGTCTCTCGATCTCGGCGCGCTCGTCGAGCACGTGGCCAACAAGCTCGAATGGGTGGAAAAGTTGACCGACACGGACCACGTCGCCCGCATGCGGGTTCGACAGCTGCCCACGCATCCCGAACGGCTCGACGAGATCGTGGCGGAGATTGCGATGGGGCGGTCGATCCTGGAACGCTAGTCCGGTGAGCGCCGGCCTGAATCTCGTCGAGATCTTCTGGTCCGTACAGGGCGAGGGCACGGAAGTCGGAAGACCGAGCGTGTTCGTTCGCCTCGGCGAATGCGACCTGCGCTGCGCGTGGTGCGATTCCGTTGAGACCTGGAAGCCCGCGAAGGCCTGTCGCGTCGAGCAGGAACCGGGGTCCGGCCGCATGCAGTCGCGGCCGAACCCGGTTTCCGTCGAAGACGCCGTCCTCGAGATCGTCCGGTTGCAGGCCGGGCGCCCGTGTCTGGTCTCGATCACCGGCGGCGAGCCACTGCTGCAACCCGACGGCGTGCTGGCCCTGGCGACGCGCCTGCGCGAAAGCGGATCGCGCATCCTGCTCGAGACCCACGGGCTCGAGGTCGAAGCGATGGCGCGAGTCGCGCCGGCAATCGACGTCGTTTCCATGGACTGGAAGCTCGCGAGTGACGTGCGACGCGAAAGCGACCCGCGCAAGGGTGAGGTGGCCGACTTTCACGACGCGCACGAAGCCTTCCTTTCTCGCGCCGTCGAAAGCGTTCGCGCCGATGCGACGGTCTACGTGAAGGTCGTCGTCACGACGTCCACCCGGGACGACGAGCTGCGCACCGCCTGTGAGCGCATCGCACACATCGCGCCGGACAGTCCCCTGGTGATCCAGCCCGTGACGCCGTCTGGCCCCGTGCGCGAGACACCGACCGCGGCCCGGGTGCTCGCCTGTCTGACGCTCTGCCGCGAGACCTTGTCGGACGTGCGGGTCGTCCCGCAGACCCACAAGATGATCGGGGTGCTCTGAGCGTTCAGGCCCCGCGTGCGGACGGGAACAGCGCCTGCTTCAGCTGCTGCAGCTCGGGCGGCGCGTCTTCGACTGCTTGCGTCCGGGTGCCGAAGCGCTCGGCCAGGTAGGACTCGGTGATCCGCGAGAACGCCGATCCGGCATCCGTCGTCGTCTCGACCCCCACGCGCGCCGCGAAGTCGCGGGCCGTGTCGCTCGGCTTTCGCACGAGGCCCCGTCGCTTCAACAGCGCCAGGGCGCGGGCATAGCTTTCCGGCAGCGCGCGGCCGCCCCGGCGTTGGTGCGACCGCTGCACGAGAAAGCCGACGAGTCCCCCGGCGAGAACCAGGGCCAGCAGCGCCTTGCCGAGGTCCATGTCTTCCAGACTGAACTTCGACAGGCCGCCCGGTGCGCTGGGGTCCGACTTTTCCGCCGGGTCTCGCAGCTTGCGCCAGGCCGCGAAGGCGCTCTTGAGCGCGGCGATCTGGTCCGAGCTGTCGAAGTCGACGACGCGCTGGAACCACCACAGCTCGACGGTGCTGCCGAGTGCGGCGAGGTGTTCGGTGAAGGACATGTCCGACATGCCGGCCAGGCGCAGGTCCGGCGGCGTCGGGTCGTAGCGCACCCAGCCTGCCTTCTCGTAGTGGATCTCGACCCAGGCATGGGCGTCGGCGCGGGTCAGCTCGACGAAGCCGCCGAGGGGGTTGCGTCGCCCCCCCGCGAAGCCGTTCACCAGGCGGGCCGGCAAGCCGACCTCGCGGGCCAGCACCACCATGCCGCTGGCGAAGTACTCGCAGTGACCGGCGAGGTCGCCCAGCAGGAAGGCCTCGATAGGCGATTGGTCGCCGCCGTCGAGGGGCGGCGGCGTGTCGGTGTAGTGACCCTGGGCTCGCAGGTGAAGCTCGATGGCCTGGGCACGCGCTGCGTCGGTCCGTGCGTCGCTGGTGACCAGCTCGGCCAGGGCGCGCACCTCGTCGGACATCTCGGGCAGCGCCAGGTAGCGGGTGCCGTCGCGGCGGGGTGGCAGGGCGCGGTCCTCGGCCAGCTTGCGACCGGCGGCGGCGTTGTCCTGGGTCTCGATCACGTAGCGGACGCGTTGGTCGGTCTGGAGCGGGTCGTAGAGCCCGCCGTTCACGTCGGATTCGATGCGCAGCAGGGCGCCCGAGACGAAGCGGGGCAGGCCCGCGCCGAACAGCACGCCGCCTCGCACGGGCTCGCGCACCACGCGTTGCACCCGGTCGCTGGCCTCGGGCCCGCGCCCGAAGGCGATGCCGATCTTGACGCTGCCCGGTCTGCCGTGGCGGGTGCCGGGCGTGATCTCCCAACGCTTGCCGTCGAAGGTGTCGAACGCGAGCCCGCGCCAGTAGGCATCGACCGGGGCGGGGTCCTTGCCGCGCAGGGTTTCGACCCGCAGCACCACCGTGCGGTCCTTCCGGATGCGCCCGATGTCGCCCAGCTCGACCCGGTCCGAGAAGCCGGACATGGCCTGCCCCTGGCCGATGCCCGTCTGCAACATGCTCGTCCGCATACGCGGCAAGAACGCGAACAGCACCACGGCGAGCAGGATCGCGCAGGTGGACGCGATGATGGTCATCTTGCGCAGGCCCGGCGTGAGCGCCTGGTTGGCGGCGCCTTCCTCGCCGGCTTCGATCGCTTCGCTGCGCAGGGTATGGACCATCAGGGTCCACACCGCCGAGAAGACGAACACGATGAGCAGCGGTGGGAAGAGCATGCTGTCGGTCAGGTTCGATGCCAGGATCACCTGAAAGAGCGACAGGGTGACGAGCAGGAACTCGGACTTGCGAGGCCGCGAGTCGATCAGCTGCAGGCCCTGGGCCAGGGAAGCGAAGTGCGCCAGGGAGACCGCCGACGGCGAGCCATCGAGAGCCAGGGTGATGGTCGTGCCGGCGATGCCGAACATGAAGACGTTGAGCGTGATCGGGCTCGCCTGCCACGGGAACGGCTTCGTGCGGCGCGCGAGCGAAAGCAGGATGCAGGCGACCTGCACGCCGATCACCCACGGCTGCAGCTGGTCGGTGATCCACAGCATGGCGCTCGCGACGGTGACCAGCACCCAGGCGGACGTGGGGCGTTCTTCGACGGTGGCGCGAAACTGACGCCGGCTCATCGGGCGGGCTCTTCGGCGGCGCGGCCGTCCGGGGCAACGCGCGCCAGAAACGACAGCAAGCGCGCGCGCTGGCGGATGCCGCTTTCCGGCGGCAGGTACTCATTGTCGGTGCGCAAGGCGACGGCCAGGCCGGACGACAGATGCGCGACGACCTCGGATGCGGCCCGGGACACCGCCTTTTCGAAGCGGTTCTCGTCCGGGCGGTCCGGGCGCGGGGCTGCGGACCGCAGGCGGACTTCGACCTCGGCGTCGTGATCGTCCTCGCTCTCGGTGACCATCAGCGAGCCGCGTCGCAGGGAGCTTCGCCAGTGCACGCGACGCAGGGGGTCGCCTTCGGTGAACTCGCGCAGTCCGGTCAGGACGGCGCCGTCGTCCCGCGCGACCACCGTCGAATCGCCTTCGGTCGGCGTTTCCCGGACGCGGGCGGGCCCGCCGAAGTCGTGGACCTCGGGGTAGACGAGGACTTCTTCCACCGCGTCGAACTCGCGGTACTTCAAGAAGAGCCCAAAGGGGAAGCGTGTCGAGACCCGGAAGCTGGCGAAGTGGAGGGTCCCGCGCTGGGCCGGAGAGAGCGAATAGCGCCGGTGCTCGCACTCACCCGGGCCGACCCGCAACGCGAAGCTGCGTCCGGCGGGCACCGCGTCCGGTCGCTTGCGCTGGCGGCGCTTCTTGCGCCAGCGGCGGCGCTGGCGTTCTTCGTCGCGGTCCTTCGAAAGCTCGACAGTGAGCGCTTCGCCGTCGGGCCCCGGACGCAGGCGGTCTTCCACGGCGACGGCGAAGGCCGAGATGCGCTTCTGGCTGTTGTGGATCTCGAGATGCACCGAGTTCTCGCAGCCCGCGAAGATCTCCCGCGGCACACGACGTCGCACCCGGATGCCGCGCAGGGCCGACTCGGACATCACCCCCGACAGCACCAGGAATGACAGCATCAGCGACAGCACCAGGTAGAGAAGGTTGTTGCCCGTGTTGAGGGCCGCGAAGCCCACGCCGAGGATGATGAGCAGGAAGAGCCAGCCGGCCCGGGTCGGACGCAGCACCCGGGGCGGTCGCAGCCAGCGGCGCACACGCGCGCGGGCCCGGCCCAGCCACTGCGCCAGCATCTTCACGAGCCCGGATTATTCATGAAGCCCGTAGCGAGAACGTCGAAAGTGCTGAAGCTTCGCGGACCTCGGACCGAGGGCCCGCGCAGGCGTACTTTCAGTACGTCGAGCAGGGCCGCAGGGAGAAGGCCGCGTAGATTCGGTGCTTTCGGCGTTCGCAGTAGGGCGCTCATGAATAATCCGGGCTAGAGCGGGACGGGGACCCGGTCGAGGATCTCCGACAGGATCCAGCGGGTCTCCTCGGATCCGCGCTGGGCACCCAGGCGGACGTCGACGGTCATGCGGTGGGGCAAGACGTCGGTGGCCAGCTCGCGGACGTCTTCGGGGATGCAGAAGTCGCGGCCGTCGATGAGGGCCCGGGCCTGGGCGGCGCGGCGCAGGGACAGGGCGCCGCGGGGCGACACGCCGAGCTCGAGGCTCTCGTGTTCGCGGCTCTCTTCGACGAGCTTCAGCAGGTAGCCCACCAGCGAATCGTCGAACTTCACCGCGCCGGCGAAACGCTGCATGGCTCGCAGGTCGTGGATGTCGATGACGGGCTTCAAGGTGGGCAGCGTGTGAGCGGCGGGGTCTTCGCGCAGCACATCGGCTTCGTGCTCGGGCGAGGGATATCCGATCGAGAGCCGCATCATGAAGCGGTCGAGCTGGGATTCCGGCAGCGGGTGCGTGCCGTGGTGCTCGAGCGGGTTCTGGGTGGCGATCACGAAGAACGGATCCGGCAGCGGGTGGGTCGTGCCGTCGACGGTGACCGTGTGCTCGCTCATGGCTTCGAGCAGTGCGGACTGGCTCTTCGGGCTCGACCGGTTCACTTCGTCGGCCAGCAACACGTTGGCGAACAGGGGCCCGGGCTGGAAGACGAAGCGACCGGTGTGGTGGCCGTTTTCCATTTCGGGGACGGACAGGCCCGTGAGATCGCTCGGCAGCAGGTCGCTGGTGAACTGGACGCGCCGGAATTCGGACTCGACCGAGCAGGCCATGGCCTTCGCGAGCGTGGTCTTGCCCACGCCCGGGACGTCTTCGAGCAGCAGGTGACCCCGTGCCAGCAGGCAGATCGTGGCGCGCAGCACCACTTCGGGCTTGCCCCGCAAGGCGCGACCGACGTTGGCGATGACGTCGTTCGCCCGCTGCGCAGCCTGCACGGCGGTGAGATCGGGGGTCGGCAGCTGGCTTTCGTCTTTCGTCTCGATCGGCAAAGAAGAGGTCCCCATCCTGCGGGCGGAATGCGCCCGTTCCTCGTCGCTCGTTTCGGCGGCTCTGGGGGCGACCATGAGGGGGCATCGCCCCGAAACCGCCGATCAGCGGCCTCCCATCCCTCGCGCACGCAAGTGCCGCGCAGGCGATGCGCAAGCAGGCGGCACGCGCGCGGTCGGCGACGCGTGTGCGCCGGCGGCCTTCAGGGGCCGTGCGGGACGAGCCGTTCGCGCACGAGGACGGCGTGGAGTGCGGCCGCCGTTGCGGCATGCCCGGCGGGCGCCAAATGGAAATGGTCGTCGAAGAAGAACGGCGCATCCGCCTCGTCGACGTTGCCCGGGTCGACGAACACGACGGGCAACGCGTACTCGGCCGCGACCGCTTCGAGCACGCGCCGGTAGTCGCGCACTGCGGGCTCTTCGCGTTCGAACGCAGGCGAAATCGGCGGCAGCACGACGACACCCGGGACGCCGGCTTCCCGCAGGCGACCCGCCATGCGCTGCAGGTTCGCGCGGAACGCGTCCAGGGGGACTCGGGCCTGCTGGGGTGCGGGGCGAAGCTTTCGCAGCAGGCTCCCCCAGGCGAAGTCGTAGCCCGCCTCGAAGGCGCGCAGCACGTGCAGCTGGTGCCAGGCGGCGGACACCCGGGCCTGGCGGGCGGGGATGTCCGCGTCGGCGTAGTAGCGCGCGCGGTCGCCGTCGTTGCGCGCACCCACGTAGAAGACCACGAGATCTGGCGCGAGGGGCATCAGGCGGTCGAGCAGCACCGCCGAGTGGTACGAGCTGTAGCCCGGGAAGGCACCGAGCACGAAGCGGGCGTCTCCGTTCGGCAGGGCCGCGTCCACGCGTGCCGTCGCGCGGGCCGCGAAGGTCTCGTCGAGCTCGACGCCGAGCCCCCAGCACGTCGAGTCCCCGAGAAACAAGATGCGCGTCTCGTCGGCGGGCTTGGGTTGGTGGGGCAGGGGACCGCGCAGGCCCAGGGCGTTCGGGGTGACGCCCACCACCGGACGGCTCGAGTCGCCCCGGAAGCCGAGCACCGGGTCGGGCACCGCGTAGTCGGCGGTGGCCGTGCAGGCGTCGAAGCCGGGCAGCTCGAGCGCCCGCAGCGCGACCTCTGCCAGCAGCAGCCCGACGGCCAGGCCGCCGACGACGAGAGCGGGCCGGCCCAGGCGACGGATCATCGGGCGGCGCTGCCCTCGCGTCCCATCGGGATGCCTTCCCTGGCTGCGGTCTCGGGAAGGGCCGCCGTCCCGGGAAGCGCCGCGGTCCCGGGAAGCGCCGCGATCTCGGGCAGTGCGGCGGTCTCGGGCCGGTCGCTCGCCAAGCCGGTGTTCGAGTCCGTGTCCCAGGCCGGCTTCGGGCCCGCGTCCAGCTTCGCCTCCAGGTCGGTGTCGAAGCCGAAGAAGAAGGCGCGCGGGTCGTCGGCGTCGGCGGCTTCGCGCAGCCGGGCCACGAAGGCGTCGAGGTTGCCCGACAGGCCTTCGAGCATGCGCTCGTGACGACGGGTGTCTTCGGCGTAGGTGCCGCCGATGGCGAGGCAGGCATCGTTCAGGCGCACGCGTTCGCTGGTGGCGACGGCGTCCCGGGTTTCGAGGGGCAGGGCGCCGAGGTGACGCCGGAAGGCAGCCTCGAGGGCGTCGCGGTCCTCTGTTCCCGCGGCGGACTCGCTTCCTTGTGCGGCATACAACGCGGCCACCTGGTTGCGGAAGCCGAGCAGCTCGTCGGCCACCTGGCGGTCGTCCCGCACCCGTGCGCGTGTGGCCGCGGCCTGCGACGGGTCGTCGTCGAAGAAGCGGACCGCGGCTTCCTGCCCGATGAAGCGGGCGACGCCTTCGTTGAAGGTGGGCTGACTTTCGACGAAGACCGTCGCGTGGACGAGTTCGTGCAGGACGGTTTCCACCAGGCGGGTGTCGTCGCCTCGCCGCAGCATGGGCCCGGTGATCGGGTCGTCCATCCAGCCCAACGTCGAGTAGGCCGACACGGCCACGACGCAGACGTCGAGGCCGTCGGCCGAAAGCTCGTCGGCGGCGGCCTCTGCGTCGTCGCGGTCGAAGAAGCCCTTGTAGGGGACGGTGCCCACGATGGGGAAGGTGAAGCCCAGGGCTTCGACCTCACCCGGGCGCGCTGCCACGACGGTGGTGACGATGCGGTCGCCCGGCCAATCGACGTAGCTCGTGTATCGTTCGCCGACTTCGAGGCCCAGGTCGTCGGCGAAGACGCGGGCCCGACTCACCAGGGCCAGCTGCTCGCGGACCCGTTCCGGGGTCTCGGGGTTCGCCCGCACGTCTTCGACTGAATCGCGCGACATCAGCAGTCGGGTCTGTCCCGACGCGAGGCTCATGTAATAGCAACTGGTGCTGGTCGACAGCACCAGACCCAGCGCCACGCAGCGCAATAGATGCTGCGACAAGTACGGCGACAGGACCCGGCCCCTCATGCGACGCAACAGCCCCGAGACCTTCTGCATCGAGGCGCGCTTCCCGGACGCCACGACGGCCGAGCTGGCCGCCGCCGAAGCCTGGGAGGCCGGTGCTGCCGGGGTCGAAGAACGCGACGAAGCGAGCGGGTCCACGTTGCTCCTGGTCTACGCCACGGCCGATACGGCCGCGCCCGTGCGGGCTGCGTTGGAAGACTTCGCCGGGGCAGAAGTGGGCGAAGCCGCCCTCGTCGACGATACGAACTGGTCCGAAGAATGGCGCCGAGGCCTCGAAGCGATCCTCGTCGGCGAAACCCTGGTGGTACGGCCGAGCTGGGTCCCAGCGCCGGCTTCCCAGCCGCCGCGCGCCGACCTGGTGATCGACCCCGGCCAGGCCTTCGGCACGGGCGCCCACGTTTCCACCCGGCTGGTGCTCGACTGGGTGGAGGCTCTTTCTTCCCGGCCGGGCGGCCTCGGTTCGACGGCGCGCGTGCTCGACGTCGGGACGGGCACGGGCGTGCTGGCGCTGGCGGCACTGGCCCTCGGCGCGGGCAGCGCCGTCGGCTTCGATCTCGACCCCGAATCCGGCGTGGCCGCGCGCCACTGGGCGGCGCACAACGGCTTCGCCGACCGCTTCGAGGTCTTCGTCGGGCCCATCGAGGCGCTGCGACCCGAAGGCTTCGACTGGTTGCTCGCCAACCTCTTGAAGCGCGAGATGCTGCCGATTGCCGCGCCCATCGCCGCGGCCCTGCGGCCCGGGGGCCAGGCCGTTTTCTCGGGCTTGCTCGCGCGCGAGGGCGACGAGGTCACCGCGGCCTTCGAGGCCGTCGGCCTGCTTGCGAGCGACGCGCGCACGGCGGTCGACCCCAACGGCGACGAGTGGATCTCGCTACTCATGACGCGAGCATAACGCCTCGGGTCCGGGCCCTCCGAGACGAACGGTCTGCGTATACTGCGGCTCATGGTTTCACGCCCCGCATCGGTCTTCGCTTCGGCATTCCTTTTCGCTTCGGTCGGCTGGCTGGGATGTCTGAGCGCTGCTCCTCCTGGCTCCGTCGTCCCCAGCCCTGGCGTCCCGAGCCCCGGCGCCCCGAGCCCTGGCGTCCCCAGCTCTGACGCCCCGAGCCCTGTCTCCCCCAGCCTCGACGAGCGGGCCCGACGCCTGCACCGGGACGTGATCGTCATCGACACTCATTCGGACACCACGCCGCGCTTCCAGGCCGACGACTGGGACATCACCGAACGCCACCCGAAGACCGATTCGCACATGGACTTCCCGCGCATGCGCGAGGGCGGGCTCGACGCGCAGTTCTGGTCCATCTACACGGGCCAGGCCCAGCACCCGGGCGACGCCATGAAGGTGGCACTGCAGCGGATCGACGCCGTCCACCGCCTGGTCGAACGGCACGCCGAAGAGACGGGCCTGGCCACCACCGCCGAAGGCATCCGAAGCCTGGTGGCCGCGGGCAAGCTCGCCAGCCTGATGGGTGTCGAAGGCGGGCACATGATCGAGGACGACCTGGCGGTGCTTCGCAACTACTACCGCCTGGGGGTTCGCTACATGACCCTCACCCATTCGTTCCACACCAACTGGGCCGATTCGTCGGGCACCACCGACGTGCCCGCCCCCGTACACGACGGCCTCACGGGCTTCGGCGAAGACGTGGTGCGCGAAATGAACCGCCTCGGCATGATGGTCGACGTTTCCCACGTGGCCGACGCCACCTTCTTCGACGTCATCCGGGTGAGCCGCGCCCCGGTGATCGCGTCGCATTCGTCGTGTCGCGCGGTGGCCGACCACCCCCGCAACATGAGCGACGAGATGCTGGTGGCTCTGGCGGGCAACGGCGGCGTCATCCTCATCAACTTCTACCCCGGCTACATCGACGACGAAGCCAACCGCGCGACCCGGGCCTACTTCGAAAAGTGGAAGCCCGCCTTCGAGGCCATGCGCGCCGCCCACGGTGACGACCCCGCCGCCCTCGGCCGGGCCCGGCGCGAGCACATCCGCCAGCACCCGGTGCCGCAGACGAGCCTCGACGTGCTGCTCGACCACTTCGACCACGCCATCCGCGTGGCGGGCCCGGACCACGTCGGCCTGGGCGCCGACTGGGACGGCGTCCCCAGCATGCCCGAGGGCATGGACGAGGTATCGGCCTTGCCGGCGCTGACCCGGGGCCTGCTGGCCCGGGGCCACGACGACGAGACCGTGCGCAAGGTGCTCGGCGAGAATCTGCTGCGCGTGATGGAGGCGGCGGAGCAGGTGGCGCGATCGCAGCAGGCCGCCCGCTAGGAGCGAGCGCGGCAGAAGGCCGCGCACGCGCAGCAAGCCGGAACCCCGGTTTCGGCCGGCTAGCCCGGGCTGCTCGTCTGCCTACTCGTCGATCCCCTCGTCGTCGGGCAGCTCTTCGTCATCTTCGTCGTCTTCGCCGAGGAAGATGTCCCCGTGCTCGTCCTGCAGGGCTTCCATCTCTTCGCCGAGGGCGTCGAGGGTGAGCTCGCCCGAGAGCATGCGTTCGCGCAGGCCCTCGAGGTGTTCCACGCGGTCGGGGTCGTTCGGCGGCCGGAAGCGGTCGCTGGCGCGGCGCACCGCTTCGGCGCGCTGTTCCGCGGTGGGCGCGCGGGGGTTGACGCGGGCCTCTCGTCTCGCCGGACGACGCGTGGGCCGCGTCGGCCGCGCGGCGGGCTGCGGCGCATTGTCCAGCTCGGCCAGCAGCAGCTCTTCACGCTTCCCCTGGTTCAGCAGCAGCACGCGGCCCCGTTCGACGCGGTCGAGGGTCACCTGGGGATGTCCTTCGAGGGCGTCGCCGGGCCTCAGCACCTGGCTGCTGCGCGACTTCGTGTTGTAGATGGCGGCCCGCGACGATCGGCCCGTGGCCGCGATGGTGCCGACCAGACTGAGGGGCAGGCGCGTTTCTTCGACGTCTTCGTCGATGATCGGGGCGGGCTGGGCGCCGCCGTCGAGCTGGGCGCCGAACAGGTTGCGGTCGACGATGACCTGGCGTTCCTGCCAGGCGACCGGGGCGGCAGGCTCGGGGGTTTCGAGCCCGGCGCCGGGCAAGTCCGCGGTCCGCAGTGAATCGCCCAGCACGCCATTCGCGATCTGCGCCACCTGAAATGCACAGACGGCGAAGAGGGCGATGTTGAGGAGACGGATGACGGCTCGAGGCATGGCGGTCTCTGGGGTCCGGCGATCATAGCCCTGCTCGGGGCTTTCTATAGCCCTGCGCGAGGCCGGGGCACGACGAAGCAGGCCGCTGCCGGTTCGATTTCGACGACGAGATCGCGGGTGGTGCCCGCTGGGTCGCCGTCGATCTGCACCCCGAAGTTGCGCGTGGCCTGCACCCGGATGCGCCTGCCGGCCCCGTGGTCCGAGACGAAGGCAGGCGTGCGCCGGGCGAAGACCGCCGCCAGCAGCTGGCACACCACGAACGGAACGCCGAAGCGCTTGCGGGCCTGGTAGTGCAACGCGCCGCTGTCCGGACGCGCGTCCGGCACCATCGACCAGCCCTTGCCGTAGCAGCGGAAGTTGGCGAGCACGGCCGCGCAGTAGTGCCGGGGCAGGGCGACGCCATCGACTTCCAGCTGCAGCCTTTCGCGTCGCCACACGAACAGCGCGAGCAGGCCCGCCACGAACCACAGGCTGTCGGCCCACAGCCGGTACCAGGCCGCCCCCACGCGCGTCTGTCGCAGGCGAGCCAACCCGTGCACCGTGCGGGCGTCCCATCCCAGGCCGACCATGGCGAGAAACAGGCTGCCGTTCGCCCGGGCCAGGTCGACACGTCGCACTTCGCTGTCTTCGGCGTCGGCTTCGAGCAAGGCGAGCGCGGCCGCCGGGTCGAGGGGGATGCCCAGCTCGCGCGCCACCACATTGGCGTTGCCACAGGGAACCACTGCGACGGCGACACGCCGGGCCTCTTCGCCGAGGCCCGTGAGTGCTTCGCGGATCGAGCCGTCCCCGCCCGCCACGACGAGACGGTCGATGGACGCCGCGCAGTCGCGCGCGAGGGTCTCGGCGTGGCCCGGTCTCGTCGTCTCGAGCCGTTCGACCTGCCAGCCCGCGGCCCGCAGCGCGGCTTCGGCTCGGGTGGCTGCCGCCCCGGCGCGTCCCGTCCCCGAGACCGGGTTGTAGAGGAGGGCGGCGCGCTTCACGTTCGTCCTCCCTGGCCGGGCCCGGTTCAGGCCGGTGCGGTGGAAGCCTGCTTGCGCCACCAGTCGAGGACGCCGGTGAGCGTTTCGCGCAGCGGCACGCGCGGCGCCCAGCCGGTGGCCTCGCGCAAGCGCGAGCCGTCCCCAATGCGGAAGTCGGTGGGGCGGAAGCGTTCGGGGTCGACTTCGATCTCGGCCTGCACACCCGCCAGCTCGAGCAGTTCGTCGAGGACGGCGCGGATCGCGACGCCCTTCCCACTGGCCACGTTGTAGGTATCGGCGGGCACCTTGGGGTCGAGCAGCCGGCAATAGGCGTCGATCACGTCGCGCACGTCGAGAAAGTCGCGCACGGATTCGAGATTGCCGACGGAAAGCCGGGGAGGGCGCTGGCCCGCGGCAATCTCGGCGACCTGGCGCGCGAAGCTCGACACGACGAAGACGTCGGTCTGGCCGGGCCCCACATGGGTGAAGGCCCGAATGCGCACGACATCGAGGCCGCGGTCTGCGGCCAGTGCGCCCAGCTGTTCGGCCGCGGCCTTGGTGCGCGCGTAGGGCGATTCCGGCCGCAGGGGGTCGGCTTCCGAGATGGGTCTGCCGGTGCGATCCGCGTCGCTGCCATAGCAGTCGGAAGAACCGATCAGCAGGATGCGCGCTTCGGGGGCCTCGGACGCCAGGGCATCGAGCATGTGCAGCGAGCCGATGTAGTTCAGGCGGAACGCACCGAGGGGGTCTTTCCACGACGCCGCGACGGAACTTTGCGCCGCAAGATGCACGACACCGTCGGGACGGACCCTCCGGATGCAATCGCGAACCGCACTGGCGCTGGTGACGTCGACTTCACGATCGGTTGCCGTCACGTCCATGCCTTCTTCCCGAAG
>JAJDAN010000064.1 GCA_029261855.1 Deltaproteobacteria bacterium
GCGGATGTCGGTGAACAAGGAACAGCCGGGCATGCCGATGATGCCCAGGTCCAAGGGCAGTCCGAATCCCCCCCAGGTGATCGTGTTCAAGCCGATGATGCCGACGGCGGGTCCATCCGGCACATTGCTCAAACGCGCGCGAAAGGTGTCGCCGAAGATGGGCAGGGAGCTGCCGTCCGCTTCGAGCAGCGGGGTACCGAGGGTCCCGGCGCAACCGTCCGCAATGCTGCGGTAGCGGGGGCCTTGAGCAAAGAGCTCGGTCGTTAAGAGGAAACCGACGCAGAGAAGGCTCGTGATTCGCAGGGAAGCCATGGGATCTCCCAGGATGGGGACTCTCGGTCGGGGGCGTGGGGAAGAGCTTAGCCGGTCCGAAGAGAATAGGTAACCACCCTAGCGCCAACCCTGGATGCGATCGTACTGCACACGCACCTGCGCGCTGCTCGCGTCATAAGCCAGAGAAACCCAAAGGCCTCTGAACTCGCTTCGCTCGTACCACCCCCCCGTAGCCAGAGCACGCCTCTCTGCCTCCTCCAGCCCATTGAATATGATCGCTAGATCTTCGAGGCAGAACTTCCGCATGTCCTCATGGATTCGGACCAGCCGATCGTACTGCGCGTAAAAACCGGGTTGGAAGACAAAGTAGACCTCGCCATCCACCGACCCGGTCTGACCTTGGTTCACGGCCAGCTTGAGAAAGCGCATGGGGGACAATTTCGGCTCCGAGGTTCCGCGCTTCACGAGGGTGTACTGGCCTGTCTGCAAACGCTCGATACATAGCTCACCCTCGTGGATCTCGAGCTCGAGCTTGGCAATCTCGAGATGATCGCGAGGCTGCTCGGCATGCCCGCCGGCAAGGCGTTCGTCAAGTTGCGCTTGCATCGAGCGGACCTTGCTCTCCAGCACTCTCTGTGTCACATCGATCGACTTCAGAGGCCCCAGGTTCTTCTCAGCCCAAGGAGTCTTCTCGAGATTCGGTCTGAAGGCAGGTGGGGATAGAGGCGAAGAAACAGATCTCTGCCTCAGTTCATCTTCTACCACGGTTGATCGATCGATCGTCAAGTCCTCCATCGCCCGACTTGACCGCTCCTCCTGAATCTCGCTGACCAAGCTCGCCAGGGCCGGGTCCCTTCCCAGCCCCCAAATGAGAAGGGCGAGAAGGCTGGCTCCCAGGACGGACAGTAGGACATTCCGTTTCGCCTTCATAAATCCCGGTCACTCACTTCGCCCACTCAAACTCCCAGCGCTCCGAATCAACTCGCTCCATGGCGTTCCCCGCGACAGAACCGGTGATCCGCTTCTCATAGAGAACCAGCCTGGGCAGCAAGTTGTCCGGCCGAGTTACCAGAGTGACCGTGCCCTGCATGCGCAGGTCCACAGAATCTGGATCTGCGAGATCAACTCCGGGCTTTGCCTCGGCCATGGCGGCGGCGACCTGGCCCATCAAGCCTTGGACAACAGAGGCAAGCTCTCTGCCCGCCATCTCTGTGGTCATTTGCAGTCGAGCATGACCGGGATACTGCGCATCTTCACCCTCGTACAGGTAGACGACAGTTAGTGGCAGCTCGGCATTGCCAACCGACTGCATCTGCTGGAACTGGAGAGGCTCAGCGGTATGGAGCTCCATACCGACCCAGCCGCCAACCCAAGCGTTCCAGGGATCGGCAGTCATCTGCATGGCAATCCTGCGAAAGCCAGGTTGCCGCATGATCTGCAAGGTGCCTTCAATCACCCTTGCTTCCATCATGCCGTTATCTTCCATCCCACGCAGCAGCGGCTCCACCTTCTGCATGTGCGCATCCCAGTCACCCATGCCGGCGTAATCACCATTGGGATGAATGCGAAGCACAGGCAAGCCGGCGACAAGCTGCGCGGCAAGTGGTGCAACCATGGCCTGCAATTCGGGTGTCGTGATCTCGACTCCGTTCATCGCCAAGAACTCCATGTCCTGTTGCTCGAGACGAAGCAATTCCTCATCCGGATCCGCACTTACTTGCAGTCGGAAGCGAGTGGTTACATCTCGATCAGGCTTGGCCCCTGGTCCGCGAAAAGTCTTGATGCTGCGCCTCTTGACCGTGGCATAACCAGGCACGGGCCAGGCGAAGCTCAGATTGACAGTCGCCGGAGGAGGTGGAAGTGTTGGTTCCTCACTCGCAGGCTCTGCTCCACAGGAGCTGACTGCGAACAGGAGTGCAAGGACGCAGAATGGACCGGTCTTCCCCATGGGCGAAGTCTAGCCAGACCGAGAGGAGAATTCTCCCTAAGCCTTCACTCCCAACACCTTCCGATACACCGCATCCATGGTCGCCCCCACCTTCTCCCAGGCGAAGTCTTCGGCACGCGCACGCGCCCCAGCACCCAAGCTCTCAACCAAACTCGGATTCTCACTCAGCAACTTGATCGCCTGTGCCGCGGCTTCGACATCCCCTGACTCAACCATGATCCCGCAGTCCTCGTTCACGTACTCCGGAATACCCCCCGATCGCGTGGTCACGATCGGTGTACCACAACTCATCGCTTCCAAGATCGCGTTGTTTGCCGTCGACAAACTGAGGGGCAGGAAGAGAGCAGTTGCT
>JAJDAN010000065.1 GCA_029261855.1 Deltaproteobacteria bacterium
GATCAAGCGAGTGTTCCTGGAGGATGTACTCGCGTGTCCTTGTGGCGGTCGCCGGCGTGTCCTGTCGATGGTGATGGACCGGGACTCGATCGAACGGATTCTTCGGCATCAGGGGTTGCCATGGGAGAAGCCCGTCCGTGCACCGCCGCGGAGGTTGCAGGGGGAGATGGGGTACTGAGTGTCGCGAAGGGCTCGTGCGTGAGTCGTGGCGGGGCCGGGTTGTGTACGCTTAGGTGAAGACGCTGCTCGAGTGACCGTTTCGGGGGTTCTTGGCGCTCTGCTTGTGGGGGTGGCCTGAGTGTGCGAGGGGTGGGGGTTGAGAGGGGTAGCCTAGAATCTGGGCTTGGATCGGCTATCCGCCTTTCGCAATGTCTTCGGTGATGCCGGCGCCATGTTCCGCAGCTCCACCTTCCATGAGCATGGACTGCGCTTCGATTCCGAAGTCGATCTGTATTCTGATTGGGCGCTTTGGTTGGACTGCGCCCGTGCTGGCTTGGCTGTGGAGCCTGTGCCACGCTGCCTCTTCCACTACCGCGTGCACAAACAGTCATCGAGTGCTCAACAGGCCTGGGACCATCACCTGCCCTTGCTCGGCCTGCTCATCGAGAGGCACCTTCCCGAGCTCAGCGATCAGGATAGCCGCGAGCTGCTTACGACCCTGACGCAAGGCTGGGGGGTTGGCGCGCTGCTGAGTTCCCTGAGCCGCTCGAACCTCTTCCAAGAGCAGCCGGTGCGTATGGCGAAGGCGATTCATGGATCCGGGCTCACCTACCGCGTGCTAAATACTTTTTCCAAGCGCGCTGAGCGCTGGCCGGTTCTCGCCAAGATCGGCAAGGGACTGGCCCGCCTGGTCGTCGGCACTCACGGCCGCAGCAAGAACTGAAGCCCTGGCTCCGTCGTGCCTCAGTTGACAGACTCGCCCATGGCGTGGCCGAATTCGACGCACTTGTTCTGCCGCCGGTAATCAGCCCCCACGGGTTCTCCCGCATGCAACAGGGCCCATGCGGGCAGCGCTACGCAAGTAGTATGATTCTCCAACCGGTCATTACAGCTCCACCCCATGTCGACGCTCAAGCGATGCCTGCTCACCGCCCTGGCCACCCTGCTGCTCCTCGAACTGGTCCTACAGGTGGGATCGGTGATCATGTGGTCACAGAATCGGGAAGCGACTAGGCGAGAGACGAGTAGCGGGGACAAGACCGTTCTCTGCATCGGCGATTCATTCACCTTTGGGCAAGGCAGTTCCAGGCGTGAGCTTTCCTACCCAGCCCAACTCGAAGATCTCCTCCAGAAGCATCTCAGTCCCGATTGGCGAGTCATCAACGCGGGCTATCCGGGCCGAAACTCACGCGACCTGTTGGAGCGAATCAGCGGTCAGCTCGAATCCTACAAGCCCCAATTCGTCTACATCATCATTGGTGTCAATGACCAGTGGACCAAACCTGAGGCTCTGGACCTCTCCATCCCCGGCACAGATGAGACAGTAGCTGCCGGCAACTCCTTTCGTCTGGAACTCCGTACCCTCCGGATGATCAAGTGGATGTATGGCGGGACTCTGGACGAAGACAGTGCAGAGATCGCCGAACCAGCAACTCAGGCCAGATTGAAACCAGCAGTTCACATCCTGCCAGCTCTTGTCGGCACTTGGACTCATTCCACAATGAGTCTCTCCATCGCAGAGGATGGTCGAATCGAGTTCGCCGGATTGACCCTCGAGTGTGCCGCGACCAGCGACACTCTGACGGTCTTCATGCCAAGCGGAAAAACTTTGGATCTTCAATGGCGCTTGGAAAACGAGGAACTCGTCCTCCACGGACCGCAATGGCCTGAACCGCAAAGATTGCGTGCACCCTCACGAACCCCATACGAGCTCATAAAGCTCGCAGAACTCATAGAGTACGAAGGTAACTTCGCGACTGCGCTCGACCACTACCGGCGGGCCATCGCGGCCGCTGGAGACACGGCCGACCCGTTCTGGTATGCAAGCACTGTACGCTGCCTGACACTTCTCGACCGTAGGGATGAAACGGTCGAGGTCATCGAGCTTCTCCGCCAACAATACGCCAAGGAAGGCACCGCCAAGTGGGCTGCGTCTCTCTGCACCGTCCTCTCAACTGTAGGAAATCGTGAAGCTTGCCTGGGCGAAGCCAGATCAGCTCTCCAGAAATTTCCGGACGACCCGTTCATCCTCCAACTCTTCGCCTGGCAGAGCTTTCAGAGCGGCGAGATGCAAGAGAGCATCCTCGCCATGGAGAAGGCTGTTACCCTATCCGAAGACACCAATCCAGCGATGCGCCGAACCACGCGATACCAACTTGCGCGCATGCTCAGTAAGCATCATCCGAGAAGAACGATCGAGGTGATCGCTGACCTCTACCGTCAAGAGAATGCCGTGGTGATGTTGGATACGACCATCCATAACGTCAAGAAATTCGTCGACCTTGCTCTGGTCGAGGAGACACTTCCGCGCACCGATCTCACAGCCGAAGAGCAAGCAGAGCTTCTCCAGATCTTTCGCTCCTCTTATTTGCCTAGCACCGGTGTTTTTGAAACTGTCGAATCTCATCTCGAACAAATCGTGCACCTCGTAACCGCGAGCGGTGGAACCGCGGTACTGAGTTCCTACCCTTGGTACAACGATCAGATGAGTGGCATTCATTCCCGATTAGTTCAGCGAACTCAAGCAGGCCGGCTAGACATGACGCCTGGCTTCAGAGCAGCACTCAAGACCGCAGCCCGCTCCGAGTTCTTCGTTTCGGATGGCCACTGCAATGATCGTGGTTATCGCTTGATGGCCGAAGCGGTCTTCGAGGATTTGCGCCAGCGCTTGTGACTCC
>JAJDAN010000066.1 GCA_029261855.1 Deltaproteobacteria bacterium
CCACTCCATGATCTCGACGTCGGCTTCGACAGGGACGCGCTGGAGGCCGCGGGGGTTCGAGGAGCGGACGCGCTCCAGTTTCAAGGCCCGCTGAATGGTCGCGCGGTAAGGGGTTCCCCTGTCCGTCTGCAACATGACTATGTTCCGTGACTGGTCGCAGCCCACCACACTAAAGGTCTTCCGTCGGTGCTTGAGAAGATCACCACGCTTGAACGGGCACCCCGGGGTGAAGACACCGGCCCCGAGCACGTTGTTATTCCGCCACGCCAAGGCTTCTTTTAACCCATTGAACAACCGCTCACGCGCACGGAACTCCCGGTCATGCCCACGACAAGCGGTCTGCCCGGTGCTCCAGCAGTAAGCGTGCACCATTTCGTGGAACAGCACGGCCCCCATGACCTGAGCTGGGATCTGTGGCCCCTTCAACTGGCCGAAGATCGTGATCTGCGTGAACCCGTCGCGTGGACCGCCGCGGTAAGCGCGGAACACACCGTGTCTCGACACGGCCTCTGGCCCCCACTTGAGCGCGTCTACAACGATCGGGCGTTTGCCCAGGGCGGCCAGCTTGGTGAAGTAGGTCTTGTTCAAGAAGTCGAACACGGCCCTGAGGTTGTTTGGGACACCTTTCCACTCTGGAGACGACCTGAAGGACCCGGGGCTGGCCGTTGGCCGGGTGACCTTCTTCTTGGCCGCCCTTCTGACCGCCTTCTTCTTGGTGACCTTCTTGGCCACACGCTTCTTGGTAGCCTTCTTGACCACACGCTTCTTGGTAGCCTTCTTGGCCACGCGCTTCTTGGTAGCCTTCTTGGCCACGCGCTTCTTGGTGGCCTTCTTGGCGACCTTCTTCTTGGCCTTCTTGGTGACCGTCTTCTTGCCGAAGACGTCTGGCAGATCGAAGAACCCTGTCATGCGCCCTCCTAGGTCGGCCCAGCGTCTTCGCCAAATGCGCCAGCCGGCAGGTGCCAGGGGCGCTCAATCGGGGACTCACTCCACTGCTGGGACAAGGCGATCGGGATCAGCCTGCGGTTGGCAAGCAGCGCCTCGAACGGCGTGGCGTCCTGCACGAACAGCGGCAGCGGCTTTCCCTTCCCCTTCACGTAGGGGAAGCGTCGGCGCAACAACTTCTTGCGCTCCTCTGGGCCCGCTGTCTCCAAGAGTGCCGCCAACTCCTCAGCCAGCAAGCCCTCTGTCTCCACAAACAACTTCCAGCGCTTGGGGTCGATCGCGCGGATCGAGGCCCACATGGACTTCGACCCGAAGATACAGGTGAGACACGACAGCCGGCCCCAGCCCAGTCGATATGCAGGGTGTGGTCTGATCTGCCAGCGGGCGATAATGGCCCAGACGTCGATCTCGCACCAACGCAGGATCGGGCGCCAGCGCTCCACGTGCCGGTTGTGCGACCCGTGGCGCCCGGACCAGTCCCAGGTCACCCGACCGCAGGAGTCTGTACGCTTGGCCCACAGCGCCTCGAACTCGCGGAGCGGGTAGCCGGCTCGAGCTGCGGACTCCTCGGCGCGTTCACCGGAGACAACCAACACGCGCTTCCCGCGCAGGTCCGCCCGGTTGGCGAGGTGACTGCGCCCCACGTCGATCTTGGCCACCGACGAGCACCAGCGCCCGCCCTCGATCGAGCCCAACTTGGGCATGGAGCGGCGGGTCTGCGGCTTGCCGATCCCTCCGGTGTAGAGGATCCGCCCGTTGGGCAACTCGACCCCCATGGGGGCGGTGGCTTCGTCCTCCTTGAGCACCTCACCCATGAGGCCACCCTCGCGCCAGGAGAAGTAGAGGGGGATCTGGAGGCAGTCACAGACCGCGCGGCAGTAGTCCTCGGTCACGGGCCAGTCGAAGGCGTGCTGGGTCGCTCCGCCGAAGAACCAGGGCTTGCCGTCCACGGAGTGGTGCCAGGCCTCAATGGTCGTGCTGGGGTTCAGGCCAAGCGAGCGTGCGATCTCGATCACGTAGAGCAAGCAGGCCAGGCTGTCCTTCCCACCAGAGAAGAAGACGACGATCTTGCCCGCGCGGTGCCCAGCAATATCAGGGTCAACGAACCAGCGCAGATCCGGGTCTTTGTAGTTGTCGGGAATGGCGTTCTTGCGCTCCGCGGGCCCGATCGGTTTGTGGGCGGGGGGTGGGGGCGAGGGGACGTAGGGCTGCGGCCAGGCGTTGGGGATCTTGCCCTGGTCCCAGGCTCGAGCCTGGGCACGACGCGACGCCTCCTTCTGGGTCTTGTTCCCACCGCACTTCTCAGGGAACAGGAAGTCGCCGGCGAAGTCGCCTAGTTCAGGCGGCGTCGCGGGGCAGAGTTTGGCGCGCTTGGGGGAGGTCTTCTTGGCTTTCTTCTTGGCCTTCTTCTTGGAGGCGCGGCGCAGGGCGGATTCGCTGGCGTGCTGCCCTGGGCGGTCGGCGTCGCTCGTTGGGAGAGCGCAGGCGGTGCCGGGGACCTTCTTCTTCCTGACGATCTTCTTCTTCGTCTTCTTCTTGACGGTCTTGACCGGCGGTCGCTTGGGGACCTTCTTGACGACCTTCTTCTTGGCCTTCTTCTTGGACCCAGAGCCAAACACGTCAGGGAGATCGAAGAACCCGGCCACTACTCACCACTTTCCAAGGGGCAAGTCTGAGTATCCCACGTCGTCCTGGAGACGTCTGGCGAAGAAGATCGGCGCCTCGTCGGTGTGCTGGACCAGGCCCTGGGCCACCAGGTTCCACAAGGCCACGTTGGCTGTGCGACCGAGCTGCGCAGCCGCGTCGGAGCGGCCTTGGCTGATCTTGATCACTAGGCCGTTGAAGGTCATGGGAGGACCCTGGCGAAGTGCGTGAGCCAGGGCGGGCTCCCAGACGCTCGAGTCGGCCTGGGCGAGCTGCGCCCAGCGACGAGCGCCGGCGGTGGTCTTCCTGACGCGCCTCGGGTCCGGGTCAGCGTCCGAACCTATAACCTGGTCCCAGCGCAGGTTGCTAGTGAGGGGGTGGATCCTCCACCAGGATCCAGTGCGCCACTGAGCGCCTCGGTAGGACTCGGACTGGCCTTGAGTGGTAGGGAGTGGGAGAGGGGCGGACCAACCGCGCACGCGGCCCGAGGAGCGTCCCATGCCGGTCTGGGCTGCGTGGAGTTCCTCCTCGGACTCGACGTGCTGCTGCCACCAGGGGTCGTCAGAGGGAGGGTTGGTGCTGGACTCGACCTGCACGGAGACCTTGCCGTCTCGGATCATGCGCGCCAGCCCGAGCAGGCTGTGTTCGCCCCACCCGGACCTAGATCCGGTATGCACCAACCACATGCGACTGGTGATCCCTGCATGCGTGCCAGGGGGCGTGACGTCCCTGACGGCGATCTTGGGGACGAGAGCTGGCCCGCTGCGCCCAAACGGGTGTTCAAACAACGGCGCCGACGGCTTCTTGTCCCAGCCCACCAGGACCACCTGCACGCCTGCACGCTGCGCCTCATGCAGCAACCTCTGCCAAGGGCGTGGATCCTGTGCGCCACGGTTCACTTCACGGAGAAGCGACTGAATGCCAACCTCAGCGCGAGGGTTCTCCTCTACCTCGCGCCGCTCCTTCAACTCGCGCAACTGGCGCCGCTGCTCTGCCAGGCACTCGGGGCAGATCCCGTGGGAAACCAACGAGCCAGGCGCCCCCTCTTGGAGCACGGCGTCGCACCAAGCGCACTCGACACGGAGGTTGGGATCACGTTCGGTCATGCGCTAGACCTCGTCCGAGGCAGTGCGTACCCACTGGATAGTGCCTAGTTGCAAGTACCCGTCCACGTCCTTTACAACGCGCCCCACCCCTTGTTCCTGAATCACCGGAGCGTCTACCCAGAAAGAGTGCGCTGGATCAGTCTCTCGAACGTGGGCATGGGCCTCCTGGCGAATCCCGCGCCAGGGCGCGAGCAGTTCGACCTGCCAGATCGGAATGAACCCACGCTCACCAGGCGGCGCGCCACCATACTGGCGCTGCACTAGGTAGGGGTCTTGATCCTCCGCATACTGCACGAGGTAGGGTCCGTCAGTGAAGTACTCAGTCCCAACCTCACCGTCTTCGTCCTGCACGTCGAGGTTCACACCAGGCGTCACAATGGGCTCGCCGGACATGAACGCTTCAAGATCGAAGTTGAGTTCGGAGATCGCCTCCCTCCACCGCCGCAACGGCGTCCACTGCGGCCACTGGACCCACTCGCCCGTGGCGAGCATGTCGCGCAAGACCACGTTGCGAGCTGCAGTCTGCAGCCCGGCCTGGGTCAGAGCGTGGAACAACTCCGGGACCACTGTGTGGTCACCGGACTCGAACCTCCGCTGCAGGGCGCGGATCCTGCGATCGCTCACTACCAACTCCCTAGATCAGGCAGGTCGAAGGCACCTGGCTCACGCCGTTGCCGCCGTGGCTCTGTCCGCAGAACGCGTTTCTTGGCCACGCGCTTCTTCTTGGGAAACATGACCTCCTCAACAGCCGTCTCGATCCCAGGGATCTCACGCCGCATGTCGGCCAGACTCCCGCGGCGCCAGGCGCGCAAGATCCCCTCGCGCTTCACCAGGGCCGAGTAGTAGGCGCCGAGGAACCTGGCCCACTGGTCGTCAAGCCACGCCTCGAGCGCGGGATCCTCACCGCGCTGGTAGAAGAACTCACCGGGATCGCTCAAAAGCAACTTGCGCTGAGCTGCGCTCAAGCCACCGCGCTGGGTCTGGAGAAAGTCGGCGAGATCACGACGGTAGGCGCGGGGCAGCCAGAAACTGGCCTCTTCGTAGATATGGTCCGTGTAGTCGGGAACGGCCTCCTTGCTCCACCCCCGCTCGGTGACCCAGTCCTCCATGGTGCCCGAGCCGCGAAAGCTCTTCTGGAAGGCCTCGTGCATGACGGGGTAACGCACGAGATCCTGGGCGTAGGTGTAGATCTGAGGCTCGACCCCCAGGAACCCGCGCCCGACACCACGGGTGATCAGCACGGAGTCGAAGATCACACGCAGGTCTGGCCGCGCCTTCTTGACCGCGTCGTAGGCCGCCTCGACGCGCCCAGGGCCGATCCCCAGGAGGTGGATCATGCGCAGCCCCTTGGCGCGCTTCACGAACTCGACCAGTTCGGGGATCTTGGCTGCCTTGGCCTGCATGGGCATGGCGCCCACGATCTTGCTGGCCGGGACGCCAGCTCGACGCAGTTTGGCGACCTCGGCGTTCCAGAACTTCCAGCGTGGAGTCGCGCCCCCCTGGGCGACGAGGAGGAGGTTGGCCTTGCGCTTCTTGGCCAAGCCCACGAGCGTAGGCATGAACTTCGCCAGGCGCCGCGCGGTCTCCCGCTGGTCACCGATCTTGTCGGGGGCCACGAGGTAGGCGTCCTGGCGATAGGCCTTGGCGATCTGGTCGTAGACACCAAGAACCCCGGACCAGTCCGCGTCGCTGATCGGGCGCTGCTTGGTGAACTCCTCGTAGGCGCCTGAGTCCACGAACACAGGTGTTCCACGCCCGGCTAGCTGAGACAGCGCCAGCAGGCAGTCCGGTCCGCAGTCCTGAGCCTGGACGCCGACCCCGAAGCCACCGTGCTGCTCGGCGAGGCGCGCGAACCCGAAGATCTCACCAGGCGAGCCTTGGGCCCCCGAGCCGAAGTAGATCGACCCTCGCGGAATGTAGAGGTCCTGGGGGCGGAAGGGTTGCGGTAGCCTCGGGGACTTCTCCTTCTGCGCGCGGAGGTCTCGAGCCCACCGCTCTACCGACGACGGGGGGACGTGGTACTTGAAGGCGATCTCGCCCAGGGTGGGCAATTGTGTCCGCAGGTGAGACTGCACGTCCTTGAGGCGGAGCCTGGCCTGGTCCACGAGCCACTGGTAGACGGCCTTGGTGGCGTCAGGCGGGGCCTTGATCCCGCCTCGCTTCTTCTTCACCAGCGGCGGCACCGGGCCCTCGGTGCGCTTCGACGGCACGTTAGCTGCCACTGCGCGGCCAAAGACGAGCCCTAGGCGCTGGGCGTTGTGCCAGTGCCGTGTCGGTGGCAACTTGCCCTCAGGAACAGGGACGCCCTCAAGGGCCGGGTGCTGACGCCAGGGGTTTCCTGGGTTGGTCCGCGACCAGGGCAACGCGCTGTACAGTGGCCCGGCGCCGTAGTACACAGGGACTACTGGCGCCGGGGCCACAGCGCTTAGGAGCCGGTCTTGGACGCCACCCCGGCGGGCGTCTCAGCGGGCGTCTCGGCAGGCGTCTCAGCCTCCTGAGGCGCCTCGGGAACGACAGGCGCCGCTGGCGCCACGGCGGCCATGTAGGTGTAGCACCCGTCGTCCCCAGCCAGGTAGTTGGTCTCGCCCTCAGGCAGGCCCAGCGCCTTGCAGAGGTTCGTGCTCTCCGCGACCTCGGCCCGGTTCAAGGCGTCCATGAGCTGGGCCATGAGGTCGGTGACCTCAGCCTCGAGGGCTGCGATCCGGTTCGCCGCCGCCAGCGCGAGCTTCTGGTGCTTCTCCTGCAGCGCCTTGAGGGCGTTGTTCTTGTGCTGCACCACCTGCTTGGCGGACATGAGCTTCACGCCCAGAGTCTGCTCACGGGAGAGCTTGACCTTCTGTGGCTGCGCGGGCCCAGGCGCCGCCGGCGTCTCGGCGGCGCCGTTCGTCGGCTTGGTGTCCTTGAGTCGGTTCTGCTTCATGTGTTGATCTCCTGTGTCGGCAGTTTAGCCGATCACTCCCTTGGCCTGAAGATCAGCGATCAGGGCTGCAAGCACGTTGTTGTTGTTGAGCGTGGTGGCGCTGGCGCTGGCGAGCAGCGTGCGATCCTCGACCACAGTCGCGGTGCGCGTGTAGGCCGCCGAGAGTGCAACCGCCAGGCCGTGGAGACCAGCAAGGCCTGCCGCTCGGCCCACGGAGACTGAACTGGCGTTCGTCCCGCCGATCGTGATCACGCCGGTGGTCCCGGACGTGACGGCACCGGAGTCGATCGACACCGCGCCAGAGTTGCCCGACGTCGCGCCGCCGTTGCCGGAGACGATCGTGACCGCGCCGCCGGTTCCAGTGGCCCCGGCCAGTCCAGCCTGGACCAATGCCTCACCACCCGCCGCGGTTCCTGAGCCAGAACCGGCGATCACGCGGGCTGTGCCGCCTGCGCTGTTCCCAGCCGTGGCATTTCCGCCGACGATTTGGGCTCGCCCGCCCGCGCCCGAGGTACCTCCACCGGCGCCGCCGATCAGATCAGCAACACCTCCAGGGCCTGTGCCACCACCTGCGCCGCCGGTGATCTGAACGTCACCGCCTCCGCTGGCAGCTCCGGCGCCTCCCACCAGAGTCAAGGCGCCGGAGACCCCAGAACCAGTGGAGGCCCCACCAGTGATCGAGACCGCCCCACCGGACCGGTTCGTGCCCGCGCCTGCCGCGCCGAAGATCGAAACCGCGCCGCCGTCGCCCTCGGTGGGGGCGCCCGAGGAGATAGTCACGGCGCCTGAGTTGCCGCTGGTCGCGCCGCCGGCGCCCGAGGTGATTGTGGCTGTGCCACCCGCACCAGTGCCGGCAGCCGCCCCTCCTGCGAGTGAGACACCGCCGCCAACCGCGGTCCCGGTACTAGATCCCGCGGTCACGGTGACTGCGCCGCCGGCTCGGTTCGTGCCCGAACCCGCTGCGCCCTGAATGGTGACCGAGGCACCATTTCCGTCGACCGACGGGCCGGCAGAGACGGTGACGGTTCCGCCGACTCCAGTGGCTCCGGCGTTTCCACCGCGAACGGTTACTGGGCCTCCAGCCCCAGCGCCGTCACCGAAGCCACCCCGGACGTCGATCGCGCCGCCGGCGGCGCCTGACGCCGCCAAAGCAGTGCCCGAGCGGATCGTTGTGGTGTGGCCCGCCCCCACCAGGCTGGTGCCTCCACCTACCTGGAGCGTGGTGCAAGCCGCGTCGGCCCACAGCGTACGAGTGGGCAGCGTGGACTCGATCCGAGGGATCAGAGCCTCGTCCGTGGACTCACGGAGAACCTGAGGAGCAGCAGCGGGACCAACACGGTAGAGAACGACTTGGGCCATAGTGACCTCCAACTGGTCCTCAAGAACGGGACCTGCGTATGCGGCAGCCTGAGTTGAAACGGAATCCTCGAGAACCGGGCCAGCGTAGGCCGCCGGCAAGTTCTCGACTGGGACCTCAAGCGAGGGCCCAGCGCTTGGCGCTGTCATAGCTAAACGATCCTTGGCATGACTTGGGCGTATTCCTGATCTGAGAACCCGTCAGTGACCGAGTCCCAGTCCATGAAGTAGACGGTGGCACCGTTGTCGCACGTGACGCCCTGGGCCTCGTTCCCCACCAGCGTGGGGGCCGGGGAAGGGCCGCTCAGGACACCGACGGCAGAGACCGTGGCCTGGACACTCGCGGCTTGTTCGGTGCCGCTGAGCCTGAGTTCGACGTCAGCGTTGCCGTCGGTCGGCGCGCCGCCAGTCTCGTCGAAGGTATAGGCCTTGAAGAAGATCCGCGCGCCAGCAACGAGAGGAACCCGCTCGCCGTCTTCCTCGACCGTGAGTTCAGGCGCGATCGTGGTCGACCCCTCGTAAATGTACTGACCACCGCCAACCTGAGTCCCGCTCATGGAGTAGTTGCGCGTCCCGCCGGTGCCGCCAGTGGTCATGGCGGACCCAGAGCCATTCCAGCGGTAACGAATCCACGCACCGTTGGAAGTGAGCAGCCAAACGTCCACGGTCTGCGCCGTTGGACTGGCCTCGTTGTCGACCTGCACGACAAAGTGAACGTCGTTGGCTGAGAGCGCGTCAGCATTGGGGAAGACCAGTGTGGCCGACACGGTGGCGAGGACCGTGCTGGTGAGGTCGACCACAGCCAAGGTCACAACGTCGATCGAGAAAACGCGCCACCCACGCGCCGCGGCGCCGCGATCATGCCAAGCATGCAGGATCAGGGCCCCGTTTGCAGACGCCGCCGGGTCGTAGTGGAGGCAGACTCCCTGAGCAATGTCGTGCGGGACGTTTCCTGTGTTGGCCTGGCTGAGGGTGGGGGTCGTCGCCGACCCGTCGACCAGGAGCACGAAGTCGCCGCCGGTGAGTTCGTAGATATTTATGAACTCGTTGCTCGCAGTGGCACCGGCGATTCGAGCGCAGAAGAACCTTCCCTGCGCACGCGCGAAGGCCGTGCTGTAGGAGCCGTTGGCCGAAGTGCCAATCAGCCTGCGGAAGGTGAAGTCACCGGCTGGCGTGTACCCGACTAGGTTCTTGGCGTTGGCCAGGAGCAAGGTGTTCCTATAAACCTCACCACCGATCCAACCGCCAGACCCGTTGTTGCCGGAGAGCGTAACACCGGTCTGAGTCTCCACGAAGGTCGAGCCGTCCTTCGTCCTGATCGCACGAATTGCTCCTGCGGTGTGGAAAAGCGTGAACATGGACAAGTCACCGTCTGCGTCTTTTGCAAGCCACAGGCCAGCAGAAGCGTTCGCTGCACAGTTGTTCACGCTGGTGTAGACCACGTTCCAGGCGCCGGTAGACGGGTCGAGTTTGCGTATCTGAAGTGACGTCACCCCAGACTGCTCGTTAACCACGTAGAACCCACCGTGGAACTCACAGGCCAAGTTGAGCGGCGTCTGCGCGGGAGACGAGGTTCGAGCCACGCCAGGGGCGAACGTGTTGCCTAACTGCGTGAACGTGCCGTCTAGATTCCGGTAAACGGCCCATGTGGCGCCGACGTTGTCAAACCTCGTGGCGAGCATTTCAGCCATAGATCACACCACGATCCTGGGCATGACCTGCACAAAGTCGTTGTCGAGGAATCCGTCTACGACGGCCTCCCAATCCACGAAGTACAACGACGCGCCGTTGTCAAGCGTCACGCCGACGGCTTGATTTGCGGCCAGCGTGGGAGCTGGTCCGGGCCCGCTTGTCAGCCCAACCGCCGAGATCGTCCCCTGGACACTCGGGGCTTGAAGTGCTCCCGAGACTCGCAGTTCCACGTCCTCGACCGCGTCCGACGGACCCCCGCCGGTCTCGTCGTAGGTGTAGCCACGGAAGAAGATCCTGACTGCACCGGGAAGCGCAACACGGGAGGCGTCCTCCTCCACGGAGAGGTTTGGATCTACCGTGGTCGATCCTCGGTAAATGTACTCGCCACCCCCGATCTGGTCGTGCGCAAGCGCGATCCCCCGGTCACCTCCTGTTCCGCCAGCGGTCATTTGGGTCGCCACTCCATTCCAACCCCACCTCTGCCAGGTCGAGTTGTTGAGGAGCAGCCAGATATCCGTAGTCTGCGAGGCCGGGGTCTCCTCGTTGGAGACCTGGCGATAGAAGTGGACGTCGTCTCCCGCGAGGGTGTCCGGGCCGTTGGGATAGGCCAGCGTGGGGTTGACCACCGTGGCCGTGATCTCGGTTACGGCCAGGGTGGTCAAGAGGATCTGGAAGACACGCCAGCCGGCGTCGGCGACCGCGCGGTCCTGGTAGCCGTGCAGGATCAAAGCGTCAGCCGAAGCGTCGTAGTGCATGGCCAAGGCTTCAGCCTGATCGAATGGCGCGTTGCCAGCGTCGCCTTGGGGGAGCGTTGGCGTCGAAGCCGACCCGTCGATCACAAGGACCCAGAGTCCACCAACGAACTCGTAAAGGTCCACGTACTCGTTGGCAGTGCCTGTGGTGATCCTGGCCGAAAACAACCGCCCGTCTGCGGCGCGAGCGAAGGCGGTTGAGTTGGCCCCGTTGGCGCCGGTGCCTATGATCTGCCTGATCAGAGACGCACTGCTCACGTCGTAGCTGATCATGTTGCGCGCGTTGGCAATGTGCAGGACGTTGCGCGCAAGCACGCCACCGTAGAACCCGCTGCTATTGTTCCCCGAGAGGGTGGGGCCAGTGAGTTCTGAGAAGACTGACCCGTCAACGGTTGATATGGCGTGGACGCGCGTGGTGGCTGAACTGTAGAGCATGAAGAACATAGCCAAGACGCCGGTGCTGTCCCGGGTCACGTAGAGGCCGGTCAAGCTGAACTGTCCACTGCTGATCGTGGCAGTGGTCGTATAGATCACGTCCCAGTTCCCGGTCGCCGTGTTCAGTTGCCGAAGTTGCGCACCCGCGGTTCCTGTCTGGAGATTCACACACCAGAGGTTCCCGCGGTACTCGATCGCGTAGTTGCTGGGGCACGACTCGCTCGACGTGATCACCGCACGGCCTGGGTTAAACGTATTGCCTATCTGGGTGAAGGCCCCGTTGTCGTTGCGGAACACGGCCCAGTTGGCAGCGTCGTCGATCCGAACGGCGAAAGTCTGCGCCATGGCCTACTCCACCACCACGGACTCGACGGGGACGCCTGGACCATGCGGCCTGGTGCGCCAGAAGCAGAGCTTGTCGCCCACCTCGAGTTCACCGGCCTTCTTGTGCCGGACCATGTTGTTCCCCACTTCAACGCAGACCACCAGGTTCGGATCTTGAATCACACGCTGGTAGTCCCCGCTTTGGCTGGTGATCGTGACTGGCACAGCGCGCTCCTACACCACGGCCTGAGGACCACGGACGATCTGAATCTGGACGAGCAGGTCACCGGCGCCGTCATAGGTCTGGACGTCGGTGATAATCCCAATCGAATTGCGGTAGTTCCCGGACGCGGCAGGAGGCACATTGGTGCAGCTACCGGCAGTCGTGCTAAGGAACACCTCGTCGCCCACGGTGAGCGTGAGACTCCCCACCAGCAGGCACTGCACGTCCGAGCCCTCGGTGATCACGGTCCCAGACGCAGTGGTCAGGATCGCCGTGGGCACGAACCCAATGATCCTGGCTGCCACTCCAGCCACCGTGGCGTCAGCGCGGAGCACTGTGTCTGCGGCCACAGCAGAGTGGCTCGTCACCTCACCGATCGCCAGCGTGGTGCCCTCACCGTTGGTGTAGGGCGTGGTGAGCTGGTTCGCAGCACCGGACCCAGCCGAGATCTCGTTGATCGCCTCAATGATCGTCTGGGCCGTGGTCACCAGGGCGGGGCCGGCACCAGCCGCGGTGAGCGGGTAGCTGGTCTCGCCTGAGGTGAAGAGGACCCGGCCCTGGGCGCCAGTGCCAGTTCGTGCGCCGGCAGTGATCGTGACGTTGCCGCCGGACCGGTCGGTGCCGACGCCTGCCGCGCCGGTGACTGTGACTGCACCCCCGTCGCCCTCGGTGGGGGTGCCGCCGGTGATCGTGACTGCGCCGCCGTTGCCCGACGTTCCGCCGCCGGGGCCGCCCGTGAGGAAGGCAACGCCGCCGACACCAGTCGCCCCGCCCGTGCCGCCTCGCATGGAAGCGGTGCCGCCGGCGCCAGTTCCAGAACCACCCCCGCCACGCTGAGTGAGCTGGCCGCCAGCAGAGGTTCCGGCGCCGTTCCCCGCAGCGATCTGCACGAAGCCACCGGGCCCCGTTGCCGACCCACCGCCGAGGAGGTCAATGCCTCCACCCGCGTTACCAGAAGTAGACGTGCCGCCGGTGATCGTGACTGCGCCTCCTACTTGGTTGGCCCCAGCCGCGTCACCGCCGGTCACCGCTACGGCACCTCCGTCCCCGTCCGTGGGAATGCCGCCGGCCACCGTGACCGCGCCGCCGTCCCCAGAGGTAGAACCTCCGGCTCCACCGCGAACAAGAACGCCTCCTCCAATCGCGGTGTCTCCACCGGCGCCACCGAGCGCCGTGACCGCACCACCAGCTCCCGCGCCGCCGGTGCCAGTCGCTGCACCGCCAAGCAGGAGAACCTCGCCGCCGGGACCGTTCGTATTGGCTGTTGAGCCACCTCGGACGGTTGCAGCACCCCCTCCGCCAGACGCTGTAGCCCCAGCGGTGCCTCCGACCAAACTCGCGCCAGACCCTGCGTTTCCTCCATTGCTGTCGCCAGCGGTGATCGTGACCGTGCCACCTGAGAGCGAGGCTCCAGTGCCAGCGTTCCCGCCGTCGATCGTGACCGCGCCGCCGTCTCCAATGGCGGTGCCAGCACCACCGGACACACCGACCGCGCCTCCAGCTCCAGACGTCACGCCTCCGTCTGCGCCGGTGATCGTGACGGCGCCACCCGCGGCAGTGGCGCCAGCGCCTCCACCGGTGATCGTGACGTCCGGGCCAGCAGTCGCCCCAGTCGAGGCTCCTCCAGTGATCGTGACGACCCCACCGGCACGACTGCCCGCGGAACCGTTGCCGCCAGCGATCACCACAGGACCGCCGTCCTGTGCCGTCAGGGCGTTCCCGCCCCGCAGGCGCGCCTGGCCGCCACCCCCGCCTGTGGCGCCTCCAGTTCCGCCGGTGAGTTCGAGGTTTCCACCCGCAGCGGCAGCCGCGCCTCCGCTCCCGCCGAACACGTTGACAAGGCCACCCTGAGCGCCAGTGGCTCCAGGCAACCCGCCCTGGACGGTAACAACCCCGCCGTCCCCGGCGGCGGCGCCGGGTCCAGCAGTAACGTTCACAGCGCCGCCAAGGTTCAGGCCCGTGCCCGCACCAGCCCCGCCTAGAACCTGCACTGCCCCACCGGCGGACCCAGCGCCAACCGCCGACCCGGCGCCACCCTGGAGAGTCGCTGCGCCGCCGGGTGTCGTTCCTGTTGATCCACCAGCAGTCACCGACACCGCGCCGCCGGCACGGTTCGTGCCAACGCCGTCCGAACCGGAGATCGTGACGGCGCCGCCGTCGCCGTCCACTGGCACGCCACCGGTAACGGTGACGGATCCGGCGGGGCCGGAGGCAGACCCACCCGCGCCGCCACGGAGGAGGCTATCGCCGCCGGTGCCAGTCGTTCCGCCAGCGCCAGCGAAGAAGAACAGGTCGCCGCCTGTTCCTCCGCCCGCGGCGCTCCCTCCGCGGACAGACCCGTCGCCGCCGTTTCCGTTCACGGCCAGACTCGAACCGCCGGTGATCGTGACGGTACCCCCGGGGCCCGCAGCAGTTGTTCCGGCGAGCCCGCCGGTGATCGTGACGTCCGGACCGGCGTTTCCGCCGGTGGACGCACCGGCGGTGATCGAAACCGCCCCTCCAGTAGTGCCGGCTCCGGCAGCGTTCGACCCGGAGATCGTGACCGCGCCACCATTGCCAGCCACCGGCGCACCGCCGGTGACCGTGACTGACCCTCCTCCACCTGAAGTTCCACCACCCTGGCCGCCGGTGATCGTGACCGGCGCACCAACTGCAGTCGAAGTGGGGCCGCCGGCTCCAGCCTGGAGGGACAGCGCCCCGCCAGCGCCGGTCGTCCCTCCGGCCCCACCCGTCACTGACGCCGCGCCACCCGCAAAGGTGGCGGCGCCCAAGCCGCCGACCACGGTGGCCGCGGCGCCAGCGGCGCCAGCGCCAGGGGCCCCGCGGACAGCGTCACCCGAGGTCATGGAGATATCGGTGCCGCCAGTGGTGTTCCCGATCAACAGCGTAGCGGCCAGGCTCTCGCCTCCACCTGCAGCGGCGACGGCGTTCAACGCGCCAATGATCGACGTGACTCCGGCGTAGACCGGGCCTACGAGGTCCGTTGCCACGACGTCGTTGTAGGTGAGCGGGGTCGCAGCTCCTCGAGCAGTGAACGTGATATCGCCGTCAACACCACCAGCGCCTACCGGTGCGGTGATCGCCACGGAGCCACCGTCGCTGCCAGCCCCAGGCGCGCCACCGATCACACTGGTCACGCCGCCAGCGAAGCCAGCGCCCCCAGCTCCAGCCCGGATCGTCGCCGGGCAGCCCACTGCGCCCACGCCTGGGCACCCCACGACCTCGTCCCCAGAGGTGAGCAGGATATCCATGCCCCCGGTGGAGTTTCCGATCACGAGCGTGGCGGCCAGGCTCTCGCCGCCGCCTCCGCCCATGCCGGACACTGTGCTTCCCAGAATGATCGGGCCAGCACCGGGGGCGGCCCCGATCCCGAGGATCGTGTGATCGACGGTGCAGACCAGGCGCGCCACGCCAGACCCAGGGGCGGTCTGGGAGAAGTCCAGAGTCACCTCACGCTTGTCCGCGGACAACGACACGAACCGAAGATCGTTGACACCAGGCGCCAACGCGCCACCAGCCGGGCGGCCAGGGTCCGCGTCGATATCGAATCGCAAGGTCGCCGGCGTGATCAACGCCGGGTCAACGCCAGCGTCCACGAACGGGATCGCGACCGTGTTGACACCGGGATCGGGAATCCCGGTGGCCTCGGCCACGTAGGGGAGGTTGGCCGCTGGGTTCAGGGGATTGACGACAGCCGCCAAGTCTGGGAAGGCCATGTCGTACTACTCCTAGAGCCAGTCCTCTGGTCGCACTGGCTGCATGCGTGCGCGAATCTGACTCGGGTGCATGGGGTGGTTGGGCGGGAGTTGCATGTTGGGGTCGACGCGAGGGTCGAGCGAGTAGGCCGGCGCGGGGGGTGGAAGCGGCGCGACCTGGACGTGGCTCGCGTGGGCCGCAGCAGAGTTCCCCAGCGAGTAGGCGGCCTGGATCTGCACCTGCTCGCCTGGGCGAATGGAGTTCGGGCGGAACTCCTGATCGGTGTTCTGCAGTCGCACCTGCACCCACTGCGGCTGACCCGTCCTGGGGTCCGCGTGCTGCTGCGTGTGAGCCTTGCCGTTGCACCCCATGCAGTGCCACGAGAAGGTCGGGACCCCATGAACGGGGAACTGGCCGATCAGGTCCATAGGCCTGTTCATGTTGACCATGCGCCCGTCAGGCAACTTGCCCGGCACCATGCACTGTCCGCAGACTGCGTCTTCCATGCTCTTCTCTCTTCTCTCTCTGGTTTGGGTTATGGGGCCTTGATCAGGCGAATGTTGAACTGTTCGACAACAACCGACTGGGGGATCGCCACCGCAATAACAGCGCTGGCGCTGAAGGCTATGGGTGATCCCTGCACGTCTATGTTGTTGAAGTTGCGCCTCATGAAATGCTGGAAGACGTCACCTTCGACGAAGTCGGTGGTTTGACGGGCCAGGACACATGAAGTGACGATCTGCGGCTGCACCGGCCCAACAGCGTCTATGAACCGCGTAAGGAGCGCCTTGAACTCGTAGGTCCCCTCGGTCGTGCCAGGGTCAGCGTCCGTGAAGGAGCAGATATTCCCAACCCCAGTGGACATGTTCAGGTTGATCGTGAGAGATCCAGCAGCAATGCGAGTGTAGTAACCACTGAGAACGATCTCGATCGCGTCTCCGATCTCCATGGTTCCAGCGGGCATGGTGTAAGACTTCATGACCGTGGTGCCAAACGCGGTCGCAAACCCGCCCACGGTAGGAGAGAACAGGGTCACCAAGTCCCCTGTGCCCACTGGTCCGGCGGGACCAGTGGAACCACCGGGGCCAGTGGGCCCCAATGATCCAGTTGCCCCGGTGGCCCCAATGGGGCCAGTCGGCCCCAGTCCAGTTGGCCCAGTAGGACCACCTGGGCCAATAGGTCCCGTCGGTCCCGCGGAGGGACCGGTGGGGCCGACGGGCCCGGTGGGTCCGGGCCCGCCGCCAAACGGAACTGAAAAGACTGACATAGTACCTCTCCAGTTCCGCAGGGAGTCGGGAACTGACTTCCAGCGACTACCGGATCGCGGTGTGCTCCAGGATCAGACGCACCTCGAGCGCAGCGGCAGCGCCGGCGCCGAGGTTCTGGACCGTGACCTCCACGTTGGCGTTGGTGATCACGGGGGCCGCCGGGGCCGGGTTCACGTTGGCCACGAGCGCCTTGAAGGACGCGATCTTCGTGACCGCGGCCAGGGTGTCCTGGGCCAGCACGGTCAGGGCGTCCACGTCGGACTGAGACCAGTTGTCAGGGCCCGACCCGAACGCCGCGGGGAGGCTCTGGGTGTTGGCCGGAACCGCGTCGATCGCGCCGCCGTTGGACGACAGCACGCCGACGTCCGCGTTGGCGCGGACCGGGGGAGAGGCTACGAAGATCGCGAGCGAGACACCGCTCACTTCCTCGATCATGTTGCGAGACTGCCCGACACGGGCACCAGCCGCGAGGAAAACCGCGGCACCACCGAAGGCCATGAGGAAACTCCTTGGGCAACAGCCCTACACGGGTAGGGCCGAGAAGTTGGCCCTGAAGAAAGTGGACGGCGCAGCGCCGTTCACGAAGGTGAAACGCCAGAACGGCTGCAAGACCGAGACGTAGAACGGGTAACGGAAGTCTGGCTGGGTCAGGTCTTGGGTGACCGTGAAAATGTTGTCGAAGGTGGAAGGGTCGTACCCTTGCTCGATCGTGAACACCCCGGCCACGTCCTGCCAAGCGATCCCTCGACAGGTCCCGTTGAGCATTCCGCTGACGTTGAAGATCAACGAAACGCCAGTGGCTGCCGGGGCCAGGCCTGCTGGAAGGCTGATCTCAGCCAGGCTGAGCGGGTCCTTGCTGAACAGGCTCACAGGTCACACCCCGTGCCGTAACCGCTGCGAAGGATCGTCCCCTGGCGACTATCCACGCGCTTGTTGACCGGCCAGATCCAGTAGCAGACCCCGATATCGAGCAGCGCTGCCGTGTTGAGATCACGCAGGGTTGCTGTGAGACGCAGGTTCTGGTCTGGCTGTAGGAGCGCGAAGGTGGGCTCCTGCTCCGCGGCCTCAGCTCCTCCTGAGAACGGGTTGGGAGGCGAGGGCGGTCCCCCGACGGTCGCGGCCTGGATCCCCATGGCCACGAACCTCGGCGCGACGTTCCCTGAGTCGATTCCCCAGCTCGCGATCCGAATCATGTTCCCCTGGGGAGGGGATACCTGGTAGATCGTCTGGAATGACCCGGCGGCGGGGATCGGCACGAGCGTTGGGGCGTAGGCCGGCGGCCCAGCGAGCGTGTTCGCTGCGAGGATCGCTGCACCGGCTGCAGCACCGACTGGGTTCAAGGCTGCCGTGGGGGCGAGAACGACCTGGACGAAGTCGCAGACCCAGCGGGCCCGGTAGGGGGGGTGCTCCCAGGGGACGGACTCGGCGCGTTGGATCGTGTCTTCGAGAAGTTGCTGCGCCGCGCGAATGCACTCCTTGAGCGCGAACTGCGGATCACCAGAAGGGCACGGCTCCTGGGCAGGGGCGAGTCCGTAGCCAGCTCCAGGCGGCGGTTCCCCAAACCCACCAAGCCCTTCCATGGCGCGGGCCATGGAGGAGGGGACACGAGGTCCTTGCTTGTTGTAGGCCCGCGCGAACGGGTCGCCAGAGACGGGGTTGGCCACCTAGATCGCCTCCCACTCGCCAGGTCCGGGTGCGGCGCCGAGACCGGCGAGGCCGAGAAACTGGTTCTTCTGGTTGATGTACTGACGAGCCCAGTCTGGTGTCTCTCCAGGGCGTGCGAAGCGGACCATGGCGTTCGTGCGCGGGTCCCGCACCACCACGTACAGCCGGTTCTGTTCGTCCGCACCGAAGGACAACTGGTCAGGCAAAGCGCCCGTGGACCCAGGCCCGTACCAGCGCTTGTTGGGACGGAACATGCTCACGATCCTCGGCTGAGGAGGCGCGGAGGGGGCAGGGGGCGGCGGCGGCGGGGCAGCGGGCTGGGCTGGCGCAGGAGCCTGCTCGGGCGCGCAGGACGGCGCCTGCATGCAGTCCCCGTCGGCCTGGGCGTAGAGCGGGTTCTGGTCGAAGAAGGAGAGGAAGACACGCTCGCCGGACTTCTGAGCCTCGGCCAGCATGCGTGCGTCGCCGTTGCCTCCGTAGCGCCGCACGAGATCGAGATCCTGGGCCGGCGGACAGCGGTCAAGGTAGTGCATGCACCCCACATAGGTCATGCGGACGGTTGCTGGGTCCGGGCTCGAGTTCGTGAAGTCGTGAATCAGGCGCGTGTTCCCCCGCACGAACTGCGGGGGAGGGGGGCAGTGGCAAGCGTCAGCGGCCACGAACATGCCCTCGGGGAAACCGGCCACCAGCAGCGTTGGGGTGGCCCAGTGAGCGCCAAGGTTCACAGGGCCCGTCATGTAGCGCCGGCCAACGCGACCCTCGGTCACGTCGACCGTGAGATCGAACACGGTCGCGGCGCCGGGGGACGTGACGGTCACCAGCGACCGGAGCCACTCGAATGAGCCGCCACCAGGGACGGTCATTTGGGAGCGCAGTGAGCCAGGGACGCCGGCCACAGCTCCAGGGACGACGACGTCCTGGTCGAACGTGAGCCAGAACGGCGTGCTACCGGTGTTGCTCCAGCAGCGCTCCATTTCCTGCACCAACGGCAAGTTCATGTAGGGCATGAACCGGCGCCCACGCGCCGCCGTGCGCACCGTGATCGGCACGGCCTCGTCGTTCTGGAAGGTGAGGATCAGCGACTGGTTGGGGTAGAGCAGAACCGGGCACGGGAAGCAGCAGCTCAGGTGCGAGGTGTTGAAGAGGTGGTCGCTGGACACCGGGCGGTTGGTGTAGACGCGGTTCACCTGCTCGGCCTTGATATCCACCAAGAGAGCGCGGGCGCCAGCGACCGAGCGCTGGATCACAAGGTCCTTGATCAGCAGGTGACCGAGACCGTTCTCCTCGCGCTCCACCGTGATCCGTAGCGTCCCTTGGCCACCAGCGGCGATCGTGATATCGGGGACCAGGCGGTCCGGGAAGCCCGACGGGTCGACGCCCACGCCCTGGACCTCGAGCGTGTGGACTGCGTCGAAGTCAGGATTGATACAGGTCGTTCCGTCGTCGAAGTTCGCCAGGGGCGGAATGTCGAGGAACGAGCGGCAGTCCCCCATGCCGTAGGGAACGGCGGGGTAACCAGGCGGCATGCCCGCGGGGAGCAGACCGCCGTACTCCGGCACCGACGGGGGGAGGTGCTCGGTGCCGAAAGGCCAGCGCTCCACACCGCCTGGCGTGAGTGGGGTGTATCCAGGGCCGGGCACCTAGGCCGTCCTCCACGAGTTGCTGAGGGGGTCGTAGTACTGAGTGCCTGGCACGAGTTGGTGGGCAGCAACACCACCCTGCATTCCGCCCATGCCGTAGGCGGCACCGTGCTTCGGAACGGGCACCCCGCCGGGGCCCGGATCGTAGGACTTCCACATGTACTCCAGCGCGCCGCTGGAGCCCTCCCAGATCAGGCCGACGCCGGGGACTACCATGCTCCGTCGACCTGGGTTAGGCGGAACGTAGCCGTATCCAGCACCACCCTGCGCGGCCTGACGCTGCGGCGTGTTCTGCGCGGTCCCGTAGGGATAGGCCGCGGCGGTCCCAGGCACCGAGACGGGCACCGGTGGCGCGGGCTGCGCGGGCGCGCAGTAGTTGCCCTGCGGGATCTGGATCGGGCCGATCGTCGGCTCGAGGCTTCGGATCCGGTCGATCGACCGACCTGGAGGGCACTCGTCCACGCGGTGGAAGCACCCAGCGTAGGTCAGACGCACGATCGCGTCGTCGGGCCCACGGTTGTCGAAGGTGACCCGCACTCTCGTGTTGCGCTTGAAGAGCTGAGAGGCCGGGGGACAGTGGCACGCGCTGGCGGCACGGTAGAGGCCGCCTGGGAATCCAGCCACCGTCAAGGTAGGGGTCGCAATGAAGGACCCCAGCGGGAGCGGGTCGCTCTGCAAGAGACGCCCAATCCCTTCAGCGACCGTGACGAAGATCGTGTCCGGGTTGGGAACGGCGCCCCCGTCAGGCCGCACCTCGGTCCGCGGCCACATTAGCTCGAAGTCCCCGGTCCCAGGCACGGTCATGAAGGCCGTGGCCTGCGTGCCAGCGGCGACAGCGACCTGCTGGTCGTCGAGCGTCAGGAAGTAGGGGTAGCTGGGAATCGTGTTCCAGTAGGACAGCATGGCCGAGCGCAGCTCCTCCGACGGGGGGAGGAAGCGCTTGCCGACCGCAGTGATCCCGACCGTGACGGGCACAGCCTCGTTGTTGGTGACCTGGACTTGCAGCGTGTTCTCGGCCTGGACCAGGGTGCAGCAGGGAAGGCAGCAGTTGAGGTGTGCGTTGCCCATGATCAGCGTGTTGAAGACGGGCGCGTTCTGAAACAGCTTCTCGTCCTGCATGTTCAGGAACTCGAACGCGAGGTCGCGGGCGCCGGCAGGTCCGAACAAGCCACGGAATTCGCTGATCAAGAAGTCTCCAGCGGACTGGCCCTCGGCGGGCGGCGTGATCGCGAAGACCTGTGTGCCGCCGGCGGGGATCGCGAAGTCGAACGGCTCGGCGCGGACCTGGAACGCCTTGACCATTTCAAAGTCAGGGTTGAGGTGCGACTTCCCGTCCGTGCCGCGAATCAGCGGCGGGATCTTGGCGAAGCCGTGGCAGAGGGCACAAGTCTGGCCTGCACCCCAGCCCTGGGTGACCCTGGACATGGCGGAGTTGGTCAAGGTGGGGCTCTCCTGGCTTGGCTTCGAGGGGACACGTGTCCCCCCGGCGGGGCCGAAGCCGCGCCGGGGGTTCACGCAGAGAAGAGTGTCCGTGGGCAACGCCTTGGTGGCGCTCCTCCCATACCACGACGCTACCGCGGGAAACTTCCCCTGCCAGTGGGGTTCAGGAGGAGACGGACCGCCGCTCACGTCCTCGCAGCCATTCGACAAAAGCCGCGTTGGACAGGGCGATCTCACCGCGGGCTTGACGCACGCGCGCAATGGCCGCGTCAGGCGAAGGCGCGCCTAGGGACTCGTAGCAGACCAGGGCGCAGACCAACCCGCTACGGTTTCGACCCTCAATGCAGGTCACCAGGACATGCTTCTGCAGTGCGATTCGAGTTGCCACCTCGCGGGCTGCTGCTTGGACCAAATCCCAGGTGGACGGGTCCGGGTGCGGGTAGTCCTCGAACGGGTAGCGCAGCACCTCGACGCCTGGGAACGCCTCGTCCCGAAGTTGGAAGCTAGTCGCGCAAAGAACGACTGCGTCACAGCCTGCAGCCTTGAGCGACGTCCCGGTGGGGGGTTGTGGGCCAATCCAGAGGAAGGGTGCGACCTGCGCTGCTTGGACTGGGTCAGGAGGGGCTGACTGGGTCATTCGTGGATCGCGCCCCGTGTGGGCTTGTAAAAGGTGATCAACCCCTGGTAGTTCTCCTCGCGGACCAGACGGTTGATCTCAACCTCAAGGCGACGGCGGCAGTCGCTGTCGCCGCTCGGGCGACACACGATCATGTCCCCTCGCGTCTTGGTCGGCACCTGCTCAAACCCGAGGCCGGTCCCAGCTATGGCGCCGTCCAACTCGAAGACACGTCCACAGACGCGGCAGCACACGTATCCGTTCATGCGCTAAGCATACCCAAACTCGGATTGGTAAGGGCAGCATGCCTCGTGGACCGCGACCGCCAACTCGGCGTGTTGCTGACGATCCGCGGGCGTGCGCCGCGACACCACGCCGTCCCGCTTCTCGTCGCCGCGGCGGTAGAGATCGAGGTTGCGACTGGGGTCACCAGCCAATGGCCAGTCGAGCGCAACGCCTAGGTCAACTCGGTAGGACTCAGATTTCACCAGGTCCTCGTAGCGGACCACGGTGACGGGAAACCGGTTCTTCCAACCGCGGAAGGCCTGAAGGTAGCGATTGGTGAGCTGGGCCATGCCGAGCGGTGTGGGCGGGCGCCGCGCGTGCACGAACCTAGGGTCGGCCATGGAGACCGCAATGTCTCTGGCGTCTCGGACGCAGGCCACGATCCGAAGCGGCGCAAGTTTGATCGCGCCCTGGGTCTGCCCCTGGTGCACCTCCTTGACCCCAAAGCGATCCAAGGTGCTGAGGAAGGCTAGGACGTCGTCGATCTTGGGAGAGGAGATCTGCCAGCCCAGGAGCTTGGCACGGTTGTAGATCCGCTGGTGCTCGGTGACGGCGAAGTGGCCAGGCTCCACGCTGCACCAGCGCCGCTCCTCGGGCACGGTGAGGAGGTTGGCAAGCAAGGTGGTCCCTGTGCGGGGGACGCCGGCGACGACGAGGTGCGGGTTCATGCGGCGTCACACCCTGGCGGGATAGAGGGGGGGGTACCTCACCTTACCGGGGTGTGGGTGTGACAGCGGCGCGCAGTTTCAGCAGCTCGGTCCAGCGTTTGAAGTCCTTGCCCCCGCCGCGCGCGGTCCCACGGCGCGACCAGGTGGGCTCGGGCCACTCACAGAGCCACTTGAGCGCGTCATGGTTCCAGAGCCAGGGGTGCCTAATCGTGAGCTTGTCTGCGCGGCGGGGGTCAGGACGGAGCGGGTAGATCCACCGGACCTTGTCCACGTAGGGGGCCTCCGGGTGACGCTCCTTCGCCATGGAGAGCCCCTTGAGCAGGAACTGCCCAGACGGAGCCCAGAGCCAGCCAGCGGCCCGGTACAGCGCACCGTCATGCCGAGACGGGTCTGAGTAGCTGACCACGGTCGTGGTGTCGGTGTTCTTCAAGAGCCACGCCCGAGCCTGAGCCCACTGTCTGGTCCCCGCGCTGTCCTCGTCCGAGACAATGCACCAGCGGGACAGCTCGAACCAATCGCGCGGAAGCGGCGCCGCCTGTGGAGACCGGGAGAAGGCCAGGACGCCGTGCTTGTTCCTGAGGGCGAAGGCCGACCTGCCTGAACGCCGGCCAAGGTAGTGGTGCTGGTCTAGAAACTCGGCCACGTCACCGAGTTTCAGTTGAACCAGCTCGTCTCCCCATGACTCGGCCTCGGGCTCCAGCCGCTCCAGGCACGGCTCACACACGTACTTCGAGGAGCGACCACGAACGACGCGCGGGACCGAGTGTGTGGCCTCGGCCTCCTGGCAGATCAAACACAGATCGCCGGCCTTCTTGGACGCGCGTTTGATCATGCCCTTGGCCACCTGGGCGGTGGCCAGGCCAAGATCCTCAGCAATCTTGGCGAACGCTGCGCCCTGGGCCCGCAGGCGCAGCACGTCGGGCAACCGCTCCTCGACCTCATGACGCAGGAGGTTCGGGTGCTCACGCTTGTAGGAGCCCAGCGCCTGCTGGAGCAACTCCGCCTTGCGACTGCAACGGAATCCAACCACCTCAGCGAACCGCTCGAGCGATCGCCGGTCGCAGACGATCACGTAGTGACCTGGGCTCCACCCCTCGCCGCGGCCCTCGGGCTCCGAGTGCCAAGAACTGCGAATTCCAAGACGCTCAAGGATCTTGGGTACCTCGCGCAGACCAGTCTCATTCACACTCGAGGCCGTGACCGACCGAGCGGACCGCTTGAGGTTGAACCTGGCGTGGCCGTCAGCGTCGAAGAACCCAGAGGCCCAGGCCGCGCTCAGTCGAAGGGAGTGCCTGATCCGCCTGGGAACACGCCAGTCGTAGGTTCCCAACGGCCCAAACGACCGCAGGTCGAGCGCTACATTCTTGCGGTAGGTGATCGGTTGCCAGTAGGGCTCGCGATTCTCATAGGGATCACGCCCCTGCAGTCGCACGCTCGCTGGGATCTCGTATATCTCCCGGAACAACCCGGCAACGTGCTCAGCGAGCTGCTCGTCACCCTCTGAGTTGCCGCAGTTGGCGGAGACGTGCGCGCCGCCGTCTTCCTCGATCGTGACGTTGCCGTCGCCAGCCAGGAAGCCCAGCAACCACGCCTTGTCCTCGGTGAGCGCGCCCTGGCGCTTGATCGGAAGGGCTCTCGACATGTCCACCTCGACCGCCAAGGTAACCTGCCACACCGACGTGCCCGAAGGAGAAGACCCTCCAAACGAAAGCACCCGGCCACTTGGGCCGGGTGCTCGTTTGCAAGTGTTGCTCTTGCTTGAACTAGAGGAAGACCCTCTAGCCGGTGATCCCGCGGAGGAGCAGGCCCTCCAGGATCACGCTCGCGTAGAGCGAGACGGTCGGGGTGATCCCCGAGGGGGTCCCGATCACCACGCGGAACGCCTCGAGCGCGACGATCTCCACGGGTCGCCCCGAGATCGTGACGTCCTTCGCGTTCCCACGGGTGGGCACGCCGCTGGGCAGCGACAGGATCGTCGTGCCAGCATGAGTCGTCTGAGCGAACTGGGGGCCTGTTCCGGACGGGGCCTCGTCGGCCTGGATCGTGATCAGCTCGCTGCTCGCGAACCGGAACTGCGTGAACGACAGCTCACGAATCCGGTTGATCTCCTCGAACACGCCCACGTTGGCCGCGTCCGACAGATCCGCGTCGAGCGAGCGGATCTTCATGCGGAGCCCGTACCAGTAGTGGTGGTGGGCAGCCGGCAGACCGTTCTGGCCCTGCAGGTTGGTGTCACGCCCGAACGTCTTGGCCAACGAGAGGCCCGCGGTGTTGAAGCCGCTGAAGTTGACGAACGTGACGATCTGGGCGGCCATGGGGACGCCGGGGGCCCAGCCCTCGGTGTCGTAGATCGGCTCCTTCCGGGGACGGGATCCGACCGCACCCACGGCGGGAATGGGGACAACGCGCATTGGACACTTCCTTTGGGGCCTGGTGACCAGGTCACCCTTAACGCACTTGATCCAACCGACACCGTGCCGATTGGTCAGGTACTCGTGGTTGGTTGAACCACTGCAGGAAGTGAGGCTTGAGAGTCAGACGGGCGGACACCAGCGCGGGCCCGCGTCGCCTCTTGAGGCAGCCTTCGCTTAGAAGTGCTGCTCGGCGGGGTCGAACACGTTGTCGGCGACGAAGCCCGAGTCCGGCTTGAACTCGACCCAGTCGCTCATGCCACCGCCGTACTGGCCGGGGTAGCCGCGCAGGTCCTCGATCGGAACCGGCTGGCCGAGACCCGAAAGGGTCAGCCAGTCGTTCATGCCCGAGAACTCGGTGCTGAGCCGAGCCGCGCTCTCGCCCTCGACGAGCTGACGCGGGCTCAGGACCGAGCCCATGCCGCCCATGCCGCCCATGGGACCCATGGCGCTCATGCCCATGCCCATGCCGAGCCACTGACCCAGCGGGGTGGCCTCGAGGAGCAGCGAGCCGATCGCGTAGGCCGCGCCGCCAGCCAGAGCCGCCTTGCCGGCCTGGTTGCCCAGGACTGGCTTGGCCAACTCAGCCGCAGCCGACACGAGGATCGCGCTGCCGCCACGCACCGCGAGGCGCTTGGCGTGACCCATGAGGCCGGGCTCGTAGGCCCAGCCAGCGAGGTAGGAGGACCGCAGCGCCATGTTGCTCAGCGCGAAGGTGCCGCCCGCGCCGACCAGGAGGCCAGCCACGCCGGTGTAGAAACTCATGCTCTGGACCGAGGCGAGTTGAGCCGCCAGGTAGCCGTTGCGACGCACGCGACGCTTGTTGGCCGAGACCTTGCGACGCCGACGACGAGCCGGCTTGCGCCGCTTGTTGGTGGCGACCTTCTTGCGACGGTAGCCGTAGTTCCGCTTGACGGCCTTGCGACGCGGGTTGCGACGCGCCTTGCGGCGACGCTTCGGCCTGCTGTTGTTGTAGACCTTCAGCTTGGGGTTGCGCTTCTTGCGACGCGGCTTGCGGCGCTTGTTGGCGGCGACCTTGCGGCGAGCCTTGGGGTTGCGGCGCTTCTTGAAGCGCCCGGTTGCGGTACGAGTGGCGGACGGACGGCGGCGGGTCTTCCGCGCCTTCCGCCGCTTGGGACGGTTGAGCTGCACGTTGCCTCCTGGCGCAGACAGTGGACCCGCAAACCCGCCGGACTCCAACTCGAAGATCTCGGCTTGTGACGGACTCCAACCTCGGTAAATCGCAGGGCGGGCTACAGGACCACGCCCCTTTCGGTGCTTGACGCGGAGGTACTTGCCGCCGAACGCGGCGCCCTCACGCTGGAACTTGGCCTTCGAGCCCCAGGACTGCTTGTAGTCCGGCTTGCGGGCGCCCTTCTTGAAGGCCTTGCCGCCGGGCGCCTTGCCCGACTTGGTGTAGTACTGCGGCGAGCGCTTCCAGGGGGACGCGCGCTTGCGACGGGCAGTGCCGAGCTTCTTGGCCTGCTCCTTGAGCCAGGTCTGGGCCTGGGTGAACTTGGCCTTCTTCTTGGTGACCGCGCCGCCCTCGAGGACCCGATCGTAGAACCCGCTGATCATGCCCCGGGTCAAGAACCCGACGACGGGCCGCTGGTAGCGGAGCGCGTCGTTCTTGGACATGGGGCGACCGGCGCGGGCGTGCCCGGCGGGGTAGACGGCGCCAGACGCCGCAGCGGCCTCGGTCCACTTGATCGGCTCGGACTTGCTGGCGTAAGCCGTCCCCTTCGAGTACGAACGCCCGCGCGTGTAGCCCTTGCGAGCACGCCAGGACTTGGTCTTGGGGGACACGGCGGGAGCCCGACCACCACCGGTCAGCTTCTTCCAGGCCGTGCTGCGCCGCTTGGCGGTGCTCGCCGCGGACTTGTGCTGCCGAGCCTCGGTGGGGGTAATGAACCCAGGCACGCGAATCCCCTTCGAGAGGGCAGCAGCCTTGGTCATGACCTTTCCGCGCGCGGTCACTGCGCCTGCCTTGCGGGCGGAAGCCACCCACGACTTCCTGGCGACCTTCTTCTTGGCCATGGTCTTCTTGCTCCTCTTGCGGGGCTTCTTGTCGTCACCGGGATTGATCAGGACTGGGATCAGCAAAGTCATGCGCTTTTCCTAGTCGTACCACCACTTCGAGACCTTGAACTTGCCCGCGATCTTCCGTGTGGTCTTGGTGCGGGGGTCGTAGATCTCGAGTGGGAGGTCCTCTGGGTTGGGCATGCCCTTGCCGCGGGAAAGGCCCTTGAGGCCACGCCCCTCTTTGTGCTCGTGGAGCCAGAGCGTGCCGGTCTTGTTGCTGCCCTCCCACGGGACCCAGTAGTTGGTCTCGAGGGTGCGGTGCAAAGCCGCGTGCACAGGCGCCACGGTGAGGTCCGGGCTTCCGTCGTCGATCTCGTATAGCTCGACGTCGTTGCCTTCCTTCTCGTGGAAGGTGCGGTAGGCCTTGCGAGCCTCCGGCATTCCCTCGAACCGTTTGCGAGCTTCCGCGACACTGATCTTGCCCTTCAGGCGAGCGTTCGGCTTGGCGCTGTTTCCAGTCGTGCGGTTCTTGCGAACAGCCTTCTTGGACTTGCCCTTTGATTTCAACCTACCCTTGGAACTTTCCCCTGCAACCGCCTTCGGTCGCTTGGGCGCAGGGTCGTGCCCGCCGGACGTGAAGAGGGCTCCAGCCTGACCGCGCCAGTACTCGGCTGCGTCGTCGTGGCCAGCGGCCTGGTCTTCGTGGAACCTGTGGCGAGCCTCGAAGGCCAGGGGGTGCACGTAGGGGTTCGGGCGAACCGCGCGCCCCAGGGCCGACTCAAGCACGTCCAACTTGTGACCGATCGAATCAACGACCCGACGTGGGGCTGCGTCTTCCAAGGCACGCTCGAGAGCTTCGTGACCGTGCTCGATCGCAGAGGAGATCTCGTGGTGCGACCGCCGGCCAGGGTTCATGCCCACGACCGCAAGAAGCGGGTTCTCGTGCACCGAGCGCTGTTGACCGAAGTAGTCGATCATGAGGTCAAAGTAGCCCTGAACGTAGGAGGGAAACTCGTGGCGTCGCTCCGCGAGATACTCGCTCGGTGCGCCAGACTTGAGCGCCTTGCGAACCACCTTCACCAGACCACGAATCTCGCCCCCTGCCAGGTAGTCCACGACAACGATCTCACTGCGAGACTGCGGCAGGTCAGCAACGGCAGGCTTCTTCTTCCCCGCCTTCCCCTTGACCTTCTTGGCCGGCTTCTTCTTGGAGGCCTTCTTCCCCTTCTTCTTCTCTAGGACACGGTGCGCTCGAACGTGGCCAGTCTCTACGTCGTAGAGCACCTGCCAGCGCGGGTGGACCGAGATCGCAACCGACGCTCCATGCGAAGGACTCGGCCTACCGCGGCACGCTCGACAAGCGTCGCAGGTCTTCGTGAAACCGCCCTCCGCGCTCGCTGGGCATTGGATCTCGGTGCCTGCGACCAGAGCTTCGTCTCCGCGCAAGACGCGGAAGGTGCGCCACCCAGCGTCGCGGGCCTGGGCCAACTGTTCGCGCGTGTCCACGGACGCCATGAGGAAGTGTCGGTAGCGCTGGGCGGACGGTTCGCACCACTGGTGCGTGTACCCGGTCCACCCAACAGCTCCAACGATCAGCGCTTCCCAGATCTCCACCGGGACCGCGGCGGGGTCCCCGTACGACCCGAGTCTGGACACGCGCCCGTGACCGATCAACGGGATCTGCTCGATCCGCAGCGCTTGACCGTAGTTTCCGCGGTAGTAAGCCTTCCACACAGCGTCGGGCGCCTGGGAGACCACCACGTAGCACGAGCGGCCTTCCATGACCTGCTCGACAGGGACTCGCCGAGTCTGCGGACCGCCCACGACGCCGAACCCACGGCGGGCCTCAGACGGAGTGATCACCTTCCGCTGGCGAGTGACCGGTTTCTCCGCGACCGTCCCACGGTGCATGCAGTCACCGCAGATCGACCCGTCCAGGCCCTGGTCGACTGCAGCCTGCGGTGAGACGTCCTTGCGCAGGATCCACGTCTGAAGCATGGGGCCTGTCTTGACGTTCCCGCTGACGCTGGCCTTGGACGTGCCGGTCACGATCGCCAGGATCGGCGCGCCGTCGATCAGTGACGGGCCGTCGTAGAGGACGAACCCCTCTTCAAGGAACCGCCACGGCGTCGGTGAGTCCATGATCGTCCGCAGGTCTTCCATGGCGTGCGCCCAGGGAAGCAACTTCGGAGACGCCTCCCCACGCGGCAACCGACGAGGGTTGCGCATGAAGAACGGCGTTCTCTGCAGGGACCAAGCGGACTCGAGCGTGCGTTGCATGGACTAGGCGGCCCGTCGCCTCACGCAGGCGAAGCACCCGCACCCAGGCTTGTGGCCGCGCGGAACGCCGCCAGCGTTCGCCGCGACCTTCCGCTTGCGCTTCGACGCCGTGCGCTTCTTCTTGGCTGCGGGCTTGCGCTTCTTGGCCGCGGCCTTCTTCTTGGGTGGCGCCTTGCGCTTCTTCGGCGTCCCCTTCTTTGGCCCCACGGCCAGTCGTCGCTTGGTCGCCTTGCGCTTGCTCTGGGTGAAAAGCAAGGGCTCACCGCGAAGGTCATGCCCGCCTGCCCAACGGGCCACGTCGTCGGGCGTGTACATGTCCGCGTCGAAGAGCCAGGACTGAACCTGGGTCGTACCGCCGCGCGGGCCACGCTCGCCAGTCACACACTGGAGTTGCTTGAGGCCCTTGCGGGCGCTGATCGTCTTCGTGCGAGTCTGCGGGCAATCCCTGGGATCCATGACGCGGATCCGGTGGTAGCGACCCGTCGGACTGACCTCGACAGGGACCTGATAGCCCCGAATGTCCCTGGTCCCTGGGTTCGGATACCAGCAGTCCTGACCTCCCATGCCGTCGGGGCGGCAGCCGGGGTTGTTCTCCCGTCGTGCTCCACCGGGGTGACGTGGCGGGATCATGTCACCACACCGCGTGCACTCCTCCCAGCCGTCCCAGCCCTCACTGCCCCTGGACGGCAGGGGCCGAGTCTGGGGGTGGGGGCACCGAGGCGTCCCGTACGGGTTTAGGGGCCTGGTGCCACCGAAGGACGGGTCGTAAGGCGGGTTGAACTCGAACGCGCCGAACTGGTCGATCGAGGAGCCGATCCCGTCGTCGTACTCGTCGGCATAGTCCTCATGCCAGACGCCGGGCAACTCCGGCTCGCCGCGACGCTGGTAGGGGTTCGTGTCCACCAGGCGCTCAAGCTCCCAGTCCAATACGGCAATGCCCCTGGGGTTCCGGGGGTGGCTCACGATCACGTCGCCCGCAGGGGTGGACGACTTCACGTACATGATCTCACCGGACCTACGACCGAAGTCCTCGACTGCCTCACGCGACCAGGTGACCCGGTCGCCGAACGAGAACCCACCGTAGGGGCCAGAGGGGTTGGCTTCGTAGTGACCGCCGCCAGCGTGCCACTCACCATGGTGCGGAACGCCGCCACCGGGGTGGTAGGTCGAGGGCGACCTGCCGTGGTGGTGCATACGGCCCGAACCGTAGTGCTGCTCACCGTGGTAGGTGTGAGCACCGCCGGGGTGCCACTCAAGCGGGTTCGAGCGATACCCACCGCCAGGGTGGTATCCGCCACCCCACGGGACACCCGAACCGGGGTGGAAGTCCTCGGGCGCCTCGTCAGGATATCGGCCCCAGTACCCCGAGCCTCGGTAGAGACGACCGTGATAGCGGTGCGAACCGCCAGGGTGCCAGTAGAGAGGGGGGTTGTCCTGGTAGTCCAGGGCTTGGCGGGGCCCTGCGTAGCGCGGGAGGCTGCCGTGCGCCGATTCGGCCAGTCCAACCGGTGGATCGAACGGGCGGTCCTGGTGCCAGTGCATGCCGTAGCAGGCGTTGTTCTGCACGGGCGGGTTCACGCCGAAGCGCGAGACATACTGCAGCGCAGGCGGTGAGAACCAGGGATTGGACTCAACGTAGTGGGTCATGACCGCCGCCGCTTCTGTTGGAGTACTCGCCGCGTCTGCTGCATGGACTGGCGCAGTGCTTGGAGCGCTGGCATGTGAGAGAGGGACACCGGGGCCCCCAAACCACCCAGCATGGCAGCTCCGCCGGCCCCTGCCACCAGGCCAGCCCGGCGCCGCCGCTCCTGCTCCGCGAGCTGGGCGGCGTTCAAGATCTGCTGGGTGCCCTGCTGAAAACTCTGCTGCAGGCTCTGCTGTTGCTGCGTCGCAGCGACAGGCTCTGCACGCTGCTGGTACCCAGTCGCGACCGACTGCACCTGGGCCTGAGGGATCGGGACAACCTGTGGTCGTGGGGTGGGAGTGACGCCGCCGCGTACCACGCCAGTGGTCGAGGTGCCCGGCCCAGCGTCAGGAACCAACTGCAGACGAGACTGCTGGACAACAGGGGCCGCGGGGCGTGGCGCGGGCACCGAGGTGGTGGCCTTTTGCTTCTGCCCTTGCTGTGCGAGGGCGCGGGCAGCGGCGGCCTGGTTCCCCATTCGCTGAGCCTGCGCGGCGGCTTGCGCCGGGGTGATCTGGGTGTAGCCAACCTGCTGCTTGGCCCACACAACCTCCGGCACCGCGGACTGCGCTCCAGCGGCAATGGCGGCTTGGGCGGTGGGGAAGGTTCCCACGACCACTACAAAGCGCTCGCCTGGGAAACCGGGCACGTGATTGATTCCCACGTACGGCTGGGGCTGAACGACCGCACTGGGAGCGGCCTGTTGCAGCACGGTCTTCTCTGACTGCACTAGAGCAGTCTGCTGGTTCACCAGCGGTTGCTTGGGCTGAGCAAGCGGTTGCTTGGGCTGAGCAAGAGGGATCTTGGTCTGGTCAAGAGGCAGCCCGGTGTCACCCTTCTTCTCCCAGGGGGTCCAGGTGTCACCCGGGTCAAGCGGAAGGCCGGTGTCGCCCTTTTCCTCCCAAGGAACCCATGTGTCTTGCGGCTCGCGCGGGATCCACGTCTGGTCGCCGTTCTCAGGAATCCTCGTCCGCCCACGCCGCGTTTGTGGCTGCGCGGTTGCGAACGGAACCCCGGCGCCGGGCCCACCTGTGAAGCACGAACCGCGAGGGCAACACAGGCTCTTGGGCAGGCAAAGGGCGCCTTGGATACAGGCCGCCAGTTTCGAGATCGGGTCCAAGGTGTTCCCACGGGTGGGGATCGAACTTGGGTTCCACTCGCCCAGGCCGGACATGCCGTAGAGCTGGCTCATGATCTTGGGGGAGACGCCGGCCACGCCGAGCACGCGCTCCACGGCTGCCAGCCTCAACTCAAGATCCTCCTTCGAGTCGTAGGCCATGCCGGGGTTCTGGTAGTTGGCCCACTCCCAGTTACCGATCCCCATGAGCGCCTTGCGTGCCTGCCAGAGCTTGGACGCGAGCGCGCGGGGGTGGACGCCTGGAGTTCCCGCGAGGAACTCCAGTTCCGTGACCATGCGCGTGACCTCGATCCTGCGACTGGGATCAACGAATCCCTGCCGCCGACCGAACACGGTGGTGCCTGGCTGGGTGGTGGAGGGGAACTGGTAGCCGTAGTCGCCGGGCTCGAGGTCTGCCTGGCCTTGGATCACGGTGGTGCTGTGGGACACGGGCGCGGTACGAGTGGGTGCTCTCGACCCGCTCACGCCGCCGCACTTCGCCCAGCCCATGTTGCGCTTGCACCAAGGGCACGGCTTGTTGTCCGTAGGGCGAGCCTTCCCGCAAGCGGCGCAGGGGAAGTGTGGGTGATCGTCGCTGGCGCACGGCCCGCTGTGCGCACAACTCGCGCAGCATGCCTTGGGCTTGGCCTTGGCGCCAAGACCATACCGGTAGGCCCCGGTGGCCGCCTGCCCCATGCCAGTGAAGTCAGAGTAGGAGAGGGCCACTAGGACTTCCTCGGTCTGCCAAAGCCCTGGGAGAGGGCAAAGGCCGTGGTCACGGTCGGGCAGATCAGCGCGCTCGCCGCCCAACTCCCACCCCAGAGAATCGAATTCTCGTTGCGGACATACCCGTGGTACGCCGACCCGAGCAAGATCACCCCATGCACGAACAGCATGGCCTTCTGAGTCGGGGTCAAGGTCCCAACCTGGCCCAGGATCGGATCCATGTCACCCAAAGGGCGAGGCCTGAGCACAGGTCCGCGAGGCGCGGGTGCGAGTTGCGTTGGCGGATTGACCCAGGGCTTGAACACGACTACTCCTCTCCTTCCTCGAACTCCTCGACCGCACGCCTGGCGGTGCGGTACTCCTTCTTGGCGACCCGCTTGCCGCGCTGAACACCCTTGCGCGTTCCAAGCCAGTACCCCACAGCGAGCACAACACCTGCACCAACCGCCACCGCGACCCAGGTTCCAGTGCTGTGCTTCGACGCTGCTGCAACGCGCTGGGTCTCAGCCACGATCTGTCGCTGGACGAGAGCGGGAGGCGCCGTGGGGGGAGCCTGCCCCGGAACAGGGGTCTGCTGGGCTTGGCCCATGCCGATCCGCTGCGCCTCGCCCAATGGGGCCGGTTCTATCCAGTGACTCTGCATGATCAGCGACTCTTGACGAACCGGTAACCGAAGAAGAGGACGGCGGCGCCGCCCACCCCGTAGAGAATGTGCTTGACCTGGACGCCGCCGGCCACGGGGTTGTCGAGGAACCCACCCATGCCAGACAGCGTGAGCCAGTCACCCATACCCTGCTTCCTCCCTTGGGGAGGATTGGCGTTGCGCGCCGCGACGTTGGCGGCGGCCACAGCCTTGGTCGCCTCGGCCTGAGCAGCCGCGGCGGCCTTGTGTCCGCGCGGCGTGCGGCAGCAGCGCGCCGCGACGTTGGCAGCAGCCTGCGCAGTGGCCGCGTGGGTGGCCGCCACCTTGGGGGCGCCGACCATGGCCGCACGGGCGGCGTTGTCGGCGGCGATCTTCGACGCCTGAGCCGCCTCGATCGCCTTGTTCTCGGACGCCGCGTGCTCACGCTGGTCCATGGCCATGATCGCGCCAGGGGCTGCTCCTGGCGAGAGCGCCTTCGTCTGCGGCGACCCGGGGATCGGAGGGAGGTCCCAAGGCGCGGGTGTGCCCTCCCAGGCCATGGCACCCTCGCTGTGAGAGTAGGTCTGGTTGTAGAGCGCGGTCTCGTCCATGGTCTCCGGGTGGATCTCAGGGAGGGCCTGAGCCATGGGCGAGCCGGCGGTAGGAGTCGGCATTTCGCCGCTCCGAACCTGCTGGCTGTAGAAGGTCCCCGGGTTGGTCCCCTGGGGGAAGGTGAAGAAGTCGCCCACACCACTCATGTTCGGTCTCCTGAGCATGCCACCGCCGACCTCGGACACGGCGCCGTAGCCTGCGGCTGGTAGGGACGGCCCTGGGGTCCAGTCCTGGTACATGTTGCTGGTCGGGTCTCGACGATCGAAGCCCGGCGCGAAGTTGCCGTTGCGCTGCTGCGGCGCGAAGTTCCAGAAAGGGGGCGGCATGTTGATCTCCTAGAGCCTTGCGGCGATTCCGCGGCCAACGGCGTACAGGGTCACCAAGCCCCCAGCAATGAGGGCGCCCTTCCACCAATTTTCAGTCAGCCAATCGCCAACTGCGTCAGAGGTGCGAGCTGCGGACTCCTTGACTGCTTGAATGTCACGCGCGGTGTCGATCTCACGTTGCGCCCGCCACAGCTCGTACTGAGCAACCGCGCTCTGGTTGAACTCCCGCACACCCGTTTGATATTCAGCCTCAGCGGCCTCCTGCAACCTCAGGTTCGCGGCCACGGAGTTGGCGTACTGCACCACCCACGCCTGGGCAGACCCAAGAATCCCCGTCCAGACGGCGCGGTCGTTGGGGTCCAACCCGGGGATCAAGATCCTCTCCACGTTGCTGAGGATCGCAGCGGCTGCCTTGGGGCGCCCATGGCACAGGACGTCGAGCGCTTTGTTGATCTGGGTTCCGACCCCACCCACCCCAGGGTTCTTGCGGGGTATTGGGCCTGGTGGAACCTGCGGTCGTCCTGGCGGACACCGCAACTCGGGTTGCTGGAAAGCGGCGGCACCCTCCACACGAGCTATGTCGTCTAGGTACTGGAAGGCGTCTTGGAGGACACCTCCTTGCGCGCCGAGGGCGCCGAGTGTGAGGGGGGCGAGTTGGGACATGGTGTAGGCCACGCTCTACTTCCGCCTCCAGTACTTGTAGGCCAGCCCGAGCGCCACCGCGCCAAAGGCCCAGGTGTGCCACTTCGGGCACGGGGGCGCGTCGCCCATTCCTAGAAGACCGACGACCTTGGCTTCGGGGGTCCATGACTCGTCAGCGGGGACGTTGAGCTGTTCGACCCAGAACCGGAACCCGGACCCGCTGCGCTCATGCTCGCGGGTGACCACGGGGTCCCTGGAGAGGTACATGCCGTGGGGGCCGCGCTGGATCACCGGCACACCATTGGGGTTCTCCGCGTAAGCCTGAGGGCCTACGCGCAAGAAACCGCCGAGCGAGTCCATGGTGAATGTGGTCATACGGCCCTACTTCTTCTTGAACGCCAGTACCACGATCCCAATAGCAGCCAGCCCTGCAAGCCCATAGAGGAGAACCTCCCCGCCGGAGGGGCCTTGGCGCTGCGTCCCAAACGCCAGATCAGCCCCCTGGTTTGTGAGTGCGAGGTCGATCATGTAGTCCTGTTCGGCACGAGAAAGCGCGCCGCCGCCCTGGCCGGAGATCTGGGGTGGGATCAGATCGTTGGGCTGGGGGCGTGGCTGCCGCACGACAGCCATGGCGTCCGCACGGGCACGGTTGGCAGCAGCTTGACGCGAGAACGCAATGTTCTCGCGGGTGATCCGGTCGGCCTCGGCTTGGCGCGCAACCGCCTCTTTGGCCGACGGGGTCGCGGCCTGCTTGGCTTTCGCGGCCTGGAGGCTTGCGGTCCACCAGGGGGTGGTAACGGCGTGGGAAAGAAACCTCATGAACCGCTCCTCATGTACCACAGCCCAAACAACCCGACGGTCAACACGACCCCCAGGGAGGCTACTGCGCCCGTGGTCCAACGCCCAGGCGTCAGCGCACGGGCGCGCTGAACTTGTGCTTGTTGGAATCTGGCGGACTCCACAGCCCAACTCGTCCTAGGATCGCGCTCAAGGGCGATCGCACGGGCCGCCGCGACCTCAACTGGCTCACCCGCTGGTCGCTGCGTCACCTCGTACTCAATGCGTGCCTCGGTCACCGTCTTGCCGGGCGGTAGTTTCACCCGCGCGCCGGCGGTGGTGCCTTCAACAGCGCGGCTGGCAACTGAGCACTGTGCGCGCCAGAGGGTCCAACAATCCTCTGCTTGCGACTCGAGACGCGCGGCCTCACGCGCCAACTCGGCGGCACGCTCCGTCAACGCAGCGCCTTGGGCCACGTCCGCGGGTACCGGGCTCTTGGACAGTTCCCAGCCCTGCTGTCGCATGGCCGACGCCTCGCGCAGCGCGGCGCCAATCGTGACGCGTGTGGACTCGCAGCGCCCCTGCAACTCCTCGCAGGTGACGTCCGTAGAAAGTTGACCCAGGTCGAGGTAGCTCACCGCGTGTAGACCACCAGACTGACCGCGGCGGCGAGGGCGACTACACCGAGAGCCAACACAGCACCCGTAGACCAACCCGTGGCCACGGCCCGCGGGGGAATGTAGACACCCGCGGACCAACCTGCGGGCGACGGTTGCACAGGAGCGGGGGCGGGGCCCGGTGGTGAGGGCCGCTTGGTTTCGATCGTGCGCAGTTTCTTCAAGGCCTCAGCAGCCTTGGCCTGGCTCAGACGAGCCTTCTTCGCTGCCGTCGCAGCAGTCGCCTGGGCGCGACTGGGATCCTTCGAGGCTGACGGCGTTGGCAGAGGCAAGGAGGGGGCGGGTTGGGGAGGAGGGGGCGAACACAATGCCCGCAGACGGGCATAGCAGGCAAACTCTTCCGCCTGGAGCCTCTCGATCTCAATCTCTGCCTGCTGGGCCCGCACGGCGAGTGCGTTCCCTTGCCGTTCACTCACTGCATTCCTGATAAGCCTAAGTTCTCGTGCCTGCTCCCTGAGGACCCGCTTTTCGTTTTGCAGGTTGGCGATCACACCCTGCTTCGCGTCGCACTGCTTCTGGAGCAACGAGCACGGGGTGATTGTGAGGAGTTGTCCCAGGGGGACGTAGCTCACCGACGCCTCCGAAAGAAGGCGAAGTAGATCACCGCAACCCCTGCCGCGATACCAGCCACAGCGGCACCGCTATAGGTCGACGCCGTAGACCCTCCGCCTCCGACCTCGATACTCCCTTGCGCACGCAGGAGTCCCTGGCCTTGTGACGCGGACTGGGCAGAGGAAATCTGACTCGGCGCCGGCTGGGCCACGGGGATCTGCGAAGCCTGCACGGGGACGCCGCTGCGCAGGGCTTCGATCTCGGCCTGCACGGACAGGCGCTCGGCGCGGAGATTCTCCAACTCCGCGCGCCGAGCGTCAATCTCTGGGGTCTGCCCGAGCGCGCCTAGTCCGCCAATGCCCATGCGACTCCGGTAGTTCGCGACCTTGGCACGCGACCCTCCGTGGCCGCCGCGGCGGGAAGTCATGATCACAGGACCTGGGTAGACCGGCATGGCTAGGCCCTCTTGTAGATCGCGTAGGCGAGGAGTCCCAAGACGCCCGCGGTGGCCAGTCCACCGATCCAGACCACGGGAGCAGGAAGCGGTTGCGGAGTCGGGAGGCCGCCCTGCTGCAAGGACTGGGCGATCGACTCAACCGAACCCTCAGTCGGCTTGTTGGGGTCCGTGCGGTCGAACCGGCCCTCGTGGATCTGCTGCGTGCGAACGTCCCGCTCAAGGCGCACCGCCTGGACCAGATCCTGAGAGGACGGCCTAGGGGCAACGCCCAGCCCGGACATACCGGCAGGCAAGGGGGTGTCCATGCCGAACTTCGCCCGGTTCTTCCGACGCACGGACTCGAGCCACTGGCGATCAACAGCCATTAGGACTTCTTCCTCAACAGGCCGACGGCGACCAAGGCCAAGCCACCCAGGGCCAGCGCGCCGATCGCAAGCGGGAAGTAGCTCGACTGGTAGGCGCCGGCGATCCGTGCTCGCTGGATCGCGGAGATCTCAGCGATCGTGGCCTGGCGGCCCGCAGCGACCGCTTGCTGCTCCTGCAGTCTCTGGATCGCCTCGAACTCGCGGCGCCGCTGCTTCAACTCCTTCTTGCCCTGCTCGCTGTCAGCGTAGGTTCGATAGGCGTCAGCTCCACCCGTGGCCACTGGGCCGAGAATCGAGCCCACGATCGCCGCGGCCTGCCCCATTCCGCTGGTGGACCAGCCGAGCGCTGCGGGGACCTGGTTCATAGCAAGGGCCATGGCTACTCCGAGAGCGCCGTGTAGAGGGCCACGCCGACCAAGACGACGCCCACCGCGCCAAGGACCCACGGCAACTTGGACTCGCCGAGCGCACCGGGGGTCGAGTACTGCACTGCGGTCGGGAACCCCCACGACTGCGCCAAGGGGCTGACCCGCTGCGGACGCGACGCGATCCCAGGCAGAGAGATCGAGGTGTAGCTCTGGTCGATCACACGCTCGATCGGCTCATTCTGCGCGTTGACCTGGTCCACGGTGTCACGTGGTGTGGACATAGCGTCCCACCGCGCCTGCTCCTCCGCGGTGGAGAGGCCTAGTCCCTGCAGTTCCGCGAACGTGAGGTGCGACACAAGGTTCCTAAGCGCTCTTCTTGGACTTCTTGTTCTTGGCCACAGCCAGGATCACGGCGCCCAGACCCAGGCTGCCAATGATCAGAACAGGGCCCCAGCCACCACCCGACTGGTTGTTGAACGTGGTCGGAAAGTAGGACTGCTGCTGAGGAAAGCCAGCCTTGACCTGGGCCTCAATCGCCTTGCGCCGCTCGCGCTCAGCGAAGACGTTGCCGGCGGCACCAGCGCCGGCGGCCAGGACCTGTGCGATCGACGCGGTGATCGCCGCAGTGTCTCCCCCAGAAGCAGGACGCTGCTCCGGGGGGTAGTAGATCAGCCGGTTCCCGTGGTAGATCGGCTGGTACATCTCGCTCTCCCGCTTCTGGAAGAGGAGGTTTCCGTCGGGGCCGCGGAACTGGTAAGTCCCATGCTCGGTGGGGCCCAAGATCACGTAGCCCTCCTCAACCTGCGCACCGATCAACGTGGGGTTTCCGCTGCTCACAGGGGCGCCGAGACCGAACATTTCGGCCCCAGGATCGAAGGCGGACCACTGGAACCCGGGGATCGGAGAGGGCCCGGAGGGTGCCTGGCCTGGCGCAGACTGCTGGTACGGGCTCGGGCCGGGCATGGGCTGGTACTGCTGCGGAGGGGCGGTCGGCGCCACAGCGCCAGGGGGGACGAACGGAGACGGGCCCTGGGGGGCAACTCCCCAGCCAGGGAACGCCGCTGGCGGCGCCACGGGGACAGCGGTCGCACCAGGAGGCGCGTACTGGGTGGGGAGTCCGCTCGAGGCCAACTCCTGCAGCAGGAGGAGTCGCTTCAACTCAGCCTCCCGCTCCTGGCTGCGAAGCTCGCGCTCCTCGGCTCGCAGGCGACCCTCCTCTTCCATGGCGAGACGCCGCTGCTCGGCGAGGTAGGCGCGCTCCTCGCGGTCGCGCTCGAGCTGGAGGGCGCGCTCCTCGGCGTCGCGCCGAAGCTGGGCCTCCTGAGCGATCCGATCACGCTCGGCAGTCTCGCGAGCGAGGCGGGCGGCCAACTCCTCGCGCTGGATCGTCAGCTCGAACTGACGCTGCTCGCGGTCGGCCTCGATCTGGGCTGCGCGGGCTGCTGCGTCGGCGCGGGACGCGGCGTCGGCGTCTGCCTGCGCCTGAGCAGCAGCCATGGCGTCTGCGCGGGCGGCGGCGGCAGCAGACTGAGCCTGGGCCTGAGCGGCCTGCTGCTTCTCCTTCTTGATCCCACTCACCAGGTTGGCCAACTCGTTGACGCGCGCCGGAATCCCCTTGACCGCATTGGCGGCGGCGGTCGCGGCGCCAGACGCCTGGCTTGCGAACTCAGCCGCCTTGCCTGCGTCGGTCACGAAGGCGCACCCGCCTCCAGCAAAATGGCCCTTGATCAGAGACGAGAACTGCGCCCCCACGGCGCCGAGTTGACTGCGACTCTGCCGGACCTTGGCCTCGGCGCCCTCCAGCTCGGGCATGAACCCCTGGACCTCGAACACTCGCTCCTCGAGCGAAGGGTCTCGGACCAGGGCCTCGTAGGAAGGCCTGGCCGCGGCCAAGGTGGACTCGGCCTGCATGATCACCTGGTCGGCGTTCTGCAGCGCCTGCATGACCTCAGTGGCGCCGGCATTGTACGGGGCCTTGTTCTGCGCGTAGCAGGCCTCGCCGTACTTCTGCCAGTTGAGGGTGTCCCAGGGACCAGACCCCATGCCGGTCAAGGCTCGCGCGCCAGCCATGTTGAGGTAAGCCATTAGCCGTTCTCCCACTCTGGACCCTCTGCGATAGAGGGGTCGATCACCCAGGTCTTCATGCCGAAGTGGCGGCCTGCGGGGGGATCCCACCCGAGGTAGCTGTCCGGCTGCGTGCTGTCTGCGCTGAACCACACGAGGTCCGCGCCGTTTGGAATCCCGATCACGGGGTAGACGTGACTCCACTGTTCCTTGCGTGAGGCGTCGCCCTTGACGGTGCGGAACCCGGCGCGGAATCCGAGTGCCATGGCGAGCGCGGCGGTGGCCGTGCTGCTGTCGTCACACTGGTGCACGGTCCAGTCGGCCTCGGGGAGCCAGACACAGTGGTCACTGGTGGTGACGTCCACGCAGGGGAGTTCCAGGCCGTCGCGGATCACGTCCTTGACGCGGAGGAGTTTCATGGCGCGCTTCGGGTTCTCCTCCCGAATGAACAACCTGTAGATCGGGTTCTTGCCCAACCCACCATGCTCCTCGATATAGGCCGAGCCACAGGTGCGGCCAGCCATTTTGAGGAGAACGCGAGTCTGCAGCCACAGATCACGACTGGTTGTGGTGAACGTGCGGCCACCGCCGTTTGTGTTCTTGCCAGAGTCCGCCATGACCCCCTCAAGGAGGCGGAGGGCAGTCTCTTGGTCCAGATCCAGGGACAGTGCGCGTTTGTTCGGCGCGTGCGTCCCCATGCCGCGTAGCCGATCAGTCCACTCCGGGTCGTTGACCCGGACGTACTTGCGGTGCCTGTAGGTAGCAATGCCCAGACCTGCGCAGATCTTCTCGACCTCGTCCTTGTAGCGCTCCTTAGGGCAGCCGTCCTGACCGCTGATCGCGAAGCGCCGCTCCTCAGCCCACCCCTCAGAGAGGTAGAGGCCCTCAACGTAAGCTCGGTCGGGGTCCATTTCCCCGGTGCCGAACGGAATCTCGCCAGGCTGGAGAAGGGTCATGCCCGGAACCAGATTCTCCACGCGCTCGACGTAGACCTCCCTGGACGCCACGGGGCAAGCACATGGATTGGTGATCCTGGGGTGCCTCTCACACCGAGCGACCCAGATCTTGTGGTCTGGGGTAAACCGCATGTGAGAGCCGTTGTTGAGCAGGACCTTGTGCGTCTCCAAGACCTTCTTCTGCCACACGCGCTCAACGCGCGACCAGTCGTCACGCCCCCAGATCTCGTCGCCCTTGCGCAGGGATTCGATCGGTACCAGTTCATGGCCCTCGCGCCGCAGGACCTGCGTGCCCTGGACGAAACAGTCGCCGCTTCCCTCGGACAGCAGGGTGTACCACGGCGTCTGCACATACTCGAGGCCAGCAGGATCGAACTCGTAGTTGATCCCGGCGTTCCCCCGCTTGCGCGGCTTGTACGTGACGTCGCCCTTCATGAAGTCAAGGATCGCAGCGGCCATGGCCTTGTAGTCCTTGGTGGGACCAGGGCTCACGTCCTTGACGACCTTCTTCGCTAGCCAGATCACCTCGGGGTTGCGGTGGCCCCACTTGGAGAGCACCAACTCCTTCATGATCTTGAGGGTGGCGACGGTCCCAGCCTCCCCGCGGGGGATCTTGAAGTACTTGATCGGCGGCCCCCACTGAATGTCGTAGGGGCGGTCACCAGCATGGGTCTTCTGGTAGATCGCGCGCTGCACAGCCGGCGGGATATGGAGTTGCTCCATATCCACAGGGGCCAAATGACCCTCGGGCATAGGCCCTTGTGGCTTGCTGGCCACAGCCACGTCTTGCCCCAAACCGACCAACGGCAGGGCTGCGCCCTGGGCGTAGGCCATGCGCTGCGTGCCCTTGGAGGTGAGCAGCGTGGTGTGAGTTAGGGGTCGCAGGGCCATGGACGCTCCCGGTCGGAAAGCGATTCCGCCTCTGCTCTTGGGTCGGCTTGAGATCTGACACGAGGAAGGCCCAGCGCGAGCCTGGCTCGATCCAAATGTCAGCCTATCAGTAGGGCCGTCCCCTGCCACCGCGTTGCGAACCGGGCGGGGGAGTGTACGGATCGCTTGGGTGCGGGCCGTAACTCAGCGGGATCACCGACCCGTCTGCCTGGAAGGTTCCACCTGGTCCAGGCCAACGCAGAGGACCTGGAGCGCTCGTGGGCAGCGGTGGTGCCATGTAGGACGAGGGCGAATGATCCACTGGCTCTTCGATCGCTCGGGCCAGACGCGCGGTTTGGTCTACAAGTTGAGTGATCTGATCACCCAGCAACGCCATGCGGGGTTCGGCGTAGTCCATGCGCGCGTTGGCGTCGGCGAGTTGCTGCGCAAGCGCGCCCATTTGCCGCGCGAGAATCTGATTCTGCTGTTGCAAGCGCGCGGACACCTGGGCCTGCTGGAGCATGGCGGTTGTGAGGTTCTGCATGTGGACGCAGAACCTCTCCAGGAACTCCTTGGCCTCAGTGGTCTCGGTTGCTTCGGCCACAGTTCTACGCGCGCCGACTGCGCATAGACTGAAGTTCGTAGCGAGCCTGGCGAAGATCAGCACGCTCGCGCGCGATCTGGGTCTCGATCTCGCTGAGAATCCGCATGCTCTCGATCCTCTGCAGCACCGCAGCGCGAGCCTGTGCCCGTTCCTGATCAGCCTCCTCACGGGCCCTCAACACGTCGAGTCGCTGCCGTTCACGCTCGGCCTGGGCCTGCCGTTGCACCTCCTCATGCTCGCGGCGGGCGACGCCCTGGAGGTATGCCTCGAGTTCAGCCCAAACGCCCTTGGCCCGACTGTTGACGCTGGCGATCGCGATCAACGCGCCCTGGGCGTCCGCGTAGGACACGGCCAGAACGTGCGTGTCGAAGCTCGCCGTGTCGATCACGGTGCCGGCCTGCACGGCCACGACCGCAGCCTCCATGTCCGAGAGCTGCACCTCAAGGTTTTGCAAGAAGGAGTCGCCCTCAGGCAACGCTCCGCTCGCGTCTCGGATCTTGGAGATCGTGGCCGTCGTGGCCAGCGCCACGTTCTGCAACTCGCGGATCCTCGACACAGTCTTACGGCGAAGGTCCTCGATCGCCGCGGCCTCAGCCGCAGCCTGCGCGGCCTGCTGATCACGAACGAACTGCTCTTGTTGCTCCTGCAGACGCAGTTTCTCGAGCGCCTCCTGCTTCTTCCGTTCCTCCTTGAGAGCGAACGAGCCGAAGGGGGACATGTACGCCCAGGCAGACGTCTTGTGCAGACTCATGATCTAGACCTCAACCACCAGCGTAGCAAGCGGACAGAGACCTGCCCGCTTGCTGTGGAGTGTTAGGACCCCCACCCGCCGGTCGGGTCACCCTGTTGCTCCACATTCCCTCGCGCCTGTCGAGCGAAGTCCTCAGGGCTCGGTTCCTCCGCGGGAGGCGCCGAGTTGGGCGCGCCAGGCGTCACACCACGAGCGCTCGCCGAGAAGGCCGCAGCGTCCAAGGAATCGGTCTGGACCTGTGGGGGCGGGGCGGCGGGCGCGGGTGACGCCTGCTGGTGCTGTGCCTGCTGGTGCTGGTGCGCCGCTGCTGCCGCCTGAGCGTGTGCCTGGGCTTGGTTGTGCGCCTGGGCCGCCTGGGCCTGAGCATGCGCCTGCTGCGCGTGGAAGGCAGCCTGGGCCTCAGCGCGACGCCGAATCTCGATCTGCTTCATGTGCTCGAACCGAGCCGAGATCGAACCCAGCAACGCCTCCACCCACTCCTCGCCCTCGTCGGTGCCGAGGACAGCCTGCAACCGGTCGATCTTGACCTTGAAGGCCGAGTGAGCGACCGCGGGCATGACGCTGAGCATGACCAGTTGATTGCGGATCTCAGCCGCGTCGGCGTCCGAGAGCAACTCGATCGCCTTGGGCTTGTTCATGCCGCTCATGATCATGACCTGGAGGTGCGACGCCGCAGTGTCGGGGTCGTTGCCCCCGTCGTGCATATCCACTACCAACTCCATGATCCGCCCCCACTCGGTGGCGGTTGGGTCCGCCGAGGGCGGCGGTGGCGGCGGCGTGTGGATCTGCTGCTGGGGGTGACCGGGCCGCGGCGCCGGAAGCGCCGGCGGGTAGAACTGCTGCTGGGGGTGCTGGTGGGACTGCTGCTCACCGCCACCCCGCCGGGACATGACGTCGCCCACCGCCTGGCCCAGGGCCTGGGTGCCGCTGCGAATGATCGACTCCCACTTGCCCTCTTGCTGGGGGTCCCCATTGTTGCCGATCACCTCCTTGACCATGACGGCCACGCTGGCCAGTTTCTGGATCTCCTCGAAGGTGTCCTTCTCGGGGCGAAGGTTCACCAACTTCTCGAGCATGAGGAGCATGTCCTCGGGCTTCTGCTTGGTGTTGAGGCTCATTTCGAGCATGCGCTGACTCGCAGCCTCGGCGTCCCGGCGACGCTGCTCCTCCCGGTCGCGGTCTCGCTCCTGACGCGTCTCGTCACGGATCCGCTCGCGCTCCTGCTCGGACGCCTTCAGTTCGGCGTCGCGCTTCCACTCCCGCTCACGACGCTCGGCCTCCTCGGCACGAAGTCGACGCTCCTCGGCGGCGCGCTGCTCGCGCTCGATCCGCTCGGCCTCCATGCGCTGCTGAGACGCCGCGAGTTGGGCCATTTGCATTTCCATGAGCTTGTCGCCCATGGACGGCTTGCCGTCGTCGCGCGTGTTCAGCGCCGCCTGCAGCGACTGGAGCTGCGCCATGCTGTCGCGTGCCTGCTGCTCGAGCTGGCGCTTGAACTCGTCGTCGCGCCGCTCCTGGTCGGACCGGATCTTGTCGATCTCGCGCCGCAGGTTCTCCTCGCGCTCCTTGGCCGCAGCGCGCTCCTGCTCCAGGCGTCGCTCCTCGCGCTCCAGAGCCGCCGCGTCAGCAGCCTCGCGAGCCGCCTCCTTGGCGGCCTCAAGGTCCGCGCGCAACGCCTCGATCTGCTCGTTGTGGGGGTCGTCGAGGGGGGCGTAGGCAACAGTCTGCGGCGGGGGCTGGAACGGGGCCTGCTGCGCATGCCACGGGCCCTGCTGCTGGTAAGGGTTCTGGGCGTAGGGGTTGGGTTGGCCGTAGGGGTTGGGTTGGTGGGCATACCCAGGCTGCGGGTAAGGGCCCTGGTGACCGTAGGGGTTGGGCTGGTTGTAGGGAACCCCTTGCGCAACACCTCCCCCGTAGGGACCGCTGCCGTCGAACCCGTCGAACCCGCCGTGGCCACCGTGGCCACCGTCGAACCCGCCGTGCCCACCACGGGCGTACCCGCCCGCGCCGGCATACCCGCCCGCGCCGCGCCGGCGGCGGGACTGGGGGTAGTCGTAGTCGTCACCGAAGAAGACGGACGAGAGGCTCGAGTCCACGGGGTAAGGGTGCACCACCGGGGCCTCCTCCTCCTCTTCCTCGTCCTCCTTGTGAATCGGCTTGCTCGGGCCGGCGATCCTGAAGCCCCCTTGCTGGACCTTGCCGTTCTTGACGGACTTGGCGGTGTACTCACCGCCGCCCCAGAGTGCCCCAACCTCCTTCTCGAACCCAGTGCGACGAGTCACGTTGCCGCAGTAGCCGATTTCCTCACTGCCGCCGTTCTCGGGGTTGCACCGCTCGCGCTCGATCCGAATCGTGGTCGCAGAGTGCGGGCGCTGCAAGAAGGCCATGGGGTCCTCAGCGTCCGCGCCGTCGAGGAACGGGTCGTCGATATCAGGCGGCTCTGCGGGTGGCGGCGCGCTGTAGTACTGCTGCTGGCGCTGGTTGGCCTGGCCGTTGGTCGGAGGGTGCGTGGGCCGCGGGGGTGGCGGGGGAACGTGCTCTTCGTCCTGAGACGCGACGTCGTCGCTCATAGGCTCTCCTCGTTTGATCTCTTCTCGGAGTAGCGCGCGACCGCGCTACTTCTTGGGTTTGTGTTTCTTGGGCGGCGTAGGCAGGTATGCAGGGGGTGGCCCTGGAATAGGCGGGCCTGGGGGCGCTGGCCAACCGGGCCGTATGGGAGACGGGGCCACCTGCTTGAGGCCCAGTTCTTCGAGCATTTCCGCGCGCCGCTCCTTGGTGACCTTGGGCCTGAAACCGGCCAACTCAGCCTCAGGCAGTGTGTATCCGTCGCTCGCTGACCAGTCCTTGAGGAACGCTCGCGTGGCCGGCTCGCACGACGAGCAGACCAAGTAGAAGGACACGTCCCCAGTCGCCTCCTTCTTCGTCCACCGCACCTCAAGCGCAACCGGGTCTTCTGGGTGGCGCCAACGGCCAGCCGGGCACGGGATCAGGCGACTGGTTCCGCCTCGGGTTCGGCCTGGGGGCACTTCACTGTTCTTCGACCTCTTGCTCCTGGGCACGACCATAACCCCTCGCTCTGCGCGTGAACAAGCGCGTTTCGCCGCCTATCCCCAAACCACCACCGAATCAACACCGATTCCCTATATATACCAGCCGGTCGCTCAGGCCAAAACCCATGTATGCCGACGTACGTACGAAAACGTATGTATGTCGACGTGCGTATGCCGACGTACGTACGAGAACGTATTTATATTTACGTCACAGTACGAACGTCCGTACACGCACCGATCGAAGATCGGTGCGAACCAAGCAACTCTCGCCGGGTCGCCCCACTCGGCGCGACTCGCTTGCAGGGGACGCCCCTCGGCATACAGTCGAGGAAGGCTAGTCGGCGATCGGAAGAACAAGAGGCCATCAGGCACGTGAACACAGTCATGCTGATCGCCGTGCACCTTCTCGCGAACGCTGAGGGGGAACTGCTCTCTCAGGCCGTGAGGGGCGTCGCGACAGGCGGCCCGATCGCCGCGTTGCTCGCCTTGATTTGCTGGAAGGTCTGGGCTGGCTGGACAGCCGAACTGGCCGAGAACAAGAGGTTGGCAGTAGCTCACGCCAAGGAGTTGGCCGACCTCAACAAGCTCCACGCAGATCGCGTGGACAAACTGCAAGCCAAAATGCTTCGGCTTGCCGTCCGTGTTCAGCGGGCCGTTGAGGCGCTGGCAGGCCTCGAAGCGCCCGAGATCGAACAGGACCTAATCGACGGAGACTGATCCATGCCCTTCGCGAGCCCTCCTCCCCCCGCCCCGGCGAACCACGACCCAGAAGCGCCGGTCACGACCGACTCAGAACGAGCGCTCGACGAAGTGCTGTCGAAGATCGACGCCGCGTTGCCCAAGATCCACGCCAAGGCCAGGGCGGCCACTCAGAGATTGGAGCCAGCGGTCAATGGCGCTGGGCGGCGAAGCAAGTCCCCGACTCCAACCAAGGGGTTCTCGCCCAAGCAGTTCAAGCGCACCCAGGCCAAGTTCCAGGCCATGAGCGAGGAGTCACTGCTCACGAACAGCGGAGACGACATTCGCCTGGAGTGCAACGAAAAGGCTGCTAAACGCGAGCGGGAGATCCTAGGCGAGGAGGGGTAGTGGCCAAGCGGTCATTGCCTTCCTTCGCCTACCCTCGCGCCGGCGCTCGAGGGGACTCAGATCTCGCCGCGGCGTTCACCGAACTCCTGGTCTACATGCTGCGAGCTGGCGTGCCGATCCAGATCCTAGGGCCGTCCATGGTGCTGGGGTTCGCTGAGTTCTTCCGGTCGCTGCCCGACACAGGCCCTGGGCTCGACAAGACCCAGGTGCCGCTGCTCTATGAACTCCTGGGCTCGGGGACTCCACCGCTCAAAATGGCCGCGGTGGACGCGGCCTACCAGGACCGTCCTGTGGGCAAGCAGCGCTGCGAGAACTGCTCGTCGGCCTACAAGCACGTTGTAAGCGGGGACTTCATTTGTTCGCAGATCGACTCGCTGATCGAACCGAATGGCTACTGTCGTCTGTGGAATCACGAGAGACTCTGATCCCAGTGCAGTAGCAGGGGACGACCGACTTGGTAGCCTCGACCCAGAGAGAGGAGACCTCACCCCATGATCCACCGTTTCAAGTTCTCACTACTTCTGGTCGCCGGCCTGCTGCTGTCGGCCTGTGCCAGCACCGACCTCGCGATCAACACCGCGCAGACCCAGGCCGCGGGCAACGACCGCTACACCACACTCGCCGCGGGTGCCTTGGCCAACGACGCTGACCCCACGTCGGGTCTGGAATCCGTTTCCCCGGCGGACCTCGCGAACACGCCGGACTCGGTCCGACTGCTGCTCAGCAAGTTGCTGGACGCGATCCAGGCCAACCGACTCGCCGCGCACTCTGTCGTGTTCCAACTCGGGGCAGGTCCCGACCCGGCTGGCCTCGATCTCACACCGGTGACACTGCCTGAGGTGGCAGACCCAAACAACGACAGCTTGCTGGACGAGGAGTAGGACCATGGCAAGGAAGAAGGCCAAGAAGAAGCGCATGGCCAAGAAGCGCACAACCAAGAAGGTGACGCGCAAGAAGGCCACCAAGAAGCGCGCCACCAAGAAGAAGGCCGCGCGCAAGTCAGCCACCGGCAAGAAGCGCTGCAAGGCAATCCTGGTGACCGGGAAGCGCTGCAAGTGCTACTGCGCCGGCGCAAGCGGCGTCTACTGCGCCGCACACAAGGGCGGCAAGAAGAAGAAGACCACGAAGAAGAAGGCCAAGAAGAAGAAGGTCCGCAAGAACTTCGCCTGGCTCGACGGCGGGGAGGGCTACTTCAAGCTGCCGCCGCTCAAGCCCGGAACCTTCTAGGAGATCACCATGGCCCTGCTCGACAAGCTGCTGACCCGCGCCTCGGAGGAGGTGCGAGATCCCGAACACCACAAGGAGTGGGCGGAAAAGGGGTTCGACAAGGCGATCGAGGAGTCTCGATCGTTCGTCGAGGGCACGGTACTCGACCCCACCCTCGACGACGTCAAGGCCACGGCGCTCGACGGCCTGGACCGACTCGTCGAGCACCGCGACGCCATGGTCACCTTGGGGGCGTCTGGCCTGCGAGCTGCAATCAGCATGCTCGCCATGGGGCGACTGGACGACGCGGCCAAAGAGGCGGCGCTGCTCCAGTTGCGCTCGAGCGCGAGTTGGGACGAGGTCTCAGCCGCGATCACGACCGCGGCTGAGGCTGGCAACCAGGCGCGCCGCGAGTTCGAGGCGGCCAAGAAGGAGATCCTCGGTGTCCTCAAGGATATTGGGATCACCGCGGGCAAGGCGCTGTTGCCTGTGCTGCTGGCTGTGATCTAGGAGGTCAACACCATGGGTCTCTTGACCATGTCCCAACTCAGTGGCCTCGGCGCCGCGCCGGCCACCTTGCGCTACCTCAAGCTCAAGGGGTCGTCCCTGGTGTCCGTGGAACGCCCTCCCAGGCCTGGGCGTCCAGGTAGCCTGTCGGGTCTGGGGCAGGCCTCTGAGTGCGGCCCCGCGCCGTCCCTGAGCCCCACCGAGCGCTCCCAGTGCTGCCCCAACGTCGGCTGGGTGATCTACGACCTCGGCGAGAGCGAGTATGGCCTGTGCGAACGAGCTGCCGCCGCGTCCTCTTCTGGATCCTCGTCCAGTTCCTCAAGTGCCGCGCTGCCCTCTGCTGCAAGTTCGGACGATCCGTTCGCCGCAGTGGAGGCCAGGCGTCAGGCGCTCGAGGAGCGGCGGATCGCAGCGGACGAGGCTCAGTTCAAGGCGCTCTTGCAGGAGGCTCAGCTACGTCGGATCCTGGGGCAGGCCAAGGCACTGCAGCAGGCCGAGGCGGCGGAGCGGGCTGGGATCGCGCGGGCGGCGGCGGACGCACGAGCGGCCAAGTTGGCGGCAGCGGACGCCGTGCGGCGCTCGGCCCAGGCCAAGCAACTCCTGGGGATCGGCGCGGTGGCCTTCGTGGGCGCCAAGATCCTCAAGCTGATCTAGGGGCAGACGTGCTCGTGAGTGAAGACCGCAAGACGCAGATCCAAGACCTCGCCATGGCGACAGCCCTGGAACTGATCCGCAACAACCTGCACAGCGAGGACGTCGACCTGCGGTCAATCTGCACGCGACTCAGGCCGTTCAGCGGACTGCTGGCCTCCCATGGCCTGGACGAGGCGTCGGCGCGCCAATTCCTCGACGCAGGCTTCCGTATGGTCTCGTTCAATCCCGACCCCTCGATCGGCAACCGGTTGGAGTCGCTGCGACTGCTCGACATGCTGCTCGACAAACTCGACTCCATGAAGCCCTTGCTGGGCATGTAGGGGTTGCATGTCGCTCGACTCCTGGTCCCGAAACCACCGCCGCGACCCCGAGGTCGCAGCGTGGCTTCGTGAGAACCCAGTTCCTGAGGACTGGGTTGGGACTCGGTTGTCCTGGGCCTACAACTCCATGCCCGACCGCGGGAAGGTGTGGAGCGGGGTAGGGGTGTTGGCTGGACTGGCGCTCGTGTGGTGGGCCTGGCGGCAGGGGTAGCTCGTGGCGCGCTCCAACCCACCACCCGACCAGCGCCTCCGCGAAGCCTTCCGTGCCTGGGAAGCCAACCGCAGCGATCGGCAGGCGTTCGACGCCTACGTGCAGGCCAGGGTGCGAGTGGGACTCTCTCCTGACGTCGAGTTCGACGTAGCCGCGGCGCGTGGTCTGGACAAAATCTGGCCGCGCTTCAAGTCCGGCCCACGGCGCGGGCAACCCAAATCGAAGTTGACTGGGGACGCCTCAGCAGCGGTGCTCTACCAGTACTTCAGGGACCGCGGGTGGCTGCCCAAGTTGGCGGCCTGGCGCTCGCTGGGAGAAGACGCCCCGGTCGTGCCGGACACGCATGAACAGATCATTCGCGCGGGCGAACTGCCAGCGTTCGCACCGATCATGCCCCGAGGTTTTCCTGCCGAGCGAGACCCCAACTGGCAACCCATTCCATTCGGCGCGCTGATCTCGCCGGAGTTCAACCGGTTCGTGGTGATCCCGACTGGTCGCACACGCGACCTGCGCTTCGGCGTCTGGCGGGGCGATCGCTGGAGCCACTTTGATCACTCCCTGCCAGGAAAGAGCGCGCCCTGGTGGACCACGCACCCCTGGGACGACCACGCCGGTGAAGGGCGCCTCGAGTACGACTCGGACAAGTGGGGGGTTGCACGACGCGCGTTCGATCGGTCTCAGCGTGCGCTCCACCCCATGGCACCGAACCCACCTTGGCTGAACAAGGTCCTGCGCTGGACTGCAGCCGGAGCTGTCGCTGACGTGATCGCAGGACCGATCTCGGACAAGGCCGAGGCCGCGATCATGGGTGTGGCCCGAGGCGTCTCGAACAACCCCTCGGCTGACGCCAGGCTGCAAGAGTCCTTCCGCACCTGGGAGAGGGACCGCGGAGATCAGGGCGCGCTCAAGCGTTTCATGTCCGAACGAGAGCGCTCGGGGCACTCAGTGCGCAGTCCCTACAGTGACTGGTATGCCGCAACCCCCCAAGGCAAACACCCTCCGCTGACGCCGCCCTGGACCCGCGGGTTAAGCAAGTGGATCATGCTCGAACCCGAGCGCGTCGAGGCTGTGATCGCCGCGGCACCGGAGAAGAAGAGGGAACCGACCGCCAAGGGGCGCCGGCTCAAGGGCCCTGAAGCCGCGGCTATCGTAGAGGCCTGGCTGTCCGCGCAGGGGTGGCGCCGCGACCACCACCCAAGTTCGACACTCTACGTGTGGATCTCACCCGACGCTGGCCAGCGCGTGACCTTCAAGAGATCAGCACTACGCTTTGAGAGCGGCGGGCGCGGGAAGTGGCGCGCGGACCCAGACATGCAGCCTTACGAGCGGATCCTGGGGACGATCGACTTCGCCGAGTACCTGCTGGCCCGCGCCAAGCGACACCTCCACCCAGCGGCGCCGAACCCAGGAGGCCGGGACCAAGCGCTCTTGTCGCTGATCCACGAACTGCGGCAGGAGAACTACGGCGACCCTGAACTGTGGAACGCACTGATCCACCGCGCTCGCCAGTCAGGACTCGTGGTCGCCCTGAGATCCACGGGTGCTCGGGGGATTTTGCCTGTCGCGGCAGATTCGATCGTGACAGGACCTTGGTCGTCACATGTGATTCTGCGCGGTGTGAAGTCAGCGCACTCCTCGCCAAAGGCCCCAGAAGACCCGTGGCTCATGTACGCCGACGCCTACTCGGGGAGCACGGGGGCAGAGCCGCTGTGGCGCATTGCCTACTGGTTCCGGGAGGGGGCGGTGCGCTTGACGATCGAACGCGCGCAGGCGGCCAACCCACCCCGCGGCTCAAGAGACCAAGTGCTAGGCCGACTGTTTCGTGAGTTGACCGCGAGCGGATTCGCAGACTCACGGCTCTGGGGTGAGTTGGTCTCGAAGACCCAGGGGACGGGCGTGGCGATTGTGCTGCGTCCCACGTCACCCATGTGGGGGCTTGAGGCCTGGAACATGCCCAACGGTCCCGTGGAGAACTCGCCAGCCGTCGCAGTGACAGGCCTGTATGAAGGCGATCCCAAGAAGGGGCAGTTGCGCGGGTTCTTGTGGCTCCGCCATGTGGACGCCCAGACTGGAAACCCAGGATCAACCACCCTCAACCGAGTGGTCTGGCTGCTCACGAGCGGTCACTTGACGGCGGCGCTCGAGTCCGTGTCGCCGCCAGTGGTTGAGCCCAATCCGCCCTACGAGGGTTGGCCGGTCTTCATGGATTGGCTCCCGGCGGAGGCGCACCGGCGACTGGATCAGTTCCCCAAGAAGCAGCGCCAGAACCTGACCAGCCGGCTCGCCCAGTTCTGGGCGAGCGAGGGTCGCTACCAGGACCCTGAACTGGTCCCGGAGTTGCCTGAGTGGTGGCATGAGGTCGCCAGCGGGAACGTGCGGCCCCTGCGGCGGCGGTTCCGAGGGCCGCATGACAGGTTCGGCGGGCTGTGATTCGTCGCAACGCTGACCCGCGTCGGCGAGCTGCCGAGCGCGAAGACCCAGACTCGGCTGCAGCGCTCAAGTGGCGCATGCGGTCGGGGGGACTCGACCCGGCGAGGGTGGTGGTCGCGGCGAGTTTGGGTCATGAGGGCGCGAGTCAGTTTAGTATGGACCACTGGACTGCGTTCCAGGACACCGTCATGGCCCCGTGCTACCAGCGGCACGGTTGGCAGCGTTAGGATCTGATCTATGACCCCCGCTCAACGTGCTGAATGCGAACGCCGCGCCTGCAGGGCCCAAGCGCTCGAGTCCCTCTTCACTCTCGGCGGCCTGGGGATAATCTGGATCGGTGCAGCCACTCGCTGGCCCAAGCCTGTGATCGTGGGGACCGTGGCCTATCTAGCCGGCGTTCGAGTCGGCGTAGGGTCATGCCAGCGAGAGCGTAAGTAGACATGGGTTTCTTCGACCTTCCTGACGTGTTCGGTGGCTCGGCCAAGAAGGCCGCGAAGAAGAAGGCCACCAAGAAAGCGCCGGGCAAGAAGAAGGCCGCGAAGAAGAAGGCCGTGCGCAAGAAGGCGCCAGCGAAGAAGGTCGCGAAGAGGCGTCACACCAAGAAGAAGATCTCGCGGGCCAAGCGAAAGCAGACCCGCAAGAAGATCGCCCTGGCTCGAGGGCTACTTGAGCACGTGCGTCCTATCTGGGGGAAGATCCAGGCCGCTGCAGCTCGGTCACTGGGCAAGAAGCCTCACGGATTCCTGCCAGACCTCGACGAGAAACAGGTTCTCGGCTGCGGGTTCTGGGGTTGCGTGTTCCCCACCGCCGATCCACGGTTCGTGCTCAAGATCAGCCTGGACGCCACCGAAGGGCCGCACGTCGCCTTGGCCATGAAGCACTTTCAACTCGACCCAGGCGTGGCCTACTTCCACCGGATCTGGCGCATGCGGAACAAGGTGTGGACCGACGAGTACGGCTACACCGACGTTTGGATCATTCTGCGAGAAGAGGTCGACGTCGCGACCATGTGGTCGGGTGAGAAACCGGCCAAGAAGTACGCCAAGGTCCACAACGTCCTGCAGAAACTCCCTGAGTGCTGCTCGTGCCTGGTCCGCGCCAAGATCCACGTGCAACTCGGTGATTGCGACGTGGAGCGCCTGCGCGCCGAGGAGAAGGTCCTGAAGGGACTGCTGGGCCAGATCAAGACCGGCCCGGCCCGCTACGTCTCGCGCCTCCTGAACCGCGCCTACGTCGATCACCGGATCGTCTTGGGTGACGTCCACTACGACAATGTCGGCAAACGCCACCACGACCTGAAGTCGTTTGGCGTGCCCTTTCACCATGATCTCGTGGTGTCCGATCTGGGGGACTGGGGCCAGAACCCGATCACGTGGGACAAGTACCCCAAGATCAAGGTCGTCGAGAACCCCATGCGGCTTTCGGCCCTGGCTGAGGGGATTCCAGTCCTGTGAAGACGAAGCGACGCCCCAAGAGGAAGTGGACCAACTTCACTGCTAGGCCCAAGGGCTCTCGCCTCTACCGAGAGCAGGCCAAGGCGAAGGTAGAAGAGGTGCTCCGCGGCTACGAGGGCCGCGGAGTTCCACGGCGCGCAGCTCTCAAGGCCAGCTTGCGAGAACTCCGCGAGCGAGGCGCTTACTTCGACGGGTTGGGGCGCCACTGCATGGACTACATGGAGAAACTGCTGGCCCAGGAATCGCGGCCAGTTACCCCTTGACCGGCAGTTTGTGGGGCTCGCAGTGAACCGAGGGACTGGCCTCGACGCCTGACCCGGTGCACCGGCCAGCCTTGCGGAACCCAGGCGGCGCCAAGGGGACCTCGGCGCGGATCACCTCCACGACGACAGTCTCACCGCCGCCAGACCAGCGCTGTCGCGGCATACGATCGAAAGCCTCGGATACGGCGCGCATGACGACGTAGATCCTGTCGGCGACCTCCTTCTCGTTGCTGGCGTCGAGCAGTCCGTGCTCCATACACTCTGCGGCATGATCGGTCGCTGGGTCTCCTGGGCGGAACTTCCTAGCGAGACCGATCAACCTACGCGCTATCGTGTCTAGGGCCCTCGTCTGGTCTGCGTCCGTGAGGGACAGGAACATGCGGCGACTACTACGACACCGCTCCCACTCGCCTTGATCTTCGATCTGGCTCACGCGCTGGCTTCCTTCGCCCGCGGAGCGCCTCCCGTCGTTGTTGCCTCGATTTCAGTTCACGGGCACAACGGGCGTGCAGCCAAACGATCCTGCCTTTGCGGAGGAGCCCAACCCCCTCGTCTGGATTCAGGGACTTGCGGCAGCGCTTGAAGGCGCACCGAGTCCCCAGGCAGGCGAACGTCGACACAGGTCTACTTCCTTGATTTCTCCGAGAAGGTCCGGGCCCTGGTCAGTGTTCTGACCAGGGCTGGGGTCAGCTCCGTGCCGACGGAAGTAGCTTACTTCCTCCTCGATCCAACGGGCCAGGGTGTCGTTGAAGGTTTCTCTAGGAGGAGGCTGAATCCCGGCCATGGATCAAGCCGAAGCGAGTGAGGGAATCGGGCAAGACTGCAGGAATTCAGCGATTCTGCGCGCTTCGGCCACGGCCTCGAGGTTGTCGGCGTGGGCTCGGTGGATCTCGTCCTTCTCAGGGAAGGTCAGCGACGTGAAGTTGATCATGCCCAGTTTGAACGCTGACAGGTCCCACGTCCGATAGTGGAGTCGCTTGTAGAACTCGGGCATGTGGTGACCGATCATTGGGCGGTCGAGGGCAGACGGACTCCACCCAGCCCAGACAACGGGGCGGTCGCCCAGTTCGGGGTGGAGTCGCTGAGCCTCGTCCAGGGCCGTGGTCATGATCAGTTCGGCGGTGCGGACCGGCACCGCGAGCGGCCCTAGACACTCCTCGATCAGGCCGTTCTTCTTGTGCATAGCCTCGGCTACAGGGTGGATTTCGACGAAATCCTCAGGCTCGCGCTTGATCACTGACGAGGCCCAGGTCACGCACTCGAGGTCAGGGGTCGTGATCAAAAGGGCGGTCTCAAGCAGCGCTGGAAGCGGCTTGCCGGGGCGGTAGAGGCCCGTGGTTTCCACGTCCAGCCATGCGATCAGACCGAATCCCCAGTCCCACTTCTGGTCCCACTTCCGGGGCGGATCTGCGCTCATTTCAGGCCTCCTAGCTACCACATAAGTAGCAATCAGGTCTGACATACACCGCAGGGCGCGCGGTAAACGAGGCACCGCAGGGGGCTGAAACTGGTCGTTTTCTAGATCTGGGCTGACCGTCACAAGCGCTGTGTGCTGACGGGGTTGCGAGCACAACCTCCCGGCTCAGCTATCAACGCTTAGTACATGGGACTAGTTCTCCCAGCAGGTCCCCAGCCCCCTTGGGCAACCCCCTTGCCACCCCTCCACCAGATCGTCGAGTTGGCCGTACATGCAGCCACCCTCAGGGAGCCTCTCGTGCTTCCTGGGGCGATTCAAACGACGAACTGGGTGAGACCTACGCTCCTCTTAGCTGCCCTCGTGTGACAGCTCCGGCAACCTCCCGGCGGCCACCCACCGCATTGCTGCGCAGGGTGAGGGCGAGCGGGCGATCGGAACCGCGCTCACCTGGGGCCGAGGCCCCCCGCCTGGGGTCACCAGGGGATCTCGTGGGTCTTCCGGTGAGGTACCGCTCCACCGTTCTCTCGGAGGAGTTGAGCGACCTTGTCCGGGTCGCAGTCGCGGTTCTGAAAGATCGAGAAGCCGACAGGGCGCCGGAGGTTGCCGAGGGCGTCCTTGGACCAACCGGCCTTGGTCGCCGCGGCCTGAGCCAAATCCAGGCCGCGCACGTGTGGGCTCACCCGGTTGATCGCGCCGAGGTCCGCGATCGAGAAGGGATAGTCGTCCTGTGCCAGGAGTTGAATGTGGGTCTTGCTGTTCTTCATGACCCACGTGATCGTCTCGCCTGGCTCCGCGACCATGGGAGGGTTCTTCGCCTGGCTGTACGCCTGGATCTCGTCGAGCGTGATCCACGCCGGGAGAGCCTTGTTGCGGGCGGTCACGATATGGGTCCGGCAGAGTTTCCGCAGCCAGCCCGCGGCGTAGACCGTGTTCCCCTCAGTGCCGATCAGGTGGCGCGCGTAGGCGTGGGACGAGTCGCGCTCTTGGAGGACGAAGTCTATGGCGCGCTGGATCGTCCAGAACTCGCTCTCAACGCGCTCGATCTCTGGCGGCAGCGGAAGCCCAAGCCTCTGCGCGATCGCCTTCTGCTCGTTCCACTCTCTGCCGACCGCGGTCCTGACCGAGACCTGGAACTGGGAGTCTGTTCCCAGCCACGAGAGGCGGATCTTCCCCTCGGCGGTTGTTCCGAGGACCGACATTTTCGCGGCCTTGTTCCGCTTCCGCATGCAGTCACGGACTCGCTCGAGGACCTCCCAGTTGTCGAGAATCACGGTGGTGAAGAAGATCCTCTGCTTGTCGACCCCCCCGAAGAACTTGCTCCACTTCGGCGTCACCAACTCCGTCTCGACCCGGAGTCGGTGTGCCATGCAGGTGCCGCAGGCGTCCGTCTTGCAGAGGACGGGCACCAACGGGCCAGTGCGCCCAAAGCTCGAGACCTGTTGTTGGTAGGCCGTGCCGCACGAGAGCGTGTGGAGGATCTTGTTTTCGGTCGCCTGCGAGCGCTTGTTCGTTTTCTTCTGGGGCGCGGTCAACTCCTGGCCGTCTTCTGCGGCACACCAAGGGAGGCCAGCTTCCCGCATTCGCAACTTCTTCAGCAGTTCGTGGGCGTGCACGAACTCGTCGGGGTGGTAGCGGTCCGAGTTGATCTTCGAGGGCGACACGATCTGGCTGCGGAACTCGAAGTAGCGGCGATCTTGGTTTAGATCGAGGGTGCAGCAGTCCACGTAGTAGGCGCGGCACAGCTCGTGAATCGCGAGCGGAGGCAGGTGGTTGGTCAACTCGCGCTTGCCCACGCAGGGCAGCCCCTTCTGCAGGCGTTGCAGCGTCTGGGCGACCTCCAGTTCCACGTTGACGTCGAAGAGGATCTCTGTCTGGGCAGCGGCCCACTCTATGGCCTCGATTAGGTCCTGGGGGTCGATCAGGGGGTTGTGCCCCTGCTGCTTGATCAGGTTGTTGCGGTCCTCGTTCTCAGGCCCACCCCAGGGGTCAGCGACCAGGCAGCGCACTGCAGCGTTCAGCATGCGCTTGAGGTTCTGCGTCTGGAAGGTCTGGGGATTCACACCTTCTGGCGGTGACTTGAGCGTGGCCAGGAGCCCTTGCACGAACCAGCGCGCGAGGTGGATCAACTTGGGGAGGCGCTCCGGCTCCGGGGCGCCTAGCTCGATCCACGACTCCTCGACCGACAGCGGCGAGACGGGAGCTGGTTCCGACGCCCAGCCGTACTCGTCGTCAATGCTCTCGGACCCGACGCCGCGACCCTTGTTCTTGTACTTCGCGAGGTCGAACCCGAGGTACTCGGCCAGTTCGAGCGCGGCCTTGTAGTTCGACCTTCCGAACAGTTCGGCGTAGAGCGAGACCGTGTCCCACGACCTGTTGCAGTCACCGAAGCAGGTCGCGCGCCAGCGGTCGCCAGTCCACGAGGTGTGGAGGCTCTTTGCGTTTGGCGCGGCCTCACCGCTGGGGTTCGTCTCCTCCTTGTGGGCCGGGCAGTAGAAGTAGTCGCCGCCTGAACTGTGCTCCGTAGGGTGGATCCCACAGAAGTCGCGGAGCATTTGGGTGGGCGTGTAGACCGTGGCCACGTCCTTGAACAGGCCGCCAAAGCTATCGCTGCTGTTCCCCAAGAACACCGTTCTTGGCTTCTTGCGCTTCGCGCCCGGCTCGGTCGGGTTCTTGCCCGGCTTCTTGTCGACCGGCGCGCTCCAGGTGACCTTCCGAGCTTCAGCGGCGACCTTGCGCTTGTTGTCCACTTCGGCTGGCGTGGGGCTCGGTTTGTACCCCGTTGCCGCGCACCAGGCGTCGAGGTCCAGCATGTTGGCTCTGGGGTCGCCTGGTGTCCCCAGCATGTGAATGTGCGGCAAGACCTGCGTGTTCGGATCAGGCCGCGCAGGCAGGTTCTCGATCACCACCACGTTGGCTGTGGCCGGGTCGAATCCGTTACCCACGCCTGGGCGGCGCTCGTCTTCGATTGGCGTGAAGACGCCCTCCTGCACAAGGAGGCCTTCAAGCGCCAGTCTGAGGTAGTGGTACTTGCGCTGCTGCTCGCGGACCCAGTAGTCGTCGTCGCGAGTCTGGTAGCTGTTGAGGGGGGGCGCCTCGGCGGGCGGCGGCGTGGTGAACGGCTCACCACGAGCCGCACAGCGATCACGCGCCTGTCTCCAGGCTGCGCGCGTGCGCTTGGTCGCGTTCGCTCTTAGCTCAGCGCTTAGGCGCTCGTCACGCTCTATCGGGTGGACGAGGGCCCAGGGTGGGCTCGACCGTTTGATCGGGATCGCGACGTGGATCTTGGTCGGTGGGAGGGTGTTCCCCTCGTCGCCGGCGCGGAACCGAGCTGCTGTCGACGACGTAGACTCCAAGAACAAGACCGGCACCCCGAGCATGCCGAACACGTCTGCGAGCGCCTTCCTGACGCCTGGGGCCTTGTTGTTCGGCGAGGTCGACGTAACGCAGGACGGTTGGTCGAAGTCGAAGTAAATGTGATCGAGGTAGTCGAGGTGTGGCTTGCGGCGGACCTTGTGCTTGCGGTTGAAAGCGTAGGAGGTCGCGAGCGCGGACGCCTTGGTGCCGTAGCGCGAGTCTTGAGCGAGTTGGCCGATCCTGCGCGCTCGTTCATGCCAGGTGAGGTCTTCGATCCCAGCGGCCTTGGCCGAGAAAATCCACTTGCCGCCGGCGCCCTGGCGCTTGGGAAAGAACGGAGTCGCCGTCTTGCGGTCCCAGTCCATAGAGACCAGGCCCGCGGCAAACTGGTCGAGGTCTAGGGCCTCAGTCGCGAACTTGGTTTTGACCGAGAGGAGGTCTTGGACGATCTCTGCGCGCACCGCGGCCCCGATATGAGGCTTCTGGCAGGTGTGGCAGAAATGGGGGGCGAGGGACGGATCAACGATGCAGTCGTTGGACTTACGTCCAGACTCAACGCCTCCTGTTCTCTCTACTTGGTCCATACGCGCGGATTTTCCCAGCTTTGGGGTTGCCGCATGTCCTGAGCCCTAGGTAGAGTTGCCGGTGGTGATCGGCCCTTTTAGGGTGCTCAGGACATGCACCGGCCCGCTTGTGTCGTAGCAAGCGGGCCGCTTGCTTGGTTGTTTGGTCCTCTGCTTCTTGGTGTTCGTGAGTGCCCGCAGTACCGCGGGGCACCCGACACCTTACCCACCTGCTCGGGGGCGCAGCAAGCCCCTCTTGGATCTTTCTTGGGGCGCCAGGTAATGGGCGTTTGAGGACGCTCGGACCCAGTTGCAGGGGAAGTTTCTGGGGGTAGCGTCGGTAGGGACGGATCGGTTTACCGATCTGCCACTGCTCTGAAGTGAAGGCTTGAGAGCAACACCAGCGCAGTAGAGGGCCGGCGGCGACGTCGGCCTTCTGCTTGTACGCTCAGCAGGTGATCCCGGTCTGGGTCACTTCGTCACGGTCGTCTGCGGCGTCGTTCTCGTTCGGCCAACCGAGGAACAGGATCGTGTGGCCGAACGAGCAGAAGCAGCGCTCGATCCCCCCAGAGATCACGACCCTGACGCGCGGCGGATCTCCGACGGGGGCGCTGCAGTTCTTCAACTGGCAGAGTTCGTCGTCAGACACCGCTCACCCCTTTTGCCTTCTCCAGCGCGCGGATCCGACTCCAGACCTCCTTGCGGTCTGCAGCAAGCGCGTTGAACACCAGGGCCAAGCCCGCAGAGAGCGGCCACCCCACCTTGCAGCCCACGCACCGGAACGACAGCGAGCCGGTGTAGCCAGGCTTCCCGCCGCCAGCTCCAAGCACGCGGATCCAGGGCAGTGGGTGCAAGCACTGAGGCTTGTGGCCTAGGGGGGGCCGCGGCGGGGTCTTGTCTTGCAGTGGCGCCCCCAAACGTCGCAGGGCGTCGCGGGTGGCCACCGCGTCGGCCAGCACGCGCTCCACGAGCACGGCCAACCCCAACTCGCCAGTCATACTGGCGTCGCAGGCGTCGCAGGTCACCTTGTAGGCCGAGGTGTAACCACGTGAACCTGCGTTCCCAGGGTCGAGCCGAAGTCCCTCGAGTGGGTGGTTGCAGCTCACGCGCGACCACCACGCTTCTGGTCTGGCGCCTTGCTTTTCTCCATGAGGTTCGCTGCGTAGGTCCGGCGTCGTTGCAGTTCGGCCAGTGTCTCCCAGGCGATTTGCTGGGCTTGGTCCGAGTCGAGGGCGCCCAGAGCCTGCATGTGACCGATTCCGTTTTCTAGGGATCGGAGCGCGGCGCGCAGTTCATGTGGCGTCAGGCGACGCAGGTGGTCCGTGGTGAACAGGCGGTAGGTTTCCCACCCGTCGTGCAGTCGGCGCTTGTCGTCCCTGTTTGGCGCAGCGGCCTGGGCGGCGGCCAGTTCCTCACGTGTCATGCAGTCTCCCACGCCTCGCGACTGGTCTCGATCGCGCTCGCGTCCGAGTCGATCCCGGTGAAATGGTAGCCCATACGCTTCGCCACCACGCCGACGGTTCCCGAGCCGCAGAACGGATCGAGCACGTGCGCACCTGGCCTCAAGTTGCTGAACTTCAGCACCATACTCACCAACTCCTCGGGGAATGCGTAGGCGTGCTTGGTCTTGGCACTGGCCTTCTTGGTCGTGGCGCCGGTGGTCTGGTATGGCACGAACCAGGCGTCGCCTCGACAGCGCAGGTCACCGTTCTTGCCCCTGGTGCCGCGGTTGGCGTTTGATTTGTCGGTGTAGGGGACTCCGATCGAGAGTCGGTCCAGCGTGGGCTCTGGCGGTTTCCAGTAGCGGAAGATCGGCTCCCAGTCGTAGTTGAGCACCCTGTCGGAGGTGAGGGTGGTGACGTGGCCGCGGGTGGTCATGCGAGACTCCCCCTTGAGCAGGTCGAGCAACGTCTTGACCGAGACCGTAGACGCTCCCGCCTTCTTGGCCGCCGTGACCGTCTCCAGCAGGGTCTCGCGCCAGCTTGGCGTGGCGATCGACTTGACCCAGGCGATCGTTTGGCCCCACACGAGCTGGGTCTGCTTGACCTTTCGTCGAGACTCAGTCGACGTGTCCACCTGGCCCAGTTCAGCCGCGGCCATGCGGTGGGCCTGGTCTTGCGCGCCAATCTCCACCTCGTCTGCAAATCGAAACGCTCTCGGCAACTCCTCGAGGAGTTGGCCGAAGTTCACGTAGAGCTGACCGCCGGGCACCAGGACACGTTGCGCAAATCGCCCCAGTCCCTGTCCGAGTCGGAGTTCGTACCCGTCACTCCTCTTGTAGGGGGGTGACGTGAAGATCAGGTCCACGGTGGGCCTGATCTGCTCGTTGACTGCGGCGAGTGGGCCGTGGAGGAACTGGGCTTTGGGAGTGATCATGGGACGGCAGTTCTCGCGACCCAGCGGTCGCGGTCGGGGCACCAGTGCACGAGAGCCTTGCGACGCAGGCTCCAGATTGTCTTCATGACGCCCTTGGCAGACCGTCCGTCCAGGCTGTAGAAGGCCGTGGCCACAGCCTGGACGCCGGGGTCGTCGTGGTGTACCGGGCGGCCCTCCCGCACCCAGTGCAGAACGGCCTCCTGCCGAGGCGAGAGGCGTTGGCGAAGGGTCACCCTGTATCCGCTCAGGAGGTACTTCCCGCACAGACCTTGCTCGGTGGCCGCCTCTCGGGAGGGCCACGACCCAGGCAGCGGCTTATCGTCCCAATCGAGCACCACCCACCTGCTCACGCCTCTTCCTCGCGCTCCGTGGTCTCGGTCCAGCGGACGCGCAGGGTGCCCTGCCCGGTGACCTCGAACTGGCACTTGGGGTCGAGGTTCAAGCCGGCCTTCTGCAGGACCTTGCGGAGCGTTGGTTCGTAGATCACCAGCCTCAGGTTGATCGGATCGTCGTGCGCTTCGATCTCGGCCTCGACCACCGCGGGTCTGGGGTCCTCAAGAATGGCCGCGCAGAGCATGCCCTTGTCGATCTCTACCGTGCGCGTCACCTCCTCCATGACCACACGGCGCACGACCTCGGGTTTGAGCCTGGCCAAGCACCCTGGCCGCTCCTCCTCTTCCTCCACGTCGTCCACCAACCCCTCCGAACTCTCAGTGTTCTTCAAGCGCTTCAACTTCCGCACGAAGTGCGACAGGCCGCGGCTGGCGTCCTTGCGGCGGGTGTAGTGCTGGATCAGGATTCGCCCCAGCTCGGGGTGGTCTGGGTGCCAGACCTCGATCTCCCCCGTGGCGGGCTTCTGCGCCCACTCGCCGCCTAGGCTTTTGACGGCCTGGAGCGCCTTGCGTGCGTCCAGACCGTTCAGCGCGTCGCCACTCACAGGGCGGCCTTCTTGGCCTTCGCGACGCGGAGGCACTTCTGGCAGTTGTAGGTGTAGTCAGCGGTGACCTTGTTCTTGGCATTGATCATGACCTGTAGGCCGCACGCGGAGCGCCCACGGTTGGGATCAAAGAGGTGCCCAGTCCCACTCTCTGCGCAGTACCACTCCATGGGATCCGCTGCGGGCTCGGAATCCTTCTGGCTCAACTCCACCAACAGCGCACCGACCGCTCGAGCCTCGTCCGGCGTCATGGACACCGCGAGGTAGCGCCCGTCGTCGAGGGTCAGCGTGAAGTGCACCCCGGAGTCGCCACACTCCACCACGCGGCGCTCGGTGACCTGCCGCGATTTCACGAACCGCGGCGAGCCGCCCTCTCGCATAAGGAAGTGCACCGCCTAGATCCCGTGTCGCATGTGCAGCGCTTGGGAGGTCTCGTAGTCGAGGTCCCCCCACTCCTTGGCCAGGGCCATGATCTGCCCAGGGGCAATCATGCGACTGTCGAGTGCCATGGCGAGCAGCACCTCAGCCGACGGGGGGTCACTGCACTGGTTCCTGACCGTGCCCAGGTCTGTCACCGGTTGGCTCCAGGGCGCACGGCCCGCGGCTACCACCATGGGCCCCGCCCAAGGGCAGGCCGGGCAGCCCATGTAGCGACCTGACCCGGTCTCAGCCGTCATGAGCTTGAGGTCCTTTAGGCGCACTTCGATCTCCATGAGCTGGCGGCAGCCGCAGCCAGGGCAGGCTGCGGTCTCGCGTTCGATTGCGTCGATTAGGTTGAGGGGTGCGGCGACGGGCGCACCAGTGGGCTCGCCTAACAGGTCGCCCAGGCCATGTTCACGTAGACGGTGGGTCACGGGGATCTCCTACTTGATCTTCCAGGTGTAGAGGCGCTCGGCGAGCCACTCGATCAGTTCGGGTAGCGCGTCGAATGCCAGTGAGCGGTCGTTGGTCCAGAAGCACTGCCCGCGATCCGTGGTGGGGCAGAGGTAGTAGCGGCCTGGGGTGCCCATGTTGCGGACGCGGGTTCCCTGACCAGTTCCCTTGCAGCGAGGACAGTCTGGTCTGGTGGTGACGATCCGGGCTGTGGTGCAGATCGCGCACTCGCAATCCTGGCTCAACTTGCCGTCGCCCTTGCAGTGCGAACAGGGCCGCTGGATATCCACGGCGCGGCACGGCGTCCACCAGGTCCCCAGGCGCACGTAGGACGGGCGTCGCGTGGGCAACTTCTTCCGCTGCTGCGTGCGCCACGGGTGCACGCGCAGGCTGACCTCACCAGGCACCTCGCCGGTACCGTTGCAGTCTTCGCAGGGGCGCGGAAAGACTAGGGTGCGCCCGCGGCCCGTGCAGGTCGAGCACGGCACCAGGTCGATCTCGTCGGACTTGGGTTGGGCTCGCAGGGTCACCATGACCGCGGGCTGGCTGTCGCCTGGCTGAGGCAGCACGCAAGCGCGGTCCAACTCGACGAGGAAGTCCAGAACGGCGCCGCGGTCACCTAGAACCGCGGCTTGCCGAACTTGAAGACGGCGGGTGTCGCGGCTCACGGCTTGATCCGCTTGAGCGTCAAGCGCTCGCACTCGTCGTTCTCGTCTCGGCAACCGCTGCAGGGGCGTTTCACCTCTCGGTCGGTGCAGGTCGAGGCCTCCCAGGACTCGACGACCGTCGTCTTGGCGCACCAGTTCCAGCCGTTCAGGAGGTTGGCCACCATGCGGCGGGTCATGTCTCCGGTCACATGCCGCTCGATCTCAACGGGGGACCCCGGCGCACACCGAGCCACTTCCTTGGCGGCCTCGCGGGCCTCGTCCAAGGTGCTGGCATAGGAGGACCCGGTGCCGTTGCCGCTGTCGTCGTCAGGCCAGGAGTAGACGATCACCTTGACCACAGCAACCCGTAGAGCCTAGAGGCCAGCACGTAGCCCCAGCAGGATTCGCAGTAGTCCTGGCGGGAGCCGTGCGCTGGGCTCGAGCGGCGCGCCACGCACCCGCCACCTCTTGGCAGCGCACACTTGCCCAGCGGGCCCTCGTTGCCCCCTAAGGCCTCTTGTAGTTGGCGGGCCAGGTCCCGCGCCGTGGGTTCGAGGTCCCACGTGGTCACCTTGAGCGGGTCGGCGTGCTGCACCGGCCCGCCGGCATGTTCGGACAAGCGCGCCAACAGCGTTGGCAGCACCTCCAAGGCAGCCTCTGTTGCCTGCTGGGTGGTGAGCGAGTGTGCGGTGAACCCGCACTTGATCCAGACCGTGTCCATGGCTACGCCTCCTTGTGGCTGGCGCCATTCTAGTAGCACTGTGCTACTACGCAAGTAGCGACTTGATACTGACTCTTACCCCAGCAGGATCAGTCGCTTGTGACACCCGCCTCTTCGCAGTCCGCGAGGAGTTCGTCGAGACCGCAGGTGCAGCCACGGGGGCGCACGGTGAGGCCGGCTGGACACCCCCCGTCGTGCGTGCGCGGCACGCGCTCCAGCAAACGCATTGCGAGCGCGTGGTAGTCAGTCTGCTGCATTGTGGTCTCCTAGCTGACTTCGTCGTGTTCCCGCGGATCAGACTAGCACCTGCGCTCGGCGTGCGGTATCTTGCGCTCCTAGTTGAGTAGTACCTCGCTACCTAAACGCTACCTGGCCGCCTTACCCCAGGAGTGGCAACACGATCCGGGGTTGACGGAGGCAGGTGATAACTTGACGAACTCAGAGGAGAGCGACGTGCCCAAGGCGACGAAGTCCAAGACCCGAGCGCGCAAGAAGAAGCCAGCTCCCGCGCCGAGCCGGGACGGTCGTGCCCAGATCCATATCTACACGTCGCCTCGCCTGAAGAAGGCGATCACCGCCAGCAGGTTCCGCGAGGAGTTTCAACCCCTCGGCGAGGAGTTGTCGGTGAGCAAGTACATTCAGGCGATCTGCGGCAAGTTGCTCGAGGCCGAGCGCGCCAACCCCACCTCCACATGGGACGAGATCTGGGCTCGTGTGATCGGTGATTCGCCGACCGAGCCGACTCGTCGCCCCGCGCAGAAGAAGAGAGTGAAGAAGTGACCCAGCTCGTAGACCCACAGATCGTGTCCGTGCCCTGGCCAGGCCCCCCTCCTGGGGCTGAGTGGTGCGAGGCCCTCCTGAAGGCGCAGACCGAGGCCGCGACCTTGGAGGCCGTGAACGAGGGGCCGCCCAACAAGAAGGCCCGCCCCTACCAGGTCGAGGTCAAGCACCCGGTCACCGGGGAGGTTGAAATCAACCCCCGGAGCAACCTTCCGATCACGGTGCAGAAGTTCCCGCCCATGTGGATGTACGTGAGCAAGGAGCAGTATGTCGGCGAGTGTCGGCGTCTCACGATTCCCGGCGGCTTGATCGTGATCCAGTGGGGTGTTCCTCAGGCCTCTGGCCCCCACCGCCTGCTTCACACTGGGTTCTGGGTGGTCCACGTGGCGACCCAGCAGGGGGCTTCGATCCCCTTCGGCGTGTTCGCGTCTGCGGATCGCGGTGACCCGACCAAGGTGGCCTACTCCAATTCGCTGAGCCAGTTCATTCGAGGTCTACTGCAGATCAACACGCAGGACCAGCAGGACGAGGCCGCGCGCGACGAGTTCGGCGGCGAGCCACCCTTCCAGGGTGGGCCTCCTCAGCACCAAGGTCCCCCGCAAGGCCAGAACCAGCAGCAGTTCCGCGGCGCACCTCCGCAGAACTTCGGTCCCGGCCCGTTGCCCCAGCACCACCAGGGCCCTCCTCCCGGCGCTCCTCAGCAGGCCCCCCGCCAGCCTCAGCAGGGCGGCTACCCCCAGCACCAGCCCCAGCAGGGCGCGCCTCAGCAGGGCGGCTACCCCCAGCAGGGCGGCGGTTACCCCGCTCAGGGCCAGCCCCAGCAGGGCGCGCCTCAGCAGGGCGGCTACCCCCAGCACCAGTCTCAGCAGGGCGGGGCGCCCCACCAGGGTCCTCCCCCCGGCGCCCCCCAGCAGCACCACCAGGGCCCCCCACAGGGCCAGGCCCCGGGTCGCGTCTTCCCGCCCGTCCACCAAGAGCCTGTTGTGCAGGCGGCGCACCAGGCATTCGGGGCCCAGTCCCCGCCACCGCAGGCGCGCCACGTTCCGGTGCAGTCCGACGCCGCGCTGCAGTCCCTCCCCACCGACCTCGCACCGTCGACTCAGCCAGTGGGCGGGAATGGCAACGGAGATCCGCAGACGCCCGATCAGTGGCGCGCAGCCTTGATCCAGGCCGGTTGGAACGCGGAGATCGCAACCGACCTCAGCAGCCTTCCGCCAGAGCAACCGATCCCCGAGGCCCTGCGGGACAAGATCGCCGGCGTGGCCATGGCCCACTTCGAGGGCAACGTGGAGCGCGTGGTTCAGGGCTGGAAGCACACTGGGTTCGAGCCCAACCCCGCGTTGCCGGCGGCTGTGAGGCCGCGCCCCACAGGACTTCACTTGCTGCGTTTTGCTGTCAGAATTCGCCCGTCCGAGGCGGCGCAGAGCGCCGCGGCGAACTAACCCCCTACCCCTCACGTGAACGGAGAAGACGACATGACCAACGGATATGGCTACCAGCATGGTGGCCAGCAGGCTGGCCCTGGCCAGCCTCAACAGCAGGGCGGTGGCCAGAACCACGCCAACTACGGCCAGGGCGGCTACGGCGGCCAGGGCGGCTACGGCGGCCAGCAGGCCGGCTACGGACAGCAGAGTGATCAGCCGGCCCCTACGGACGGTTGGGACTCGGCGCCGGCTCCCACGGCGCCGCCGGCACCCAACCGCGTCGAGGTGAACAGGGAGTACTGGGATCAGATCACGTACTCCAAGGGGATCATGACGGATCAGTATCCGCTCATGGCCGGCACGTTCCAGGCGACCGTGCTCTACAGCGGCGTGAAGAACGACACCGATCGGGACGGCCAGATCAGGGGCGACGGCAAGTTGCTCAACCTGCTGCTGGGTGTCGAGACACCCAATGGTCCCCGGAAGGTCTACGTTGACCTCTCCAAGACGCGCATGCCCGACAGGTGGAACGCCTTTCAGGCCGCGGCACTGCCGGAAATGGTCAACAGCCAGGTCCAGTTCCGCTCGATCCACGCCAAGGGTCGCGTCCTCATGGTCGAGATCGACTACGGCAAGGGCAAGTACGGCCAGACCGGCGAGGACCCACGTCTCGGAGTCACTAGGTTCCACGCGCTCGGCGCTCAGCCTCAGCAGCCCCAGCACCAGCCTCAGCAGGGCGGCTACCCCCAGCAGGGCGCGCACCAGCCTGGGGCCTACGTCCCGGGCCACGGGCAGACCTACGGCGCCCCCGACTCCAGCACGCCCACCATGCAGGCCATGGGCGTTCAACCGGGCCAGGTCCCCTTCTAAGGGGATCGGTTCACGATCTCAGGAGGTCGGCGGTGGCGCTGGCCCTCTACTGCGCAGCGCCCCCGGAAGGTCCACCTGGCCTTCCGGGGGCGCCTTACCGCCCTCTTGTTGTGAGGTCTTGTGGAAGCGTTCGACGCACCTGTGGAAGAAATGGACGCGCCGACCGACGCCGAGACCTTCGCGCTCGGCGTCCAGGGGCACCTCCCAGAACCACCGGTGCAGGCGCCTTGGCTGAGCAAGCGCCCGCCCAAGAAGCGACCATTCGTCTGGCCCAAGGGAGCCAAGAGCCCTTCTTGGGTAGCTCGCATGGCCCGCTGCCCCAAGCAGCACGCCGAGCGCTATCGCAACCGACGCGAGGACCCGACCGGCTTCGACGGCGTGGTCGGAAACGTGATCCACGGCGCGCTGGAAGACGCCGTGAACATACGTCTCTCGCGGATCACCAAGAACAACCCAATCCCTTCGTCCGTCTCCCCACCCGAACTGCTCTACCTGATTGAGTTGCAAGCCGGCGCCATTCGGCAGGACACCTCGATCGTCGAGGGGGATCCGGCTTGGTCGATCGTAACCATGGAGGTGTTGGCCCGAGCCCGCGAGATCGTGTCCGCTCTGCCAACGATCTCGCTCGACAACGCTTGGGTGGACCGGAACGGGCGCGCTGGCGCGGAGTATATCTGGAACTTCTACGCCACCCCGCAACTCCAACTCGCGGGGATCGCGGATCTCATTCAGGCTCGCTATCACCCAGGCGCGGACCTCTACAACCCGTACGAGGTGGTGATCACTGACTGGAAGACTGGTTCAGAGCAACTCCCCACCGAGGCCGAGTTGAGGCTCGACGCTCAAGCCCAGTTCCAGCTCGCCTGGGCGCGGCGCGCATTCCCCAACACGCCGCGCCTAGCATTTCGGATCTGGAACCTCTCCCACGACAAGCGGATTGAGGTGACCTGGTCGCCTGGCCTGGACGACCTGGCCATGAGTTTCGCGCGGGGGTGCTGGAACCTCTGGCAGTCTCGAAACGAGACTGCGATCACAGGCGAGCACTGCGCCTATTGCCCCTACCGTGCGGACTGCAACCAGTACCGTGGCTACCTAGAGAAGCAGGGCTTCAAGCCCCCGCACCACCTTGCCAACCTGTCGGTCGCAGAGGCCATGCGCCTCAACTTTGACGCCACCAAGCTGAAGAAGTTGGCCGAGGCGCAGAAGAAAGACACGGGCAAGTTGATCAAGCGCGCGATCGGGTTCCGCCGTGAGCACGCAGCGGGCTTGTTCGTGGCGCGCAAGCGGACGCGCAAGACCGAGCGGTTCCGTGACGAGTCAGGTCTCCTGCAGCAGCTCTCTGACCGGGCCGGCGTGCCGTTGGCCTCCTTGATCAACACCATGTGCTCGATCAAGGAGCAGGAGTTGGCAGGTTGGGTGAGGACGCTGCCGCTGGCCAAGCAGGCCGACGTCAAGGCCTCGATCGAGGCACACAAGCTGGTGGGCGAGACAGCCCCTTGGATCGAAGTCAAGCAGAAGGACCCGGTGTTCTAGTGGGGCTCAAGAAGGACGCGCCGCCCGGTCACCGACTCGCGGTGCGCGGCATGCTGGTCGAGTTGAAGTATCCTCGTGACCTTTCTCCCGAGCCCGAGACTGCGTTCGGGTGGGGGTTCTTCCTCCTCGACGAGGGCCAGGAACTCCCAGTGTGGCTCTCTGGCGCCACGCTTCGCGTTGCGGGCCGGGGCGTGCCTGGGATCCCTTTGGAACTCCCGGGTGTGCTTCACCTAGTCGTTGAGGATCACCACCAGCACGGACTCGGCCTCAAGGTTGTCCCCCCCGGCTTTCGCCCCGAGGACGTTCAGCGTCCTGACGGAGCCTTCCGGTTTCTGGAGCGCCTCCCCAACGTCGGCCCCGCACGGGCCAAGAAGATCTACGACTACTTCGGCGAAGACGCGATCCTCGACGTGTTGGAGGGCGGGATCGTTGAAGACCTGTTCGGAGGCCCGGTGCGCGACCTCCTTGAGGAGGTGCCTGGGATCAGCACTGGGATCGCGCAAGGTATTCGCGCGGCCTGGGAACAGGTCAAGGAGTTCGGCAGCCCCGAGGACTTGAAGTTCCTGGCCAGCAAAGGCCTCTCTCCAAACGAGGTTGATCTGCTCATGAACGCCTTTCGGCGAGACGCCAAGGACTCGTCTGTGCGAGAGGTCGTGCCCGAGTTGTTGTGGAGGTTGTATCCCAACAAGGGGTTCGCCCAGGTGGATTCAATCAGGCGTAAGCTAGACCTAGACCAGTACTCCGAGGGGCGTGTTCATGCTGCTGTCCGCGAGGCCATGAAGCGGGTCAGCGACGACAAGGGGAGCACCCTCCTGTCGCTTGCTCAGGTCACCCGTGAGGCCCGCTGTGTGTCTGGCCTTGAGCGGTCAGTCGTGGTGGCCGGGCTTGAAGGACTGGCCGCCGAGGAGGTGGTCGTGTTCGTCGCCGGCGCCGGCGACGACCGAAGCGTCATGCTGAGCGCTCACCACGAGGCCGAGGTGGACTTGTTTCGGTGGGCACGAGGAGTCCTGTGATCGAACTCACGGCAGAGCAGCAGTCGGCGGTGGACATGGCGTGCAAGAGCGACGTCAGCCTCTGCTGCTTGACTGGCGGCCCCGGAACCGGAAAGAGCACTACGATCCAGGCGATCGTGGAGGCTCTGAACAAGGACGGCCACAGCGTCAGCCTCTGCGCTCCAAGTGGAAAGGCAGCCAAGCGGATCCAAGAGGCCTCAGGCTTTGACGCCTCTACGATTCACAGTCTGATCAAGGCGGCGCCGGGCGGGAAGTTCAATCAACCGGTGGAGACCTCCGTCCTGATCATGGACGAGGCTTCTATGACCGACCTGCCAACCATGGGCATGTTGCTTCAGGCGTGCCAAGACTCCGTGAGCACGATCCTCCTGGTCGGTGACCCCAACCAACTGCCGCCAGTCGGTCCAGGCAAGCCCTTCCACGACGTGGTCGACCGCGTGCCCACCGTGCGGTTGACGGAGATTCACCGCCAGGCCCAGGAGAGTGGGATCATTCGAGCTGCCTACGCGATTCGTGAAGGGCACTCCGTAGAGTGGGCGCACGACATACGCATGGTCCACGAGCCCCGCGGTGAGCAGCTCTTCGACCTGGTTGAGAATCTGATTCTCCAAGAGGGGCTTCAGAACGCGCAGGTTCTGATCCCAGCTCGCAGCAGCTCGCCCTGGGGCACGACGAAGTACAACGAGCACGTGGAGTCCAAGCGCGAGGGGGTGTCGGTGGTTCGCGAGAGGGCGCACGGGCGCCTCGTGAGCCGCCTGGTGTTCCGCGAAGGCAGCAGGGTGATCTGCACCAAGAACGACTACCAGAACGGCGTGTTCAACGGGGAGTCTGGCGAGGTGGTCGAGGTCTCCCCCGGCAACGTGTCAGGGAAGGACCAGATCACCGTTCTCTACGAGGGCCACGACAATCCGATCACCTACGGTGGCGAGGGCCTGGATCGTGGGATCGACTCCGCTTGGGCCTTGACCACCCACAAGAGCCAGGGGTCCGAGTGGGACGACGTGATCTTCCTCGCACACCCCAGCTACAGCCGCCTGCTCAACCGGAACCTGCTCTACGTCGCCATGACCCGTGCCAAGAAGAGGTTGTGGGTAGTGGGCGACGAGCAGTGCGTCCAGACCGCCGTGCGCCAGCCCTGGGCCGAGATCGAACGCAAGACGTTGCTGCCGACCCTCCTGGCACCAGGGGTTGACTGGTGGGCCGAGGCGGAGGGCGAAGAGGTGGAAGACAGCGTGTTGTTCTTCGCCGACGAGGCCCGGTCCGCGGAGGGGGTAGAGGACGACGTTCTGTTCTTGAGCGACCCCTCATGAGCGACTTGCAACCGGTCTCCTTTGACCTGCTCACGACCTTGATCCCCAAGGCCAACAAGCACAAGGTCGCCCAGCGGGGCGGCGGCAAGAACGCGCGACGCATGGTGGTCGGCGACCTCACTGGCGTCCTCAAGCAGAGCGAGGCGTCGTTCGCCGATCGTGCCATGGCCCAGATTCAACCAGAGTTGCGCGGCCAGCTCCCCTGGTCGTGTCCGTTGGAGGCCCACGTCACGATCTGTTATCCACTACCCAAGTCTACCCCGCAGTGGAAGCGGGACGCCGCCCTCGCCGAGGGGCCAGACGGGCGCTTCCACATGATCAAGACGCCGGACCTAGAGAACGTACTCAAGTTCGTCTGGGACGCACTGGAACACCACCTCTACACCAATGACAAGTTGATCTGGCGGCAGGTTCTGGAGAAGCGCTACGGACCAGACGACCAGGAACACGTTTTCATATCCCTGATCCCGCGTGAGCAAGCTACGGCGAACACGCACTCCCCTTCCGTGGACGGCCCTGGGTTGACCTCTCGTCTACGACGTATATTCCACGCGCTTCGCGCTTAGCTTGACTTGCGAGACCCGTATGAATCCACTGACCCCGCTCGTCCTCAAGCCGCTCCCCTACGCCCCCAGCGCACTAGAGCCAGTGCTCTCGTCGGATCAGGTGCGCACGCACCACGAGCAGTTCGGGACTGGGTACATCAAGCGGGCCAACGCCCTGCTCGCTCGTGGCGGGCCGCAAGGTGTAGACGCCCTACCGGAGGACGAGCGACTGCGGTTCCAGTTCGAGTGGAACGGCGCCGTGCTCCATGAGTTGTTCTGGGCGAGCCTGACGCCAGGCGGCGCCGAGCCCACGCCTGAGTTCACCCAGCGAGTCCTCGGCGGTCCTGCGGGAGCTGCTGAGATTCGCAGCGACTTGATCACTGCTGGCGTGGGGATTATGGGGTCTGGTTGGGCCGCGATCAGCGTTCGCCCGCGCGAGGGGGTGTTTGTGCACGCCGTCAGCAGTCACAACTACCCCTGGGGTTCCGGGTGCCGGCCTCTGATCTTGATCGACTGCTGGGAGCACTCCTACGTCTTCGACTACCTCGCGCAGCGGCGTGTCTACCTCGATCGCCTCACGGCGCTTATCGACTGGCGGGTTGCGGAGCAGCGCCTACGCGAAGCCGGACGGTGATCGTGGCGCAGTGTCCTCACTGCAAGGCGGTGGTTCCGGTTGGCAGGATCTGCAACGTGTCGAACAACGGGCCAGCCGGCGAGCGCCTGGTGTTCTCCGGGTGCATGGACTGTTTGGTGGTTCGGCTTGACAGGGGCAACTTGGCCACCGCGACTGACGCCGCGGTGAACTGTGAACTGTGCGGAGCCGCGAAGCAGGACGTGGTGTTCCAGGGGCACAAGCCTCAACCCGCCTGTCCTGTGCATGCCCATGCACGACACCTGCTGTCGAGGGCCATGCTCGCTTTGCGTCAGCTCGAGACCCACGAGTCGTCGGCCCTGCGTGGTGAAATAGCAGGCGTTCTTGAAGTTCAGACCGAGGAGAAGACGTGAAGAGTCTGTTTGTTGGAAACCTCAGCTTCGACGCTACGCAAGACGAGTTGCGGATCTTGTTCGAGGAGTTCGGTGAAGTGACACGGGTGCACATTCCGGCCAGCGCCGAGCACCCAGGCCAGGGTCGCGGGTTCGCCTTCGTTGAAATGCCGAACGACGAGGCCGCCGCCGCGGCGACTCAGGCGCTCGACGAGAGCGAGTTCATGGGCCGCAACCTGCGGATCAACGAGGCCAAACCCCGTGAGGAGCGAGGGGGGCGCGGGGCTCCTCGTGGTGGCCGGGGTCGCGGAGGCCGTGGCCGTGGAGGTCGCTGATCTTCACGAGGCCCCCTTGCCTCCAGGCCGTGACGAGTCCTGGGTCGCGTTGATCGACCTGGGGATCGCCAGGCCCCAGCCGCACTGGACCCTTGAGGAGTTGCGGTTCTACCTCGAGCGCAAGAAAGACGAGGGGTCTTTCTGCCCGTGCTGCGACCAGTACGCCAAGCGCTACACCAGGAAGCTCAACTCGGGCATGGCGCGGGTGTTGAGCTACTTGGTGAAGGCGGGCCAGCCTCCCCTGGCTGAGCCTTGGGTGCACCGCAAGCGCTTCGACCGCCACAGCAGGGAGGTCTGCCAGCTCGTGTGGTGGGGGCTCGCTGAAGACCGCGGGAATATCAACCCCGCCAAGCGTGACTCTGGGTACTGGCGCGCGACCGAGAGGGGTGTGGACTTCGCCTACAACAGGTTCACCCTCCCCCGCGCCGCGGTGATCTACAACAACGCGGTCGAGCGGTTCACCGACGACGATATGATCTCGATCCAAGACGCCTTGGGCGACAAGTTCGACTACCAGGAACTCATGGACCGCCAGGAGCCGTAGGTGGCCGACGTTGTCAGGCGAGCACGCGCTCGGGATCCGTCGTTCAGTGACAAGCGGCGCTTGTTGCTCGACCGGGTCAGATCCGGCCTTGCGTCGTCGTGGCGCATGGAGTTCGCGGATCGCCTGGAGGCGTACGGTCGCGGTGAGCTTGAGATCCCAGAGGAACTGCGTGCCCTCACGCCGTACACAGCGGACCTTGAGACTGGCGAGGTGTCTGGGAACTATGCCCCGCATGAGATCGAGGAAATGCGCCTTGAGGAACCGCCTGAGATCGTGGAGGAGTACATACAGGAACTCACCGCTCGAGTGCGCTCTTGGGCGCCCGACGTCATGTGGAACCGCTTGGTGGACGAGGCCCTAGAGGGGGACCCAGTCTCGTGCCGAAGGTGGCTTGCCTTGTGGTTTCGGCGAGTGGTAGAACTCCCGCTCCTCACTGAGTCTGACCGCGTTGCCTTTGGTAGGTGGATCGACGAGTTCGAGTCCGGGAACACGATCCCTTTCATGGAGTGGCGCGAGGAAACCGGCCTCTGCCTCCCGTGGGTTGATCATGGAGAGGAGTATTTCCGGCTTGTCGTCCAGAGTCGACTTGGCGAGTTCATGCAGACAGCCAGTCAATCGTCACCCGGGCCATTCCTCCCGCAGTATCCCAAGTATGGGGAGATCTCCGCTCGCCTCTTCGCCTTCGCCAACTCCCAGGGTTGGGCGTCTTGGCGCTACGTCCCACCCGACAAGCAACTAGAACTCGCGTCTTCACTGGCCGACGAGGTCCGAAACGGAGGGCTCGCATGACCATTCACATAACCGCGGCAGATCACGCATTCGACGAGTGGATCAAGAAGAACCGCCACCTGCACGACGGGGACGACGTGGTCCGTGCGGCCTACCTAGCGGGCGTTGAGCGTGCGATCACGGTCATGTCCCAGTCCGAGCGCAAAGGGAGCGACCTGCGAGGCCGCGCGATCTGCCTGTTCCGTACGTTGTTCTTCAACGAGGTCCAGCGCGAGAACCCGAGCCTGGGGACAGATACCAACTGGCCCTGCATGGAACTGGACGACGGGACCTTGGTCTACGCGGGCCGACACACTCCAGGCGACCCGGAGGGCAACTTCATGCCGGCCTCGTTGATCGGCTTCCGCCCGAGCGACCAGAAACGGGTCACCTTCCACGCCTCGCACCGCGTTTTGCAGCACCCACCGAAGGACGAGTCATGACCTTAGAAGAGTACGGCAAGCTGTTGGACGTCATGCTGAAGGAGGAGAACACGGTTCGCCACCAGGGGAACGCCGAGTATGCGCACTCGGAAGACACCCTGGCCAACTTCAAGCGAGTCGCCGAGCGGCTCTCGTTGGAGTGCCCGTGCTGCAAGTCGACCGTGCAGATCACCCCTGAGATCGTCCTCATGGTCTACATGGAGAAGCACCTCGACGGCGTCCACTCCTTCAACGCAGGGCACCGCTCCCAGCGCGAAGACGTGCGCGGTCGGATCAAGGACATTCGCGTCTACCTCACGCTCCTGCGTGGACTGATCGAGGAGCGAGAGGCCAAGGGATCCCTGGCCAGCCAGGCGCTGATCCCAGTCGGCGAGGGGAAGTAGCGCGCTATGGCCGCTGCCGTTGCTTCTATTCACCCACCCGGAGTACGTACCAACCGCTGGCCTGGGCTGTGCATGCGTTGCACCATAGACCTAGAGCCAGGCGAAGGGGTCGTCTACTACAACCCGCTGCGCGTCGTGTGCCCTGCTTGCCTGCTGCGTGAGGACGTTCGCGACGACAACGGGTTTCTAGAGCGGATCCAATTCCCGGCGGAGATCGACGGCAGAAAGTTAGATCTGCTCGACTTCCAGAAGGCGGACGGAAGGCGGATCAGCACGACCCGCGCGCTGCTGGTTGGCTCAGCTTGCGGCACAGGAAAGACGCCGCTGTCCGCCATGGCTGCCCTTCGTGCGGACTGCGGGAATGTGATTTTCTGCCCGGCGAGCGTTCGGGAGAACTGGGTTGCTGAGATCAAGAAGTGGCGGCCTGATCTAGCGGCTGCGTCAGCGCTCAGCCAAAGTGACTTCAACCACTCGGTGCGTGAGGTCATTCGCACGCGCGGGCGAGTGATCGTGGGGAGTTTCGGTGTCCTCCCCGGCGCCCCTTGCGCTGGGTGCGTGTCCCTCAAGGCGCGGCTCAAGGCCCTGAAGAAGTGGAAGACGATCGTCTGCATGGCCTGCGACAGGCTGGATCGACCGCCCACCGCGAAGAGTGACAACGGGAAGAAGTGCCTGCAGTGCCAGGGCGACACCTTGGCCCTCCCCGCTCCTCGGTACCACTCTAACTGGTACCCGCAGTGCAACCACTACCCAGATCTCAACGGGGCCGCAACGCAGCACCCCCCCTACGTGGACGTGACGCTGGAGGGAATGCGCCTTCGACTCCCCTACCACCCCGCTGGACCGGACGTGGACGACTGGCTTCGGGGGGCGGTGCGCTTGCCGCCTCGTGGGAGGGTCCCTGATTTCGAGAAGCTAGCCCCTGACAACCACCACATTCACTGCTTCGGCTGCGAGCAGGTCAATCCGCTCCCAGACGTTGGGACGAAGATCGTCCTTCTGGCCGACGAGTGCCACGCCTTCAAGAACCCCAAGAACATACGAACCAAGTGCTGGCGCCAGTTTCGCCAGCGCGTGTGGGACGCCGGCGGCAACGTGTTCGGGCTCTCGGGCACCCCTTGCGAGGGAAAGCCCATGGAGTTCTGGGAGGTGCTCACGTCCCTTGGCCTAGAGAAGGCCGCGTTCATGCACTGGGACAACTTCAAGCGGATCTTCAACCATTGGTTCGAGAACCCTCGCGGTGAGCGCATGCCGCCGCAGGGGGCCCTCCGCGACGAGCTTCACAACCGACTCCGCCGGGTCCAGATCAACAGAACAAGAAAGGAGGTGCTCTCACAGCTCCCCCCGCGCCAAGAGCTGCGGATACCAGTCGAGATCAACCAGAAGACGATCAGCGAGGTCAACGAGGCCGTCCACCGCATGCTCGCGATCAAGCGGGCCTACGAGGACGTGCAGGCCGGCACGGTGATCCACCAGGGCACCAGGCTCTTGGACCCCTTCGATCCGCACACTGACCCTGAGGAGCGTGGCCGGCGCCGTGGAATCTACGAGAACCGCGTCGCCTACTACTTCAAGGAGCGCCCCTGGAACGAGGACGAGGAGATCCAAGAGGCCGTTGAGCAGGCGCTGACCTCCAAAGGTCAAATGCCCACGATCGACCAACTCTCACGGATCCGCTCCATGCTGGCGCAAGCCAAGATAAGTGCTGTTCAGCAATGGATCTCCGACCGTGAGCAGGAGGAGGAGCCGGTGATCGTGTTCAGCCAGCACGTCTCGATCCTCAAGAAGATCGCCAACTCGCGGCCTGGCTGGGCCTGCTTCTGGGGCGGCCTGACTGCTGTGAAGCGCGCGGAAATGGTGGCCGACTTCCAGTCAGGGAAGATCAAGAACGGCCTCTGTATCTCGATCGGCGCTGGCGGTGAAGGGATCACGTTGACCAGGGCCGCGGTCTGCGCGTTCGTGGACCTGTCGTTCAACCCAGCGAAGAACCACCAGGCCGAAAGTCGGTTGATCCGAATCGGCGCCGAGCAGCACGACCGAGCCGCCGCAGAGAAGGCGATCGCTGAGCTGGGCTGTACGGTGTGTTCGGTGAGCGAGGAAGGGAACGCTGTCCCCTGCTTGGAGCACAAGACGTCGATCTTGGTCGTGCGGTTCGTCGCCAAGCACGTCGTGGATCGACTGGTGCTCGACGTGTTGGAAGAGAAGGAACGGTTGTTGGAGGCGCTGGACTGGGAGGAGTTGGAGTGTGAGTAGACCCAAGGTGACCTGCCCGCCGCCAGTCCCCTCGCGGACATGCGGGCCGCGGTCCACAGGACCAGCGGAACGAGTCCAGCACGCTTGCGGGTGCTGGGAGGAGCGACAGGAGTTTGTGACCTACGCCTTCGGGGTGTGTGACGGCCACACCCAAGACCGCCATGACCCGCCCTTGGCCCCGGCCCCATGACGCCCAAGGAGATCCTCAGGATTCGCAGGCACCTAGGGCTGACCCAGGCTCAGCTATCCCACCTCCTAGACGTCCACGCGCTCACGGTCAGCAAGTGGGAGTGCGACCGGCTGAATCCGTCTGCTTATCAATGCGCGTTGCTACGCGCATTCGACCAGGCAGAGACCAAGCGTCCAGGCGCTGGCTGCGTGGCGGACCGAGGCTGCGTCGATCGGGGAGCGCCATACGCGATCTACATACTGCTCCGCGCGGCCTATGAAGAGTGAGCAGGGTCTCGTGCGTTGTGTAGGCTGGGGTCATGACACTCCTCGAGACTCTGCGCACCCCGAAGATCGGCCCCTTCGCCGTGTTCGACACAGCTACGGCCCTGGCCGGCATGTGGATCGCAGCCCCTTACCTAGGGATCTCCAGGCGCCGCGCGCTGTGGGCGACCATTCCGATCGGCGTCGTGACGCACGCCGTGCTTGGGATCGACACGCCACTAAACCGCCGCGTGCTCGGACCTGGGAACACGGGGATCAAACTGGCTGTGGGCGCGCTCACGCTCAAGGCGGTCTCGACCGACTGACCAGGCGAGGAGGGGCGTGACCCTCTGCACCGTGGTCAATATCACCCTCGGCCACGACTTCGACGTCTACGCCGGGCGCGCCAGGGACGGTTGGGCCGGTCTACTGGGAAACCCGTTCTTCCTCCAGTACGGTGGGACGCGCGGGGAGACCCTAGAGCGGTTCAAGCCCTACTTCTACGATCGCGTGTCCAAGGACCCTGAGTTTCGCCAGCGCGTGCTCGACTGCCGCGGCAAGCGCCTGGGCTGCTACTGCGCGCCGCTCCCCTGCCACGCCACCACGATCGCGGACTGGGTCAACGAGCAGTTCAGCGGCATGACGTTCACCGAGCGTCCCTACCGCAAGTGGACGCTGCGCGAGTGGCGCTGCTGCGGACACCTCTGGCAGCTTTTACTGACCCGCGCGTTCCCAGATCGAGTCGCGTGGGCAGGTCCCGTGTGCCCCACATGCAAGACGGACGCGGCGTGGGTGCGATCTGGGTTCGCGTAGAGGAGGTTTGCGGTGGAATACGAAATCACGTGCCGGTGCACCTGGGACTTGCCTGACGGCGCAGAGGTCGTTCCCTATATGAGCCCAGTTGCACCAGCGTTCAAGGACGCGGACGGCAAGTACCACCCAGGACTGCCAACGCTACCGTGCCCAGCGTGCGGCAAGGTGGACCCGTTCAAGATCTCAAGCGGGTGGCACCCAGGCTAGCCGTAGACCGTTATCTGGCGCGCGATTTCCAGGAGGGCGGGCTCGAGTTGGGCGGCCTTGATCACGCGGTTAGCGACCGTCATGCAGCCTCGACTGGGCTTGGCGCCCCCTTGATCCGCCCAGCCACCTCGCTTGCGGAATACAGTCCAGCCATGAGGGGAGCGGTAGTCCTTGACGCCAAGCCCTTTGGAGGCGTCGCACGCGAACCCCACCGCGTAGGTGGCGTCGAAGATCGAGTCTGCCAGTCGGTCAGGTGCGTCAGACCTGTGGATCAGGTCTGCGCCGAGCAGTTCACGAACCGCCGTCAAGGCGTGCACTTGGGCCCACGCTTGGGGGGCTCGTGTGTGGCGTGGATCCTCCCCCAACCCAGTTTCATGCTGCACCTTGCGCAAGTAGGCCTCAATGGGCCTAGCCTTCGCCTGATAGGCCAAATACGCCGCACCGCCGCGGGCGTTGTCGTCGTGGTAAGCAGCCAGCAACCGCCGCAGTTCCAGGTTCGCCTGCAGCGGTTTCTCAAGGTGCTCCACCGTGTCGCGTTCGGTGAGTTGGAAGGACGCGCGCACCGCGGCCTCGGCCAGCATGCGCATGACGTCCATGCCGATTGCGTCTGCGATCTTGGGCCCGATCCGGTTGAACGGTCTGATCGTGGCCAGTTCGTGCATGGGTTGGATTTCGAGGACGTCTGCGTAGGCGACCGCGGGGGGCGGGGCCTGGGTGGCGACTGTGGCCTGCAACGTGGCGGCCTGGTCCCACCCGAGGTATCCCAGCAACCTGGCCCAGTAGGCGCGCTGGGAGTTGACGTGGCTGGCGTAGGGGAACCCGTCACCAGGGGCCCGCCACCCTTGAGGCAAGAACCAGCGGCCCTGTCGCGCCACCTCGAACAGGAGGGCCTGGGCAGCGCCAACGTCGCCCTGCTCCACGGCGCGTTGCAGGCGTCGGAATCGAGTGTCTGCGTTGCGCCTAAGCCTCACCCCCCGAGCCTACCAACACCCCCGATCCCCGGTAGCAGGGTTCGGTGATCGCGCTAGGATCGCAGCATGGGACGTCGTCGCCGCTCGCCGTGCGCGAGCCACTCTCACCCGCAATTGAAGCGACCTGTCTCGCGCGAGCAGGTGAGGCAGGAACTCGAGCGGTTGCATGTCCAGGCTGGCGGCAAGTTGCCGCTGCAGTTGGACTGGACCACGGCGCTGGCCAAGACGCACCAGCGGAACCACCGGCGCTACGCGCAGGTCTGGTCGTCTTCACACCCACCGCGCTACGAGCTGGCGCCTCAGACGGTCTACTTGCCAGCGCGGCACCGCCTGGCGCTGCTGGCTCATGAGGTGGGCCACGTGCTGAAGCCGCGTGGCAGCGAGGACGACGCCGATCGCGCTGCGCGTGAAGTGCTCGGGGTCAAGATCGGCTACGACCACCGGTTTCCGGGGAAGGGCCTACAGGTGGCGCGGAACCCTCCTTCATTTCATTTTGCCAACTGGCACCTCGGCGGCCATGGCGTGCAAGACGACTACGTTCTCTACGCGCTCAAGCCAGGAACCAGCGAGCCGTCGCGCGAGAACCTCCTGGGCATGATCACCTACTCTGTGATCCGTGTGCCTTGGGAAGAAGACGACCAGGTTCATATCAGCATGATTGCGGTCCCTGAACCGCTGCGTCGCCAGGGATTGGGCACGGCGTTGTGGCGCGAGCTTGAGAGGCTTTGGCCTGGATACAGCTTTCCGCGAGGCCTGGCTACTCCAGAAGGCGCCGCGTTGCGCAGGTCGGTGGGGCGGAACCCACCCAAGCACTTCGCCGTCCGCTCCCCCGCTCAGGGCCTGGCCACGATCCGCCACCCCGCGATCACCAAGAACTGGAAGCGGGCGCTCAAGTGGCGCCCGCGTCACCGCAAGGCTGTCCTGGTCCCCTGCGCAGGCACCAAGCCCTTTCCCGACGCCCCCAGTCACCGCAGTGGTTACCTCCCGGCCCTGGCCGGTAAGGACGTCGATCTCTGGGTGGTGAGCGAGCCCCTAGGGATCGTGCCTTACGCCTGGAGTCGAGACTACCCGAACGCCCACTACGACTTCCCACCAGTCCACCTGCGCGGCGCAGCTCGCGCGGAGTTGGTGAAGCGCATGGCGGTTTGGTGGACCCAGGTGGCCCCGAAGTACGACACCGTCTTCCTGGCGCTGCCCGGCCACCACCACCGCCTGATCCATGAGGTCTTGGCCAGGGTCGGCCAGCCGCGGGTTCGGGTGGTCGACGCGGGGCACAGGGCATGCCTGGACAGCGGGCGGTGCCCGCCTGGGCATGGACGCTCGACTACTCACGGCTACCGGAAGTTCCTGAGGCAGCGGGTGAACCCGGTGCGCCGCAACCCAGACCCTAGGGTCCGAGGACTCGAGCGTCGCGCCCACGCCAGCGACCCTGAAGCCCAGCGGCGTCTACAGGCCGAGTTGGTGCGCGCACAGGGCCTGACGCCCACCACGCGGCAACTTGAAGACCCGCGCACCGCAGACCGCCGCCGTGCGATCCGAGACGCGGTCGAGACCAGCCTGCACGCCCAGTTCGACAACTGGCACGACATGGACCTTCAGATCACGGAAGACATGAGCGACGAGGAGGCGTTGGCCTTCGCTGCTCAGCAACTGGCCGACGTGTTGGGAGCCACGATTCGCGCACCGGGGGGAACCTTCGAGGAGTTCGCGGGAGACTACGGGTACGGTTTCTCATTAGAAGAGCTTGCCGACTGGCCCAACCCACCCACCTTGGTCGAGGTTGCTCAGGTCCTGGAGTCGATCATGCCCCAGCAGCGGCGGTGGCGTTTGCTCGCGCAGGTGGGCGACTTCTATGACGAGGACAACGAGGTCTGGGAGGCGCTCGAGGGTGAGTTGGGGATTGGCCGGGGTTACTTCACGGACACGCACTTGATCTCGCCTGTCATGCCGAACCGCCGGGGGCGCCGGTGAGAGTCCGTCGAAACGCCGATACACGTTTGCGGGATCTCGAGCGGCGCTGGGAGCAGACGCGGTCTCCCGGGGACGCCGCGGCCTACCTCAACGCCGTGAAGCGCGCTGGAGATCAGGCCGCTGTGTTCCGTGCCGGTATGCACGTGGGAGTACTGCACCCCGCGAAGTTGTGGGTGCTGGCGCGTATGGGCGCCAAGGAGCGGGCAGCGATCGAAGCTGCCTTTGGGGAGTCCATACACCTTGTGCCGTGGCGCGGACTGAAGAAGTCCGTGAAGCACGGCGTGGATCCTACCGGCCCCCCCCAGGCGCTAGACCGCGGCGGGTTCACCAGGCTGCTTGTGCAAGATATTGCGCGGGAGTCGCGCGTTCGCCTGAGCGTTCCTCGTGAACGGATCATTCAGCGCTGGCTCATGGTCGAAGCGCTGTTCAAGGCCTTGATCGCCGCCATGGAAGCCCAGGGCGTAGGGGCAGCCGAAGCGCAGGTGAGGCTGATCCAGGCTCAGAACCGATTGATCTGGATTGCTGGCATTGAGTTGGCCGACGGGAGCGTTCAGGAACCGGATAACTATCAGGTCGCGTCAGACTTTGTGGCTAGGGCTACGCTGTTTTTGGATCAACTCCCAGAGGCTGGCTGGGCCCTATTCGAGGCCGGCGCGTTTCCTGAAGTTCATGAACTTCCACGCCGGTGGCTGGAAGAGGCCCGTCCCGACGAGTGGGACGACGTAGACGAGGACGAACTTGAGGAGATTGTCAGAGATCGCGCCAGACCCGGGGAGTGGTGGTCTTGGCGGCCTGAGCAGGTGGATATCGTCTGGGGGGACGGGGCTTGCTACGGACGTGGCTACCCAGACGAGCAGACCACCTACCGAATTCTCAGCGAATACCTGACCCAGGCTCTCTTGGCCTACCTCCGCGACGAACCGCCGCCAGCGCCTCCCCAGCGCGCTACGGTCCCAGACGAGCGGCCAGGCCACCCTAGCCACCGGCACCGCAACCCCCGGCACAATCCGCTCGACCCTCGCCTCCGCGATCTAGAGCGGCGAGCTGCCGCAGGCGACCCCGAGGCCCTCGCGCGCCTCGCCAGCGTCCAGGCCCGCGCGGCGCCGATCGAGACTGCGTTGACCCGCTACGTGGCGTCACGGGCCCAGTTCGCGCCAGACAACGTGGCCTGGGTGTCGGCCTACCGCGACAGTTGGGGCGAGGTGCCGTTCAGCGAACTCGCCATGCACACCCAGGACGCCGGGCGGAAGGTGAAGCAGTACGCCTTGTTCCCGTTCTTCTATGGCGCACAAGTGCCACCTCACGTGTCCGGCGCCGCCGTTCTGGTCGAGTACACCGAACCCCTGGGCAAACCGCCGCGTCAAGGCGTGCTCGCAGGGCTCGCCCGCGAGGTGCTTCCCCAGGAGGTCCAGCACGGGTTGCGGAACACCACCCCTGGTGTTGGATATGGCGCGTTGTGCATGCCAGTGACCGAGAACCCGCCTCGCGGCGACGAACAACTCCGCAGGCTGGAAAGGAAGGTGTTGGCTGGTGATCTGGAGGCTCATGCGCCGTACCGCATAGCCCGACTCAGGGCGGGGCTTAGCCAATGGTACGACCAATATGAGGTTGGTGGTCCTGGCGTTCCTTGCAGATTGCTTGACACAGAACACAACCTGGACTTCTACCACTGCCCAGGCTCCTTGGGCGGCAGCCTTATCGCGCGGCGTGGTCATGGCGGCCCGCAGTACTGGTCCTCGCCTGTAGGCATGTTGCCAGCGCTGTCCACGTCCAGTTCTAAGACCGCACTCGCCGCACTGCGGATCGCCAGACGTCACGGCCTGCTTCCACCTGACCAGGACCAGAACCCCCGCCCCACCGGTGACGCACGCCTGGTCCAGGCGCACCGCGAGTTCTTGCTCGCACCGTCACCGGACACGCTTCGCAGGTATCAGGAAGAGCGTCGGCGCGAGGGACTGCCCTGGTCCGTCATGAGCGGCCCGGCGGTTGCCAGGGCTGTGGTCGCTGCTTGGCCGAAGACCAAGCAAGGTAGGCCGAAGGTGCTGGTCTCCCGCGCCGAAGCATGGGAGGTCGAGAAGGCCTACTGGCGCGCGTTGGCAGAGCAGAACCAGGAAGAGGTGATCCTAGAAGCACCGCGCCTGCTGATCTGGAAAACCGGGCCCGTTCCCGCCAGCTACGAGGGCCGCGAGGCCACGTCTGTTGAGTGGCATGGCTCGACCCCCAACCGGGCGCTACATGGGCGACTCGACGACCCCAAAGACAACTGGCACTTCAGTCCCGGGCGGCAAAGGGTGACCGCGAGCGCTAATGAACTGTACCGGCTCGCTCGCCGAGCGCTCGATCCTCGCCAGCGCAACAACCCCCGGGTCCAACACAACGGCCCAGGCCGCACACCACCGCCCTGCGACCCAGCCAACACCACCCACGGCCCAGTGGACACGCGCGGCCTGCGCGGCGAGCCAGTCCGCGTGCACGTCAACCTCCACAACGGGTGCTTCGTGGTCAGCCACCGCGGCCACGTCGCGGGATACGCCAAGACCCTCGCGCTCAAGAACGTGATTCCCAAGGTCAGCCTGGCCGGTTGGGAGCGCTGCAACACCAGCAAGGTGCGCAACGTCCACGCCTACCTCACTGGAGACCTGTCCGTGGGTGCCAAGAAGGGCCGTGGCTGGCGACAGATCACCTACAACTGCAAGATCGCAGGCCCCAGCTTCCACCACGACGACGGTACGCCGTTCGAGGGGGCTGCTGAGGCAGTGTTCACTCGCCGCGGAGCCAAGGGTGAGGTCTGGGTGCGTGGCGCGCCGCCGCCGAAGCGCAACCCGGACTGTGGGTGTCGGCTTCCTGGCGGCGGGTGCAGGTGTGGCGCGGTTCAGGCGTGGTGGCGTGAGGTTCCGCCAGGGTGTGGCCAGTGAGGCGCCGCGTCGCGAAGAACATGGACGCGAAACTGCGGGAACTCGAGCGCCGCGCCCAGGGCGACCCGTCGGCGATCGCGCAGTTCGTGCGGGCCGTGATTCGCACTGGCGACTTTGAGTCCGCAGCGCCCGCCCTGACCAAGTTGATCTCACCGCTTTCCCTGGGGTCACCTAGGGACGACATGGTGCTGGTCCTGGGCCGTGAGTTGGTGCGACGTGGGTGGGCGCCTGATCTCCCGTTGGGCTACGAGGCCTATCGAGAGTTTGGGCTGGAGGCCATTCGTCCAGAAACGCAGGTCGGAGATCGGCACGGTCAAAGGGTCCTAGTGCGCACTGGTCCCGAGGTCAGGCTCAAGGGTCAGTTCAGTGCAGCGACCGCCAAGCGACAGGTGAGGAGTTGGCGCTTCGTGGCACGGTGTGGGTTCTCTACCTCTACCTTCAACCAAATCCCAACCAGAGAACCCGCGAATCAGCCGCCATATTTTTTCTTTGAGATCAGTCCCATAGGAAGGCGCCACCAGGCCGACGCGCTTGCGCGCAAGGTTCTAGAAGGCCCGTTGAACTCGAAGACGCTGCGTAAGATCGCGCCTGACACGTGGTTCTTGTTGCGGTGGAAAGACTCTGTAGCGACCACGTCGCCTGGCGCTCGGGGCGGGGCCGGGACCTGGGCTGGGCTGCCTTGGCACTACATAGAGAACTCGGTCTTCTTTGCCTCACCAGCAGAACAAGCTCGAGGAATGTGGCCCGCGTTCCTCAAGAATGCCCGTGCGGGCTACCTGCCTAGTGAGTCTGTTCCTGACCAGAGCGTGACGCAAGACCAGATCCGCGCCTGGCTCCAGAACCCCCAGCGGATCGCTGACCTCGGCGCGCTGTTCTACGGCGACCTTTACCTCGGCGGTCTCTTGCTTCCACCCGAGCAGCTCCATTACGACCCTGCGACTCTCATGGCCCCGCAGGTCCAGACCAACCCCCGCGCCAGCATGGCCGAGGGCCCAGCCGACGACTTCGAGGCCTGGGTCAGCTTCGCACCACACCGCAAGGTCCAGGTGCGCGCGACCAGCCCCCAGCAGGCGCGTCTTCACGCCGCCGAGATCCTCCACGTGAGACCGTTCGACATAGTGGCGCGCTACATAACCGATCGCAGCAACGTGCAGCACCCGTGGGTGGACCCGCCGTGGTGGAGGCCGAACCCAGGCCGGGCGCGCAGGAACCCAGACGAGCGCTTGCAAGGGTTGCGGCGACGTTTGGAGGCCGGGGATCCTGAGGCCTTCACTCCCTACGTCAACGCCGCCGCGCGGACTGGAGACCACCAGGCTGTCTACTGGGCCATGGGCTTCGCGCCGAACCGAGACCTGTTGCGGTGGGCTAGCAACAGGTACTGGCATGCGCGCTGGGCAGACAAGCCGCCGCAACTGAACCCAGGCGGTGACCCCCGTCTTCGCGATCTCGAACGGCGAGCCGCCGCCGGCGACCCCGAGGCCCAGGCGCGCCTCGCGCACCACCGGGCCCGTGCAGGTGATCCGTTCGACCTACAGCTCGTGCAGGCCCGCGAGGAGATCGCGTTCGCCAACGGACCTGACGGGTACCACCGCGTCTTGTTGCCCGACGTCACGCGCTGGCGTGAACTATTCAAGGCCGAGGGCAAGCGCGATTCGTTGATCGAGGAGCAGCGGCGCGGGCACCACCCATGGGCGGCTCAGTGGACCTTCGACGACTACGAAGAAGGGGAGTGCACGGTGCCCATTGGGCCCGCGTGCCAGATCAATGGCCAGGACGTGTCCTACCGGTGGCTCAACGTGAAGCCCACACAACCCGTGGCTCAGGCGATCATGGACACCATGATCCCGCAGTGCTACCACAGCGTCGGGTTCGAGGTCGTGATCCGTACTGCTGAAGACAAGCAACCCACCGCCCTGGTGATCGCTCGGTGGAGCAGCGCCATAGGCGCGCGGTGGCTGGCGATTATTCCCGCAGTCGAAGTCCCCGGAGTCGGCCTGTGAAGACGAGGAAGAACGCCGACAAGGGACTACGCGACCTCGAAGCCCGAACACTCCAGGGCGATCTCGACGCGGCTTGGCAGCTCTACATGGCCCGCCGCCGCGTCCACGGGTTCCGCGAGCATGACGTGAGTCCGTTCGCGCCGGCGGCCAGCAGTGGTCGGCGTGTGGTGGTCGAGACCAAGCACGGGAAGTTGGTGATCCAGACCGTGAGTGAGACCGCGCTCTACGTAACCGCGGATCACACCAACGTCGCTCACGGCTTGATTGACGGCCCTTGGGTCGTCAATCGGGTCCCCGTGTTCTGGACGTTGCACTACTTCTTCAACCCGGCTGGATACGACGCGGGTTGGGTCCCCTTCAACAACGATTGGGGCCGCGGCGACTACTTCCACAATAAGAACTTCGACGCGCAACGAGAAGACCACGTGGCGCGGTTGAGGCGCCTTGAGTCTCCGGCGCACTCAACGCTTCATTCCTATCGCGCGGACGATTACCGGGCGACAGTCTCCAGTTCAGCCGACAGGAAGATCCTCCAGTGGGTCACGCCGGTTGTTCAGGCATGGGCAGCCAGCAACCAGGGCGCGGTGGGATCCGGGGCGTTGATCGACGTCAACAACCAGATTCGGGACGCTGAGGACCAGCTCCAGACCCTCCAGGCGCACGTCACCGAGGCCCAGCGCAGGATCGCGGCCTTGATCGTGGACGAGACCAGGCTCGACCGCGGCCCCAAGGCCAACCCTCCCACCCTCCGCCCCTGCGGGTCCACCCCGGACGAGGTGGACCTCCACACCGTGGACCGCCCTGGCCTGCGTGCTTGCTTGGCTCTCGACGTCCACAACGTCCGGCTCTACACGCCGTCCCAGTGGGCTGCGGGTCGCTGCCCGTTGCTGGCCGGGTTCCAGCTTGAGCACGTCCAGGGGCCCATGCTGCAGATCGCACGCCGGGGTGTCTCACTCGAGCCGGTCACCTGGGCACAGAGTCATGACCTCCGCGAAATGGCTCAACGACTTGGCATGCCGCTCGAGTTGTGTGAGGACGCCTTGATCCAAGAGGGGTTGGCCTGGCATGCAGCCCAGGCGAAGCCGCGCCCGAACAGTAGACCCACTCGCAGGGGACGAAAATCTCGGTAGCCTCAAGGCAGAACTCAATTCTCAGGAGACCGCTGTGGCCTACCCATACCAGCAGCTCGATCGCCCCCACCTCCACTACCCTGGCAACGTGAGCCTGGTCCCGGAGTTGTTCCCCAACCAGCCCTACGGCGGCATGTCGGGCGCCGGCCAGGTCAGCTTCCCGCACGGAGGCCACTACCCTGGTCAGTACGGGCCAGACTACGGTCGGCTCCCCTTGTTCAAGGGTCTGGGCGGAACTGGCCAGGTCAGCTTCCCGCACGGAGGCCACTACCCCGGCCAGTACGGCCCCGACTACGGTCGGCTACCCCTGTTCAAGGGCCTGGGCGGCATGGGCATGTCCGCCGACAACGCCAAGACGCTCAAGTACGTCGCTGGTGCTGTGGTGGCGTGGCTGGGGTACAAGGCCTGGAAGAAGCGCAAGTAACCAGGCCGAGAGGTTGATCCCGTGAGCCGCCAGGAGCAATTGGCCCAGGTCCAGGCGGCTCGCAAGGCAGCCAGTCTCTGGCTGGACCTCGAGGAGATCGAGCGGCTTGTGTGCTTTCGCGAGGCAGATCTGTGCCTCGGAAGCACTGTCTTCTTCAGCCTCGATCACTGGAGATCCGCTCTTGGCAAGACCTCCCCCTCAGAGGAGAGCCTTCAAAGAGCGTTCGAGCGCTGGAAGGTTGAGGTTCGTGACCTCCCGTTCGAGTTCTCTGCCCCAGAGGCCGAAGGGCTGCCGTCTGGTTTCTACGGCATTCCACGCGGCGCGCCCAGCCAGCATGTCGACGCCAGCGCGGACCACGCGGCTCGCTTGGTGCAGGCTTACGCCCAAATGCACGGCAAGGTCCCAGGCCGGCGGGCCGGGAGGAAGCCGCAGGACAGCGAGCCAGCCCAGTCCTTTGGCCCGCGCGACCTCAGCGGAAACAAGTTGTCCAAGGCGTTTGGCGTAGCGTGCACCACGATCACGAAATGGGTCCGGCAAGGTCTGCCGCATGACGTGGCCGGCGGGAAGCAGAAGCCCCAGCGGAAGTTCAACCTCGAAGAGTCTGAGGCGTGGGTCCTGGGCGCGGTTCGCGCTGGTCTAATCAGAGACCCTCGTAGGCCCATGATCTCCAAGGAGGAGGCTGCCGACCGCGTTCGGAGTGTGATCGACGATCTCAACTTGTCGATTGGCAAGGCCGCGGAAATGGCCAGTGTCCCCGACGGCACGCTGGCGGTGCTGTATCACGGGAAGACCAAGGGCAATCGGGTCTCCCTCGAATTGGTGCAATCCATTGAGGCGCTGCGCGACGTGTTGCCGCGCCCGCTTACAGCAGCCGAGAAACAACGCAAGCACCGCAGTCTTCCCCCGATAGAGGTCATGCGTCGCGCCTTGAAGAAGGCGGGCGGCCAGGCTGCCCAGGCAGCGCGCGAACTCGGCATGGACCCTTCTACGCTGACCCAAGCTGCCACGCGGTTGGGGATCCCATACCAGAAGAAGCCAGCGCCGATCAGTTCGATCGTGTCTCGCCAGGACTTGGTAGACGCCATGGAAGGATCGGGTCACCGAATCGCCGGTGCCTCACGAACGCTCGGCGTCAGCACGAGCACGGTCAATCGGTTGATCAAGCACTATGGCCTCACCGACGAGTTCGAGATTCGGCACTCAGGCACTCCGCGGGGTGGCAAGTTCTCTCGCGCGGAGATTGTGGAGGCCATGGACGCTTTCGGGCCGCGAATCCAAGACGTTGCCCAAGGCCTCGGCGTTGGCGCGGGCATGATCTCGCACCTCTATTCTGAGTATGGGCTTGGGCCTGTGGCTCGTGCGCAGCGGGCTGAGACCGAGCGCGCTGCCGCTGCTACGCGCCTTGAGAGCGCGCTGAAGAAAGGCATTCGGAACAAGTGGACCGTGGGCCGCGTAGCGCAGGAACTGGGCGTCTCTCCGACCCACGCCCATAGAATGATCAAGGATCTTGGAATGCAGGGACTGAGGCGTAGGTTGAAGAAATCCAGGTCAGCCAAGAACCCGGAGGGCGACCCCACCCCCCACCTCCCCGCTCGTCGCCCTGAGCGGCTTCTCCCCGCGCCCGTGTCCTCCCCGGCGCCTTACTCCATGGCCAGGCCCCCGATCGGATCCTCCCTCTCCGACTACACCTCGGGCAACGCCCCTCTGATCTTCGTGCCCGAGGGGGCACGTGAGTGGCCTGAGGTCACTCAGGCTATGGCTGACCTCGGCGGCTACAGCGGGCCTATGCCCAACGCCCTCTCCCCCCAGGCCTGGGAGACCTTGCTGTCTGTGACGGGGTCTGGCGAGACCTCGGCGATCGCAAACGTCTACCTCGTGGACGAGTTCGGGCGCCAGTTGCTGGTCATGAAAATGTTGCCGGATCCAGGCCACTTCACAGGACGTTTGAAGGTTGTCCCCATGGACGAGCGCGCTCGCACGACCCCCTACATGCTGATCGACTTGCGGCAGTTGCCTGGGAACGCGATTCCAGTCGTGGTCTACAAGAGCCACTGGCGTCACGGGCCGCCCCCTGGTGTGACTCCGCAGATCCAAGGGAACCCATGCCGTCGACTGGGCTGCCGGCGGTAGGTGCGCAACTGGCTTCACTCACGTGCGCCAGTACGCGATCATGGGCGCCTCACGAGGAGAGGTAATCCATGGAAGGCTTCATGACCCCCGAGCAGGCAGAGCGCGCCGTGTGGGCGTACTTCTATCAGCTCGACCACCAGCAAGATCGCCGCTCCTCTCCGATCTCCGTTGAGCCGACGGACAGGATCGGCCTGGAGGAGGCCAAGCGACTCAAGGACCAAGAGTCTGGTGGCCTATTCCGAGGGGTCGCGTTGCGGGCTCTCGAGTCCCTGTCCAAGCGCGAGGGTCGCGTGGGTTTTGTAGCCCGTGGCGTCCGCGGGCTCACCGAGGCAGCCAAGCGCAAGTTCTTCGAGGAGGCCTTGACCGATATGGCCCAGGAGGCGGCGGAGGATCGGGACCTCACGGGCCAACTCGACCCGAATACTGGGCTCCCTATGAGCGCGAGCGACCTCCAGTCAGGTCGCGGCGTAGTGACCGGTGTCGACCTCTGCATGGAGGCGATCATTCCGCCGTTCGATCTGGCCGCTGCCGCAATCGAGGACGACCTCGGTCCGTGCCCAGACGGCGAGGACCCGATTACCTGGGGGACCAAGCCCGAGCACTTTCAAGTCCTCGCCTTCAAGCCGAAGGAGATCCAGTGCACTGGGTGTGGAGGACGTGGGTTTTCCGACCACACCGAATCCACAGCGCGCACCGGCATGTTGTTCTTGATCCGCGGAGACGATCGGCGCACCGTGCGCGCTCGGTGCAGTGAGTGCGAGGGAAAGGGCACTCTGCAGGGCTGGACGCCGGAGAACGTCGCCGCCGTCAAGCACAGCGCGCGTGAGATCGGCGACGCGGTTGGTCGCCTGGCGCACGAGGGCTACTTCGACCAGCGCCCGATCGACAGCAGGGACGTCGAAATGGGCGACCTGGTCTGGGAGACGAAGGGCGACGGCCACTCCCTCGGGTTCCGCCTCACCTGGAAGGGCTACCAGCGCATGAAGGAGTACTGCGCCTTGGACCCCGAGATCCAGAGCGTCCCCCACCTCCTGGCCATGGCTGGGCATGAGGTGCGCGCCCGCGCCCCCAAGTGGGCGCTCAGGGGCCTGAACGAAGCCCGCCCAGCAGCGAGCATTTCAACCGGAGGGCCGCAGTTGTCCTCTGGCGGCAAGATCAACCTGTAGGAGAGAAGAGACCCATGACAGGATCGAAGCAACTGGAGGCCGTGGCGCCTCCTGAGGTGAACAACGCCATGCCAACCCCAGCGCCCGAGTTCGACGACGGGGGGACTGACGACGAGGACACCGACGACGAGGGCGGCGGCGACGGGGACATGGACCAGCCTGGGTGGTTGGTCCGCTACCGTGACGGCAAGCAGCCTGAGGTGATCCACCTTGAGGACACCGACGACGACGCCCTCCCGCCCGAGGAGGTGTTGGCGAACTGGGAATCCGCGATCAAGAACGGGCGCCCCTTCTTCAAGCTCGGCACCCAGTACATTCGCGTCGAAGACGTCCGCGCCTTCGGTTGGTCCGAGCACGTTGACCTCCCCGAGTCCGACCGGTTCGACAGCCTGCAGGACCGGATCGAGGCCCTCATGGACGCCGTCGAGGACGTCACGCGGTCCCAGCAGGCCATGACGGAGCGGCAGGCCGCCCTGCAGGACAGCTACGTCGAGGCCTACCAGGCGGAGATCGGCCTCATGCGCCGTGAGGCCGCCCAGGTCGACGAGGAGACTCCTCTGCGCCCCACGCTTCAGGTCTCGCCCCCGACCTCGACCGGGGCGCCGGTGATCCCGCCGCAGCCTGGCGGTGGTAAGGGCGCGCTCAAACTCCCTGGCATGTAGAAGGGGCGGCAGGGGCCTAAAATATCGGTAGGGTGGTACCAGACCTGTCTAGGAGATCACCCATGCCGTCGCTCCAAATGTCGCAGATCCACGATCTCCACCCCCGCGGCCACCAGGGCCACCGGCGCCTCCACACAGGCGCCGTGAGTGGCCTGGGCGCCAACGGGGTGGCGAGTGCGTTCTCCAGTTTCGCGTCGAGCGCCCAGGGCCTGGTGTCGAGTTCGGTGCGGGGGGTGACCATTCGGTCGAACCTTTCACCGGATATCACGCTCACGCCCCAGGAGGCCGCCGGCCCCTCAGGTACGATCCCTGGGGTTCCCGGCGCAGCTCCCAGCGGCGGGGCGGGCGGGGGCGTCAGCACCGGGCCTGGCCGCAGCGGTGGTGTGCCCGCTGGCTACGGCGTCCGCCGCCGGGGCGCCTTCTCCGAGGCGCTGCTTGCCTTCGCCAAGCCCGAGATCGAACTGGACACGATCGCGGGCCGGATCAGGGTCGCCCCTTGGGGCCAGCCCACGACCAACCTCTTCTGGCCGGTCCTGATCGTGGGGACCGCTTCGATCGTGGCCCTGGGAATCTTGGCCGTGAAGGGCCTGCGAAGCTAGAAGTTCGGCGAACACGACGAACGCCTAGGGCGGTTCAAGAATGCGGTTCTTGAACTTTCTAGCTACTTGTCGGTGCCTTGGTATAGTCTCCCTCTCGCGCCGGAACCCGACGAACTCACCCCCTCAGTTCTCGTGGTGAGAACGCGGTTCTTCGGGCCGGGCGCGTAGAGGAGAGCCTTATGGCGAAGCGGTCAGCCGCCGAGAACGCGGCCAAGTCATTCGAGAAGCAGATCAAGGACGTCGAGGCCAGCAACCTCCCGGACGCGCTCAAGGAGCACTGGCTCAACGTCTTCACTGGCCTGCACGTGATCACCAGCAGGCTGTCTGGGTTCGGGACTCCTGAGTCCCCAGTCCGCGAGGGAGCCTTCGGGGCAATCCTGGCCGAGGGCGCGGCCCAGCGGCAGGTGGTCGACGCGCTTCGCCCGGTGGAGGACGCGCCGGCACCCGCCGCAGGGACAGAGGCGCCCGCCCAGGCCCCGGCTCAAACGCCCGCCGCAGGGACACCCGCCCAGGCCCCGGCTCCTGCCGGGGCCCCGGTCGGCGCCAACTCCCCCTTCTAGGGTGTCCGCGAACTCGGTTGTAGTTCCCATGCACACAGTGCGCGCAACGGTGAATGCCTTGCGCGTGCTGAGTGTGTCCATTGGCGCCCGTGCGGACTTGAAGAAGATCACGCAGGAGGCCAGGGCGCTTGTGTTGGGTCTTGAGCGGTTGGCTGACGACCAGCGGTTCCCTCGTGGTGAGGAGATCGTGGCGAAGTCACAGCTCACCAAATCCCCATTGCATTCGTGCCAAACGTCAGTTCGTAAGAAGCAACTCCGAGATCTGTTCGAGACTGAGATCCTGCCAGTCTTCGTGGCGCAGGACTCGGCAGGGAAGGGTCAGGGGCGGTTCCACTTACTCCTGACCCATGTAGAGGCGTGACCATGGCCAAGACGACGACTGGAAAGAAGTCTCGAGCGCTCCCGTTCAAGCGCAGGGACGGCCACCTCGCCTTCCCGGAGGACCTCTACCTCGAGAAGGTTGAGGGCCAGCAGCACTACGACCCCCGTGTCCACCTCCCCTACGTCGAGCGTGACGTGCAAGGGATCCTCAAGCACGGCGTGCTTGAGGACGTGCTGGTCGAACGCCAAGGCGATCGTGTGGTTGTGGTCGACGGTCGCCAGCGTGTGATCAACGCGCTGGAGGCCAACCGGCGCCTGGTCAAGAAGGGACTGCCCAAGATCATGGTCCCCGTCTCGCCCAAGCGAGGCACGGTCGACGCGCTGTTCGAGATCTCCGTGATCTGCAACGAGCACCGTCGGCCCGACGACCCGGTGACCCAGGCCTTCAAGATCCAGCAGTACCTCAACCTGGGGCGCAACGAGGACGACTGCGCTGTCCTTTGGGGTTGCACCAAGAAGACGGTGCAGAACCGTCTCAAGCTGCTGGCGCTGTGCGCTCCGGTGCGCGAGGCGGTCACCGCGGGCACCCTCAAGGTCAGCAAGGCCCTGCGCATGGTCAACCTCTCGTTCGCTGACCAGAAGCGGGCTCTGGCCCCGCGACCGCCTGCGCCCAAGGCCCCTCGGCGACCTTCAGCGAAGAAGGTCAACCTCGTGCTGAGCGCCAACGGCGCCCTCCCTGCCCCGGCCCGCGCGGCGATCCGGTGGGTGCGTGGTGAGATCACTGACCAGGAGGCAGTGGCCTTGATCAAGGGCCTCGGGTCAGTGCTGACCCAGCCCGCCAAGAAGAAGGTCGCCAAGAAGAAGGTCCTCAAGAAGAAGGCCAAGAAGAAGGTCGTCAAGAAGAAGGTCCTCAAGAAGAAGGTTCTCAAGAAGAAGGCCAAGAAGAAGGTCGTCAAGAAGAAGGTCGTCAAGAAGAAGGCCGTCAGGCCTTCTGCCAAGAAGGCCGAGCCCAAGACGCGCAACGAGTTCGGCGTGACCGCCGGCCAGGTCTGGGAGGACAACGATCCGCGCACTATGGACGAGGCCGGCAAGCGCACCTTCAAGGTGCTCAGCGTCGACCCTCACCACTACGGAGGTGGCCAGGCGCGGTGCGAGTTGGAGGGAGACAAGACCGCGGGGCGTGGCCACCGCGTGTTCAGCGCCAGGCTGACCAGGTTCAACGGGACCAAGCGCGGCTACACCCTCTTGCACGAGGCCGGGCCGGGTGACTCAGTCACCTCGCCAGCGCCCGCCTCTGATCCCAATCCGGCTCTCAACTCCTGGTGATCTAGGTGGATCAGCACATGCAGGCGCTGGCCCGGCGAGTTGCTGAACTCACCCCCGCTGATCTGCCAGGCGCTCCTTGGGTGTTTCGGGAGGCTCCGTTCCAGTACATAGGCCACAGTTACACACTAGGTGGACCCTACACCCGTGTGATCGACAACGAGAAGTTCCTCGCTGCGCTTCGGATCGACATTGCTCAAGGCGCTCGGTCCCCGCGAGCGAAAACCGGAGCGCTGCAAGCTGACCTGGTGTTGCTCTGCTGGATTCTGGACCAGAGGGTTGCTTCGGGCCCGGACACCGGCGGGTAGAATCCGCCAACGGAGAAGATCATGGAACAGAACGACGTGACCCCTGAGAGCGGTCCGGCTGTGGCCGAGGCGCCAGCGCTCTTCAACTACACCTTCAACAACGCCCACGAGTTCAAGCGCGACGACCCTGGGTTCCGCGAGATCGTAGTGGAGGCCACGGGACTCGCTGACGCGGTCCGCAAGTCCCGCGCTCAAGGCGGGACGGTCCTGCCCTTCCCTGGAGCCCGGTGCGTCAAGTTCGGCGAGGGGTCACCGGAGCAGGTGGCCATGCAGACCAGGCATGACTCGCTGGCCGAGTGGGCTGAGAAGCGGGCCGAGCGACTCAAGGGCGAGGCCGAGCGGCGCGACCGGGCCCGGCAGATCGTCGACAACATTGGGGACGAGGAACTGGCAGACCAGGTCCTGATCGAGCTGGAGAGCCGGCGTCCGAACGGAGGGTTCGCCCCCGAGAGCTGGGTGAGTGCGCTCGGTGGCGCTGTCGGAGTCGATCTCAACGACTGGGCCGAGTTCACCCCCGACCAGGCCATGGCATGGCAAGTACCGCCTGGACCCAGCGCTACCGTCGCCCAACTCCTACTCCAGGGGGTCCTGGGCCAGCCGCACGTGGTGGACGCCTCCACCTTCGCAGCAAATCCGCGCGAGACTTTCCAGCTCGGCGACGGCCCAGACGCCCAAGCCGCGGCCTACGACAGCGTCCTGCTGCAGGCCCAGCTTGACCACCAGCAGGCGCAGGTCGAAGCGGAGCAGGCTCGTAAGGCCGAGAAGAAGCAAGCCTTCCGCGACATGGCGCTCGGGGCGCTCTACACCGCGACCGACTGGCTCGAGCGGAAGCTGACCTCTCCGCGCCCCGCGCCCCGCGCCCTTCAGGCATTCTCCGGCCTGACCCCTCCATTCGGCGCGCCTCCCTTCGCTTCCGTGACTCCCCCCTTCGGCGCCGTGGCTGGGACGCCACCGTCCGCTGCGGGCATGGGCTCCTGGTCGCCGCCTGTCGCTCCAGGCACCGAGGTGCGCGACGTCCACCCTCAGCAACCACCCGCTGAGACCCTCGCTCCCGGCGGCGCCGAGGTGCCCGATCGGCCTGTCATGCCCGGGGAGCCGTTCTAGCCATGGCGGACGGCCAGGGCTTCTGCCCCTTCCTGAGTAAGACCTTCATTCTCCCGCGGCGGATCCGCTTGGACCCTCGGGAGAAGGAGGCTAAGGGCGGCGTGACCATGCATACGGTTGGCGTGCAGCACAACATTTCCGCCAAGGAAATGCTCGCCAACCCAAACCTGAACCTCCCCACGACCACCCAGATCCCGGTCCCGATTCCCATGGTCCCCTACACGGGGTATGTCGAGTACCAGACCAAGGACGGCAAGGTCACCGCCGAGGCGGACGACGACGACTTCCATGTCGTACCCGTCTTCCCCCCCTGCCAGAGATCCGACTGCGAGGCGTGGCTCCCCAACGCCCAGCGCTGTGGCGCGATCCAGGCCGACACCCCCAACCCCCACCCAGGAGATTCCAGTGAGTGAGTTCAACGAGAACGTCGACCTCGACGACCTTCCCGAGGCCCAGTCCCCCGAGATCGTGACCGCCGCGGAGCACCCCGAGGCCGCCCTGGCGCCCCCGGCGGCCACCACCCCAAGCGAACCCGTCCCCGGCGTGGACCACGTGCCTGGACTCCCCGGTACCCCGATCACGACGCACGCCCCCAAGAAGCCCAAGGCGGCCCCGCCCCGGCGCCCCGCGGCGGGGCAGTCCCCTGACGCCTTCCTCGACCCGTTGAAGGCGGGAGAGCCCGCGGTGTCCGTGAACTACCTCTACCGTGAGGGCGATCGCCTCTGGTTCGACGGCCCGACCGGCGTCTACAGCTTCGAGGTGACGCACTGCTACCCCAACCTCGAGACCGCGGTGGCCCAGCACCCGGGATCCTTCCGCCAACTCCTCACCCTGAGCGGAAACAAGGCCAACCCCAGCCAGCCCTACTACGCCGGCTGCACCCCGGGCGCTACGGCCAACCCCAACGTCAAGGGCAAGCAACTCGGTGCGGCGCAGAGCAACCTGCGGACGACCAAGGCGAAGAAGTAGAAGGGGGCGACAGCACGGCACCCAGCGCTCGGGCTGGGCGAATGGGTGGAAGGCCCTGCGTCGTCTGTAGCTCAGCGGTAGAGCGACTCGCTCAGGGCTTTCGTTTCTCCACGTTTGTCGCGTGGAGGCTCCTTTCACCTGGACGCGAGTAGGTCGTGGGTTCGACTCCCACTAGACGGCATTGCCAGAGGAGAGTCCATGACCCGTCGCATGGTGTTCGACGTGGAGTCTGTCGGCCTGCACGGTGAGGGCTGGGCCGTGGGCTACATGGTCCTGATCGACGAGAAGACGGTCGACGAGTCCTGGGCCTACTGCAACCCCGGACAGGCTTCAGGCGCACAGGCCGGGCGCGACTGGGTCGCTGAGCACTGCCCCTGGGGCGCGGTCGGTATGCACCCTGCCGTGCGGTCTGAGCACGGCCTGCCTGCAGGCCGTAGATTCCTTAACCCAGTTGAGGTCAGGCGCTGGTTCTGGGAGCGGTGGCTGGAGCAGCGAGCCGCAGGCGCCGAGTTGTGGGCGGACGTTCCGTGGCCAGTGGAGGCCAGGTTCCTGGCGGCGTGCGTGGAGGACGGTTTGGATTGGAGCGCGCATGGCCCCTCCGCGCTTGTTGCAGCGGAGGGAGGCGACGTCAACCTACCTGCCGTGACTCGTGAGGCAGAGGCCCCCTACCCCTTGCTCGACGTGCGGTCTCTTGTGGAGGCCGTTGCGATCATGGACCGCGGACGCCCTGTTCAGCTCGAGGACGAGCCCACGGAAGACGACGCCCCCACCCTGGTTCACCACCCGCTGTCCGACGCGCGGCAGTCGGCGAAGAAGTTGCTGCAGGTGGAGCGGTTGCTGAAGTGGCTGAGGCAGGCGTGAAGGTGGCGGGGCGGCCCGTGTTGGCGATACCCAGCGCCGGGCCGGTTGGTGGGCGCCCCCGGTCTGAGTCGCTGTACGACACCAGGGCCTTCGTGCCCCCTTCACCGCAACCCGGCACCTACGAGTGGATTAAAGGCCACGCCCGGTTGATCTGCCACTGGTCTGAGGCTGCGACGCCTGGTACCTGGTGGCCGGTTTCGCCCACCGTGTTCACCGCCTTCACGCCGTTTGCCATGCCGGCCTTCAAGAAGAGGCGGGTCGCGTGAGCAGTCTAGACGTAGCAACGGGCTACGGACTGCCCGCGGCCCACCACCACTACTGGTACGGGCTCCGCGCGAAACTCAAGGCCCTGACCGACAGGGCGATTGAGGAAGCTGAGCACGCTGTCATTCCCCGCCCCCTCAGCCCATTTGAATTGCTCAAGCAGCAGGCCCGCGCGATCTGTCCTTGGTAAGAGAAGCACGTGCCCGTAGGACCACTCACAACCGTATTGGCGTGCGGCTGCCAACTGCACTTTGACTCCGGGTTGAGAACGACTTGCCCGAGCCACAGGGACCGCCCTAGGCGGATCGAATCAACTTCAAGAGAAGAGAGAAAGCACATGTTCGACCGATTCACTGACCGCGCGCGGAGGGTCATGGGCCTCGCTCGCCAAGAAGCCAACACCCTAGAGTCCTCCTATATCGGCAGTGAGCACGTGTTCCTGGGCCTGATCGGCGAGGGGGGTGGGGTGGCGGCCTCCGTGCTGGAGGGGGTGGGGTTCTGCGGGGACCCGACGCTGGACATGGTGCGGGTGCTTGCCGCCAAGAAAGCGATTCCCGGCGCCGTGACCGAGGGCCAGCTTCCGTTCACGCCCCGCGCCAAGAAGCTCTTGGAGTTGGCCTCCGCGACCGCCCATGACCTAGGGCATAACTACATTGGCACCGAGCACCTCTTACTCGGTGCCCTGGGGGACGCCGGGGGGTTTGCTCGCCAGGCGCTCCGTGACGCCGACCCGCTCAACTCGGTCACCGTCGAGCAGGTCCGAGACTCCGTGTTGCGACGCCTGGGCCAGAAGCCTGCCCCCAGGCCCGCCCTGACCGCGACCGACTACACGGCCCTCGCGATCCGCACGGAGTCACCCCCCGCGGGCGCGGCCAAGCGCTTTCAGGACCAGCGCTACGTGCGCTTGCTCCACGCCGGCCTGGGCATGGCCACTGAAGTCGGTGAGTTCCTCGACCCGATCAAGAAGTGGGCCTTCTACGGCAAGGAGATCGACGGCGTGAACCTCCAGGAGGAGATCGGCGACCTGTGCTGGTACCTGGCCATAGGAATCGACTCGATCAACGAGATCCTCCCCGCGGACCAGCGCAAGAACTTCGGTGAGATCCTCGCCCAGAACATTCAGAAGCTGCAGGCCCGGTTCCCCGACCGGTTCACCGAGGAGCACGCCCTGAACCGCGACCTCGACGAGGAGCGGAAGATACTGGAAGGGTGAGCGAGGGCTCCGAGAACCCGATTCCGGCTCAGGACCCCAACTGGCCCGAGGGTTGGTGGGTGGTGGTCTGCAAGGGCTGCAACGCTGCCTGGTTCCACAAAGGTGCTGACCCAGGCACCTGCGACGAGTGCAAGTCGGACAAGAGGATCTGGGGCAGGGAGGCACGTACTATGTGCTGTTCGTCGTGCCGGCGCCTGAGGAGTGACTGTCTCTGCGGGCCCACGGAAAAGGTAGGGCGCAACGTGCGCTGCCCTTGTGGGTCTGGCTTGAAGTTCAAGCGCTGCTGCTTGACCAAGAACTAGAGGCGAACTCATGTTCCATGACGCAGAAGTCAACGAGTCCGGCGGGGTGCGCGAGTGGCGCCGCATTGAGCGGAAGATCCACAACCCATTCTGGCGCGCGATCCACAACGTCGTAGCCCACCCTCTGCTGTTCTTCCACCGACCGACCGGGGAGTGGTTGCACGACTACACCGCTCGCCGCATGTACGAGCAGGACGGCATTCTGGCTCGCAAGCAACCCGACGTCTCGGACAAGGACTAGGCATGAGCGTTGATCTTTGGCTGGTGCCACCAGCCAGACCGGACGACAAGATCCTCCCGGAGGACGCCCCTATTCCAGAGGGGTCCTTTGAGGTCAACTTCACCTACAACTACGGCCCCATGTGGCACAAGGCCACCGGCAGGAATCAGACAGCGGACCTCGACGGACTCACCGGAACCCAGAGCCTGCCCATTCTCGACGCGGCCATTGCCGCGGTGGAGTCCGATAGTGCTGGGTTCAGGGCGCTCAATCCGTCGAACGGTTGGGGCAACTCGGTGTGGTTCCACGAGAAACTCCTGGCCTGCCGAGAGGCGGCCAGGTCCAACCCGGACCACGTCTGGGGTGCCTGGCGTTAGGGGGCGGCGTAGCACGTGTCCCTGGATCGTAGTACGTTGAGTTCATGGATCAGCGCATGCGCGACCTCGAGCGACGAGCCGAGCAGGGAGACACGGACGCAGCCGAGGAGTTGTACTGGAAGGGCCTGCGCAGCGGTCTGTCCATGAAGTTGCTGGACAAGTTGGTTGAAGCCGTGTTGACGCTGGACAACGGTGTATCCCCCACGGTGTGGCAGAAACTCTCCTTCACGCGAGACCAGCCCCTAGAGGTGCTGCCGCCCGCAGAGGCCGCAGCCGAGCGTGAGCGGTGGCGCCTAGTGCAGTCGGCCAGCCAGTTGCACCAGATCCCTCGCAGCGTGCGGGCGCCTGGGTTCACGACCTACGTGGTCAGCGACTGGTCTGTCTACCAGGTCCAGGCCGACGGGAATTGGCTGCGCCTTGTCACGCTGAGCGCACCTCCACCGTGCCACCCGTTCCATATCGTCCAGCAACTTTCGGATCGGGACGCGCTGCAGATCACAAGCCGGGCCTCCTGCTTTGTCTTGCAGAACGGCGGGGTCTACATTGGGGAAAGGCCGTCGCACGGATCGGTGAACCAGACGGACCCGAACGTCCGGGTGCGGTGGGTGGACGTTCGGTTCGAGAAGCGGCGCGCCGCCAGGCCGCAGGAGGTCTAAGTGGGCAAGAAGTCAGACAAGCGGAAGAAGAAGATCAAGAAACTGCAGGAGGAACTGGCGTGCTTGGAGCAAGACGAAGCCGACGAGGAGCGCAGTAACAACCCACTCGCCACTCTCCTCGGCGGCCTCATGGGCACCACCACCCGCGGCGGTCAGATCATGACCAGGGACAAGACGCCCCCCGACCGCAACGGGGAGAGCATTTCCTTCGATCGCCCAGCCGGCACCGTGAAGCGTGTGAGGCTGGGCCCTGACGGGAACCCCTTGGACGTTGAGATCGACTTCGAGGAGTGGCCGCCGAGGCGGCAGCCGGGAGAGACGTATTGACGACCCGTGAGACCTCCAGGCTCCAGGTGGACCAGGCGATTGGTGCCTATCGGGCCGACAAGACGCCCGCCGGTCTGGCCCTCGCTCTGAGGTCACTCCGCACCTTCTTCGGCGCCTTCGACCCGCCCGACAGCGACGCGCCGGACGAAGAAGGCGATCACTTCATTCTCTGCCGCAGGCTCTGTGGAGCGCTCGAGCCCGTCGGGTTCAAGGAGGGCACCCCTGAAGCTGACGAGTTGCTCGACGCCGCAGCCGACGAACTCTACCAGAGCATGACGGAGTCTCAGTTCTCCTCGGAGCCTTACCCCTCTGGCGTTCTGGGTCAAGGCCGGGACTCCTCGCTCGAGGGGGGCGGGTTCCTGGCGGTGGACCTGGTCAAGCAGCAGGTTCTCTACCACCCCACCGAGCCCGTGGTGGCCGAGTGGTCGCAGCCGATTCGTCGGGAGGCGCCGAAGGTGGGTCGCAATGACCCGTGCCCCTGTGGGTCGAGCAAGAAGTTCAAGCGGTGTTGCCTAGGAGTGTCAGCGTGATCACAGGCCCTATGCACGAAACGCCGAAGGGACCGGACGAGTGGTACTGCCCGGCCTGCAACGCCGATCTCCGAATGGCGATTGGCCAGCGCGGACCAGCCAAGGAGCGTCCACCGCTGAAGGGTGATCTCTCGGTGTGCCACGCCTGCTTCGCCTTCCTGGAGTATGTGCAGCCAGAGTTATGTGGAGCGCTTCGCCTAGATCAGATCTCCGACGCGAAGTTCGAGTCCATGCCTGAGAAGTTCCAGGCCCACCTCATGCAGGTCAAGGGGCAACTCCAGGCTGTAGCTGAGGCCAGGGGTTCTGCCCAGCCCACGATCTACGAACGAGCGCTGAACCATGCTCTCCAGGGCATGCAGCGTCAGGTCTCGCGTCTGGCGGCTGTAGCATGCCCGTGCAGTCAGTGTCGGCATGGTGAGCCTGCGAGTTGCTACTACGCCCAGGTGAGGAGGTCCATGTGGGATTGATCGAGCAGTTGCTCCAGAAGAACAAGGGAGACGAAGAGGAGGACGATCCGCTCGTGGAGTTGATCGAGCTGGTTCTGGACGATCTTCACGAGATCGAATCCAGTGAGGACGAGGACGAGGACGAAGACGAGGAAGACGAGGACGAGGACGAGGAAGACCCGCGTGCTCAGGTCCTCCTCAAGTTCGCCGAGGAGGTTGCTGCGCTTGTGGTCCACTCCTGTCCTGGGTGTAACCGAGAAGAGGCTCTGTGCTTTGGGTGCCATATCAAAAGCACTCTCGGTGAGCGTGCCATGCTCGCGATCCCTGAGGTCCTCCCCCAGCTCGGCGGCGCGATCAAGGCGTGGCGTGAGGGGAAGAAGGAGTGAGCGAGAACCCCCTAGGGAACCTAGGCGCCGTACTGGCTGTGGGCTTTGCCCTGTGGCTGAAACGAGGCGCCAAGCCCTGGCCTAGTCAGCCCGAGTCCGAGTTCGAGCACCCCGCCCCCAAGGTGACCGCCTCCCACGGGCGGCGGTCATACGAGGTCTCCAGTGGCCTGAAGTTCCGCACTGTGGGACAGCGCACGGGGTTGGGTAAGATCGCTTCAGAAGAGTAGAGGCCCACATGGCAAAGCACAGTGAGATCGCGGTCGGGTCCGTCGGGTGGGTGATCCGCGAGGGTGGGCAAGACGTCCCCGTCAAGGTGACCTCCAAGGAGCGGAAGGCCTCTGGCCGAGGGTTCGAGTTCCGCGTGCGCCGGATTGGGCCAGACGGAAACGCCACGGGCCGGTCCTTGGTGCGTGGTGCCGGCGCCCTGCGCAAGCCCGGTTCGCCAGTCAGGGAGTTCGGCGGTAGACGGGCCGCGCCGCCCAGGCGTGTGGTCAAGAACCCGCCGGCCAAGGCGCCGGCGCCCCCCCGGCGAGCCGCGCCGTCGACCGTGATCTCCAGGCCGCCCCCGGCCAAGCGCTCGGCACCCAAGCGGCCCTCCACTCCTGCGACTCCAGCACCCCGCGCGCTGGAGAGCCTCCGGGGACAACGGAAGGCGGCGCCGGTGCCCAGGAAGGCACCCACACGCCGAGCTGCCACGCCGCTGGTAGACGTGGTCTGCCGAGAGATCCGCGCCTTTACCGACGGGATCGAGAAGGCCATTCGGCGTACGGACGGAAGCGAGGGGCAGATCCGCAACGCCTTGGCGATCGCCATGTCCCAGACGGCTCAGGGGGGCGGGGTGCGTGGCGTGGTGGCCGCTGTGTTCGTCCGTGAGCGTGATCGGGCCCGCGATCGACCCCAGTCCTACGCGTACTAGGTCATGAAGTTAGACGTCACGTGGGTCGCGCCCAAACTGTGGATCGGGAGCCAGGCCCAGCCTGGGCCTCACCTGCGCGAGGCTGGGTTCCAGGTGCTCGTCCTGTGCGCTCAGGAGTGGCAGCCTCCCGAGGAGGAGTTCCCAGGCGTCCGTGTGCACCATGCGCCATTCGACGACTCAGCGAAGGGCCTGACCGAGCGGGAGGCCAAGATCGCCCACCGAGCTGCGCAGAAGACGATAGGACACCTGCTCTACGGCCAGCGGTGCTTGGTGACCTGCATGGCTGGGCGCAATCGCTCCGGGTTGGTCCTGGCCCTTGCCCTGGCCGGGGTCTCTGGGCTCACCCCGAAGAAGGCTGGGGAGCAAGTGCGGGCGGTGCGCCCAAACGCGCTGACCAACACCACCTTCTGCGACCACCTCGCCCAGACGAAGGTGGTGCGCGCCAACGTCGGGTGCGAGTTGTGCGACGCCAAGATACTGACCAGGCGTCACCATGAAGACCTTGAGTTCTGGGTCGCCGACTGCAAGCAGTGCCGGGTCCCCATGGCGGTCTACAGGCCGCACGGCCTGAGGCCCTCCCACCGCACACACGAGCGTATGGCCTTGTCCCTCCTCGAGGTCTCGGACCGCCTGCGCCCAGGGCAGAAGGTGAAGCTCACGGACGACATGAAGACCGAGCCTCGCCACTTCCACATGCACGCCCGGCCTGCGTAACTCGCTTGCGGGGGAACCGGTCTCCCTTAGGCTAAGTGCAGAGGACTGCATGCTTCCAGAGCCCTTGGATCCATATCTATACCGAGCCAGGTTTCGCCGGGCGGTCGACGGTGACACCGCTGTCCTGTCGATCGACCAGGGGTTTGGGGTCTGGCAACTGGCGAGCAAGTTCCCGGGTGGGCCTGACGCTCGTTACCCGCAAGGGCGCTATCGCCTCAACGGGATCAACACCCCCGAGTTGAACCAGCCTGGCGGTCGTGACGCTCATGAGCGCGTCAAGGAGTTGATCTCCCTGTCCGATAAGGCCGACGAGTTGCTGGTGCGCACGGTCAAGCACGGCAAGTTCAGGTTCTTGGTCGACCTCTTCGTGCGGACCGTGTCCAAGATCACCGACCCCTTCACCGACGGGACGCTCGACGTAGAGGACGAGGACGATCACTGGCTGGGTGACGAGGACCTCATGAATCTCGTGCAGCAGACGCAGCCTGGGTCCGAGTCCACCATTCGAGCCCTCGCGACCGAGGTGCTCTGGCGCCGGCGCCAACTCAACGGCGGCGGCAACGTGATCCACGTGAACCAGCAACTCCTCGACGAGGGGCTGGCCAAGCCATACGCAGGAGGGTCCAAGTGAACCCGTTTGAAGCCCAGGTCCGCGCGTCCTTCTTCTACGGTCTGGGCTCAGCGGCGGCCCTGTTCGGGATCGGCCTGGGCGGTCGGCCCAACAAACTGGCGCTCCTGACCGCGATCGGAAGCCTGGCCTACGCCAACTCAATCAGCCCGGTGGTGGACGTGGCGCCGCGGCCAGAGCTGCAGCAGTCGTTCCAGCAGACGCAGCAGCGGTTCACGCCGTCGGCGCTCCCATTACCCCAACAGGGCACCTTTCAGTTCAGTTACTGAGCCTGTGCACAACACGGACTACAACACAAACTACCTAAACTCAACCACAGCGACGACCGGAGCCGTGTTCACGTTCACGGTCAGGGTGCGCAGGAGTGCCCTGACCAGGTCCCAGGCTGAACGCGCACGTTCAACCTGGGATTCTGCGATCAACCGCACTGCGCCGGCCCCCGCCGAGGACGACGAGTTGTCCGAGGAGGAACTGTGGGCCGCGCGCCGTCGCAGGCAGTTGGCCGGCGAGTCCTACCGGCGGCCACCCAGACGCCTTGGCCGTGGCCAAGCCCCTGCGGGGAAGTGGAGCCCGGAGCCTGGTGCTCGCCTGCGGCGAGAGAAGCGGCGGGGACGGCGGTAGGGCGGGTTGGCCTGGGGGTCTCCCACTACGTCCAGGCCTCCGTGATCGTCTAGTCGCCAGACGTTGCCCCACCAACCGGCCTGCTGTTGGTGGGCGCGGATCGCGTCCCAGGCAGCCTCGTCGGTGTTGAACGTCCCGAGGTGGGGGCCCTCGACCACGTCCACTGCAGTGCGCGACCCCAGCGGTGGGGCGTCCGAGATCACTATGTCGTCCGGGGCAGGTTGGTCTGCCTCGTCTTCGCCCTGTTCGTCCTCCCATTCGTTCACGAAGTAGTCAGCGTCTCCCCAGTCACGGTCGAACCGCTCTAGTTCCGTTGGCCGGTAGTAGCGGATCTCTCTGTTGTCGTCGGAGTCGAACTCGACTATGGCCCTGGCGTGGTCGCGGATCCAACGGAAGGCGTTTACGGCGTCGTCGTCTTCTCCGTCGCCGTCACCTTCCTCGGCGAAGTATCTGCGCGCTGCCTCTGGGCCCAGGGCGATCGAACCGAACCAGCGTCCGCCTGGCACATTGGAATCACCGACCGCTGCTAGGGTGCCACCGGTTTTGCCGCTCAGATCGCCCACCCAGTCGTCAGACAGTTCTCCTGGCTCGTTGCCGTATTGGCCAGGGTAGGCGTGGTCGTAGGCCGCGAGTGCCCGAAGCCACGAGTTTCGGTCCCGAGGACCGCGGTAGTGGTGGGCCCAGGCGAGGTCGGCCTCGACTTCCCGCGCGTCCTGCTCGCGACCCACGCGGTGTAGGAGGGTGGCGTATTCAGCCCCCGCGTTCCAGTCGTCCGCGTCGAACCAGGCGCGCTCGAGTTGGCGGAGGCGCGCGTCGCCGCGTGGAGGGTTGAACCGCAGGCGCCCAGTCACGTCGCGCGTTGTGTTCACAATGGGGCCCTGTGACCCGTCGGTGGCGATCAGGTCGCCGCCGTCCGTTTCCCAGAAGACCCATGACCCCCTGGGCCCGCCTCCCCCATAGCGGTAACCGACCCCGAACATGGGACCGAAGTCGCGTGACTCAACTAGACGCTGGCGCGCCCTGCGGAGTTGCGCACGGGCCTCAGGGTCACCAGTGGCAGCCCTGCGTTCCAGATCACGGATATTGGAGTCTGGGTTCACCCGTGGAAGCGTGTTCTCCTTTCCCCGCGCGAAGGCCACGCCGATCGCGTCAGGGCGTCCCAGCACACGCCGCGCACCCTCGAACGTGGCGCCGGACACCACCACGTTGTCCACCATGACGATTGGGACGTCCGCTGGCGGCATGGGATATGGAGTGCGGCCCATGGTCATGGCGTGGGTCTCTGGCGCCAGTCCGCGCCCCCCAGAGCGACGCAGTTCTCGGCTCGAGCGCACTCCCCGCCGTCGCTGCACGAGCACCATGCGGCGCCCCCCAGTCAGATCAGCCAGGGCGTCGGCCAGGAGCAGCGACCCTTTGAACCCAGCAGGCTCTGAGCTGGGCATCGGGACTAGGACGGCGCCCTCGGGAATCAGGTTCTTCATGGCCCAGGCTGCGGCTTGGATCGCCCCGTAGTTGCCGTCCTTGATCAGGATCGCGGTCATGCGAACCCACCCCTCGTAGGGGGTCAGTTCTCGCTCGCGCGGGCTGACGTAGACCTCAGCGGCGTAGTTGGTCACCGGGGAGGCCACGCAGACGTGAACTGGCCCAGAACCGACACCACCGCGGCGAGGTTCTCTAGGGTCGGTGTGAAGGCGAGTTTGGAGTTGTGGAACCGGGCCATGTTCAAGGCGTCGTAGGCCCCCAGCAGCTTCTTGTCCGCGTAGTCGCCGGATTGGGAGCCGACCAGGCCGTTCAGCATGGTCTCGGCCTGGTTGATCAACGCGCCAGCCTGAGCATGGCGCCCGTACTGAACGGCGTCACCGGCCTCGATCGCTTTGCGCGACACTTGGTTTGCCAGGAACACCTGGTAGTCGCTCTTGGCTGGGTTCTTCTTCCTCCGCTTTCGCCGCTTCTTTGGCTTCTCGCTTGGGTGGACGCGGTACTCTTTCTTGATCTCGCCTTCCTCTTGCTGCCCTACAACCGTCGGACTACGCCACATGCTCCCCACGAACCCGCTGACGTGAGGCTTCTCGGGCTTGTAGACGGCGAACCCGCCGCGCCGCAGGTGCATGCGGAGGGCACGCTGACTCCCCTGGCCCGCCTCTTTGGCCTGGGCCAGAGACTGACGAGCTGGGAGGCCTACGTCGAGGACCTTGAACTTGATCTTGGGCCCTGCGTCCCCGCGGCGCTCTCGCTTCTGGCGCACCTTCTTTGAGACACCAGGCTGGTCGCGTAGCGTAGTGCCCTTGGCGTGCATGAAGTAGACGGTCAGCATGGCCACGCGCACGGCCTGCAAGAACGACCTGGACAGCTCTTGCAACTGCTCTTGCGGCACGGTGTAGGTGAGGCCCTTGGCCACGCCTGCTGGGAAGGAAATGAAGGCGTTTCGATCCAAGCGCCCGCCTGGTTCTACGCCGTAGAAGAAGGTCCAGGCGAGTGCGGAGTCACCTTGGCTGTCCAGGGTGAACACGTCGGCCTGCATGATCCACCTAGAGTCCGGGAAGGTCTCCTGCAGCCTGCCTGGCATGACGGACCGCGGCTGTGCCGTGAGCAAGACGCCGGCGCGTTGCCAGACGTCTGGGTTCCACGGCATGACCCCGTGTTCCTCAGATCGAATGAACTGAGGCGCACCGAACTCGATCCACAGTAGGTCGTGCGGCGGGGCGACGTTCTGGAACTCGTCGCGCTCGTTCCAGTACTCCTTCTCCGACTCCTCGAAGAACCAGCGCATGGGCTCGTCGGCCAGGACATGCACCGCGTGACGCAATCCGTCCTTGTGGCCAGACTCAAGCCCCAAGCCTTCCTCGATCAGCGTCTCAACGAGTTTCTGACGCCGCCGGGCCACGCCTCAGATCGCTCCGCGGGAGCGCATGGCGATCCACCACACCGCGGCCATGGCAGATCCGCCAAGTACCAATCCCACGGTCAGGCCCTTGCGCCAGGCCCAGTAGTTCGCGTTGGGGTCAGGGGGAAGGTCCAGCGCTGCGGTGCGGCGCGACTCGCCCAAGCCACCGTCCAGCTCGGCGATCGCCTGGCGGTAGCGCAGGGCCTCGAGGTTCTGGTTGTGCTGGGCGCGCTGTTGAGCGAGGTGCTGCTGTGTCTGCCATTGGGCGTAGGCCGCCGCTTGCTGGGCAGCCATGGGATCGAAGGCCTGCTGCTGGGGTTGCTGCTGCTGCTGGGGCGCGTGCTGTTGCTCCCAGGGCGCAGACTGCTCCCAGGCAGTCTGCTGGGCCTGGGACTGTTGTGCACCGAGGTCCCCGTACTGAGCCTCGCCGGGATAGGGGTTGCCCGCGTCGGTCTCGTAGCCTGGGTTGGGTGCGGCTGGGCCGTTGTAGAGAGCGGCCAGCTCGTCTGGGCTCATGTCCATGCCCTGATCTTAGCGCGGGAGTCGAACCCTTCTACCCGGAAGCAGAGGGCCCCAGTTCACCGTCTAGAGTGAAAATGTACTCGAAGGCGCTCCAGACCAAGAACACCGCAGGGACTCCTCGGTAGCGCCCCTTGAAGTAAGGGATTTGCCAATCAGCCTGACTGATTGGGAGGTTCTTGTCGTAGCCCAGGTGCCGTTGGATCCAGCCCCACTGATCAGGGCCTAACTTGCGAGCGAACGTCTTGCGTGTGATCTGGCGCTCGGTATCCCGGAGGGCGTGTATGTCTTCAGCCGTAGACCCAGGGCAGGCGTGCACGAAAATATAGCGCCCGTCGTCCTGTGCCACGCCTACCCCCTCTTCATGATCTGGCGCACGATCGCCCGCGCCATGGGCGGACACACCGCGTTGCCCATGAGTTTGCAGGTCAGCGTCACGCTGTTGGGAACCGCGTAGTCGGCTGGGAAGCCCATGGCGCAGCGGTACTCGTCCGCGGTCAACATGCGGTACTCGTCACCACGCCGGCCAGGCCGCACCAGGCCCCACTGGTGCTTGGTGGTGATCGTGCCGATCGGACGCTTGAGATCGCGTCCTGTGTGGTCTGTGCTGTCGTGGGTCACGAACGCGCCGCGGGGGAAGTTCTTGCGGGCGCGCTCGTAGCGCTCCCACTTGCCCCCCTTCTTGGATCCGCCAGGGCGCCCCTTGGGCATATTCGAGACGGGTGACCACACACCCGCCGACCAATCCACGCAGTCAGCGAAAGGAACCTCTGGCCCACGGGGTGGCTTGATCTTTGGGAATGCGGTCTTGGAGTGCCGTTTGTGGACAGCGACTATGAACAGTCGTTCGCGATCCTGCGGCACGCCGAAGTGTTTGGCGTTGAGCACGTTCTCGGTGAGTTTGTAGCCGAGGTGGCCTAGGACGGACTTCCACTCCTTGTAGAGGGCGCCGTCGCCCTTGGTGCCCCAGGTCTTGAAGTCGGTCACGTTCTCGACGACCAGGAACTTGGGGCGGACGAACTCCGCGCAGTCGACCACGACCCAGGGCGTGGCACGGAGGCGGTCGTGGCGGGGGTTGGCGTAGCGCTTGCCACCCTTCAGGCCAGCGGTCGCAGCGCGGCTGAAGCCCTGGCAGGCCGGCGACGCGAGCACGAGATCCGTCTGTGGAACCTCTCCTTGCCAGTTCACTCGCGTGAGGTCGAGCAGAAGGTTCAGCATGTCCGGGTGGTTCTCGTGGTGCGTCTTCACGGCCTCGAGCCAGTGGTTTGCAGCCCACAGGACTCGGGCTCCGGCCTGGGTCGCGCCCGTGGTGAACCCGCCGGCACCGGCGAAGAGGTCGATCGCTGTGGTCACGAGGGCACCTCGCGAACAAGGATCGCGCGGAGAGCGGTTCGCAGTTCCAGCGGGATCCTACCGAGGAACTTAGGGCTGGATTGCGCGGCAGCTACGAAAGCGACCAGGGGCAGTTCTTGGACCGCTCTGGGGCTTGCTTGAGGCCCTAGTCTCCGGCGTCGCGACAGGCGCCCCTTAGGGTGTGGATACCTCACGGACAACCCCGCCAGGGATCGACGCTGCGCGCTGCTAGCGCCGCGCGCACTTCCACCCCCGGCACCACGACTGCCCAGTCCGGCGAGATCGCGCCCGGTCCTGCCTCACGGATCATGCGGTTGGCAGCGCTGAGCACCTGGCTCAGGGCCCAGTTCGACACGTTGAGCCGTCCGTCGTCGTAGGCCGCGTCCAGCAAGCGCAGGGCGGCGTGAGCCTGGCGGTCCGCCTCCGACCCTCCCAGCCAGCCACCGAGGTCCATAGGTCCCTTGGTCACCCCCACGCCGCCCGCGCGGTTCATGGGGGTGATCAGCACGGCGTCCTCTTGGCAGGGGTCGAACAGGAAACCGCCCTGGAGGAAAGACCTGCTCCCCTGGACGAGGTGGTAGACGAACTCGCGACCTACGATCCCGTCCGGGGTGACCGAGGGAGATTGTTGCCCCGTGGACATTTCGTGGGCCAGGGCTCGATCGTTCATGAGCGCGACACGGCGGTCTGCGGTGGCCGCTGTGGCGCGGGGCGCGGTTCGGTTGCGGTGAACGGTCCTCACGGGCACCTCGGGTGGTTCAACGGCACAAAGATAGCCTCTGGGCCGAGAACATGATCCTTGCCCTTGAACTTCACGACCAGGCCCTCGTAGCCCCCTTCGAGCATGGTGCGCTTTGCGCGTGGAAGGTCGAGGTAGTGGCGGTAGACAGGCCCGCGCCACGCCTTCAGCGGCAGGAGTTCATGGGCCTTGGCCCAGAGCACGTAGGGCGCGGCGCCGTAGGACAGCGTGCCCACGTGGACCCACAGCTTGCCGTCGTGGGTGAAGGGCTCGACGTCCACCACTCGAGGCTTGGGGTCCGTGGTTGACCGGGGCCCCCCAGTCTCGCTGAGGCGCTGGCCGGCGTAGTCGCGGGAGATCGCGCCGCGAGCGCTCGAGTAGGGCACCAAGCGCGCAGGGTCGACACAGTGTGGCTTGGCGCGGATCGTCACGGCAGACCTGAGTTCAGGGGGTATCTTGGAAGGGTAAGACCCAGGAGTGCCCGTGAAGCCCCTCTTTGACTTCTTGACCTTGCTGGTCTTGGTCGTGGCGCAGCTCGTGGGAACCGTTTTCTTGCTGGCCTTCTTCTTGGCGGCCATGGTCTTGGCCGTGGTCCTCTTGCCGGCCTTCTTGGGCGCGGTCTTCTTGGCCTTGGCCCTGGTCTGGGTCTTCCTCTTCTTCTTCGAGGGCTTCTTCTTTGGGGTTCCGAAGACGTCTGGGAGGTCGAAGAAGGACACTAGAAGTCCTCCAGTTGGCTCTTGAGCCATGCCTTCTGCTGGCCAATCCCAAGGCCTGCCAGCGGCGCCTCGAAGTAGTAGCCTCCAGGCTCGAAGACATGCTTGCGGTAGTCCGCGCCGGCGAGCACGACGTAGTGCGTGAACGCTGGGTCGAACATGGAGTCGAGCGACTCCCGGACCCCCTTGGCCCAGGCGCGGTCCCCGCCACGAGGCAGGCGCTTCTCGTAGGCCGGCAACTCGTCGTCTGGGTGCACGACGCCGTACTTGGCCGAGAGGATCACCCAGTCGTCGGTGTTGGCTTCAGCGAAGGCCGCGGCCTTGGTGAAGAGGTCCGACTTGCTGTAGAGCTGGCGCGCGGGAAGCGTGTTCTTGCCGAAGTCGGCAGGGTCGAACTTGCTCGCACTACATGCGACGACGCCCACGACGGAAGGCCGTCGTGGGCGTTGAGTCTGACGCCGGCGGGTGCCGGCCATGCTTAGAAGCGCTCGACGGCGGTCCCCGCCACTGGGTAAGCCTGGGTGTAGGCGTTGTAGGCGGCTGGCTGGGCCACAGTCGACGGCCCCAGGGGCGCCGTGGCCTCCGCGGTCAGTCCAGGAGAGCCCCAGATCGAGAGGGGGTTGAGCTGGCCAGCGTACTCGATCGACTGGTCCCCACGACCGCCCTGGACCTGCAAGGGGCTCAGGTAGGGAGCGGCCTCGGAGATCGCTTGCTGTGCCGACCAGTACTGGTAGGCCTGCTGCGGGTCCACGCCCCAGGGGCCCAGGGTGGGGTGGCTGTAGAAGGCGGGCAGCTCGTAGACGCCCGTGCCCACCGCGGACTTCCCCTCGATCTTGCGCGAGATCGCCTCTTCGACCTCGCCGGGGTCAGCGTAGCCAATGCAGGCTCCGGTCACGGGGTCGCAGATCGGCTCGAGCTTGATCTCGCGATCGACGTAGCTGGTCTCCAGCGCCCTGGTCGGATCGACGTAGAGCCGGGCCCCGCCCTCGTAGGCGCCCCCCTTGGCCGTGGAGTAGACCTGGCCGGGAGCGGTGAGCCTGGCGTACTGCGAGGCAATCGCCGCGGCCTGCTGCTGCAGGTTGTAGAGCTGCGCCGCGCGCTGGGCGCTCATGGGCGTCTGCCCCAGGCCGCTGAACTGCTGGCGCTGTGCCAGGATCTTGCTCATGCGCTCGCGCTCCCAGGCCGGCACCTGGCTCGGCGAGAGCCAGGGGCTCATGGGTGACGCGCCGAGGGCCTGCGGGGGCGTCTTGTTGAGCAGGAGGTAGGGGCTCTGGTCCTTCAGCAGCCAGGGCTTCTGGTCAGCGCCCCGCATGGGGTTGCCGCCGAACTGCTGGCGCTGGGCCAGGGTCTTGGCCATGTTTCCGCGCTCCCAGGCCGGCACCTGGCTGGGCGACAGCCACGGGCTCAGGGTGTCCCGAGGAGGCGTGGCGCCGGCGAGGTCGAAGCTCTCGTTCTTGGCCAGCATGCGCTGCGTGCTCTCGCGCTCCCACTTGGGGACCTGGCTCGGCGAGAGCCAAGGGCTCATGGACTGCGCGGAGGAGGCGTGGGCGCCCATGCCTGAGAGGTTGAACCGCTGACGCGAGGCCAGCATGCGGCGCGCGCTCTCCTGCTCCCAGGCCGGCACCTGGCTCGGCGAGAGCCAGGGGCTCATGGAGACCGCGGGCTGTGACGTCTTCCCACGGTGACCCGGCTTGTGGTCTCCCATGTCCCCGAGCGTGAACCGCTCGTTCTTCATGAGCGCGGCGTCCGTCATGCGCTCGCGCGCCGGCACCTGGCTCGGCGAGAGCCAGGGGCTCAGCGACCGCTGGGCGCGCTGACGGGCCGTGAGCCTACGGGACTTCTTGGCGGGGGGCGCTGCGAGGTAAGACATGGAGTTACTCCTGGCTGCTGTCTCCACTATCCCCCAAAACCTCCCCCCTGCCACTGCCTTGTGGTCCCGAGGTGGGATCTGGGAGGGGAGGTTTGGGCAGCTTGTCAGTAGCTGGCGATCCGCGCTTGGCCGCCTTGAGGTCCTCTCGGTTCCATTCGGTTCGGGCGTAGTCCAGAAGGTGGGTGAGGTCCTCCGGGTCAAGGTAGATCGCCTCGACCGACCCCAGTTGGATCTCCTGGCCGGTCGATAGGTGGAGCCCTCCACCTTCGCCGGTTCCCGGCGCCGGAATCCACCCCCCGGCGGTCTGGACTCGGGTCCCATTGGTCGAGGAGGCGTCCACGAGCCTCCACCCGCCTTCTGTGGTCATGGGCCACGCCGGTGGGAGGAAAATGTACGCGTGGACCTTGCTCACCGAGGGATCCGACAGGCGTATGTCGTTGTTCCGGGCCCGACCGATCGTGACCTGCTGGGACCAGACGTTGCGTGTCGACTTGCGGATCGGAACCAGCACCGCCAGCGGTGCCAGGAAGGCGGATCCTCCACCACCCAGGCGTCCGAGTGTGTTCGTGGAGTGGAGCGACGTGCGGGACCCGTCCGGCGGGGTCGTGAAGTGGTATGGGGCCGCTGAGTTCGGTGTGGGGGCCTTGATCAGCAACAGGGGGCCTGGACCCCATGTGCGGACCGGGTCGAACCCGGGGGTTTCTGCGATTGCACGGAGCGGAACTCCGTCTGGTCCGGTTGTCACAAGTTCAGCCTATCAGTCGTTTTCTCACCTGCCATGAGGTTGTAGGCTATGGCTCTTCACATTCACCACCCAGGAGAAGAGAGAGCTGAATGTCCACAGACACCCAGAAGAAGACGCGCGTCAGGCCCTACGCCGATCAGGTCTTGGTCCGCCCGATCCAAGAGGCCGACGTCACCGACGGCGGGATCGTCCTCGCGCCGACTCGCAACAAGGAGAAGCCGACCCAGGGCGAGGTGGTCGAGATCGGGCCTGGGCGCCTGGTGGACGGCGTGCGCGTTCCGGTCGACCTCAAGCGAGGTGAGATCGTCGTGTTCTCGAAGTATGCGGGCACCGAGATCTCGGTCGACGGCGTTGACCACCGCCTGATCCGCGCTGAGACCGACGTGCTCGCCGCGCTCGAGGTGATCGGCGAGTAGAATCCAACCCGTAGCATGGTTAGGCGCAGCCCTGGCGAGTGGTTCGCCGGGGCTGTTCCTTTGGTTCTGCGTGCCTGCCGTGTTGACAGAAGGCTAGTTCGTTTGGTTCCCTGTAGGTCTCAAGCCAAGCTACGCAGAAGAGGAACTACCTATGCCAGCCCTGGTCACTGAGACCGAGATCAAGAAGGTCACTCGCCTCGTCGAGCGCAAGACGGGCGTCACCCGCCAGCAGGTCGTTGACAAGCTGAAGGTCACCCCCAGCCGGGCCAAGTCGATCTTGGAGAAGATCAGCGCAGTCCAGACGCCGCTCGGTAAGGGCCGCAACTGCCGCACGCTGATCTACAGCGCAGCGCCGCTGGCCGCGACGAAGGCCAAGGCGGCGGCTCGGCAGAAGACGCTCAAGAAGGCCCAGGCCGCCAAGAAGAAGTCCTCCAAGAAGCGCAAGGGCAAGTAAGGGAGGCAGAGCTGCCAGGTGGGGCTCCGGGCACAGGCACCGCGAGGGGCGGTGCCTGTGCCTGTGTACGGTCGTCTAGGTGCCGGGCTTCTGGTCGTCGGGGCTGGGAAGCGTGAAGGCAGGGCACTGCATTAGCTCAGCCATGAGCGGGTGGACGTCCTCCCAGGACTGGCTGCCTACCACCTTCGTCACTGACTTGAAGAGGACGATCGGCACAGCGAAGTGAGTAGGCAGCCCAGAGCCCCCGTTCTGTGGGAGGCGGTTGGCCGCAGTGGGGGCCGGGGTGGCGTCCTTGTCTTCCATGGCACACAGCGCTTTCTGAGTAGAGGATCTCGGTCGAGATCCTACTCTACGTACTGCGGGGTGCCTTGGTAGTGGCCTCGACTGAGAATGTGCAGGTAGAGGCTGTTGGCCACGACCCCGTAAAGCGGAAGGCCTACGTGGGCCTGATCCACCAACGTCGTCCCAACCAACACGTTGAAGGCAGGGTCCTCAGGCACGCCTTGGCCTGGATCCGAGGGGTCGATCTGGGCTGGGAGGTTCTCGATCACCACCCGGTCGTCTGGCGCGTTGCCCGCTACCCAGTTTCCGTTGACCACGTTTCCGTACTGGAACATGAGGGTCATGCGGCGCCCCGTGGAATCCGACTCGAACTCGCGCAGGAAGACGTGATTGTGAACCTCTGCGGGCTTCGAGTGGCCCGGGTCGTAGGCGTGGGGGGTGTCGAGGACGATCACGGTGAGGCCCATAGAGTTCTCCTAGGTCCCCGTGTGTTCGAGGATTCGCCAACGGGTTGCCGCCGAGTCGTACCACAGTTTGGCCATTTGGTTCGCGGCCAGGGTGAGGCTCGCGCCAGTCGGACTGATTATCCGGTTTGCCGCTGCGGCACCTGCGTCCTGGTGGCCGAGCAAGAAACTGTTCGCCCCCGTGTTCACGATATAGAGACTGTCTCCGACCTGCACGTTGACGATCCCCTGGATCGTCCACGGTCCCAGCGCGTCTGCGGTCTCGAAGAGGACGAAGCGCCCGAGGTTGTTGGCCGGGAGCGCCAGCGCGGCGACGTTTGCCGTGAGCTGTGCCAGCGTGGCCTGGTTGTGGGTCATGAGCCCGTCGAGGCGCGAGCGGCCCAGGACGCGCAGCGCCTGCATGCGCGTGGCGCCGAAGCTGGGCATGGCGTTGACGAACAGGTTTGAGAGATCGCTGATCGTGCCGCCGCTGAGGATCACCGCTGGTGAGTTGATTGCGAAGGCGCTGACGTTCGTCATGGCCAGCCCGTTGATATCGAGCGTCCCTCCTGCGGTCCACAGGACGTCTGCGTACTCGCCGGCCACGCTCGGCGTGCGTAGGTTTGGAGCCGCGAACTGAACGAAGTTGTTGAGACTCCCTGGGTTTGCGGCGGTGGTGCCGAAGGTGATCGCCTCAAGGTCGAACTGGATTCCTTGAGCCGCGACGTTGGAGTCAATCGCCCAGTAGTTGAGCGCCGTGAAGTTCTGCCAGCGGAGCTGATCGCCGCCAACCCACGTCCACAAGAACCGCGTCCCGTCGTAGCGCAGTCCGACCGTATCCGCGGTCCCCAGGCGCAACCCGACTGTGTTCGAGCGGAGTTGCACCTCGCCTACGAATCGAGATTGCGCGGCCCCGGTCTGGAGCAAGAAGAAGGCGTTGGTAGCCGCGGCTTGAGCAGACCTCACCGCGGCCTTGGTGACGTTTCCGCCAAAGGCCACGTTGTCCATGTCGACCGCGACATAGGCGGTCATGGTTTCCGTGCCGGCTGACGGTTGGAACAGAGCCGCAGACGGCTCTTGCGCCCAAACGGCGCGGATCGTGCCGAGGTTCACCACGGTGCCCAGGACGGTCGAGAATACGGGCCTGCACTGGAGCCCGGTGGCCGTGCTCCAATTTGCAGTCCCTCCAGCCGTCGTCGCGCGGAGTTGCGGCGCCCAGTTGATCGCGGCGGTGGTCGCTGTAGTCGAACCCGCGGCACCTGTGAACTCGGTCACAACGCCAGCGTTGAGGACCAGCGCGTTGAGCTGGTTGAATGCGCTTGAGGCCGACGTCAGGATCGGGAGGGCTTGGAACAACGTGAAGGCAGCGAACCCAGGAGCGACCAGGGACTCGATCGTAGGGGCTGCCCGCAGGCCCTCCCAAATGAAGAACGCACTGCTGAAGGTGATCGAGGGTGAGATATTCACCCCGCCGCCAACGAACCCAGCCGTCATGGCCTGGGTAGGAGTGGCTGCTATGAAGTAGGTCGACAGTGTGGCTGCCGCCAACGTGTTGTCGAACACGATCGGCGACTGGGCTCGGATAAGACCTAGGTTAGCCGCGGCGCTTCCACGAATGGCCCACTCCTCGCCGGCTGCAGTTCCACCGACGCCGGACTGGCCTCCCGCTCGGCCAGTCAGCAGCATGTACTGCGTGTGGGCGTCGTTGGGGGCGGTGAGGTTCGCCAGTGAGTTGTGATCGCCGCCAGCGATCGTCCCACTAGGACCCGTGGGCCCCGTTGGCCCAGGGCCGCCAGGGCCAGTAGGGCCCGTCGGCCCAGGCAGACCGCTTGGGACAGTGAAGACGCTCATGACCTCAGGATACGACGATCACAGGCGCCTGCCACCAGTTCTCACCAGGGGCCTGAGCGACCTGCTCCATGCACCCACATGCCGCCACCTCCAGTTCGTGCGATCTCCAAGAGTTGGGCCGAGGCGCGGCCCTCCCCCACCCCCCAGACCATGATCGGGGCCTGTGGCAGGCCGTTTTCGGCGCGCCAGGCCTGGCCGCGCTCGATCCCCAAGGAGGCGCGCTCACGGTTGTCAGGGAAGACGCCGTCCGTCACCAGGACCAGCGTCAGGCGCGCCTCGGGGTCGTGCAAGGCGGCCTCGAGCGCGGGGGAGGCGCAGGTGTCACCCGAGGCGGCAAGGCTCCCCGTCCAAGCCGATAGGGCTTCGTAGGCGCCTGGCATGCCGGCCCACCCCGCTGGGATACAGCGCGAGGTGCAGGGCTCCAGGGCCTCGTGGCACCAGCACTCCGGCTCACCCTCCCAGCGCACCGTGTCCCCAGTGAACGCCAGCGCCCCGACCCGGAATTCGTCGACCCCCTGGCCAGCGATTAGGTCCACCGACGCCAGGGCCTGCTGGATCTTGTCTCCACGCATGGACCCCGAGACGTCGATTACGAACAGGACGCGATCCGACATGCGGAAATCGCGGGCTGCGGGAACGATCTCCTCGGGGGAGACCTCAAAGGAGTGACGGTCCTGGGCCGCGGCCAAGGTGACCAGGCAGCCTAGCAGAGCGCAGAGGACGATCGGGATCGAGCGGTTCATGTGGGACACCTCCCACCTGTCGACTCTAGCGGGGCTCGGCGCTCTCTGCAGGAGTCCTCTTGAGGAAGGCGTCTACAAAGGCCAGCGCTTGAGCCGCAGCGAGGTGCTCAGCCAGCTTCTTGGTGCGCCCTTGACCACTCCCTTGGCCTCGCAAACCGCCGAGGCCGTAGTGAACTGTGGCCAGAGCGGTGAACATGGGATCATGGGCTGGACCGCGAGAGGCCGTGATCGCGAATTGAGGAGGGGGCCACCCTTCGGCCTGGCAGCGCTCGAAGAGACGCCCCTTGAAGTTCCCGTCAGAAGCGGGGTTTGGCGGGGCCTTGGGCACAGGCGCTTCGCCTTGTGGCTCAGACCCGCCCCACCCAAGCTCCCCGTTGTAGCCTAAGGCTGCAGCCAGCAAGTGGGCGCAGCAACGACTGCGCAGATTCTTGAGCGTGGTACCGACTCGCTGGGCAACCACAGTACACCCGGTCAAAGGCACCACCGGGTCGTCTCCGACGCGCAGCGCCCCAGTGACCTCCATGACCACCTGCGGTTGGTGCCTGATCACACGTGCGGATACTGCCCAGTTCCCGATATCCCCGTCGTTCACGGCCTGGTTCAGGATCTCGGCGGCGGCGCCTGGCGTGCGGTCTACCCACTGCATGACCTCCAGGGTGAGGTCGGGGGTCACGCCCCAGAACAGCAGCGGAAAGGCCTCGCAGGCCTTCAGACCCCCGCTCTGAGCGCGGGCTCGGACGGCTACAGCGAGGTCGAAATCCAACTCGCCCTCGCTGCAGGCGTCCATGAGATCGTCGCGGAAGGTCACGCGCCACACTCACAGAACCACGACAGGGCTCTGGCCAAATCGAATGGCATACGCTTGGTGACCCAGTGCTGGTAGCAGTCGCCGCATAGAACGCGGTTCTGGTCGCCTATTTGAAGGTGCGTCGAGATCACGCCAGGCGCGATCTCGACCTTGCAACGGTCGCACCGTGGCACTGGTTAGCCGCCCGTAGCCTGGCGCACCGCGCGCACCAGTCTGGGCAACTCCTCGCAGTTCACCGTCTTCCCGTTGACGCCGAGGTAGGCCGTCACGATCTCGGCGGTGGCGCGCACGCCGGCCTCGTTCGACGCATGGCCGTTGCCGTTGTGGTTGACCTTGGCCGGGTCGCCCTTGTCGATCGTCTCGCGCACCTTCTTCTGGGTGTTCGTGTTCGGGATCGCGATCCCGCGCGCCCAGTTGTGGTAGGTGCTGTTGGTCACGCCGAGGTGCTCCGCGGCTCGCTTCTTGGGCAGTCCGCTTGCCTCGCGCCAGACCTCAAGGTCTGCGAACGTCACGAGCGTCCAGGCCCGAGGGCGCTTCTTGGCCGCGACCCCCGAAGGGACCTTCTTGGTCGCCTTCTTCTTGGTCGGTGTCTTCTTCTTCGCCATGTCTCTTCTCTTCTCTGGTTGACCGCGGTTACTTGCGGTGTGGGTTGGTTTGCGCGCGACGGCGCCCGATCTTTGCCACCTGGAAGCACTGGTAGCACTTGGACGGCGGCTTGGGGTGAATGCGGACCAGTCGTGCCTTGATCCCCTTACCGCAGTCCTTGCAGCGGTGGGTGGGACTCAACTGGTCGTAAGGCTCCTTGGCGGGGCGTCCCTTCTTGCTCATGAGACCTTCTCCTTCTCGAGCCACGCCTCAACGCGGTCGAGGATTGACTCGTAGCCACACCTGAGAGATCCGCTCTTGCGGTTGAAGGTCATTGAGAACACGACTTTCTTGTTTGGCCTCCGGCCCTCGATCGTGCCAGCGTAGGCCACCCAGTCGAGCAACCCGTCGACAAGGATCTGGGCCTTCTTGCGCCGCGAGGTGAGGGCAACCTTCTTGGCCTTCTTCTTGACCGTCTTCTTGACCGGTGACTTCTTCTTCCTGGCGACGGTCTTCTTCTTGGCGGTTTTCTTGAACCGTGCTGGGAGCGGTTTCTTGCTGGCCCTGGCCTTCTTGGTGGCAGCCACGGCTACTCGCCCTTAGCCGCGGCCTGGTCGTCTTGAAGGCGCTGGATCACCACGTCCAGACCCTCGACGTACTCCTCCGCGGAACACTTGATCTTCGAGGCCGCGTCGCTCGTCGTGTCGGCCAACTTCTCGAACTCATTGGGCATGGTCTATTCCTTCGGCTTGGGGTTCATGATCAGCGCCACCTCGCGGCGTCGGTGCATGCGTTGGAGCTGCCGGCTGTCTGGCCTGCGGCAGGGTTGGTAGGGCACGGCGTCACAGGTAGGGCACGCGACGTGGACGTGGGGTAGCAGGGCAGCCACAGTACTCGTGCGTGATTGGTGCAGGGCGGATTTGGGTTGCCTGGACGTCAACTGAACGCATGGTTCGCTTGGGCCAGCCTGACAGGTGGGGCACGTGGTCGCGAGGGCCTTGGCGTGGCTCAGCGTGGCAGCGGTCGCGGTTTTGGCCTGGGCAGCCTTGACGCTGGCCTCTTGTTCTACCCAGGCCTGCTGCCGCTGCTTAGCGCTGGTCTTCCAGGTCTCGCGGGCCAGGGCCTCGAGCGCGATCCTGTCCGGTGGTTCAAGGAAGGGATCGAAGGGCACGTTGTGCTTGTACCCACCGATCGGGTCCCCAGGCCGGTGGGTGCGGATCTGTTTCTCCTGGCAGTGGGGGTGGCGCCAGGCCCCTGGCCGTTCGGGGGGACCTAGGTCTACGAACGCGAACGACCACTGGTGCTTCGGGTAGTAGCCGAGGACAGACCCTCCCTGCTGGTGTGGTTCATGATCCAGGCGGGTCAAGATCCTCAGCACAGCGTCACACCCCTCCCGGGGGCAGTGGAGTCGGTCGTCGTCACCATGGAGCGATCCCTCGCGTGGCCCAAGTTCTCCGCAAGCTGGGCAGGTCGCGCCACGGTTCACTCAGGTGACTCGCTCGTAGTCGTCTTGGTGCGGGATTGCGACGCACTTGTAGCAGAGCCCCAGCTTGAACTCGCCTGCGTAGCTGGCGTCGGCATGCTCGATTGTGATCGTCGCCGAGTGGAAGTGGCCGTGCTTTGGATCCGGGTCCAGTGGTGTCTGGCAGCGGAAGCAGAGGTCGCCTGCGTGGTTCGCGCCACAGGCCCAGCGCGAGCACGGGCTGTGTGGCCCATGCCAGTACCCCCCGCAGTCCACGCACGGCTGCTGCTCTGGGAACGCCTTGCAGAGCACGCACCAGCCGTTCTCGTGGACGCGGCTTCGGCAGCAGGGGCACGGGCCTTTGGCAAAACCGCTCACGTGAGGAACTCCCTGAACCCCGACCGTGACACGTCAGCCAGCTTCTTTTCGTTGGCCTGGAACTGAGGGCAGCGGCCAGCTCGGTGCACGGACAGGTCACGCAACCCGTGCTTGGCATGGGTGTAGACGTGGGCTCTGCAAGATCCGAAACTTGCGCCAGGAACGAACCTGCCAGACGCACATTCGCCGCAACCCAGAGCGAGGGTGTAGCCAGCCTCGCGGAGGACCTGCAGCTTATTCGGATCGGGCACGCCTGCTCCTCTCGTAGTAGCGCCGTGATACTGGCAAGTTCGTCGGGTTCAGTCAAGCGCTAACCAAGGCTTACGAATTGCCTCAGCGCTATGGCCTCTACGGCCACCTTGCCCAGCGCCTGAGCCAGACCAGGCCACGCAGGGTGCACTTCAAGCAGCGCACGCACTTGGGCTCGCAGGCGGTCCTCCGCGTCCAGAATGTGGACCAACTCAGCCATGCTGACCTCCTCTAGGTCCTCGTCGCAGCCCAGTTCCCGGACCGCCGTTACCAGTAGCCAGTGGTTCATATCTACCTCCTTCAAACTCCTATCGGCGCGCCGCCTCGCTGACTGAGCAGGATTTTCTCAAGCGGACGAACTCGATCGGGAAGTGCTCGAACTTGTCTGCGAGTGCTGCTAGACTCCGGCCCTAGAGGAGAGTTGCCGTGTTCCAGACTGACCCGATCTACGGTCATGTGCTCAATTCCCACCACCCAGTAGTGCGTGAGTGGCGTCTGGTCCAGACAGCGGTCTTGCTACTGCTGGTCGCGCTGGCGGCCTTGGCTCTGTGGCCGTGAAGAGCCCCGGCCCGCGCCCCAGCACGGACTACTCGGGCCCCGTGGCCTGTCCCCAGTGCGGCCAGCGACGGCCACCTGGCTGGAGCGAGCGGCACTGCGTCCCGTGCGCGAGGACTGGGTCTATCTACCGACTCATGGGCGCCAGCGAACTCCGGTGGCGCGCCCAGCGTGACGCCGCTGCGGGATACCCTGAGGTGGCATGCCGTCGCGAGGGGATCGCAGAGACCCTGGAGACCCAGTCATGAAGCTGATTTCGGGAGGCCAAACCGGCGCCGACCGTGGCGCGATCCTAGCCGCGCACGCCCTGGGCCTGCCCTACGGCGGCTGGGTCCCCAAGGGCCGGCTTGCTGAGGACCGCCAGGTGCCAGACTTCCTTGACCAGCTCCAAGAGCACCCCAGCGCAGACTACCAGCACCGCACCTGGCGCAACGTACACGACGCCGACGCGACGGTGATCATTGCCAGGCAACCGCTGCAGCAGGGATCCCACCTGACCTTTCGGATCGTTCGGGAGTCTGAGAAGCCACTGATCAACCTCAGCGCGGCCCACCTGCTCACGGAACCTGACGTGGTTCATGTCTCACTCATGGCGTGGTTGCGCGAGGCTCAGCCTGGCGTCCTCAACGTGGCCGGGTCACGCGAAAGTAGTGTCCCAGGCCTGCAGATCGCAGTGCAGAATCTGTTTCTCCGCGTGCTCAAATCAGTGGAACAAGGGGGACTCGGTGGCTGAGCAGTTGACTGGATTCAAGGTGAAGGTGGAGGTCACCACCAACAAGCAGACCTACCGTGAGACCTTCACGCTCGAGGGTGAGGACACGGTCGAAGACGTCCTCAACGAGGCCGAGGACTTCGCCACGGAGGTCTTGCGCAACCTATGACCCCAGAGGAGGAGTTGATCCAGGGCCTGCAGTGCGACGGGTCCGTGGGCGGCAAGCTGGTTGAGATCACAGCCAAGCCCGTCAAGATAACGGAAGGCCGGTTCTCCGTGGACGCGGCGATCCCACCGCTCCACCGGCCTCAGATCGAGGTTCTCTTGGAGCACCTAAGGTGTCGCGGTGAGACCGACCTAGAGGCCTGGCGCGCGTCGCTAGCGGACAAGGAGGTCCAGATCGGCCCCTACGTGAAGATCCGACTGGAGTCGTTGGTCACGTTGGGCGAGACGCGCGAGGAGGCGTCCGGCAAGTTAGGGCGACTCGCCGGCCACGCTGTGGCGCAGGTCTACCTCAAGTTCCTGCTCAGTGAGGACCCGGCACAGATCGAGGCCGCGCGGTCCATGGAGATCGGCCAAGGGTCGACAGAGCAAGCCTGGTGAGCGGGCCGGTCCCGCTGAAGAAGACGCGCTGCGCCAAGTGCGGGGTGACACTCCCCAGGCCAGTCGCGGCTGAGACTCCGTTGTGTCAGGGTTGCGAAGACGGCCAGACGCACTTCTTCGGCGAGCACTACTTGGCTCCGCCGGGGTTCGTGCCCGTGGGCCACAAGAAGAACCGAGGGCGCCCGTCCTCCTGAGGAGATTGCCGTCAGGCGCGTCGTCTGGTGGTAGGAGAGTTTGCGATTCCTTGGAAGCCTCCTTCCGGGAGGGCGGGCGTCCTGTTTCTTAGTTATGGGATCAGCATGACCGAACGCGAGGCTGCTGAGATTCGGCGTGACGCCACCATGCTGAGGTCTGCCTGGGGCTGCACCCTGGGCGAGAACCTCGTGCTGCGCCGCCAGCGCGAGCAGTTCCAGGCCCGCCTCGCCCAGGCCGAGGTCACGTCAAACCGTCTGGTCGGGTGCCTGCTTGTCGGTGCCGGCTCCGCAGGACTCACCCTGGGCGTGTTGACGGCCCTGCTGCTGGTGGGGGCTCGGTGAACGACGCTGATCTTCGAGATCTTCGCCGGCGCGCCCTGGACGACCCTGAGGCGGCCAGAAGGCTGGCCCAGGAGATAGTCCGCACCCACGGGTTCATGATCTGTCGCCGGTGCCTGGCGTTTGTTCCCGAACCCGAGGCCGACGACCACCTCAGCCGTTGTGAGGTGGTGGCGCGGGCCGAGTTGGAGCAGGCCGGGATCGAGGAACTCGTTGCGGACGCCGGGTTGCGGAAACTGCGAGCCCAGCCCTACTACGATCGGCAGTTTGCGAACGGGTACCACGGCAGCGAGAACGAGACCTTCTTCACGAACTTCACTTCCTTCAATCAGCCCGTAGGACTGACCAAGCGCTGGGGGGTCGACACGAACTCCCCCGGACTCCAGACAGGCATGTACCTCCTCGCGACCAAGCTCGAGGTGATCCCAGATCCCTGTCACCCCGACGGCAGGAAGGTGGACGCGGACGCTCTGGACCAGTTCTTCTCGCGCTCCATGTTCATGCTCAGGAGCTCCCAAACAGAGGAGGTTGTTATCCCAGGGGTCCTGGCGCGGAGAGGGTTCCCTTTGACTGTGGGGAAGAGGCCGCTGCTGCTAGGAGAGGACAATTGGCAGGTCATGGCCAACTGGCACACTCCAGGCCCCTGGCCGTTTTGGCCAGGAGAAGAAGGAGCTACAGCCCTCGGCCTTCTGGTGGTGATCCATGGGGTGTGGGTCACCAGAGCATTCCATTGAACGGCGACTACGTCGGGTAGACCCGCCGGAAGTGCTCGTCGTTCCAGATCTCGGCGAAGCGGTCGTAGGCCACCTCGATCGTGGAGTGCGGGAAGTGGGTTTTGATCCACGCGATCGCGGGCCCAGCCAAGGCTTCTACCGTGCTCGGTCCGTTGGCCAAGATCTTCCACTGCCCTTGGGGCGGCAGGCTGTTGCCGATCCACCCGTCTCCACGGTCTCTCCAGGCGCCGTTGAGGCGATCCCAGCGCACGTTGACCACCAAGGGGTGGCGGGTCCTCTTGGCACGGGCGGACGTGAGGGTCAGGCTCGCCGTTGAGAAGTAGCCGGACTCCCGGTCGAAGGGGTCTCCTCTGAGCCAGGGCCCCACTCCAACCCCTTCCGTAGGAACCGCGCGCTCGAACCGAACGAGGTGCTTGGCCAGCGCCCCCATGGCGGCGTGGCTCACGCCGTCTCCAGACACGTTCCAGGCCTGGGTGCCGTGTTGGGTCCCCCACATTGCGCTCGGGTCGATCACGGGTCCTGGCACCGCCTGCAGCATGTTCAGGACTTCGGCCACGCTTGGGATTGCATTGGCCGCGGCCACGGCGGCCTCGTGGGACAACGTGCCACCCATGCGGCGCATAGCCTCACCCAACTCCCTCCCGACCATGTTGAGGGGCATGTCGAGCGTGTCGAGCGCCTCGCGCACCCCCGCGGCGAGTGTGGCCTGGTCCAACTCAGAGACCAGCGCGGAATACTCACCGAACCGAGCTGGGAGCGCCCCCTTTGGGCCAGGAAAGATCTCGAGCGGAAAGTCCCGCCTGACGTCGTAACTGCGGCGGTTGTAGAGCCAGAAGTGGAAGGGGTGGAGCGGTGGAAACAGCGGGGCGCCCTGGGAGAGCGCGACCTTGAATTCGACCCGGTGGCTCAGGGGCTTGTCTTCTCCGCGAGCGCTCGTGTGAATGCTGTGCATGCTCCAACTCATGCGCGTGTTCACGATCTCGATCGTGAAGATCAGTCCCTGGGGACGCCCGAACTGATCGGGGGCTCGGATCGTGGCCCCGGAGTCCCCAGGGCAGACCAGACCGAACCCGGGGGACTCTTCAGGTTGCGCGCGGCTGCACCACTCGAACCGGGACTCGTCGCGCTCCTCGCGTAGGTTGCTCCTGAACTTGGCCTCTAGTTCGCGGGTGACCTGGTCGACGAACTGCGTCCCGCCGGCCTGACGCAGCGCGCGGAACCAGTTGCCGCGCGCACTGGGATCGCCTGTCGCAGCGCGCCGCTCGAGGTCGCGCAAGCGGCGATCGGTGGAGTTCATGCGAGTTCGCATGCCCCATTCTCGCAGGACCCCCTGTGTTTTGCCTCACCGCTTCGCTACGTTGAAGACGTGACCACGAAGCCACCCGAGAGGCCCTGCCCCACGTGTAGCGGTTCCGGTCGACTGCCTGGGGGGCGCGTGATACAAGCCCTCGGCTGTGTCCGGGACAGCCTGGTCAGCGTCCTCGTCGTGCTGGGTTTGTTCGTGCTTGTCTTACTGGCCTGGTCCACTTTGGGATCGGGGTTCTGGATCGGAGGGACTCCTTGACCACTCCTCACCATTACCCAGAGGACCCGCTTGCGATCAAGGCGTCCACGTGGAAGCAAATTGGTCCTGGCGCCGCTTGCCGCCGTTGCAACGTCCTGATCGAGCGCGGGCACCGCTACTACCGGGACGACGACGGCAAGTTGATCCACTACGCCTGCCGAGCTGCTGAGGACTACGAGCACGCGGCGCTGGGGTTCTGAGGGCGCGGGCGGGTTGCACCCCGCCCTACCGTTCTCTCATTCCCGTGCAAGGGAGTAGCTGCGAGTCGGGATTGCCCGCCCGTAGACTACAGCTAGACGCGCGCCTGTCGAGTTCGTTGACTTCAGATTCGAGTTCGACTACAACCGGTCGAACAGAGGAGAGGCCACATGAGCAACGGCGAAGTCACCAACGAGCAGATTGAGGCCACGTGGGATCAGCACTCCGTCATGCGGTTCCCAGGGCAAGACATGACCAACGAGTGCCGGCTCGCCGCCGCGTTGGTCAACGAGCGGCGGAAGCTCACCTTCGCCGCCTTGGCTGAGATCTCCCGCGCTCGCTCGGACTCCACGTTCAAGGCCCAGGACTGGTCGCCGACAGACTGGGGGTGCGCCCTCGCCGGCGAGGTCGGCGAGGCCTGCAACTTCGCCAAGAAGATCCGCCGCGGTGACGCCGGCGTCACCGCGGCGGACGTGGGCAAGGAGCTGGCTGACGTGGTGATCTACGCCGACCTCTGGGCCCAGCACCTCGGCCTCGACCTCGAGGAGTTGATCCGCAACAAGTTCAACGAGGTGTCGGTTCGTCACGGGGCTCCTGAGCGCCTGTGAGCACCGCCCCCCTGCGCATGGTCCGGTCTCGCCAGCTCATGCACCAGCGCGGCGGGACCGCCTACTGGTCTGAGTCCCTGGAGTGCGGGCATAAGCTAGACGAGACGCCGGGCGACGTGCTGGACCAACGGTTGAAGCGGGCCGCTAGATCGCGCCGTTGTGAGAAGTGCCTACGGGACGCCACGCGCGTTGTCTGTGAGCGCTGTCAGTGGCGCGGCACCCAGCAGGAGTTGGTGGGCGAGGTGACCTGCAACTGCCCCAAGTGCGGATCGACCTGGGAGGTGAGCGAGGTTCCACCGCTGGCAGGAGGAGCATGAGCGACGAGGAAGACGTCGTCGAGATCCCAGCCAGTGCTGCGGAGCGCCTGGTCGCGCTCAACCCAGGGATCCCACGGTCCGTGTTGGCCTTCCTCTTCGTCAACGTGGACATGAAGCTCGGCCTCGGCGATTTGATCCAACTCCGCAGTCACCTCGACGACGAGATCAATCGGAGGGTCAAGGGCCTTAGGTTGGTGCGAATCCCGCCCGTCCCGTTCGAGCAACACCTCGAACCTGACACACCTCCCTGCTAGACTCTGAGCAGAGGATTCCCCCTCTTGTTCACGCACAGCCGGCCAGCCAATCGTACGTTGGCTGGCCGGCGTCCTTTCCAGCGGACTGCGCGCATGCCCGAGGTCGTCGATCACTACAAAACCCTCGGCCTTACGCGGGGCGCCACCGCCGCTGAGATCAAGCAGGCCTACCGAACCGCGGCCAAGGCTCACCACCCCGACAAGAACCCAGGGGACCCCAGCGCTGTGGTGCGGTTCAAGCTGGCTGCCGAGGCCTACGCCGTCCTGGGAGACCAGAGCAAGCGTCGCGCCTACGACCAGCGGCCAACCTGGTCCTGGGACCCACCCCCCGCTTCCGCTCGCGACACCGAAGACGAAGGCCCGATCGGAGCGCCTCTCAAGGACTTCATTCGTGGCATGAACTCGATCTTCGGCAAGTTCGTGGACGACGTGGTGAGCGATCTAAGCCGCGACGCGCAGCCCTCGCCGGCGGACCTCGAGGAGATTCGGCGTCGCGCCAAGGCGACCGAAGCCGCAGCCAAGGACCTGCGCAAACAGGTGAAGAAGGCGAAGAAGCGGGCGAAGAAGGCCAGGAAGGTCGACTGAGTGGCAGGGCCAGGAGCCTCTGGCAGAATGGCCACATGAGCCGAGTCCACCACAACCCAGCGGAGAGTGATTTCGAGGCCTGGCGCGCCGGAAAGATCGAGGCTCTGGTTCGCGCCGCGCTCTACTTCATGGAAGAGGATCCAGCTCGGTCGCTTGAGCTGATCTCCCAGGCGCAGGCCGCACTGCAGTACCTCGACGCCATGAGGCCTGATCCAGAGCGCTTGCTCGGCAAGGCGGGCGGCGAGTTATACGTCGCGTCGCGCGACCTCAAGCTGCGGAACGAGCACGCGGCTGGGGTGTCGCTGATGTACGCGATCCGCAACTTGCAGACCTTCCAGAGCGAGTGGGTGACCCAGCGTCCCGTGCGCAAGAACTCGGACTCAGAGGTCAGACGCCTGGAGCGGCTCGCTGCGACCGGAGATCCCGAGGCCGTCCAGCGATTGGCCCAGTGGACTGCCCGGCGGACTGGGGACCCGCTCCTCGCGAGGGGGCTCGAGTTGCAGCGCACGGGCGGGCAGAACGTGGTCACCAAGCCCGCCGGCATGGCCAACCGGAGGTTGCGGGAGGGGAAGATCACCCTCCTCGACGCCGAGGTCCGCGGGCGCAAGAGCACGGTCAAGAATCTCGGGTGGTTGCTGCGGCAACTAAGGCAGCACAACTCGACCGTGTTCGTCCGCACGTTGCCGGGGGGCGCGTGCTACTTCAAAGTCGTCCTCGCGCACTTTGTCTCCAGTTCCCCAGGAAACTTCCCTGTGGGTCCAACCACCTGGGAGTGGGAGTCCACCTTCGAGACAGTCTTCAACGACTGCGACGTCCTCTGGGGGTGGCTGCACCGCCCCTTGCTCTGGGGCTCGCCGCTGGACTACGACGGCAAGCGGGGCGTGATCCCTGAGGTCTACGGGGGGTCAAGCGCGCGGCGCCCCGCTCTGGGAGAGCCTTGGCTGCCACTGGAACTCCACGGCCCAAAACTGGAGGAGCGCGTGGACTACGAGCACTTCCCGAAGGCGATCGAACCCCGAGTGCGGCGGTGGGTCGAGGGCGGACAGTATTACGACCCTGTGGCCAACCCGAGGTCGTAGACACTCACCTCGACCAGGTCCGGGATTCCATTAGGAGGCTTCACTCCAGCTATGCGCCTGGCGCGGTGGCAGCTTGACTCCTCCCTCGGAAAGTCACGGCAGACCGTTGGCCGGCACCCGTAGATCGAGCACTTCACCGATTCGCCGACCTTGCCAACCAGAGCCGCGCAGCGGAAGTTCGCGTCTCGACGCATTTCCTGTTTCTCCTGGTCGACCAGGAGGTTGCGCAGCGGGTGCGGTATGTCGTGGCCCTCACCCTGGTAGAGGTCGACTATGTAGGCCGAGCAGCAGGCGCCACAGGCCTGGCAGTCGGGCAAACTCACAGGTCTCCCGAGTCGCGCCACAGCTTGGCGCAGGGTGGGCACATGGCGATTGTGGGGGCCGGAGGTTTGAGTGGCTCCCCCCGCGCGTCCAACTTCACCCCGCCCACCTTCCGGTAGGCACGTGAGTCGAGCTGCATGTTCTGAGGGTCTTCCCAGAACTCCGGGTCCTGGGTCGACTGCTGGCACCAGTAGCACTTGGTCACGCCGTGGCCCAGTCCGGTGGATCCGCGGGGTGGCGGTCACTGTTCAGGCTGCCCATGGCCGAGTGCTTCTTGTGTAGACCACAGACTCTGACCGCGGGGTAGCTGGGATTCCAGTACACCCAGTACTTCCCGCGGTTCCGGCAAGGTGAGAGGCCAGCCAGGACCCAGCACAGTGGATCGCGGCCTGAAGCGCGCTTGGTGTTCAGGCTCACAACGAGAACCTTGTTCTTGTCCGAGGCTTGCTGCCGCCGGTGGCCTCCGAGATACACACCAGCGAGGTCAGCAAGAGCCACCCGTAAGACTCCCAGGCCCCATAGATCAGAACCAGCACCAGCGCCGTGTTGCTGAACAGCACCGAAAGGAAGATCCAGATCAGGCGGATCACTCGTCCTTGTCGCCCTTGTCCGGGGCCGGGTAGCACCCGCGGAACTCAGCCTCGGTGCCCCAGAACCCGCGGTAGGTCGCGGAGTTGTAGTCGACGCGGTCGGACACGTCGAACGGGCTCCAGCCGAACTTCTTGGCCACCGCGCGCAAACCGCGCCCTCGGTCGAAGTCCGCCAGGTCAGCCTTCCGACATGCGATCGCGTCCACCAGCGACTGGCGATACTGTTCGCACGTTTCCTGGTCCTCGCCGTACATGCCCATGGACACAGTAGTTCGTTGCTCCTCGTCAGCGAGGAGGTCGCGCAGCTCTCGGTTCGGCAAGCCGTCGTGGTGGTCCCTGGTTGGGTCGGTCAAAGTTCAGGCCCTTCGTTCTTGAGAGTCACGCCCAGGCCAGGACTCTCCATGGCCAGCACGCGGTCTATGGCCTCGCGCACGATCCCTAGGTGCTCAGTGGGGATCCAGATCACCTGGGAACTTGCCTCCCCCTGGTAGAGCAGGCTGACCCCTACTCGCTCCTCGACGACGGCGTAGGCCTGGCCGTCGTTCCAAAAGGTGGTGGTCCGAGTCGCGCACTCGTCGGCCTCGTTGATCTTCTTGGCCAGGGCGACGTAGATATCGTCCGCGCTCAGCAGCAACTTCTTGCCCTTCCCGCCGATCTTGCGCTTGCTGCTCATGACCGCCCCCTTCGGCGCCGGCCCTCTTCGTACAGCGCGTCCTGGTTCAGGCGACTGTGGAACAACTCGAGGTCGCCAGCCAGGGCAGCCTTGTGAAGGTCGCCCTTCAGTGGCTCAAGGCGCTCTGGCCGCTCTGGCGGCACCCGGCGCTCGTCCTGCTTCTTCTGGCGCTTGCGGCGCCGACGGTCTCGCTTGCTCATTCACCCTCCACCATGACCGAGCTGAGTCGGTTGTCACCGAGCCACAGCTCGATCTCGATATCCCCTGGAGTCGACTCGCCGTCCTGCGGCCCACCGTGGCCAACGTAGCCGTCGCGGCGCCGGGCCTCAACGCGCAGGTTCCTCTTCAGGAACTCGGTCAACTCAGCCTTCTTCACCAGGGCACCCGCTTGCTCACGTCGGACACCAGCGGCGCCGTGAACGGCGCAAAGCACGTTGCGCAGAAGGTCATGCGCTCGGATTCAGGAATCCTGATCGAGGCCGCCACCTTCACCTGGTGCCCGTTGGGGCACGTGACCTCTGCCACCTCGAATCCGAGTAGGGCCGAGTCTACAGGGAGCGGTTCACCGATCTCCGCGGTCACCAGGCCGGGCGGGACGTTTGGGCGTGGACGTGGGAGCGGGCTCTCGATCGCCAGGAAGACGTCGTCTGGCACGTGACCGTAGCCGCGGTCGTAGAGCAGTTGACGCTCCTCGACCGTGAGTTCGGCCAGAAGTTCGAGGATCAGCTTGGCCGCGCGGTGGGGTGATTGCCCCCCACGACAGGCGTCGTCGGGATCAGTGAGGTACTCGCGGCACCAGTTGATCGTGTTGTCCCCCACGTTGCCGTCGTCCAGCAGAACATGGAGTTGGCCGCCGGTGGCGTGATCGTCGTAGTAGTCGCGGATCAGGGCCAGCAGGTCGCGGACGGTGATCACGATCGCGCCTAGCCCCCCACCCTTGGCCCCAGAGGCGCGCATGATCGTCTTGTCGAGCAGGGCCTCGGCGGTCTCGATTCGGCTCACCGAGACTCCACGACTACTACACGCGGCGGGTTCATGGGAAGGGCCGGGCCCGACGCGCACACAGTCCGCCCACAGTCTTCGCAGGTGGGGACTGGGGGAATGACGCACATGTAGACCCGGGGGGTGCTGACCACCCCGCCACAAGCCCCGCAGGTTCCGTGGATCGTCTTGTTCATAGCAGTTCTTTCTAGCCCATTAGGCCGCGTAGGTGGATTCCGTGCAGGGCGAGCAGCAGACCACCCTTGGTGCAGGCTCCGTCGGGGATCCGCAGCAAGAATCCGAAGGTCATGAGAGGGATCAGTTCAACCGGCAGTCCCTTGATCGACACCATGCGCTCTGGGGGTCGCTCGCCAGCCGCCTCAGGATCAGCCATGACCTCGTGGGCCAGCCAGTAGCGACTGTTGAGCGTGAGGCGGCCTGGGTGCGTAGAGAGGATCGTGTCGGCCCTCGCGGACCCACCGATCCTGAACTCAAGCTCGCTCGTGTTCCAGATCTGTTGCAGGAAGCCTGGATCGGCACCCTCGTCAGGCACCAAGCTCAGCCCGTAGAGGTAGAAGTGCGTGGTCATGGGGAGGTGGCCGCCAGGAGGATCCATGTTGGTCTGGACGTCGCCCCAGCCCCGTCGCTGGCTGTTGAAATAGAAGAATGGCACGTCACGTTCGCCCTCCTGAACCTCCAGGCGCCAGTAGAGGGCCTCGGTGCGCGGTCTGGCACCCACGGGTCCTGGGTTTGGGAGGGGAACTATTCGGAGCCCCCCCGAGGGACGTGTAGCGCGTTCTGCTCTATCGCGCTCGCGCTCGCGCGAGCGAGCGCGAGCGCGCTCGCGCTGTTCCTCCTGCTGGCGCTCAAGCTCCTCGTGCTTGTCCTCAAGCAACTGGGTGTAGTCGTGTTCGTACATGTGACGCACCCAGGCACCCTCGGGCACGTTGAGTCGGCAGTCTTCGCACTGACGCCAGGCCAACGTGCGGGCCAGCGTCGCCTTGTACCGTGCGTGCGCTTCGGGGGCCCCCTTTGTCTCACGTTCCAGTCTGCGTAGTTTTGGGTCTGTCATGTGGCGCGCCCTTCAACGAGTTCGTAGACTACCGCTTCACTCGGACGCCCGCTAGCGAGTATTCTGAGTTCGTCAACTTCAGAGGAGAGAGACATGCACGTCACGATTTACCGCGCCGAGAACGCCTACTTCATGTTGGTCCCGGCGTCCGTGCAGTTGGAGGACGAGGAAGATCCAGGGCAGGAGATCGACGCGGGCGCGCCAGTTGCCCGGGTTTTTGACGGACTACCCGCCCCACAGAACGAGGCAGAGGCCGTCATGCAGGCCATGATCGCGTTCCAGTCCCAAGCCGGCGGGCCGCCGCCCGGCTTCTCGTCCGGCCCTGGGTTCACCATGCCCGGCTACAGCCCTCCGAAGCCGCCGTCGCTGCTAGTCTTCCCCAACAAGAGCGGCATGCTTGAGACGCTGGCCGGCGTGCTAGAGGACCTCGAGTCTTCGGACGACGATTCCGCACCGCGCGTGGTTGGGTTTGGTGATAGCCCGCAAGGCGTCCGCGACTGCAACGAGTCGATCAAGATCGACCTCACCACCGACGAGGGGTTCCTGGTCCTCCACAAGGCCCCCCAGCCGAGCGAGGGGTTGGCCGAGGCGCTCGCCGGTCCCGCGGGCCACGGCGAGGAGTGGAAGGGGCCGCCGCCCTGGGTCGGCATGGTGGCGACTACCCTGGAGCAGCACTTCAACAGGACCCCGGTCACCACCGTCTATGGGTTCACCACCCCCGAGGACGTGGTGAGGTTTGTGGGTGAGACCCTCACGTTGGATCGGGCGTGAAGGTCTACAACATGCGCGGCCTGACCGAGATCAGGAACCTCACCCCGCACGCGATCACGATTGCCATGCGCGAGGACAACCCCCTGGAGTTGGCCAGCGAAGGCGTGGCCAGGGTCGAGGAGACGTTCGAGAAGGGCTACTACTTCGCCGGCGGCCTCGAGGTCCAGCGAGTCAACCGCGGTAAGGTCGTTGGCCTCCCCGACGTGCGGGCCGGCGTGCTGCTCGTTGTCTCGCGCGTGGTGCTCGACTGGTTCCACCACAACGACAACGTGGGAGGGGACGGAGTCACGGGCCGCGGGGCTCACGACCTCGTCGCACCAGGCAAGCTCACTCGCAACTCCGAGGGCCAGATCGTGGGCTGTGAAGGCCTGATCTGCAACACGAACCTCGATCTGATCGAGGGGTTCTTGCAGCGCGACGTGGTGATCACGGACAAGCACTCCCTCGTGATCGACGAGGCGTCTGGGTTGCTGGCCGTCTCGCACAGTCCCTGTGCCTGGGACAACGCGCTGCACAAGGCCACGCTGATCTTGCGCGATTTGCCGTCCGGTGCGTCGGGGCGTGAACTCGACCAGGCCGAGCAGAAGATCCTCGCCCTGGGCAGCGAGGCGCTGCGGATCCAACCGATCGGTGTTTACCCGCGCAAGCGCGCGGATCACCTCGGCAGGTGGCCCGCCGAGGACCCAGACCCCGTCCAGGCCGAGGCCCCCGCCCAGGCCGAGTAACCCAACCACCACAGAGAAGAGGAACACGTGGAAGACATTGGCAAGCGCGTCCAGCAAGAGGTCGAGGCCCGACTGGGTGGCATTCTGGCCGACGAGGAACTGGCTGGGTTGGTGGACGCCGCCCTTCCCAAGGTCCGCAAGAGGCTGGAGCAAAACGTCGAGGACCGAATCTACAACCTCTCCAAGGACACGATCGCGCCCTACCTCGACAACTGGCGAGGCACAGAGAACTACGAGAAGTTCGGCGAGACCCTCACCGCTACGCTCGTCGAGCGCGTCCTGGCCTGCTACCAGGAGGACTCGATCGCGATCGCCGAGGGCAAGGAGCCGCCCTACGGAGCCATGAGCGGCGGTAAGCCGGTCAGCACCCTGGTCAAGGTCGTGGAGGAGGGGTTCCTCAAGCGTTTGGCCCAGGCCGTCTCGGATCGTCTGGAGGCCCTGGAGGAAGACGGGCGACTTGATCTCAAGCAGACCGCGGACTCGGTGGTGGCCAAGTTGCTGCCGAAGGCCGCTGCCACCTTCATGGCGTCCGGCGCCACCTCCTTGCTCCGCGGGTTCGCCTCCGCCGTGCAAAACAGCCAGGTCTTCCACATGTCCGGTATGGGTGTCGACGGCGGAAACTGCCCGAGTTGCTGCACCCAACTCAAGCGCTGCCCGAAGTGCAACCAGCTTCGGCCTGCCTTCACCGACTGCTGCGGTGAGTACCTCTCGTGACTGACGAGCCCTCGTCGGTCACGACGACCTTCCAGCAACTCGACAAACTGTCTTCCGACATGGTGGCGGCGGCTCGCATGGCTCAGATCCACGGCCAAGGCGTGCACTGGGCTGTGGTGGGGTGTTGGCGACGAGCGCTCGGTCGAATCAAGGCCCAGTTGGAGGTCGAGGGGTGTGAGCCCCTGGCCTTCGACGCGCCCAAGGCGGATCCGGTGGACTTTGGCCCCGGCCTGGTCGAGGCGCTCCAGACCGCACCCCAGTCCCCAGACGAGAGCGACGCCTACACCGCAGGTCAGCCCCAGTGCCCGCAGTTCGGGTGCGGGGCCGAGATCGACGTGGTGGACGAGTTCGACGGCGCCGAGCTGTCGTGTCCGTCGTGCGGGCTGTCTTGCTGGGTGGTGGTGAGCACGGACGGGTCTTGGAATCTGCACCCGGGGGAGGACGAGTAGCAATGCGTCTCGATCTCGCCCTCGCGTCCCTGCGCCAAGCCGTCGAGAGCCACCCCAAGATCAGCCAGCTCGTACTTGAGATCGAGGGTCGACTCGAGACCCTGCACGCGATCGTGCAGGGTCCGTCTCCAGAAGAGGCCCTGGTCGCCAGCACCGCGCTCACTTTGCTGACCTATGACGTGCAGAGGGCTCGTCGTAAGTCGGCGGCACCGCCCCATGATTTTGAGCCCCACTACCCCGAGTGCTCCAAGGACGGGCCACGAGCATGACGCAGTTTCACAAGGACAGCGAAGGCTACACGAAGGACCTCGACGACGAGGCCACCTACGGGCCTGACCACTGGTTCCCTCAGCACTACAACGACCTCGACGCGGAGGGAATGCACAAGGCGCTCACGACCGCGGTCGGATACTCCCTCTTCTACATGTTGTGCTGGAACCCGGACTGGCTCAAGCTAGCCGACGGAGGCCAGTACAAGCGCGTGCTGGCGTTCGGACGCGACCTGTGCGAGCGGATCAAGGAGAACCCAGATCTCAGGAAGGACCGGACGTGGCTGCGCAAGCAGCTCTACTTGATCTTGGACGAGACTGAGAACCAGTGCTGAGCAACGCTAGTCGTCGTCCGGGTCGCCCTCGAGCTTCCACTCTTCGCACCCTGGCCTGAGCACACCGATCACGCCGTGGCAGTCCAGGCAGATCGTGGCCATGACGTTGGGGTCGTCCTCGGACGGGACGCCCATGACCGTCTTGTGCGGACATGGCCCTGGGTTGTGGTGAACGAAGATCTGGCTGCGGGCGACCTTGTATTTCTTGCCGCGGCGGAGGGACTCGGGCTTCCAGTTCCCGCCGTAGTGACGCTGGTCGAGGAAGGCCCGCACCTCGTCTTCGGTGCAGTCCGGGTCCGCGTAGACGAACCCAGGGCCACCGAAGAAGGACGAGAAGATCCAACGCTGCGCCTGGACACGACCGGCTCCCACTAGCGCGCCGTGACCAGCGGGGACAGGCCGCGCCTGGTGTTCCTGGTGCGCACGAGCTTCTCCCTGCGCAGTTTGTTGACCACGTGTTTGATCACCTCGCGGTCTATGCCGAAGTCCAGGGCAATGCGGAACATGGTCACCCCCTCGCCTGGCAAGTGGGCGAGGATCCGACGCGCGAGGTGACCGTCGTGACGCGCCGCCTTGGCGCCGTGCCTCAAGATCCGGGCCACCTCGTCGTCCGCCTCCTCGAGCTGGGCCGTGACGCTGGCCACGTAGGAGTTGAGGGTGACGTGCTCTATGCAGTAGGGCTTGCGCTCCTGGGTCGTCACCGTACAGCCAGGAGCGCTGCACTCGGTGCTCTGGTTCCGGCGAATGGTCCGCATGGACCTTGGCCCCTCGACCGAGTAGGCGAACTTGTCCAGGGTCCTGACTGCACCGAACTCAACTGCTGCCACTGCTCACCTCTTGGCGAGATCCTACACTTCACCGTCGTCGAGTTCCACGCCTTCCGTGTCGAGTTCGTCTTCTTCCTCGGCCTCTTGGAGTTCGCGCAGTTCTTCGTCGGCCATGAAGGTCAGCAACTCGATCGCCTCTTTGTCCTCGCCGTCGTAGAGGTAGAGGCTGGCCAGCATGATCCCTTGGGCCTGGACGCCGGTGAACGGGTCGAGCAGCGCGAGTTCTTTGAAGAACTCGCGCAGGAGGTCGCCGCGCTCCTCGAGGAGGTTGTCGTCCTCGTACTTGGGCAGCGTCCTGATCGTCTTGATCGCGCGGCGGAACAAGCGGCAGAAGTAGTAGGCGTCTGGAATCTCGCTGGCCACGTCTTCACCCTAGCCCAACTTGCTCGACGGCGCCGTGGCCTGCGGTAGGCTGGGGATATGGCCAAGCACAACAACCCAGCCAAGACCAAGACCAAGAACGTCCACCTCCTCGCCCTGGCCATGTTCGGCTGGGGCTTCGTGAAGGCCGTCGCGTTCGCCATGTCGGACAAGGGCCACAGCGCGCACTGCCCCATGTGCGTCGAGTCGCGCTACATGCACCTCGTCGACCCCGCGGCCACGTTCAAGTCGGTGGTCTCGGGGCCCTTCATGGAGGAGCTGAGCTTTCGCAGGAACTACCCCCAGCTCATGACGAAGGTCGCTGGGTGGACGGGCCGCCCGTTGCCGCCCGAGGGTTCCTTCGAGGACGCCGCTGACCTCCTGTTCGGATCTGGGCACATGCTCCCAGGCCACGGACCCCTGCTCAACGCGGCGCGTGTCATGGAGGCGGGTCTGGCGGGCGCGCTGGTCTACCGCCCCGCGTTCAACGCGGCAGGTCTCGCCGGCGCCACGCTGGTCCACGGTGCCCACAACCTCGGCACCAGGATCGGCGGCCTGTTGGCGATTGAGCGCAAGTTCAAGCGCCCAAGCGTCGCGCCAACTCCCAGCCAGCCTGGTTGGCCACGAGGTCTGCGGCCACGTTGAGCGGCGTCTCTGGCGTCCCCCAGAGCAGGTCAGGGCGGTAGTGGCGCACGCCGGCCTCGACGGCCTCGTTGGCCAGGCCTAAGAGGGCGAGCTGCCCTGGCCCGACGCCCACGCGCTGCGCGATCGCACCCCACAGGAGGTGCTGCAGCGTCCAGGGGTCCACGGCGCGCCCCTCCCACCCGAACTTCCAGCGACGCCAAGGGCCGTCCAAGGCGTGTAGCGCCGCGACGTAGGCTCCGTAGAGGGCGACGTAGCGCCAGTTGATCTGGTTCATGATCCAGGCCTCATGATCCAGCCTACCTCGGCCAACGGCGCCAGGGGCCCAGAGAGGGTTAGGCTAGCCGGTGATCAACGAGGGACCTGCCCCTCGAGTCCCGCCCTCTCTGGGTCCTGGGTCGAGAGCGAGGGTGACACAGGGACGGCCTGGGGGCTGTACGAAGTACTGTGTAGGTGCGGGCTGTAGGACTGGCTAAGTCGTGCTTCGCAAAGCAGATTCGCACATAGAGCAGCGTCGCGAGCCGCGCTCAAGTGGCTCGGCCAGGCGAAGTTGGTGCCGCAATGTAGCCGGCTCTATGGCCTTCGCCGTTTTGCACGCCGCAGTCGCCAGTTCGGCGCCGCCCTCCAGGGACCAGGCGTGGTATTTGACGGGAAGCAACTCGAACCTGGGGCCGGTGACGTGCCGGATACCCTGCGCCGCGGGCCCCCACACGAGCCCCGCCTGCAACACCCAGCACCTAGCTGCTGCAGCTAGGTGCTTCACGCTTTGCGCGCCGCGCCTCAACCAGATCTCCTCCAACTGGCCCTGAATCTCGATAAGCACTTCGTCAGGCTGAGATTTTAGGCTGCGGAGGAACTGTCGAAACACGCGATCGGTGGTCATTTTGCTGGCCTTAGGTTCAGAAAGGTGCGCAAGGTGCGCAAGGTGCGCAAGGTGCGCGTGACACGCTGTCGCAAATACGTGCGACCTAACCCACTGGAAATGAGTTCGTTAGGTGAGCAACGCAGACCATGCAGACTCCTTGTACTTCCTGTGCCAGACCTCTTCTGGCAATTGCCAGGTGCGGCGTGGCGGTTGCCCTAGGCACATGCCCTGTCCTAGGACAGGACAACGAAACTGTCCTAGGACAACCCGCGCAACCCAGTCACGCGGACTCGATTAGGTTCGCAGAGGAAGCAGAAAAGCAGGCGTTGTCACCCCGTTCTGCTCGTTCTGTCCGGCGGTTTGTCCACCCTGCCCACGGTGCGGGACGCAACTACTCACTCAACGCACGCCTTCAGGTAAGGGCACTCCTCCTCGTGCCAGTCCAGGGACGGCAGGAATTGCCTGTCCCTGGCCGCGGCTCTTCGGCCCTTCTCACACGAGCACCACTTCTTGGCTAGCTTGGAGATCAACCCCAAGAGGAAGCCCTCATGCCTGTTGGCCTCGGCCTCGGACTCGATCAGATTCGTCATGCGGTCGACCGCGTCGTTGACTAGGTCGGTCGAGTGCTCGAGTGCGAGCAATGTAGCGAACCTTCCTAGGTCCCTCCTGGCCGCCTGCAGCTCGTTCTCCCTGTCCTGGGTCCAGGTGTCTTCGGGACCGCTCATTTGCCCTCCCCGCGGTTCGCACCCGCGCGCTTCCCGGCCACGTGGACGCAGAACAGGACAGCCGCGAAAGCCACGCAGAGCGCCAACCCCAGCCCGGCCACAAACCCACCGAACCCACCTAGCAAGAATCCGATTCCCGCTGCGGTGAGTGGGAGTCCCACCAGGAGAAACAGGAGCACCAGGCACCCTGCAGAGGATTCGTAGTCCGGGTCCGTGGCGGCGGGTACCTCGGGGGTCTCGGGCGCTGGCGACCTCGCAGGAGGCGTGCTGTTGAGCGCTGGGTCCACCATGCGGCGTACGCCGTGTTCGTCGTAGAACCAACCGTCCGAACCGCGGTACTTCATGCAGCGCCCGCCTTCGGCACGCGCTGCAAGGCGGTTCGCAACACCTTCATGGCCGTCTCCACGTCGCCCACGCTCACGATCAGGAACCCGAAGTCGCCGCGCAGTTCCTCGGTCCATTGGGTGGGGCCGTCGGTCGTCACCAGGTACCACTCACGCCAGGCCCCGCCGTTAGCCAGGAGTTGTCCACGCTCTCGACTCAGAGTGCGGGGGATACAGTTCGTGTCTGGGTCGCTGTCGAAGAACACGACCACAGTTGACTGGATCGTGGCTGTGTCTAGTTGCTGGTCGTAGAGGGTGACCAGGCCTCGCTGGGCGAGGTAGACCAGCGACTCGAAATCCCCGGCTCTGCCCATTACTCGTCCTCACCGTGGTTGGCTGCGCACTGGCCCTTCTTCGCGCCGGCCCGCTTGGCGTCGCCGCAGTGGTGGCGCGCGAGGTGGTAGTCGCAGAGGTTCCGACTGCAGTACTTGCAGTAGTCGTGCAGGCTCATGTTGCCAGTGCCCGGTGGGGAGGCGGGGCAGCGGCCCGTGAAGTTCGTGGCCGAGCGCCGCGCGGGGGCTTCGCACTCGCGCGCGCTCATAGGTTCTCCGCCGCCCACCGCTCCGCCTCGGGCCCCGCGGTCCACTCCTCGCTCTCGGTGAGGTCGAGCAGCCAGTCCGGGAGTTCGTCCTGGTCCTCGTGCTCTTCGACCCAGTCGCGGAGTTGGCCGAAGAAGGCGTCGAGTTCGGTCTTCTCGGCCCGCACGTTGTCCTTGCGGTTCTTGTCGATCCGCGCGAAGACGGCGTCCGCGCACTGCTCGGCGCGCGTCCTGCTGACGTTGCTCATGTCACCACTTCAACTTCCCGCCGCCCGTGTACTTGTTCGGGCTCCAGTTCTTGTCCTTGGTTCTCACCGTGGCCTTGACCTTGACCGTGGCCTGGACCAAGGTGTCGCACTTCGGGCAGCGCACGAGGTCGCCGGCGATCCCGATCAGGACCTTGGCCGGCGCGGTCTCCAGCAAGTAGGAGTTGCAGCCCGGCACCGACTTGCTCTGGAACTCGACGAACCCAGGGCAGGTCTGCATGGGGCACGAGGCGGTGACGGTGTGGAAGACGCCCATGGCTAGTCCTCCCCCTTGGTCTTCGGCACCACGCGCTCGGCAAGGCGTCTCGTGCAGTCCTTGCAGTCGTCAGGATTCGTTGATCCAGGCAGCACCGACAACGGCCCGGTGGAGACCCACTCCCCACAGAGCGATCTTGTCTGGTGGAAGTAGTGGGATTTCTTGGAGGGCACGTGCCAACCCCACCCTGCGTCTGGCGCCACACTCTCCGGCTCGGGTTCCCCGCCGTCCTCCGCCAACGCCCACTTGGGGTACGTGTGATTCACCTCCGCCCTGAGGCGCTCGGACCCGTTGGCTTGGTTGACCGACAGGATCAACCGCGCCCGGCCAGTCTTCGGCCAGGTGATCTCCTGCAAAGAGATCACGTAGTCGCCCCTGTGGCCGAACCTGATGTACGCCCTGCCACCCGGGGGGAGGGTGAGGTCGGCGACGACGTGGTCATTGCTCACAGGTCGAACCCTCCGTAGTCGCGCACCGCCTGCGCGGCGGTGTCTCGGTCGTGTTGAGTTCCATTCGAGTCCAGGCCACCCAGGCACGCCACCACGGGGCCCGGCGCCAAGACCTCGATCGTGAGGTCGAGGTGTGAGCCGCTGGCCTGCTGGGCGCAGCGCCTGGTCTCGATCTTGGTCCCGCGCGGGAGTTGGATCCGCAACACGGTCCCACCGACGCCCTGGACCCAGATCGTGCGGCCACCCTCCTCGAACTCCAAGAGGTTGACGTTGATCTCGACACGGCTCATGTGGGTCGCTCCTCTCCTCCAGCGTCATGATTAGAAACAACCTCAAGGTTGTACGCGTAGGTGGAGAACCGGTCTCCAGCAGTGACCTGTACACCGACTCGTGGCACGCACTGGTACCCTCCTCGCGTCCAGATCACGACGCCTGTGGTGCCCTTGCGGACGGTTTTCCTCTTGTCGTCTCCGCTCTCTGGGTATTTCCACCGCGGGAACCCGCTTATGACCCGGACGGTTTGTCCGACTACGGGGTACTGGCCCCCGCTCACGACCCCTCCCCCTCACCCCGCGCCACCCGCAGCAGTTCGTCGCGCTGCGAGCGCAGCGACTGCTCAGACTCCGACGCCTCCTCCAGCTCGCGCTGAGTCCAGGCGCCGCGGATCGCCACGCACAGCATGCCGCGGATCCGCCGGAGTTGGTGCAGCGGCACGTCCATGCCCTCCGCAATGCTCGCGGTCCACGACGACCGCTTGCCGCGCGGGAACTGGGTGGGGGACAGTTGGTGCCACACGTCGTCGAGTTCGTTGACCGCCTTGGTGAAGCGCGCCATGAGCACGTCGAGCTGCTCCGGGGTGAGTTCGGTGGTCTCGTCGTCGTCTGGGACTGGCGCCTGAGCGCGACCGGTCATGGTGTCCACTACCTCTCTGGTGCGCTTCAGGCCCTGCTGGACCTCCAGTGCCTTCATGGCGGCCTTCTGGTCCCGCAAGGCGTCACGCTGTTCGTTCAGCGCTTGAGTCTGTTCGATCAGGGCCTGGCCCTGCACTGTGAGTGCCTCGGCCTGGTCGCGCAGACTGACGGCCAGGCCAGGGTCGTCTTGCTCCACTAGGTGCTGTCCGCTGCGAGCCGAGGCCCTGTACTCCCTCATGACCTGCTCACGCAACTCCTTCAGCTTGTCCGCCTTGTCGCGCAATGCCGAGCCTAGCTCGAAGTCCTGGTGGCGGGCGATCGCGTCCTCCTTGGCCTGCTCTAGGTTCTGGATCGCAGCTCGAAGGACGTCGAGCATGCGACCTTGAGGACCCGCCAGATCAAACACGGCCTGGACCAGCACCGCGCCGTCGCCCAACAGCACCGCGGCCTCCGAGTGTCGCGTGGTCCTGCCGTCGACCCAGGCCGTGCGCGAGCCGTCGATCTGGACGCCGTCACGCTGCTCGGCGAACTCCCAGATCGCCTGGGCGAGTTCGGCTCCGGTGAGCTTGAGTTTCTGGGGTTGACTCACTTCACGTCCTCCACGTAGACCTTGCGGTCGTGTCGCCCGGCGTGATCCCGCGCCTCGCGCAGGATCTGCCTCTTGGTCCCGAACCCTCCAGGCGACGTCTTGCGCCACTCAGGTCGCGTCATGCCACCGGCGTTAGGCACCAGGACCTCGCGGCGGTCGAGCATGCTCAGGGTCCAGACTGGAGGCAGGGCGTTGGGCGCCTCCTCCAGGCGCTGGACAAGGACCGCCTCAGGCACCCAGGGCCCGCCGTTCTGGACCTTCTTGACGGGCGCAGGTTCACCGTGCTTGCGCACGATCTCCTCGCACAGCTTGATCATGTCGGCCTTGGCCACGGCCTCGCAGCCGTCGAGTTCCACGCGCTCGTCGAGGGCGTCTGCGCAGTCCACGAGATCGGCCAGGGTGTTCTCGAAGCGGCAGTAGCTCATGTTGCTCATAGGAGTTTGTCCAGTTCCACGCGGCGCCGGGAATGCAGAGCGCGGGCCTCGACGAGTTGTTTCTCAAGTTCCTCAATGGTCTTCTTGGCGGTCAGGACCTGCTCCAGCAGGACTCCAGGATCCTGCTGGCACGAGGCGGAGCAGACGATCTCGCGGCCTCTCAGGCAGAGGTGCGCCCCGCAGAGCCACCTCCCACACCGCACGCACTTCTCACGTACCATGCCCCCGTCTGAGTGCGGGGTAGGGACCGCTGATTGGCAATGGTCGTTGCTCATGACTTCACGTTCCACTCGTTCAGCGGGCAGTCCGAGTCGGTGTGGCCCTCGGCGTTGGACCCCCAGCACGTGCACTCGTCCTCGTTGCTCTCGTTGCCGTCTGGGTTCAGCGGGTCGTAGAGGGTGACCGTGTTGGTGGTGGTGGGAGTGGTGACGCGCAGCAACTGGTCGTCGTCGACCACGGGAGCTGCTCCAGGCTCGAACCCAGAGCAGCCGCACTGCCCGTCGCTGCAGTCACAGCACCAGGCGTCTTCGTAGCCCGTGACCCGATCGTCAGCCTCCAGGCGGTCTTCGATCCGCTGGGACTCGCCCTGGGCCACAGCGAAGAAGCGGCGCTCTCCAGGCTCCCAGCCGATCACGGGGTAGTCCTGGCTGAGTTGACCGCGGTAGCTGCCCTCGGTCACGGTGACGAGGTAGCCGGGTTGCCAGGTTGTGTGGTGGGGGGTGGTCACGCCTATCCCTTCCTGTCCACGATCTTGCCCATGGCCTCAGCCGCGGCCTCGTCCTCCTCGTCGTGGCCAGGCAACCGGAGCCCGCGCCAGGTCCCACCCCGCAACTTGGAGGGCAGCGTCTCGCTCTCCTCACAGGTGTGGCATAGGTGAGTGCCTGTAGGCTTCCCGTGCTTGGTCAAGCGCGCCGTGGCCGCGGGGGCGCCACAAGCCTTGCAGTGCGGCCAGGAGGCTGGCCCGCGCTGGGCTACGGCCTCAGCCAGCACGCGCTGGCGCACCTCGGCGCCCATGACGCCCGAGGTGTAGATCCAGCCACGGTAGGCCGGGCTGGCGCGCAGGGTCTCCTCGAGCCACTGCTTGGGTGCCTTGGCCGGCAGGTCGAGGCCCAGCAGGTAGCCGAGGTGCAGCAGGTGCGGCTTGGTCATGGGGCGCCCTTCGTAGAGCGCCTCCGTCAACTCCATGGTCTCTTTCCACTCACCCATGATCTACCTCACCCTCAAGTGAACGTGCGGGCCGTCGTGTCCGTTGGGGAGGTTGCAGTTCCGGCCTGGGCCTGCCTTGGTGGGGGTCCCGCAGAAGCGAGACTCGACCTCCGCTTCCTCCTCGACCTCGACTTCGACCTCCTCGTCGGTGTCGAAGTCCTCGATCCCCAGGAACGTGCGGACCGCCTCCCAGTGCTCGGGGCCGATCTCGGGCTTGAGGTCGATCAGTTCGGGGTTCTTGCACCGCGGCGCGCCGGTCGCCCACAGGCAGTGGGTCTGGTCGACCAGATACTGGTACCAGTCCCCGCTGAGCCCGGCGTCCGAGTCGCCGGTGTCGAGCATGCGCTCCACCAGCTCGCAGACCGCGTTGGTCCAGTCCTCGCGCTCCGAAACCCAGCGGCAGTCGCCGTCGTTGTAGAGCAGCCAGGGGCCCGCGTAGACGAGATCTCCCCTGGCCTGTCGGTCGTCGAGCCAGGTCTCGAACTTGTCGAGCAGGCCCAACGTCTTGGTCACGGCCTCGCGCCCAGCCGCGATCGCTTCGGTGTGCGTGCCCACGGTGCGGCCTACCACGTGTAGTGCTCTGCGCCGTCGAGGAGTGGTGCGTCCTGATCGAATCGCACCCAGGTGCAGCCTCGATCACGGGCTGCCCTGAACACGTCGAGCATGCCCTGACTGGCCTCAGGCGGGTCGCAGTCGACCCCCAGCGGGTCGACGTGCACTTGCCACCCGTACTCCCAGGAGAGGTATGCCAGCAGAGGGTGTCCACCGCCCCCGAACTGGTCAGCCTCGGCCTTGGTGACGTGCGCGGTCGAGACCACGAGCACGCGATCCTCGTGGCGATCCTCCACCCACCGAGTCCGCAACCGCGTCTCCCCCTGGCCGTCCTTGAGCGCCACCGGCGTGGAGCCTCCGACGACCGAGTTCGAGAAGCGCCGGAGCAGCGCCCCAAGCACGTCCGGGTGTTCGTTGCGTGGGTCGCTGAGATCGACCTCGATCAGCAACTTGCGCGTGCGGGTTGGCGGCGACGTGGTAGGTTCAGTCCTGGTCATACTTCAACTCCTAAATTAGCGGTTGTGTGATCTGGCCCCGGGTGACGCCGGGGCCTCTTCTTGTACTACACCGAGCGCTGCGCGAAGCAGTGCGGCTCGTGTCGCCTCTTGCGGTAGAGGCGGTCCTTTGAGGCTGGCTCAGGCACAGGGCACCTCTGGCCAGGTTGGGCTCACCAAGGCCATGCCGAGGTGGGCGGATTGCCAGGCCTCCTCCTCCTCCTCCTCCGCCGCCGCCCACGCCGCCGCCCTCGCCGACCACGCCGCCGCCGCCGCCGCCCCCGCCGCCGCCGCCTCCGCCGCCGCCTCCGCCGCCGCCCTCACCGACCTCGCCGCCCACTCCACCGCCACCTCCCCCTTCCACGCCCTCGCCCCCGCCGCCGCCGCCTCCGCCGCCGCCGCCCACACCGACCTCGCCCTCACCACCGCTACCCGGTGCTCCTCACACGGACAGCGGGCCCAATCGCGCGCCGCCTGGACCTGGATCGTGGCCAACCACACCCCGAATCCGCGGGGTGGGACTACATGGGCCGCACAGTCCGCCGCGGCCAGCACCCTCAAACTCGGTTCCCACTCGCCCCAGCGCAGAGCCCGGCGCGCAAGGCTCCATTTGGCCGCCCGGTCAGGGACCTTGATCTCAGCCGCGGGCAGTACCAAGCGGGCAGGTCCGTGGCCCAGGTACCCCGCGAGGCGGACGCGCTCTGGGGTGAGCAACCCCGCGCGCAGGTTGGCCTGGATCAGCCGGGCGGGGGCGGCTAGAGGGTCCCGGCGACGCTGTTCAGTTCTCATTGGGTGCGCCTTCGCGACCTGGGCAGTGCGGCTCGTGTCGCCTCTCGCGGTAGAGGCGCTCCTCCCAGTCGGAGATCGAGTCAGGGCAGCCACACCCGTAGTGGTCGGGTGGGCAGTCGAAGCAGCGACTGGCGTGAGGTGGCGGGCGACGCTTGGCGGGCGTGTTGACCGTGGCCGCGCCCCGCCGCATGAACCGACGGCAGCAGAGGCACTTCAGGCGGGAGTCGCGCTTGACGTAGGTCTTCATGCTTGCCTCTGACCCCGGCCCCGGAGCCGCTTGCTGCGAGCCGCCCGCGCCGTGCGCTTCGCGGTTTCCACGGCCTGCATGGAGACCGTTTTGCAGTCGTCGGAGCTTCCCCAGGTGGGCGGATCATGCGTCTCGTTGACAAACAGTTTGATCCCCACCCGCCGCCGCCTGGCACGATCCTGGCCACGCCAGAACACCTGGCCCACGACGCCATTCAGGCGGACCCAGGTACCGAGTCGCGCAATCCCGTCAGGGAACGCCGGGCGCCCCTCCTCGATCAGGTCGGCCCGTGCACCAGACTCCTGCACCACCTCCTCCACAACCCCCATGGCCAGGCTGGTCGAGTCGCCGTCAAGGAGGCGCAGGAGCAGGGCGTGAGCCAACTTGGGGTCGTCGTCAGACAAGCCGGCGAGGGCGTCAAGGATCTCGGTCGTGGTGATCACGCCGTCACCCCAGCCTTCTTCGCCCCACGCCGGCGCGTCTTCTCGGCCTTGATCTCGTCCTCCGACACCGCCTCGCAGTCGGCGGCCAGCCCCCAGGTCGGCTCCTCGTCGCGCGAGGTCATGGCGAACTTGAGGCCCACGCGAGCCCGACCGGTCCGCTTGTCGGGGCCGACCCAGAACACCCGTCCGATCGTGTCTCCCAACCGCGCCCAGTCGCCGCGGCTAGGGCCGGCAGCCCCGAACACGTCTCTGATCACCGGAGCGTCAGCCCGCACGGCGAGGTCCTTCTTGTTGACCACGGCCTCCACCTGCAACACACCCTGGTCCACACCGTGGTGGCGCTCCCAGACGTCCATGGGGATCGGGTCGCAGTTGGTGGACGTGGTGAAGAACGTGGCGCCGTCCTCGCAGCGCAGGCCGTAGGCGGTGCTGCCCGCCTCGGCCCTGACCCAGAACACGACCCCCACGGTGCCCACCGGCACCCGCTCAGCCGCCCGTGGAGCTGGCAGACCACCCTTGGCGGTCTTGAACTTGGCACGAGCCCTGGAGTTGGAGTAGCAGAGTCTCGCGCCCTTGCCGATCCCTTCGAGCGCGGCCTGGTAGCGGTTGAGCGCGTCGGCAGCGAGGCGGTGCGCGTCGTGCAGGGGTTCGGTGAGGGGGTCGTAGATCTTGTTGGCGGCCCTATCGGCCAACTTCCACTTGGCCTCGTCAGGGCGGAAGTAGGTGAAGTCCCGCCGGTCACGGTCCCCCTCGCGGACCTGGTGGCTGCAGGGGTACTCGGTGTCGAAGTGCCGGACCCAGCCTGACTCCTTGCACTGGCTGCAGATCCAGTCCGCAGCGGACCCGTAGAGCTTCCGGTAGAGGAGGGAGCGGTAGTGCTCGCGCTTCTTGTCCATACGCCTGACCGCAGCTCGCGCGGTCTCGACGGCGGCCTGCGCGGACTCGTAGTCCGCGATCCACTGGTCGCGGAGGTTGATCCCCAGGCGGGTGCTCAGCGTCTGGACCCGCGCCACGGTGTCGCGGTTCTTGGGATCGCGGGCGAGGTCATGGAGGGCCTGTTGCAGGCGCTGCTCGGTGCTCACTGGTCCACCTCACCCAATCCCTCAACAACCGCGACGCAGTCCCTGGGCTTGAGATAGAGCAGTCCACGGGTGGGACTCTGGACCTTCACCGTCTTGGGTCGGCTGTTTTGGATCCCGACGACCCGCACGCGACCGACTCTTGTCTCTAGGCAGGTCAGGTAGGCGCCGCGCTGCCTCACCGCGGCCTCGATCTGCTTGATTGTCACTACTTCACCTCGTTCATGAGGTGCGTGAGAGGTGTTACCGGGACTCGCTTGTCGTGGCTGCGCGGGGCAGGCATGCGGGCCTCCTTGTGGTCTGGGTATCAGTATAGTAGCGCCGTGCTACTACGCAACCCTCTCTTTAAGTTCGTCGTGTTAAGGGGTTTACCGAGCGCCTCTTGGGCCGAATCTCGTGGCAGACCTCGCCGTTCGCGCGAGCCGCGCGGGTGCAGGCGTCACAGAGGGCGACCAGCGCTCCTCCGTCGCTTGCGCTGAGCTGCTGGGTGGTGCGCGCCTTGCGCTCGGGGTGGTTGGTGCAGGGGGTCCTACTGGCCACCGGGTGGCTCCTGACCGTCCTCTAGTCGCCGGTGAGTCTGCCTGGCCAGCTTGGCAGCCAAGTCCCCGGCCACGTCTCGCCGCGCGTCGTCGTAGATCATGACGGTCTTGGGGTCGCGGTGGCGCGAGAACTTCATGGTGTCGGCCACGTTGCCGTCCGACAGCTCTAGTGCCTCGGTGATCGCGGCGTGGCGCAGGCCGTGGGGCCAGACCTTCAGGCCGGCGTCCTGGCCCAGGCGCCGGACGATCTTGTAGAGCCCGCTTCCGGTGAGTCGCTCGAGCCCCGCGGCCTGGGCGCCAGGGTCGAGGCGCAGGAACAAGGGCCCCTCGCGCACGCCGCGGATCATGAGCCACTCGGTGATCGAGTCCCCCACCTCCGACGGCAATGTGACCCACTCACGCTCGTGACGCGACTTCCCCAGGATCGAGAGGCGACCGCCGGTGAGGTCCACATGGTCGAGGTCGAGGGCCACCACTTCCTCTCGCCGCAGCGCGAGGTGGTAGAGCAGGCCCAGCATGGCGCAGTTTCGAGGGCCGCGGCCTGAGGGGTCGCGCTGGGCCTCGTAGAACAGCGCGTCGACCCCAGCTCGACCAGGCCCCGTGGTCTCCCTGTAGGGGTTGGAGGGGACGCTGCGGAGGTTGAGGAGCCACGTCACGACGCCGGTGTCGTGCGCTGCCTTCACCACCGAGCGCAAGGCGGCCAGTCGCCGGTTCACGGTGGCTGCGGCGTACTGGTCCATGAGCCAGGCCTTGTACTGGCCCGCCAGCCGGCGGGCGTCAGTCCCGCTCCCCGACAGCAGCAGTCCCACCGCGGCGCTGGGGTCAGCCAGCTCGAGGTGGTGCGCTCCGTTGAGCCAGCGAGTGAACACGCGCAGGTCCTTGCGGTAACTGCGGATCGTCGTCGGCTTCTTGCCCTCCATGAGCGCCGCGATCACGTCCTGGGGCGTGGGGGCGCCGACCAACTTCCTGATCGCTGGGACCTCGTCGTCTGGGACGGCGGGGAGATCGCTCACCAGGGCCCGCCGCGCTCAACAGCCTTCCGGGCTCGAGGCCCGTGGAAGGCCTTGGCCACCTTGCCGGCCTTGGTGCGACACGAGGCGAAGCGCTTGACTGCACACGAGGGACAAGCGTAGTTCAGTGGGTGGCGGGGGTCCGTGACCTTGGACCTGCGCTTGGGGGGCGCCGGCGTCGGTCCGAACTTGCAGCCTGGGCAGACCTTCCCGGTGGTCACGCCGCCTGGCGCGTAGTCGTAGGCCCTAGCGCACCCCTGGCAGCAGAGGCACGTCGCACAGACCGGGCCCTTGAAGGTGGCCTCGTTGCAGTCGGCGGCGCAGTCGGTGTGGGTGTGCTCCGTGACCAAGACCCAACCGTCGGGGCGGATCTGCCCTGTGCTTGGATCGTAGGCCTTGTCAGCCAAGATCTGCCAGGCCAACCCCTGCAGCGTAGATTTGAGCGAAGCGTGGTGAGTGGCACCGCCCACCGTCAACGCCCCTTCGTCGCGACCCAGGGTCTCGTCGAACACGAGCCAGGAAGCCCACCCCCAGCCTATGAGGTGGTCGCCGCCGGTTGGGTCGCGCGTGAAGGTGTAGCGCTCGTCCTTGCTCTTGTAGTGTCCGACGTCGACCTTGCGCAGTGGGCGTAGGTTGGTGCGAACGAACTCGGCTGCGCGAGCGGTCGGGTTCACGGCCCCTCGTAGTGGGCGCGGTGGGCACTGCAGTAGGTCACGCCTGGGAGTTGCAGGTTGCCGCACAGGGCCCAGAAGCAGGCGTCCTTGGGGGCGACCTGGTCCTCGCGCGCCGTGCAGACGTCGAAGCGGCGACCACTCACCAGCGCCGGATCTGGGAACGACACCGCGAACATGTACTCGTCGGGGCCAGACCGGGCCACCACAAACCCCTCAGCCCCCTTGGGAACCTCAAGGCCCTCGCTGGTCTTCACGGGGACCTGGAACAGCACGGTGGAGTTGAGGACTAGGCCGGGGGGCGTGGTGTCGACGACGTGGGTGTCGTCGCGCGGCGTCCCGCAAATGAACTCGACGCCGGCGCGTATGTGGTCCGCCTTCTCCTGCTCGGACAGTTCCTTCCAAGGGCGCCGATCGTGCTTGATCTTGTAGAGCTGGTCCCCAATGCGGAGGCCAGGCTCACCGTCGACCTCTGCTGGTTCTGCGTGTTCACCCACCGGTCAACCCCCTTAGCAGCAGGCCGTCGAGCAGTGCCTGCGTGTAGTAGCCCATGCGAGGGCGGAACCCGCCGTCTTCGAGCTTGATCTTGAAGTCTTCGAGCGTCTGGATCACCACCGGGCGCCCGCCAACGAAGACGTCCAGGCCCACCTGCCACCGTCGAACTGGCCGCGGCGCCCAGGCCACGATCGACGCCGCGGCTGCCTTGAGGTCGTCGAAGGTCACGGCGTCTCTTCGCCGGCGGCCTGCTTCATGACCAGTTCGATCCAGTCCACGCGCTCAGGGATCTCGGGGGAGTAGAACGTGATCCGGCCCAGGACCGAGGGCCCGAGGCGGCGCACCAACCCACCGAACGCCTCCTCGGCGAACGACGGCGGCAGTCCCATGAGGCCGGCTAGGTTGACCACCAGGCCGTCCTTGGCCGCGGCGAGCCTGGGGATCAGGTGATCCTCACGCAGTTCCTCGCCGGAGTGGTCGCCGTGCGCTCGCAGGCGACCGCCTGGGTACTTGGTGAACTCTCGGGCTAGGACAAATTCCATGGGGTCTCCTGGGCATGCGAGGTCTCCACGGGCCGCGCGTTCGGTCCCTCGCGCTGGGTTCGAGGGCACGGTACCCGCTGCAGGTAGGTCACGACAATTGTTATTATCGTGACCTACCGGGAAAAGCCATAAGTCTAGTGTTTTCATAGACTTATGAGGATTCCTGTGATAACGTGGTAGTGACCTACCTGCAGCTTGTCTCGGGCGATCAAGGGGACACCCCCACGCTCGCGTCGAGGATCCCAAACCTCCTCGCAGGCATTCATGTGCAACCCCTCCTTCGTGTCGAGGAGCCTAAGCCTCCCCGCAGGCATTCCGTCGAGGATCTCCAGCCTCCTCACAGGCATAAGCGCCAGAGGGATTCGTCGAGGGGCACCGGCCCCCTCGCAGGCATTCACACACGCCCCTCGTGCACGCTTCGTGCGACGCGGAGGCTTCGTCGAGGATCCTCAGCCCCCCGCAGGCATTCATATTGCCCCCATGAACTGCACGACTGGTCGGTCGCGTCGAGGATCTCCAGCCCCCTCGCAGGCATTCAGCACTACACATTCGAGCCGTCGAGGAACCTCAGCCCCCTCGCAGGCATTCACACTCTGGACGGGTCGAGGATCCTCAGCCCCCTCGCAGGCATTCACACACCCAGGACCTCGCCCTAAGGACGTGGACTCTCCGGTCGAGGATCCTCAGCCCCCCCCGCAAGCATTCACACTGCTCAACAACTCCGGAGTGAGGCTGAGCTGCGGCGAGTCGAGGATCCTCAGCCTCCCCGCAGGCATTCACACAGGCAAGTAGCCGTCGGGGCTCATGGCCCAGGGGCGGTCGAGGATCCTCAGCCTCCCCGCAGGCATTCACACCGCGCTCTCGATCAGGCGGACGTTGGACTCCACCTCGTCGAGGATCCTCAGCCTCCCCGCAGGCCTCGTCGAGGATCCTCAGCCTCCCCGCAGGCATTCACACGCGGGGGCACCGCCCCCTGCAACCGCGTGCCTTGGGGTCGAGGAACCTCAGCCTCCCCGCAGGCATTCACACTCAGAACCGCTCGCCCTCAGCGCGGTCGCCGAGGCTGTCGAGGAACTTCAGCCTCCCCGCAGGCATTCACACGTGCAGGAGGCCGTGGCCAATTTCCGCCTGGATCCTCCGCCCCAGTCGAGGAACCTCAGCCCCCCTCGCAGGCATTCACACGAGGCCCGTCACCGATCACCCCTGGCTCCTCGTCCTACAGGTGTCGAGGAACCTCAGCCCCCTCGCAGGCATTCACACGGGAGGTACCCGATCCAGATCACGGGCCCGAGAACGTTTTGTCGAGGAGCCTCAGCCCCCTCGCAGGCATTCACACCTCAGAACCGCTCGCCGCCGAGGGTGTTGGGGTCCTCGTCGAGGAACCTCAGCCCCCTCGCAGGCATTCACACCTCGTCATGGCCGAGCGGCTGTCGTACTGCCTGTACGTCATGTCGAGGAACTTCAGCCCCCTCGCAGGCATTCACACATGCGGTCACGCCGGACCGCCTCGCCCCACAGCTCAGCGTGGTCGAGAAACCTCAGCCCCCTCGCAGGCATTCACACGTCTGCTCACTCATGCTCGCCCCGCAGGTCGAGGAACCTCAGCCCCCTCGCAGGCATTCACACCGGCCAAACGGGAGGCGGGAGGTCCCCCTGTGCCTCGTCGAGGAACCTCAGCCCCCTCGCAGGCATTCACACTTGTAGTCGCCAACAGCAGGAACGGCCTGGTCCAGACGCAGTCGAGGAACCTCAGCCCCCTCGCAGGCATTCACACTGCAGCGCTCACAACCCGCAACCAAACTTGCGGTTGTGCGTTTCAATTCGAGCGCTGCGTCTCGATCTCCGAATTGACAAACAACGACACGGGCTCCTGGTCGTAAACCCATGGCCATTCTGACGCGAGCCCTGCCAGCTACTCCGCGGCCACCGGCTCGCTCGACTGCCGGTCGAACACCGACGTGGCGCCGGTAATCGCACGCAACGCCTCAGCTCGGCGCTGGGCACGGTTGGGTGGCGCGTTGCGGTTGAGACTGAAGATCTCGTCCGGCGACACTGGAGGGCGAGTCCACGTGGGCTGAGGGCCACCGCCGTCTCGCAGGAGGTTCCGGGCCGCGTTGACGTCCTGGTCCCACTCGAGATCGCACGAGGGGCAGCGGTGGCACAACTCGCTGTGGTCGTCCCAGTCCTTGTCCACGGCCTGGCAGGCATGGCAGCGCATGGTGGTGAACTCAGGCTTGACCATGACCAACTCCCGGTCACGAACTCGGTTCTTCAGCGCGTCGCGGAGGTAGGAGAGGGCAGCCCAGCCGTTGTAGAGACGGAGGACCCGGTCCGCGGCCACTCGCACCGGGTCGTTGCCGGTGTACGGACGAAAGAACTTCGAGAGGTTGAGGTCCTCGATCACGACCTGGGCGTAGCGCTTGGTGAGGTAGGCCGCGAGACGACGGTAGAGATCCTTGCGACTGCCCTGGAGTTGGCTCCAGAGGTGGTCCTGATACTCGTGGAGGTGCCGCTCGCGGTGGACCCAGTCCATGATCTTCTTGGGGGCCTTGCAGCCGGCCTTGATCCCGCGCTGGATATGCCGAATCACGCGCTGGGCCCCAGAGGTGTGGTTGATCGACCGATCCTTCTCGTGTGGGTTGGGGCGCCCGTCCCACCACCGCTTGGTCCACTTCAGGATCTCGGGGACCGCTCGGTTCTTGCAGCGGTCGCGGTAGGCCTGGATACGCCTGACGCGGAAGGCCTCCTCCAGCCACCAAGCCGGAAGCGCGACCTCCCCCTCGTGCCCGTCGGAGCCGGCCCACACTGCCACGCGCAGCCGGCGGTCCTCCATGAGCTTCCAACCGAGGTCGAGCGCCACCGATCCCGTGGTGGCGAGGTCGGACTTGTTCCAGCTCGGGGCCTCGAGGACGAAGTGGAGGGTCCACACGTCGCGCAGGCCGCGCTCACGGCGGATCAGGTAGATCCACTTGATCTTGGCCTGAGGCGGAATGGGCCGGTGGTAGACGAACTGCACCTCAGCCCAGACCCCCCTGTTGCTCTTCTTCAGCCCCCCTTGCTGGTTCTCGCGCAACTCGGACCCCACGCGCAGGCGCAGGTGCCCTTGCAGTCGACGCTCGCCGGCCTTGGACCCAGCCACGGCGCCAGGACGCCTGGAGAACTTCAACTGGGCCTGCCCATGTGGACTCCAGTCCGCCACGGTCAACTCGTTGATCGTGGCGCCCCCTTGGATCTGGACGGCGAACTTGTCCTTGCGCTGGTGCCAGGGCCTGAACCCAGGCGCAGACCCCTCGGCCATGCTTTGGGAGGCGGCGCCGACCTGCGCCAGGACCCCCCACCCCATGTCGATCACACGGGTGTCGCCGTCCTCGGGAGCGAACCTCTCGACGTAGCGGTCGACAGTCTCCCACCGTGCTGCGCGCTGCTTGGAGGTGGTGTCGTCCCAGATCTTCTGGCTGGCCTCGATCCAACGCTCAGACTCGTAGAGCTTGACGCTCAGCTTCTGACGCTCCTCCTGCAGTGCCGCGAGCTTGGCGTAGAGACCCGTGGGCTTCTTCTCGTCGACCCCTTTCTCAGGATCCGCCTTGCGGCCTTTCATGCCGATCTTGTCGGCGTCCTTCTTGTTGCCGGCCTTGGCGTCCGCGCGTCGCTGCTTGACCCCGGCGTTGTACTCGGGGGTGCGCTTGCTCTTCGGCAGTGGCTTCCCGCCGTAGATCGCCTGGTTCCTGGCGGCGATCGCGACCTTGAGGGTGGCGATCTCGCCCAGGAGGCCGGTGGCTGGCTTGGCCTGGATCGCCTTCTCCTCGTCCGCCTTGACCGCGCGCTCGCCGACCTTCTCCTCGATAGCGACCAGGGCCGGTGAGAGCTTGAACTTGAGAGCGCGGAGAGCCGTCCGCCGACTGCGGTCGATCTCCACCATGCTGTTCCGGTAGTTGTGAGCCAGCCAGAACTGCTCACGAAGCAGTGCGAGGTCACGGCCCCTGGGAGTGAGAGCGCCGTACTGGAACGTGATTCCCTCCCCCTTCATGCGAGCTGGCTTGCCGCCCTCTCGCTCGAAGCGGGCCTTGGCGGCCTCGCTCCTGGAGAGCTTCGGCTTCTCCTGCTTCTTGGGGCGCTTGGCCTTCTTGGCCTTCTTGGCCGTCGTCTTGGTCGTCATAGACTCTCCTCTGCCTTGTGGTGGAGGGACTCTAGAGGAACCCGACGAACTAATAAAGAGGAACCCGACGAACTCAACAGGTGTAGCCGCCGCTGGGGTTGCGGCACTTCTCGCAGACCGGGCTCCCGTTGTCCGTTCCGTGACCACCCGGCGCGAACTTGATCCGCGCTCCACAACGCACGCAGCGCGCCTTCCTGGGTTTCTTCTTCTTCTTGGTCATGCAGTCGCCTTCTACTCGCGCAAGCAATCTCACTGCAGTGCCCACTTGATCACCACCGCACGCACGGCGGCGCGGTAGGGGGCTAGCGCGCGTTCATTGTGCTGCATGACCGGGATCGCGATCGCAGCCTGCGCGTGGCGCAGCAGGTCAGTGTTCTGGTGTGCGTAGCACGAGAGCGGGACCCACTTGAACACAGAGACGCGATCGGAGGCCTTCCTCCAGGCCTCCATACGTGCAGGCGTCGGGTCGTCGCACCAGGCCTGTCCGGCAGTGAGCGCTGCGCGAGAGTCCTCGATTAGAACCGCGGACCCAGGACCAACCTCCAGCACTTCCCACTCAGCCTGCCGAATCCACGCCACGGCCAGCACGATCGCAAGAACCAGACGGTCTTCAGGGCCGACCTCTTTGATCAGCACCTTGGACACGACCTCTGCCCACGTCTGCACCGACGGCCAGCTCCACCCGCGGCCTTCTGGGATCTTGGTCTCGTTAGGGAACACCCGATTGTGCTGAGTCGGGTTCCAGACTGCGTCCGGGTTCGCGCGAGCCGACTCGCTGGCCACGCGGCCCATGCCCGACCTCACGCCTTCAGGCCAGCCCGCAGCGATCCTGCTAGCCTCGTCTCCGCAGTAGGCCGCCAGCTCCAGACGCGCGGCGCGGAGATCGCCAGTGCGGCCCCGCTCGATCAGGCACCTTGCCTGATCGTTGACGGTGCCGCCTGGGGCTGAGGCTGCGCGCTTGAGGAACTGGAGGCGGGCGTCGCTCACTCCGGCTTGGCCTGGAGTTGCTTGGCCTCGAACTTCAGCACGCAGTCTGGGCAGGTGTCCTCACGGGTGCCGCGCCTGACCATAAGCCCAGCCCCGGTGTAGTTGACCGCGCGGAAGAAGTCCTGGGTCGTCTCGCGAACCAAAGACGCGCCGCAATAAGCCAGAGCCGGGTAACTGCCCCAGTGCGGGGTGGGCGGAAGCCCCAATTTGACTGCGGTTCTGGGGCTCACTGGATCGGACAGGTGCTGCTTCATGAGGTGGTCACTCACTGCTTGGCCTCCGGGTCCTAGAAAGAACAAGGGCACGCGCGGGGGTGAAGGGCCGTGTTGCCAGGAAGCAGGGGGTCGGCCCACCTCCACCCGCGCCCCCCGCACTCGTCGCATGCTGGGTCTGGAGCCCACCCCTCTTCGATCCACTTGGCAATTTCGCCGACTACCCAGGCGCGCTGGCACAACACGTCGATCAGGTCGCGTCTAGCAGCGCAGGTAGCGCAGTCGTATTCGTGGCTCATTTCTCACCCGGCAGTGTGTCCTCGAACAACTCGTGCTGCGGGCCTACCGTCTCCACGTTGCAGTCCACCCTGCCGAGCGACGCCGCGAGTCGCAGGGGGAGGTCGTTGCCTGGGCCGAGTTGGTGAACCAGCCACCCCACGCACGCGACCTCTGCGCCGGGGTCGCTCTCGTGGCAGGCCATGAGCCGCAACGGACCGCCCAATCCACGCAGGCTCGCCGGTTCAGCGATCGTGTCCTTGAGCGCTCGGTGCGCGTCTTCGGTGTAGCCGTCAGGGATCTGGTGGGGGTCGGTCGAGACCTTCCAGGGGCACTTGGCGCACTGGCGACGAGGGGCGCGAGCGGTCATACGCTCGCCAAGACCGAGCGAGCTGGGCTGCCCGGCGCCCAGGACTCGCTCTGATCGGTGCGGGAGGCCAGGGGCCCGCTGGTGCTCGGGGTGCCAGGCATGTAGAGCCTGAGAGTGTCCGAACTGCCTCGTGAAGAACTAGGAGTCTCGCTGGCCGCCGACGAGCACCGCACCCGGACGTGCGGTGAGGTCGACGAGATCAGGTCAGTGGCTGGGTGGATCATAGCCGCCCGCCCTCAAGGCACGGGCACTCCATACGCTCGCCCTTGAGGCCCTCGGGGCAGACGCACGAGTCAGGCGCTGACCCGCAATCGTCGCAGTAGACCTTGGACCCTCCACAGCGCACGCAGAGCGCTGTGAGTTTGATCATGGTCGTGAATCTCGACCGCGGGTCGATCCCGGCCTCGCTGATCGAGACGACCGCCAGGAACGAAGAGACCAACTTGCTGTCGACCACGGCCTGGCCGTCGGAGATCGTGGGCACGCGGTAGGGAGCGACAGGGACCCAGGGCGCACCCGAGGCCGGGACGGTCCACCCCCAGTAGTCGAGTCGGCCAAGCGGCCTGGCCGGCGCCGCCACCGCAGCGAACTCAGGATCTTGCGCCAGTAAAACCGTGGCGTTGTAACGCGTGTTGTCACGGTCCCCGTGGACCCCGAACTCTATGGCCAGATCACCGGTCTGGCGCCGGAGGCCCATGCTGCGAATCACGGCGTCTGCGCTCATTCGGTCTCCACCTTGGTCAGGACGTACTCGCTAAGCGTGATCACCAGCTCGCCGTAGAACCACCCCACACTGCGTTGGGTGGCAACGGCCAGCGCCTGGAGCAAGTAGGGCGGGGCAAACTGGGCCCCGTTCTCGATCTCACGCACCCAGCTCGGTGAGCGGTCCATGATCGCGGCGAGCTTGCGCTGGCTGAGACCGAGCCCGCGCCGAGCGCGGGCCACCCGCGAACCGATCACGGCGCGGAGGCTGTCGACTTCTCGCTTGGGGAGGGGGTCGAGGGGCGCGGTCACAGCGAGCCCCCTTCGCCCTGAGGCTCGCTCTGGGAGGAAAGGATCTCTCTTAGGGCCGCTTGTATTAAGTCGAACGGAGCATGTCCAAGGCAACCAAGGGGCACTGGGTAACCAACCCGTTCAGCAGTTTCACGGGCAATGCGAGCCCACCGCTCCATGGCCTGGCGCCATGGACGCAAGACCTCACGGAGGTTTGTTAAGGGGGCCTCAATCTCAAAAGTGGCCTGGGGTCCAAAGGCAGTGGTTGTGAACCTTCCAGAGCGATCGTTTTCCCAACTCTGTAGGAAGGCCGCGCCCTTCGCCCACGCAAATCGTTCAACGTGGATCTCGGGGGACTTCAAATCGTGAACAACAAGAACAAGCGACGGTCGTGGCAACGTGCGGAATGCGGATTGATCCTTATCACCCGTGCGGAATGAAAAGGCGCTCATATATTCGGAGGCTTGCTGCAGGCCCCTGATCAGTTGACCCAGCCCTTGATCTGGAGCCTTGAGTTCAAATCCCACGGAACCACCAGAAAGAAGCCACCACAGCCTGGTCTTGCTAGGCGGGCGCCCGAGAATATCTATCCTTAGTTTGGGCCCATGTCTTCTAGGGCGGCATTCAACCTCTTGGTGGACACTCCACCCAGCCCTGGCGAGGTCTTCGGTCAGAGCCTGCTGCATATCAGACTCTTTGATCTTTGGGACAGGAGGAGTGTCCTCAATGTGACTCACGGGAGCCGCCCCAGCCCAGACAGCAGCCTAAGCACGGTGAACCGAAAGGCGCAGGCTCGGCAGAAGAGGAATGGGTGTGCCCAGCCGCCGGTGATCGAGGGGTAAGCGTAGAACCCGTAGAAGGCGTAGGGCGTATCCCAGACGGCAGGAGAGTCCAACAGCCCAGTCGGATACCCGTCGGCCCCGAAGATCATGATTGAGGTGAGCCCCGCCAGTTCCTCCACGCCTTTGGAGGTGGAGGTGAAGCTAGCCGCACTTCTTGGATCCCCTTCATGACCGAAGCAAGCAGCGCTGAGCGGTTGAACCGACCGAAGTTGACGCTGGGCCAACCCCACCTCGAACTCGTAGCGATACACCGTGGCCCACAACTTCGCAGACCGCAGGGACTCCTTTACGCATTCGATCCCAGGGCGCCCGGCTCGGTGCCACGTCGCGATCAGACGATCTCCCTCGGCCTTCGGTGGGCCGTTGGGACCCGGCAGGGCCCAGGCGGCCCTGAACTCCCGAACAGCAACCTGCAGCTCAGTGTCCACTAGAGCTTCACCAACCTGCCGTCGCACAGCCTGCGCAAGAAGCGCACGGCGCCCGCGCCGATCGGGCCGCCGTGCTGGTGCTGCGCGTAGGTCTTCCCGCACTCGCAGACCAACACGCCGCTCGATCGCCGCCAGGGCTCCTTGTCGTGGCAGGCGCACAGACAGGCCTTGTTGGTGAAGGGGCACGTGCAGTCTTCGGCGCGGACCTCGCACTCGTCGCAGTTCATTCGTTCTCGTTCTCGTCGTCTGGGTAGCGCACGGCCTGAATGCGCGCGTAGACCTGGTTCGTGAGCTGGCACACAGCCCGTAACGCAGTCCTATGCTCCGTCTCGTCGGTCCCCTTGTAGGTCACCTTGCGGAGCAGTTCGTTGGCCTCGATCAACCGGGTGTGGTCGTAGACCAGGCTGACCAACTCGTCGAGTTCCTCCTGGTCGTCGCTCACCAGGGACCCTCTTCGTCTGAGTCGAACTTCACTGAACGATCGCGCTCGCCCTCGGTGGCCAACTGAGACCGGATCCGATCCTTGGCGGCGCGTGTCTTGGGGTTGCCGTACAAGGTCTTCCAGCACTGGTCGCAGAACGTGGTGTTGGAGGCGCCGGCGCAGCCCTTGGTCTGGCACTTGGGTGGCGTGAGCTGGATCTGGTGCTCGGGGCTGCGTTTCTTCGGCTTCTTGGTCACCCCACACCCTTCCGCACGATCTTGAGGGCCGTGGCCTGGCGAAGGGGCACCGCCTTGATCCACAGTTCACCCGAGGCCTCCAACGGGCGACGCCAGAGCACAGGCTCGCCTGGTGCCGCGGGCGCGAGCGGCACCCACTTGTGGGCCAAGAGGAAGTCAGCCTCCGCGGCCAAGAGCCGGGCCGCGGCCTCCTTGGGTGAGTAGACGCCGCTCACGAGGCGGCGTCCAAACCCAACTGTGCCCGCGCCTCGTCCCAGCCGACTGGGTGCGTGTTGCGGGAGTCGACCAAGGCGCGGTCGAGGTCTTCAAGATCAGCCGCGTCCTCAGCGGCCTCGACGACGCCCCGCACGCACTCGCCGGCGTGCCGCCAACCGCCCTCGGCGTCGGGTTCGCGAGTCACCCCCAGCACGTCAAGACTCACCCCGCAGCGTGAACAGACCCGGCGCCTGGGCGAGTGCTCACCGTTGGACATGCGGCACTGGGCGCGGCGCAAGATCACCAGGGCGGCCTCGAGGTAGCCCTCGTCCACCCGGTAACCAGCCTCCCCGGCCACGGTTCGGGCCTCGCGCACCGCGGTGGCCGCGGTGTCGATCAAGGCGCGTATTGTGTTGACGTACTCGCTCACAACGGTCCCTCTCCGTCTACGTCCTTGCCACCGATCAGTTTCATGGCCAAGGCGACGTCCTTGAGTTCCTCGGGCCCAGCCTTGTCGGGCTTGCCCCACCAGCGGTTCCAGGCCTCGACCGCGTTGCGGACCAGTCCCTCGTGCTTCAGCCAAGGGTCGGCCTCCATGTGAACCAACCAGGGTGTGCCTGGCTTGCGCGTGAGCAGCACGCCCAAGGGCGGCGTGTCTTGGCTGCGGCAGTTAGCCTGGGCCTGGTGCGCCAGATCGCGCACGTTGGCATAGTTCAGACCGTAACTCTCGTTTGCAAGCACTAGAGCATGCGGCAGCGTCTTCGCGAACAACAGGCCGGTGGTTGGGTGCAGGTAGGCCTCGAACCCTCGTGACGCAAGAAGGTCTAAAGCGCTGCGCTGCCCGCGTAGTTCTTTCACGGCTTTCTCCATAAGCCGCGCTCGGTCTGGCTCACTTCGATCCTCCATAGGGCAGCAGTTTAGGCATGGTCTTGCCGTCCGCATAAGCGGCCTCGATCTGTGGAATCAAGTTCTCGCCAACGGTTCCTCGGCCACCCGGAAGCACGAGGTGAGCGAGAAACTCCTCCTCGAAGGTTGTGATCCCCAACTCGACAGCCTCCAGCTTGGCCTTGATCACAAGCGCCAGTGCACGCCAGCTCGACCGGCATGTCTGCTCCCACGCCTTCTCTGCCTGGGCTGGCTTCCGATCACGGCCCGAGGGCGTGGTGGTGAACTGAGCGTCCGTGCGTTGAGGGAGCGTGAGATTGAAGCGCACGTACTTGCCGCGCATGCGAAACCCCACCGTGGCCCGCTCGTTCTCCCACCCCTGGGCGAACGAGTCGGCGCCGTAGCGGCCCACCAGGGCCTCGATCTCGGCCTTGCTTTTGGCGACCGATACGCTGGTGCTCTCTGCGTAACGCCGACTCACTGAGCGCCTTCATTGAGCCACTGGTGCTCTGGGTCAGGGACAAACATGAGAGCCGACCTCCCGGTCGAGTTGCCCTCATGAGCCATGACGAGCCAACCGGTTGGGGTTCGGGAGCGAGTCAGGGAATTGTGGGGTGCCACCGACTCGATCCGCTCCCAGGCAACAGGCACAACTTGCCCAGGTGAGGATTTCGCCGCGCGTTCCGCCGCGCGAGCCTCCCACTCGGCAGTCGTCGGCGGGCAACCGGCCAAGACCAGCACCGCCATGCAGAGCCACGTTCTCAAGTTGGCGCTCACTGGTTTCTCCACAGGTCGCGCTCGGCCTGTTCGGCCTTCAATCGAGATCGAATCACAGCCACGCCGTCTGGGTGGTCACGAATCTTCTTCTCCCAGGCCTCGTTGGCTATGGACATGCCAGCAAAGAGGCCAAGCAGGAAGACAACAGCGACGCCCACGATCACACCCAGAATCAGCGTGCCTGGCTCGATCGAGATCATGCCGCGCTGGCCATTTTCACTCACCGGCACCTAGAACCTCCTCTGCGCAGGCCTGCAGGATTTCCTGGCAGCCAAAAGGGGCGTCGTCTCGCGACGCAACCCACCCGCGAGCCACGGCCCGCACTCGCTCTACCTCAGCCTCAGCGCGCCGCGTGCGATCACGCAGTGCCCGCACGCCGTCTACCAACGCCTCGACCTCTACGACCTTCTGGCGCAACTCCTCCTCCACCACACGGGCGCGGCCCCGGAGATTAGTTACAGCCGCGGCAACTCGCAGAGCAAGCTGTTTGGTCTCCGCAGCCTTGACGCGGTCAGCGCGGATCCCGGCGTCGAGCTGATCAAGGAGCCCAATCAGACCACCGAGGTTGAAGTCACGTTCGTCTGCCACACCCACCCCCCTAGAACCAGTCCACGAATCGAACCGGCTTGCGGACCCAGTTCAACGAGCGCATAGCCCGCGTCATGCAGACGTACTCGATATTGAGTTCCTGGTGCGCCTGCCAGCCGACCGCGAACGGGAACGGCATGAGATCGGGGCGCAGCACGTAGACGTCTGGCGCCTCCAGCCCCTTGGCCTTGTGGACAGTGCTGAGCACCACGCAGTCGTCGCCCTGGGCCGAGTGCTTGAGCAGGTCCTTGGCGCGCTTGCGCACGCCCGACACGGTGACCTGCTCCTCGGCCAGGATCTTGAGCAGGTCGAACGTGTCGTTGGCCATGGTCGCCGTCTCGTCGCGTTCGGCGTCAAGGTGCTTCTTGACCAGCGCGTAGGTGTGCCCCTCGGCGCGCTGGAGCAGTTCGGCGATCGAGGTCTTCTTATCGGTCTCGCAGGAGTTGATCAGCCCCTCGATATCGTCGTGGACCTTCTCACCGAATCCGCGCAGGGAAGTGCGAATTCCGGCGCGCAGGAGCTGGAAGTAGGCTTCGAGCAACGGCGCGTTGGTGCGACAGAGCACCATGGACCCCGGCTCAATCCCTTCCCACCAGTCGTCGAGCGTGCTGAGGTCCTGCACGACGCCGGCGGGGGCGTTGGGGGCCACCTCGATATCGGTGACGTGCCCCTTGGCCTGGACGGCGCGCACGACCTCGACAGGGCACCGGTAGCAGACGCTGAGCGGAAGCCGCACGACGCCTCGGGGGGTCCCGGCCAGCAGTTCTTGGATCCGGTCCATGATCCCCACGCCGGCGCCGCGGAATCCGTACATGGCCTGGTGAGGGTCGCCGACGAACACGAAGCGCCCGCGCTGGCCGCCGCACTTGCTGAGCAGGGAGAGCTGGGCCTCGTTTACGTCCTGGGCCTCGTCCACGAACACCGCGTCGTAGACGGGCGGCTGGAGGTCCCAGCAGTGCGGGAGCCAGAGCTGGTCGTTGTAGTCGATCACGCCCAGCTCGTAGGCAGCGCGGTTCATGGACCACAGCACGCGCTCGACCGCGGCGAACAAGACCTCGGGCGCAGCCAGGCCCTCGATTGGCTCAAGCGAGACCTCGAAGTGCGTGCAGAGGTGCTGGTGATCAGCGCTCAAGGTCACCCTGCGGAGATCGACCAGCTTGCGCAAGGGGACCAACAGCGCCTTGTTACGCTCCATGATCCTTAGGCACTCGTCGACCAGCGCGTCCAAGGTGAAGTCCTGGGGGACGGGTTCGCCTGGCATGAGAAAGGCGAATACTCGGCGCCACCCCTCAAGATCGTTCGGCGCTGGGACCGTCCCGAACCCGCCTTCGTTTTCGAGGTCGGTGGGCTTGCAGGGGTAGAGCGTGCGACAGAACCGCCAGGCCTTCCGACCGTCGAGTTCCTGAGGGGCGAGACCGGTCTTGTCCTGCAGGAACCGCACCAGCACCCGGTGCCCGACGGAGTTGAGGGTCTGGATCTGCGTGCCCGCGGGCAAACTGCGCACGGTGCGGGCCTGCATGGTCTCGCGCACGTGCCGGTTGAAGCAGGAGAACAGCACCCGCGGCGGGCGGCCTAGGTAGGCCGCCATGTCGCTCCAGGTTGTCGCCAACAACCAGGCGATAGAGGTCGTCTTCCCCGATCCGGCCACGGCGTCCACGATCAGGTTCGTAGGGGTGTCGAGCCAGGCTGTCTTGAGCGCGAGTTGGTAGTCGCTGGCCGCGAAGTCGTCCCAGTCGCTAAGCCCACGATCGGGGTCAGGTGCGCACTCAATGTGGTAGACGTCCCACCACACGCCGTCGCCGAAGTCCTTGGGCCGACCAGGCACAGTGACGCCCTCGCCCGCGCGGACCGTACGATCTTCGTGCTCGCACGTCTTCCCGCGGCACTTGGACTCGTAGGAGTTGGTCTTGCGCTGAGGGATCACGGGGCCTGTTCTGTGGAGTCGCAGAGCGTGCTTGGCAAGTAGCTCGGTCCATGGGCCACGCACTTCACCAGGCAGTGGTGCGGCCCGTTGGTCTCGGTGCCGTCAGGGTCGAACCAGGCGAAGTCTAGCTTGTCGTCTTCTGGGTCAACTCGCGCGCCGTTCGGCCCGCGAATGTAGACGCACAAGAAGCACAGGCCGTGGGCGTCTGACCAGTCCACGCAGGCCCACCGGAGCCGGTTGCTGTCTTCGTAGACACGGCCCAGGCGCATGAAGTGCTCGGACTCCCACTCGATCATGCCCTTGGTGCCGAAGCTGAGCCCTCTCAGGCGCTCTAGGGTTACAGGCTCCCACACCACGCCCGAGTCAAGTTCTCGGAAGCAGTGCTCGCAGCACTCGACAGGCAGAGACTGCACTCCGGCGGTGGCGTTATGCGGAAACGCGCTTGGGATCCAGGCCTGCAGACGGAGGCCGTGGGCTCGGCAGCGTGGACAGGACCCACGCGGCAGTTCCTCCATAGACTCGCTCACTCTCCCACCGCCGCCGAGCCAGCTCGCGCCATGAGCGTCCGCAGGTACTCGATCAACTTCTCGCGTCCCCAGGCGTGCACCAAGGACTGCGCCTGGGTGACCTCCTCGTCCTTGAACAACTCGGTGCCGTCGACCGCGATCTCGAAGTGACTCCAGTTGATCTCGAACACCCGTTTGCGGGCGCCCACCTTGATCGGGCCATGGTCCGTCATGAGCAGGAACCAAGGCGACGGACTGCGACGCGAGTAGCCGTTGGGGAGCAGGCGCAACTCGCTGTAGGTCAGGCCAGCCTCCTCGAAGACCGTAGTGAAGAAGTCGATCTCACCGGCCACGCACTTCATGTCCCAGCACGACTGGTGGAAGCTCCCCTTGTTGCAATCCCAGAAGTGATCCTTGTGGTTGGACCGAGTCCACCCCTCGAAGCAGTGGGGGCAGACCTCGGCAGGTGGGATCCCGCCCGCGGACATGCTCCAGGGACGCCCTTTGTCCACGGCCTGGTGTTCCTCGCGATCAAAGACCGCCGGAGGAGTAGCCCCGAACGTGTAGTAGTCCGGCGCGTTCTCGTTCGTGACCAAGGTGTTGCCGCAGCGGTCGAAGACGTAGTGCGCCCAGACGCACCACCACGCCAGGTTCTCGCTACGGTTGTAGGCCTCCCTGCGCGCCTTGGAGAGATCTCTTAGGCCGGCGAGTCCGCGCTGCTCACAGGCCACGATCCCCTCACGTGTGTCGTACCAGCGATCCGTCATTTCCGATCCTCTCCACCGGTTCCGTGGGACCTGTTCTACACTACGCAGGCGACATGATCCGTTTACGGGTTGCACGTCGTCCCTTCGTGGTGGTATACACTGTTCATGGCGAAGAAGCGAGCGAACTCCAAGAACCTGGGGGCGGCCCCAAGTGCGTCCTCGCGGCGCGCCAAGGACGTCGTGATCAGTTTCCGCTGCGATCCTGAGTTCGCAGCTCGGATCGAGCGCTACGCGATCTACCTCAAGGGCACGATCCCAGCAGTCAACTGGACGAAGTCGACCGCGGCCATGCACGCGATCTCGCTGCAGATCAAAGAGACTGAAGCTCGAGGAGAGTTCAAATGAAACGACCAGGACGACGTAGGAGGCAGCTAGGCGAGGCGACCCTGCAGGCGAATGCCCAGGTGAAGGCCGAGGTCATGAGGCGCATGTACTGCAAGAGGGAGGAGCGCGAGGACGTGGTCAAGGAGGGCGGTGTCCGCAAGGAGCCTCTCTACGACGACGATATCGTCTGGGAGAGCGCCGAAGAGGAAGACGAAGAGGAAGACGAAGAGGAGGAGGACGACGAGGAGGAGGAGGAAACCGAGCACCAGCTCGCGATCCGCCGCACGTGTCCCTGCGTTGAGTACCTCGACCGCCTCGACCTCGGCGCCCCCGACTGCCTCCTCTGTCTAGGCGAGCACTACGTGACCAAGTGGGTCGCGGCTGACCAGGACGAGAACGGAAACTACGTGGCCCCGCACGCTGAAGTCGCCGAGGCCTTCAAGGTCCTGAAGGCCTACCGCACTCTGCTGGAGGCCGGCTACACGTTGGAGCCCTTGCCGCCCGCTCCATTCAACGACACTGACCCCGACAACGAGCGCTAGCCCATGCCCAGCCTGACCGACCCCTGCCCCCACCCCCACAACACCTCGGACGGTCACCATGACGTCCGCTTCCAAGGTGGCCGCGAGATCTGCGAGGACTGCGGCGCCACCTCTGACGGCCAGGGCGCTGAGTCCGGCGCGCACGGATCCCTGGTGGACCAGGCCAAGCACGACCTCAAGTGCGGCATGGCTGAGGCCGCGCGTGCGGGCCACCTCGATCTCGCGCTGCGCTGTGAGGTTGCCCTGCTAGCGCTGGGGGGCAGCGCCGAGACTCCGGCCTTGGAGTCAGCGCGCAGTCTGCTGCAGCCCGCGTCAGGCCGACTGAGGAAAGCGTGAGACGCCGCGCCCTCAAGCGCATGTTCAAGCGCATGCGCGAGACCAAGAACCACGCCGCGTTCCGAGACGGTCACAAGACCGGATCGAGGAAGTTGCGCCGTCGAGGCCGCGCCCTCCGGCGTCTACGGCGCCGGAGTCGAGACTGGAAGTGGATCAAGATCCTCCTCGACACCCCCGAAGACCAGCGGGGCAAGGTGCTAGCTGACCTGCGGGCAACGGCACAGGCTGAGAATAACCGCATGCAGAAACTCCTCAGTGGGACCCTGAGGCTCAAGCAGTATCTCGCGTCAGAGCAAGGCCTCTCCTGGTGTGAGGACACGGTGAGCCTTCTGGCTGGCGTGGTGGGCACCTGGGGTGAACACGCTACGGCGAAGCGCGCATGACCGAGCCTCTCCCAGTCGAACTCCGTTTGCTCGCCGACCGCTCGCGACAAAAGACCCTGCACGGCGTCACGCTCTACCAGCGGCACCTCCAAGACATTCCGCCCGAGCGCCTCTCACAGCTCGTGGACCAGGAGTGGCTCACCAAGCGCGTCGTGGCGTTCGACCGCAGCGGTGACGAGGAACTAGAGATCGAGCAGGACCCGGACGACGGAACCTGGTGGGACGACAACGGCCAGCAGGTTCACGCGGGGCGGCTTCAGATCCACTACCTCACCACGCCCAAGACGGCTACAGCCTGCGACCGCGACCCGCAGCTCGCTAGGTCTCGAATCACGAATGAGATCCTGCGCCTGTCGGTAGAACTGGGCAACCTCCAGGGCGAGTCGATTCACGCCGGCCTGACCAACGAGGCCCTGCGCCTCGAACTGGCCTTCGGGGCGCTCAGATCCACGTTGCCGGACACGCTCCTCAAGACCTACGTGAAGCAACTTCAGAGAAGGGGGTGAGCCAATGGAGAAGGTGATTCAAGTCTGGCAGACCAGCGTCGCAGACTGTGCTGCTGACCGACTGGTCTATGTCGGGGACCTGTCCTTCGAGAAGCACAAGAACCGCAGGCTGGAGGAGTTTCACGACCCGATCCGTGAGAACTGGGGTGTGGGCGCCTATGAACTGCGCTACCCCAAGGTCGGCGGTGGGTGGTCGAGTGGGTACGTCACCTACGTCGGCGAAGCCAAGGTGATCGAGGTCTGGCGACTGCGGCGCTCTGGCGAGAGCGAGTTGCCGTCTCGTGTCTTCGAGCACGAGCTGCCGTCTCGTGTCTTCGAGCACCGGGTCTACGTTCTGCTCGGCGACCTCCCCTACCACGAGCACAACGGCGGCCTAGCCAAGCTGCATGCCCCGATCCGCGAACGCTGGGGTGGCGGCGACTACGCCGTGCGCTATCCCAAGAGGAATAGCGACGGGTGGTCCAAGGGCTACACGTTCACGGTGGCGGGCGAGCACGAGCCCTGTGTGCCCAAGCATGAACTGGTCGCCTATATCGACGACCACCCAGACAGCACCGGCGGGACTTACTACGTCGACCGCCGACCCAAGGCCAAGGAGGTCCAGGAGGTGGGATCGGCCCAGGCCGATACTGGTTCGGCCTGTGACCTAGAGCCCAACCGCAAGCCTGGCGAGCCTTGCGTGCTCTGCAAGGCCAGGCCAGTGCGAAAGTGCGACTGCCTGAAGCCCAGACCCGTTGTGGCCGCGGTCTCGATCAAGGCCGAGGCTGCGGTGGCCACCTACCTGAATGTCCCGAGCGCGCTCCCGCCTGGCTGGGACGCGCTGCGCCGCACCCGGTCGCAGTTGCGCCGGACGCTGGACTTCGTCCGCTCAGACGGCGTCCGCTTGTTCAGGGACAGCGCGGGGGCGTGGCGGCTGGAGCGTGGTGACATGCAGATCGGTGTCCCCTACGCTTTCGACCGCAGGGACGCCACGGCCCTGGCCTGGGTGGACGAGCACTTCCCACTGGCGGACACACCCAGCGACACCGAGCGACGCGCGCAACTCCGCAAGGCCTCCCTGCGCGCCCTGGAGCGAGGTGAAGGCCTGTGACCTACTGCTACACCAACTCCAAGGAGGACTAAGCACATGTTCTACGTCGTTCACGGCTACTCGAGCCCAGACCACTGCACCAGAGACGGGGATACGCCAGTCCTGTCCCTCACCAAGTGCAAAGGCGAGGCCGAGGTCATGTCGCTGCACGCCGGATTCCAAGAAGAGATCCACGACGACTGTTCCTACGTCACGTTCGTCGTGATCGAGGGCGTCGAGCGCCAGATCGAGCCGGTAGAGACGGTCACGGAGTACAAACTCAAGTGAGCACCACCGAAGACCCACTGAACCCAATCCCGTGCCGGACATGCCATGCCCCAAATGGCCACAGCAACCGCGACGTGGCTGCAGCTTGCCGAGGGGCCACCGAACCCGCCTGGGCAGAGCCGCTCCGCACCGAACTGCGGGCCCTAGTCGACGCCCCATGGACACCGGCCAGCCTGAAGAAGGTCAGCGACTTCGCGCTGAAGATCAAGGGCCTGGTCGCGCTCAGCACCGGAGCCCCCGACCCCAAACCGAGAGGGCTCGGAGCCCCCTGGCTAGGCCTCAACCCCTCAAGCGAGGACGACGACGCCCCGGCCATGGCCGACACGTTTACGCCGGTCCTCACCAACCCCGGAGTCGGCGCTGAGACCTTCGGCGCCAAGGTGATCCGCGAGGCGCTCGCCGTCGCGGCGCAACTCAAGGGGCAGGAGGGCGTCCCTGGACTGGTGCGGGCTCTACGAGACGCCAAGGAGGCCGGGCTTGCCGAGGTGATCCCCAAACTCCAGGCCCGACTGGACGAGTTGCTTGGCGCAGACGAACCGCGGCAGACTCCGCCCCTGCTCATGACACCGCTCCAGGAGGCTCTCGAGATCTTCAGTCGCTACTGCCCCGGGGCGAACCCCCCACTCCAGGGCGAGCACGACGAGTTGTACATGTGCGTGGACCCAGCCAGGGTCCCCGCAATCGACAGAGACCGACTGAACGAACTGGGGTGGGAGGCCGACGACGATCTCCACTCCTTCATGAGGCACACCAGCGCATGAGCAAACGAATCACCCACCAGGAGTGCGTCCGCCTCAACCTCGCCCAGATCCAAGTGTCTGGTCTGGATCACATTCTCGAACGTCACGCAGGGCGGCTCACGCGCTGCGTGGAGTGTGACGCCTACGACTTCTCCCACGAGGCGGACTGCAAGTTGGCCGAGGAGGTGGAGGAACTCTACGCCTCAGCCAAGGACTCGGGGGCCAAGAAGATCGGAGGCGACCTCCTGGGCCCGCTGATCTACCTCACAGGGCCAGTCTCATGAGGTGGTTCATTCCGTCGATCCACGGCGATTATCGGCTCGAGCCTGACGGAGAGCGCAACTGCGTGCTCACGGTGACCAGTCCCACGCCCGCCGAGAAGGAGGTGGTCACCAAATTCCTGGCCCAGGCCAACACGCGGGGCTGGACCGACCGCAAGCGCCTCTCCACACGAACGTCCGTGAGCCTGATCAGACTCAAGGCCAGCGTGGCGGACGCCGGTCCCCTGCTGGTAGCCGCTGGCGCAGCACCCGTGATCGGAGCCCTGACCGTGCTGACGTTCAAGGACGGGGGCGTGGTGGCCGACGAGGATCCCGAGCGCGTGGCCGACGTGGCCCAGGACCCGAAGGACCCAGCCAAGGACGCCGTCACGGTGAAGCGCCCCACCCCCTGCTGCCCCCGGTGTATTCCAGGGGCAATCGCACCAGCCAACGAGGTGCTGCAGGCCTTCATGACGCCAGCCCAGCACTCCTCATGGGCTGACGACCGCTCCCTGGTCGTCGAGGGCGGCTACAGCGGCCACCGCTACGTCCTCTCTCACCGCAACTCGCCGCGCGCCGTCGACCAGACCAAGATCTGCTACGACGAGACGGACGGCAAGATCCTGCACTTCCACGACTGGGCGGTGCCGCCTGAGGAGGAGGTGTTGGCTAGCATGCTGATCCTGCAGTACCGCGAGGACTGGCTGCGCAACGAGGCGACCTGCGCCTACAGCCCAGGGTGCACCGACGTCTACAAGAACCCGTTTGGCGGGCTCCTCGACGGTGTGGCGGACGCTCAGTTCACCGCGGGGTTTGGCCAGGCACTTCAGCAACTCATGGGAGGGAACTAATCATGCCGCGAATCGTCGAACACCGCATGACCAGCAAAGAGTTCCTTGAGGTCCTACTGGCTGGACTGAAGGCTACCGGGCGCGCAGAGCCCGACGTGCACACCATGGACCTCAGGATCGACTTCAGCGCCACGAACAACCACTTCCCCGTGTTCGTGGACTACGAACAGATCGACTTCGATAGGTCCCGAAGGAAGGCTGGGCCGCGGGGTGCCGAGCCCACTTCAAACACGGGGGACTGGGTCCCCCGTGAGGTGACCTTCGACGAGTTCACGGCCAACTTCGATCCCGCGCTCGTCCAAGAAGCCAAGGAGGAGGCCCAACGCTGCCGGGACGAAACGACCAACGTCTTGCGCGGGACGCTCGGCTGTGACGGGTGTGGGGGGGCCCAAATCCACCGCGTGAGTCAGGCGCAACCAGCGATCTTCCGGTGTCGAGACTGCAACCACGTAGGAAGGGCCGGCTTTGCCGGCAGCCGCCTGAACCAGCCGGCCAGAGACCCGGTGATCTCGTGGGAGAACTGCCAGGTCCCTGGGTGCCTCCTGTATGCCCCGCCAGGGGTACTGCGTTGCGAGACGCACCAGGCCATGGCGGACGAGGCCGTCGGCTTTGCGATCCTCAAGGACGTCGAACCCTCTCCCCTCGAGGCCGTGACCAGCGCAGACCGCACTCGCCGCGGTCGCGCCTGGGAGGGTCTCAGCCCCACAGGGACTCCGGCGGGCGGGATCTGCTGCCAGGACGCGAACGGTGACCTCTGCGGCTTCCACGACCCCACGAACTACTGCGCTCGCTGCTGGCGACAATTCGGCGACCGCATGGTGCGTGTGGAGGTGGGCGACATGTCGACTACTCCTTCCTGGCACGGACCCCGCTACACCCACGCGCTCGGTGCCGGCGTCTGCCGCGAGATCGAGATCGCCGGTGACTGAGGCTCGGCTTCCACCCGAAGTGACGGCCAGGGCCAGCAATCCAGAGGAGGGCCTGCTCACCAAGCAGGTCGCGCTCCCGGTCGGGATCTGGAACGACGTTCTGGAGCTGGGACGCACGTCTGGGCTCGACTACCGGGACGCTCTGGTCGAGCTGGTGGACCTCGGGGTGCAGGCCCAGTCCGAGGGTCTCCTGAAGCCCAGGCTGCTCTCGATCGACCACGTGGTCTGGAGCAAGGTCGCAGGGGTGAAGCAGGAGGGTGAGTCCGACGACCAGGCCCTGCTGCGCCTGGTGGATCTCGGCGCACAGGTCAAGACCGCACGGCTCAACGGCCAGGCCCCGCCGCCCCGTGAGCCCGACGGAATCAAAGTGCTGGTAACACTGTTCAACGAGAAGAAGAACGAGGACGTGTCGCGCCTGGGCGTCCTCTACTGCACGCAGGTTCCCAGTCCAGGCGACGTGTTCACCATGAAGGCCACGGCCAGGGCGCTCACGGTGTTGCACCGCTCGTGGATCTTCACTGGCGAGCGACAGATCGCGTTCTTGCGCGTGAAGGAGGTGAAGTGAGCGACGCCGACAAGGTCTTGGAGGTCATGAGCACGGGCTGCTCACCGGTCGAGTTCACCTACACCAACCACCGCTATGAGACCAGCGTGCGCCGGGTGCAGCCGATCTCCGTCTACTTCGGCGCCACGGCGTTCTACACCAAGCCCCAGTGGTTGCTTGAAGCCTGGGACTTGGACAAGGAGGCGTTCCGCGACTTCGCGCTCGCCAGGATCCAGACCGACCGCCAGAAGGAGGCCGAACATGGACAAGCGTGAACGCGAGGCCTGGCGTGCCTGGGAGGCCGATCCAACCGACGAGAACGCCCAGCGCTGGGCGCAGCTCGCCGGGCGCCGCGTGGCACGCAAGAAGAACGAGGTCCCGCTGCGCACCATGGACCTCACCCCGGAGTTGTCCGAGGTGTTGGCTAAGGCCGCGGACTCCTTCCTCGACCGCAAGCTGAAGAAGACGTTGGCCGGCGACTTCGCTGGTCTGACCGAGTGCCACTTCTACTTGCTCAAGATCCCGCCGAAGGCCATGCGCCTGGTGAAGGAGTGGTACGACAAGGTGGGCATGACGCTGGAGCTAGGTTCCGAGGAGGTCGCCGAGACCGACTACAAGGCCATGGCGGACCACGACAACCACTGGAAGCGTGAAGCGGAGACCGCGGCCAGGGAGAGGGATCGCCTTGAGATCAAGGTCCAAGCCCTGAACCGCGCCCTGGGGTCACTGGAACGCGACCGTGAGAAACTGTTTCAGTTCGACGGCTTGCAGGCGAGCTACAACATGCTCAAGGCCGAGAACGATCGCCTGTGCACGTTGATTCGTCAGAAGCAACCGGGCGGTAAGTAGGCCTAGAGCCCGAACAGCCCGCCGGACTTCCCTTGCCGAGCCCGCAGAGCACGCAGACTCAACACGATCCCCAAGACACCGCCGACCACCCCGATTGTCACTCCAGCCTTCTCCCAAAATGACGGCCCCGCTGCAGGTTGGTCGACCTTCCACGGCAGCGTGGTCACCTCGGGCGTCTCGCTTGCAGCCTGACCTAGGTTCACCGGCGCGTCATAGACCTCGGGGGTCATGAAATCGAACTCGGTGGCCTGGGACCCTCGCTCGCAGGCGTAGCCCATGGTGTCGAGGCACTGGGATCGCGGGAGCGGGAGATCTCCAGTCGCGGTCGCGAACCGCGAGAACTGGCCGCCACGAGGCGATACCGTACGGCCTCCGTAGTTGCGCATGATCCGCTGGGCACGTTGCTCGGGGGACATGAGGGGGTTGCCGGCGGCCAGGGCGGCCTCAAGTTGGCTGGGCGGCCCCGCGAGCATGCTTGCGTTGAGGGAGTTGTAGTCGAGGTGCATGCTAGAACCTGATTCCAGCGCCTCCGGGGGCGCTGAGGTAGAGGGCGGCTTGCTGCTGGGCCGGAGTAGCTCGAGTGCTGCGCTGCAGGGCCGCTCGCTGGGCAGCGTTGGTGGGGATCTGGGTGACCCCGGTCGTCCTGGGGTCTATCCACTGCATTGGGGTACGGCTCCCAGTATCCTGCCGATCTAGCCAGTAGAGGGCAGATCGCTGGGGCGCTGGAGCAGGGCGAGGAGCAGGTGTCGCTGGGGCGCGATACACGCCAGGGCCCAAGACCTGCTGCTGGATCGGCGTGAGCTGCGGGGCCGCCTGGAGGGGCGGTGGGGCAGTGACCCACCCCCGGCCAAGCACTGGAGCGGGCGCGGTCCAGACTGGTGGCGCGGGCGCTGGCTGGAAGCGAGGCTGAGGCGCTGCCGCCTGCTGCAAGGCTCTGGCTTGCTGCTGTGCGGCCAGGGCTATGGACCGACTCGCTCGGGCCTTGTCCTGTAGTTCGCGAGCCCTCCGCTGAAGGCGCGCGGCGATCTCGCGCCCAGCCTCAACGCGCTGGCGCACCTCACGGGGAGTAGTTCGAGTGCCGGTGTCCTCTGAGATCTCACTCGCCCGCCCTCGGGACCAGGTGATCTCGGCCTGGGACTGCAGAAGGTTCTGCTGGCGCTGCGACAGCGCCAGAGCCTGCTGCTCCGCCGTGGGGTCACCCGAGCGGCTCACGATCAGGGCCTCCCGCCGCGCCTGGGTACAGACCTTGTCCCGCGCCGCCCGCGTCATGATCCGGCTGTAGGTCGGCTCGGGCGGAATGTCCGAGCCGGACGCCTGGATCGGTGTCCAGCCCACGTTCCACAACCCGGATTCCAGGGCCTCACACACGTACTTCGCGCCGTGCTGGGCGACCCGGTCGTCTATGAACCCAGGCGAGACGGTGATCCCGCCGCCAGGACCGCCGCGCAGTTCGCCGAGGTCGTTCATGCTGAGCAAGCCCATGCGTCACGCGTCCTTGTAGAACCCAAAGGCCCAGCTCGCGAGGGACTCCATGCCCCACCCGTGCCGAGCAAGGAAAGTTCGGAAGCCTTCTTGAAACTCATGGAGATCCGGGTGGTAGTCGTCGAGATCGCGGTTCAGCCCACCCTCGGCGGTCATGACCACCGGCATTTCGTTTCCCCACCGCTCGCCGCGCTCGCGCCACTCGGCCTGGGTGTAGAACGTGGGGCCGCCGGACTCGTAGGGGCGCCGCCCCCACTTCTCAGGCCACTGGTCCAGCCAGAAGCGGATCGCGGGCTCGAGTTCGTCTGCGTTGAGGGGCAACCCAGCGCGGACCTTCTCGATCACCAGGCGCTCGCGGTCAGGTCCGCGCTCTGCGGCTCGCAGTCGTTCGTCTGCGGGGTTGGTGGCCGCGGGCGGCGTCCCGAAGGCCACTATGGCGCGCTTGTACTGCCTGGCGATCCGCTCACCAGCTTCACTGACCGTGCGCGTCGTGAACTCCTGCGAAGCCAGATCGTCGCCCTCCTGGTCCATGATCCCCACGTACCAAGTCAGACTCCCGGTCGGGACCTGGTGCCAGGGGGTGCCGTGCATGACCGCCCCTGGGTAGCTGACCGCCGCGGGGTGGAGGTCGCCCGGCCAGGCCAATATGCGGTCGGGGGCCTGAACGAAGGTCTGGCACTCGAAGTCCATGGACACTATGAACTCGACGCTTGGGTTGAGCATGGTGCCCAGGGCCGCACACATGCCGCCGGTCTGCCAGACGTTGAAGGCATGGACGCCACGCACCCGGAGGTCGTCCCGGAGTTGCTGCAGCATGGCCACGTCGTCGCGCTCGAGGTAGACCGGAATCCCACACTGATCACACCGGGCGTTGGCTCCCTCGCCGGCGCCAGCGGCCCACTGCTGGGGGTGGTCCCGAGGGTCGCAGTCCAGACACAGGACGCGGCCCGAAGGAGTGAAGACGCCGTGGACCGCCATGGGGATCTGGTGAGAGGGAGGGACCTTGCCAGTGGTCCTGATCCGATCCGCGCGCAGTCGAGCTGGCGCACTGGGGTCACCGAGAGCCGCAGCGCGCTCGAGCCGACGCAGGCGATCGTCCGAGGGATTGGCCCACGCTTGGCGCCCAGGCGTCACAGGGGGCACCGGGCGCCACTGCAGGCCGGTCCTTGTGAAGAGGCTGGTGGCCGGCACCGTGTAGACCTCACCCTCTGGAAACTGCACCGTCCAGTAGCGGTAGTCCTTGGGTTGCGTGGGTTTCAGGATCTGGACTGGGATCCGCTCGTCGCCGAAGAAGGCGCGGAGAGGGAGATTCCCAGCTCGGTGGCGCCGCGGAGGGTTCTGACTCGCACGCATGGCCTCGGCCACGGTGTCTTCATTGGCAACGCCCAGGGCCCAGTCGATCAGACGCTGGGACTGCCAGGGGCTGAGGTGGTAATACTCGGTCGTTACAACGCCCCAACCAAGCGCCTGGTCCGCCCTAGTCGTGGAGTTCACAAGCGCGGCCTGAGTTCGTTCGGGAGGGCCGAAGGGAGCGTGGCCCTGGAACACCCCGTTGAGGTGATCGCGACACGCTTGCATGAGCCAGTGCACTGCGTCGTTGGCGTCAGCAAGCGATTGGACTGACGTAATCGCGACCCGCCGGACCGCCTCGAAGACGGTCCGCGCTCGACCGCTCTCGGCAGACATGTCGGCGTCTGTGTAAATGATCCAGGCCCTGACTGTGTGGATCACCCCACGCAGTCCGCTTAGGTCTCCACCAAGCAACTCAGGTGGGAGTTGATCCGCCACAGCGTTGACTGCGCGCTCAGCGCAGTCCGCGGCCCACAGCGTCGTCTCGCCGAATCCCATGGCGTCCCAGGCGCTCGCGATCAACTGATCGCGCCTCGAGTTCAGCGGGGCCTCGACTACCAACCGAGCCGCCGGGTCCCCGGCCTGGGCCGCGAGCGCGACTCGCTCCCTGGACAACTCGCCAGCCCGCATGCGGTCGACCAGGACCCGCGCGCCGATCGCAGGGCCGCCCAACGGAACGTCGCGCTCGCGACGGCGGGCCTGGGGGTCAGGGTTTCGGCGCCGGCGGCGCTTGGTGGCAGCGGGGGTCATACGCAGGCGCTCCCGGCGCCTACCAGCCACCGCCGCCTCAGCCCAAGCCTGCAATTGGGCAGCACCAGCCCATGCCCTCCAGCGCGCCTGACGTCACGAAGATCCCGCGCCGCTCTTGGCTCAGGGCCTTGTCCTGGGTCCCGCGCAGCCACTCTCGGGCCTGGGCGTCGCTCAGCGCGGCCTGAGCCCGACGAATGAGAACGTCATTCCCGGTGCGGTAGGCGGCCTGAACACCGGCAATCCGCGACAGGACCTCGTCGTTGCGCAGGGGGAGGTCGCGGAACCCACGCATGCGGGTCTCACCTGCGATCAAGGTCGCGAAGGGCACGTTCGCGCCCCTGCGACGCAGTTCGGGCCCGTAGTCCGGTCCCAGGGCCACCGGGACCGACAGCAGTTCGTCCATAGTCAGGGCCATGAGGATCTCCTGGGTCCATTCTGACAGGAGATCCCAACCCTGCCACATAGTTGCCGGCAGCCACTACTTACGGCTGTGCCAGCCCCGCAGCGCGGAGGCCGCGAACAGCAGCCCCGCCACCCCAAGCACAAGCACCACCGTCTCAGACGAGAGCGGGCCGTCTGCTGGGACGGTCCCCACGAACACGGTCACTGCGATCAGCGCCGCGGCTGCGAACAGGACCCCGTCCTCGACCTTCCGGTCGAGGTTAGGCACGTGCGCTGGCCTCGGCCAGCCCCCAGTTCTCCTTGATCCACGCCACGGTGCCGTCGAGCGACTGCAAGCCGGCGACCTCAGCCAGCTCGTCAAGGCGCCCTACGTCCTTGAGGTCGATCGCCGAGGCCAACTTGGGCTGGAGGCGGTGGTAGCGCCCGTTGATCGCCTCTCGGGCCCGGAAATCGCTGGCCTTGACGCCACCGTCCATGAGCACGTTGAGCAGGAGCGGGATCACGTCGAGCGCGCCCGCGTCCCACATGCCGTCCTTGCTAGGCGGAACGTGAGGCGGCTCGCCAGTCCCGATTGAGAGGCAGGTGATCTTGAGTCGGTCGTCGTGCTTGAAGCTGGCCGTGCCACCGCGCGCCCGACGCATGACTCGCAACTCAGACGCGATCGCGCAGTCGCTGGGGTTGTTGGCGAACAGGCCGCCGTCCAGAGACCACTTCCAAGACGGCCAGTAGGTCGGCGCCGCGGACGTCATGCGGGCCACGTCACGCACCAGGACACCCTCGTCGTCTCGCTCGTAGAACTTGGTGTTCCAGGTCCGCATGTCGAAGACGGGGATCAGAACCTCGCGCTTGAGGTCCTCCATGCGGAGGTCGCCGAACACGTCGGTCAGGACCTTGTAGATATCCTCGTGCGCGAAGTCCGCTCGCCACAGCTCGTCGGGCGTGAGGCGGTCGAGCAGCCCGCGAGACTTGAAGATATCCTTCCCGCGCGTGCGGTAGAGATCAAGGAGGTCACTGAGCGGGAAACCCGCGGCCAAGAACAAGACGTTGATCCCACCAATCGAAGCACCGGCCAGTCGCGTGGGGTGTGTGGTGAACCCTGGGACGCGAGTTTCTAGGCGATTGAACAGCAGGGCCTGGAGGTAGCCACGAATGCCACCACCGTCTGCGGAGAGTATGTCTGCGTTCATGCGGGGGTCCTCAAGAGCCAGTCGATCAGGGACTGAGTGTAGACGTCGCGCAGGACCTGGTCAGAGCCGCTGACCGGCCCTGGCATGGTAGCGGCCATAGACGCAGCCGTATCCACGACCACCTGGAACACAGGCTCTAGTTCGGGCAACCAGTCCGCGTAGTCGACTGCGTCCACCAACAAAGAACGGCAGTCCCAGACAACCATAGCGACGCGGCTCCACACCCCAGCGGGCGTCAACCACCAAGACGAATGCTGCCCAGGCATACCGCGGGGAGGATCGGCAGCGTCGCTCATGAGCCTTGCGAATCGCGGCATGACGTGCCCCGCGAACTCGGCCATGAGGCCCTCACCGCCGAAGTCGTGATCCACAAGGTCTTCACCGAGCCGGACGAGATCGGGTGCTGGAGAGTGGGCCGCAGGGCCCAACCCCTCGCCGGCCTGTGCCATGTCCTCGAAGGTGTGCAGCCAGCACAAGGGTGCCTCGATACGAGGGTCCTCACCGCCGAAAAGGTCCTCGTGGTCTGGCGCATTGAGGGCCCTTGAGAGCAACGGTCGATAGACCATGTCGGCCATGAACCGCACGCAGGCCACGCCGACAACTCGTGCGATCTGGGCCTGCCCTTGCCACTCACCCGGCCCGAGGCCAGGCGCTTGAGCCCCCGGCGTAGGACCCTGTGGGCGACCTCTAGCCTCCAAGGTCAGAGAGGCCCACTCGAGCGGCCACGCACGTTCTGGCTTGCCAGAGATCAACTCGGCGATCTGCGCGGGAGGGAACACGAGGCTAGCCGGTTCGTAGCCCAGGTAGGCCAGCAGCAACACGTGCCAGCGCGGGAGATCGCCAGCTCGCATGCGCTGGACTAGAACCTGCGCCGCAGCCTCGACGGTGCCCTCCTGCACAGAACGTCGTTCTGCCCGTCGCCGCCGCGGGTCGGTGTTGCGCCTGGTCCTCACCCACCTATTCTGCGGTGAGTTCGGGTCCCTGCAACTCGGCGACGGCGTCTTGCTCAGACGCCGTGAGCTTGGCCTCGTCCATGGCGCGCAACTGGACCCAGCCAGCCTCGGTGATCCGGTAGGGGCCAGAGTCGGCCCTGGAGTCGAGGGTGGGACTGCGACCCTCCTCGAGCGCCGCCAGGCGCTGAGTGAGCCCAAAGATCCGCCGCTCCACCGACTGAGGAGTGGTCTCCGGCTTGTCCAAGAAGCCAGCGCGCAGCAGGGCGCTCAGAGCGTCGTCCAACTCACGCTCCTCCCGGTGCGTCCAGGAGAGGCCGGCGCGCTTGTCGGTGTTGAGGGGCCGCAAGACAGCCACCAGATCACCACGAGCTAACCACACCGGTCGCTTCAACCCCTGCGTGGTGTCGGCTTTGGCCGCCAACTCCAAGATCCAGGCTTCCAACTCGCTCAGGCTCTCCACTGGCGCCTCCTAGGTTGCGGGCTCTAGGTCATTCTCGCCGATCAAGACCGCCCCGCGACCGTCTTGTGAGATCAGCGAGTAGAAGATCTGGTCCTTGGTGGACGGCGGATTGATCTGAATGGCCCACCAGTTCTCAGGCACCACGAAGGCGTCGCGCGCTGCGTGGAAGTCCACGTAGATCGCGTCGATCACCCACACGAACCCAGGGTGACGTGGAGACTTGAGTCTGACTCCGAACCCGAAGCGAGGGGTTCGGGCTGGGGGTGGACCGCCGCGGGTGCTAGCCTTCCAGTCGTCGCTCATGTGCCAACCTCCACGAGCGCTTTCCTCGCGTATTCGATCACGTCTAGGTTGTCGCTCGTCAAACCCCACTGGGCCACGACCTGCAACTCGTCCGTGAGGGTGTGCGTCTCAAGAAGCCAGATCAGCAAGTTGAACTCGTAGTCGTCGTCACGATCAATGACCTGCTGTATGTCTTCTACGAGGTGCTTCCGCAAGTACTGACCAAGCCCGTGGTGCGCCTGTTTGCCAAACACAGACGCGAACACGGCACGCCCGGTTGCTATGACCGGAATCCTCTGTGCGGTGCAAGCCAGACTGACCGCGCCTTGCACAATCTGCCGCCAGGGGGACAACGAGGGCTCGGGGAGGCTCACGTCACATGCTCGCTGCTGTGCTTGAACTCGGTGGGCGCACGGGGGGCGGGTAAGGCGTCGCGCACCCTGTGAACCGCGGTCAGGAGATCCTCGTACTCCAAGATCTTGTTCGCACGCGAGTCAGGCGTGGAGCTGACCACCGCAAACCCAGCGGCCTCGAACTGCGGCTTGAGAGATTCCAGGCGCTTGAGATCAGCCGCGTAGGTCGCGCGCGAGTACTTCACCTGCTCGAGGGTGAGATCAGTGGTCCAGGCATACTGCTCGCCGGCTTGGAGGTCCATGGAGAACCCGCAGCCGACGAGGTGGACACGAGCGAACCCCAGGCGGTGTGCAAGCTGGAGCGCGATCGGGAAGGTCGACTTCCACCAGGAGAGGTCACGCGCTGGGCTCAAGAAGTCGTCCAGGGCCGCGTTCTCGTTTGCCCCGAAGAACAGGAACCCAGGCAGGTCCCGCAGCTTGGTCTCAGAGTCAGCTAGCGTCTCGTCGCGCCTGGAGATCATGGAGAACTTGATCGTCTCGGGCAGGGAGAGGAGTCTCGGCGAGAAGCAGCTCGGCTTGTCCGTGCCAACCCACAGGGTCGGCCTAGGGAAGATCGCCGGCACGTTGTTCATGGCCAGCGTGATCACGCCTGGAAGCCCCAGCATGTGCGTGGCCCGCCGCAGGCTAGGGTGACCGCCGAGCAAGAACAGCGTCTGGCCTCGGTAGAACCCGTTGAGGTCCACTGCGATCCGGGTGCCGCTTGGCGTGTAGCGATAGAACATGCTCAGGACCCCAGCACGCCGCGCATGAGGTACGGGTAGAGATCACGCTGAAGCCTGGGGAATCCCACGTTGTCGCGCGCCCACTCCCTGCCCGCGCGAGCAATCGCCTGGATCTGAACCAGCGCCCCACAGGAAGCCTTGGCGCACAACGCCTCAAGTTGTTGCGTTAGGTCCTGCAGATCGTCGAAGAGGAAGCCGGTCTCGCCGTGGATCACGTGCTCTGGAATCGCGCCGGCACGGTGAGCCATGACCAGACACCCCGCGGCCTGGGCCTCGGTCACAGTGCGGCACCACGTCTCTTGCTGGCCGCTCCAGATCACGGCAACGTGCGCACGGGCCAGGTGAGCCGGCATGCTGCCTAGAGCCCCGTCCGGTGCCTTGATCCACATGCGGGACCCAGCGGCTTGACCGTTCAGGCGATCCATGAGTCCCTGCAGTTCAGGCCCGGCCTTCCCAGCTCCGGTGTAGACGAACTGGTTGCCCCCGGAATACTGGTAGTCGAGCCAGCGCCGCTCGGCGATCGCAAGGTATGGCGCTAGATCGGTGCAAGGCGGCGTCAAGATCGTGTTCCACTCGTCAAGATTCTTGACCGCCTCGTACTTCTCACGTACGAACTTGCTCACGAACACGTCGAGATCGGCGGCGACCATGGGGTGGGTCGCAGTGTGGTGCCACGCGATCACGAAGCGCCGGCCTGCGCCGGAGAGCCAGGCGTAGGGGTGGTCAAGCGCGGGCTTCCCTGTGCCGAGCTGGGTGCCCGAGGTGGAGTGCAGAACCACCACGCTGGGGTCGATCTCGTCGAGGACCTCTGGAGTGAGCCGCGGGGCGTAGCACGTGGTCAGACGATCGCTCACAGCGTTTCGCCAGTCGGGATCCCCGCTGGGGTCGTTCACACACAGGGCGTGGTGGGTGAACTCTGGGAAGGCGCCGGCGAGGTCATAGACGAAGTTTCCGGTTCCACCACAGCGCTGCACGTTATGGACGTGGAGCATGACCTTCGACGGCGGGCGAAGGTCCTCGACGACCAGTGGAGGCTCTGGCTTGATCAGTTCAGCGACGTCATGCTTCGCAAGGCGCGGGGCACCCACCAGCAACTCCTCCGCCGTGCCCGACCAGGCATGGGGGCGAGAGGGCTCTGCAGAGAGCGAGGCTGGCTCCTTCCACCGGCCAGGAATGAAGAACAGCGCGACGGCTCGCTCGCCAACGTGGCTGATCTTGCGCAACTTGAGACCGGGGCCCTTGAAGCGGGCGCTAATCTCGGTCTGGTGCCACATGGACTGGTGTCGCTCGTGGGGGTTCTCGTCCACGATCTTGTTGCCCAACCAGCCCTCTCCGATAGGGATCGAGAGGATCAAGGACTGCTTGGTGATCTGGAGCAACTCCTCAAGGACCGTCCAACCCTCTTCCTTGGTGAGGTGCTCGATCACGTCCCCGCAGATCACCACGTCGTAGAAAGGACGGGGGATCGGCGCCTCAGGGAGGTCGGGGGACCCGCCCGCGTTCCGCCACAGCAGCCACTCCTGCACCGTCGAATGGAACACGGTGTTGTAGACCGTGTCGATCCAAGGAAGCCTGGTGTAGGGCTCCCAGGCCTCGACTCCGTCAATCGTGATCTGCCAACTCTCGGGGTGAACCCGGTCGTTCCAGGCCTCGAGATACTCGCGGGCCAGGAAGCCCCACTTTCCGTAGCCTACGCCCACGTCGAGGATCGACGTGGGTTGAAGGGACTGAAGGTGCTCGATCGCGTTGGGAATGTGCGTGGGGGTGCTACTTGGCATAGCCCAACGCAATCCCAAGCCACGCACGGAACCCCTCGTAGACCAGGAGGTCTTCGGTCACTAGGCGCCCCCCAACCCAGAACTGACCGTCGGGGTCGATCTTGAGGATCTCGTCACCGTTCGGGCCGCAGAACCGGAACGATCCGTGGCGGTCACGAAGTCCCTTGCCGACCGTGAAACTCACGTCGCCGCCAGGCGCCGAAGGCATGATCGGGATACCAGGCGGCGAGGTCTCAATCGGCACGCCTCCACCGCCCTCCAGGGCGGTGGAGTGATCTTCGTGAGCAGCGGGCATGGCCGACTCCCTCTTCAAGGCCTCGCAGCCTTCTGGTGTAGCGCGGATCGTCGTCCCCACCAACACGGCCCACTGCTTGGCGAGCAGGAATTTCTGGACCGACCGAGGGATTTGATTGGCCCGCACGAGGTATGGGCCACAGACCTTCTCTAAGTACCCGACCAGGGAAGGTGAAAGAGACTGGGTCATGGAGTATCTCGATCCGCACGCAACACCGTGAACTCCGTATTGGGGTAGCGAACACAGGGCCGCGTGCCGACGATCCTAGTCGTTGCTCCGACAGAATGGAAGAGTTCGTCGTACTCAACGAACTCACGGTTGGAGACCGGCGGGTTGCCGCCGCGCCTCCACTTGCGGCCTAGGATCTCAACGACGTAGATTACCGGCGCGGCGTCGACCAGGGACTGCAGCACGCGCGTGATCGCCACGTCGGAGACGTGCAGCAGGACGGTGTAGGCCAAGGCCGCGTCTGCCTTGGGCAAGTTGCCTCCGGGCTCGATCCGCACGAACGTCTTGGCTGGGTGCGCCGCCGAAGACACCGTCAGAGCGATCGGGCTCACGTCCGTGCCAATGTACTGCGCGTCGGTGAAGGCTGGCGCCAGCCGCCCTGAGCCCGAGCCGAACTCGAGCACGCGGTCGAAGCCAGAGAAGAGACCACGTAGGTAGGGGATCGGTGACTCCCCCTCCGGCCACGGGCAACCTGGCGGCGTGTGGTGCGCCAGGCCGTCAGGCGTAGACCAGAAGTCGGTCAAAACGGCTCCGCCCCCACGTCGAGCAGCGGCCTTGTCTGGCCGGCTAGTTTGTGGCCGCAATCGTTCAGGAACTCAACTTGGCCGTCCCTCACAAACGTGTGGCAGAGCGGCTGGTGGATCTCGCCGGTGTCCTCGTGCTTGCCCTCGTAGACCAATAGACTTGGCGAGAACGTCGGTCGCTCGAGGTCTCCGTTGAACTCCCAGACGGGGCCTGGGACCGGAGGGCCGGGGTAGGTCTTGGTCCAGGGCTCCGTGTAGACCATGTGGTAGCCCTCGCAGCCCTCACAGAAGAAGCTGTAGCCGACGAGCTTCCCGGCCTGGGAGGATACGGGCTGGACCTTGGCGGTCAAGCTAGTACCCAGTGATCAGCGGTCTGGAGATCGGCAGGCGACGCGGAGGGTTCTTCAGGAGATCGCGCTTAGCGATCGACTGCCCAGCAGATCTCCTGGCGATCGTAGTGATCTTCCTGGCCGATAGGTCGTCGCCCTTCGCGGCGGCGGCTTGGAGGTGCTTGTCCGTGAGCGTGTTCCAGGTGAGTGCGCTGGGCGTGCGCCGGAAGCCAAGCACGTCGGTGAAGGCCGGGATCTTCTGGGTGAGCGGGTGCAGAGCCATGTCGTGCCCTAGCTGGCCCTTCTTGTCGCGCTGGACCTCGCCGCCCTTCTGCTGCCCACTGTCCGGCGCTGCGCGCACGTAGGCCTTGGCCTGGGCAATCAAGGCCGCTACCCGCGCCTTGGACATGAGCGGGCCCGCCGCCGGAATATAGGTCTCACCTGGCTCCACGAACCTGGCGATCTCTGGGTGGGCGCCGAGGGTGCCCTTGACCACGGTCACGCGCTTCTTGCCCTGGCGCAAGACGCCGCCGACTATGAACACCGCAGCGGAGGGGGGCAGCCTGTCGACGTTTCCCAAGGCGAAGTCGGTCCAGTCGAACCGACGGTTGAGTCCGCCATGAGGACGTGCCCGTGTACTGTGCCGACCGTGCTTGGCTACCTGCTCCATGAAGATCGCGCGCTCGAGGAGGCCTGGGTGGTCCACGGCCAACTGCACGATCTCCTCTGGCCTCATGGCTCCGCAGTAGAAGCAGGAACTCTTCCTCACAGGCGCACCGAAGGCTCGGTGGATCTCGGCTTGGCACCGGGCACGATCCCAACCCCATTCGATCAGGGGGTACCAGGCCCGAAACAGCGCGCCCTCCTTCTCCTCGTCGGCGGCTGAGTAGGTGGAGTGGCCCTCCAGGCGGTCGGCCTCGGTCGCGTCGTATCCGATCGCGCGCACGATCCGCCTGCCCTTCCTGGGGCGGGGAACGCGATCCGGGTCAGACTCCATGAGGTAGTCGATCGCCTGGACCTGGGCGTCGATCTTGTACTTGGTCGAGCACGTGTGGCCACCGAGCGAGATCGAGGGCAGGCTCTGGTTCACGAGGCTCTGCTGCTCCAGCGTGTAGCCAGTGCCCCAACCTCCGCCGCGCTGCAGAGTCGAGTAGGCCACCTTGGTGACGCCGATAGGCTTGGCTGCTCCAGCGCCCTTGAATGCCTCCTCGCGCAGCCAGCGGTCCATGCGCTTGATCGTCTTGTAGGTCTCCGGGTGTTCACCGCCGGTGTCCGCGAAGGTCACCAGGCGCGGCACCCAGCGCCTGTCGCGCGTCTCGCGCCAGAGCTGGTCGAGACCGATCAGCACCGCGGTGGAGTCCGCGCCCCCGCCGTAGGCCACCGTGAGGTAGTCGCCGTCCTTGGGAAATCCGTAGGCACTCGACGGCTTGACCGAAACCACCGTCTTACCCGCGCGCTTGGTGAGGGACACGTTCCTGCGCAGTTTGGGATCGCCGAGGTGCTTGGTGGCCTCTGTAATCAAAGCCCAGTCGACCTTGGGGTCCGGTGAGCCGCCTGGGCTCCTGGCCGTGCAGTAGGGGGTGCCCCGCTCCGTGAGCGGTGTCTTGGAGCCCGCGCAGGACTTGATCCCCGCTGGCGACTCGCCGGCCTTGACCTTCTTGGCGATCGGAAGGCGTTTCTTAGCCTTCTTGGCGACCTTCTTCTTGGCCTTCTTCTTGGCCTTCTTCTTGGCGGATCGTTCCGCCGTCCCGAAGACGTCTGGGAGGTCGAAGAAGCTCATGGCCTACCTCGGGATCCTGGCCACGATCTCGCGGAACAGCGGCACGTGCACGCCCTGGCCGTAGAGCTGAGTGATCAAGTTGTAGTTCCCCTCGCCGGCCTCGAAGATCGCACGCGCGGCCTCGGTAGGGACGCCGTGCACGCGCTCGATCTCACCCAGGGTCAAGAGGCGGTAGAGGTCACGCTTCTTGGGGTGTCGAAGGTAGGGCCCCTGGGGGTTGCCCTTGTACATGTTCTTGGTGATCGCCGGCACGCGGTCGTCCGTGTACTCGAAGGACACCGGCTTCCACGTCGCCCGCTCGAGCCAGCCGCGCATGCTCTTGCCGAGCCCGGCCTTGGCCTTGGTGGAGAACCAACCGCCCTGACGCTCGGACAACTTGAACAGCGAGGGGGAGTCGGGCTTGAGCAGGAGATCGGCGGGTCTCTGCCCCTTCCGCTTGGCTCGCTCAGGAGGGAACTTGAAGCCGGCCTTGGTCGTGGCCACGATCACACCACGCTCGCGGCCCGCGGCGTAGCCGAGCTTGCTGGGGTCGACCACGGTGGAGTGAACGTGGTAACCGAGCACCTGCAGCGCGCGGACGAACCCGCCCGCGTACTTGAGGAACCCAGGCACGTTCTCAATCAGGATATTGATCGGGTTCGTGCGCAAGATCACCAACAGCGTCCAGTAGACCTGGTCGGCCAGGCAGTGCGGGTCCACAGCGCCAATGCCCTTGCCGCCGAGTTTGCTGTAGGGCTCGCAGGGAACGCCCGCCGTCAGCAGCCAGGGGTTGCGCGGGAGTGCAAAACGCCCAGGGTCACTGGCCTCACCGAGGGCCACAGCCTCGACGCCGGCCTCGATCACAGGGGCCTGGTGCGTGGCCCAGAAGGCGTCGGCGGCGCGATCCCACTTCTCGATCGCCAGGACGGGCTTGGCGCCAGCCTGGTGGGCCGCAGTGCTGAGCAGGCCAGCGCCGGAGTAGAGGCTGATCTCGTAGTTGTTTGGCTTGGCCTGAACCCTCTCCTTGGCCATGATCTCGGCCTCGGACGGTGTGATCACGATCTGGCCACGCCGCGACTGAATCACCAGCTCGGTGGCGCCGCCGAGGATCGTAGAGAGGCCCTGGCGCTCTATGTCGATCACCGGGACCTTCTGGCCGCGCTTGATTTTGCCGCTCACCCGCTTCTGGACAGCCTGGGTGCTGGCGTCTGAACTGAGGGCCTCAGCGATCTTGGGGTCGAGGACCAAGGTCACACGACGCCGCTTGGCGTCGAAGAGGACGGTGGCTTCGCCGAAGGCCTCGAAACCCGAGCGCAACAGCCACAGGCCCTCGAGGAAGATTCGGGTGCCACCGCGGCCCGCGGTGACCATGCGTCCGCCACCGGCGGCCAGGAGAGGAAGTGCGGACGGTGGAACGCGCGTGACCTTAGACTTCTTGCGGGCCTTGGGCTTCGCCTTGGGCTTCGCCTTGGGCTTCGCCTGGGGCTTGGCCTTGGGCTTGGCCTTGGGCTTGCCGCCACCACCGAACACGTCAGGCAGATCGAAGAAACTCACGCCCGCCACTCCATGATCTCGACGTCGGCTTCGACAGGGACGCGCTGGAGGCCGCGGGGGTTCGAGGAGGGCCCCGTCCACTCCATGATCTCGACGTCGGCTTCGACAGGGACGCGCTGGAGGCCGCGGGGGTTCGAGGAGCGGACGC
>JAJDAN010000067.1 GCA_029261855.1 Deltaproteobacteria bacterium
GCCAGGTTGAAGAAGCTCTGGGCTTGCTTCTCAGCTGCCTGCCGCGCTTCGCCCTGCACTTGCCCGCGGCGAAGGCCTGCCACCTTGCCCCGGACGATCGCTCGATAAGTCTTGTAGAAGTCCACCAAGGCGAGCATCCCATGGTCATCGCTGATGCGAAGATACTCATGCAGCAGGTACGCAGCGAAGCCGCGAAAGCAGTGCAAGTCGAGGTCCATGAGGAGGAAGGCCAGGTCCCCGGCCCGGTCTCCACAACGCAGTGCTGCCGAGAACTCGAGGCAGTCGTAGATGGCAATCTCCTCCGCGGCCGCATCGAGAATGCAGATGTTGCCCGCGTGGAGATCCCCATGGCCTTCACGGATCTGACCCTTCTCCACCCGTTCTACAAAGAGCTGTCGGTTCGTCTTCAGGAAGGCCTCGGTCCAGCTCGCGAGGAAGGCGATCATCCGCGCACTCAGCCAGGGCTCTTCTGCCGAGTCTTCGGCGAGGATGCCCTCGAGCTCCTGGAAGTTTTCTCGACAATTACGACGAACCGCTGCAAAGCTGCCATGCTCGTCGATGCCGGGACCGCTTGCAGATTGTGAATGAAAGCGAGCGAGCTTCGCCGCCAGCGCACGCATCATGCGGTTGTCCACATCACCCTGATCCAGGAGACGATCGAGCATGCGCTCGGCGGGCAGGCGACGCATCTCCACCGCGTACTCCACCACCGGCCCTTGCCCACCGATGCGAAGGCTGCCATCCGGCTCCTCCCTGATCTCAGTCAGGCCCAGGTACATCCAAGCGGAGAGACGACGGTTGAGGCGCAGCTCCTCCTGGCAGGCCTGCTTGCGGGCGCTCAGGGTGGAGAAGTCCAGGAAGCCGGTCTTGACCGGCTTCTTGACCTTGTAGACCCGATCGCCAGCGAAGAAGAGCCAGGAGATGTGGGTTTCCAGGCTGCTGACTTCGCCCGGGGAGTGGGGGTAGGTCCTTGGGTCGAGGAGGGTCTTGGGGAGGCTTGGGTTCATGGAGCTCTCGAGCGTTCACTCTGGAACTACCCAGCGTGCCTGGACTTTCCATCCCTATGGGAAAGCTGTTGGGACTGCCGGCTTGCTCCAGGAGCCGAGAGGGTAAAGAATCCTCCCATGTCACCCTTCACCCGAATCCTCGCTCTGAGCTCTTGTCTGCTTCTTCCCGCCTGCGATCCGACGGTCGGAGAGAGCGCTGAGGATCCCGCAAGTCCTGCAGCGAGCGAACAGCCGGTCAGCGAAGACAAGATGCACGGCATGTCCGTGGACTACCTGTCGAAGGTGAAGGTGCGCTTGATCACGAGCCATGGGGAGATGGTGCTCTCCTTCCGCCCGGACAAGGCGCCGGCCACCGTCGCCAACTTCATCAAGCTTTGCCGGGAGGAGTTCTACAAGGACACTCGCTTCCATCGGGTCATGGAGGGTTTCATGATCCAGGGTGGTTGCCCGAACACGAAGCCGGGGGCAGTGGGGATTCCTGGGAATGGGAACCCGGGGTACCTGATCGATGCTGAGTTCAGTGATCTGGTGCATGAGCGTGGGGCGATCTCCATGGCGCGGGGGACGGCTGTGAATTCGGCGGGGAGCCAGTTCTTCATCGTGCACCAGCGGGAGCGCGCGACTGGTTTGGATGGGCAGTACACGGTCTTTGGGAAGTTGGTTTCGGGGGAGGAGACCTTGGACCGGATCGCTGGGGTGCGGACTCATCCGGGGGGAGAGGCTTCGACGCCGATGCAGCCGGTGCATCTGCATCAGGCGATTGTGATTGAGCCTTAGGGGGGTGACTTGCCTGGGTTTCCGCGTACCCTGTGGATCGTTTGGCGATGCTAGGGGTCGAGATGCTCTGCCAATATTGGCGGAGAGGAGAATGACCGGCTCCCTCGAATTCGACTGAACGATCGAGCCGATGATTCGACCCTATGTATTCGCTGTCCTCTGTGTCTGCCTTCTCCCGGTGTCCGGGTGGGCGCAGCGGACGATCGTTGTTGATGAGGCGGGTGGTGGTGACTTCACCGACATCCAGCCGGCGGTCGATGCAGCGAAGCGGGGGGACACGATCAGGATCGAATGGGGGGTCTATTCGGGGGCCACGATCACCAAGAGCATCAAACTCCTGGGCGTGCCGCCCGACGACGAACAGAACTTTCAAGAGGTCATTGTTCAGGGGGAAATTCTGGTCAAGGACCTGGCTGCTGGAGATGCCTTTGTTGCGACCGACCTCGGCGTGCAGGACTTCAGGGCCCTTACGCGTCCTTCCATCAGCCGCTTCCGCTTCGAAAACTGTCAGGGCAGCATCTACCTCTCCTTCATCGGTGGTGACGTCACGCTGGACAACTGCGCCTATGTCTCGATGCACCGCTGCGATTCGGGTGTCTGGAATTTCACGGATTCCAAGGCAGTTGTGACCAGAGGTGACATCATTGGATTGACGCTCGGCCTTGTAGCATTGCGATCCGAAGTCCTCGCGATCGCTGGGGCCATCACCAGCTTTTCTCCAGTTCCTGATCAAGGTCCGTTTTCGTCGGTGAGGTTGATTGATAGTACTCTGATTCGGGCAGAGGGGCACATCCTTGCCGGAGTCAGATGCGGCCCCCCGGACTGCAACCCTGTCATCCTCGAGGGGAATAGCGAAGCCAGCCAATGGGAAGGGGCGGCCATAGCGATGAACGAGACTCTGAATGACCGGCTAATAGCTCAGCTGAAGGTCTCAGACCCTTCGGCCATAGTTGCGCTTGGTGCAAGCCTCGGGGGAGCACCGATCTCCTTAGCCGAAGGTGAACTTTACGTCGATCTAGCGACGTTCCAGTTGCTATACCTCGGGCCGGTTCAAGGGATAGGCGTAGATGGTCCGGAGGCTCGTGGGACAGCGTTTCTTCCACCGGAGGCGATCCCGAGTAGACACAGGACCCGGCATCCTGTTGTAGCCGAGCCGATCGATCCCGACGCTCGCCTCATAGGCATCCCGGTTACGTTCCAAGCGTTGGTTCTGGAGAACAACAAGCTGCGGTTGTCGCTGCCGTACACGGTGATCCTGTGAGAGGCCGGATTTGCGTGATCCCATGATCGGTCGTACCTCCCTGTTTCTCCTCTGCGCATGCCTGTTCCCACTTTCGGGATTGGCACAACGCACCATCATCGTGGACGAAGCGGGTAGCGGCGACTTCACAGACATCCAACCAGCGGTCGATGCGGCCAATCGTGGGGACATCATCCGAGTGAAGTGGGGGGTCTACTCCGATGTGACGATCACCAAGAGCATCAAGCTGCTAGGGGAACCACCTGACGATGAAGTAGACCTTCAGGAAGTCATCATTGATGGAACCCTCACTGTGAAGGATCTCCCTGCCGGTGAAACCTTCGTCGGGACAGACTTGGGCGTGCAAGACTTCAAAGCAACGAGGGTCCCATCTATCAGTCGCTTCCGATTTGAGAACTGCCAAGGTGGCATATACCTGTCTTTCATCGGGGGAGATATCCGCGCCGAGAACTGTACCTATCTAGCGTTGCATCGCTGTGATTCGGGAGTCTGGTCTTTCGAAGACAGCAGAATCGTGGCCAGTCGCTGCACCTTGCTGGGCGAGCCTCTGGGAATCATCGCTTTGCGATCGGAGATCACGCTGATTGACGGGTGGGTTGGAAACATAGGGAGTTTCCCCCCAACGGGACCATTACCGTCGGTCAGGCTAACCGACAGCTCGCTGATTCAGGCAGAGGGCAACCGTATCCGCGGGAGTAACTGTAACCCTCCGTGCAGCCCGATCATTCTGGACGGTGCGAGCAAGGTGCAGACTTGGGATGGAGCTTCCATATCGATCATCGACACACTCGATGATCGCATTATCGCTCAGTTGAAGGTTTCCAACCCCAATGCGACTGTGGCGCTCGGTGGCAGTCTGGGCGGGATGCCCATCTTTTTGCCGCAGGGCGATCTCTTTGCCGATCTGGCTACATTCCAATTGCTTCATTTTGGAGGCGTGCAGGGAATTGGTCCGGAGGGACCAGAGGCGCGGGGCGCGGCGTTCCTGCCATCTGAAGCAATTCCCAATCGGCACATCACGCGCAATCACCTTGAAGCGGAGCCGTTGAACCCCGACGCGCGCCTCATCGGCATCCCGGTGACCTTCCAGGCGTTGGTCTTGGAGAACAACAAGCTGCGGTTGTCGTTGCCGTACACGGTGATCCTGTAGAGGCTTTGAATGAACCGGAATGACAAAGCCCAACCCGTCCTCTTAGCTGTCATTTGCTCGTGCCTACTCTCCCTCGCGGGAATGGCGCAGCGCACCATCATCGTAGATGCGGCTGGAGGCGGCGACTTCACCGACATCCAGCCGGCGGTCGATGCAGCGAAGCGGGGGGACACCATCCGGATCGAATGGGGGATTTACTCAGGCGCGACGATCACCAAGAGTCTCAAGCTCTTGGGTGTCCCGCCAGATCACGACGAGGATTTCCAGGAGGTCATTGTCCAGGGGGAAATTCTGGTCAAAGACTTGGGCCCAGGGGAAGCCTTCGTGGCAGCAGACCTCGGAGTACAGGATTTCAAAGCAGGTTTTGGGGGGCCCTCCATCGGAAACTTTCGTTTCGAAGACTGTCAGGGGAGTATCTACATGTCCTTTCTCGGTGGTGACGTCACCCTGAACAATTGCGCGTACGTGGCGATGCACCGCTGCGACTCTGGGGTGTGGAGATTCACAGACGCCAAGGTCGTTGCAAGTAGATGCGATGTAATCGGGTCTCCACTTGGATTGGTCGCTGAGCGATCTGACATCACGCTGATTGCTGGGGGGATAAGTAGTTTCGTACCCATTCCAGGGGGTGGTGAGTTTCCTTCCGTGAGACTTGTGGACAGTTTGGTTACTCAAGCCGAAGGCAGCTTTGTCAGAGGCTCAGGGTGCTTTCTACCAACATGCAACCCCTTCGTCCTCGAGGGGAACAGTAAGGTCAGCCAATGGGACGCATCGTCCATTGCGATCAATGACACTTTGACTGATCGATTAATCACTCAGCTGCATGTCTCCGACCCTTCCGCTATCGTCGCGCTTGGCGCCAGCCTTGGTGGCGCACCGGTCTCTTTGGCCGAAGGGGAACTCTATGTCGATCTGTCTACGTTCCAGTTTCTGTATTTTGGACCCGTGCAAGGCGTTGGCGTAGGTGGTCCCGAGGCACGAGGAACAGCTTTTCTCCCGACTGCGGCGATTCCGAGTAGGCACAACACTCGGTCGCTACAGCAAGCTATGCCGATGAGACCCGACGCTCGCTTGCTCGGCATCCCAGTGACCTTCCAGGCGTTGGTGCTGGAGAACAACAAGCTGCGGTTGTCGCTGCCGTACACGGTGATCCTGTAGAGGCTTTGAATGGACCGGAATGACAGAGCCCCACCCGCCCTCCTAGCTGTCATTTGCTCGTGCCTACTCTCCCTCGCGGGAATGGCGCAGCGCACCATCATCGTAGATGCGGCTGGAGGCGGCGACTTCACCGACATCCAGAGCGCCGTGGATGCAGCCGGTCCCTTCGACACGATTCGCATCCTTCACGGGGAATATGCTGGAGCTACGATAACCAAGAGCGTTCGGATTCTCGGCGAACCTTGGACTGATGAACCGGTTGGCCCCGGCCTCAGAGTCGCACTTGATTCACCGCTTGCCGTTGTGAGTCTACCAGCGAAAGATTCGGTGGTGATCTCAGGTCTTAGATCCACTGCAATCGCCGGATCGCACTTCTATCCTACGATTATCCAAGCGACCGATTGCCTTGGCAGTGTGCACGTGGCTTACGTTCAATTCGGCTCCGCGGAGATCTTGACCTGCGAGTATGTCACGATTGATCGATGGACTCTTGGCAATCTAGTCCTCCGTGACAGCCGGGTGTCAGGAACAGATTCATTCTGGCTCTCTGCAAGCGGCCCAGCGATTTCTGCGGTGAACTCTGAGCTGACACTTGTAGACAGCAGGACCTTTGTCACGCCAGGACAGGGCTCCCAGGGAATCAGACTCTCAGACTCCAGCACGCTTCGCTACACGGCTGACACGAGCATTGGCGGCAGCTTGGGTGTGAGCATCCCAGCTATCCAAAGCACCAATAGCACAGTGGCGGTTCAAGAAGCGAACTCGATCATCCTGGATACCCAGTTCGAGAATCGGATGGTGGTTCAGTTACTAGAGCCTGAGAATGCGACCCTTCTCGCATTGGTTGCAGGTTCGCCCACAAGGCCTGCAAACCTTCCTGAAGGCGAGCTCTTCGTAGATCCAAGATCGGTCTTCTTTCTCTACTTCGGTCCAGCAGACCCTGGCTTACTGGTTCGCAGGCCGTTCTTTCTTCCGCCGAGTCTGACTCCTAGTCGCCATTTCGATACGAGCGGAGTTCAGTCGCTGTTTGTAGCACCCCCTGGCGCAAGGCTCTGGGGAGTGCCGGTCACCTTTCAAGGGACAGCTTTCGTCAAGGGAAGAATTGAGCTGTCCCTGCCGTACACCGTGATCCTGTAGGAAACGATGACTCAGTGATCCCATGATCAGGCTTCCTCTCCTCACGATCTTCTGTGCCTGCCTTCTTCCTCTCGCGGGCTTGGCACAGCGTACCATCATCGTGGATCAAGCGGGTGGCGGGGACTTCACCGAAATCCAGCCGGCGGTGGATGCAGCCAGTTCTGGCGACACCATTCGTGTGGCGCGGGGACTCTATGATGGCGCCATCATCAAGAAGGGAGTCAAGCTCCTCGGTGCAACACCGAGGTATCTACCATCAATCAGGAACTTTGAGCGTGTGGGCATTGATGGGGTCATCGAGATCTCAGGGATTCCGCAAACGGAAGCGGTGCTCGTTACAGACATAGGCAGTCTGGCAGAAGGAGGAGAGCCGAACTTCCCCTTACTCATCTCCGTGAGTGACTGCGCTGGCAGCGTCCATCTCGGCTACATAGCGAATGGCAGTATCTCGATAGCAAAGAGCCAGCTCGTTAGCGTGCAGAACTCTGTGCTCGGAAGTGGCAGGATTGTGGATAGTCGAGTGGCTAGTACCGATTGCTTCTGGCGAACGGCGGATGGGTCACGGCCGATGACCCTCACTCGATCCCATCTGTCTCTGACGGACACATCTGTGGTGGATTCATTCCGGACTGGAAGCGCGATTGTCTTGGTCGACTCAACTCTTGTCTACTCTGCTGACTTCACAATCGTCGGTTGCTGTGGTGAAGATCCTTCGGTGACCAACATCAATAGTCGCGTCATCAAGAACGACCGGCTTACGATTCTCATTGACACGCGTTTCAATGATCAGGTAGCGATCGATCTGGAGAACGTTCCAGAGAGCGCATCCTTGGTTGCCTTGGCATTTGGCCTGAGCGCAGGCCCATCCGTCCTGTCGCATGGTGGCCTGCATATCGATCCCTCTACCTTGGGGTTCCTCTACATTGGCCCCAAACCGGCAAGCCAGAAGCTGCGCAAGTTGTTCCCCTTGCCCGCTGAGCTGAGACCGAGTCGGCACTTCATTACTGCCGTGAACGGGACCTATCCCTTCCCGAGCAGCATTCTGATCGGCCTGCCAATCGTCTTCCAAGCGGCGGCTCTTGCAGATGGGAAGCTGATCACGGGCATGCCGTCTACCTTGGTCTTCTGATTCGTCACTCAATCGGCAGGTCCCTGCTCTGGCTGCGAGGAGATATCAAGCCGGCACCGCAGTTCGAGCAGTTCACCAAACCGGGCAGGATTCGATCGCCCGAAGCAGGCTGGACTCGGCCCACCCTTTTGCAATTCCCCCCCCCAAACCCCACACTTCCCAGCCCATGACCGAGCCCGCGAAGAAGCCCTACCCAGAGGTGCAGCAACAGACCAGCTTCCCCGAGCTGGAACGGCGCATCCTCAAGTTCTGGGCGGACGA
>JAJDAN010000068.1 GCA_029261855.1 Deltaproteobacteria bacterium
CCGCGATTTCACAGTACCCCTGTGAATCGGCGGGGGGATTTGCCGGCTTGAGAGTAACCGAGGCGTGAAGCGGGGTCAGGCCTCCGGGGGCAGCACCGTCTTCCAGAGGATCCCAGCATCGGTACTCCGCATGATCCGGCCGGTCTGGCCCACGATGAAGCCGACCCGCCCGGACGGCGAGAACGCGATGTCGCGCATGAAGGTGAAGATCTCCGGCACGTCACCCTTCCCCGGCGGCCGCCAGGTCTGACCGTTGTCGACGGACACGCGCACCAGGCCCTTCTCGCCGACGGTGACGGCCCGTCCGCCCTCGACCGAGCCGACGGAGAAGAGCGCCTGCTTGCGGTCGATCTTGCGATAGCCCCAGTTGCGGCCACCGTCGTCACTCCGCAGAACCACCCCACCGAGCCCGGCGATCAAGCCGTCGGTGTCGTCCCGAAAGCGCACGGTGAAGAGGATCGGGTTCTGGATCACCCGCACCTCCATGCCGCCCTTCGGCGTGCGACGGCTGTTCAGGTAGCGCTCCAGGAACTGGGGATCGTCGTCGAGATAGTCCTCGTAGTCCCACGGCGGCTGCCCTCGCAGGCGCACCCGGGCCGAGTCGATTCCCGCGTCCTCGATCACGGTGCGGGTTTCCTGCATGCGTGCTTCGAGGATCTCGAACAGCTCCGTGGGATCGTCGGACCCGCCGAATGCGCGGATCTCGTCGGGGCTGGCAAACGCCTCGATCGCGACGTTCAGATGCAGGTCATTGATGATGCTCTTTGCGAAGTCCTGCAGAACGGGCCGCTGTTCGGCCGGAACGCGCAGGCTGTTGTACGGGACTTCGATGAGATCGAGAACCACCGAGCCCTCGATGCGCGACGACTGCCAGCTGGCGCCCGCGTCCTCGGAAAAGAAGAGGTACCCGAACTCGCCGATCAGCCAGCACTTCGGCGTGCCGCGCAGGCAGTTGACGTCGTTCAGGGTCACGTCGTCGTAGACGTTCTTGCCGTTGCGGACCTTCTCCTGCTCTTCGGGATTCAACCAGACGAACATCCGGTGATCCACGTCGATGGTGAAGGAGTGATCCTCCCAGGTCTGCCCGCCGTCCGTGGTCCGGATGCGGGTGCCCCACTCGCCCACGGCGATGGCCGTGCCGGCGTCGACGGCGGACACCGCGAACAAGTGCGTCCCCTCGTCCTGCTTGACGTTCTTCTGTTCCGTCCAGCTCAGGCCGCCGTCGTCGGTGCGCAGGATCAGACCGCGCTGGCCCACCGCCCAGCCGTGCTTGGCGTCGCCCATCGATACGCTGTACAGGGAGCTGCGGGTCCCCGTCGCTCCCTGCACCCAGGTCTCGCCTCCGTCCTGGGTGAGATAGACCGCGCCGAAGTATCCGACCGCGACCGCCTGGTCATCGTCCACGACCGAGACCGCGTAGAGGTCGTCGAAGAGGATGATGTCGCCACCCACGCCGCGATCGAAATCGAGTGAGAAGTCGTGGCAACCCACACTCACTGCCAGCAGGCCGAGAGCGGTCCAGAGAGCCGTGCGGGGGGATCGGAAGATCATGAGAGGCGTCCTCGTAGAGACGGGCGGAGGCCAGGAGCACCGCTCCTGGCCCCCTCTTGATCGGGCGAATCGAACGAGTCGACTCGCAGGGCTTGGCGCGTGACGACTAACGGCCCTTGGTCAGGCGGCCGACATCGATGTAGCGCCGGATCTTCCCCTTGCTCTTGAGCGGAGTCCCATAGATGTCCCAGAACTCGATCCGGTTGCCGGTGCCGGTCTGCACGTTCGTGATGATGTCGGAAACGATCCGGAGATCGCGCGGCTCCGGCACACCCTCCCAACCCGGGTAGTAGTCCGCGGTCAGGTCTTCCTCGCTCCAGCGCTTGTTGTGCCAGATGATCTTCCAGAGCTCTTCCTTCTGGTCGTAGGCGAAGGAATACAGCGCCTTGAGCGTCTGCTTGTCGATGTAGATGTCTTTGTGGTGATAGGGGTGATCCGCGTTCTTGGGGATCATCCGCAGCTTCATGGCGTGCCGCATCTCCCAGCGGTCGTCTGCGAAGGACAGGCCGTAGGGGCCGAAGTTGTGGTCGCGGTCGTACGGGTAGGCCTTCACCTTGGTGTTGGTGGGCGCGAGGATGTCCATCTCCCCGAGGCACTGCCACTCGTACTGCGGCGGGATCCCCGCGAAACTGCGGAGATCATCGAAGGTGAAGTCGGTGCCCGAAATGGAGTCGGTCCGCTGTGCCGAAGAGATGCGGCGCACGCGGCGCAGGGTCGGCACGTACACCCAGGTGTCGTCGTTCTTGGCGTCTGCCCGGGGCAGATCCGCGGACTTATAGCGGTAACTCATGAGCATGATGCCGCGCGCGTCGAAGGGCGCGGTCACATCGACGCCGAAGGCCATCTTCCGCTTCTCGCCGCGGAAGACGTCGCCACCGGTCGACTCGTACTGCGGCTCCACGCGATGCGCGAGCGAGACCGACTTCGAGGTGCCCTCGTAGTAGAGGGGAAGCTCTTCGCCGCGGTCCCAGTACGAATAGTAGAAGCTCGCCTGGGCGCCCGAGCCGACCCAGGAATAGTCGAAGTTCCACATGATCTTCTTGCCAGCATCGGGATCACCGAGGCAGTCGATCGAATCCATCGGGAACGGCTGGCCTGCGACGTGATTCTCGATGGCACCGTCGGGACCGAGCCGCGCCTTGCCGGCGTACTTCTTGGTGGCGGCCTTGTAGGCGTCGGCCTGGCTGTAGTCGCGGAAGAACGGGCCGATCTCGAGCTGCATGCCCTCGTAGAAGAAGAAGTCCCGGTTGTTCCAGAATTCCTCGGGCAGGTAGCGGCGCAGCGCATCAATCTTCTCGAAGGTGATGACGTCACCTTCCTGGAAGGTGGGTCCGGCTCCCCCGGCATCTTCCTGGGAAAGGGCGGGTGCCGCGGCTACGAGAGATGCCGCCGCCGCCAGCAGGGCGATCCAGGTCGATCGGGATCGGTTCATGAGTTGCTCCTCGCTTCTTCGTTGGGTGTTGAATCCGGGGTGTCGAAAGTGGAAGACCGACGCGCGAGACCAGGAGTCGTCTCGGAGTCAGCTCGAAACTCGCGTGCAGAACCTGCCGTATTCTGGTGTTTCTAGACCAAGACGGGCAGAATTGTAAAGGCAAGGTTCGGGAGTCGCCCCCCTGCCCTGGCCCATCCGCGCACAGACCCTACCCCGCTCGAGGCGCAGCAGCATGTCATCCCGACCGCCCGACCCGACGGGTCCCGCAGTGTCTCGCGTCATGACTTCGACTCCGACTCCCCCCACGGGGCCCTCGCCGTCCGAAAGGACTGACCCCTTGCGAAGCAGACGTTCCCGACGACCGCGCGGTTTCGGCCTTCGCACGAGCGGAATCACAGCCGTGGGGCGGCTGGTCATGCTGGTTGCCCGCCGCGCGCCGGTCCACATCTGGGGTCGTCTGACAGGCGCCTTCCGAGGACCCGAGGCGCGCGACAGGCGCCGACGGGAACGCAATGCATCCAGTGCCCGCGCGCTGGTCTCCCAGCTCGGACAGCTCAAGGGGGCCTTCGTCAAGGCCGGACAGTTCGCGTCGGTTCGGCACGACCTGGTCCCGCCCGGCGCCGCGGACGCTCTGACCGCGCTGCAGAGCCGGGTCCCGCCGCTGCCCTTCGAGACGGTTCGCAACGTCGTCGAGGCCGAGCTCGGCCGGACGCTCGAAGATGGTTTCGGCTCGTTCGAGCGCGTGCCGCTCGGCGCAGCGTCCATCGCCCAGGTCCACCGAGCCACTCAGCGGGACGGCACGCCCGTGGCCGTCAAGGTGCAATACCCCTGGGTCGAGGCGTCGCTGGCCGCAGACCTCGCCCTGTTGAACTCGCTGGTTCGCGTCGTCGCATGGTGGAACGCCCGTCCCATCCCGGACCGCGAGCGGATCTTCGCGGAGTTCCGCAGTGGCCTGCTCGAGGAGCTCGACTTCGAGCGGGAAGCGGAGGTCGCCGCCGAGATCCGAGCCAACCTCGCCGACGATCCGCAGATCGCCGTCCCCGAGATCGTCCGCGCGCTTTCGACGTCTCGGGTCCTCACGATGAGCTACTGCGACACGATCCCGATCGGCGATCTCGCAGCCCTCGACGCCCGCGGTATCTCACGGGCCGGGGTGCTCGAGGTGCTCGGCCGCGCCTACGCGAAGCAGGTCTTCGCCGACGGCCTGTTCCACGCCGACCCGCACCCGGGCAACCTGTTCGTCGTCGACGAGCCCGAAGCCGCCGAGCGGCCCCGCGTCCTGTTCGTCGACTTCGGGCTCAGCAAGCGCCTGTCCCCGGAGCTGCGCCGGGACCTGCGCCACGGCATCTACGCGCTGCTGCAGTCGGACCTCGACGCCTTCGTCGAACGAATGGACGCCATGGGGATGATCGCCCCCGGCGCACATGCCGGCGTCAGGCGTTCCGTCGCCACGATGTTCGACCGCATCCGGGAAAGCGGGGGCGCGCTCGCAGTGCCGGGTCAGGCGATCCTCGCCCTCAAGGACGAGGCCAAGGACCTGCTGCGCGACACGCCCGGCCTGCAGCTACCCAACGATCTGCTCCTCTACGCCCGAACCCTCAGCTACCTCTTCGCCCTCGGCGACCAGCTCGCCCCCGAAGTCGACCTCATCAAGCTCACCACCCCCCACCTCCTCAAATTCCTGGCCGACCCGAACTGATCACGACACTCGAAGCAGGTCGCGAACCATCGCGAGCGCCGCAAGGCGCGAGCCGGGAGGGGCCTGCGAACGACGTATGGCATGACGAAGACCCGGCAAAGGGAAAACAGCGCCGCCCAGGGAGGAGCAGGCCCCTCCCGGCTCGCGCCGTTGGCAACCCAGTCCGCGATTCGTCGCGATCCTCGCGGGGTCGCGTCAGCGCGCCGTTCGGTCAGGAACCTGAACGGGTTCCGGACAAACGCAGACCCTGCAGCCGGATGAAGCCACCGGCGTCGGCCTGGTCGTACACGCCTTCGTCTTCCTCGAAGGTCACCAGGTCCTCGGAGTAGAGCGAAAACGGCGACCGACGACCGGTGATCTGCACGCCGCCCTTGTAGAGCCGGACCCGCACCTCGCCCGTGACGTTCTCCTGGGACGCGTCGATCGCGGCGCGCAGGAAGTCCATCTCGGGTGCGAACCAGAAGCCGTTGTAGATCAGCTCGGCGAAGCGCGGCGACAGCTTGTCCTTCTCGTGCATCACTTCGCGGTCCAGGGTGATCGATTCCATCGCGCGGTGCGCGGCGTGGAGCACCGTGCCGCCGGGGGTCTCGTAGACCCCGCGCGACTTGAGACCCACGAAGCGATTCTCCACCAGGTCGACCCGGCCGATACCGTGACTGCCGGCGATCTGGTTCAGGCGATGCAGCAGGACCGCAGGCGACAGCTCCTCGCCATCGATGGAAACGGCGTCGCCGTGCTCGAAGCCGATGATCAGCTCCGCGGCCACGTCCGGGGCGTCCTCGGGCGAGCGTGTCAGGACGAACATGTCCTCTTCGGGCGCGCGCCACGGGTCTTCGAGGATGCCGCCTTCGAAGGAGATGTGGAGCAGATTTCGGTCCATCGAGTACGGCTTCTTGACCGACGCCGTGACCGGGATCTCGTACTTCTGCGCGTAGGCGAGGCAGTCGGTGCGGGACCGCAGGTCCCAGTCACGCCAGGGTGCGATGACCTGCAGGTCCGGCGCCAGCGCCCGGAAGGTCAACTCGAAGCGGACCTGGTCGTTGCCCTTGCCGGTCGCGCCGTGTGCGACGGCATCGCAGCCCGTTTCCCGGGCGACCTCGACGTGGTGCTTGGCGATCAGCGGCCGCGCGAGAGCCGTACCCAGCAGGTACACGCCCTCGTAGACGGCGTTGCCCCGGATCGCGGGGAAGACGTAGTCGCGCACGAACTCTTCGCGCAGGTCCCGGATGATGCAGTCTTCGGCGCCCGTCGCGCGCGCCTTCTCGGGCAGGCCCGAAAGCTCTTCCTCCTGGCCGACGTCGGCGCAATACGCGACGACCTCGCAGCCGTACTCCTCGATGAGCCAGCGCAGGATGACCGAAGTGTCGAGACCGCCGCTGTACGCGAGGCAGACCCGCTTGGGGGGATTGGACCGGGATTTCGAGGGGGGCATGTCGCCTCTCCGAGCTGACGGGAGGCGGGATTCTACCCGTTCGCGGCGAATTTTCAGGCAGGGCCCGAAGTCCGCGAGATCGGCGCGTCCGCCTCAGCCGTTGGCGAGGGGCAAGCGCACGGCGGTCGCCCGGCCGGCCTTGGGGATGCGAACCGTATGGACCCGGCCTCCGTAGGGGGCGACCGCTTCCTGCAGCGACTGCGGTTCGCGCTCCTCGACCTCTTCGTCGCCACTGCGCGGCCGGTCGACGACCGTGACCAGCACCCCCGAGCGATCCCCGAACCCCACCGCACGCGCCGCAAGGGTCAGCACCGCTCCCGGCTCGGCGGTCGCGAGACGCAGCCGTAGCAGGCGGACCAGGGCCGCCTCGATCACGTCGGCGTCTCCCCGGGCAGCCGGTAGCTGCGCGGGGACCAGGACCTCGAGCCGCAAACCCTTGTCCGCAACACGGGTGCGCACGTCGTGCACCAGGCGAACCGGGTCGAGACGTGCGTCGCGCTGGGCGCGTCCGCCGCGACCCGTCAGTGATGCGTGCAGCTCGTCGTTCCATTTCTTCGCGCGCGATACCGAGGCCAGCCCGCGTTCGACGGCGCTCCGAAAGGCTTCGCTTCGACGGCCTCCCGTCTGGTCGATCAGCTGCTCGAGGCAAGCCATGGCCTCCGTGAGGGGCTCTTCGATCTCTCTCTGCACCGCCTGCAACTTGGCGTCGATGGCCGGCTCGTCCATCAAGAGGATGACGACGCCGACGCGATCGACGGCGGACTCGGCCTGGGCCTCGATGGGAGAGCACAGGCCGAGGAAGCCGTGCTCGCCTTCGCGCAGTCGGAAGCGAACGGACTGACCATCCTTGCACACCGCAGCGACGGCGTTCAGGATCGCCTCGCGGCCGCCGCCCTCGAACAACGACACGAGTTCGACCCCCTGCACGGGGCCACCTTCGTGCGGAAAACGCCGCTCGAAGGCCGGATTGACGAACACGACCCGCCCATCCGGATCTCCGACCAGGCAAGGGGCTTCGAGGAAGCTGAGAAGCGAAACACTGTCCATGCTAGGCGCGCATCTCCACGATGTCCGCATCGAGCAGGCCGCGCAAGATACGCAGGGCCTCGAAGGCGTCCATGCCCGAAAGCGAGATCAAGTCGGCGAGGGGCGTCGTGCCGTCGATCAAGGAGAGCATGAAGCCCGCGTCCGACGGCAGGTTGTAGGACCGGATGTCTCCCGCGCCGTCGCGCAGCCCCGGAACAGCACTCGTGTCACCGACGCGACTGCTGTACTGCTGAAGCAGCTGGCTTCGGACGAGCTCGACCGTTGCCTCGTACTCGAGAACCGTCGGCTCGTCTTCCGCGGGACTCCGCAACAGATCGAATGCTCCCTCCCAATCGCCGGTCTCGACGCAGCCGCAGGCCTCGTGGACCAGGCGGCGGTGGGTATCGGACATCTGCTCGTCGGGGGGAAGGCGCCGCTGGTCGCGACGATCGGCGGTCTGGATGTAGTCGATGGCCTCGGCATTGCCGGGATCGAGCTCGAGCACCTGACGCCAGGTCTGGATCGCCTTTCCGATCGCGTCGTCGCCGTAGTAGTCCAGGCCCTGCGCGAGCAGGTGCGTGATCTCTTCCCTCTTCTCCAGCCGGCTGGCGGTCCCCATCGCGCGACTCACTCCTTCGCCCTACTCCTTGAGCTGCACTTCGTAGAGGTCGTGGTCTTCGATGATCTGGCTGATCTCCTCCTCGGAGAGCGTGCCGGTCGTGTTGACGGTGATCGACTGCTCCTGGCCGGTCGCCAGATCTCGCGCCGAGGCGCTGACGATGCCGTTCGCGTCGATGTCGAAGGTGACCTCGACCTCGGGCTCGCCCTTGGGCGCCGGTCGGATCCCCTGCAGTACGAACTCGCCGAGCAGGTCGTTCTCGAGCGCCGTTCCGCTTTCGCCCTGTAGCACCCGGATCTTCACCGCCGACTGATTGTCGCGGGTCGTGGTGAAGACGTGGGACTTGCTGACCGGCACCGTGGTGTTGCGTTCGATGAGCTTGGCGAAGTGCCCGCCGTAGGTTCCGATGCCGAGGGAGAGCGGCGTGACGTCGAGCAGCAGCTGGTTGTTCGAATCGTCGGTCAGGTTGTTGGCCTGGATGGCCGCGCCGAGCCCGACGACCTCGTCGGGGTTCACGCCCTTGTGCGGACGCATCCCGAAGAACTCGGTCACCACCTTCTGCACCAACGGCATGCGGGTCTGGCCGCCGACGAGGATCACCTGGTCCACGTTCTCGACCTTGAGTTCCGCGTCCTCCATGCACTGCTGGACGCTCTTGAGGGTGCCCTGGATGATGTCGTTGACCAGGTTCTCGAGGGTCTCGCGCGTCAGGGAGTAGTTGAGGTGCCGGGGTCCTTCTGCGTCGCTCGCGATGAAGGGCAGGTTGATCTCCGTGCTCTCCCGCAGCGAGAGATCGCACTTCGCCTTTTCCGCGGCGTCCTTCAGCCGCTGGAGAGCCATGGTGTCCGTGCGCAGATCGATCCCCTGGTCCTGCTGGAACCACTCGACCAGGTGCGAGACCACCCGTCGGTCCAGGTCCTCGCCGCCCAGGAAGGTATGTCCCGAGGTGGCGAGCACCTCGATGACACCCTCGGACAGCTCGAGGATCGAAATGTCGAAGGTACCGCCGCCCAGGTCGTAGACGACGATGGTCTCTTCTTCCTTCCGCCCCATGCCGTAGGCCATGGCCGCAGCCGTGGGCTCGTTGATGATCCGCAGCACCTCGAGGCCGGCGATCTTGCCCGCGTCCTTGGTGCACTGTCGCTGGGTGTCGTTGAAGTGCGCCGGAACGGTGATCACCGCTTCGTGCACGGGCTCGCCCAGGTACTCCTCGGCGACGCGCTTCATCTCGCGCAGGATGATCCCTGAGATCTCCGGACAGGTGAAGGTCTTACCGCCGATCTTGGTACGCGGATCGTCGTTGGGACCGCGCACGATCTCGTAGGGGCAGAGGTCGATGGATTTCTGTACTTCTGCCGAATCGAAGCGACGACCGATCAGCCGCTTGGCGGCGAAGATCGTCCCCTTCGAATTCGTGATCGCCTGTCGCTTGGCGAGGTGTCCAACGAGGCGCTTGCCGTCCTGCGAGATGGCGAACATCGACGGGGTGGTCTTGTACCCGCCCGTGTTCGGGATCACCGAGGGCTGCCCGTTGTCCACCACGGCGACGCAGGAATTTGTCGTTCCGAGGTCGATTCCGATCACCCGACTCATTCGTTCCCCCCATGAACCGCTCTTCGCGGCTTCAACTTCTCGAGCAGCTTGCGCGCCTCGACGTCACCGGGATCCAGGCTCATTGCAAGCTCGAGCTCCTGAATCGCGTGTCCCTTGTCCCCGACCTTCGCGAGCACACCGGCCAGCACCCGATGAAAGCGACCCACGTCCGGACTGTGCTCAATGGCCGTCTCGGCGTACTCGCGGGCCTCGTCCGTCTGCCCCAACCCGAGGGCGGCAGCGGCGGCCGCGATGTTCAGCTCGGGATCGTGGGGGCGGTACAGCAACAGTTCCTCGCAGTGCTTGAAGCCCTGCTGCCACTGCGCAGGCTCGCTCCAGCTCTGGGCTTCCTTGAGCAGCGTGTCGATGCGTGCGTCCGAGATCCCGGCCTGGATCTCCGCGAAGGTCGACTTGTAGAGTTCCTCGTGGGGATCGAAGGCGATCGCCAGGCGGATGCTCGAGGCCGCCTCCAGGTGATGCCCGTTCTCGGCCCAGGTGCGCGCCGAGTCGTAGAACTTGCGAGCCCGCGAGCGCCGTTCGTTCAGGATCGACTCGGGGATCTTGAACGGCATGCGCATGCGCAGCCGCTCGATGGGAGAGAGCGGTCGGTTCGGGTCTCCGGTGGGCGACGACCCGTCTCCGGCGGGGGCCGCCGCGGCAGCGGCGCCGGCCTGGGCCATCGCCTTCTGGACTTCGGCGCGCGTGGCCGGGTCGGACAACAGCTCGTACGCCTCGAGCACCTTCTTGAAGATGGCTTCCAGGCGGGGCTTGAAGTCGCCGATCTGCTTCCGGAAGTAGCGGTCCGGGTGGAAGTCCCGAGACAGACCGCGATAGGCCTTCTTGATCGCCTTGCCGTCGGCGTCGGACGAGACGCCGAGGATCTCCGCATAGCCGCAGCCGAGACGGCTCTCCATGTCGAGGATCCGGCGCTGGGTCTCGACGTCGATCTCGAGGCTTGCGTCGATGGCCGAATCGTCGACCTGACCCGGCACGACGACGGGTTCGGGCTCCGGCGTCTTCGGCTTCATCGGGACGAACTTGCGCTCGGACCCGCCCATCTCGATGACGCCGTCGCCGAGCCACATCTCGATGCACATGTCGACTTCGTCGGCCGTCATGCCACCGATCTCACGCAGTAGCCGCCAGGGCGTATGTCCGTCGATCCGCGAGAGCAAGTACCCCTCCGAAGCACTGAGACGAAGCGCGGTCGGGTCGCACCCCGCAGCGATGCACGGAGTCCGCCCGAGGTCCTCGTCGGAAACTGCACCGAGATCCATCTCAGCCCTCATCGAGACGCGCGTAGACGCGTCCCTCGACGCATGTAATCGGAGAACCAAAGGCAAAAGCTGAGGTTCCAGGCCAGGAAACCCCAACCC
>JAJDAN010000069.1 GCA_029261855.1 Deltaproteobacteria bacterium
ATCTACATCATCGGTGAGCTGGCGGGCGTCCCGCTGGTGAACCGCGCCATGAAATCCGGCTTCGACGTGGCGGACTTCATCGACAATCGACTGGGGTCCGAGAAGGGGCATGCCGACGGCGACGACACCCCGCCCGACGACCGCGTTCTCGATCTCCTGATCGCGGGCTCCGGCCCCGCCGGTCTCGGGGCCGCGACCCGCGCCCAGAGCCTGGGGCTGTCCTACGTGGTGTGCGAGAAGAGCACGGCCGCGGCGACGATCCGCGACTATCCGCGTGCGAAGATCATCCAGGCCGCGCCCGTCGACATCCCCGACTACGGGTCGTTCTTCCAGGAAGACGACGAATCGAAGGAAGGGCTCGTACGTCGTTGGGAGGACATCATCACGCGCACGGGCGTGGTCATGCGCGAGCGCGAGGAAGTCGTGGACATCCGCCGCCACGACGAACTCGGCTACGAGATCGAGATCTCGGGCGGCAAGTGCTACCGGGCGAAGAACGTCGTGCTCGCCATCGGTATGCGCGGCACCCCGCGACGCCTGCGCGTCCCGGGAGAGGACCCCGAGCGCGTGGTCTACAACCTGATCGACGCCGACGAATACCGCGAGCAGAAGATCCTGGTGGTGGGCGGAGGCAACGCCGCCGTCGAAGCCGCGCTGGCCCTCAGCGAGCCCCAGCTGCTGAACACCGTACACCTCGCCATCCGCGGCCCGGTGCTGAAGGGCATCACGCCGCAGAACTCGAGCGACGTCGACGCGGCCGCCGCCGAGGGACGCATCGAGATCGTCGCCTCGTCCTCGATGCAGGAGATCCGCGACGGCGTCGCCGTGCTCGAAACCCCGGACGGCCCCGTCGAGCTGGCCAACGACGTGATCTTCGCCCTCATCGGAGCCGAGCTACCGCTGGGCTTCCTGCGCAAGATCGGCGTGCGCCTGGGGCGCAAGGGCCTCTAGTCACGGCGCTGAGCGGCCCGTTCCAGAACCCGACGGTTGCCGAAGCACTCGGGGGGCCAAACCGGGAGCCCGAATGGGGTGCTGCGACTGCGATTGCCTGTCTCCTCACCGCGATCGTGGCCGGCGAGTTGCTAGAAGCGCTCGAGGTGGAAGAACCTCTTCACCTCTTTTCCGCTCGATAAAGTTCTGAACTCGGTGATCCGATTTGTGTCAATACGTATGTATTGACATTCTCGAAAGCCCGTCTTAGGATGCCTGCCATGACTCGAGCGGGACGGAAGACCCAGCAGCTTCAGATCCGGGTTTCGGAGGCCCAGAAGCTCGCGATCCGGGACCAGGCCGCGAAGGCCGGAATGAGCATGTCCGACTGGGTGCTGATGAAGCTCGTTCCGTCGGCCCGCGGGCGCTTCCAGGCGCTGACAGCCGCCATCGCCGCTTCCGGTCGACCCGGCGACGAGTTCGCCGAGCTGCTCGAATTCCTGGACGCACTGGGTGCGCGCGAGTTCGCGGAGGCGGTCTCGGAACCGCCTCCGGCCGAGCTCGATGCGTACTGGGCGAACTACGTTGCCGGTGCCGTCGAGCACGCGGCCGGAATGAAGCGCGTCGCGCTTCCTCACTGGACTTGGGAGGTGGAGCCCCTCGACGAGCCGGTCTTCGGCTCGGATCTGACGAGCGTTCGGTTGCACCTGTTGACCCGGTCGCCGCCCGCCTTCAGCCGCCGGAACATCTTCATCGATGCGACGGTTGGAAACCGGGTCTGAGCGTGCCTGCGTTCTCGCGCGATCGGATCCTCCAGCTGCTCGAGTCGCTGAACGCCGAGCTCGCGGGGCGGGGCATCCGGGGCGACCTCCATCTGGCCGGCGGGGCGGTGATGTGCCTCGCCTTCGAGGCTCGGGACTCGACCCGCGACATCGATGCCCGCTTCGAGCCGGCGAACGAGATCCGGGAGGCCGCTCTACGCGTTGCGGAGAAGGAGGGCGTTCCCGATACGTGGCTCAACGATGCCGTGAAGGGCTACCTGAGCGACCACGGCTCGTTCGAGCCCTTCCGCGAGATGAGCCATCTGCGGGTGTTCTGCGCGGACGCGAGATACATGCTCGCGATGAAGTGTCTGGCGATGCGACTGGGCGAGGGATATCGAGACGAGGAAGATGTCCGCTATCTCCTGCGGCACCTGGGGATCGAGAGGTACCCGGACGCCATCGACGTGATCGGCCGCTACTACCCGATCGACGAGTTTCCCGGCACTGCGCTCGCGGCACTGCAGGAATTCACTCGCTCCGAGGACCCGAGATAGGGCCTTCGGAGCACGAACCCGATCGGTAGCGCTACTTCCGCGTGTGGCAGAGCGTGCACTTCGTCGGGGCCTTCTCGCCCGTCCGCTTGCCCGTCGCGAGCAGCTCGTTCTGGGACTTGTGGCATCCGATGCAGCTCACCTGTTCCTGGCCCTTGGGCTTGGGGAAGCGCAGGTTCTTGGTGTGGACGGCACGGGACTTCTTCTTTTCCTCGTCCGCCTCTCCGCCGATCTCGTGGCAGTTGCTGCAGGCCTCGGGTGAATCGTCGCCTTCCTGGGTGTGGTGGCAGGTCTGGCAGGTACCGTCGGGCAGGTACTGGTTCGCGGCGTGCGCGAGGTGCGCGAACTCGACGCTGTTGTACTTCTCGCCGTCGGTGTTCAGCACGATGACGTCGTCCACGTCTTCGAGGTAGCGCTCGATGCCCGTCGACTTGGCGGCTGCGGCGCGGGCCTCGGCTTCGGCCTTCTTGCGGGAGGCTTCGGCCTTGCGGGCCCGGTCGGCTTCCGCGGCCTTCTGCTTGGCGAGGGCGGCCTCGGCCTTCTTGCGCTCGGCCTCTGCGGCGCGCTTCTCGTCTTCTTCCATGCGCCTGGCTTCTGCTGCGGCAGCGGCTTCGGCCGCGGCGGCGGCCTTGGCCTGGGCTTCGGCCTGCTGCTTGTCGGACATCGCGGCCTGGCGCTTCTTCTCGGCCTCGGCTTCGGCACGCTTGGCGGTCTCCGCGGCTTCGCGCTCGGCCTGGGACTGGGCGGCAGCGGCCTTTGCATCTGCTTTGGCCCGTGCCTCGGCGGCGGCCTTCTCCCGGGCGGCGACGGCCTCTGCGGCCTTGGCCTTGCGCGCCGCTTCGACCGCGGCTTCCCGGCGCTTCGCCTCGGCGCTCGCGTCGGCGTAGTAGGACTTGTCGCCCGGGTCGACCCAGTGGGCGATGTCGCGCGAGAACTCGCGCAGGTTGAAGGGGACGTAGGTCGGGCTGGCGGGGTTGTGGCAGCTCGTGCAGACCACCCGGCGTTCGGTGAGGTCCTTGAGGATGCGGAAGCCCATGGCCTCGCGATCCGGGACGCTGGGGCCGTGATCGACGTTCGCGTAGTCGCTCGACGGGCCGTGACAGACCTCGCAGGTGACTCCCTGCTTGTCCGAGTAGCCCGAGGCGATCTGGCTCTTCGGCGCGCCGTAGGCCGTGGTGTGGCACTTCACGCAGCGCCAGTCGGAGATGGGGTCGTCGATGCCGCGGGTTCGCCGCGCAATTTCCTTGGTGTAGTCGCGCTCGAGGGTCTTGTAGGCAGACGAGTGGACGTGGTGCTCCCAGACCTGCGAAGCGCCGAGCGGGAAGTCTCCGGTGGGCTCCATGTGACAGTCGCTGCACGCGCCGGCGCCCTGGTATTTCCACGGGCCCTTCATCAGGGTGGGCGTTTCCGGCTTGCCGTAGTCGACAGGGCCCTCGGGGAAGACGCCGCCGGGTGCCTCGCCGAACTCGACGTAACGCGCGTTCACCCAGCCGTTCGTGTAGCCACCGCCCGCCTCGATCGAATACCAGGTCGCTCCGCCGATGGGCGTCTGCTCGAGCACCTGGATGCGGTCGTACTTGAGAAGGATCCCGACCACGTTCGTCTTGGTGCCGGGGCCCGCGCGCAGGTTCAGCGCGGTGGTGTTCACGTAGGCTTCGTAGCCCACCTCCTCCGCGTCATCCTGGGCCGCGGCCGGGGCTGCGAGGCCACTCAGTATCAAGGCCGCCGCGGTGAGCAGCGCGAAGAACGGGCTGGAAAGCAGGCGGGACGATCGCAACATTCGGGACTCCCCTCGAGATCGAGCAGGGCTTCGGATCCGAGCCGTGCTTCCGGCGGGACATTACGGGAGGAACGCTCAGGCCGGCCCGATGGTACCCAAATCGGCGTAGACGCAAGTCGCTATCGATGTTCGTGAAACGAATCGAGGATTCACCTGGAAATCGCTTGACATCGAGACGTTGCAAAGAGTAGCGATGGGGTCGGCGTGGTGCGTCGGACCGACGGCGCCCAACCGGGTCGTTCCCGTTCCACGGTTGACCGGTGCGGGCGTGCGGGGTAGCACTTGATACCTCGTCAGGCGGACGCCGCGTGCAGCGGTGACAGCGGCGTAAGCGGTGTAAGGGGGCGGGCATGCGTACGTTGTTCGGTCTGTTGGCGATCGTCGTGTTGGCTTCGGGTTGCGCCGACGACGAGTCGTCCCGCGGAGGCTCTGCGGCCGGGTCGCCCGCCGCCGTCTCGGCGGGGCAGTCCGAGTCTTCGATCTCTTCATCGACTTCCGGCTTCCCGACCACGACCTCGCCCGTGACCAGCACGGGTGGCTCTGCCGCGGGTGTCACGAGCGGCGATGCCGATGCAGATGGCGGGGGCAGCGGCGCAGGCGCGGAGCCGACGGGTCTCTTCGCCACAGCGCTTCAGATCTTCACGTGGACCTTCGGCAGCAGCAGCGGCGACGAAGCCTTCGACGAGGACGCCGATCTCGACGAGGACGGTGTCATCGGGCTGCGTGACGTCACCATCGCGAAGCGCACCCTGGCTGGGCTCGATCCCGATCCCGGCGGGACCGGCGGCGGTGGCGGACCTCCGCCCCCCGGGCCCTACGTGGCCGAGCGGCCCTTCAGTGACTCGGCCGAATGCAAATTCTGTCATCCGCGCCAGTTCAACGAGTGGCGCACCAGTCCCCACGCCTATTCGGGCATCAGCCCGACCTTCTACTCCCTGGTGGCGGCCGGCCAGAACAGCATCGGGGCCGGCTTCGACATCGACGGCAACAACGGCGTCTCCCAGGCGGGTGCGGTCGGCAATTTCTGTCTGCCGTGTCACGCGCCGATGGCCTTCATCGGTCTCGAGGGACGCTACGGCGGCAACAACGCGGGCTTCGCCGACGCCCAGCCGGTGATCCCCTTCGTGTGTGCGCCCGGCTCGCCGAACGCCTTCGCGACGTGCACGAATCAGACGGCGGCGGTCGACTGCGGCGCGGCCGGCGCCTGCATCCAATTCGAGGGCCGCACCTGCGTGAACATGCCGCCGCAGAACGCCAACCTTCCCTTCCCGCGCCGAATCGCGCACTGCGTGGACGATTCCGACTGCGCGGCGGGCAACAACGGCTGTCCGTCGGGCGGGGACGACTGCGGCCCCTGCATCATCGGGCCGACCACCGCCTACTACTTCCCGGAAGCGCAGGAGGGCATCAACTGCGAGGCCTGCCACAACATGCAGCCGAACCACCAGCGTTCGTGCCAGCAGTTCCGCAACTCGGACTCGGTCGGCGTCCTCTCCATCGACATCACCGAGCGGACCAGCGAGGACGGTCGCCGGCTGCGGCTCGCCGGCCTTCCGATCGTCGCCGGGTCCGACGACGAGGGCTGCGGCGACGGTGCGGCCGGCTGCGTGGCGACCGACGGACGCATCGCCGACGACACGATCCCGCCGGTGCTCAACGCCTTCCACGAGTCGGCCCGGGTCGAGACCCCCCTCGTCGTGCCCTACAACCAGACGGACCGCAGGAACGGCGTCGCGAACCCCCAGGCCGGTCTGCAGATCGTGCGACCGACCCAGCTCAGCTGCGAAGAGCTTCCCTACTGCGGGCCGGGCGCCATCTGCCAGGGTGGCCCGGTGATCGGGATGGCCTGCAGCAACGACGGTGACTGTGGCGGCTGCTTCCAGGGCGTCTGTGGCATCAACAGCGCGGATCGTCCGGGCCTCGCTTGCGAGACCTCGACGGACTGCGCGATTCCGACGAACACCGCACAGAACCTGCTCGAGCGCGCCATCGACAACCCCAACGACGAGACCATCCAGCCTCTCGCGCGGCGTACGGACACCCTGACGCTCGACCGACCGGACGGGAACTTCTACCGCAGCAGCATGATGTGCGGCGCCTGCCACGACGTGCGCCCGCCCTTCGCGAACGCGGTGCTCAAGTCCTGCCAGGAACAGGATTCCCACGTCTGCAAGACCGACGCGGATTGCCTCGGTCTCGGCATCGGATGCTCGGGCGACGACTGCGGTCCGTGCGTCATGGAGAACGCGGGCGCGCACCAGCTTCCCAACTCGCTGGCCACGCGTCCGCCTCCGGCGGACCGCGACGGCGCGGACGCTGCCGGGCAGACCGGCGATCCCCAGAACGTCGGCTACCGCCGGGTCGAGAATCTCTTCACCGAATGGCAGATCAGCCTCTACAACCATCCGGAGCTCTCCTACTGCCAGCGCAACACCTTCATTTCTTGCCAGAACGATGCCGACTGCATGGTCAACGGCTTCGACGAGGGGCCCTGCTCGATCAACCCCCAGGCGAACCCCGTCTACGGCAAGGTCGTCACCTGCCAGGACTGCCACATGTCGAACTTCCCGGAGACGGCGTTGATCGACTATTCCGGCGTGTCTCCCCGGGTGCGGGACAAGAACGAGCTCTACTCCAAGGACCTGGCAGCACTCGAGGGCTCACAGAGCGACGTCAGCACGCCGCTGCCCGCGCGCCGGGTCTCGACCCACTTCATGTCGGGGGTCGATCTGCCCCTGGTCAAGTTCCCGGGACAGCAGATCCAGGTGACCCGGCGACAGCAGCTGATCGATTCGGGCTTCAAGATCCAGGTCATCGACCGGGCCACGCAGCCCGTGGCCGGCGCCGAGTATCACGTCGAGGTCTCGGTGGAGAACGTCGGCGTCGGGCACCGCTTCCCGGCTGGCTTCTCCCACGAGCGGCAGAACTGGTTGCAGGTGTACGTCCAGGACAAGGAGGTGCTGGACAACCTCGGTATCGGCGCGAATCCGTTCGCCGACAACGCCCCCTGTAATCTCCAGCGCACCATCGCGACCAGCGCCGAAGACTCGCGCGACCCGGTCGGCGCCACGCAGCTGCGGCTGGCGGGCTGCGTCTTCCGGTCCGGCTTCCTGCTGGACAAGGCGCACCCCGAGACCGGCGAGCTGGTACCCGATGGCAGTCTCGACGACGAAGACCCGGAAGACTTCTTCGTCGCGGTCGGGACACGCGTGCTCGGCAATCCCGGCGACCCGCGTCGGGAGGTCATGCCCGGCACCGAAGGGCGGGCGCTCAGCGTGCAATACATTTGCGCGGAAGAGACGGAGCAGACCTACCGCGCGTCGATCGCTGCGGGTTCGGGTATCGATACGGGAACGGTCCCCGACTTTCCCTTCCAGGCCCGGCTCTGCGACCCGGCCCTCACGCCGGCCAGTGGGCCCGGTCACACGGCCCCGGGCTTCGGCAACCCCGGCTGCATGGAGGGCGACGCCGACGTCGGCCCCTGCGTGCCGGAAATCGAGCTCTCCGACGGCAACGAGCGCGGCCGCTGTGCGGGCGACATCGCTCGCCCCAGCTGCCAGGACGACGCGGATTGTGGCAACGCGGGACCGTGCCTGTACCGCTGCTCGAACTTCCCGGAGCTCGAGTGCTGCGACGAGACGGACCCCACCTGCGCCGCCTACTACACGTCGCTCTTCGGGAGCGCGAACCACGAGTGCGAGCTCGAGTCCCTGGCGTGTGAGGGCGGGGCCAACGACAACGCGCCGTGTCTGGTCGACGCGGACTGCGCGAGCGACAACTGCGCGGAGACCGAGATCTGCGTCGGCGGCTCACGGTCCGGCCTCGCCTGCGACGTCGGCGCCGACTGCCCGGGCAGCAACAACTGCGGTGACGCCGGCTTCTGCCGCATCGAGAACACGGGCATCGTCAACTTCCAGAACCAGTTCCGCACGACGGCCAACGGGGTCTGCGTAGATGCCGCGGGCCCGCGCGATGCGGAGGGTCGACCGATCCCGATGAACGGCCCGCTCGGTGGCCCGGTGTCGTGCTTCCTGGACCTGACCTGCACCTTGAACGGCCTCGGCGGCGCGAACAACGTGTGCCTGGTGAACGGGCAGTGCTCGGACGACAGCGACAACCCGGGCGAGGCCTGCACCAACGTCACCTACGCCTCGGACTGCCCGAACGGCACCTGCAACGTGGAGTTCAACCTCGAGCTGAACGGACGGCCGTCGGAATCGGTATTCATCCAGAACCATCCGTTCAACTTCAACTCCATGGCGCCGTTCCAACCTCGAGTGTTCGACTACGACTTCGAGGTCCCCGCGGAGCTCGCCGGCAAGACCCTGGTCGTGTCGGCGCGGTTGATGAACCGCCATTTCCCGATGCGCTTCCTCCGAAATCTGGTCGGGACCCAGGTGATCCAGCCGCCGCTCGTCTTCGAGGGCCAGGGAGATGCCAGCAACCCGAACCAGTGCAACTCGCCGCGTTCGATCGACATCGACTGCTTCGTGGCTCCCGTCACGACCCTGGGCAACGCCGAGCCGGGTGGCTTCGTTCCAGCGGTCCAGACCGTGCGGATGCAGGAGATCGTCGTCGGGAGCGCACCGTGAACGCGAATCGGATCGTCCTCGGGGTCACAGTCGTCCTGGCGTTCGCGC
>JAJDAN010000070.1 GCA_029261855.1 Deltaproteobacteria bacterium
CGGCCCACCGAGATGGGGGCGAGCTCTTCTTTCTCGCCGGCATGTGCCTGCTCGACGTCCTCGTCGCGCTGGCACTCTCGCGCGCGCAGACGGTCCGCGTCTTCACGCAGTCGCCGCTGGTCCTCTTCGAGGGCCTCGACGCGCACCCGCTTGTTGACGACCTCGATCTCCGCATCGCGCAGGTGTTGCTTGAGGAGCAGGCTTCGTTCTTCGAGTTGATCGAGGATGCCATGGGCATCCGATCGGACGAGTCGATTCACACGGTCGAAGAGCTTCATGGTTTCGGTCCTTTCCGGATCGGCATTGGTCTCGTTTCGCCTCCGTCATACGGTCCATTCGCGTCCTACTTCTTCGCACCCTGCCGGCGGCCGTCCTGGCCCGAAGCGGAGAGCTTCTTCGAGAGAGCGTTGCGGGCGGCAGGTGCCGCGGGCGCGTTGAAGGCGTCCTCCACGTCCCGGGCCAGCGCGTCGGCGTCGCGGTAGGCCTCGGTCTCGGCCGGCACGTAGCCGAGGCTCCGCAGGGGCGCTGCGTTCTTCTGCTTGAACGTCTCGATCTGCTCCTCGGCGTCCTTGTAGTCGCCCGCGCGCACGGACGCGGCGACCCGTTGCTTCAGCTGCGACAGCTTGTCCTCGGCGATGTTTCGAACCACCAGGCCCTCGTCGAGGGAGGCCGCGTAGATGTTCTCGTCCCGCACGCACGCCATCCGGATCGCATCGTCGATGCTCACGACCCGAGGCGGCGACCCCGGAGCCTCTTCGGGAAGGCGGTAGCTCACACGAAACGCACCGAGCCCGACTTCGCCCACGCGATCGGTCGGTGCACGCAGGCTCAGCCAGATGTGTCGTTCCTGCCCGGCGAACAAGGTGCCCGGGCGGAATCGCACGCTGCGACCGCTGCGTTCCAACGGGTAGCCGGCGGCGTCGAGCAGCTCGACACCTGCTTCGAGATCGATCTCGACGGTCACCGCCGACGCGACGGTCTCACGCGCGGAGTCGAACTCGCCGGCGAAGACGTCCCCCAGATCGCGGCCGTCGCGCACGTAGTAGAAGTTGCCGGTACCCGCGTCGGCCAGAGCCGTCATCAACGCCTCGTCGAAACCTTCTCCCACGCCGACGGTGGACAGCACGTACTCGCCCTGCACGGCACGGCCGGCGCGAACGCGCAGCCCCTCGAAGGAATGGTCGCCTTCGTTGGCGTGGCCATCGGAAAGCAGGATCACCCGGGGCAGGCGGCCGGCAGCGCGCCCGCGCGCGATGGTCTCGACGGCGAGATCGATGCCACTGGCCATGTTGGTTCCGCCCGTCGCCCCGATGCTGTTCACCTGCGAGGCCCAGCGGGATCGGTTCGCGGCGGTGGCGTCCTGCAGAGGGATCGTGAGTCCGGCGCCCGACGCGTACGTGACCAGCGCAAAGCGGTCCTGCGCCCCCAGTCGCGCGATCAGCTCGCGGACGGCGCTGCGCGCGTCCTCGAGCGGCTTGCCGGCCATCGAGCCCGACTGGTCGAGGACGACCACGAGGTCGGTCGCGACGCGAACCGGCTCAGTCGACGGCTGCTCGTCGGCCGACAGGACCAGCTCCATCCCGAAGGCGCCGTCACTTCCCGCAAGGACGGTCCCGCGATCGAGCTGCGCCCGGAAGTGCACCGGGCCCGCGGTGCCCGACTGGAAGGGGCGCCCGGGACCCGCCTCGGGCCGCGTCTTGGCGACCGCCCAGCCACCCGCGAGGGTGAAGAAGAGGAGTGCGGCGGCGACGAAGAAGCGTCGGCCGAGCAGCCGCGGGGTCGCCGTTTCATCGTCTCGAGTGCTTTGCTTGGACATGGTGATCTCCGGAAGACGCCGGCCTGCGGGCTCATCCCGCTGCGGGTCGTGCTTGGGTCACCGTGTGTACGCCAGCCGTTGCCGGGGTTCCGTCAAAGCCTCGTAAACGGGTGAGGCGAGCGTTTACATTCGATTTACAGCAGCGCCCGGCCGAAGAAACTAGAATGCGCGCCGTGTCCACCGATTCGAAGATCGCGGTGCTCGTCGTCGAGGACGAGGAGCCGATCCGATCCGGTCTGTGCGACGTCCTCACCTTTCACGGATACGGGGCCGAGCCGGTCGGCCGCGGGGACGACGGCCTCGCCCGCGCGAGATCCGGAGACCACGCCCTCGTACTGCTCGACGTCATGCTGCCGGGGCTCGACGGCTTCGAGGTCTGCGAAAGCCTGCGCGCGGAGGGCTGCCAGGTCCCCGTCCTGATGCTCACCGCACGCGGCGCCGAGGAAGACGTGCTGCGCGGCTTCCGCTGCGGCGCCGACGACTACGTGGTCAAACCCTTCTCGGTCGCAGAGCTGACCGCCCGGGTCGAGGCGCTGCTGCGGCGAAGCGGCGCGCTCGACCGCGAAGACCCCGCGTCCGCCGCCTTCGACTTCGGCGCGCTGCGGGTCGATCCCGGTTCGCTCTGCGCGCGCTCGGGAACGGGGGAGGACGCCCGGGCGGTGGATCTGACACCACGCGACGTCGAGGTCCTGCGCCTGCTCGCGCGGGAACGGGGACGTATCGTGAGCCGTCGCGCCCTGCTGGCCGAGGTGTGGGGCTATCCGAACCCGGACCGCGTCGAGACGCGCAGCGTCGACATGCACATCGCGAAGCTTCGCAAGAAGCTTGGCGCCAGATCCGGAAGCGAGGCCGGCGACTGGATCGAGACCGTACGCGGCGCGGGTTACCGGCACCCGGCATGAGACGAGTCACCCTCGTACTCCTGCTGCTGGCCCTCGGCCTCGCGATCCCGGTCAGCATCCTGGTCGTGCGGGCCCTCGAGAGCGCTGCGGTCGAGGAAGAGAACCGCCACCGACTGATCGCAGAACGGGCCTTCGACGAGATGGAGTCGACCCTTTCGCGCTTCCTGGCAGGAGAAGAGGCGCGACCCTTCGACGCCTATCGCTTCTACCCAAGCGGCGAGCCGCCGGACCGCTCGCCCCTGGCCGCGGCACCGTCCATGCCCTTCGTCGTCGGCTACTTCCAGATCGACCCCGACGGCAGCTTCCACACGCCGCGGGTCCCGCGGAACATCGATGTGGCCGTCGCCCGGGGCGACTTCGACCCCAGCTCGCCGACCGTGGATCTCCCCGGCGTGCTCGAAGACGCCTGGCAACGAGCCGCGCGACTTCGCGACGACACCAAGCGCGCGAAGCTCGAGAAGGAGGCGCGCCCGGGAAAGGAGCAGCAGGGCCCCGCCGATCGGACCACGGCAGAAGACTCGTGGGGTCTCGCGGACCTCGAAACCGTCATGGCCGAAGTGTTGGTGGAAGCGGAAGCGACCCCCACCCTCGGCGAGGGCAAGAACAGCGCGCACGCGGGCGGCAGGCTCGCCGCAAAGGCAAAGGGCGCGCCGACGCCTTCGCCGGCCCGAAACAATCGCGAAGACGATGCCGAGGCCGATCTCGATGCCGATCTCGAAGAAAAGAAGGATCCAGACGGCTTCGACCTCTACCGCAGCTTCAACCTCGCGACCAAGCGACGTCAGGAGCAGCGACAGCAGAAGCTCGAGAGCGTGCCGCGGCGCGCACTCGCTCCGTCTGCACCCGCAGCCACGCCCTTGGCCTCAGCCTCGCCCGAAAGTGCGGCGCCCTTCGCTTCGCTGGCCCCGCCGACCCTGGCCCAGGCGAGCGAGCGAACCCGCGTCGACGGCTTCGCGTCCGACGCACCGGTACCGGCGCCCGAGGAACGCACCGTGCGCGTTGCCGTCGAGCCGATGAACGGACGCGCGGCGCCGGGCGAGCGACTCGTCTTGTACCGGACGGTCGTCGCCGACGCCCAGGGCTACCGGCAGGGATTGCTCGTCGATTGGGGAAAGCTCGGCGCCTGGCTCGACGAGCAGGTCATCGAACCGAGCGGCGTGCGGGGGGCGGGCGCCCGCACGACCTTCTATTCCACCAACTCCACCAACTCGATTGGCGCCACACGCTCCACACCCTCCACCCCCGCAATGTCGGCCTCGGACTCCGCCTACGTCTACCACCACCCGTTCGCCGAGCCCTTCGACGCCTTCGGCGTCCAGCTGCAGCTGCCCGTGCTGCCGGGGGGACGCGGAACCGGGACGATCCACGCGCTTGCGGCGCTGCTCGCAATCGTGGCGGTCGCCGGACTGCTCGCGGTCCACCGGATGGTTCGCGTCGTCGTCCAGTTCGCAGAACGACGCAGCCACTTCGCGGCATCCGTCTCCCACGAGCTGAAGACCCCGCTCACGTCGATCCGCATGTACGGCGAGATGTTGCGCGATGGGCTCGTACCGACGGACGCGAAGCGCGCCGAGTACTACCACACGATCACCGACGAATCCGAGCGGCTCTCGCGACTGATCGACAACGTGCTGGACTTCTCGCGCCTCGAACGAGGAGAGTACGAGGTGCGGACCACGAGCGGCGATCTCGGCCCGGTGGTCGAGGAGGCGACCGAGAAGGTCGCGCCGTACGCGCGCCGGCAGGACTTCGCGGTTCGACTGGAGCGCGATCCCGAGCTGCCCGAGGTCGTCTTCGACCGCGACGCCGTCACCCAGATCATCTTCAACCTGGTCGACAACGCCCTCAAGTACGCTCGCGACGCAGACCCGCGCGAGATCGTCATCGGTCTACGCGGCGACGAAGACGAGCTCGTGCTGTCGGTGCGGGACTTCGGGCCGGGCATTCCCGCCGCGGACGTGCCGCGCATCTTCGAGGCCTTTTACCGGCGCGACGACCAAGAGACGCGGGCGACGCGTGGCTCGGGGATCGGCCTCGCCCTGGTTCGCCAGCTCGCCGGGTCCATGGGCGGGCGTGTGAGTGCCGACAACGCCCCGGGCGGGGGCCTCCGGGTCAGCGTGACGTTCCGCCCGGCTCGGGCTGCGGCCCGGGACTGAGAAGCTCGCGCTCCTTCCTCTTCACCAGCGCGATGTTGCGAACGTAGACGAAGGCGTTCGGAAGATACGCGAGGGTGAAGACCGGGCTCTCGACGTGGATCGCGTAGACGAGCAACACGAGGGATCCGACGATGCTCAGGTGCCAGAACACCAGCGGCACGACGCTCTCCCCTGCCCGCTCGGATGCGATCCACTGCACCAGGAAGCGCGACGCGAAGGCGAGATTGCCGAGCAACCCGAAAACCAGCCAGTAGGGATCGTCACTCCAGTCGAGCATGCGGGCTCCTCTCTCGTCGTCTCACCGGGCCCCACGACCGCCGCCGCTGTCCAGATGAATCGCAGCATCCGCGGCCGCGCGGGGAAAGACCGGGTCCGGCAGGACCGCCTGCTCCCGCAGACAGGCCTCGGCCATCTTGATCGCGTGCTCCTCGAGGGAGCACGCCGCGCGGTACCGGATCTCGGCAGGGTCCGTCGCCAGACGCTCGACCTCCCGGTCCGGCGATGTTCCAGCAGCGGCGCCGGCGGAAACGGCGTGCAGTCCAAGCGCCGCCTGCAGGGCGTAACCCACCGCGCGTGTGCGCGTCGCGTCGTCCAGGTGATGGGCGAACAGTCGCAGCGCACTCGGCGCCGTCACGCAGTGCACGTAGGCGATGCGCGCAGTGGGATGGAGCAGGTAGCGCTGCGCGCTCTCCCGACAGATCTCGTGGATCGCCTGGGATGCCGCCGGTGTACTGGCCGGGTCGAAGGCTTCGATGCAGCGCGCAAAGTCGTCGTCCAGTACGCGGACCGCCTCAGAGAATAGACCGAAGCGGCGGCGCTCCGGCGGCACCAGGGTGACGGCCTCGAATGTCCTGGCGATGCTCTGTCCCGGCTGCGGCTTCGCGCCGGGTGTCCCCGGAAGCTCCTGGTAGCGCCCGGCCCAGTAGGCGAGCCCCAGGGCGAGCTCACGACGTCGCACCGGCGTGTCGCGAACCTCGATGGCGCGCACGGCGTGAGCGACCCGCAGCATCCCGTGAACGGACCCGGCGAACAGACCGGGCAGCAGTCGTGTGACTTCGGTAGCCAGCAGCTCGCGCCACGGCCGCGCCGCGAGCTCGCGGTCGTAGGTCGCGATCCAATCGGGAAGGCGCAGTGGGTCGCCCAGGGCGCCGACCCGGGCTTCGACGTCGAGCGGATCACCGGCCACCAGGGGCGGCATGCGCGGCACGTAGCTGTCCACGAAGCCCTCGATCAGCGCCGGATGCCCGAGCTGCTGCAGCGCCTCGACGGCCATGGGACCGTGATTCGCGAGCCCCTCCGCCCATTCGAGGCCGGTCTGCTGAAAGCGGGCGAGCGCGTGGTCGAGATCCGAGTCGAGGACTGTGCCGGGCTCCGTCATCCACCCTCCGTTCTGGCATCCAACCTACGAGAAGGCCTGCGCTACAGTCGTAGCCCGCTTTCCCCGCATCAGCGAAACGAGACAGGAGCTCCACTATGGCCGGCACCGCGACATCCGGCACCCCCGGCGCCGTCAGCGAAGGCCAGGTACTCGACGCCCTCCGCCCCATCATCGATCCCGATTTCAACAAGAGCATCGTCGAGCTCGGCTTCGTCAAGAACGTGGCGATCGACGGTGGCCGAGTCGCCTTCGACATCGAGCTGACGACGCCTGCTTGCCCGGTCAAGGCCGAGTTCGAACGCGCCGCGCGCGAACGCGTGGAGGCGCTCGAGGGCGTGACCGAGGCGGCGGTCAACATGACGTCACAGACCCGCCCGAGCATTCCCCGGTCCGAATCCGCCGAAGCGGTGCTGCCGGGCGTCCGTCACACCATCGCCGTCGCGTCCGGCAAGGGCGGCGTCGGCAAGAGCACCACGGCCATCAACCTGGCCCTGGCCCTGCGGGCGAGTGGTGCCAAGGTCGGGCTGCTGGACGCCGACGTCTACGGACCGTCGGTTCCCCTGCTGACCGGTGTCCACGAACGCCCGACCGCGCAGAACCGACGCATCTATCCCCTGGAGGCGTACGGGATCGAGCTCATGTCCATGGGCTTCTTCCTGACCGACGAGTCTCCCGTCATCTGGCGGGGACCGATGGTCCACGGCCTGATCAAGCAGTTCCTCACCGACGTCGAGTGGGGCGAGCTCGACTACCTGGTGATCGACCTGCCTCCGGGCACGGGCGACGCGGCCCTGACCCTCACCCAGATGGCGCCCTTGTCCGGCGCGGTCATCGTCACGACCTCGAACGAACTGTCCGTCGTCGACGCGCGCAAGGGGCTGCGCATGTTCGAGAAGGTCGAAGTCCCGGTGCTCGGTGTCGTCGAGAACATGTCGTACTTCACGCCCCCGGAGCTGCCGGACAAGAAGTACTACCTGTTCGGCCAGGGCGGCGGAAAGCGCATCGCCGACGAGCTCGGCGTCGACTTCCTCGGTGAGGTCCCCATCGACCCGCGCGTGGTCGAGGGCGGCGACAAGGGGCGACCGATCCTGATCCACGCCCCGGATTCCGACGCCGCGCAGGCCTTCCGAGACCTGTCGGCGACAGTCGTCCGGAAGCTCGCCGTGCTTGCCGCCAAGACATCCATGGTCGCGGACGCGAACATCACCTGGGTGAAGAGCTAGGCAGGACCTGCGGTTCCGGCCGCTAGCGGAGCCGGCGAGAGCCAGGACCCGCGGTCAGCCGTCGCTCTCTCCGTGGAGCAGGTGCCGGTACAGCACCGGTGCCGGGCCGACCGGCCCTCTCAGCGCCCTGCGCCGGTATTCGTCGTAGCTCAGCTCTTCGATCTCCCAGCCCGAGTCCGGCTGGAAGAAGGAGTCGGCGATGGCTGGATTGTGCAGCCAGTTCAGGTAGTCGACCTTGCCCGTCGTCGCCGAATCGCGGTCGTAGGTCTCGATCCGCAGGGGAATCGCGGGCTTGGTCTGGGACATCCAGATCGTTCGACGACCTCGGCCGTCGGTGATCCGGTACACGTCGACGGTCTGGCCGCTCGCCTGCTCCGTCCCCACGTGCTCCCCACCTTCGGCGAGCAGCTGGAGCAACTCGTTTCCGAAGGGCCGACTGCGCTTGCCGTCGAGCGCCTTCGCAGCGTCGCTGCGAGCGATGGAGACCGCCTGCCCGGACACCGCGTCGGCGACGATGTAGCGGTCAGGCGTGACGATGGTGACGATCTTGCGGCCAGCGAGCACCGCCTCCGACCGGAACAAGGGCCCCCGGGACCAGAAGTGGACCATCAGGAAGCTGCCGCGCTGGTCCTCGGCCACCGTCGCCGCGTACCAGCTCGCTTCCTTGCCGGCGGAAGGCGTGGGTCCGGGCTTGGCCTCGGCCCAGACGCGTTCCGTGGCGAGGCCAGCGGAAAGCAGGACACCCAGTACGACCGCGACGAGGAGGCGTCGGCTCACCGTCCGGCCTCGACGTCCGGGATCAGCAGCCCGGCGATCGGACGACCTTCCATCCAGCTCGGAGGCCCGAGACCGAACAGGGCGAGCACCGTTGGAGCGACGTCCACATTGCGGACCGGGGGAAGCTGCACGCCGGGTACGATGCCGCGTCCGGCGGCGACCAGCACGGCGCCCATTTCCGGGTCGTCGGGGCGATGCCCGTGAAACCCCGTCAGCACCAGGCCGTCATAGACGACGGCCGCACCCCGCGGCGCCAGAGCGACCACGGGTCCGAAGCGCGGGTTCTGGACCGGTACGTCCGGGGGCGCCTGCTCCCGGCGCCACGCCGCCAGCCCCTGCTCGCGCGCGACCGCGACGGCCCGGTCTGCCTGATCGTCCGCGACACGAATGCTCACGAAGCCGCCGATCCCGAATACCCGGGCATCGAGTCCGGCCGCCTTCAGTGCCTTGCCGAGATCGATGCGAACGTCGGGCACCATCATGCCGTGGTCCGAAACCACGATCAGCGTCGTGGTCGGCCACAGGGCACGGGCCGCGATGCCGTCGATCAGCCGCTGCAGCTGGGTGCTCTGACGGCGCAGCGCCTTGGCGGCCTCGTCCGATTCAGGGCCGTGGTGGTGGCCCGCGTGATCGGCCCCGCGGAACCAGCTCGTGATGAAGTGGGGCCGCTCTGACGCCGGCAGATCCAACCACGCGAGGATCTGGTCCACCTTCTCCGCCTCGCCGGTGCGCTTGTCGAAGGGCTTCCAGTAGCGGGGCCCGGCCCCGCCCGGCCACTCGCCTTCCGATCCGACCCAGTGGAAGGACGCGGTCACGATGCCGGCTTCCTCGAGGATCGACCACAGAGGGGGCAGCGCGATCCAGCTGGGAATGTCCTTCTTTTCGAAGAGCCCGCGCTCGGGATCGAAGAAGCTGTTGTCGACGATCCCGTGCCGGGACGGCGAGACACCGGTCACCAGGGTGACGTGATTCGGGAAGGTATTGCTCGGAAGGGACGGAATCAGTCGTTCGACCCGGGCACCCCGCTCGGCCAGCGCGAGCAGCGCAGGCAGCCGATCCGCCCGCAGATCGGCGGGACGGGTCCCGTCCATCGAGATCAGGATCACCGTCGGTGCGGCGGCGTTCGACGCGAAAACGGCGAAGGGCTGAGCGAAGCAGAGGGCGAGAGCCAGGGTCAGCGCGGATCTCGCCTGCGGGATGCGCCTCATGGGGGCGGATCTTACCATCCACCGCCATGCGAATCGCTCTCAGCATTGCTGCCTCCGATCCCACCGGTGGTGCCGGCCTGCAGGCAGACCTGCAGGTCTTCCGCAGTCTCGGCGTTCACGGGGCGGGCGTCGTCACCGCGCTCACCGTCCAGGACACCGCCAAGGTGCACAGCGTACTGCCGGTATTCCCGTCGGTGGTGCTCGACCAGCTGCGTGCGCTGTTGGCGGACGTCACCCCCCACGCGATCAAGATCGGGGCCCTGGCCTCGGACGATGTGGTCCGCAACGTACTGCTCGCGGTCGGCTCCCTCGCTCGACAGGTGCCGATGGTGGTCGACCCGATCCTCTTCTCGAGCAGCGGGGCCTCGCTGCTCGAACGTCGCGCCTGGACGAGCCTGGCGGCACTGATCGACCACTGCGCCCTCGTGACCCCGAACCTGCCCGAGGCCGAAGCGCTGACCGGCTGCGACGTTTCGACGCGCGCCGGGACCGAACGGGCCGCGCGCTTCTTCCTGTCCGATCTCGGCGCGGGGGCGGTGCTGGTCAAAGGCGGACACCGGGACGCGACGACCGGCGCCCATGCGGGCGATCCGGCGGACGGGGGCACGGTCGCCGACCTGCTGGCCACCCGGGACGGCGAGTCCGACTTCGCGTTCCGCTGGCTCGAGGGAAGACGCATCGACGCCGGCCCTGTGCACGGCACGGGCTGCATGCTGTCGTCGGCGGTCGCAGCCGAACTGGCCCGGGGCGAGACACTCGTCGCGGCGGTCGAGAAGGCCCGTGGCTACGTCGCCGCTGCCATCGCGAACGCCGACGCCGTGGGAAGCGGAGCGCGGCTGCTGGTGTATCCGTGACCAAAGCCCTGGACGCGGCGGCGGAATACCGCGGCCGCCTGGCAGACCGGACCGCGAACGCCGAGCGCTGGCGTCGACTCGACGGACGTCTTTCCAACGCGCGCCTCGCCGTGTTCGCGATCGGCGCCGCCCAGGGCTTCGCGACCTTCGGGACCCATACCCTGCCCGGCCTGTGGCTGCTGCCCACGGCCCTCGCCTTCGTCGCGCTGTTGGTGGCGCACGATCGCGTCATCCAGGCGCGCCGCCGGGCCGACCGCTCGACGGCCTTCTACGAGCGCGGCATCGCACGACTGGAGGATCGCTGGGCGGGCACTGGCAACCAACGACAGCGGGAAGACGGTGGCCCCCACCCCTACGCGGAGGATCTCGACCTGTTCGGCGAGGGCTCGCTCTTCGAGCTGCTGTGCACGGCGCGAACGCCGGCGGGCGAAGAGATGCTCGCGGGCTGGCTGCTCGCCCCGGCATCGCCGGACGAGGTGCGAAAGCGCCAGGCCGCCGTTGCCGAGCTGCGCGACCGCCTCGATCTGCGCGAGGACCTCGCGTTGCTCGGGGACGACGTTCGGTCGCAGCTCGATCCGGCCGCGCTGATCGAGTGGGGCGCGACTGCGGGACCCGCCATCGGCCCGGCGCCGCGGCTGGTCGCCGGCGCCGCCACGAGTCTGTCTCTGGCGGCGGGGTATGCGGCGATCTTCACCGGCGCCGGCTATCTACCCTTTCTCTTCTGCCTCGTCCTGCAGATGGCGGTCGCGTACGCGATGCGCACCCGGGTCAAGCGCGGTATGCGGTCGGCCGCGGGTGCCACGCGAGATCTCTCCCTGCTCGCCGGGCTGCTCGCGCGGCTCGAGAGCGAGCCCGGCGAGTGCCAGCGTCTGGCAGCCCTGCACGCCGCTTTCCAGAGCGAGGGGTTGCCGCCTTCGCGGCGGATCGCCCAGCTACGGCGCATCGTCGACCAGCTCGAAGCTCGCCAGAACCAGTTCTTTGCGCCCATCGGTGCGCTGCTGCTGTGGGGCACGCACTTCGGACTGGCCGCCGAGAACTGGCGCGCCCACCACGGCCCCGCACTCACGCGTTGGATCGATGCAGCGGCCGAGATGGAGGCCCTGAGCTCGCTGGCCAGCTACGCGTACGAGCACCCCGAAGACCCCTTCCCGGAGATCGTCGAAGATGCGGCCTGCTTCGAGGGAGAGGAGCTGGGTCACCCGCTGCTCCCCGCCGCGCGTTGCGTGCGGAATAGCGTGTCGCTCGGCGCTGAGCGTCAGGCCTACATGGTCAGCGGGTCGAACATGTCGGGCAAGAGCACGCTCCTGCGCACGGTGGGGGTGAGTGTCGTGATGGCACTGGCCGGCGCGCCCGTTCGGGCGAGCTCCCTGCGACTGTCTCCACTTGCCCTCGGCGCGTCGATCCACGTGGTCGACTCGTTGCAGGAGGGGACATCGCACTTCTATGCAGAGATCAAGCGCATCCGACTGGTGATGGACCTGACCCAGGGGCCACACCCCGTGCTCTTCCTGCTCGACGAAGTGCTGCACGGCACGAATTCCCACGACCGACGGATCGGCGCCGAGGCGGTGTTGCGGGGCCTGCTCGACCGTCGCGCCATCGGCCTGATCACCACACACGACCTCGCGCTGGCGCAGCTGGCCGACGAGCTGTCCCCTCAGGTCGCGAACGTCCATTTCCAGGACGAACTCGCCGACGGTCGGATGCACTTCGACTACCGGCTGTGGCCCGGAGTCGTCACGCGATCCAACGCGCTCGAGCTCATGCGCGCGGTCGGCCTCGAAGTCTGACGACCTCGTCCCAGCCCAGTGCCCGCAGCCGTTCCGTGTTGCGCTTCGGGATCGATCCCGGGTCCGGATGCGCCGCGACGGCGCGGGCGACGCTGGACTCCCGCAGCAGGTGCAGCATCGGATAGGGGGACTGATTGGTGGCGTTGGCGACGTCCTCCGGCGAGACGCCCGCGAAGCGGTAGTCGGGGTGGAAGCTCGCGATCTGCAGACTGCCCACCAGCCCCAGCTTCTCGAGCAGCAGGTCTCCGACGTCCAGGAAGTCGTTGTACGCGTCGAAGTCCAGGAGCGCCAGCGGATGGACCAGCAGGGTGGTCTCGACCTCGTCCGGCGCCACGCGATCCAGGTGCGTCAGCTCGTCGGCGAGAGCGCGGGCCAGGCGTTCGGGACCGTCGGCCTCGCAGACCACCAGGCGCACGCGCCCCGCCCTGAACGGCTCCGCGGCGAACGGGCACAGGTCGAGTCCCACGACCACCCGCTCGATCCAGACCCGCGTTCGCCCCCTGATCTCATCCTCGTCCACGACCGCAGAGAGTCGCACGGGCCGTCGACGTGCATAAGAGCAACGACGGCTTGAAAAGGAAACGGGCCGTCGACGTTTGCCGACGGCCCGTAAAGGAGGCAGGGCCCCGCAGCCCGTGCCTCCAGCTTGCGATCGTTCTTCTATCGGCGTCGCGTCCCGCTCAACATGGTTTGATCCTCTTCCCGCTTCTGCGTCCGCTCCGCATTCGCGATTCCGACAGCTCCGGAGACTCCTCGGGAACGCTGACTCGAGGCCTCCGAAGAGCAAGTTCCAGGCCAAGAAACGAGGCCACCCGCCAAAGCACCGATGCCACGGCGTGTTAGGAGGCGAACCGTCGTATTCGACGAGACCCGGTCGGCTCCGTCGCGGGAGAAGCTCTTTCCACCGAATCGGAAAAGGTTTTCCGCGAGCTTCCGGTCGGCGCAGGGCAATGAGGCGAGACACGTGGTGCGCCTCAGGCGATGGAAAGGTGGAAGTCCTCGCCGTACTGAATCAGCCCCAGCTTTCGCGCCACGGCTCGGGATGCCCGGTTGTCCCAACGGGTCGAGTAGAGCGGCTCGCCCCCCCGGTCCCGGACGGCCTGGGCCCAGGCCGCGACGACCCGCGGCGCGTGCCCCCGGCCGCGGGCCGCCGGCCAGGTCTCGACCCCCGCCTCCGCCGCCGCACACGCCGGGCTACCCGCCACCTCGAGGGGGCGCGACGGGCAGCAGAGGGCCACGGCGTGGTCGTCGTCGACCACGGCGATACAGGGCTGGCGCGCTGCGATCTCGGGCAGCCAGTCCGCGAAGGTCCGGGCGAGCAGGTCGGAACGGTCCTCGGTGATCTCGACCAGCGGCAGTGGCCCGTCGGGGATCTGGATCGTCGCCGGAAAGCGGAACGCCGGCCCCCGCCACTCCACGAGCCCTGCTCCGGCCGGGGACGCTGGCCCTCCCGGGACGGTCGCCAGCACGCGCCGGATCGCCTCCTGCCGCTCGAGGGGCGGCGGATCTTCCGCAATCGACAGGGCGGGCTCGCGACCGACGAGGCGCGCGAGATCGCAGACCCGCCCGGCGTCCAGATCGTCGCGGAATCGCCAGAGGTTCCCTAGCCGCGTGCGTCCCACGTGGAAGACGGGCGCCGGACCACCACCCGGCTGTCGCGCCGCCAGCATGCGCTCCTTCGCGTCGTGGTGGTACAGACAGCGCAGGTGCAGCTCCATCCAGTCCAGATCGGTCGGGTCGGTCGCGTCTCTCAAGGCGCAGTCGGCTCTCGCGCAGCGGAGTCCTGGGTCCCGGGCAGGAACGGGCGGGTCAGGTTTTCGTGGCCGCCTTCGGTGACGAGCACATCGTCCTCGATGCGGATGCCTCCGCACGGGGTCAGCGCGTCGACGAGTCGCCAGTCGAAGGCCGGGGATGTCTTCCCCCGGCGATGAGGCGCGAGCAGCTGCGGGATGAAATAGAGGCCGGGCTCGATGGTCACGACGTGACCGACGTCGAGGTCTCGGGTCGTTCGCAGGTAGGGGTGCGCGTCCGGGGGCGGGCGGTGGTCGCCCGTGGGCGAGACTATCTGCCCGCCGACGTCGTGCACCTGCAGGCCCAGGTGGTGCCCGAGGCCGTGGGGTAGGAACGGCAGCGCGAGCCCCTTGGCCAGGACCTCTTCGACCCCCACCCGCAGGATGCCGAGGTCGCACAGCACGTGTGCGACCGCCTCGACGGCCTGCGCGTGGAGCGACACGTAGCTCGTGCCCGGAGCCACGCGTTGTGCGATCTCGCGTTGCAGGGACTCCATGCGCGCGAGTGCCTCGCGAAAGACGGGGTGCGCATCGCGGCTGGCGTAGCTGCGGGTGATGTCGCTCGCGTAGCCGTGCACGCAGGCACCGGCGTCGATCAGGAAGCTGCGGCCCGGGTCCGGGGCGGCGGCCCGCTTGCGCTGATAGTGCAGGACGGCCCCACGGTCGTCCCACGCGATGATGTTCGGGTAGGGGGTCTCCGCGTCGAGCGCCCCGGTCGCCTCGAGATAGGCGGCATGGATCTCGCGTTCGCTGCGGGCGTCCTCGAAGCCCTCGCGCGCGGCCTGGTGCCCGTTCGCGGCGATGCGGTTTGCCTCGCGGATGCACGCGACCTCGTACGGGGTCTTGAAGGCGCGGTGCCAGTCGAGGGCGCCCTGTAGCACCCGAGGCTCGACGGCGGCGGTAGCGATGCCGAGACGCCCGGCCACGGCGTGATCCGGGCCGATGAACGCGCAGTCCGATACGTCGCCCAGCAAGCTCGTCGCCGCCAGGGCGTCGGGCGCCTGGACGACCTCGAGCACATCGGCGAAGGGATGCTCCGGCGGTGTCGGAGCTTCCTCCCAGTAGTCCGTGGGTACGACCTGCACGAGACGAACCGGGTGCCCGGGTCGTAAGCACACCAGGTGGTCCGGCCCCGGTACTGGTGCGATGCGTGCGAAATGCGGCGCAGTCCGGAATGGGACCGACAGATCGTCCGCGTAGTAGCGGGCCTGGGTTCCGGCGTGAAGGACGATTCCCTCGTGGGTCGTTCCCGCTGCAGCGGCGATCCGCAAGGCGTCCCGGGACATCTCGCAGACGGAGTCGATGTGTTGGCGAAACAGCGCCGATGTCAGCATGCAGTGCGGAAGATAGGCCACGGCCCCCGGACGACACGCAAGACGCGACACGCAGGGCGCGACACGAAATGCCCCCCGCGAACCGAACCCCCGGGTATATACTGGGCCGGCCATGGACCACCCCAACGTCGAGATCGTCGAGCGCGCCTGGCAGGCCGTCGCAGAGGCCGACATCGAGACCCTCGAAGCGCTCTGGCCTCCGGACATCGTGTGGCATGTGACGACGGACAACCCCTGGACGGGGGATCACGTCGGGCGAGCCGCAGTGCTCGACTATCTCGCTGATGTCGGAGACGCCGGGGAGGCGTACGAGGCACGCATCGAGGACATCCTCGCCAGCGACGACCGGGTGCTGATCGTGTCCCGGGTGACTGCCCGGAGGGGCGACCGCAAGATCGACACCCAGCAGTGCATGCTCGCACGCATCGAGGACGACATGATCGTCGAGGTGTGGACCTTGCCGCTGGACCCGGCAGCCTTCGCCGGCTTCTGGCGCGCGTCCTCGACCCTCAAAGCTGGCTAGAGGGCCGGCTAGAAGGCCAGCAAGAGGCAGGCCAGGACGCCGACCCTAGCGGCCCCGCAGGCCGGCGAGCAGCTTCTCCCAGATGCCCCCGAAGCCGCCGTTGCTCATGACGAGCAGCAGGTCGCCGGACTGGGATTCGGACAACGCGCAGTCCACGATGGCATCGACGTCCGAGAGCGCGTCCGCCCGGATGCCGCGGGCCGAAAGCGCGTCGCACAGCTCCGCGGACGAGAACAACTCGGTGACTTCACCCGTGGCGCTGTAGATCGGCTCGTCGGGAACTTCCTGGACGAGGACGCGGTCCGCACCGTCGAAGGCGCGCGCGTAGTCGTCCTGGAAGATGCGGCGTCGGCTCGTGTTCGTGCGGGGTTCGAAGATCGCGACGAGGCGTCGTTCCGGGTGGCGCGCGCGCAGGGCTCCGATGCTGCCGCGCACGGCGGTGGGGTGATGGGCGAAGTCGTCGATCACGAGCACGCCGCCCTCCTCTCCCCGCTCTTCCTGCCGTCGTTTCACGCCGAGCGCGCGCGGTAGCGCCGCCACGGCTTCTTCGAGCGGGACCCCCAGCGCAGCAACGGTGGCCAGAGCCGCCAGGGTGTTCTCCACGTTGAAGTCGCCGTGGAACGGGGTCCGGACCCGCAGCGGCGGCTCACCCTCGACGATCAGGTCGAAGACCGTCCCGTCTTCCCGCGCCTCGACGTTCGCCGCGCGCCACGACGTCCCCTCGCAGGGCTCGAGCGCGTAGCGCAGGATGCGGCACGGCGCGCCGTAGACCACGTCGCGCACATCGTCGTGGCCCCAGGCCGCGACGATGGTGCCGCCTTCCGGGACTCTGGCGACCAGTTCGCGGAAGGCGGACTTCACGTGGTCGAGATCGCGGTAGATGTCCGCGTGGTCGAACTCGACCGAGGTCAGGATCAGGGTCTGCGGGTGGTAGTGGAGGAACTTCGGCGTCTTGTCGAAGAAGGCGGTGTCGTACTCGTCGCCCTCGACGACGAAGTGCTCGCCCTTCCCTTCCCGGAAGCTGCCCTCGAAGTCGCGGCTGATGCCCCCGACCAGCAGCGAGGGGTCGCGCCCGGTCGCCTCGAGCAGATAGGCGATCAGGTTCGTCGTCGTGGTCTTGCCGTGGGTGCCCGACACGACGACTGAATGCTTGTCGGCCATCGCCAGCTCGTAGAGGGCGTCCGAGAACGAGCGATACGGGACGCCGCTGTCCATCGCCGCGACCGCCTCGGGATTGTCCTTGCGCACCGCGTTCCCGATCACGAACAGATCCGGCAGGGCTCGGCCGTCGACCCGGAAGTTGTCCGGCGAGAAGCCCTCGCAGACCGGGATCTTCCAGGTCTCGAGGGCGGTGCTCATGGGCGGGTAGAGCCCGCTGTCGGACCCGGTCACCTTCCAGCCGCGCGCCTTGAGCAAGCCGGCGAGCGAACCCATGCCGGTGCCGCCGATGGCGATGAAGTGAACGTGGCGGACGGCCGTGCTCATCGAGACGTCATCCGGACGCTCATCCAGAAGTGAAGGCGTCCATGATGTAGTCATGGACGGTTGGTCGCAGACCGAACCGGCTCTTCTTCGCGATCAGGTGCACGCGGTTGGTGAGCATCACGACGATCGCCTCCTTCTCGAGATCGATCCACAGCGACGTTCCCGTGAAGCCGAGGTGGCCGATGGAGTTCTCGGAGAAGTGCACACCGGACGACGACTGGCCGGGCGTGGGTCGGTCCCAGCCGAGTGCCCAGACGGAGTCTTCCGGGCCTTCCTGGCGACGCGAGAACTCTCGCACGGCATCCTGGGGCAGCAGGTCGCTGCGTCCGTGCCAGACGTCCAGCCAGATCTGTGCGAAGCGCATCACGTCGTCGGCGGTCGAGAAGAGCCCGGCATGACCCGCGACGCCGCCCATGGCGGACGCGTTGGGGTCGTGCACCTCGCCCCACAAGATGCGGTCGCGCCAGGGACAGTTCTCGGTGGCGGCGACGCGGCGCAATCGCTCGGGAGACAGGGCCGGCGCGCCAGCTTCGTCGCCGTCCACCCGGAGCTGCGGGTGGAAGCGCGTATCACCCAGCTCGAGAGGCCCGAAGATCCGCTCGTCGCAGAAGGCGTCGAGCCCCTGCCCGCTGACCGCTTCGACCACCGCACCGAGGACGATGAAGTCGAGGTCGCCGTAGACGGCGGCCGCGCCGGGCTCGTGGACGAGGCCCGATCGGATCACGCGGTCGAGGATCCATTCCCGACCCTCGGGCGTTCCGATCAGCCGCTCGGCCGTCTTGCGTTCCTTCTTGAGAAGCAGCTCGTGGAAACCGCGCCAGGGGCGCAGCCCCGCCGAATGCGTGAGGAGCTGTCTCAGGGTGACGGCTTCCTTGTCTCGTTCCGCGAACGCCGGCAGCACCTTGGCGACCGGGGCGTCGAGCTCGAGCTTGCCCTCCGAAACGAGCAGCAGGATGGCCGTGGTCGTCGCCATGGGCTTCGTGAGCGAAGCCAGGTCGAAGATCGTATCCCGCGCCATCGGAACGCGTTCGGGCTGCACGACCGCCAGGCCCCGCACCTTCTCGAATTCCATCAGCTCGAGGGTGCCGGTGGCCGGGTCCTGGCGCGGCATGCGCGCGAGGATCACGGCACCGGGGATCTGGGCACCCTCGATCGCCTTGTCGAGTGCTCGATCCACCCGTGCGAGCTTCCGCCGGACAACGGCCCACTTCATGACTGGATGTCTCTCTTCGTCTCGGGTCAGACGCTTGACTGGCGTTCCGGGGGGCGCGCCTAGGTTACCGCTATCTGCGCGCGACGGGAAACTCGAGAAGCTCGATCTCGCCCCGCTCTCCATCGATCGCCGCCCGCCCCCCGTGAGGCCAGGGACGATTCTCGGCCCCGTGACCGAACGGGAGCCCGACGACCGCCGGCACGCCCGCGGCGCCCACCACGTCCCGCACGACCTGCTCCGCCGTGGGGCCGCCGCTCTCGGGCGGATCGCAAGCGTGAAGACAGCCGAACCCGATGCCCGCCGCGACCTCGAGCTTTCCGGCGGCGTGCAGCTGCCAGAGCATCCGATCGATGCGGTACGGCGCCTCGCCGACCTCTTCGAGCATCAGGATCGCGTCGCGGGTGTCGATCTCCCAGGGCGTACCCAGGCTCGCGACCACCAGGCTCAAGGATCCGCCGACCAGGCGACCCTCTCGCCAACCCCCGACCAGTGCTTCGCCCGGGAGCGGCGACATCTCGCCGACCCCCGACAGCATGCGCGCCAGCTCACCGTGGGCTTCGGTCGGCGCGCGCGCCCCCGACTCGAGCATCGGTCCGTGCACGCTCACGAGGCCGACGGATCGACGCAGCCAGAGCATCAGGCTCGTGACGTCGCTGTAGCCGACGAGTGGCTTGCCGGCCTTGCGGAAGGTCTCGGCGTCGAGTCGTGCCAGGATGCGCTGGCTGCCGTACCCACCGCGCGCGCACAGGATCCCGTGCACGTCGGGATCGCGGACGAATGCCATCAGCTCCGCCGCACGAGCCGCGTCGCTTCCCGCCAGATACCCCTCGCGTGCCAGCACCGCATCGCCGCGCCGCGGTTCGAACCCGAGCGCACGGACGAGCTGCTCGCCCGCCTCGAGCGCCTCGCCGTCGATGGGACTCGCCGGTGTCGCGATCCCGATGGTGTCCCCGGGACGAAGCGCGCGTGCCTTGCGAAGGCTGGTCAGAAGGGCTCGTCCATGTCCGGCGGCGGGCGGGGAGGCTGGAAGCCGCCGCTGCCCGGAGCACCGCCGTACGGATCGTCGCTCATGGGCCAATCCGAGAAGCGTGCGAAGCGACCCTCGAACTTGAGCTTCACGGTACCGGTGGGCCCGTTGCGCTGCTTGGCGATGATCAGCTCCGCGAGATCCTCGTACTCGGTCTCTTTGTTGTAGACCACGTCGCGGTAGATGAAGCCGATGAGATCTGCGTCCTGTTCGATGGCGCCGGACTCGCGCAAGTCGGCGAGCATCGGCCGCTTGTCTTCCTTCCGGGTTTCCGGCCCCCGGTTCAGCTGCGATAGCGCGATGACCGGGATCTCGAGCTCCTTCGCGAGACCCTTCAGGCCTCGGCTGATCTCCGAGATCTCCTGCTCGCGACTCTGGGTGTTGTGGTCGCCATGCGCCAGCTGCAGGTAGTCGACGATCACCATGTCGAGGCCGTGCTGTGCGTGCAGTCGCCGGCTCTTGGCGCGCATCTCGAGCACCGTCGCAGCGCCCGTGTCGTCGATGAAGATGTTCGAGTTCGCGAGACTACCCGCCGCGGCGACCAGTCGCGCGTGCGCCTCGAGGGCGATCAAACCCGAGCGGAAGGCGGAGAAGTCGACCTCGGCTTCGGAGGACAGCAGGCGCAGCACCAGGGAGCGGGTCGTCATCTCGAGCGAGAACACCGCGACCTTCTTGTCGTGATCAACGGCGGCATTGCGCGCAATGTTGAGCGCGAGGGCCGTCTTGCCCATGGAGGGACGCGCGGCCAGAATGAACAGGTCGCCGGGCTGGAGCCCGCCCGTGTCCCGGTCGAATGCCTCGAAACCCGTCGGAACGCCGGTGAGCTCACCGCTGCGACTCATCAGCACGTCGATGTGGTCGACGGCCTTGTGCATCTCCACCGACAGGGGACTCAACGTCGAGGACGCCTTCTCCTGGCTGAGCGCGAAGATCTTCGACTCGGCGGCGTCGAGCAGCTGGCTCGAGGGCTCGGTCTGGTCGAAGGCGAGACTGACGATCTCGCTGGCGGTGTGGATCACGGACCGCTTGATCGCCTTGTCGCGGACGATCTTCGAGTAGTAGGTGATGTTCGCCGCCGTGGCCTCGTAGTCGGCGATCTCGGCAAGCAGGACGGGCCCACCAATGGAATCGAGCAGGTCGCGGCTCTTCAGGTAGTCGGACAGCGTCGTGATGTCGACGGGCTGGTTGGCGTCCTTGAGGGACACCATCGCCTCGAAGAGCCTGCGATGCGCGGGGACGTAGAAGTCGTCGGGCCGCAACTCACCGGCGATCTCGTGGACCGCTTCGTTGTCGAGCAAGATCGCCGACAACACGGCCTTCTCCGCCTGCGCATCGTGCGGCGGGACACGGTCTCGGGGAGAGACCCGCCCTTGCGAGCCCTGCGCTGCACGTCCCGAACTGGACGGCGCGTCGGGCGGCGGACCCTGATCCATGCGTTCCCATCCGCCGGACGAATCCAAGCTCCCTCACCCCCATCCGACCCTGATCGATGAACCGCGCGAAGCCGCGCCGGGGACCGAGTATACCAGCCGCGCGCGGAGCCGGAGCGTCGAAGCGAACGCTGCGAAGAAATTCGGCGAGTAACGGCGTTCTCCGTCCCGGGACCCGCCGCTCGGAGCGCTTCCCTAGACGGCGTCCTGGGAAGCGACGATGCAAAGGTCGAAGACCTCGGCTAGTCGTCGTCGAAATCGCGATCGAAGTCGTGTCCGCCGGTGGGCGCGTCGTCGTCGTCGTCGACATCGTCCGGCGGCGCGACGACCTCGCCGCTCGCCGTGACGGTCACCTTGACGGTTGCGGACATTTCTCGGTGCAGGCGGACCTGCACCGCGTGCTCGCCCGTGGTCTTGATGGGTTCGTCGACGCTCAGCTTCCGGCGATCGATCTTGATGCCCTTCTCGGCCATCAGATCGGCGACCTGCTGCAGGGTCACAGAGCCGAAGAGCTTGCCCTCGGCACCCGCCTGCATCTCGATCTCGAGCTCGAGGGCCTCGACCTGCTTCTTCGCGCCCACGAGGTCCTTCAGTAGCTTCGCCTGCTCTTCGGCGATGATGCGTCGGTGGTGCTCGAGCTCGTTGATGCGCGCATCGGTCGCGATCGACGCCTTCCCGTTCGGAAGCAGGAAGTTACGCGCGTAGCCCGGCTTGACGCTCACGACGTCACCGGCGTCTCCGAGCTTCTCGACGTCCTCGCGGAGGATCAGCTTGACTTGAGCCATGGTTCTTCTCCCGGCGCCTAGACGTGTTTCGCCGCGTAGGGCAGCAGCGCGATCTGCCGAGCCCGCTTGATCTGGACGGCCAGCTTGCGCTGGTGCTTCGCGCAGGTCCCGGAGATCCGGCTGGGCGTCACCTTGCCCGTCTCGGTGATGAAGAGCCGCAGGGTCTTCGGCTCCTTGTAGTCGAGCAGGAGCTTCTTGTCGGCGCAGAAGCGACAGACCTTCCGGCGCTGGAACATCCGCTTCTTCGACTTGCGAGCCTTCTTGCGCGCGCGGGCGCGAAGCTTCGCCTTGACGCTCCAGTTGCTGCGGCGCTCGTCGTCGCCGCGTCCCCGGGAGGACCGATCGTCGTCACGTCCCCGGGGCGCCGGCCGGCGCTCGCGGTCCGGTGCCTGATCTTCGCTCATGACTTCGTCTCCTCGTCGTCACCCGAGTCGCTGCCGGACTCGTCGCCGGCGTCTGCACTCTCGCCAGCGCCTGCGCTCGCGTCAGCATCCGCGCTCTCGCCGGCATCTGCGCTCGCACCAGCATCTGCGTCGGGCGCGTCGGCGCTGGCTTCCGTGTCCTCGGATGCGGGCTCGTTCGCGGCGGCTTCGGCCTGCTGGCGCGCCTCTTCAGCGGCCTGACGCTCCACCTCTTCGCGCGCGGCGGCCTCCTCGGCTTCGCGGGCGGCCTTCTCGGCGGCGCGCTTCTCCTGGTCGGCCTCGGCGATGCGCGCGTCTTCCTTGCGCCGCTCGATGTCTGCGACCTCCTCTTCGACCTTGATGGTCATGAAGCGGAGGACCGACTCTTCGATGCGAAGGATGCGCTCGAGCTCATCCACCACCTTGCCATCGTCGATGAACGACAGCACGTAGTAGTGGCCCTTCTGGAACTTGTCGATCTCGTAGGCGAGCTTGCGCTTGCCGAGATCCGTGCACATCAGGCGCGTCGAGCCGCCCTGGTCGAGTACACCGTCCATCCGTTGCAGGATCGACTCGGTGCCCTCGCTCGAGATCTCGGGCTGGACGATGACGGTCGTTTCGTATTCCCGCACTGCTTCTCCTCGTGGACGGACGCGCGAAGCGTCCGAGCCCAAGCATGCGATCCGGTCGGCGGGTCCGTCCGGTTGCACCTGGACTGAGGGAAATGGGAGACCTGGGCCGCGCACGACTGCGCACGGGGGTCGCCCGGGGGCGGTATGGGTAGCATGCCCGCCCGGGCGTTGCGATGGCCGTCGTGTCGGGCGCGCTGGCGAAACCCGCGATGCGCCCGCGGGGGCACAGCCCTCTCAGCCTGCGGCGTCGACGAGCAGCCGGTGGACCCGAAGGTCGTCGGTCAACTCCGGATGAAAGGTGCAGGCGAAGCGGTTTCCCTGGCGCACGAGAACCGGCTCTCCGTCGACCCGGGCCAGCACCTCCACGTCGGGCCCCAGCTCGACCAGGCGGGGCGCCCGGATGAACACGCACCGCAGACCACTGAAGTCCCCCGAGCCCGGATCGGTCTCCGACGCGAAGGAGTCGACCTGGGTGCCGTAGTCGTTTCGCAGAGCGACGAGATCCATCAGCCCGAGGGTGGGCACGGGGTGATGACGCGCCTCCCGAGAGATCAGGATCGCGCCCGCGCAAGTACCGAGCACCGGTCGCCCGGAGTCCGCGAACACTCGTAGGGGTTCGCGCAGCCCGAGTCGGTCGATCCCCTTGCTGATCGTGGTGCTCTCTCCGCCCGGCAGGATCAGCGCGTCGAGGTCGCCGAGGTGCTTCTCGCGCAGCACCCGGACGACGTCCGCGCCCAGCCGGGTGACCGCCGAGGCATGCGCCTCCACGTCCCCCTGGATCGCGAGGATGCCCACCCTGCACGGACGGGCCGAGGGCGCGGAAGAGTCGTCGGCAGGCATCCTCGTCCCCTGGCTCCCCTGGCTTCCCTACCAGCCCCGGTTCGCCAGACGCTGGCTCTCGTCGAGGGTCTCCATCTCGATCCCCTCCATCGCGTCGCCCAGGCCTCGGGATGCCGCCACCACTTCTTCGGCGTCTTCCCAGTGGGTATTGGCGCGGACGATCGCTCGGGCGCGTGTGTCCGGGTCGGCGCTCTTGAAGATGCCCGAGCCTACGAACACGGCTTCTGCACCGAGCATCCGGCAGAGCGCTGCGTCGGCCGGCGTGGCGATACCGCCCGCGGCGAAGTTCGGCACCGGCAGACGCCCGTGCTGGTGGACGAAGCAGACCAGGTCGTAAGGTGCGCCGAGATCGCGGGCGGTGGACATCAGCTCTTCCGGCGCCCGGGCCTGGATCCCCCGGATGTCGCCCGTGACCTGGCGCAGGTGCCGGACGGCCTCGACGATGTTTCCGCTGCCTGCCTCGCCCTTGGTGCGGATCATGGCCGCGCCCTCGCCGATCCGGCGGAGGGCCTCACCGAGGTTGCGCGCACCGCAAACGAACGGCGACCGGAAGTCGTGCTTCGCGATGTGGTGCTGGTCGTCCGCGGGGGTCAAGACCTCGCTCTCGTCGATGAAGTCGACACCCAGGGCCTCGAGGATGCGGGCTTCGGCCATGTGACCGATGCGCACCTTCGCCATGACGGGGATCGAGACCGAGCGCTGGATCTCCTCGATCATCTCGACGTTGCTCATGCGCGCGACACCGCCGTCCCGGCGGATGTCCGCGGGCACCCGCTCGAGGGCCATCACCGCGCAGGCACCGGCGTCCTCGGCGATCTTCGCCTGGGTGGAGTCGGTGACGTCCATGATGACGCCGCCTTTCAGCATCTCGGCCAGTCCGACCTTCAACTCGAAGGCCTCCGCGGTGGTTCGTGCCGTGCCGCTGCCGTTGCCGTTGCCGGGATTCGGGTTTGCCATGACTCGTTTCTCTCCTGGGGTTGAACTGTTCTTCCTACATGTTCACGGCGGCGGCACCGAGACCGGAAGACCCGATCTCGGCGCGTCGCCGTACTGCGTTGCCGAGGATGGCGACCCCTCGGCGGATCTCTTCTTCGTCGGCCTGCGCGACCGTCAGGCGCAGACCGCGAGAAGCGCTGCGGTCCGCAAAGAACTGTGCGCCGGGCGCGAAGAGCACGCCATCCCGTGCCGCGTCCGCCAGCAGATCCCGGGTATCGACGTCGATGCCGAGCTCCACCCACATCTGCCAGCCCCCCTCGGGCCGGGTCCAGGTGGTGCCCTCGGGCATCTCCTGCTCGAGGGCGGTCATCATGGCCTCGGTGCGCGACCGCAAGATCTTCCGGATCCGGGCCAGGTGCCGGTCATAGGCGCCCGAGCGCAGAAACTCCTCGAGGGCCGCCTGCAACGGCATGGCATCCGACAGATCGGTGCTGTGCTTGAGCGCCAGCAGGCCGTCGAGGCTGCGCCCGTGCGCGGCGATCGAGCCCACCCGCAGCCCCGGAAAGAGTGACTTCGAGAACGACGACAAGTGCACGACCAGACCGCGATCGTCGAGGGCGGCCAGCGGGGGCACGTCTCGTCCCGACGTTCGCAGGTCCATCTCGAAGCCGTCCTCGATGACGGGAACGCCGCAACGCCCGGCGACTTCGAGCAGCTGCCGTCTCGCACCCAGACCCGTCGTGGTGCCCATGGGGTTGTGGAACGTCGGGATGGTGTAGAAGGCCTTCACGTCGGGACGTGACAAGGTGCGCTCGAGCTGATCGAGGTCTGGCCCGTCGGGAAGCAGCGGAACCGGTGCCGCGCGCAGTCCCAGGGCGATCAGGGTGGAGAGCACGTTGTGATACGTCGGAAGCTCGACGGCGATGGCGTCCCCCGCGCTTGCGAACAGTCGCAACGCGAGGGAGATCCCCTGGCTCGCGCCGTGACACAGCACGATCTGATCGGCGCCATGACGACACCCCGCCCGCTCGAAGCGCTCGGCGAGGACCTCGCGCAGACCGGGGTGGCCCTGGGGCGGCCCGTACCGCAGCAGCTCGGCGCCGTCGCGCTGCAGCACGCGGTTCAGGGCGCGACGAAACGCGTCCACCGGGTAGAAGCCCGGGTCCGGGATGAGCGAATGCAACGGCACGACGTCGCTGCCGACGCCGAAGCGCGGGCGAGCGTTCTCGTGCGCGAGGAGGTCTTCGACGGCGCCCGACAGCGGCACCTCGATGGGGGACTCTCCACCGGGGGCAACCGACAGACCACGCACGAAGGTGCCGCGGCCCACGACGGACTCGAGCAGACCCGAACCCGCCAGGGCCTCGTAGGCGAGGGACACCGTGTCCCGGTTGACGCCGACGTCCGCGGCCAGCGCCCGGATGGTGGGAAGCCGGTTCCCGGGACGCAGCCGTCCCGAATCGATCTCGGATCGGATGTGATCCGCAATCTGCTGGTACACCGGAGGCCGGCCCTTACCCCCTTCGAGGGTGGGAAGTCGCATGTCCCGAACCGTACAACCCGACCAATACCCAGTCAATCTTCCGCATGCGGGACAAATCGACGATATCCGGGACGAACCAGCCGATCGAAACCGGACAATCCGGTCGCTAGCGCTGCTTGCGGATGCCCAGCAGTCTCGCGATCGGAACCGCGGCCAGCCCGACGCCGCCCGAGAGCAACGCGCCCATCTTCGCCTGCCCTTGCAGGTCCGGCATCAGGTAGGCCTCGGCGGCAACGAACAGGGCGACGGTCAACCCCAGCGCCGCAATGAAGCCGGCCATGGCGAGGTCGCGTCGGGTCATGCCCTCGGGCAGAGGGAAGCCGGCGAAGCCCGCAACCAGCCCGAACATCCCCACGCCGACGGTCTTCCCGATCACCAGCGAGCCGAGCACGATCCAGGTCATGGGGCCGACGTCCGTGAGCTCGACGCCGGCGTTGGCGAAGGCAAAGAACAGCAGCCCAAAATCTACGAAGGCCTTCGTCTGGTGCTCGAAGGTGTGGAGGGCGGAATGCGAGTGGGCCGGGTCCGCGAGCAGCCCACTCACCTCGTCGACCTCGTCCTGGTCGACGAAGAGGCCGGTGTCCCGGTGGGGTCCCGGGATGAAGGGGACCACGAAGGTCAGGGCCAGAGCGGGATGCAGGTGCGCGAGCATCAGCCCGCACCACGCCATCGGACCGGCGATCGCGACGTAGGGCTCCCAGCGCCGCACGTTCGCCCGCTTCAGCGCGAAGGCCACTCCCATGGCTGCGAGCGTCAGAAGCAACCAGACGGGCTCTGCGGGCACCGTCGGGTCTCCGTAGAAGACAGCAATGATGACGAGTCCGACCGCGTCGTCCGCCACCGCCAGCAGCAACAGGAAGACCACCGCCGGGTGACGCTTGCCGAACACCGACCTCGCCACGAGCCACGCGAGCGCGATGTCAGTGGCGGTCGGGATGCCCCAACCGTTCGCCAGGACTTCCCGGTCGTTCACGTCCGGCGAATAGACGCCCAGCTGGAAGCACAGCGCGACGGCAGCGAAGAACACGGCGACAGGGACCACGACACCGCCCGCCGTCGCGACCAACGCGCTCACGGCCTTGGACATCGGGTTGAGCAGGCCGCCCGGCAGGGACGCTTCGGTGATCTCCTTGGCCGCAATGGCGAAGAAGAAGACCATGAACACGTCGTTCACCAGGAAGTGGAAATCGACCGCGTGTCCGAAGAGGCGCAGCCCCGAAAGGGGCTGGAAGTCGAGGATCGCGTGGTACAGGTCCGGCGACAGGTTCGCCGTCAGGAGAGCAAGCGCCACCCCACTGAGAAGCGGGACGGAGAACTCCTGCAGGAGATTGACATAGTGTCCCCTGGGCCGGCCCACTCAGATCCCCTCGAAACCGTCGACGGGTAACGCACCCCCGAGCGGGCGTCCACGCGCGCGGGTCCGAAAGGGGCCGAATCCGTGGTGGGGTCTGTCCCGGTCCAGGAGCGTGCATGGCAGAGGGCCGCGCCCCCGCAGCACGGCCGGGAACCTTCGGTTCTGGGCGCTAAATGAGCTTCTTGAGCCTGCTGAAGCCGCTCTTGATCTCGCCGAACAGAACCTCGACAGCGTCCGTGACGTCCTCAGCGGCGTCCTTGGCTTCGTCCGCAAGCACCTTGAGCTTGCCCTCGAGATGGCCCCATCTGTCCTCGGCTTCTTCCCAAGCCTGCTTCACCTCCATCTTGCCGAGGTCGAGCTGGACGCGAAGCTCGTCGCGCTGCTGCTTGAGTCGTTCCGCTTCTACTCGCAGACGATCACGAAGCTCGCTCATACTGGATATCTCCTTTAGATGGATGCGGGTCTTCAGAGGCTCCGCGTTCGGTTGCGGGCGCCCGTTAGCATCGATCGGATGCAAGCGACGTCAAGGCCCGAAAGCCGCGTTGTAGCGGTCCATGGCCGTCGTCGCCCCATCCCGCAGCAGGCTGACAGCGGCGTCGGCCGCGAGGGGAATGCGCTCCGCCAGCAGCTGCTCCTCTTCGCTCGAGAAGGCGTCGAGTACGAAATCGACCACCTCACCCCGGGCATCGTCACCGGGCTCGGCGGGCCGCCCGATGCCGAAGCGGACGCGGGGCACGTCTCGAGACCCGACCGCATCCAGCACGTCCGCCATGCCGCGATGCCCGCCTGCGCCGCCGTCCGGACGCAGGCGCAGGCGACCGAGGGGCAGATCCAGATCGTCGTAGACGACGACGAGATCCCGCGCGGGGTCCACGCCCGGCAGCTGCTCGAGCGCCGCCGCCACGGACGCACCGGATCGGTTCATGAACGTCAGGGGGAGCAACATGCCCAGGCGGGTCGGGACGGCGTCGGGCGCAGCTGTCTCCCCGGGACCCGCCGGCAGCGTTCCCTCGACGAAGCGCCCGAGGAAGCGTTCTCGAGCGACGTCGAGGCCCTGGCTGCGGGCCAGGGCCGCGACGACTCGAAAACCGACATTGTGCCGCGATGCGACGTAGCGGGGCCCCGGATTGCCGAGCCCCACGACGAGCTTCACGAGTCCTTGCTTTCCCCTTCGGCGTCCGCGGCGTCGCCCTCGGGCGTAGCCCCTTCCTCGCCTTCGGCGACCTCGGCAGCCTCGGCCTCCTCGTCGACCGTCGGCTCTTCTTCGGCGAGCGGTGCCACCACCGAAACCACGGACAGATCTTCGGGCGTGTGGAGTTCGATGCCGGCAGGCAGCGTCAGATCGGACACATGGATCGAGTCACCCACGTCGAGGGCCGCCACGTCGACCACGATCTCGTCGGGAATCGCGCGCGGCAGGCACTCGATCTCGATCTCGCGAAGCGCGTGATCGAGCAGGCCGCCCATGGTGACACCGTGCGGGATGCCTTCCAGGTGGATGGGGATCGAGACGCGCACCGTCTCGGTCACGTTCACCTCGAACAGATCCGCGTGCATCAGGTCCCCGCGCACCGGCTCGCGCTGCAGCTCCTTCACGAGCACCGTCTTCCCGGAGACCTGCTTCGGCCCCTCGAGATCGATCAGCGTGTTGACCCCCGCGTGACTCGTCTTGATCAACTTGTCGAGCACGGTCGGGTCCAGGGTGATCGACACCGACTCGAAGGTGGCGCCGTAGACGACGCCGGGAATGCGGCCGCCTCGGCGAATCTGTCGGGCCGCGCCCTTGCCGGTGGCCTCTCGAATCTCGACTGCGAGTGAAGTGTCGCCCATGGCTTTCTCCTGCAAAGAATTCAGACGAACAGAGAGCTGACGCTCTCCTCGTTGTGGATGCGCCGGATGGCTTCGCCCAGAAGGCCGGCGACGGAAATGACGTGAAGCTTCTCGCTGCCCTCGGCTTCGAGCCGCAGCGGAATGGTGTCTGTGACGATCATCTCCAGGATCGGCGATTCGGCGATGCGCTTCGCCGCCGGGCCGGAGAGGACGGGGTGGGTGATGGCAGCGTAGACGGCTCGGGCACCCTGGTCCATCAGGCTGCGGGCGGCCTCGCACAGGGTACCCGCGGTATCGACCATGTCGTCGACGATGACGCAGTTGCGGTCCTGCACGTTGCCGATGATGTTCATGACTTCGGCCACACCCGCGGTCTCGCGCCGCTTGTCGATGAGGACGAGGTTCGCGCCGAGGCGCTTCGCATACGCCCGGGCCCGTTCGGCTCCCCCTGCGTCGGGCGAGACGATGGTCAGGTCCCTCGGGAAGCGACGACCGATCCCGTCGAGGAGCAACGGCGTAGCAAAGAGGTTGTCCACCGGGATCCCGAAGAAGCCCTGGATCTGTCCGGCGTGGAGGTCCATGCAGAGGACCCGCTCGGCTCCTGCGACGGTGAGCAGGTCGGCGACCAGCCTCGCGGTGATCGGCACCCGCGGCTTCACCTTCCGGTCCTGACGCGCATAGCCGTAGTAGGGGATCACGGCGGTGATCCGGCGCGCGGAGGATCGCCTCAGCGCGTCGATCATGATCAGCAGCTCCATCAGGTTGTGATTCGCCGGCGTACAGATGGACTGCAGTACGAAGGTGTCCATGCCGCGCACGTTCTCGCCGATCTCGACGCAGCACTCCCCGTCACTGAAAGTCCCGACCTCGGCCTGGCCGACGGGAATGTCCAGATAGCGCACGACATCGCGCGCGAGAGCGGGGTTGGAGTTTCCGGCGAAGAGCTTCATGGCGGGGTGGGAGTCTGCTTTCGAGTCGTGTCGGCGCGCGATCGGGATGGCTGGGGCGGCTGGACTCGAACCAGCAATAGGCGGCTTCAAAGGCCGCTGCCTTACCATTTGGCGACGCCCCAGAACCAGTCTCTGATCTCAATCCTTCTCGAGTCGTTTCGTCTGGAAGCGCGTCACGCAGGTCCAGCTCGCCTCCGGCAGGCTCCCTCGTCCGATCGCCACCTCGGCGTCGGCTTCCGTCTCGAAGATTCCGTAGACCGTCGCTCCACTGCCCGACATGCCCGCCCACAGCGCACCGGCCTCGCGCAGGTCATCGCGAAGACGGGCCACGGGGGGACACAGACGAACGGCGGCAGCCTCCAGATCATTCGAGAAACCAGGGAGCCGCGCCAGCGCATTCGGATCGGCGCCTGGCCCGGAAAGCGCACGCATCGTAGGGCCTGGGTCCGGGGGCGTCAAACGGCTGGGAGCGTCTTCGGAGAGCCCGTCGAAGACCCGGTAGACCGCTGCCGTGGAAAGGGAAATCCCGGGATTCACGAGGGCGACGGCAAGCTCGGGCAGGCCCTCGAAGGGCTCGATCCGCTCGCCGATCCCGGACACCCGGGCCGGTCGCGGATCGAGGAAGAAGGGGACGTCCGCCCCCAGCGCCAACGCGATTTCGGCGAGCGCCGAGCCCTGTGGCCCCTCGGGGAAGAAACCGCTCAACATGCGCAGCGTGGCGGCGGCGTCGCTCGACCCACCGCCGAGCCCGGCGGCGGCGGGGATCCGCTTGCGCAGCACGATCCTCAGCGACCGGATCCCGAGGCCGGTTCCCGCGGCCGCCAGCCAGGCGCGGGTGGCCCGGACGACCAGATTCGTCTCGTCCCGAGGCACCGTCTCGGGTGCGTCCAGCAGCTCCAGCTCGACCGCGACCTCCCGTGCTTCCGGCGCCCCGGGCAGGGTCCTCTCGAAGCTGATGCTCACCTCGTCGGCCAGGGTCAGGGGAACGAAGAGACTCTCGAGCAGGTGGTAGCCGTCGTCCCGGCGCCCCACGATGCGCAGGCCGAAGTTGATCTTGGCCGGCGCCAGGCTCGTTTGCGTTCTCATGAGCGGACGGCTACTCGCCGCCGCCGGCCTTCACGAACTGCATCCGAAGCTCGTAGAGCAGGCTCTCGAGGAGCTTCTTCTCTTCCTCCTCGAGGTTTCCCCGGGTCTTCTGAGCCAACATCTCGAGGGTGTCGATGGTCTGCCTGGCGAGCGCCCGGCTGGGCGAAGGGACCGTGGCGCCGTCCGTCCCCGGGACGAGGCCCATCTGGTACAGGGCGGACGTCGACAGGGACAACACGAATGTCGCGAAGTCGATCTTGCCGAGCTTGCCTTCCAGATCCGAGTCGTCTGCCATCTCAGGCGTTCTCCGCATCCAATGCTTCGAGTGCGCGATAGGCCGCCAGGATGCGCTGTCCGGCGGTGACGGTGGTGCCGATCGCGAGTACCCAGAGGACCGGCAGCATGATGCCGAAGAGCCCCCCCGCGGCCAGCAACCCGACGCGTTCGCCGCGTTCGAGCATGCCGCCATCGAGGTGCGGGATCAGCAGCTCCGCCCGGGCCTTGGCATAGGAGGTGAGGATGGTGCTGACCAGGGTGACCGCAGCCAGCATCTGGGGGACGGGCTCGCCCTGGGCGCCGTAATGGACGAGCAACCCGATCATCAGCGCCATGTCGGCGACCCGGTCGAGGGTCGAGTCCAGGAAGGCTCCGAAGCTGGTGGAGGTGCCGAAGTGCCGGGCGACGACGCCGTCGACCAGGTCGAAGAAGCCCCCCGCGAGCATGATCAGCGCCCCGGCGCGGAGCTGCCCCTCCGCGAACGCCCAGCCCGCGCCCAGCGAGACCGCCGTCCCGAACACGGTCAGGAGGTTGGGATCGACGGATCGCTTGAAGAGGAACGGGAAGGCCGCGTGGATCCAGGCGTCTAGGTTCTTCCCGAGCTTTTCCTTGATCACCGCGAGTCCTCGATCACCGGGAGTCCACGATCACCGGGAACTTGCCGTCAGTTCGCTTCCGGTCCGGCGCCCGCGGGCTCAGCGGTCGAATCGGCCGGTGCGATCTTGCTGGAGACGTCGGGCAGCTGCTCGAGCTCGCGGTCGAGGTCGCCTTGCTCGATCCATCCCCGCCGCAGGGCGAGGCGCTTGTCGAGGCGCAGCTTGTTGAGGGTGTCGCGATCCATTGGTTTTCTCCGTTGCGGGCCATCGGGGTCCGGCGCCGCTTGGGCGGTCCCCGGCTAGAAGGCCGGGAACCCTAGCAAAATTGACACGTCTCGGCGGGCTGAGTAGCTTCGCGACGTGTCCGGCCGCCGGTCGACTCTTCCCCCCGCGCAGCATGCCTTCGTCGCCCTCGTTACCGGGCTGGGCCTGCTCGTGTCCTCGTGCGCGTCGGACACCGCGAGCTTCGAGGACGTCCCGCCGGCGGACGAGCTGTATGCCGAGGGGCTGAAGACCCTCGAGGGCTGGCAGATCCTCTGGGTCTACACGGTGGTCAACTACACGAAGGCCATCGAGACCTTCCAGGCGATCATCGACAACTACCCCTACAGCGATTACGCGGTCCAGGCCGAGCTTCAGATCGCGGACGCCTACTACGCCGACGACCGCTGGGACGAAGCCCTTTCCTACTACCGCGACTTCGGCGATCTGCATCCGCAGAACGAGAAGGTTCCGTACACCGTCCTGCGGTCCGCGCAGTGCCACTACGCGCAGATCGGGAGCATCGATCGCGACCAGACCTCCGCGCGGGAGGCGCTCCACTTCCTCGAGATCCTGTTGCGCAACTACCCCTACTCGCCCGAGACCCGTGAGGGCGAGGAGATGATGCACGAGCTGCGCACGCGGCTCGCCGAGAACGTGATGCAGATCGGGGACTTCTACATCAAGCGCCAGGACTATCAGGCAGCCGCCGAGCGCTATCGAAGCGTTCTGAACGTGTACCCCGGCCTGGGCCTCGATGCCGAGGCGCTCTTCAAGCTGGGGGTGTGCTACGAGAACCTGAAGCGCGTGGACGAAGCCCTCCGACTCTTTCACGTCATCCTCGAGAACTTCGGGAACAGCCTTCACGCACAGGAAGCACGGCGTCACATCGCTGCCGCGAACTAGACCAACGCCGTACGAACACGGAAAACCAACGCGGTAAACCAACGCGGTCACACTGGCCAGAACCATCCGCCCCCCGCTGAGAGGTTCGACATGCCGCCGAGTCCGTCTTCGAGGATGAGCGCTGCCGAGCGGGAGCTCTATGCCCAGGGTCGGGCGAGCTTCGAGCGCGGCGAGGTCGAGCGGGCGCTCGAGTTCCTGACGAGCCTGCTCGAACGCAAGGCCGGGTTCGCAGATCTCCACTACATGGTGGGGGTGCTGCTCGACCGCCGGGGAGACGTCGACGAGGCGCGCAGCCACCTGCGCGACGCCATCAAGCTGAATCCCGCCTACACCGAAGCGCTGTTGGCGTTGGCCTCCGTCTATGAACGCGACGGCGAGTTCGGAAGGTCCCAGGAGCTGACCGAGCGGGCCGCCCAGGCTGCTCCGGCCATGGTGGGGAACCTCGACGCGACCACGCGCGGGAAGCTCGCCAACCTGCAGGCCGCAGTCGGTGACGCCTACAGCCAGGTCGGCGAGCACCGAGAAGCCATCTATGCGTACCGCAAGGCGCTCGATCGCTGCCCGGGCTTCCATGACATCCGCCATCGCCTGGGGCTCGCACTGCGCGCGGCGGGGCTGCCGCACCAGGCCGAGGTCGAGTTCAAGCGCGTGCTTCGGGGCAATCCCGAGTTCCTGGAGGCGCAGGTCCAGCTAGGCCTCACCTATTACACCATGGGGCGCGCGCCCGATGCCGTCGGCCTGTGGAACGAGGTCCTGCGCCAGGACCCGTCCCAACGCGACGCCCTGATGTACCTGCGTCTGGTCCGTGGACCGGAGGAAGCGGCCCGCGGAGACAAGTCCGAATCCAAGCCCGAACGCGCTGCCACGACTTCGGCCCCTCCGCCCAGCCCCGGCGCCTGAAACCATGGATGATCTCTCGACCCTCGACGCGGTCGTGCTCGTCGTCATGGGACTCGCGATCGTTCGCGGCATGTGGATCGGACTGATCCGGGAGGGCTTCTCGATCGCCGCCCTCGGAGGCGGCCTGTTGGCGGTGCGCTACGGCATCGAGCCCCTCTCGAGCTGGATCGAAGGCATCTCGAACGGCGACCTCGGGCCGACCGCATCGACCTGGATCGCCGGCGCCGCCATCGCCATCACGACCATCGCGGTGCTCGGGAGCCTCGGCAAGATCCTGCGGCGTGGCGCGCACGCCGTGGGCCTCGGCTGGGCCGACCGCATCGCCGGTGGCTTCATTGGTGCCGCCGAAGGCGCGCTCGCTTCCGCTGTGCTGCTGGTCATTGCGACCTGGGCGGCGGGACCGGGTAGCGCCCTCGTCGAGAAGTCGAAGAGCATCCAGATCCTCGATGGTCTCCAGAAGTACGTTGCGGAGCACCGCGACGAGTTACCGGCGGTTGCGGCATCCCCCGACTGGCTGCGCCTGCCCGGCACGCCGAAGGAAGATTCGAAGTAGCCGCGGGCCGCTCCCGAATGCCACAGCCAGCGCGCGCCGTGGCGCGTAGCCTTTTCCTATACTCGGCTCGCACCGGAACGACCGCGCCCACTCCGCTGCAGACCGAGGCCCCCCCGCCATGCGCCGTCTTCTCGTGCTCCTCTTCCTGCCGTTTCTCGCCAGCGCCTGCGGGCGCTCGGAAGGGATGCAACCGCCCCATGCGCGTCCGCCCACGCGCGTCCAGGTCGTCGACGCGCAACTGCGGACGGTGCCGCAAACGATCTCGTCCGTAGGGGCCTTCGAGAGTCCGAACATGACCACCATCGCCTCGGAGATCCGGGGGCGGGTCGTTTCACTCGACGTGCCCGAGGGACAACGGGTCGAGGCCGGACGCGTGCTCGCGCGCCTCGACGACCAGGAACTCGAGGCGATGCTGCGCGTGACCCGCGCACGACTCCAGAACGCCCAGGATCGCCTGACGCGGCTGCGCAGACTGCGGGAAGGCAGCGTCAGCTCCGAGCAGGCGTACGAGGACGCGTTGGCCGAGCACGACGCCGCGAAGGCAGCCAGCGAGGCAACCGGGTCCCAACTGGACCGGACGACGATCCGGGCGCCCTTCGCCGGAGTCGTGGGTCTGCGTCTGGTCAACGTCGGCCAGTACGTGGACGGCGGTACGCCCATCGTCGAGCTGACCCAGGTCGATCCCCTCGAGCTGCGCTTCGGGGTCCCCCAGCGCTTCGCCGCCCAGATCTCCCTCGGCCAGGTTGTGCGCGGCCGCGTCGGCCGTTGCGGGCCTCGCTTCGAGGGACGCGTGAATGCAATCGACCCTCGCGTCCATGCCGCCACCCGGAGCATGCGGATCCAGGCCTCGATTCCCAACGCCGACGGCGGGCTCTACCCCGGAATGGCGGCCAGCCTCGAGGTGGTGGTCGGGCAGATCGAGGAGGCGATCGTGGTCCCCCAGGAGGCGATCGTTCGCCACGGGACGCGCCACATCGTCTACACCCTCGACGAGGACGACGCCGCCCAGCAGCAGAGCGTCGAGCTCGGGCAGTTCTTCGCCGACGGAGTCCACATCCGGACCGGAGTCGCCGCCGGCGCGCGCGTCGTCGCTGCGGGGCAACAGAAGCTGCAGCCCGGCGCAGCGACCGCACCGGCTCCCTTCGAGCCGACCATCAACCCCAATCTCGCCCTCGGCTCGGGCCCGGGGGCGGGTGCCGGGCCGGACGACGACTGCGAGCCCAGGCGGTGAGGCTGTCGGAGCTGTCCATCGAGCGTCCGGTGCTCGCCACGGTCATGAGTCTCCTGATCCTCCTCGCGGGTGCGGCTTCCTTCTTCGCGCTGCCCGTCCGCGAGCTACCCGACGTCGACAACCCGGTCGTCTCCATCACCACCACCTACTTCGGCGCCAGCCCCGAGACCATCGAAGCCACGATCACCGAGCCGCTGGAACGGGTCCTGAACGGCATCGAAGGCATCCGCAGCATCGATTCCCAGAGTGCGTTCGGCATGAGCGCCATCAGCGTCGAGTTCGACGCGGGACGCGATCTGGATCTCGCCGCCACCGACGTCTCGAATGCCGTGCTGCGGGCAGTCGATCGCCTGCCCGACGACGCGCAGCGGCCCGTGGTCCGCAAGGCGGGCGCCAACGCATCGCCCATCATGTGGATCAACGTACAGGGCGACAGCTACGGGCCCGAAGAGCTCACCGACATCGCCGACCGCCTCGTCCGCACACCGCTGCAGCTGCTCCCGGGCGTCGCCCAGGCCGTCATCGGCGGTGAGCGCCGCTACGCGATGCGCGTCTGGCTGGACCCGGCGCGCATGGCCGCCCAGGGCGTCGACGCCCTCGACGTCCGCCGCGCCATCCGCGAAAGCAACCTCCAGTTGCCCGCCGGCGAGCTGGAGGCGTCCGGTCGCAAGTTCACGATCAACGCCGACGCCCAGCTCGAAGACCCCGCGGAGTTCGAGCGCATCGTCATTCGCGAGGTGGATCACACGCCGGTGCGCATCGCGGATGTCGGCTGGGTCGAGCTGGGCTCGGAGAACTATCAATCGATCACGCGCTTCAGCGCGCGCGACACCGTAGGCGTCGGGGTCGTCCGACAGTCGCGTTCGAACGAGCTCTCCGTTTCGGAAGCCGTGATCGCGGCGCTCCCCGAGATCCAGCGGTCGGTGCCCCAGGGCATCGACATCTCGATCGCAGTGGACTTCACCTTGTTCGTCCGCGAAGCGCTGCGCGAGGTCACGGTCACGCTGGCGATCGCCTTCGCGATCGTGGTTCTCGTGAACCTGCTCTTCCTGCATTCTCCGACGACCACCGCCATCACCGTGGCCGTGATCCCCGTCTCGATCGTCGGCACGCTCGCGGTGCTGCAGGCGCTCGGCTTCTCGCTCAACATCCTGACCCTGCTCGGGCTCGTACTGTCCGTCGGCCTGTTGGTGGACGACGCCATCGTCGTGCAGGAGAACATCTACCGCCGCCAACAGCTCGGGGAAGCGCCACTCGAAGCCGCGTGGAAGGGGTCCAAGGAAGTCGGCTTCCCGGTGATCGCCACGACGGTCGCGGTGGTTGGCGTGCTGATCCCGCTGTCGTTGATGCAGGGCGACACCGGGCGTCTCTTCCGCGAGTTCGCCATCTGCGTCGCCGTCGCGGTCACGATTTCGACCTTCGTCGCCCTCACCCTGGTGCCCATGCTGTGCTCGCGCTTCCTCGTCGTCCGGGAGCCGACCGACGCCATCTCGCGCCGCGTCGAGCGAGGCCTCACCGGACTCGCGGAAGGCTATCGCCGGGCCCTCGACTGGAGCCTGTCCCACCGCGGCGCGATCGCGGTCTCCCTGGTGGCGATCGCGGTCGCGACCGTCGTGTTCTACCGGATCTCGGAGTCCACCTTCCTGCCGGTCGAGGATCGCGGTCGCTTCATCACGGTCATCCGCGCACCCGAAGGCGCCACGACGGCCTTCACGCAACGCGCCCTCAGCCAGGTCGAAGCCGGGCTGCTCGCGGTGCCGGAAATCGAGGGCTTCTTCGCGGCCGTGGGCATGGGCTTCGGCTCTCCGTCGACGTCGTCTTCCGGGATCATCTTTACGAGTCTCGCGCCCTGGCGCGAACGCGACGTCAAACAGCAGGAGATCGTCGGTCGCCTCTTCGGCGAGTTCATGCAGATCCCCGAGGCGCTGGTCTTCGCCATCAACCCGCCCTCGTTGTCGCGCCGCAGCCGGAGCGATCTCGAGGTCGTCATCAAGAGCCCGCTGTCCGACCTGGACGACTTCTCGCAGGTGAACGACCGGGTGCTCGCCCGTCTCCAGGAGTTACCGGGGCTGGTCAATGTGGACAGCGATCTCCGGCTCGAGAACCCCGAGCTCGACATCGTCTTCGACCGGGAGCGCGCCGCGGACGTCGGCGTACCCGTGGCCGCAGTCTCCGAGAGCCTGCGGCTGCTGGTCTCCCAGGGCGCCGCAGACGACTTCGTGCTGCGCAACAAGCAGTACGACGTGATCACCTCCCTGGCGACCGCGTTTCGCAGTGTCCCGGAACAGCTGGGCGAGGTACACGTGCGGGCAGACAGCGGAAGCATGGTCCCGCTGTCGAGCCTGATCGAACCGGTGGTTCGAACGGCTCCGAGCTGGCTCAACCACTACGACCTGCAGCGATCGACCACCTTCACGGGAAACCTCGCCGCCGGCGCCACACTCGGCGGGGTCCTCGAGCCGGTGACTGCGATCGTCCGCGACGAGCTGCCGCCGGGCTTCACGATGAACCTGCGCGGCACATCGCGCGAGTTCATCGAGTCCGGCACCCAGATCTACCTGACCTTCGCGATGGCGCTCGTGATCATCTACCTCGTCCTGGCGGCGCAGTTCGAGAGCTTCCTGCACCCGCTCACGGTCCTGGTGAGCGTGCCCCTCGCGTCCCTCGGCGCGCTCTCGGCCCTCTACTTCAGCGGCAACACGCTGAACGTCTACAGCCAGATCGGGATCATCCTGCTCGTGGGGCTCGTCACGAAGAACTCGATCCTGCTCGTCGACTTCGCCAACCAGGAGCGCGCCCGGGGCGTCGAGCTGCTCGCCTCCCTGAAGGCGGCGGGACGGACTCGTTTCCGTCCGATCCTGATGACCAGCGCGACCTCGATCCTGGGAGCCCTCCCCCTGGTGTTCGCTACCAGCGCGGGCGCCGAGAGTCGTCAGGCCATCGGTATTGCGGTGGTGGGCGGACTCGCCTTCTCGACGGTCTTCACCCTCGTCGTGATTCCCGTCGTCCACTACGGGCTCGTTCGCGGTGCCGAGCGGATTGGTTGGAACACGATCCCGCCGGAGATCGTGCTGGACCTCGAGCCCGCGGGCGCAGCGAGACGCTAGCGACGGGAATCGCAACTTCGGTCTTGCTGCGGGTGTGCGGCGTTCTGCCGCGCACTCTCCTAGCCTCGGGCACATGCTGACGATCGGAGAAGTGGCCAAGCGCACCGGGATCGCCGCGTCCGCGTTGCGCTACTACGAGCGTGAGGGGTTGATTCCCCGGGCGGACCGGAAGGGCGGGAAGCGCATCTACGGCGACGACATCCTCGACCGCCTCGCGCTGCTCACGGCCGCGAAGGCCGCGGGCTTCAGCGTGTCGGAGATTCGCACCCTGCTCTCGGGCTTTGCGCGTCGCACGCCGCCCGGAACCCGTTGGCGGAAGCTCGCCGCACGCAAGCGCGCCGAGCTCGATGCGCGCCTCGGTGAGATCGAACAGATGAAGCGCGTCCTCGACGTCGCGACCCGCTGCGAGTGCCCGACTCTCGAGGAATGCTCGCGGGTCATCCGCGGCTGAAGGGCGGTCTGCTTCTCGCCCAGCCGTTCCGCCCAGCCATCCCGCCCCGGCTTTCCGCCAGCCCTTGACTTGAAGTGCACTTCAAGCGGTAGCCTGGCGCCATGCTCGAACTCTTTGGAAGCCTGGCGGGGGCCTCGATGGTGCTCTGCTACGCGCTCGAGGACCGCGGTGCGGTGTTCGGGTTCGCCTTCGCGGCCAGCTGTGGGCTCGCCGCCCTGTACGCGTTCGCGATCGGCTCCATGCCCTTCTTCGCCCTCGAGACCGTCTGGGCGGCGGTTGCCACCCGCCGCGCCCTGCGACGGCTCGGATGAGCACCCGACCCCCACCCCACGAAAGGAACTCCAACCATGCAACTCGACACGACGATGCGAGAAGCCGGAGCCTGCACTCTCGACGAAGACGGACTGGGCGAACGCCTCGCTTGGATCCGCGCCGAGATCCTGCCCCACGCGCTTTCCCGGGAAGTCCTGCCCGACGGCGTCTCCTGGACGTTGCGGGACGTTCCGGGCCTCGCAGCGAAGCTCGACACGCTCGTCGCCCTCGAGCGGGACTGCTGCTCGGGTCTGGTCTTCGAGCACGGGCCAGGCGCGTCGGCGGGGCAGAGACGACTCGAGGTGCGCGGGATCGATCCACACGCCGCCGTCTTCTCGGCGCTCGCGATCGACGAGTCGCGCAAGGGGACGACCGTCACGCGTCTCGCCAAGGCCGCCGGAACGGGGACGCTTCTCGGACTCCTCGTGTGCTGCGTGCTCCCCATCGCCGGAGCCGCCGTCCTCGGGGCGTCGGGCGCGGCCTTCCTGACCTCACTCGACGATCCGGGGGTGATCGGGGGGGCGGCGCTCGTCTTCGGTGGGGCGACCTTCGTCCTGCAAGGGCGGAGGCGTCGCACGAGGACTTCCGTCGCAGCGAGCCCAGCCTGCGGCCCCGACTGCTAGCCCCGATCCGTCTTTGTCGGGGCACAGCGCGTGCTGGGCTCCTAGGCGCTATTGGAAACGGAGCGCCGGGCACTCAGATGGCGAAGCCACCAGTCGGACGGGAAGAACGCAAGCCACAGACTTCCGGCGCACATCGACCCGAGTACGGCGATCGCGACGTAGCTGGTACCGCGCGCGGGCTCGGCCTGGAACAGCTGCCACGCCGAGTGGCTCCACAGCAGCAACACGGACCCGATGCCCAGGGTCCAGAGCAGGTAGCGATTGACCACGGCCGGATCCGCCAGCCCCAGGGCTTCGCGCCGACGTGCGGCGAACCATTGCATGCCGGATTCCGTCGTCGCCCAGCCGTAGATGCCGATTCGCAGGAAGACACTGGCCGCCGCCCAGGTGCGGGTCCCCGCGAAGGCGTCGGCGGCGGTCGCCAGGGCGGCGACGGCCAAAGCGATACACAGCGTCCACATCACGAGCTGTCCACCGCGCCCCGGCCGAAAGACCCGCCCCACGAAGACCGTCAGACAGGCAACACCACCGTGCAGCAGGAGCGTTCCGAACACCAGCAGAGGCGTCGCCACGCCGGGACGGCTGGCCGCCAGCTCGGCGCCCGCGATGCTCGCGACTCCACCGAAGCCCCCGGCGAGCAGGAACGACAGGCCGATCATCAGCTCCGGAAGCTGGCGGGTCTTCGACCACAGCCCCACGAGCCGGAAGCCGACCACGAAGGAGGCCAACAAGAAGAGGGATACACCCGCCAGTCCGACGAACGCCATGACCCGTTGATCGGCAGGACGCCCCTCGGCCCTTGAGCCGACCTACAGAGTTCCGATGAGATTGAAGAAAATTCCGTGGTCGTCATAACTGAGGTCCGTCAGGTCGTCGGAGAAGTCGGTGAAGTTGTACCCGATGCCGACCTTGAAGTGCTCCCCGAAGTAGCGGTACAGCGTGAACAACGCGCCGCTGCGGCGCTCGTTGATGTCGGGTAGATCGAGGGATCGCCCCTCGAGCGAGCCTTCCCAGTTCTTGAGGAAGCGCCAGTCCGTTCGCAGGATGTACAGGTGTGCATCGTTGCTGAAGAACTTCTTGTTCTCGCGGTCGAGGCTGACCTCGCCGCGGCGGAAGGCGTACTTGGCGCCGACGGTCAGGTCGGCGGTCAGGTCGTAGCTGACGTCGATCGCGGCGATGTGGCTCTTCTGGATGAACTCCACCGGCGTGTCCTGCAGGATGACCTGGTCGGTGGTCGGGACGTTGTAGAAGTACGTGTACTTCGCCAGCACGTTGAGTCGGTCGTGCTTGACCGGGCGGTACGCGAGCCCGAGGATGCCTTCCGTGTAGCCGCCGTCGTAGAACTGTCCGAGCGAGCTGTCGCTGAAGGAGTGATTGAACTTCCCGATCACCCGGCCACTGGGCGTCACCTGGTACTTGAGGCTGTTGCGGAACAGCCAGGTGGTGCGGTTCGACCAACTCCCGTCGGGCTGCTCGGTCTTGTCGTAGATGTACTCGATGCCGCTCGACAGGCGCAGATCGTCCGTCCCATAGCCGACGCTGCCTCCACCGGCTCGGCGCTTCGTCTCGGCGTCGGTCTGGCGGTCGATGAGGGTGCCGAGCTCCCAGTTCGCACCGACGCTCCAGTTTTCCGCGGGTGCGAGGGTGATCCCCATGCTCCGCGCCAGCCCGTTCGACGAGTCGGTGTGCTGGTAGCGGTCCTCCATGTAGACGCTGCCGCTGTCCGCCAGACGCGTCCGCATACCGGAGATCAGGGTGCCCCTTCGCGCGCTCACGCCATTGACGCCGCGTTCGTTCTCGAGCGCGTAGCTGAAGTAGCGATGCGTGTCCTCGGACTGCTGATAGCTGGTGCCGACCTTGACCGCGGGGCCGAGGTCGCCGTGGGACACCTCCCCGTCCACCACGAGCTTGTCGTTCACCTGGTAGGCGCCACCGACACCACCGCGATTGTTCTTCTCCCGGTTGCCCGACTTCGCAACCGTCGCCTGACCGAAGCCGTACCCCCGCCACTTTCCAAGGGAGTCGTAGGTCACCTGGACGGCGCCGTCGGTGCGATCGCCCTCTTCCTGGGTCGACACCACGACAGGAGCGTCGTCCTCGCGGCGCTCGTGCCGCACGCCGCCGCTGACGCTCCAGCGGTCGCTCAACGCGTAGCTGACGTCGACCTCTGCCGCCGTCGTGGTCAGGGCGTTCTTCTGCTCCTCGCGGTCGGCCTTGGCGTTCAGATGCAGCTCGTCGGTGAGCGGCACCTCGAGGATGCCACCGTAGTTGTCCGTGTCCGTGAGCGTATTGAGACCCGGGGCCGAATAGCCCGCCTCGAGTCGCTGACCGTAGACGGCGAAGCGACCGCGCGCGCCGGGCAGGAAGTCGCCGATGCCGACGCTGAGGTCCGCGCGATAGCCGTTGGCCTTCTGGCCTTCGAGCAGGAGCCCGCCGCTTCCGACGAACTGGAAGCCACCATCGTTCGAGCTCAGGCTGCCCTGGACCAGGCCTTCGGTGCGACCCGCTTGCAGCTTGATCCAGGACTCGGTGCTCTTGCGGAAGGTCAGGTCGCCCGCGTAGAGGGTGCTGTTCTCTCCTTCGTCGTCGCGGCTGGCCGTCACGCCGACCTTGACGTGGTCATTGAGCCAGACCTGTCCCGTTCCGCCGAAGGTCATGGAGTCGATCTCGTCGAAGTCCGGGCTGTATTCGTACTGGACGACCAACCAGGCTTCGTTGCCGCTGAGGCCCTGACTGCGCACCAGCAGGCCGTCGGCCACCGTCGAATCGACGGGCTCGGCCAGCAGGATCCGGCCCTGGAGATAGTCGATGTCGTAGTCGAGGGTCGGTTGCAGGTACACGACGCCGGTCACGAGCCCCGAGTCCTTGTCGCGCACCTCTACCCGCACCCGCTCGGAGCCCTGCAGGATGTCCTGTCGCTTCAGGAAGTAGAGCGACCCGCCCGTGCCGCGGAACTGCTCGCGACTCCCGACGGTCCCGGGTTGGGCGCCGAAGCCGTCGAGCATCACGCGCTGCTCGCCGAATTCCGTGGTCGCGAGCGACTGGTAGTGGAGGTTCGCCCCGTAGAGGCCGCGGTCGACCTGAGCGAGCTCGTTGTCCAGGTACCCGATCTTGAAGTTGCCCCACAGCGCGTGGTTCTCGTCCTTGCTCAGCTTGAGATACATCTTGCCGCTGGTCGGCGCCGTTTCCTCGACGGTGCTGTCGTCACCGAAGGTCGGGTAGTGGTAGTCGGGGTCGATGCGCCGGAACAGGGAGTCGGGCGACTTGTCGAGGAAGTTGCTGAAGAGGTCGGTGACCTCGTCCTCACGGGTGTCCGCGCTGGCGGTCAGCTTCCAGTCCTCGGCGAATTTGCCCGTGACGTAGAAGGCCAGGCGCCCATCGGCGAAGGAGTCGTTGTCGTAGCGCGAGTTCTTGCCCTGTAGCGCGTCGATGCGTCCGCTCGATTCGTGGGCCGACAGGGTGAGGTCCGCGATGCCGACGTAGAACCAGTCGGACTGCTCGAGATCGAGATCGCGCAGGAACAGCTCTCCGTTGCCGGCCTCGTCGAGCACCGCCACCTCTACCGTGTGCAGGCCCGTCGGCACCAGCGCTTCCGCGACGAAGTTCCCGTTCTCGTCCACGGGCACCGGAGCCCCCGCGAGCCACACTTCGTGATTCTCGGGAACCCCACTGCCCTGGACCCGCACGGTCCCGGCGTTGTCGAGCGGAATGTTCCGTGCCACGGGCTCGCTCTCGCCGTAGCCTGCCAGCAGCGGGTCCTGGCCCCGGGGCGGATGCGGTGTCACGCTCGCGACAGCGGAGTCGGAAGAGGACCCGTCGGCGTGCACCATCCACAGCTGCTGGGGGGCCGTCTGGTCGAAGTGCCCCTCGGCGTCGTAGACCCGCAGCACGAACTTCAGCACCCGCATCGGAGACGGGAAGCTCTCGGGCTCGGGCAGCCAGGTGGCGACGCCATTGGGAGCAACCTCGACGACGGCGAGTGGCGTCGCGCGCAGGGACTGGTCCTGGGCGTAGATCCGCACCTCCGAGCGCTCGATGAAGTGCGAGTAGTTGCTGTACATCTTGAAGCGGACGGGGGTTGCCGGCGAGGAAGCCGGAACGTCGATCTCGATCGTCTCGACGGTTTCAACGGTCTCGTCGTCCTCAGCCGTCTCGACACTCGCATCGCTCGCCCCGGCGAGCGGCAGGCGCACCGGCACGGTTCCCGGGTCCACGGTGACACTGAGGCGGACCTGGGACTCGAGGTCGTCGAAGCGGAACTGCACGTCCGCGCGTTCGAGTGCCACGTCGGTACAGCGCTGGATGTCCGCCGAGCTGCGGCCCGGATCGTCCACCGGTTTCCCGTCGACGGTGATCCGCATCAGGTTCAGCTCGAGGGGATCCTTCGCGCGCAGCTCCCGGGTGATCGGCGTGACCTCGATCCCCTCGTTGTCGTCGATCAAGGCGAGCTCGTCGTAGACCACCTGCACGACCACGTAGGAGCGATCGCCCTGGACGAAGCCCCCGTTCACGACGTCGTCGGAATGGATGTAGCCCCGCCCCTCGTGTTCCGCCTGCTCGGGCTCGAGCCCCAGGTCCTGGCGCACGGTGTTCATGGCGCGACGGGCGCGTGCAGTCGATAGCCCGATGTCGTCGCCGTAGACGAGAGCCATGCGGCGGTCGAGACGCTCGTTGCCGGTGTAGCCCACGAAGCGCAGCCGGACGTTGCTCTCTGCCTCGACGTCGGCCAGGGCACGGCGCAGGCGTTCGAGGTAGCCCGCCGGGATCTCGACATCTCCGTCGTCGATGGGGAGCGAGTCGAGTCGACCCCAGGGCGGGTCGTAGACCTTCGTCACGAGCTCGGCTCCCGATGCGTCGGGGCACAGCTGCGGCTCGTCGGGCAGCTCCTGCAGCGGGTCGTCGTGCCAGAACTCGACCTCGATGCGACGGTTCAGGGCGCGACCCCGCAGCGTATCGTTCGACGCCAGCGGTCGCGTCGCGCCGCGGCCATCGCTCGCGATCCCGGCGCTCGGCAGCGCCAGGGCGTCCTTTACTGCCAGAGCGACCCGCCGTGCGCGCGCCTTGGAGAGCGCGAGGTGGGTGCCGTAGATGCGTTCTGCACGCCCGGAAAGCGGCAGGTCGTCGGTGAACCCGACGAACTTCACCGTGACGTTCTGCTTGTCCCGCAGGTTGTAGAGCGCCTGCTTGATCTGGCGCACGAAGTCGGGGGAGACGCCGACGGTCTCCTCGCCGAAGTTCAGCGGAGCCACCAGGTTCTTGACGCGCGCGCGGTGCGCATGGCCTTCGCGGTACCGCAGCTTGCAGACGGTCTCCATGCGGCAGATCTTCACCCGCTTGATGTCCTCGGGGACGACGAATTCCTCGGTCGCCAGGCGCTCCTCGACCTCGTCGTACCAGACCTCCACCTCGACGCGGCGGTTCATCGCCCTGCCCGCTTCCGTGGCATTGGACGACACCGGCTGGGTATCTCCCGCCCACTCGAAGGAGATGGCCTCCGGCGGCAGCGCGAGCGCCGTCTGGATGAACTCGGCGACTTCACCGGCGCGTTCTCGCGAGAGGCCCGCGTTGTCGCCGTAGCGCCCCGCGAGCGGCCCCGACAAGGGCTGGTCGTCGGAGTGGCCGATGAGGTGCAGGCGAACGTTGCGAAGGCCCCGCATGTCCTGCAGCACTTCGCGCAGCTTCGCGATGTAGCTCGGCGGGATGTTCGCGGCGCCGGATTCGAAGCGGACGGGCGGGACCACGTCGGTGAGCTTGATCGTCTCGACGTCCTCGGTGACGACCTCGCGTTCCTGCAGCCGGTCGCCGGCTTGGGTCTCGAGCAGCGCCGGGTCCTGGGACCACTGGGTGAACGCCTCGTCGCTCGGCAGGTGCCGCTCGACGTTCTCGTTGGGCTGGGCCTCGACGACCGGCGGCCCGGCCGATACGGAAGGCAGGGTCCTCGTCGCGGCGAGTGCCGGCTCGGGGGCGAAGCGTTCTTCTCGGTCCTGCCGCATGGCCGCCGGACCATTCGTCGGGGCGCCGCGGCGCCAGAAGATCTCGGTCTCGATGGTCAGCTCGTAGGCGTCGTCCAGATCGTCCCAGGCCTTCCGGATCTCGCGCTTGACGGCTTCGAGTCGACGTTCGACGAGTCCCTCGTCCTCGACGTCCGCGACGTACGACAGCCGCAGCAGCGCGGGTGCCTTCTTCAGCTCGTCGACCAACATGCCGAGCCGCGGCTTCCACTGCAGGCGCATCTGCGTCGAGCCGGGCTCGAACACCGCGTCCGCCATGTCGAGGGCGACGACCCGGTGAATCGACGCACCGTAGTCGAAGCGCAGGGCCTTACCGCGGGTCGCCCGCTTCACCTGGGTCTGCCGGGTGGACATGCGGTAGCCCGTGGGCAGGCTGCGGTCGTCGAGCTTGAGGACGAAGTTCGACCCACGGCCGTCGCGCGGCACCACGGCGCAGGTGATGTGGAAGCGGCCGTACTGGTCCGTCGTCGCGACCAGACCGCGGGCAGTGACGAGCTTGACACCCTGGAGCCCGTCTTCGCCGCGGTCCTGGGTGCCGTTGCGGTTTCGGTCGTCGAAGACCTTGCCGAGCACATCGGTGCAGTCGAAGGTCGGGTCCGGCACGACGCGAACGGTCGCCGTCGCCTCCCCCGAGAGCGCCGTTCCGTTGAAGCTGCTGATCGCGTAGGCGCGGTTCACGTACTCGCCGTCGTTGACGCCTGCACCCACGGCCAGCAGCAGCACGACTCGACGCGTCGAAGAAGCACCGATCCCGAGGTCGGTCCACATCAGCTCGCGGCCGTTCACCGTCGGCTCCATCTCGACGCCGTCGACCTGAGCCGACCCGTCCACATAGCGGAAGCCCGCCGGGTAGCGATCCACCAGGCTGAGGTCCGGGAAGTCGACTCCCAGCTCGTTGCTGAACGTGATCTCGTAGGGCACCAGCTGGCCGCGGCTGACGTTGACCACGGGAGTGGTCTTCGTGATGGCGACCGCGCCATCGAGCACCGGATCGAGGGGGATGTGGTTGTTGAAGATCTGGCTCGAGCCCGGCGTCTGGCTGCTGTCCAGGGACAGGTTGAGGTAGTAGACGGTGCCCTGGGTCCGCGGCGGGACCGAGGGCGGCGGCGCGAACTCCGAGGTCTGGGCCTCGCAGAACTGTGCCGTGGCGGGGATCGCATCGTTCGGACCGGCGGGACAGCTGGGCACCGACAGGGGCGCCGTCGACCCGTCCGAGGTCGGGGGGATGATCTGGGAGGTGCCCGCGACATAGCCCGTCGCCGGAGGCGTCACCGCAACCAGGTAGCTCCCGCCGCTGGGACACGACGCATCCGAGAAGTTCAGGTCGAACTTGTAGTAGCCGTCGGCGAGGGTGACCTGACCCTGCTGGTTCGGATCGTCGAGGCAGGCGGACGGCAACGCGATCCCGGTGCCCGCACCGAGCAGGTTCACCGTCGCACCGGCCACCGGAACCCGCTGAACCGAGTCGTAGATGACACCGTTCGGATCGATCGGGAGGTTCAGTCCCTGCAGGTTGCTGCCCGAAGCCACCAGGATGTCGCTGATCTGCTGCGGCCCGTTCGTGAATGCGGAGTCCGCGAAGCCCAGGGCGCCGGCGCCCGCACCGGCACCCGGCGCGCGGAAGAACAGCTCGTATTGATCGCCGCTGACGTCGTTCGGGACGAGCCCGCTCATGCGGAAGTTGCCGCTCGCGTCACTCGACGTCGTCTGCAGCGTCGCACCGTTGCGACGCAGTTCGACGGTCCAGCCATCCAATAGCCGCTCGGTCACTCCGACGCTGCGGTCGAAGTCTGCGTCGTGCCACAGGGTTCCGTTCAAGATGCCCACGCCCGGCATGCCGCCCTCGTCGATCGACACGCTGGCCATCGCGGTCTGGACCGGCGAGTTCCAGGTGACGACGCCGGTATTCGTGACGGTGGTGCCCTGTGCGAGGCCCGGGTCCAACACGGCCCGGAAGCGCAGCACCGCGGATTCACCGGGCTGCAACGGCCCGTAGGTCGTCGAGTAGTCGGCCGTGATGAGAGAACCCACGACCGTCACACCGACGGGCGAGCCGTTGAGCGTCGCCGACAGCGCGACGTAGGCCAGCTGACCGGCGACGGGAAGGTCGAGATCGTCCGTGATCACGACAGTCGAGGCGGGCACGGAAGCAATGTTGACCACCGACACGAGGTACTCGAGCTCGGACCCGGCGAGTGCCGCGCCGCCCCCGACCACGGTGACCTGCTTGGTGATGGCCAGCTGCTGTCCGTCTCCGACGACGACCAGGGTCGGCTCCGGACCGGTCGCGGGGTTGCCGTCGCCATCGGTGAGCAGGTCCGGCAGCTCGACGCTGCCGACCCGGGCCTGGTTGCTGATGATCGTGCCGGACGGCACCAGGTCGTCGACCCGCAGCAGGAACTCGACCACCGCGACGGCGCCGGGGCTGACGGTGCCGGCACCGGCGGCCGGCAGCGGCGGCGTGAGGTCCGTCGAGCTGATCGGGATGCCCGCGATCAGGGGCGAGACGGTGGCGCCCGGCGCACCGACGGGGATGGTGTTCAGGGTCAGCGAATCGGCGACGTAGGTGGTGTTCGCCGGGACCACGTCCTGCAGGGTCACCGCGGTCGCCGGAACCGCGCCGCTGTTGTAGACGCTGATCGTGTATCGCAGCACGTCGCCGGGATCGACGATCCCGACCGTGCCGTTGTCGGTCTCGAGCACCGCGCTCTTGGGCGCGAACAGCAGCGGGGCATTGCCGACGACGTCCCGGGTGGGATCGTCGGGCAGCGCCGTCGAGGGGTCGTCCGACGGCTGGTCCGACACGCCGCCAAGGATCGCGCTGACGAAGGCCTGGTTCGAGATGACCGTGCCATCGATCGCGTCCGGGTCCACCACCACGTCGAATACCAGGGTGGCGACGTTGCCGGGGGTGACCGAAGCGTCTGCCCGCATGGCCCCCGGCGTCGGGTCTTCGGGTGCCGAGACCAGGATGCCGCCGCTGAGGGGCGAGCTGCCGGCCGGGCCGTCCGGCACCACCACACCGTTCAGCGTGGTGCTGCCGGCCACATACTGGGTGTTCACCGGAACCGCGTCGCGCAGGAACGCATCCACGGCGTCTTCGGTACCGATGTTCTTGACCGTGATCGTGTAGCGGAGGGTCTCGCCGGCGAGCAGGACGGCCGGATCGCCGGTGATGTAGGCCGAGCTCTTCTGCACGCGGAAGTACGGTGCAGACTGGATCAGGACCTGGGTCGGGTCCTCGTCTCCCGCGACGTAGGGGTCTGCCGCCCCGTTGACGTTGGGGTCGTCGCTGTCCGCGAACGCATTGCCGCCGACCAGCAGCTGGGCCTGGTTGGTCACGGCCGTTCCGTTCGCGATCACGGGAGCGAGCAGGATCTCGAACTCGATGATCGCGCTGTCGTTCAGGCCCGGCAGGTTCAGGTTGCGGACATCGATCACGCCGGTGCCGTCGGCGCCGCCGGTCGCGCTGGTGTTGCTGACGTCGGCTCCCGCAGGCACGGTCACGAGCGCGAGACTACCGGGCTGGAAGACCACCGCCGCGTTCAGTCGACCGAGCTCGTCGAAGACCGAGAAGTCGTTCAGCGGCCGATCGCTCTGATTCTCGATGCGCAGGCGGTACCGCAGGGTGTCTCCCGGCATGGCGACGCTACCGGGATCGGCGCCGGTGCTGACGTTGATCACCGACTTCTCGAAGAGATAGGCGGGCAGCGCCACGGTGAACGAGTGTGCGTCCTCGTGATCGAGGACCGCGGTCGTTCCGTCGGTGAGCACGCGCGTGTAGGTGCGCCGGTCGGCCAGGGTGTTCGGGTCGGTTCCGTCGGTGCTGAACCACTCCGTCGCTCCCGCGACGTTGGTGAGGACAGCGCCTTCCTGGCTGTCGAGGTCGAGCAGCGCCTCGTAACCCACCAGCAGTCGCTGGTCCGGGCCGATCGCCGTCGCGGCCGAGAGCATGTCGAGCTCGAGCACACAGGCGGGCGCCACGCTGAAGGTCGTCGCGAAGTCGACACCCTCGACGAGCGCCGCCGAGACCGGGGTCGTGCCGTCGGCTTCGAAGACCTGGGCGGTGATCTGCGACGGCGCGATGTCGCAGGTGCCGCCGGTGGCGCCGTCCGCCAGCTGGTCCGTGACGGTCAAATTGAAGGCCGGCCCGGTGCTGGTGTTGTGGACGTTGAGCGCGAAGCTGCCGGGTGCCCCCACCGTCATGCTCGTGGGACCCGTCTTCTCGAGGGTGAGCACGTCGGGGCCGACGATCGTCATGGGCGGGGTGGTGTCGGTGACGCCGGGCGTGCCCGGTCGCTGGCTGGTGTCGTCCCCGTCGACCCAGTTGTAGAGGTAGGTCGCGGTATTCGTGAACTGGAGGCCGCTCACGTTGGTGACGGTGTCTTCGAGGACCACCGTGATCTCGACGACGATCCGCTCGCCCGGCGGGATGTCGATCCCCCCGGCGGTGTCTTCGATCACCAGGCTCGTGGGCGTTCCGGTGTTGACCGGCGTCCAGGCGCCCGAGCCCTGGATCTTCGTGACGCCGAGGAAGCGCAGGTTGGCGGCGGAGGCCGCCAGATCGTCGTTGATGCGCACGTCGTTCAGCGCGAACGGGTACGGGGTTGCCGGGATGGTGATCCGGTATCGGAAGGCTTCGCCGATGGAGGCCGTGGCCTGGGTGTTCTCTTTGAGGGCCGGGTCCGGCGGATCCACCGGCTCGGCGGTGCCCGCGGCCACGGCCGGACCGAAGCAGTAGTCGTTGGGCGGCGTGATCACCGGACAGCCGTCACCGGTCCGCTCGTAGACGCTGCCCGAGGTGAGAGAGGTCCAGTCGGTGAAGACGTTGTTCTCGATCAGGGTCGGGTCGAGGAGCGGCGTGCGAACCACCACCTGGTAGGTCAGGTCGAGGAAGCTGCCCTGGGGAATGTCGAGACTCTCGTCCCCATTCTGGCGGCCCCAGACCAACGGGCCGTCCGGCGCGCCCGCCGGATTTCCGACGAAACCGCCCACGAGGGTGCCGCCGATCGCGGCCGTCGGCGTGAAGCCGGCAGACAGCGCCAGCTCGGGCGGCAAGGTGTCGACGATGTTCACGTCGTAGGCCGTGGCATTCCCGCCGTTCACGACGGTGACGACGTACTGCAGGGTGTCGCCGAAGGCCGGCGCGTCGCCGGCGTTCTTGCCCGGCGTTTCGTTCGTCAGCACCTTGGTGGCGGTCAGCACCGGCTCGATGGCGACGACCGCCGCGGTGGCATCGGCCAGGATCTCGAGCGCGCCGGTCTCTCCGTTGAGATAGTTGGTGACGACACCGTTCTGCAGCGTGCTGCCGCTGTTCGTGTCGAGGTCGTTGTCGACGCGCGCGGAGTAGCGAATGCGGATGCTCGGCGTCAGCAGCTGCGCGGCGAAGTCGTCCTCGGCCTGGGTGACGACGGTGCCGACCGACCACACGACGGTCCCGCGGCTCCCATCCGCCGGGACGGCGGTGAAGGCGGCGGCATCCGGCGCCAGACCGTTGATGCTGGCGATACCCACGAAGTCGTAGCTGACGGCGAAGTCCGCGTTGTCGGCGAGCACGTAGCTGACCGAGCCAGACGCCAGATCGTCGTTGACCACCAGCCCCTGGGTCGTGCCTTCCGGCAGCTCGACGAGCACTTCGAAGGGCTTGTGGACGCCGATCTCGGGCAGCAACGCCGGGTCGACGTCGATCTTGTCGAGGGTGAGCGGCGGCACCGTCATGGCCGCGAGCGCCTGGGCCTCGTAGTCGTTGAGGGGGTCGGCGGCGTTGGGCAAGGCCCCGTTGCGCATGCCGGTGAGGCTGCCGTCCGGTCCGATCTGGCCGCTGGGGTTCAGGGCCGTCGTGACGGCGGGGAGTGAAGTCCAGTCCGCCTCGATGGTGTTCGGCAGCACTTCCAGGGGCTCGGCGACGATCCCCACCTCGACGTCGAAGGAGAAGCTGACGGACGCACCGGGCGCGATCGCGAAGCCCGCCGGCCAACTGAAGAGCGGACGGTCCGGCCCGAAGGTGACGACATCGACGCTGGGAGGCACAGCACCGACGACCCCACCCACGAAGCTGAGCGGGACGGCGGTCAGATCGTCGAGCACACGCAGGTTGTAGGCGGTGGCGGTGCCGTTGTTCGTCGCGATTACCGTGACCTGCTGGATGTCGCCAGCGTCGGCGGTGGCTGCGGCGAACGCCTTCTGCAGAACGACGACCGGCTCCTGCACCAGAACGGAGGCTTCCTCGATGGGAAGCACGACCGGGGTACCGGCCTGATCCACGTAGTTGACGGTTGTGACCGTCGAGGCCCCGCCGTTGCGGATCAGGAGGCCATCTTGACTGCCGATGACGTTCTCCACCCGTGCGATGAAGCGCACCGCGAAGTCGAAGCGGCGATCGTCTCGGGGCGACTGGGTGACGGTCTGATCGCCGAAGTCCCAGATCACCTCGGTGTCCGAGCAGGTGGGCACGAAGACGCCGCCGGGCATGAAGCCCGCGGCGTCGTAGGGCGCGGCACCGAGATCGATGGTCGGCGCGTCCGAGCAGCTGAGGCCCGCCGGCAGCTCGTCCCGGATGACGAAGCTTCGCAGCTGTGCGACGGGGATCAGCGCCTGCAGCTCGAACTCGACCTCTTCACCGATCGAGACCGGCTGGGGACTGACGCCTGCGAGCGGCGTATTGGAGGTGCGGGTGATCTGTTTCGGGCTGACCTCGACGGGAATGATCTGGATCGTCGCCTCACCCGGGTCGGACACGTACTGGCGGGCGCCGCCGAGTTCTCCGTTCAGGCCGAGCGGGGCGCTCTGCGTGCCCGACGCGCCCTCGAGGCTGTCGTAGGACGCGGTCGCGGTAGAGGTCAGCTCTTCGAGGGGCGCGACCCGGTCGTCGGGGTCCACCCGGTAGTAGAGGAACACCTGCTGGCCCGCGTCGATGCGGAGCAGCGCGTCGCTGTGGGTATAGGACGCGATCACCTGCGCAGGCACGGTGTTGAGCACCGTGTTGTCGGTGATGCTGCCCTCCCCCGGCGCGTCCGCGGCGTCCACCAAGGCGTCGCCATCGTTGTCCAGGGTGTCGCCCGGGAGCGGGTCCACGAAGAGCTGGTCGCTGGGGTCGGTCACGCTGGTGACCGTCACGTCGTAGGCCGGCGCCCGGGTGAACCCGCCGCTGGCCGCCTCGTTCTCCACCGTGATGCGGTAGACGTAGGTGTCGAAGGCGTCACCGTCGTCTGCCAGGAGCACGAAGTTGGTGCAGGCGGCGCCTACCCCGTAGATGGTCTCGTTGCAGACTTCCTTGGTAACGGTGAGCAGCGGCTCCGTCACGGTCAGGTCGACGCGCCGGTGCACCTCGCGGGGGAAGCCGATGGTCGTGGGGCCGAGGTCGTAGACCTCCTCGGCGTCGCTGACCTGGTTGTAGAAGACGGCCTCGAAGGTCGAGGTCAGGATGTTGGGGCTGGGCGCGGCGTGTACGTTGGGCGCGGCGCGACTGTCGACCGGGTCGTTGAGGAGCCGGGTCGTGACGTCGGCGCGGAACCAGTGGTCCTTCTCGGTGATGCGCTCGCCCGGGACGATGGTATTGAAGGTCCAATCGAAGAAGACGTCGTCGAGGGGTTGCGGCGGCGGGTTCAGCGCGACGCCCTGGATCTGGGCCGTGCTGGTGGCGAGCGGATCGGTCGACGAGATGTAGCCCTGGCCGTCGGGGATCTCGTCGACGACCTGGATGTTCTGGACGGCGATGTAGGTGAAGCCGGGCGTCTCGAAACCGAACCAGCCGCCGGACTCGACGTGGAAGCTGCACTCCTCACCGATCTGGACTTCCGCGTCCGGAAGGCCGGCCGGCGGGTTCTCGGAACAGACGCCGACCTGGTCCTTGAAGAGGTTGTATCCGATCACCCGCGCCCACAGGGCATCGACGCTGTAGGTGTTCACGTCGTCCGTCACGCCGTCGGGTCTCGCCTGGGGAACCGGGAAGTAGAGGGGCGTATCGTCGCTGAGGTGGATCTCTCCGATCACGTCCACCCGGAAGGTGAGGTCGTCGTCGAAGACCGCTGCGGTGTTCTTCACCACTTCGAAATCGAGCAGCTGGGTCGCACCGGCGGCCAGGGTTCCCACGTCGCACTGGTAGACTGCGGCGGTCAGCGGCAGCACCACCGGGATCTCCCAGACCGGGGACACCGGCGGGTTGGCGGTCACGCTGCAGCCGGCGGGAGCGCTGGACACCACCATCGCCTGACCGAAGGTGACGTACGCGAAATAGTTGTCGGCGTCGTGGCCCCCGTTGTTGGTGAGAGCAACGGTGAGAGGCAACGGGTCGCCGGTGTTTGTCAGGATGAAGACGAGCTCGGTGCCGACGATGTCGACGTCGATGTCTTCGGGCCGCGCCACGTCGTTCTCGGTGAAGGTCAGGTTGTGGGTGGTGCCGGGGTTGCAGAACTCCTCGAACCAGATCTCCAGCTCGTTGGTGATGTTGAAGGATTCCGTCGGGTCGGTGCCGGGCGGATCGCTTGCCGGCTCCTCGGTGCGGACGTCGAGGTTCGCCGTGAGGTCGTAGTACTGGGGATCGATCAGGACCGTCTGGAAGGTCACCGTCACCACGTCTCCGTGGCGGATCATGTTCAGCTGGTCGGGGAAGTCCGGGTGGACGGTGCTGCTGGTGAGTCGAAGCTCGAGCTCGGTGTTCCCGAGCGGGAAGGCGACAGGGGCGCCGGTGTCGAGGGGGACGGTGTTCGGCTGGGGGTTCGTCCAGGTCAGGGTGTCGACCATGCCCGGGTAGGTGTTGCCGTAGGCCGGGTCCACGACGAGAGTCGGCGCGAAAGTGGTGTCGACCACGTACTCGGCGGGCAGCAGGTTCCGGATCCGGATGCCCTGGGCGGTCGGGTCGAGCACCGTGCCGTTCGAGTTGTTGGTGATCTCGATGGTGACCGTGCCGCGCGCGCCCATGGGCTGGCTGGTGTTGATGCCCGTGAGCGAAACGTCGACGTCCAGCCCGCTCTCGACCGACAGGGTCCGAAGCGCCGCCGCGTCGCCGGGAACGACGTTGTTCGAGGTCTGGGTGATGCCACCGACGGGCGGTGACTCGACGACGCATCCCCACTCGACGCCCGAGACCGTGTTCACGCGATTCGTGCACGAGTCCGTGACGCGTCCCACCAGGTAGTAGCGGGCGCGCTGTCCGGCGGGGATCGGACCGATGTCGAGATCGAAGATGTCGGTGGTCGGCCCGACGGAATCACACGCCCCGGGCGGCGATCCATTGGCGGCGGAAGTCGCGTTGCCCTCGCTGTAACAGACGTAGTCGATCTCGAAGTTGCCCGGCACCATCGAATCGTCGAGCTTGGCGTCCTGCATCTCGGTGGCGCCGTTGTTGCGCACCTCGACGCGCCAGATCACATCGTCGTTCGCGTGGGCGTAGACCGGGTCCGAGTAGCTTCCGGACCCCTGCCCGGCGTCGACGTTGCGTCCCCGCTTGATGATTTGCGGGAGGGGCTCACGCAGGGGGAGATCGGCTTCACCGCTGGTAGCGGTGAAGCGAGCCGGGGGTGCTGCGCAGCTCGGAGTGAGCTCGGCCTCGACCACGATGGCCCGGTCGGCTCCGACCAGCCCTTCTTCGCCGGCGATCGGCGTGCGGCGGACCTCGAACTCGATGACCACCCGCGCGCGATTGGCCGCGCCGCCCGGTCGCGAGTCCATCGTCAGCCCGGCGAGGTCCCAGGTCAGCAGCTGGCCGCTCGCGCCACCGACGAGCGGGTCGAAGGCCGGCGGAAGGCCGGCGACGTTGCTCCCGACGAAGGATGTCGTGCCAGGTACGTAGGTGAGCCCGGAAGCCTGCAGATCCTCGGTGACGACCAGCCCGGCGAAGTCGAGATTGCCGGGCGGTCCGAAGGGGTTCTCGAGGACGATGCGGACGCGGCCGGTTTCGCACAGCTCGCAGTAGCTGAAACTGAAGTCGTGCTGGACGATGTTGGCCGACTCCAGCGCGACGGGGCAGCCCGGCGGAGCCGTCTGGGCCGAAGCGCCGCTGGCCGAGATCAACAGTGCAGCCAGCCCGAGCAGCAGGATCTGGATCCTGCCGCCGAGCGACGATCTGGCACTGTGTTGATCTCGCCGGAACATTCGAGCCCTCGTCCACCGGTTGGCGGGACGCCGAAACACCAAAAGGGACCGAGGAAGCCCGAAGCTCGGGCTGGATTCCGGCGGTCCCGCTGTCGTGGGGCGATCTGCGATCAGCCCTGTAGACCGGTGACTTTGCGTCCCCACCTTTCAGCGGGTTTGCCTTTATCTGAATCTTGCTGTGCGGATGACTCTCTAGGTCAAGTCGGGGTCCTGTCCTCCTCTACCACCTGTCCACTGCATCAGGTCGCCGGAAGGAAGTCGATCGGATACAGGATCGTGATCGCGGGGATTCCGTCCTTGGCTCCGAAGTCGAAGCCACGGACGCGCCCAACGACCTGGCCCGACAGCGCCGGAGCCTTCATGTCGCTGGACTGCAGCTCGCATAGTGACACCGATCCATCCGGTTCGATGGTGATGCGGAGCACCATCTGGCCCTTCAAGGTCGGATTCTTCCGCAGCTCGCGGTTGTAGAGCCGGTAGAGCGCGGACTTGTGCCGATCGAAGACGATCTGGATCTCCTCGTCGGTGCGCGATAGCCCGGGGCCGTCGCTCAAGGGCCGGTCCGTGCCGGTTCCCGTGCCGATGGAGCTGGTCGCACGCGCGATCTCGACGCCCTCGATGCCACCCTCACCGTTGCCGCCGACGTCGCGGCTGAGAGAGGCGATGTCGATGCCTCCACTGGAGCCGGCGAACTGGCTCGTGACCATGGATCGCTGGGATCGTCCCGTCGCAGCCTGGTCCGTGTTGCGAAGGCGCGCCTGGGCACCGAGCTTCGCCGTGGGCTTGCTGTCCGCCAGCGCCGAGAACTTCTCCCGGAAGGCGAGGATGCCCTTCGACGGCGCGGCAGGCTTCGGGGTCTCCTTGACGGGCTCGGTCGGGCTCGATTCCTCGGCGAGCTCGGGCGCGCTCTCTTCCTGCAGCTTCTTCGGCTCCATCGGCGGCGGAGGACGCGGCGGCAGGGGCTGTTCTTCGCGAATCAGTCGCGTCAGTCGTTCCGGTACCTCGTCCACCTGCCAGGCCTCGGGCAGCGGCAGGTCGATGAAGGGGAAGACCACACCGAAGAACAGGGTGAGCAGCAGCGCGATCGCGAGGGACTTGCGGAAGCGCGCGTCCTCCTCGCCCTGACGGGCCCACGGCATGGTCGCCGGGCGGTCCGGGAAGACCTCGACCTGTCTCTCGATGACCCACTCGAGCTTGCGCTGCTCTTCCTTGCGCTTCGCCTCGAAGATGTCGTCCTCGAGGTACTCGGCGTCCTGCTCGGCGTGCTCGATCTCCTCGACGACGGTCTGCCGGCGCGCGTCGATCTCGCCGATCCGCTTCTCGAAGGAGTCGACCCGCGCACGCGCGAGGCGCAGCTGCGCTTCGGCCTGGCCGTCAACTGCGTCCTCACCCCAGAAGAGGGCGCCAGCGCCGAGCTCGCGGAGCTCGTCCAGGTTGCCACACACCTCGCCCAGCAACCGGTACCGATGCTGCTCGGCCGACAGCGCTTCGAGCTCGCCGTCGATGCCGCGCAGATCGCGGACCAGTACATCGATCTTCTCGCGCTTCTGCGAAAGAAGACCCTCGAGGTTCTGTTCGTCGTTGGATGCCAGTTCTTGCACGTCAGGCCTGCTATCCCTGGATCGTCTGGGTTTCGGGTGCCTTCTGCAGCACGGCCAGGGAGATCCTTCCGAAGCCCTGGCTGCTGCAGGTCGACATCACCTTCTTGACCACGCTGAACGGCACCGATCGATCCACGAGAATGGTCACCTCCCGACTCTCTGCGACGACCTGGGTCTTGAGTCCGATCACGTTGGCGTTCACCTCGGCGAGTCGATCCCCGATGGGGCCGATGTTCTGCCCCTGCATCGCCAGGATGTCGGCGACCAGCACGACGGACTCACCCTGCACGGTCACCTCGACGGCGCTTACGAAGATCACGACGGTCTCACGAGGCTTGTCCTCGATCGTCGACGCCGGCAGGGTGATGTGCTTCGGCGTCTGCAACACCTCGGTCGACGCGGAGTTGACCAGGAGGAAGAAGACCAGGATGGTGAAGACGTCCATCAGCGAGGTGAGGTTCATCTTCGTGATGCCTCCCCGGTTGCGCTGCATCCGCCTCATTCTTCGTGAGCTCTTCACGGCGCGTCTCCAATCGCGATGTCGGTGAAGAGGGCCAGGCGCACGGTCTCGCCCTCCTCTTCTCCCGGTCTCACGCTGCTGCGGACCACGTCCATCACCTGGATGAGGTGGTCGTACTCGATGTCCGGCTCCAGCAGGACCGAAGCGTCGTCCTTGTCGGGATGGCCCTCCTTGAGCGCCACCACGAACTCGGAGAGCCGCGCGAGGTCATACTCGTCGCCGACCTTGGGGAGCGTGGCGATCACCGCGCGGCCGTTCGACACCTGGAGACCGTCCTCCCGGACGATCACCTCCACCCGGAAGCTCGCCTCCTGAGCCGCGGTCCCGCCCGCGGACGTGGGCAGGCTCAACTCGACGATGGTGATGCGAGAGAACACGGCCGTGATCAGCAGGAACGGCACCAACACCACCATCAGGTTCAGGAAGGTGGTCATGTCGAGATCGGCCGGCTCTTTCGACCGCCGTCGGTAGTGGTGTTGCCTGCTCATGGCCGCCTAGGCCTCGACCTGGCGCTTCGCGCGACCGGAGATGACGTTCAGTGCCTTGACGGAAGCCATTTCCAGGCTGTCGATGATCTCGCCCGTCTTGGCAGTGAGGACCGAATTGGTGACCAGCAGCGGGATGGCCACCATCAGACCGAAGGCCGTGGTGTTCATCGCCACCGAAATACTGGCCGACAACAGGTCCGCCTTCTCGGCGGGATTCGCGTTGGCGACCGCCGTGAAGGCCTGGATCAGACCCATGATCGTTCCCAGCAGCCCCAACAGGGTGGCGATGCTGGAAGCCAACGCGACGTAGGGAGTCCGCTTTTCGAGCTGGGGGATGATCTCCATCATGCTCTCTTCCATCGCGATTTCGATGTCCTCGCGACGGCGAACGGCTCCCTGTCGGGACAGACCCATGTTCAGGAGCTTGGAGATGGTCGAGTCGTCCTTGCTCGTCATCTCGCGCGCCTTCTCGAAGTCGCCGTTCATGAGCGCGGGCTGCAGCTTGGTCCACGCGCTCTGGTTCTTTGCGCGCATCAGCGTCAGCGTGATGTAACGCTCGACCGCGATCGCAGCGCCAACTGCGAACACGATCAGGATCGGGTACATGAACGGACCGCCCGTCACGAAGAACCCTACGATCGAATAGATGAAGTCCATGGCCGAAGCCTCCTGCACGGTGCGATTGGTTGTCGCTGAGTCTTTCTCAAAGGGTTGTTGATGCGCCGCCGAGCCGGGTCACTGTGACCCCGCCCGAATCTGGTAGTAAGAGAGCTCTCGCATGAAGACGTCCCGATCGACCGGCTGCCGCCCGTCGTCGAGGAGCTTCGAAAGGTCGAGGGTGTGGCCGAGTTCGGCGCTCTTCCACGGCACGATCACCAGGGACTTGGGCGCCTCGTCGTTGCCGACGACCGACATGCCGGAAAGAAGCTTGTCGCCCTCGGCCTTCTTCCCCTTGCCCTCGGGCTCCGCGGCCAGGGAGACGGCGGCGAGAAGCAAGAACGGAATGCAATAGATGAGCGTGCGAAGCATGATTTCCTCGAGACCCTATTCCTGGATCCGATTGCGCAGGTCCGCGACCCACATGGCCGCCGCCTCGTCCCCGGGCACCGCCCGGGTGTAGAGCTCGTAATGTTCGACCGCGCAGCCGAGGTCCGACAGATAGACGTCACACAGGATCGCGAGATTGCGCCTTGCAAAGTGGAAGTCGGGATAGAGCTCGAGAGCCTCGAGGTAGCTCGCGCGCGCATCCTCGAAGCGCCCCAGTTTACGGAGGACGATGCCCTGCTCGTTGTAGGCAGCCGGGTGACGGGGGTTGAGCTCCAGCGCCTTCGCGATCCGGGCCTGGGCCTTCTCGAGGTCGCCGGCTCGCGCGTAGGCGATGCCGAGATTGATGTAGGCGGCGGTCGCGTCGGGCGCCGCCACGATCACCTCTTCCAGCAACGCGATGCCCCCGACGTAGTCCTCTTCCTCGATCCGCTCCATGGCGTCCTCGAAGTCACCGCGAACGCCGGAGCCCACGTCGATCTGCTCGGTAATCGTGAAGCCGCTGTCGTCCCAGACCTCGACCGGCGCCGCCGATCGGGTTCCGGGCGTGCTGCAGGCGGACGCGAGCCAGACCACCGCGAGCAGGCAGCCGGGTCCACGGACGAGGAGTCGAATCGCGGCGAATGAGGAAGACTGCATCGGCTATCCCCTCACTCGCTGGACGTCGTTCAGCTTGGGTGCAGCGCCATGGACCGCTTCGGCCTCGGCCTCCGGGTCCGCAGTCGGCGTGGCTTCGTCGGGTGCGAGATCCTCTTCGGGGCGCGTCTCGCCTTGGACTGGGTCGGACAAGGAGGGCCCGGCCTTCGGCGCGCGATAGGCGTAGTGGTCGATCGACTCGATCAGGCCACTACTGGTCTCGAACTTCGCGTAGCGCCCGGGCATCAGCACCGCGAGCTTGCCGAGGCTCTTCTCGACCCAAGCGTTGTAGACGCCGACGCCCATGAGCTCGAGATTCTTCTCGTGGACGTCGATCGCCCGCTCCTCGAAGGGGAACGCTTCCTCTTCGAGGACCAGCTCGTAGTCCGCGAGCTCCGATGCCGTGAGATCGGCGGGACGCTCCGAATCGATCAGCGCCTGGCTGAAGGCGAGGTAGACCTCGGCCATGTAGAAGGTCGCCGCCGCCGTCACCTCACCGACCTCGTAGTCGACGAGCTGACCGAAGGCAGAGAGGGCCGCGTCCATGCGCTTCTGCTTCTTCTGCAGGTTCTTGTCGAAGGGCTGGGTGAGCGCAACTGCGTCGAAGCGCGCGAAGAAGGGCTCCGTCAGGACCAGCGCCGAACGCGCCGCGAGATAGCGCACCCGCTCGGTCCTCTCGTTGCCAGCCTTTCGGTCGATCTCGACGATCCGCTCGAGCTGCTTCTCCTGGCTCTTCGCGTCCCCCGCTTCCCGGTGCATCTCGGCGACCTTGAATCGCGTCTCGACGGCGGTGTCGAGGGGCCGCGGGAACTGCTCGATGTAGGCGCCGTAGACCGCTAGCGCCCGGGTCGCGTCGCCGGAGTCCTGGTAGAGCTCGCCGGCGACGAGGAGCGCCTCGCGCCGCAGCTCCGGGTCTTCCGCTTCGGCGGCGACTCGCTCGTACTCTCCCGCCGCGCGCCCCAGCTCACCCTGCTCCCGGTAGACGAACGCCATCTGCTTTGTGGCTTCCCGGTGCAGCGCGTGGTCCGGGTGCGACTCGCGGAACGCTTCGAGCACCGCCGCGGCGGCGACCCAGTCCTCGAGGCGGATGAGCGCCGCGCCGGCGTCGTACTCGGCCACGGGACGGATGCTCGAGCCGGGCGCGAGCTCCTTGATCCGCAGGAAGTGATCTGCGGCGGCGCGGTGTTCGAGGGCGAGATTGGCCCGCTCGCCCTGCTTGTAGATGGCAGCCGCCAGGCTCTCGACGACGTCCTGCCGGGTTTCGTCGTCCTCGGGTGTCATCTCGAGTACCCGCGCGTAGGCGTGTTCTGCCGGCTCGTAGGCCTCGGTATCGAGGGACGCGTTGGCGACCACCGCCCACGCGGCGCGTCGGATGGGCAGCGCCGAATCGGGGTAGCCCTCGATGACCCGGTGCGCGCTGGACATGGCGAGGCCGAAATCCTTCATGTCGTACAGATCGTCGGCCGCGGCGCCCAGCACCGCGGCGGCGTGCTCGTGGGCGGGAAAGACGTCCACGAAGCGGAGCGAGCTCGCCACGGCGTCGCGACGGATCTGCACCTGGTGCTCACCCCGCGCGACCTTCTCTCCTTCGCGGTGGGCAAAGATCGCCGCGTAGCCCGCGGCGGCCGCCTTGTCGTGCGCGGGATAGTCGTATGCCGTGCGCTCATACTCTCGCGCTGCTTCTCCGAAGCTGCCGTCTTCGAGCAGCAGGTCGGCGAGCTGGTAGTGGATCGGCGGCGTCTCGGCATCGTCGGGGAAGGACGCGAGATAGGCGCGGTACCAGAGCTGGGCCTCCTCGAAGTTCGCGGCCTTGTCGTCGACGCGCTCGGGTTCCTGGTACTGCGCGTGATAGTGATTCGCGAGGTCCTTGAGGTTGCCCTTCAGGTAGCGGAGGACCTCGGGCGTGCCGTTCACGTCGAAGTGACGCCAGTAGTCGGACTGCAACCCGTAGCGGGCGGCGAAGTCCTTCTTCGATTCGAGCACCAGCTTCGGAAAGCTGCCGGCCTCGTAGATCTCGACCACGCGCATGCTGAAGTGCGGCGACGAGCGATGCAGGGGATAGAGGGAGACGAAGCTGCGGTAGACCTCCGCGGCGTCGTGGTAGCGGAGCTTCTCGAGATAGAACTCGCCGAGGTGGCTGTAGATCCGGTCCTCGAAGCTGCGGTGGCCCTTGGCGACGAAGTACTGACTTACGGCTTCGGGGCCGCCGATGCTCGAGAAGCTGAGGCTGATGACCCGGTAGGTATCCGCGATCCGTCGCTCGTCCGCCTCGTCCTGGGACTGGTCGAAGTCGTACCCGGTGGAGACCTTGTAGTCGAGCAGCGCGACGTACTGATCCAGCGCCTCTTCGTGCATTTCCTGCTTGTAGAGAGTCCAGCCCAGCTTGTACAAGGCGAGCTCGTAGTACTGCGAAGCCACTCCGATGCGAGTGACGGCGAAGTAGGACTCCTCGGCGTCGAGGTACTTCCGACGGGTGAAGAAGTACTCGCCGCGCCGGAACTGGACCTCGTCGATGTAGCGGGAATGGGGGAACTGGACGATCAGGGTCTCCATCACGGCGATCGCCTCGTCGTTCCGCCCCAGCTCGTCGTAGGCGCGTGCCTTCTGGTAGAGGACCTGATCGTTGTGGGCGTAGTTGGGATAGGCCGCGAGGATCTGGTCGTAGAGCTCGATGGCCTCGAGGGGACCGGCCCATTCGACGTCTTCCTTCCCCGGAAGCTCGAGCTCACCGCGCTGGGGCGACGCGATCACGGTCTCCCCCGCGGCGCGACGCTCGAAGTCGCGCTGGGACTCCGAGTGGTCGGCGATCGCCGCCGGCGGCGGCACCGCGAGCGAGTCGTCGTCGTCGCCATCGCTGGGCTCGGCGGGCGTCACCTCGTTGAACGGCGCCGGCGCCGGAAGCGCTGCGGGACCGCTGTCACCGAGCAGACCGTATTCTTTTTCGATCTTCAGGTCCGCCAGGCGACGCATGGCCTCGGGGGTGAGCGCAGACTCGGGCGCTTCCTCGAGGAAGCTTCGGTAGGCGACCATGGCCTGGTCGAGGCCGTCCTCGACACGCACCTCGGCCATGTCGGGCTCGACGGCACGCAGCTCTGCCAGGGTCTGCCGATCGGGATTCGCGCAGCCGGCGACCACCAGGGCGGGAACGAGCAGCCCGGTACTGACGAAGCGAGACATGAGTCGTCGGTCCCTCATCGCGTCGCCGCCGCGGCCGGGGCCTGAATCTCGACTTGGGCCTGCGCCTTCGCGGCGCGGTCATAGCTGTCGGCGAACGCGAAGCGCGCCTGGTTCTGATAGTCCTCGAGGCTCTTGCGGCGCTCGCTCAGCTGGGCGATGGCCACGGTCTCGAGCATGTGACCCTGGCGCGCCATCAAGACGCTCAGCCGCTCGAGCGCGTCGCGAACCCGTGCACGCAGCCCGTTGATCGGGATCTCGTAGCCGACGTAGCTATGGACTGCGGCCTGGCGCGTTCGAACGAAGGCCTCGTAGCGCGCATTCAACACGTCGACATCCGCGTTGAGCTCGCGCAGGTGCTCGTGCGCCCGGGTCAAGCGTTCGTGATATTGCGTCTCGAGACCGAAGTGCAGAACACCGCGAAGCCGCCGGATCCGAAGTCGGAGCGCTTCCCTGTCGGCGCTGTCGGCACTGTCGGAGCTGTCGGCACTGTCGGAGCTGTCGGCACCCGCGAGGGACGTCTCCAGGGCCTGGAGGCGAGCCGCCGCGTCCTGCTCGTCGGTCGTGGCCAGGTAGTCGGGCCTCGGGGCGATCAGCATGTGCTGCAGGCGTTGGTCCAGATACTTGCGCTGCTCGAGCCGGAGCCGGATCTGCGCGTCGAGCTTCCGGAACTGGCTATCGATCTCGGGAAGCACGGGCTCGTAGTAGCGACGTCGCAACCGGATGATGTCGTCGAACGAATCGAAGCTGCGGTTCCAGGTGGTGAGCTTCTTGCGAAGATCCTCGAGGTCGAGGTAATTCTGCAGCGCCGTCTGGAAGTCGTGCGACGCCATCAGGGTCGTCAGGTAGAAGGTCTCTGGCGCATCGGGTAGCGCGCGCAGGCGGATCACCCAGTCCTTGTCCTGCCGGATCTCTTCCCGAACCAGGGCCGCCAGGAAGTCGCCCTTCCGGATGCTCGCGATCGATGCGTCCACCTTTCCGAGCTCGTTGCCGAAGGACTGCACCGCCCGCTCGTAGAGGACCGCCGCGCGCCCGTGCACGTTGAGCTTGCTGTACGCGAAGGGGAGCGCGAGCAGGGCCTCTTGCACCGCCGGGTCGGTCGCCTCCCGTTCGGCGAGCAGGCTCCAGGGCACCAAAGCCCGCTCGAAGCGTTCGGCCGAGAGATCGGCCCAGCCAGCGCGAAGCAGGGCCTGGTTGGAAAAGGGCCCCGCCAACCGAACCCGATCGAGCGAGTGATGGGCGGGCTCGAACGCGGAGGCTTCGAGTAGCAGGGTGCCCAACACGAGGTTCGACTTGTCGCGGATCGCGAGCGTCGCGGGGTCGCTGGCACTCACGCGACCCGCGCGGTCGAGTTGCCGAACTGCGTCCTCACCCTCCCCTGCCTGGAGCAACGCGATGCCGAGGTTGTAGGCCGCAAAGCCCTGCAAGGATTCGGATCCCTGCAGGCCGCGGAGGATCTCGATCGCGTCCGCAGGTCGGCCGATCGCCAGCAGAATGTTCGCGCGCAGGTAGGCGACGTCGTCCTGGATGGTCTCCGGCACCTCGCCTTCAATCTGGTCCAAGGCCTGTAGTGCGTCGTGGGGCTGGTCCTTCTGGAAGTGGATGCGCGCGAGTCGGAAGGCCGCCTCGTTTCGGACCGGCTCCTCGACGTCTCCCTCGAGCACCGCCCGGATGGCGCGACCCGCGCGGTGATGCATGCGGTAGTGAAGCTCGAAGTCTCCGACGGAGAACTCGGCGTGATCGATATAGGCGTAGAGCGAGTCGAGTTGGGGCTCGTCCACTCCGTAGTGCTGGGCGATCTCGGTATCGAGACGCTCGAGCGCTTCGAAATAGTGCTCCTGGTAGGCGTAGTAGAGGGCTTCCCCGAAGTAGGGATCGTCGAGGCTCTTGCCCATTGCCGCACCCGCAGGCAGCAGCCCCAGCGCCAGGGCGAGCACTGCCCCCAGTACCGGTGCCGGTGCCACGCGAGTTGCGTAGGCGAGAGCCGACATGGCTACCAGCTCCCCACCTGAATGCTGGCGTTCCCAAAGCCCTGACCGGTCAAGGTGACGCCGACGAGCTTCGGCTCGACTTCCTTCGTGAAGGCGAAGCTCTCGCTTCCACTGAAGTCGCCGCCACTTTCGGTCTTGCCTGCGACCGACACCTCGACCTGGTGCTCTCCGGTCGCGACATTCCCGGTAAAGATCCGCTGGACCCCTCCCTTCTGGAGAGCCTCCAGCTCCTTGAAGCTGTAGATATGGTGCGCGACGAGCTCGCCGTCGAGCTGGATCCGCACCGAGTCGAGGCGCAGGGTCTCGCCCTCGGCGATCGAGACGAAGACCGAGACCTGGGTGTTCGACGGATACAGCAGCTTCTCTTCCAGCCGACCGAGTTCGGCCGCGATGCCGAGCACGTCCGACTTGATCTCCTGCACCTGCTCGTCCAGGCTTCGCATCTGGTCCTTGGACGGATCCGCGGCGAAGCTCGTGGACGCAATGCTTCCCACGGACGCGAGTAACGCGAGCAGGAAGATGCCGGGGAGCAGAAGGCGACGAAAACGCGCGCACTGGCTGCGGCTGTGATGCGTCGGGGCTGCGTGCCGAAGCACGTGCGAGTGTGATGTTCCGGATCGATTCGTCACGGGTGGGGGGGCTCCCGGTTGTGTGCTCTCTCTTCGGCCCGTTCGGCTTCCCGGTAAAGCCCTCTGGTGACTGCCGTCACAACGGGTGCGCCGACAACGGCCAGAAGGGCGCATTGGCGGAACGTCCGACGCGATGCGCGGCGGACGCGCACGGCACGCGCAACTCGCGTGCAGCGAGTGGGCGTCTTGGCCGGGCGCCGGACCTCAGCTCGTTAAGCCGGGTCCCGCCACATGCCGTTGTCCCGGATCAGGTCGACCAGGCGGTCCGGGGCGCTGCTCTCGGGCACGGCGCGGGCGACGACATCCTTGCCCACGTAGAGGGTCACCTTGCCGACGCCGGAACCCACGTAGCCGAAGTCAGCGTCGGCCATCTCTCCGGGCCCGTTCACGATGCAACCCATGACGGCGATCTTCACGCCCTTGAGGTGATCGGTCCGCTGCTTGATGCGAGCCGTGGTCTCCTCGAGGTCGAAGAGGGTGCGTCCGCAAGAAGGACACGAAATGTACTCCGTACGGGTGGTCCGCAGCCGTGCGCCTTGCAGGATCCGATACGCGATGTCCACGGCGGCCCCAGCACCGCCCAGGGCGAGCGCCGGCAGACAGACCGCGTCTCCGATGCCGTCGCAAAGGGGCGCGCCGAGATCGACCGCAGCCGCGAGGAGCGCCGCCTGGGGGTCCGCGTCCGCTGCAGGCATGTATCGCAACAGGATCGGGAGCCGTGGCGACCCGGGTTCCGCGAGTTTCGCGGCGACGACGCGCGCGGCGTGGCTCGCCCGCGGCGAAGCCACGGACAGCAGAGCGTCGTCGACGCCGCTGGCGGCGAGCGCCTCGAGGGCGCGGTCCACCTGAAGCGCGACGCTCTGCACGGGACCCTCGAGGCAAAGCTCCACGGTCTGGCCGCGACGCGCGAGCGCGCGTACCGCGTCCGAAAGGTCTTCGAGGGACGCGCCGGAAGTCGGGATCGCGACCCGAGCCCCGAGGTGCGCCGGCTCTTCGAAGGCCTGCTCGAGCGGACCGTCGACGATCAGCGGTGCAGTCACACCCAGCGCCTTCAGCTCTTCGGCGAGAAGCGTGAGGCCGGCCCGGGACCCGGCGTCGCCGAGCTGCACACGCAGCCCCTCACACACCAGCTCCCCCTGGAGCGCGAGGGAGGTCGCGACCTCGGCGGCCAGCCGTTCCGGCTCTTCCGGCACGGGCCCGAGATCGACTTCGACCCGCACCGGTGCATCTCCGCCAATTCCGAAGCCGAACGAAATCGCGTCGGTCTCTCGCCGACGATGCGCGTACGGGTCCTCGCAGAAGGCAGCGGCCACCGTCACGCCAGAAGCCTCTTGCGGCTTCGGCCAGCGCGCCTCGGCGCGACGCGCCAGTGCGCTGGCGACCGGGATCTCCTTCACCGGCTCTTCGGTGAGCGAGACGCGAATGGTGTCTCCGATGCCGTCCTCGAGCAGCGCGCCGATCCCGATCGCGCTCTTGATGCGGCCGTCCTCCGAGTCGCCGGCTTCCGTCACGCCCACATGGAAGGGATAGCCGGGCTCGCCCGGGGCGCGGGCTTCCAGCCGAGCGGCGAGCAGCCGGTAGGCCTGGATGGCGACCTGGGCGTTCGAAGCCTTCATGCTGAAGACGACCTCGCGGTAGTCCTCGTCTTCGCACACGTCGAGGAACTCGAGTGCGCTCTCCACCATGCCGAGTGGCGTGTCGCCGTAGCGGTTCATGATGCGGTCGGACAGAGATCCGTGATTGGTGCCGATCCGCAGCGCTGCGCCCGTTTCCTTCATGCGCCGAATCAGCGGGCGGAAGCGATCCGCCACGCGTTCGAGCTCTTCGCGGTAGGCCGCGTCGGAATACTCGATCACCGCGAACTTCTTCTTGTCCGCGTAGTTCCCCGGGTTGACCCGCACCTTCTCGACGATCTCCGCGGCGATCATCGCGGCGTTCGGCGTGAAGTGGATGTCGGCGACCAGAGGAACGCGCAGCTTGCGGCGGCGCAGCTCAGCCTGGATGGAACGTAGGTTCTCGGCGTCGGTGATGGACGGAGCCGTGATGCGAACGATCTCGCAGCCGGCCGCCACCAGGCGTTCGGTCTGGTCGACGGTCGCCTGGGTGTCGCGCGTATCCGTCGTGGTCATCGACTGCACACGGATCGGGTTGTCGGCACCGATGCCCACGTCGCCGACCCGCACCTCGCGGGTGGAGCGCCGCCTGCCGAGGAAGGGGTCTTCGACGTAGGGCAGGGGTTCGGCGGTTCCCGGCGGCCGAGACATCGACTAGCCCTCGACGAGCTGGTGGAAGCGCTCGAGGGCCTCGCCGATCTTCGACGCGTCCTTGCCGCCGGCCTGGGCGAAGTCCGGGCGCCCTCCGCCGCCTCCGCCGACGATCTTGGCGACGTCCCGGATGAGATCGCCTGCCTTGTGGGTCTTGATCAAGTCCTTGGTGACACCCACCGCGAGCAGGACCTTGCCTCCTGCATCCGACGCCACGAGCACTACACCACTGCCGAGGCGGTTGCGGAAGTCGTCGACCATGCTGCGCATGGCCTCGGCGTCTACGCCGTCGACCTGCACCGCGAGCACCTTGGTGCCGTTCACCTCGCGCACCTTCTCCATGAGATCGCCGGCGGCCTCACCGGCCTGGGCGTGCTTGAGCTGGTCGAGTTCCTTCTGGAGCGCACGGCGTTCTTCGAGCAGCTTCTCGACCCGCCCGGGCACCTCCGCCGGCGCCGTCTTGAGCAGCGCCGCGACGCCCTCGAGTGCGTGTTCCTGCTTGCGGATGTGGCGCAGTGCGCCGAGGCCGGTGAGTGCCTCGATGCGACGCACGCCGGAAGCGATGCCCTGCTCGGAGATGATCTTCAGCAGACCGATGTCCCCGGTGGCTGCGGCGTGGGTGCCGCCGCAGAGCTCGACGGAAAACGGCCCGAAGGACACGACCCGCACGTCGTCGCCGTACTTCTCCTCGAAGATGGCGACCGCGCCCGACTTCACTGCGTCGTCGTAGGGCATCTCCCGGGTCTCGGCGCCGGCGTTCGCCTCGATCCACTCGTTGGCGAGGTCCTCGATACGTTCGATCTCGTCGTCGCGCAGGGGCGAGTCGTGGGTGAAGTCGAAGCGGAGGCGGTCGGGACCGACGAGCGAGCCCTTCTGGGCCGCCTGGGGACCGAGCACCTCCCGCAAGGCGGCGTGCAGCAGGTGGGTGCCCGAGTGGTTGCGGATCGTCGCCGCGCGCGCCGCCGGGTCGACGGCCAGCTGCGCGGATTCGCCGATCGCGATTCGGCCCTCGGCCACCTTGCCCCGGTGGATCAGGAGGCCCGGTGCGGGCTTCTGGGTGTCGTCGATGTCCACGCGGCCGCCGGAAGTCGTCAGCGTACCGACGTCGCCCACCTGGCCACCGCTCTCGCCGTAGAAGGGCGATTCCTCGACGACGATCTCCACGGCGTCGCCCTGCCCTGCCGTCTCGGCGGGCGTGCCGTCTACCAACAGACCCGAGATCGGCGACTCGGCCTCGAGGCTCTGGTAGCCACAGAACGACGTGGCCAGGTCGTTCGCCATGCGCTGGTAGACCTCGCCGACCGCCGCGTCCCCACTGCCCTTCCAGGCGGCTCGGGCGCGAGTCTTCTGCTCGTTCATCGACGCCTGGAAGCCCGCTTCGTCGACGGACAGACCGCGGCTGCGCAGGACATCGGCCGTGAGATCCATCGGGAAGCCGAAGGTGTCGTAGAGCCGGAAGACCGACGCGCCGGGAAGCACGGTCTCGTTCTTCGCCTGGAGGGTGTCGATTTCGTCTTCGAGGATCTGGAGGCCCTTCGAGAGGGTCTCGAGGAAGCGTTCCTCGTCGACGCGGACGCGCGAACGGATGTAGTCGCGTCGCTCGGCAACGTCCGGGTAGGCGCCGCCCATCTCGTCAATGACCGCGTCCACGACCGCGTGCAGGCAGGGCTCGTTCACGCCCAGGAAGACCGCGTGCCGCGACGCACGGCGGAGGATGCGGCGCACCACGTAGCCGCGTCCGGCATTCGACGGCAGCACACCGTCCCCGATCAGGAAGGTGAGCGCGCGCGCGTGATCGGCGATCACGCGCAGCGAGACGTCCTTCTCCGGGTCGTCGCCGAGGCTGACTCCGGAGATGTCCTGGCCGCGATCCAGGGCCAGCTTGAAGAGGTCCGTGTCGTAGCTGCTGGTCACGTCCTGGAAGACGGATGCCCAGCGTTCGAGGCCACCCCCGGTATCGATGGACGGCTTCGGCAGCGGCGTCTTGACGCCGGATGCGTCGCGGTTGTACTGCATGAAGACGAGATTCCAGATCTCGAGCCAGCGGCCGCACTCGCAGGACGGATCGCACACCGCCGACGTGCAGGTATCCGGGCGGCCGTAGTCGATGTGGATCTCGGAACAGGGACCGCAGGGACCCGTGTCCCCCATCGACCAGAAGTTCTCCTCCTCGCCGAGGCGGTAGATCTTCTCGCTCGGCACACCGATCCCGTTCTCCCAGTGGGCGGCCGCCTCGTCGTCGTCCTCGAAGACCGAGATCGCGAGACGCTCCGGGGAGAGGCCCATCTCGTCGGTGAGCAGCTCCCAGGCAAAGTCGATGGCGCCTTCCTTGAAGTAGTCGCCGAACGAGAAGTTCCCGAGCATCTCGAAGAAGGTGTGGTGGCGCGGCGTGCGGCCGACGTTCTCGAGGTCGTTGTGTTTGCCCGAGACGCGCATGACCTTCTGGGAGCTGGTGGCCCGGTTGTACGGCCTCGTTTCCTCGCCGAGAAAGGTGCGCTTGAACGGCACCATGCCCGCGTTGACGAACATCAGGGTCGGGTCGGATTCCGGCACCAGGGATGCGCTCGGCACGATGCGGTGGCTGCGCGACTCGAAGTAGCGCAGGAAGCGCTCGCGGATCTCCCTTGCGGGGATGGACATCTTCTCTTTCTCCGACGCGGACTTGCAGCGAAGCTGCTGCAAGGGTGCGGCGGCCGAATATACCCGACGGGTCCCGTCCCCGGGAGGGGCACGGCCCCGCGCTGCGGCTATGGAAGAGAAGGGCTCTCTACAGGTCTCAGAAGCGATCGATGTTGAAATCGTCTTCCGCGCCCATGCGGTCTTCCGGGTCTGCTCCGGCGCCGTCGTCGGGCTTGTCCTCGCCATCGCCGTCGCCGCTGAAATCGCTCCAGTTGCCGTCCGACGTCGAGGCGATGCCCCGGTAGCGCAGTGCGAAGTCGTCGGGGTTGGAGACGTTCTTGAGCGCCTCCTCGTACGTGACGAGACCGTCCTTCACCAGCTGCATCAGCGACTGATCGAAGGTCTGCATGCCATAGGTCGTGAAACCCTTGGCGATGGCGTCCGGAATCTCCTTGGTGCGGTCCTTGTCGCCGATCAGCTCACGCGTGAAGGCGGTGGAAACGAGCACCTCGAGGGCGGGCACGCGGCCCTTGCCGTCGGCGCGGGGCACCAGACGCTGGGAGATGACCGCCTTCAGGATCGCCGCCAGCTGCAGTCGCACCTGCTTCTGCTGGTGGGGCGGGAAGACGGAGATGATGCGGTTGATGGTCTCGGTGGCATCCAGGGTGTGCAGGGTGCTCATCACGAGGTGGCCGGTTTCGGCGGCCGTGAGGGCCGTCTCGATGGTCTCGAAGTCACGCATCTCACCGACCAGGATCACGTCGGGATCCTGGCGCAAGGCGGCGCGGAGAGCATTCGCGAAGCTGTGGGTGTCGACACCGATCTCGCGCTGGTTCACGATGGACCGGCGGTCGCGGATCAGGAACTCGATCGGATCCTCGATCGTCATGATGTGGCAGGTCCGGTCCGAGTTGATCTGCTCGATCATGGCCGCGAGCGTGGTCGACTTGCCGGACCCCGTCGTCCCCGTCACCAGGATGAGGCCGCGGTTCTCGTGGGAGATGTGCTCGACGACCTTCGGCAGGTGCAACTGCTCGGCGGTCTTCACGCCGAAGGGGATCACCCGGAAGACGACCCCGACGGTGCCGCGCTGCTGGAAGACGTTCACACGGAAGCGGCCGAGGCCCGCGATCCCGTAGGCGAGATCTGCCTCGCGGTTCTCGTCGAAGCGCTGCTTCTGGACCGGGTTCATGATCTCGAACGCGATCTTCTGGATCTCGTCGGGCATCATCCGCTCGCCGTTCTTGAGCGGGACCAGGGCGCCGTCCACCCGGAACATCGGGGGTAGCCCGGACTTCAGGTGGATGTCCGAGGCGCCGCCCTTGACGGCCACCTTCAAGATGTCGTTGAGCGCCATGCCCATGATGCTTCCGGCCCCCCGCCGAGCCGGCGCGCCATGCGCCCCGACTCCGATACTGGCTCTGCGAGGTGTGTTTCGTCCGGAATCGACCCCACCTTGAGGGGGGGCCTGGAACAGGCCTGCGGCCGCCCGCTCGCAGGAGCGGAGGCCAGCGCCGAGGTGGAACTTTCGGCTGCGGCTGCACTCACGCACATGGACCCGCAACCGGGCACCCGGAACCGCGTCCGGGTGCCCGACGGGTTCAGGCGTCTACCGGGGCCTTGTCCACCTCGGCGGCGTCTTTCGACGCTGCGGGCTCACGCGGATTCACCGGCACCTGGCGCTTGAGACCCTTCGCCGTATAGACCGCATCCGCGATGCGATCGAGCACCTCCGGATTGTCCTTCATGAAGCGACGGGCGTTCTCGCGCCCCTGACCGATCCGCTCTCCGTCGTAGGAGTACCAGGCGCCGCTCTTCTCCACGAGGCCCTCATCGACGCCGAGATCGAGCAGGTCACCCTCCATGGAGATGCCCTCGTTGTAGAGGATGTCGAACTCGGCCTGCCGGAACGGCGGGGCCACCTTGTTCTTCACCACCTTGACCCGAGTGCGGTTGCCCACCACGGCATCGCCGTCCTTGATGGCCGCAATGCGCCGCACGTCGAGGCGGACCGACGCATAGAACTTCAGCGCGTTGCCGCCCGAGGTCGTCTCGGGGTTGCCGAACATGACGCCGATCTTCATACGGATCTGATTGATGAAGAAGATGGTCGAGTTCGACTTGGAGATGGTTCCGGTCAGCTTCCGCAAGGCCTGGCTCATGAGCCGAGCCTGCAGGCCGACGTGGGTGTCGCCCATCTCCCCCTCGATCTCGGCCCGGGGCACCAGCGCCGCGACCGAATCGATCACGACCACATCGATGGCTCCGGAACGCAGCAGCACGTCGGCGATCTCGAGCGCCTGCTCCCCGGTGTCCGGCTGGGACACGAGCAGCTCGTCGACCTTCACGCCCAGACGCCGGGCGTAGTTGATGTCGAGCGCATGCTCGGCATCGATGAACGCCGCCGTCCCCCCCAGGCGCTGCACCTCGGCGATGGCGTGCAGGGTCAGGGTCGTCTTGCCGCTCGACTCCGGTCCGTAGATCTCGACCACACGGCCGCGGGGAAAGCCCCCGATACCGAGCGCAATGTCGATGCTGGGAGACCCGCTCGAGAAGTGGCCGATCTCGCGATCGATGGAATCGTCCCCCATCAGCTGGATGGAACCCTTCCCGAACTGCTTCTCGATGGACGAGACCGCCAGCTCGATCGCCTTGTCCTTCTCGCCGTCCTTCTTGCGCGTGACCTCGGGCTTCGGAGCATCGTTCTTCTTCCTGGCTGCCATGTCGTGTCCTTCCTTCCGTGTCGTCCCGATCAGGGGTGTTCGTCAATCAAAGAAGCAGCGCCCAACCCGGCCACCACCCAAAAAATCTCAAAGAGCCCAAGCCCGCCGCGAAAGAGCCTTCAGCGGTTCCAACCAACGACCCATCATGAAGCCCCCAAAGTCGACTTCGAGCCACCATCGTCCCGCCGCAAAAGAGCCTTCAGCGGTTCCAAGCAACAACCCATCATGAAGCCCCCGAACTCGGATTGGAGCCACCACCGCCCCGCCGCGAAAAAGTCAGCTCATGCCCCAGCAGCGACCGACGAACCCAATCGAGCCCGACCTGTGCGACGAGCTGCCGGTGTCTCTCGCGGTCGAGGGGAAACACGAAACTGTCGACGTGTGCCCCTCCCTGCCACGCGATCCCGATGGAGACGAGGCCGACGGGCTTCTCGTCGCTGCCTCCGTCCGGTCCCGAGATGCCAGTGGTGGAGACCGCGTAGTCGGCACCGAAACGCGCTCGGGCCCCCTCGGCCATGGCCAGGGCCACCTCGTTCGAGACCGCGCCATGCGCGGCCAGGGTCGCTTCCGGAACATCGAGCAGCGACATCTTCGCGGCGTTCGAGTAGGCGACCACGCCGCCGAGGAAGTAGGCCGACGAGCCCGGCACCCGGGTGAGCTTCTCGGCGAGAAGACCCCCCGTGCAGGATTCTCCGCAGGCCAGCGTCAGCCCCTTCTCGGCGAGGAGACGGCCGAGCACCACCTCCATCGTCTCGTCCGATTCGCTGTACAGGATGGGACCGAGCCGACCGCGCAGCTGGCTGACCATGTCCGAGACCTTGGCTTCGGCTTCGGCTGCCGTCGCAGCACGCGCGAGGGGACGCAGGGCGTTGTCCGGAAAGCTCGTCCGGAAGCCCAGCTCGACGCCCTCTTCCCGTGCGACGTCCTTCAAGTCCGCGTCGAGGCTCGACTCCCCGACGCCAAAGGTCCGCAGCACTGCCGCCCGTACGAAGAGACCGCTACCCGCCCCCGTCCGGTGCTTCGCGATTCGCGGCAGGACCTGCTCGTCCATCATGCGGTAGAGCTCTCTCGGAACACCGGGCATGCAGAACACCAGGGCGTTCCCGGCTCCGGTGTCCTTCGCGTCCAGGGCCAGTCCACAGCCCGGGGCGGTTCCGACCGGATTCGGCAGCACCTCGGCGCCCCGCGGAAACCACGCCTGCTTGGCGTTGTTCTCGGCCATCTCGCGGCCGACGCGCCGGAAGAAGTCGCGGATGACCTCGAGAGAAGCGTCGTCGAGCACCAGCTCTCGGCCAAAGGTTTCCGCCAGCACCTCGACCGTGAGATCGTCGCGGGTCGGACCGAGGCCGCCCGACACGAGCACGATGTCGCTGCGCGAGACCGCACGCCGGAAGGCATCGGTCATGTCCGGGGGATCGTCCCGAACGGAGGTCTGAAAGCGGCACTCGACGTCGTAGTCGAGCAACCGCTCGGCGAGGAACGACTTGTTGGAGTCGACGATCTCGCCGCGCAACAGCTCGTCGCCGATGGTCAGGATCTCGGCCCTCACAAAGAGGAGCCGCCGGCCGAGAAGACGCCCGAGAGCGAGGCGATCAGCAGCGCGTAGCACGGCAGGGTCATCACCACCCCGCCGATCACACCCGCTACGAGATCGTCTGCCATCACGCCCCAACCTCCCGAAAAAGTCCGCTCTGCCCACCGGACTGGTCCCGGCTTCCAGATATCCAAGCCCCGGAATGCGACGAATGCGGTCACGACCAGCACCCACCAGAGCGAAGAACCCGAAGAAAGCTCCTCCGGGACGCCGGCGGACCCGAGACAGAGCACCGGCACCAGGGTCAGGAGCTGTCCGGCGACCTCATCGATCACGATGCGTCCGTCGTCCTCACGGCCCCAGGCTTCCTCGCAGCGACCCGCCGCCCAGGTACCGACCACCGCCACGACGGCCGCGACCGTCAGGAGCAGGCCGAGCCGGCTGACGAGGGGTAGATCGAGCCAGGGGAAGACCATGAACAGCAGGACCGCCCCGGCGGACCCGAATGTCCCCGGCGCGACGGGCGCATAGCCCAGCCCACCTGCCGTCCCGATCCACAGGGCCGGCCCCCCGAGCGCACCCGAAGCCCCGGGATGAGCGTCGAGCTCGCCGCCGCCCGTGGCCACGCGATCCGTGCCCTCCTGTCGATCCTGGCGATCCTGGCGATCCTGGTCGTCGATGGCTGAACGTCCTCGAGCCCGACGCAAGGGGGTCGGGATCGGCTCGGGACCGCGTGCTCTGCGGGAGTTCGTTAGGGACTCGGGGGGGCCAACGAAGAGCCGGCAGGGTAGCTCCGGGCCGATTCGAGCGTCAATGAGAGAAGGCGAAAACAACGCGAAAACTCTATCGCGGCCCTCGCCCCTGTGCCAATCCAAGATGCGCCCGGGGCCGATTCAGAATCGCGCGGGGTCGGTCGATGAGGGAACGGGGGGCTCCGCGCCGCAATGAGGGAATCGGCAGCATCGGGCGACTGGGGCGAGCGAACGGCGGCCGATCTGGCCAGCCTGCTCGTCGAACTCAGCCGCGTCGCGAAGGCCGCCTCCTACTACGGCGTGGGCGACCCGACCACCACCAACTTCGCTGAACGCGCCAGCCGAGCCTGGCGGGCCGACCTGGCGCGCGCAGGGCCGCTCGAGCTCGAGGTGGTCGCAGACGGCTTTCGCGTCCAGGGCCTGCCCGAGAGCGTCGGCACCGACCACCTGGACGCAGTCGCCCGCGCGCTTGCCGAGGTCGGCGTCCAGCGCATCCGCTTCACCGAAGTCCTGTCGGCCGCGTCCCTGTCGACGTTCGCCGCGGCGCTCGGCCAGCTCGACTCCGGGGAGCGTCCGAGTTCGCAACTCGGGATCGAGGTGGACGGCGAGATCTGCTTCGACCTCGATGGTGGCCCTGACGAGGCTGGCACCGAGGAGCTGCAGCTCAGCGCAGATTCGCTGGGTGGCTCGCTGCTGTCGGCGACGCGTTCGCGGCCTCCGGCCGCGCCGCAGACCGCACCGGGCCCACGAGAGGAAGACAAGCCGGACCCCGAACTCCGGCCGCTGGCGTCTCCCCCGACGGACGCCGATGGCGCCCGACTGGTCCAGGGTCTCCAGGAGCTGGACCGCTGCGGCGACGACGATGCCTACATCTCGCTGGCCCGGCAGGTCGCGTCGGCGACGCGCGCGATCAGCGACGAGGGGCGGGACGAAGACGCGAATCGCGTCATGCTCGTCCTGGCAGATCACTCCGTCGGCGAAGGCGGCCGGTCCGGCGTCCAGCTGCGGATCGCGCGTGCCACCCTGCTCGAGCTGGCGTCGGGCGAGCGGCTGACGGGGCTCATCGATCGGGCCTGCTCCCGAGACACCTCGGCCAGTGTGCGCGCCGCCCAGGTATTGCTGACCCTGGGCGCGCACGCGGTCCCGGCGCTGCTCGAACGACTCGAAGCCGAGCGGGACAACGAGCGGGCCGGGCAGCTCACGGGCCTCCTGATCGCCCTCGGCGATGCCACGGTGCCGGCCCTGACTGCAGCCATCGGGTCCGGCACCGGCCACCGCGCCCGTCTGGCGATCCAGCTCGCGGGGGACCTGCAGTGCCCTGCCCTGGCGCAACCGCTGCGCGACCTGCTGTGCGCCAAGGAAGGGCACCTCCACCGCGAGGCCGCGCGCGCCCTGGTCGAGATGGGAAACTCTGCGGCACTTCGCATCCTGCTCGAGGCGCTCGAGAGCCGCTATGACCGGACGGCGGAGGTCGCCGCCTTCTCACTGGGAACCCTCGCCTCCCCGCGCAGCCTGTCGGCGCTGGTCCGACGACTCGAGCGTGCCACCCAGGATCGCCGCTGGAGCCTGGTGCGGGAGATCCTGCTCGCGCTGGCGCAGTTCCACCAGGGCGACCGGGCCACGGCCCGGGCCCTCTGCGCCTGGATCCAACGCGGGGGCCCCCCCTGGCGCCGGCCGGACCTGGGCCTCAAGCTCGAGGCCGTCACGACGCTCGGACAGCTCGGTGGCGACCACACCACCGAAGCACTTCGCGAGATCGCAGGCGGGAAGCTGTCGCCGCGACTCTGCGAGCGCGCGAGACGCATCCTCGACCGGCGTGGCGACGGACGCCTGACCCCGCGCTGATCCGCCACGCAGCCCTCACGATCGTGACTCGCGCGGATCCCGCTACATTCCGGCCCGACGTGCGAGTACTGGGTGTCGACCTGGGTAGCCGCCGCATCGGCCTTGCGGTTTCGGACCCCGAAGCGCGCTTCGCGTTTCCCCTGGATGCGATCGAGAGCAGCGGCTCCACTCGCGACATCGCAGCCTTGCGCACGCTGATCGCAGAGCAGGAGATCGGACAGGTGGTCGTCGGGCTGCCGCTGCACATGGACGGAAGATCGGGTCCCGAAGCCGACGCGGCGAAGCGCTTCGCGGCCTCCCTGGCCGATGCAACGGGGCTGCCCGTGGCGCTGCTCGACGAACGCTGGACGACTGTGGAGGCCGAACGTGGGCTGCAGGCGTCCGGCGCAAGCCGCGGCAAGCGACGCAAGGCACGCAAGAGCGGAGCGCGCGACTCGATGGCCGCGTCGATCCTGCTCCGCACCTGGCTCGAACGCGAAGCGAATCTGAACGAGGAGACGCGTCCGTGAAACGCGCGGCTCGGGCCTTCATGCTGCTGGCCGGGGTGGGGCTCGCAGGAGGCGGGCTCGCTGTCTGGGTGGCCCTCGGTCGCCTGGCGCCGGTCGACGAGACGGCGACGACCGCCCGTCCCTTCACGGTCGCCCGCGGTCAGGGCCTGCGGCAGGTCGCGAACGCCCTCGAAGGCGAGGGCCTCGTCCGCGACGCGAACGCCATCGTCCTGCTCTCGCGCCTGCGCGGCCCGGGCACCGTCGTGAAGGCCGGGGAATACGAGATCTCTCCCACGTGGACTGCCAATCAGGTCCTCGACCATCTCGTCGCCGGCCGGGTCCGGACCTATACGACGGTGCTGCCGGAAGGTCGACGCGCAACCGAGGTCGCGGACAGCCTCGCCCGCGCCGGCCTCGCCGACCGCGATGCCTTCCTCGACGTCGTCTACGACGCCGAGTTCGTAAAGTCCCTCGGCGTCCCGGCCGCGAACCTCGAAGGCTACCTCTACCCGGAAACGTATCGACTGGCGAAAGGCATGGCGCCCGAAGACCTGGCGCGACTGCTCGTCGACCATTTCGAGATCGCCTGGCAGCAGGTCGAGCCCGCTGCGAAGGATGTCCCGCTCAGCAAGCACGAAATCGTCACACTGGCGTCCATCGTCGAAAAGGAAACAGCCGCGCCCGAGGAAAGGCCGGTGATCGCAGCCGTGTTCCTGAACCGCTTGCGCCGCGGCATGCGTCTCGAGACCGACCCCACCGTCATCTACGGCATCGAGGACTTCGACGGCAACCTCCGCAAGAAGCACCTGCTGGACTCGAACAACCCATACAACACCTATCGGATCTTCGGCCTGCCACCGGGTCCGATCGCCAACCCGGGTGTCCAGGCGCTGCAAGCTGTGGTCAACCCCGCCGACAGCGACTATCTCTACTTCGTCTCGAAGAACGACGGCACCCACCACTTCTCGAAGACCTACCGCGAACACGTCAATGCCGTGAACCGCTACCAGAAGCGCGGCCGAAGGAGCCCGAAGCGATGAGCGCCGACCCGCAGGACTTCTACACGCGCCGCGTGCCCGCCCAGTGGAACAAGACCCTCGACGAACAGGCGTCCGCTGCCGCTGGGGGAGACGACACCGCGAAGCGTGTCTTCGAAGGCATGCAGGCCGTCGACGCAACGATTCGAGTGCTGGTGCGCGGGGGAAACGAACAGCGCTTCGAGCTGAACGTGGCTTCCGGTCGCATGACCGCGAGCGAGGACGCAACCCGGCCGCCCTTCATGACCCTGGCACACGACCTCGATGCCTTCGCGGTGCTCGAGCGCGAGTCGGGCGACTCGGTCCTCGGCTTCCTCGGCGGGCTCGCGGGCCTCGAAGAGGCAATGAAGCTGACTGCCGGGCGCATGACGAACCTGTCCGGCCTGGAAGGCACCCTGCGCTTTGCGCTCACCGGAGAAGGCGGCTTTGCGTTGCTCGTGCACTTCGGCGAGGGCGAGGTCGCCGACGAGCCGCGCTGTGGGCTGTCAGTTGCCCGAGAGGCCTATGAGAAGCTGCGGACCGGGGAGATCAATCCCCAGGAAGCGTTCATGAACCAGCAGATCGAGATCGAGGGCGACATGCAGATGGCGATGCAGCTCGCGCTCGCTGCGATGACACCGGACTGAAGCGACCCGGTTCGAGCGGAGACGCGGCATCATGGGCACACAGAAGATGCCCGAGGACGTGTTGCGCGGAGAGGGGTTCCAGGACACGACAAGCTGCGCTGGGGGCGTGTGCGGCAACGCCGCGTACCCGCAGCAAACCGGAAGCAGCGCTAGGCCGCTAGGCCAGCGCCACCTCGCGCAGCAGCGCGATGTCGTCGAGGGCGCGTCCGGCGCCGTGCACGACGGCGGTGTACGGGTCCTCGCTTCGCAGGATCGGGAGCTTCGTCTCCTGGCGCAGCAGGTGGTCCAGGTCGCGCAGCAGCGAGCCGCCGCCCACGAGCATGATGCCGCGGTCGACGATGTCGGCGGCGAGCTCCGGCGGGGTCTTCTCGAGGGTGAGGTGAACCGTCTCGACGATGGCGTGGATGGGCTCGATGAGCGCCTCGCGAACTTCCTCGCTCGTGGTGACCACGACCTTCGGAATGCCCGCGACCAGGTCGCGGCCCTTGATCTCCATGGTCGTCGTCTTCGAGTCGGCGCTGGCGGTTCCGATGGTCATCTTGACCTGCTCGGCGGTCCGCTCCCCGATGAGCATGTTGTACTTGCGCTTCGTGTAGTTGATGATCGCCTCGTCCATCTTGTCACCGCCGGTGCGGATCGAGCGGGACGTCACGATGCCAGAGAGCGAGATCACGGCCACGTCGGTGGTGCCGCCGCCGATGTCCACGACCATGTTGCCAGTCGGGGCCGTCACGTCGAGGCCAGCACCGATGGCCGCGGCCATGGGCTCCTCGATGAGGAAGACTTCGCGCGCGCCAGCGGAGAGCGCGGACTCGCGAACCGCGCGCTTCTCGACACTGGTAATGCAGGGCGGGACGCAGATCACGATGCGCGGACGCGCCAGGGTGCGGCGGTTGTGGGCGCGGTGGATGAAGTAGCGAAGCATCGCCTCGGTGATCTCGAAGTCGGCGATGACGCCGTCCTTGATCGGACGGATGGCGGTGATCGATCCGGGGGTACGGCCGAGCATCTCCTTGGCTTCGTGCCCCACGGCGAGGACCTTCTGGCCACGCCCCTGCTTGTCTTCCATGACCGCCACGACCGACGGCTCGGAGCAGACGAGGCCCTTGCCCTTGCTGTAGACCAGGGTATTCGCTGTCCCGAGATCGATGGCGAGATCGTGGGAAAACCAGCCGGCAATCGCGTCCAGGAGCATCGAGCCATTCCCTCCAGAGCCGAAACGCGCCGCGGGCTGCGGCCGTACAGGGCCCTGTGAGGTTCATCGGCAGGGAGCGGAAACGGTTGAGTGGAAATGCCCGTAACACCCTGAGACGAGGGCGCCGAGCCTACTCCGGGGCTGCGAGGGTCGGGCTGGCCTCGGCGGTCTCGCCCGTCTCGGAGACGGCTTCCTGCAGCAGGCCGAGCCGCACCGCGAGGTCATCCACATGCGTCCTCACGACGCCCATGCGGCGATTGGCGGCGCGGAGGCCCTCCTGGGCCGTCTGGAGATCAGACTCGAGGGACGAGACCTGGCCCGCCAGGGCATTGGCCCGGCCCCGCTCGAGCACGTAGCCGACCCCGAGCACCAGGGCAGCGGCGAGCAGCAGGACGAGGATCCAGGGTCGCCGATTCGCTTCACCCGCCCGGCGGGCGGACGGCGCAACGGACTGCGAGGTAGAGGCTTCCGGCGTTTCCGCCGTTTCCGGAACGGCGCGGAGCCCGGGGCCCGCGCTACCGGACGAGCCGACGGTCACGACTGGATGACCAGCTTGGACAGGCTCGTCTTGCGCAGGTTCGTCTTCTGAATCGTGCGCACCAGCTCCGCCACCTTCTCCGTGTCGCTCTCGAAGGGGTTGTTGCAGATGACACGCACATTGAGCAGGTTGCCGAGTCGGATGTTCGACCAGTCGAGGTCGTACTGGATCGAATGCTCCCGTGCGAGCTTGATGAACTCGCCGCGCATGCGCGCACGCGTGTCCGGCGGCGGCTCGGTCTTGGCCAGGTCGACCGCCTCGTCGTCGAAGAGGCGCTCGACGGCGCCGTTGCGTTCGAGCAGATAATAGAGACCGCGGTCCCGCTGGATGTCGTGGTACTGAAGATCCATCATGAACACCCGCGGATCGTTCCAGCCGGTGCCCTTCCGGTCGATGTATCCCTCGAGCATGTTGCGCTTGATGACCCAGTCGATCTGCCGGTTGAGCTTGTTCGGGTCGTCCACCAGGCAGTCGAGCACGTACTGCCACATGCCGACGGCCTGCTTGTGCTCGTCGCTGACCGGGTACTGCTCGATGTACTTCTGCGCCATCTCGCAGTACTCGCGCTGGATCTCGATGGGCGAGTACTCGCGCCCGTTGTCCAGGCGCAGGTGCCGCTTGCACGTGGTGTCGTAGGTGATGTCCTTGATGGCCTTCACCGGATTGCGCAGGGTGAAGTCCTTGTTGATGTAGTTGTCCTCGATCATCTGGAGGACCACCGAGCAGGTACCGATCTTCAAGAAGTTCGTGTACTCGCTCATGTTCGAATCGCCAACGATCACGTGCAGACGGCGGTACTTCTCGCGGTCGGCGTGAGGCTCGTCTCGCGTATTGATGATCGAGCGGTCGTTCGTCGTGGTGCCCGAGATCTTCTGATAGATGTGTTGGGCGCGCTGGCTGACGCAATAGTGCACGCCGTCCTGGGTCTGGAAGACCTTGCCCGCACCCGTGTAGATCTGGCGGGTGACCAGGAACGGAATCAGTTGCTCTGCCAGGTAGTAGAAGTCGACGTCGCGGTCCACGAGGTAGTTCTCGTGGCAGCCGTAGCTGTTGCCAACGAAGTCCGTGTTGTTCTTGAAGATCGAGAGCTTCCCGGGGATGCGCTCTTCGCGGATCTTCTCTTCGGCGTAGGCCTGCAGGTCTTCGAGGATGCGCTCGCCGGCCTTGTCGTAGACGATCAGCTGCGACGGCGACGAACATTCGGGCGTCGCGTATTCCGGGTGGCAGCCGGTGTCCTGGTAGAAGCGCGCACCGTTCTCGAGGAAGACGTTGAGGAAGTGCTCGGTGGTGATGAGCTTCTCGAAGAGGAAGCGAATCGCCTTCTCGACGGGCAGCGTCTTGCGACCTTCCGGCGTGAAGATGATGCCGTACTCGGTCTCGACTCCGTAGATTCGCTTCTGCAACGGTCGACCCCGGCCTTGGCTCCGTTCGTGGCTCTCGCTTTGGAACTCAGCCCCTGATTGCGGCCGACCCACCAGCGAGTCTTCGGGAGGATTTCACCCCCCTTCAACCGTCCAACATATCTTGTACCTGATCGGCGGAAAGGCGCACGAACTTTCGCCCCTCCCGCGCGCGATCCAGGATGCAGACCTCGAGGTCTTGCACACCAAGTGCCGAGCCACCGTTGCTGCCCGCCTCGAGCGCGCGCTTGGCCAACGAGGCGGCTTCCCCCGCGGGCAGACCCTCGTGGTTGCTCTCCTTCAGCACCCGCTCGACGTCTTCGACGTTGCCGCCGATGGCGCAGAAGCCTTTGTGGTCGCTGATGAAGCCGTCGAACTTCACGCGGTAGATCACGTTGTTCTCGTGGCCGACGAAACGGTCGTCGCCGACCTCGACCACCAGTGCCTCGACTTCGAGCGGCTTCATTTCCCGGGTGAAGACCTCGCCGACCGCCTGGGAGTAGGCGTTGGCGAGACTTCGCGCGCGCACGTCTTCGCGGCTGTACGCATAACCCTTCGTGTCGGCGAAGCGCACGCCGATCTTCCGGAGGTGATCGAACTCGCTGAACTTGCCGACACCCGCGAAGGCGATGCGGTCATAGATCTCGCCGCACTTGGTCAGCGCGGTCGGGTTCTCGGCCATCAACAGGACACCGCCCTCGTACTCGAGTGCGACGATCGACTTGCCCCGAGCGATGCCTTTGCGGGCGAACTCGGCCTTGTCGGCCATCAACTGCTCGGGCGAGACGTAGTAGGGCATGCTCACGACGCGTTTCCCCCCTCGCTGCCCGAGCGCCGTGCGAGGACGGCGCGGTACGCCGCCTCCACGTCCGCTTCAGAGACCTGGTCGATACCGGATTCAGTCGCACACATGACGATCGGGAAGATGCCGCGTTGCAGGTCGACGCCGCCGGTCGCCCGGTCTTCATCGGCCGCTGCCGTCAGCGCCACCACCGCCGTGGAGATGGACTCGTCACGACTCAGGCCCGCATGCCAGCCCTGCTTGAGCGACTCACGCGCGAACAGCCCGCCCGAGCCGGTCGCGTCGAACTCGGTCTCCTCGTAACGGCCGCCCGTGACGTCGAACTTCCAGAGGCGGCCCGCCTTGCGGCGCAGGTCGAAGCCGGCGAAGAGCGGAATCACGGCCAGGCCCTGCATCGCCGCCGGAAGGTTCTGGCGAATCATCTGTGAGAGCTTGTTGGCCTTGCCCTCGAGCTCGAGCGCTTCGCCCTCGATCTTCTCGTAATGCTCGAGTTCGACGGAGAGGATTCGCGCCATCTCGATCGACGGTCCGGCGGCCCCGGAGATCGCCATCATCGAATGGTTGTCGGTTCGAAAGACCTTCTGCACGTCGCGGGAAGCGACCTGCATCCCCGCCGTCGCGAGGCGATCTCCGGCGACGACGACGCCGCCGTCGAACTTGAAGGCGACCACGGTCGTGCCATGCGGCACCTGACTCGCGAGCCCCGCGAGGTCCCCAGGTTGACGGGACACGAGCTGAGGCAGGAGCTCCGGGCTATCCGTCTTCAACATCTCGAAGAAGCTCGAACCCTGGTAGCTGTTCCAGAACCGCACCGATCTGATCCCCCCGATCAGCGACGCAGCAAGACGCGGAAGCCCGCGTCCTACTGACCGCCGCGCTGGACGTAGTTCTTCACGAACTCTTCCGCGTTTTCCTCGAGGACCGCGTCGATCTCGTCCACGAGATTGTCCATCTCTTCCTTCAGCTCCTCGCCCTTCTTGGCGAGTTTTTGCCCGCCCTCGCCCTTGGCCTCGGCCTCTTCTCCGCCGCCGCCGCCCTTGGACTTGGTCTTTTGCGGGGAGTCGGCCGCCATGTAGAGCGGGAGATCCCGGGAGTCGGCTCGCTTGTCCTGCAGCTTCTGGATGATTCGCATGTTCTTTCCTTTCTCCCCCCCGTGTTCGATTCCCACTGGGGAGGGCTTCACTCGATGCCCTCGGTTCAGCGGCTCAGGCGCGGAGGCTCTGCATCAGGGCCTCGGCGGTAGACGATTGGTCGAGCAGCGCCTCGACGTGCGCGCGCGACCCCTTGAGCGGCTCAGCCATCATGACGCGCTTGATCGGCTCGTCGCCGTCTGCGAAGGATATGGAGTCCCAGTTCACCCCGAAGACCTGCGACGGGTAGCGGCGCAGGCACTCCCCGCGGAAGTACGCGCGCGTATCCTCCGGAGGCGTGTGGATGGCTGCGGTGATCTCTTCGTCGGTTGCGATGCGGACTGCCCTGCCTTGCCGTTCGAGCATGAAATATAGCCCCTTGTCGGGGCGGCTGTCGTGGTACTGCAGGTCGAGCATGGAGACCTGTGAGGACTGCCAATCGAGGCCCTTGCGGTCCATGAAGCTCTCGATCATCGCCTTCTTGATGACCCAATCGATCTTCTCGGACAGCTCCATCGGGTCGCGTTCCAGGGACTCGAGCGCGTCGCCCCACTTCGCGAGCACGTCGGGAACCCACTCCGGGTTTTCTCGACCCGAGGTGTAGGACAGCGCCAGGTCCAGGAATTCCATCTGGATCTGCACCGCGGTCATCTTCTTGCCGTTGTCCAGCTGGAGTTCGAGCTTGCAGTCCGGGTCGTGGGAGACCTGCTTGATGGCCTTGACCGGGTCCCGCAGCACGAGGTCCTTGTGGATCGCGCCGTCTTCGATCATCTGCAGCACGATCGCCGTCGCGCCGTTTCGCAGATAGATCGTGTATTCGCTCATGTTCGAGTCGCCCACGATTACGTGTAGGCGGCGATACTTCTCGCGGTCCGCGTGAGGCTCGTCACGGGTATTGATGATCGGGCGCTTGACCATCGTATCGAGGGCGACCTCGGTCTCGAAGAAGTCCGCCCGCTGGCTCAGCTGGTAGTCGCACGGATGCGAGCGGTTCTCGCTTCCGACCTTGCCGGCACCCGTGTAGACCTGCCGGGTGCTGAAGAACGGCAGCAGGTGCTCGACGATCTGCTTGAAGGAGGTGCGCCGGTCCATGAGGTAGTTCTCGTGGGACCCGTAGCTGTTTCCCTTGCGATCGCTGTTGTTCTTGTAGACGAGCATCGTCGCGCCGTCGGGCAACAGGCTGGTGGCCTCGCGACGGCTGATCTCGAGGATGCGCTCGCCCGCCTTCTCGTGGACGACGAGGTCGTGGGGATTGGTCACCTCCGGGCAGGAGTACTCGGGGTGCGCATGGTCCACGTAGTAGCGGGCGCCGTTGATGAGCGTCTTGTTACGGGCGATGTTCTCTTGCTGGTTCGGCGTGTACTTCTCGCCGTCCACCTGGAAACCGCGGGCATCCGCGAGGGGGTTCTCCTGGTCGTAGTCCCACAGGATCTCTCCCGCCGGGTCTTCGCGGTACGCGTTCACCAGGAGCACGCAGCTCGAGATCGGATCGAAGTCAGGGTCGTTCTTGACCATGATCCCGTACTCGATCTCGGTGCCCATGATGGACGGAATTGCCATGTAGTCCCCACTGGGTATCCCGTCGCCAGAGACGGGAAGAGACGCGCGCCGGGGTCCGTAGCCTCGCTCGTGGCGCGCTACGGACCCCGGCGCCGATTTCAGTTCTCCTGTCGACTTAGAGGTACTGCCCCTGGCCGGGCTGCACGGTCTCGATCGACGCTTCCTTTCGCTCCATGCCGGTGATGAGCGTCCGGACGTTGATGATGCGCTCACCCTTGCGGCCGGAGATCCGCGCCCAGTCGTCCGGGTTGGTGGTGTTCGGGAGATCCTCGTTCTCCTTGAACTCCTCCCGCACCGACGTTGCCAGGTCGTCCATGGTGATCCCGCGCTCCCCGTCCTCGATGAAGCGCTTCACCGCCTTGCGCTTGGCGCGCGCGACGATGCTCTCGATCATGGCTCCGCTGGCGAAGTCCTTGAAGTAGAAGATCTCGCGCTCGCCCTTGGCGTAGGTCACCTCGAGGAACTTGTTCTCCTCTCCGGTGCTGTACATGCCCTCGACGAGCATCTCGATCGTGCCGTGACAGGCCTTCTCGGCGTCGCTGCCGTACTTGATCAGCAGCTCCTGGTTCAGCGGCAGGTTCGGCGTGAGATACTTGGTGAAGATCTCCTTGGCGGCACCCTCGTCCGGGCGCTGCACCTTGATCTTCAGATCGAGACGGCCGGGGCGCAGCACCGCCGGATCGATCAGATCCTGCCGGTTCGAGGCACCGATCACGATCACGTTCTCGAGCGACTCGACACCGTCGATCTCCGCCAGGAACTGGGCGACCACGGTGGCCTCCATGTCCGAGGAGATGCCCGAGCCGCGCATGCGGAAGAGCGAGTCCATCTCGTCGAAGAAGATGACCACCGGGACGTCCTGGCTGGCCTTCTCCCGCGCCTTCTTGAACACCTCTCGCAGCTTGCTCTCGGTCTCGCCCACGTACTTGTTCAGGAGCTCGGGCCCCTTCACGTTCAGGAAGTACGGTGTGGTCGCGCGACCGGTTCGCTTCTCGATGTTCTTGGCGAGACTGTTCGCCACCGCCTTCGCGATCAGCGTCTTGCCGCAGCCGGGCGGGCCGTAGAGCAGGATGCCCTTGGGCGGGCGCAGCTCGTACTCGGCAAAGATCTCCGGGTGCAGGTAGGGCAGCTCGACCGAGTCCCGCAGGGCCTCGATCTGGTCGCCCAGGCCGCCGATCTGGTCGTAGGTGATGTCCGGGATCTCCTCGAGGACGACCTCCTCGACCGCCGACTTCGGCATCTTCTCGAATGCGTACTGGGTGCGCGGATCCACCAGCAGGTGGTCGCTCACGCGGATCGTCTCACTGCGGAGCCGTTCGGAGATCGTGACGACCTTCTCGTCGTCGGTGTGGCCGAGCACGATCACCCTGTTCTCGCTCACGAAGTCGACGACGGTGCAGACCTCACCGCGCTGGGTGTAGCCCGCCGCCTCGATCACGTTGAACGCCTCGTTGAGGAGGACGAGCTGGCCCTCTTCCAGCTGGAAGGGGTCGATGTTCGGGTGCACGTTGACGCGCATGGGCCGGCCGTCGACCAGCAGCTCCGAGGTCCCGTCCTTGTTCGCCCGGGTGAAGATCCCGTAGGTGTTCGGAGGCGCGCAGAGCTTGTCGACTTCTTCCTTCAGCAGCTCGATCTGCTGCTTCGATTCCTGCAGCATGCCGACCAACTTCTCGTTCTGGCGCTCCTGGTCGTGGACCTGGTTGCGCGTCGACTCGTAGCGCCGTCGCAGTGTCTCGTAGTCCGCGAGAACGCGGTCGAGAGAGCGTCTGAACTCCACCGAGTCGCTTCCGAAGAAACGAATCGCGTCCTGGAGGTGCTCGACCTCACTGGCGGGACTGCGTTCTTCTCGGCGTCCGTCTCGCACGTCCTGGTCTCCGCGTCTGTCTCCGCGCACGTCGTCCTCCCCCCGTCGGATCTCGCGCTCGCCACTGAACTCTACCTGCTCCGGCTCGATGCCGAATTCATCGCCACTTCGCGGTCCCGCGGGCGCGATCCTTCCGATCATGTCCCGCATGAAGCCCCGACGACCCGATCCAGATCCCGAATCATGCTCGCTCATCGCGCCCTCTCCTCGTTCAGCCCGCCGTGATGGCGATCGTGCCGCCTCACGGGCATCCTGAGGCCCTTCTCTGCGAAAGCCGTGCCAACGCGCGGCAAGAAGTGCAGCCCGCCGGCAAGTCCTGGTTCAAACCCACCTCTGTGAGACACCGCGCGCCTGCGCAGGTCTCCACATCGGTACCGCGGAGTGAGTGACCGTTGGCCAGCCGCCGGGTTCCCATTCCCGAGGGTGTAGACCCGGAATGCCCCGCGACGCCGCGTCCCCAACGGGCGCGAATGGCTCGCCGCAATAGCCGCAAGTTGCAGCGCTGTCGCATCTTTCCCGATGCGTTGCGCGTGTCCTGCGGGTCCTTGTTCGCAACCCGCCGCACCTGCCTCTTGCCTCTGCGCCTCTGCCCCTAGCAACACTGCTCCGCCGCTCGTCTGCTGGCAGTTTTGGGGAGCCCGTCGAGCCCTCGGAAGGCGTGCTCGATGGGGGCCTGGATGCGACCAGCGGAATCGAAAGCGTCGAACCTCTCGTAATCAGTGGATTTTTCCGGCCGTCGAAGCTAGCAGTCGCCTAGGGGGTGTCAAGCGCGGCCCACAGGCATCGCCGCTCGTAAATCACCGTTCTAAAAAGGCTTCTCGGCGGTGACCCGCGCGCTCGACTCTCAACCGGGGTCCCGGTTCCAGTTTCCCTTCAGTCACTGGGACTTGCGGGGAGAAAGTTCAGATTCGCTGCGCACCGGGTGCCGCCTCGAGAGGCGGTACCGCGATTTGCGTCGGGATCGCGTCTGAATCGACGCCGCACCGGCATCCCGAATGCTCGCGCAGGAGCCCGAAATCCGGGGAAATTGGGAAATCTCCGGGAGCTGCGAAGCAAACTGCGCAGGCGGGAGGCGAAATTGCGCCATCGCCTATTGCGCCGGCTGAAGCTCGATGACCTCGACTTCCGGCCCCGGCACGAAGGTGAACGTCGCGGCGCCGGGGTCCGTGTTGGTCCGGATTCGAGCGAAGGCGATGCGCGTCTCGTTGCCAAACAGGTCCACGACGCGCGTCTCCAACACTTCCCCGGTTTCGGCGTTCGCTGTGAGACCCAATCTCTCGTAGCTGCTGGTTTCCTTCGGGACCAGCTCGAGTTCCACGATCGGCTTGCGTCCCGCCGCGCGTGCGGCGTCCGCTTCCTGCATGGGGCAGGTGTCGGCGCTGATCTCGAACGAATCGACGAGCTTGCCGTCCCCGAGCAGGAATTGCAGTGCGGCCCCGGTCAGGTAGCCCTTCGAGACGGGTAGACGCTGGGCCTCGTGCAGTTCCGGTGAGTAGAGCCACAGAATTGCGCCGTCGCTGACCACCAGGCTGGGCTCGGGCTGGGTATAGGTCCAGCGCATCTTTCCCGGCTTCGCGAACACCACCTGGCCGCGAGAAGGTGCCACCTGGCCTGCGCCTGCCGCCCCGAACAGCGCCGAGCTCGTCGTCTGCTCGAAGTCCGCGGAGAAGTCGCGCACGCTGTCATAGTGGGCCTGGACGGTCTCGGCGACGGCCTGCACGCAGTTCGCCCGAACCGGGCCCGTCACGGCCAGGGTCCCGACGACGGCGAACACGAGAGCGCGAACTCTACTCCGCGTCGTCGAGCTCGCGGAGGAACACGCTTCGGGGCCGGGTGCCTTCCTGGGGACCGACCATGCCGTCGTTCTCCATCTGCTCGATGATGCGAGCGGCCCGGTTGTACCCGATCTTGAGCCGGCGCTGGATGTACGAGATCGACGCATTGCGCGTCTCCGCAACGATCGCGACCGCCTGGTCGAACATCTCATCAACGTCTTCGCCCCGGGCTTCCTGGACATCGGCCTCTTCCTTGAGGGCCATCAGATCCTGGTCGTAGGTGGGCTTGCCCTGGTCCCGCAAGAACGCGACGACCTCGGAGACTTCCTTCTCGGTGACGAAGGACCCGTGGAGTCGCTGCACGATCGAAGTGCCCGGCGGGAGGAATAGCATGTCGCCCATGCCGAGCAGGTTCTCGGCGCCCTTCTGATCGAGGATGGTTCGAGAGTCCGTTCCGGACGACACCTGGAACGAGACCCGCGCGGGGAAATTCGCCTTGATGACACCGGTGAGGACATCGACGCTGGGTCGCTGGGTCGCGAGGACCAGGTGGATGCCGGCCGCGCGCGCCATCTGGGCGAGACGCTGGAGCGAGTCCTCGACGTCCTTGGCCGCCAGCACCATCAGGTCCGCGAGCTCGTCGATGACCACGACGATGTACGGCAGCTGGCACCAGGGAACCTCTTCACCCTCTTCCTGGCCGGGCTTGGCGCGCAGGCGGAACGTCGTCTCGCCTCGCTCGATGGCTTCCGCGGACTTGGCGTTGAACTGGTCGATGTTGCGGACCTGGACGGCGCTCATCATCTGGTAGCGCTCTTCCATCTTGCGGACGATGCCCTGGAGCGCAGCCGCGGCGCGTTTGGGGGCCGTGACGACATCCGCGATGAGGTGCGGGATGCCCTCGTAGATCGACAGTTCGAGCAGCTTGGGGTCGATCAGCAGCAGCTTGAGCTCCCGCGGCGTGGCCCGGCACAGCAACGAGCACAGGAACGCGTTCAGGAACACGCTCTTGCCGGTACCCGTGGCGCCGGCCACCAGCAGGTGAGGCATCCTTGCCAGGTCCGAGCTCACGCAGTTGCCGAAGATGTCCTTGCCCATGGCCACCTTCAGCGGCGAATCGCTGCCGCGGAAGCTCTCGGATTCGAGCAGGGTGCGGACGTAGACGGTCTCGCGCTCGCTGTTCGGGATCTCGATCCCGACCACGGACTTCCCGGGCAGGGGCGCAATGATGCGGATCGAGATCGCCCGAAGGGCCATCGCGAGATCGTCGGTGAGCGCGACGATCTTGTTGACCTTGATGCCGGCCGCCGGCTCGTACTCGTACATCGTGATGACGGGGCCCGGGTGGACGCGCACCACGCGCCCCTTCACGCCGAAGTCGAGCAGCTTCTTCTCGAGGATGCGCGAGTTCATCAGCAGGCTCTCGCGGTCGTAGCCACGCGTGCCCGCTGGAGGCGATTGGAAGATGCCCAGATCCGGCAAGCGGAAGGGACCGCCCATCGCAGACTCGTCGAAGTGGAACGCTTCCTGGGACGGGTTCGAGCGGCGCTCCTTCTCGTGATCCACGATGTCGGGGCCGTTCTCCTTCTTGGCCCGGCCGCCCGGTCGCAGCTTCGGCTTGAAGGTGGGCTCGACGGGCATCAGTCCGTCCGGCTTCTCTTCGTCGACCTTCTTGAGCGATCCGGGCTTGAGCGATCCGGGCCGGGTCTCCGGCTCCTCGGCAATCGCCCACTCGCCCGCTCCTTCGGGCTCTTCGGGTAGCTCCGGCTGCAGGGCCGCCTGGCGGGCGCGCCGGGCGCGCTGCTCGCGCCACACGGTGAACTGGGCCGTAACGCCGCGGATGCGCAGCAGGGCGTTGCGACCCCGCCGGGCGACTCGCAGTAGCAGGGCCGACAGGCTCTCCCCAACATGCCCGAGGATCCCCGCAGCGACCCTGCCGACCGTCGCCGTCGCTCCGCCCAACACGGACAAGGCCGTGCCCAATGAGATTCCCGTGACCGACAACGCCCCGAGAACGCCCAGGAAGCTGCTGACCACCAGCGCACCCCAGTTGCCGAAGAGCAGCACCTGATAGCTGACCAGCCAGTCGCCGAGGACGCCGCCCCGGGGTGATCCCAGCTCTCCGGGAGCGAGGGCATACAGAATCGGAGGCAGGCTGGACGCGGCCACCAGCAGCAGCGTCGTACCCACCCAGAAGCGTGAGTCGAGACGCGGGATCCCCCGGTCCATCACGAGCCGCCCACCGAGCCAGCCCATGGCACCGACGACGACGACGCCGCCCCAACCCATGGCACCCACGAGCCAGCCCGCGATCGTGGCGCCGGCGGCGCCGGCGCGGTTTGCGACGGGCGCGAGTCGCGCGATCGGGTCTTCGGGCGAATACGTCGCCAGCGCCAGGCCGGCGAGGAGAGCCGTGGCCAACAGCACGAGACCTGCGAATTCGCCGCCCATACGGGCGAACAGGTTCGCGATCGCGCCCCCGCCCTCTCCCGAGGAACGGGTCGCGCGCCGGGCGCGCCCCTTGCGGCTCGCCGCCCTACTCGCGGCCATGAGCCGACCTGTTTCGAAGAGCTTGAAGAATCAAGCCTTCCCCCACCCCCCGGAAAGGGAAACCACGCGACGATAACGGTGTGTCATCCCCTGCGCCAATCGCCGAGGCGTTTCGCCGCGTGAGGACGTCCTGTCACTGTTCACGGGGGTTGACTCTTGACGCGGCCTCCGCGCGACGGGACCATCGCAGGCGAACTTCCCAGCGGGTCCCGACCTCCCACTCGGTCCCGGCATTCTACCCGGTCCCGACTTTCTACCCGGTCCCGACTTTCTACCGGTCCCGACGGAGCCCCCCACGATATGGCAGGCGTCAACAAAGCAATTCTGGTCGGCAATCTCGGCCGTGATCCCGAGCTGCGGTACACGCAGAGCGGTCAAGCGGTCTGCAGCTTTCCCATCGCAACCAGCGAGAACTGGACGGACAAGAGCGGGGAGCGCCAGGAGCGAACCGAGTGGCATCGAATCGTCGCTTGGGGGCCCACGGGCGAGAACTGCTCGAAGTATCTGTCCAAGGGTCGGACCGTCTACATCGAGGGCCGCATCCAGACGCGCGAGTGGGAAGACAAAGAAGGCCAGAAGCGCTGGACCACCGAGATCAACGCGCAGACAGTCCAGTTCCTGGGCGGAGGCAGCGGACAAGGTGGCGGGCAGCGCGGCAGTGGCGGCGGTGGCGGCGATAGCGAGAGCAGCGGCGGAGGAGGAGGAAGCGACTTCGGCGGCGGCGGCGCCCCGCCGGCGGACGACGTTCCGTTCTAGGCGTCCCGTTCTTCGGGGACGTCAGTCCCGACGCGAGCGCAGCGTGCGGATCACCTGATTGATGTGCGCCCGGGCCTTCGGCGGCAGCTCCTCGAATTCGATCCCCATGCCGGCGGTGCTGCCATCCGTGCCGTCGCAGACGCGCACGACCGTGCCATTCGTCTTGACCGTCTGATCGCTGCCCGGCAAGTTGAAGTGCAGGCACACTTCAGTGCCTGCGGGACGCGGCTTCTCCGTCTCGATGAAGAGCCCACCTTCGTTGATGTCCCGCGTGAACTCCGAAAAGAGCTCGTCGACGGTCGCGTAGTCTACGCGCACGATCAGCTCGGCACGGGCCGATCGCCGGCGCTCGGCCGCGCTGAGATCTTCCGCCGGCTGGAAGCTCACCTTGGACATGACGTGCTCCTCGGGGTGCGAGGCCCCAGCCGATCCATCGACATCCTGCCCAGTGCGCCTTAGCAGCCCGCACACGAAGTGCGGGCCGGAGGTGGACCGATTCCACCCGGGCTGGAATCGGTCGAATCCGATGCCAAGGCTACGACCGGAATCGTCGTTTCAGCCACCGAGATCGCCGGACTCGCTGAAGCTGTGGTAGCCCCGCTCGGCCACCACGACGTGATCGATCACACGGATCCCGATCAGCTCGCCGGCCTGGACGAGGCGTTCCGTGACGCGACGGTCCTCCGCGCTGGGCGACGGATCGCCACTCGGATGGTTGTGGACGAGGACCAGCGCCGCCGCCGAGCGCCGGATGGCCGCGCGGAACACCTCGCGCGGGTGTACGAGGCTTGCGGTCAGGGTGCCCTGGGAAACGAGCACGTCCCCCATTACACGATGGCGACCGTCGAGCAGCAGCGCGTGGAAGCGCTCCGACTCGCAGGCGCGCAACCACTCGAAGAAGTGCGCGTGGACGTCCGCCGGACCGTGGATGCGGCTTCCTGCCTCCAGTCGCCGGGCAGACAGCCGACGGCCGAGCTCACACGCAGCAACGACCGAGGCGCTCTTCGCGGGCCCGATGCCGCTGGTTTCGGACAGCGCCTGCGCCTCTGCGCGCGCGAGCGCGGCGAGTCCGCCGCTCGCCTCGATCATCCGACGCGCGACGGCGTCCGCCGCGTCGCCGCGACTGCCCGTCCGAAGCAGCAGCGCGACAAGCTCAGCTTCGGACAGGGCCCGGGGACCCAGCCGCTGCAAGCGCTCGCGAGGGCCGTCTCGCCGCTCGATGGTTCGCGCGCGCGCGTGCTCTTGCTCTTGCTCTTGCGAAAGGTGCGGCGTGCCGCCGCGGCCGTCGGGTTCTCGCTCGGGATCTCGTCGGTGCAAGAAGAAGGCTTCCCCGGGACCGGGGAGGCCGAAGATAGTCGGCGCGCTAGGACACGGCCAGACAGGCGGTCTCGGCGCCCTTCGCTCGCTCGAGGATGACGTCGAAACTGCTGGTATCCAGCTCGGGCGCGATCAGGCTTCGGTAGGTCTCGTCGCGGTATTCCTCGGCTTCGAGATCGAAGACGAAGCTGCGCAGCAACGACAGAAAACCCTGGGCACCCGCTGCCTGGTTGAGCGACACCTCGAGCTCGATGGGCACGGCCGGGCGGTAGTGCGAGCCATCCGCGAAGGCCACGCTGCCACCGGGTGTCACCTCGCCGAGCCGGCGCATCGCGGCGCGGACATAACGATCGGTGAAGTCACCCTGCGGCGAGAGCGCCCGATTCAAGGAGCCCGGGTCGAGCTGTTCGCGCATGCTCGAGTCGAAGGAAAGCGCACAACCGGTCACATCCGTGCGGTTGACCTTCGCGAGCGCACCGAGCGCGCTCTTCACGGACCTGCCCCCGTCATTGGGAACGAGCTCGAGGATGAACTCGTGCAGGTCGCGGGCGGCGTTGTACTGCTGCCGCGACCGGACCTCGGTCTTCCCCATGGCGGCGGGGGTGAGACTGACCTTGACCAGCAGGTCCTCGCCGAGCTGCTGCCCGAAGACCTCTGCGACGAGGGGACTGCGCATGTCGTCCAGCGCTGCGCGCGCCTCGGGTGCCATCGCCGTCTCGGTCAGGATCACCGAGAAGCCATCGGACGCCTCTTGCACCCGGAAACTCAAGGACTCGCCCGTCAGGAAGCCGACCGTCGAGCGGCCGGCGAAGTAGCGGTGTGAGAGACCGTCCAGGGTATTGGGCAGCGGCTCGAGGTCGATGACCACCTCGTCCACCGACGACGCGACCTTCACTGTCCGCGTCTTCTGCCGATAGCCTTCGGCAAATGCGCGAATCGTGACCGAGTCCCGCTCGCCCGCGTCGACCCGGGCCGGGACGATCACCGTGACCGGAGTCTCGGCCTGCTCGAAACGTTTCTGGAAGTTCGAGCGGACATAGAACAGGTCCACCATCCCGCCACTGGGTGTGGTGTCGATGTGGATTTCCCGGTCCTTGTAGTAGTGGCCGAAGCCGCGAAAGATCGACGCCACGGGTGCAGAGACATTCTTCATGCCGAAGCTCGCCAGATCGTCCGGTCGCAGGTCGATGATTTCGACGAACGGTTCTTCCTCCCCCTCCGCAGCGTCGGTCGATTCGGCGGGGCCCTGCGCCTGGCAGCCGATGAACAGCACGGACAGCACAGCGCAGGTCGCGGCGAGCGCGCGCCAGCACAGGGGGGTGGAACGGAGCTTCATTCGGGCGTTCCTCGTCGCGAATCCGATCTTCGGGGGATCGCGAGGGTACCCCCAGCGGGTCGCCACGGCATCGGCTGTCGGGGAACCGAAAATAGACCCGCGGTTATCCCACGAGCGCGCCGCGCGTGCGCTGGGCTCAGCGCGCGCTCGGCGCCGGCGCTTCTTCGGGAACCAGCAGGGCCACGCTGGCGTGATCCAGCCGACGCAGCTCAGCGGCCATGGCCGTCGCGAGCTGGCGAGCGCGCAGGTCCGGGACAGCGCGCAAGGACGCCAACGCTTCCGCGCCGCGCTCCTGCTCGCGCGCTTCCAGCGCCAACGACCGCAGCCAGGCTTCCTGCTCGGTGATCGATCGGTTCGCGAAGTCGGCGGCGAAGAGCACCGGCTGTCGAATCATCGCGTCGAGGCGCTGGCCGGCGCCCGATGCCGACGCATCCGCGCGCGCGCGAAAGGCCGAGCCCGAGAAGGCAGAACGACTCTCGAGGCCCACGGGATTCGAAACCGACAGGTTCAGCGGGCCGCCCCCTCCACCTACCAGGTTGCTTCCCAGGACAGACGACCGGACCGAACGCGGCGACCAACGGGTCACCGGGCGCGGACCGCCGAACTCACTCGATGCGAACTGCGCAGGGGACGAGCTGGAACGCAAGCCGTCCACGTCCGAAGCAGAGGCTGAAGTCGGCGCCGGCAGGTGGATCCGCACCTTCGGGGCGCGCGCGACTGCGGGCGGGGGCCATGCCGAGGCCAGCTGCCGTTGGCCACCGCCGTCGGCGCGTGTCACCTGCTGCAGCGCTTCGCTCGGTCGCTCGCCAAAACCCTCCCACGAGATCGTCGTCGGGTCGACGACGCCCGTTGCCATCAGGAGTCCGACGCCGAGCGCCGTTGCCGGTAGTGCGATCTGCGGCGTCGCAAGCGCCCCGAAGAACTCGCGGAGATGGTCGCCCACCGTCCGATGCCCTTCTCCGCCCTGAATACGGGCCATGACCCGCTCGGCCATGAACGGGGGCGGCTCGGGATCGGGCAGGCCTCGCAAGAGCGCGATGGTCCCACGCATTTCGGCGAAGTCCTGGCTGCAGCCCTCGCAAGCGTCGAGGTGTGCGTCGAGCAAGGCGCAGCGGGTCAGATCCAGATCACCCTCGAGATAGTCGGGCATATGCGAACGGGCTTCCGCGTGGTTCACTGACTGGCTCCCTCGGTAGAGCTTTTGGGACCGCTGTCGGGTCCCTCATGAGATTCTCGGACGACCGGCGCGAGTATCTGGCGAAGCGCCTGGCGTGCACGGTGGATCCGGGATTTGACGGTGCCCTCGGCGACGCCGAGGATCTCTGCGATCTCGCCATAGGCGAGGCCCTCGATGTCGTAGAGCAGCACGGGCATACGCAACGCGGGCTTGAGCGAGTCGAGCGCCTCGCGCACCACGCCCGAGATCTCGACACCCCCCGCTGAATCCTCGGGGTTGCGCGGCGTTTGCGGAAGGTCGTCCCCGGCTGCCTGCCGGACAGCGAGCTTCTTCAACCGCGCGCGATTGCGACCCAGTGTGCGCCGGCGGTTCAGCGCTGCATTCGACGCGACGCGATAGACGAAGGTGGAAAAGCGCGCCTCTCCGCGGAAGCGATGACCGTGACGATGCAGGCTGAGGAAGGTCTCCTGGGCCACGTCCTCGGCCTCCTCGCGATTGCCCATCATGCGCAACAGCAAGCGGTAGACCTTCTTCTCGTGGCGCCGCACGAGCTGCTCGAAGGCGTCCTCGTCGCCACCATGCCAGCTGGCCACGAGATCCCGGTCGGGGTCGTCGATGATCTGAAACGGCTCGCGCCGCGACTTCCTTTCGGGGCTGCTCGGCGAGGCGCTGCGCGCCAAGGGACCCCGCTCGACCATCTCGTAGGTGAGGGATGTCATGTCGGAGGAGAGAAACCGTTCGCGGGAAGCCGGTTCCGCCGAATCCCGATCCGCGCCAGGGCTCTTCGGGCCGCTGAGACCCGGGTCCCAGGTCTCCCTCGCGGGGGACAGGGGCTTCCGGCCGGACTCCTGGATGCCATCCCGCGGCAGGGGATCGGCAGGATCGCGGTCGCGAGGCCCGGTCATGCCGGCTCTCCCGGCCGGCGCCAGGTCCCGCTCTTGCCTCCGCGCTTCTCCACGAGACGCACCGATTCCAGGGTCATGCCCCGGTCGACCGCCTTGCACATGTCGTAGACGGTGAGCCCAGCCGCGGTGGCGGCCACCAGGGCCTCCATCTCGACGCCTGTTCGCCAGTGCGTCTCCACGGTCGCTTCCACCTGGAGCGCGGCACCTCCACCCGACGAGCCCGCGGGGGCGGGGGTCAGGTCCACCCGAACCGCGTCGATCGGAAGCGGATGCGCCAGCGGGATCCATTCCGCCGCGCGCTTGGCCGCCTGGATCCCGGCGATGCGGGCCGTCGCGAGCACGTCACCCTTTGTGACCTGGCCCTCGGTGATCTTCGCGAGGGTCTCCGCCGCCATGCGCACCTCGCAGCGCGCGACGCACACCCGGTGCGTGACCGCCTTCTCACCGATGTCCACCATGTGGGCACGGCCGCGCTCGTCGAGATGGGTCAACCGATCGCTCATGCCGCTCCCACCGCTCCCCCGGGCTTCGCCGTCGACAGACCCTGCAGCCAGCCGAGCATCTCTTCGAAGATCGCTTCCTGCTCGGGCTCGTTGAAGATCTCGTGCAGCAGTCCGGGGTAGATGTGCAGCGCGCTCGGGGGAACCGCGCCCGGCGGCAGGCTCTGCAGCAGGGCTTCGCTTCCGGACGCTGCGCACAGCGGGTCGGCTCCGCCGTGCAACAACAGGGCGGGCACGTCGATCTCGCTACCCCCCCCAGCCGACCGTTCGATCGCACGCATCATCTCGACAGCCAGGCGCGGACTGATCCGCGTGTCCACGAGCGGGTCGGCTTCGTAGCGCCGCACGACTTCCGGGTCGCGCGACAGGCCGTCCGGGGGCAGCCCGGCGTCGATCAGGATCTTCGGGAGCAGCCGTGCGAGGACCTTCAGGATCCAGGCCCGGGGCCCGCGCATCGCGGGGCCGAGCACGAGGGCCGGTCCGGACGTCACGAGGGATGCGATGTCGGGCTTGCGTTCGCGCACGAAGGCGATCGAAATGAGTCCACCCATGCTGTGACCGATGAGCGTCACCGGGAGACCGGGATGCTCTCGCTTCACCGTCTCGAGCAGGACCGACAGGTCGTCCAGGAAGTCATCGAAGCTGCGGACGTAGTTCCGCGGGCCGGCGGACCGTCCGTGTCCGCGGTGGTCGTACGCGTGGACGGCGGCGCCGCGCTCCGCGAACCAGCTTCCGACGTGGTCGTAGCGGCCGCTGTGCTCGGCGAACCCGTGGACCAGGAGCAAGACGCGGTCGGGGGCGTCGGGCAGCCAGGAGCGTCGAAAGAGGTGGACCCCGTCCTCCCCCTCGAAGCTGCCTTCGGTGCGTCGAATTCCCATGCGACCCTCGCCTCCCGCTCGCCCGAAACGGTCACCCGACCACGGGTGCTCCGCCTAGGCTAGCGGCTACGAGGCCAGCTGGCGTCGCACCTCGCTCCGAGCGGCTTGCACCTTCTCGAGATAGCCGGAACCGCGGATGTCCGAACCCCAGAAGTACGACGAGATTCCCTGCTCTTCTCCCAGCCGCCGGATGTTGTTGGCAAGGATCCAGCAGCCCGCTTCGATGTTGCTCTCGATGGTCGCTGCGTTCCCGGCGAGACCGAGAGGTTCCATCATGTGCGGCATCACCTGCATCAGCCCGACGGCGCCCTTGGGACTGCGCACCCAGGGGCGCGCGGTGCTCTCGACCAGCAACACGGCAGTGACCAGCTCGGGGTCGAGCCGATACTTCGCGCTGTAGCGAAGCACCGCAGAAGCGATCCGCTCGGTTTCACTGGGCGCGAGATTCGGGTTCACGGCGTCGAGCAGGACCTGGAGCGCGCGGATGTCGCGCCACGAGATCGCCACTTCCGGCGAGGCCCCAGACGTTGCTGCCGACGAGGCCGAAGAAGACATCTCTGCCAACGAGGCCGAAGAAGACACTTCTGCCAACGAGGCCGAAGTTGCTTCCAGAGAAGTCGACGGCGCCGCGCTCGCGACCGCCGGCAGTCCGCTCGACGAGTCGTCGACAGTCTGCATCCCGCTTTCGATGGACCACAGACCCAGCACGACGAGCAGCAACACTTGAAGCCGTAGCAGCCGACTCAACGAGGCCGTACGCCGTCCGGGTTCGGACCTGTCTTCTCTCTGGAGTGTCATGGTTCGGGGGGCCTCGATGCTCCGCGTGGAGTAGAGGGCGCACCCCCAAGGGGTGCGCACTGCGCGTCGAACGGCGGGAGGATACTCGAAGCTTCGGCGCGTTTCATCTCCGTCCACTCGTGAGCTGACACTCCCTCACAACTGCGTGCGACCTTCCTCTGGCCTTCACGTGCAACAGAAATGACGTTTTGATTGACCCGGGATTCGAGCCGGTGATAGCATGCGCGCGCAATCCCCCCGAGACGCTGCTCCTGTGATGACGCTCCCCGCCACCCCGCAAACCCGCAGCATCCCGACCCAAGAGGTTCTCGAGGGGCTCGCGCGGCTGCATCCTTTCGTACTCCTCGCGAATCGCGCGGGCCGCATCGAATGGATGAGCGAGGAGCTGCGCGATCATCTTCGCGAAGACACGCAGACGGCGACCCTCGAGGTCGTTGGAGAAGAAAATCCTCCCGCACGACTCATCGCCCACCTTCCGCACCCCGAACAGCTCGACCTGCTCGGGCCGCAGTCGTGTCGCGGTGCGATCGGGGAGGAAGTCCGCGCAGAATCCCATCCGGGATCCCTCCACATCGGCATCGCGGACGGCACGCAGCTGTGTTTCGCCGCCGACGGCTTCCCGGTCGCGTCGACTTCAGAGGACGTTCCCCAGTACGTGGTGATCGCACGGCCTCCGGGCGAGCATTCCGAACGAGCTTCTCTCGCGACCCACCCGCGCGAGAGCAACCGGCCCTCGGGCGACCTGCAGGCGAGCATCGACATGCTCTCGCAGGTGGTCGAAAGCTCCCCGCACGGCGTCATCGTCGTCGACGGGGCTGGCTATGTGAGTCACGCGAATCCCCGCGCCGCGGAGCTACTCGGGCGGACCCACACCTCTCTCGCCGGGAGCCCTTTTGCGGCCTTGCTGCCGACGTCGCCCGGCTTCGAGAAGCTTCTCGGCAAGCTGCGCGAACCCACGGGCTGGGACGGTGTCGAGATCGAGCACCTCGACGAGAAGGGTCGCAGCACCTGGGTGTCGGTCTCGACGAGAGCTCTACGCGGCGAGGACGGAAACCCCATCGGCGTGATCGCGTATCTGCGTGACTTCACCGAGCGGCGCGAAGTGCAGCGACAGCTCGAACGCAAGAACCAGGAACTCGAAAGCTACGTCGACAGCGTCGCCCACGACCTGCGGTCGCCACTGGTCTCGCTCCTGGGCTTCACGCGGCTGCTCAAGCAGGACTACCAGGACACCCTCGACGAAACCGGGCACCACTTCCTCGACCGCGTCGAGCAGGCGGGCCGCACGATGGACGCATTGATCCACGACCTGCTCGAGCTGTCGCGGATCCGCCGGCCGGGCGAGATCCTCAGCCTGACCGACCCGCGCCGGATCCTGCTTCAGGTCGAGGCCGAGCTGAAGCTTCGCCTGGAGGAGAGCGACGTCGTCCTCGATCTTCCTGAAGAGCCGCCGATGATGGCCGTCGACGGCACACGGCTCTACCAGATCTTCTCGAACCTGATCGGCAACGCGCTCACCTACGGCCTTGCAGGAAAGGGACCGAGTCGCATCCGGGTCGAGATCCTCGAGCGGGAGGCGGAACACGAGATCGTCGTTTCCGACGACGGCCGCGGCGTCCCGGAAGAGGATCACGAGCGGATCTTCGGCGTGTTCCAGACGGGCCGCGGCGTGCGGCGCGATGAGCAGTCCCACGGAATCGGACTGGCGATCGTCAAGAAGATCGCGGAGGCGCACGGGGGCCAGGTCTTCGTGGAGAGCATCGTCGACGAGGGCGCCAGCTTCCACGTGGTGTTTCCCGGCCCCTGAATCCGGCGCGGAACGGCAAGCGGTGCCGCGGCTCGCTTGCCGCGACACAGGGCCTCGCGTAGGCTGCGCGCACCTTGTACCCGACTCTCTTCACGATCCCCGGCATCGACTACCCCATCAGCACCTTTGGCGTGATGATGGCCATCGCCTTCCTCACCGGCTTCTGGATCACCGCGAAGCGGATGCAGGAAGAGGGGCTCGACCCCGAGCTCGCCAGCACGCTTCTCATCTACGCGATGTTCGGCGGACTGCTGGGTTCGAAGCTCTACTTCGCCATCGACGTGGGCATCCGCACGGGTGCACCCTTCAGTGAGCTCTTCTTCAACCGCGCGGGCATCACGTGGTACGGAGGTCTGATCGGCGGGACCGTCGCCTGCTGGATCGGCGCAAAGATCCACAAGGTCAACTTCCTGACCCTCGCAAACTGCTCGGCCACGACCCTGGCCGTGGGACAGTCTCTCGGGCGCGTCGGTTGCTTCCTCGTCGGGGATGACTACGGCAAGGCGACCAACGTGGCCTGGGCGGTGGCTTTCCCGGAAGGCGCGCCGCCCACGAAGCCCGGCGAGCGGGTTCATCCCACCCAGCTGTACGAGGTGATGTGGCTGATGCCCGTCGCCGCGGTGCTGTGGTGGCGCCGCAAGTCCAGCCCGTTCATCTTCGGCGAGTACCTGATGGCCAACGGCGCCGGACGCATCGTGATCGAGCATTGGCGCGTCAACCCGGAAGTCGCCCTCGGAATGACGGAGCCCCAATGGATCGGGGTGGCGCTGGTGATCGCGGGCCTATCCGGCTGGCTGTTCTTTCGCCTTCGCCAGACGGCTCCGGCCAGCTGAGGGCTCTGTTTCGCCTTCGCCGGACGGCTCCGGCCAGCTGAGGGTTCAGCTGGGGTCGGGGAGCTGCTTGGCGAGGTCGCGGGCTTCGCGGATGAGGTCGGCGTGCTCGGTCGCGTCGACCAGCTTCGGGAGGCGGCCCATCACGGCCTTCGCGAGCTCGACCTGCCCAGCCGACGGCGCGCCGACGCTGAGCCAGTTGCGCAGCTGCTCGATGCTCTCCGCATAGCGGCCGTCGCGATACGCCTGCATGCCCGACGCGTAGGCGCTGAGCGGATCGAGATCCGCGCAGGCGTCGGCTCCGGGGAGTCCGCGCGCCTCGTCGATGAGCCGCTGCGCGTTCTCGAAGTGCGCACTCGCGAGATGAGAGCGGATCGCACACCGATAGGCGGACAGCAGATCCCCGTGAACGCCCTCGAGAAGCCCGAGTACGCCATCTGGATAGACGCCCTCGACGGATTCGCGTTCGGCGAGCACGAAGCGGGTGACGAAGCCGACTTCCGCATCCTCGACCGCGGCGAGCTCGGTCAACAGACCCGGCAGCTGCCGGCGTGTCTGCTCGAGCAGGGCCTCCGTCTCACGCAGCGATTCACCCAGGCGGTCCGATGCGGCCCGCAGGATCTTCTCGAATTCCGTGAGCAGTCCGTCGGCGGCCCCACCCCCCTCGGCCCGTAGCGCCCGGACCTTCGGGCCATACACCTCGATCTGATAGAGATTCTCGCGGAACTTGAGCGCCTCGTGGAACAAGGACCCGATCGCCAGGTCGAAGAGCGCCTCGCCGCGACGCAGGGGTAGCTCCGGCTCGCGGTCCCTAAACAGTCCGTGCACGCGTTCCTTGAGGCGGAACAGCACGCTCGAGTCGCCGTCGGCCACGAGGTGTTTCACGTCCTCGAAGTGCACGGTGCCGGCCCGGAACTGCTCGAAGAGCGCCCGGAAGCGGTGATGGACCGCGATGAAGTCGCGGACGATGTCGACGAGCCCCACCCGAACGGACATGGATTCGCGCTCTCCTGGCTCGCACTCTACTCCCGCCTCGAGGCCGCGGCAGGTCAGGAGCGGAAGCGGGACGTATCTGCCGACAGGACCAGCCGGTCGGCCTGGTCCGGGTGCAGCTTCTGGGCTCTCGCGAAGAGCGCCTCTTCGGACTCGACGATTTCCGGGTCGGGCAGGCAGCAATCCACGGGACACACCGCGGCGCATTGCTCGCGTGCATGGAAACCGACGCACTCGGTGCACAATGCGGGGTCGATCTGGAAGATCTCGGGCCCCTCACTGATGGCCTCGTTCGGACACTCGGCCTCGCAGACCCCGCAGCCGATGCACACGTCCGTGATCTGGGTGGCCATGGAAGACCGCCTCCTCGCGCTGTGAGACCTCGTCATCGGGTCTTCGCTGGGGTGGCCTGAGGCGTGTCGGGGACTCCCGCGGGGTAGCCGAGCTGACCCCGATTCACGCCACGCGAGGCTATTCTGCTCGAGCGCGCCCCACCTCATAGGAGTCGTCTGCGGTCCCGGGCAGCAGCCTGTGACTGCAGCTCAGCGTTGCTTGTTGGCCCCCGAGGAGTCTCCTACGTTGGGCCACCGCCGACAGCCACGGGACTCCCGCTGGCCCCGCATCCGCGAGCCCAGCAGAGCCCGCAGGCGCTCCGCGCTCCGGGACCCGGGCTCATCGGCCGGCGGCACCGGAACCCGGAAGAACACGAGGAAAATCCGAGATGAGCCATCCCGAACGCGAAAGCATGGAAGTCGACGTCCTCTTCGTGGGGGCGGGGCCCGCCACCCTGGCGAGCGCCTACCACCTCATGAAGGAGGTCGAGCGCCACAACGAGCAGGCCGAAGCCAATGGCCAACCCCAGCTCGAGCCGCCGACGGTGCTCGTGATCGAGAAGGCCGCCGGCCTCGGCGATCACCAGCTGTCGGGCGCCTGCATGAACCCGCGCGCGATCCGCGAGCTCATCCCCGATTTCGAAGCCCAGGGCTTCCCCACCGAGGTCGTTTGCGACGACGCCCAGTTCATGGCGTTCCTGCCCGGCGGGCTGGCCGTGAAGTCCCCGGTGGTGCCACCGAATTTCCAGAAGAACGGCTACCACGTCATCTCGCTGTCCGACGTCGTGAAGTGGTTGGGCGAGAAGTGCGAAGCGGTCGGGGTCGAGATCTACCCGGGCTTCGCCGGCGACGAGATCCTCACCGAGGGAGACCGCGTCATCGGCGTTCGAACCGGTGACATGGGGATCGGCGCCGACGGCAAGCCGAAGGCCAACTACCAGCCCGGGATGGACATCATCGCGAAGGTGACCGTACTGGGCGAAGGCGTGCGGGGCAGCGTCACCAAGCAGCTGATCTCACGCTTCGGGCTCGAAGGCCCGAACCCGGCCACCTACGAGACCGGCATCAAGGAGATCTGGCGCGTCAAGCCGGAGAACCACAAGCCCGGTCGCGTGATCCACGGCAGCGAGTTCCCTCGCTTCTTTTCCGAGTCCCACGGCGTGTGGCTCTACGACATGGGGGACAACCTGGTCTCGTACGGGTTCGTGACGAACCTGGCTTCCGAGAACCCGAACTACGATCCGCACCTGAACTCGCAGAAGTTCAAGACCCACCCCTTCATGCGCAAGCTGCTCGAAGGCGGAGAACTCATCCGCTACGGCGCAAAGGCGCTGCCGACGGGGGGCCTCTACAGCCAGCCGAAGCTCTACTGCAACGGCGCCATGCTGGTCGGAGATTCCGCGAACTTCTGCAACGCCTACCGTCTGGCGGGCGTCCACATGGCCATCAAGTCCGGCATGATGGCGGCAGAGACCATCGTCGACGGCATGCTCGCCGACGACTACTCCGCCAAGACCCTGGGCGCGTACACCGAGCGATACAAGGCGAGCTGGGCCTACGAGGAACATCTCGAGGCGCGAAACTTCACCGGATCGATGGAGATCAGCCCGCTCTTCTTCATGGGCATCAACATGCCGGCGATGATGCTCACGGGCGGCCGCGGCGTGAAGGACCCGCTCCCCACCCACGCGAGCCACAAGGCCATGAAGAAGCTGTGGGACCTGCCGCCCGAGCAGCGCGAGAAGGAGGAGTTCGTGTTCGACAACGTGCTCACCTTCAGCAAGGAGCACCTCGTCGGCTATAGCGGCACCGCCCACGAGGCGGACCAGATCCCGCACCTGCACGTCGCGGACACCGACCTGTGCGCGACCACCTGCGCCCGGGAGTACGGCAACCCGTGCGAGAACTTCTGCCCGGCCGCCGTCTACGAAATGGTTCCGGACACGGCCAATCCGGGACAGAAGAAGCTGTTCATCCACCACGAGAACTGCGTGCACTGCAAGACCTGCGACATCGCAGATCCGTACCAGATCATCACCTGGACCACGCCCCAGGGCGGAGAGGGCCCCGACTACACCAAGATGTAGGGGCCTTCTAGTCGTCGATGCCCGCTGCTCGCAGCGCTTCGGTGAGAATGTCCAGGTCGCGTTCCCGGGCCGTCACCCGCAAGGTGGCGGCCCGAGTCGTTTGATCCGAGGGGAAGACACTGCCCCCCTCCGTGCGAACCCATGCGCCCGCTTCAGCCGCGATCAGCGCGCCGATGCGGCCCCGCACGCTGACGCCGAGCCCCGGGTCGTCGGACCAGCGAAGGCCGGCGCGACAGCCCGCGACGAGGGGCGCCACGGACGCAGCGCCGCCGCAGCAGGGCACCACCTCATAGCCGCGCTCGGACAACCACGTGTGTGCGGCTTCGGGCGTCCCATGGGTGACGAGCACGCGATTGCCCCGGACGCCGGCGCGCACCGGCCGCAGCGGGCCACCCGCACGAGCCACCCAGGCGCCCTCCCCCCGTGCACCCGCGAACAGGAGCCCTTCGCGGGGAAGCGCCACGAAGCCCGCCTCGTAACGATTTCGGACGACCAGGCCCATCATGACCGAATACGGACCGCGCGCTTCGAGATAGGAATGCAGCGTCCCGTCGATGGGGTCGATGACGACCTGGGATTCCGCCTCGCTCGGAAAGCGGGACACCGTCGGGGTGTCCTCTTCGGCGGCCAACGAGACGTCGCCGTAGTGCTCATGGAGCGCCTGGAGCAGCACTTCCTGTACGCCGGTGTCCGCCTCGGTCAGCGCCTGCTTGACCTCGCTCGCCTCATCGGTCTTCGGCTCGTTGGCGACCCGGCCCTCGAAGGCGCGAGCAAGCTGAGCCGCTTCTCGAACCGCCGGCGCGAGCAGACGGATGAAGGGGTGGCGGGGGGGCGGGGGCGACATGTCAGGGAGCGAGCAGGTCGGGCAGCAGGATCGGTCCGAAGCCCAGCCCACCGATACCGGCACCGTGCAACCAGAGATAGTGAAAGCCCGGCCCGAGGCCCGTCCTCGATCCGTCGGCGCGGGGCGCTTCGGCGGGCGAGCGTGTGTACAGGTTCCGGCGCCACTCGGCGGGGCGGTGGTAGCTGACGACGAAGGACCCGGTCGCGCCCGCGCGCTTCTCCAGCGCGTCGACCGCATCCTCGATGTCCCCGACCCGGTCGACCAGTCCGTTCGACAGCGCCTGGGGCGCGCTGAAGATGCGTCCGTCGGAGAGCGCGTCGACTTCCTCGCGGCTGAGCTTCGGTCGCCCCAGCGCGACGACGTCCCGAAAACGCAGATGCAGGTCGTCGATGACCCCCTGCAGGATCGCGCGATCCTCGGGGGTCTGCGGGCGCAACATCGAGCCCGCGTCCTTGTAGGCCCCGCCCTTCGTCGTCTGGTCCTCGATCCCGAAGCGCTGCATCAGACCGGACAGGTTCACGCTGGAGAAGATGACGCCGATCGAGCCGGTCACCGTGGTCGGTTCGGCGACGATCTCGTCGGCTGCCATCGCCACGTAGTAGCCGCCCGAGGCGGCCATGCCGTAGAAGTGAGCAACCACCGGCAGCCCGCGATCCCGCTTGAAGCGCATGATCTCGGCGTACACGACGTCACTGGCCGTCGCCTCGCCGCCGGGACTGTCGATGCGCAGCAGGACGCCCCGCAGCTCCGAGTCGTTGCGAGCCCGGTCGAGCTGCTCCCGCAACCGCGCGACGGTGCCTTCCTGGCCGCTTCCGAACAGAGAGATGGCGTCTCCCCGACCGATCACGCCGTCCAGCTCGATCAGCAGCAGCTTCGCGGGCTCGCCGCCGTCGCCACGGTGCGTGTGAACGACGGTCTCGACGAAGGGGCCTTGCCCTCCCCGGAACAGGTCGATCTGGATACAGCCCAGACCGACGCTCGAGACCAGGACGACCGCAAGCGCGCGAAGCAAAGGGCGGACCCCGGCGTAGGTTCTGGTCATCGAATCGCACCCCCGGAAGCCGCAGAGCCAGCGCGCGAGGAGCGCGAGGCCCCGTGGTCGCCCCCCAACGGCCGACGGACCCCCGCGCTCCCAGGCACCGACGCGCCTAGCCGCTGAGTCGAATCAGAATGAGGCCGGCGCGGCTCAGCTGCATCCGCTCGTGCTGCCACAGTTCGGGCACTTGTAGCAGGCTCCGTTGCGGATCATGATCGAGCCGCAGTCCATGCACGACGGTGCATCCGCCTGATTGACGAAGCTGGAGTTCCCGGCATCGCCAACGGGACCCGACTTGCCACCCTGTACGCCGCTCTTGCGAAGCGGCGTCGGCTCCGAGACCCCTGCATCCGCGTCGGCCTCCTCGCCGGCCTCGATCTCGGTCAGCTCGTCCGCGATCTCGCTCTCGAGGTAGCGATTGCCCAGGTAGCGGAAGACGTAGTCCACGAGGGACTTCGCCATCGGGATCTCGCGGTTGTTGGTGAAGCCGGACGGCTCGAAGCGCGTATGGCTGAACTTGTCGACCAGCGCCTTGAGCGGGACCCCGTACTGCAGCGAGACGGACGTCATCGTCGCGATGGTGTCCATCAACCCGGAGATCGTGCTGCCTTCCTTGGCCATGCGCAGGAAGATCTCGCCGGGCTTGCCGTCCTCGTAGAGGCCGATGGTGAGATATCCCTCGTGACCCGCGATCGAGAACTTGTGGGTGAAGGCCATGCGTTCGTCCGGCAGCTTGCGGCGCAGGGGACGCGCTTCCTGCAGGTTGATCACCTGCGCTCCGCTCGAGGTTGCTGCGTCGCCCGAGGACCCGGCGTTCAGCGGCTGGGTGCGCTTGCTGCCGTCCCGATAGACCGCGAGGGCCTTCAGACCCAGCGCCCAGCCCATCGTGTACGCCTCCATGATGTCGTCGACGCTGGCGTCTTCCGGCATGTTCACCGTCTTGCTGATGGCACCCGACAGGAAGGGTTGGACGGCGCCCATCATCCGAACGTGACCCATCCAGTGGATCGACCGCGTTCCGTTCTGAGGTCGGAAAGCGCAGTCGAAGACCGGCAGGTGCTCGTCCTTGAGTTCCGGTGCGCCTTCGATCGTCTCCTCTTGCTCGATGTAGGCGGTGATCGCCTCGACCTGCTCGGGCGTGTAGCCGAGCCGGCGCAGCCCGATGGGCACCGTGCGATTCACCATCTTGAGGAAGCCGCCCCCGACGAGCTTCTTGTACTTCACCAGGGCGATGTCGGGCTCCACGCCGGTCGTATCGCAGTCCATCATGAACGCGATCGTCCCGGTCGGTGCCAGCACGGTGACCTGGCCGTTCTTGTACCCGTGCTTCTCGCCACAAGCGAGCGCCTCGGCCCACGACTCGGCTGACGCCGAGAGCAGACCCTCCGGCACGCCGTCGGCGGGCACCGCCTCCGCCGCCGCCTTGTGCATGCCGATCACCTCGAGGAAGGGCTTCCGGTTCGCCTTGTAGCGGGCGAAGGGCCCCATGGCCGCGGCGATCTCGGCGCTGCTCAGATACGCCTGCCCGCACATCAGCGACGTGATCGCCGCCGACAGGTTGCGACCCCGATCCCCGTCATAGGGCTCGCCGAACGCCATCAGCAGCGCGCCGAGGTTCGCGTAGCCGAGACCCAGCGGGCGATACAGATGGCTGTTCTTGTCGATCTGCGCGGTCGGGTAGTCGGCGGGGTCGACCACGATCTCCTGGGCGAGGATGGTCAGCGCGACGGCGCGACGGAAATCCTCCACCTGGAACTCGGCCACCTCGCCCGAAACCGACGCGTCGGGGTTCGCCTTCAGGAAGGTCATGAGATTGAGGCTGGCCAGGTTGCAGGCCGTGTCGTCCAGGAACATGTACTCGGAGCAGGGGTTGCTCGAGTTGATGCGACCGGAGTTCTTGACCGGATTCCAGCGGTTGATGGTCGTGTCGTACTGGATGCCGGGATCGCCGCACACATGCGCCGCCTCGGCCATCTCGACCAGCAGCTCCTTGGCCTTGAAGGTGTCGACCTCGTCCCCCGTCGTGACCGCCTTCGTCGAGAAGTCGCGGTCGCGCTCGGCCGCGTGCATGAACTCGTCGGTGACACGCACCGAGTGGTTGGCGTTCTGGAAGAAGATCGAGTCGTAGGCACCGCCCGGAACGTTGAAACCGCCGTCGTAGCCCGCGTCGATCAGCGACCAGGCCTTCTTCTCTTCGTCGGACTTCGAATGCACGAACTCGCGGATGTCCGGGTGGTCGACGTTGAGGATCACCATCTTGGCGGCCCGGCGCGTCTTGCCGCCAGACTTGATCACGCCGGCGAAGGCGTCGAAGCCCTTCATGAAGGACACCGGCCCCGAAGCGACCCCGCCCCCGGCCAACAGCTCCTGGGACGAGCGGATCTTCGAGAGGTTCGAGCCCGTCCCCGAGCCGCCCTTGAAGAGCAGTGCCTCGGTCTTGGCGAGGGACATGATCGAGTCCATGGTGTCGTCGACCGAATTGATGAAGCACGCGCTCGCCTGCTGCGGCGTATCCGGCACGCCCAGGTTGAACCAGACCGGGCTGTTGAAGGCCATCTTCTGGTTGACGAGCAGATAGGTGAGCTCGTCGGCGAAGGTCTCTTCGTCCGCGGGCGACGCGAAGTAGCCGAGATCGCGGCCCCACTCGCTGATGCGTCCGACCACGCGACCGATCAACTGCTTCACGCTCGTCTCGCGCTGGGGCGTCCCGATGTGGCCGCGGAAGTACTTGGAGACGACGACGTTGGTCGCAAGCTGGGACCAGGACTTCGGGATCTCGCAGTCGACCTGCTCGAAGACAGTCTCACCCTTCTCGTTTCCGATCCGGGCGGTGCGAAGCTCCCACTCGACGCTGTTGAACGGATCCTCGCCCTTGCGGGTGAAGTGTCGCGGAATGCGAAGCCCGGTGCGCGCGCTCGTCGTCTTTTTGGCCTTGCCCTCACCGTTCTTCACTGGCTTCCCCCCGGACTTCCCTGTTGGATCGCGCGCCACGCCGCGCGGTCCCTGTGAACTGTCGAACTGTCGAACTGAATCGGCTGACCCGATGATCTGGATCGAGGACGGCCGCTCAACGTACCGGGAGCGCCGGCGATCCGAAACGAACCCCCACCGAAAACACGGCGTTCGTTTCGAGAAAACGAAGAACCCGGAAGAACCGGCAAGAGCGCCCGCGGCTGGGCTTCAGAAAGCGCCCGCGGCCTCGCTCCAGAAAGCGCCCGCGGCGGCGCTTCCGAAAAAGCCCGCGGCCGGGCTTGGAGAGGAATCTGGACCGAGACACCGGCCTGGCGAAGGGCCGATCCGAACGGCGGGTTCGTTGTCTCGAGGCTTTGGATCAAGTGCGTGCTCGGTCTATTTCTTCGAGTCTGCTCGACTCTTCATTTCGTTCGGCTCTGTTTGGCTCTGTTCTCTCGGTTGTCCCGGAGATTGTTGGCCGCAGATGAGAGAGGCGCCGGTTTCCCGGCGCCCCCGAGTACAGATTCAGGTCCTCCACCCTTACTCTGTCTCGCGTCCCTCCCTCGCAACCGCCTAGTTGCGACCCCCCCAGGCTACAGAGAGAGACTTCACATCCCCGTACGCCCGGCATTTTGCGTCCGGCCCCGGAACGAGTCAATAGAAATCCGGGGCGCAGACACAAAATCTTGGGTCTCTATCGGTAGCCGACCACAACCTGTTGAGTTTCGGGCCACTTTGGGCAGGCGAGCGGCAGTGCATCCGCAGGATACCGCCCGAACCCACTGGAATCGGAACGGAAATCGGGATCCGGGCGGAATCCGGGTCGGATCGGGATGGAACTGGGTTGGATGCCGGAACGGAAACGCCTCCGGCCGAGGGCTACTCGCCCCCGGGCAGGCCCGTCAGGCGGATCCCGAGGCCCTCGGGCGTCTTGTACCGGATGTTCAGCCCGATCAGCAGCGCCGTGATCTCTTCGACGATCCGGGCGTTGGCCAGCGGCCCGCCGTTGACGGCCCGCAGCCCCGGGATGAGGGGGCACAGGGCCATGACCCGCTCCCGCGGCGCCTTGGCGCCGGAGACGATCACGTCGCATTCGACGTCCTCGTCGAGGTGTTGAAGCCGGTGGGCGGATACGTTCTGGAAGGCCGAGACCACCTCGACGCCTTCGGGCACGATCGAGGCCAGCAGCTCCGCGCACGACCCCTGCCAGATCCCCAGGGTGCGGACGGCGCCGTCCCCGATGGCTGCCGCCAGGGGGACCGCCATGGAAACGAGGACCTTGCCCGGTCCGAGCTGATCTCGGATGCCCTTGACCGTGGACGCGCTGTGCTCGAAGGGGACGGACAGGATCACGATCTCTGCGGCCGCGGCGGCACCGTCGTTGCCGAGCCCCACCACGTCCGCACCCGGGACGGCAGCCAGCACCTCCTTGGCGGCGTCCTCCGCTCGTTCGGGCTTGCGCGACCCGATCACGACGCGGCGGCCGGCCTTCGCAAAGCGAAGGGCAAGCCCCAGTCCCTGGTCTCCCGTGCCACCGAGGATGGCAATCGCCTCGTTTTCGCTCGAGTTGTCATTCGGCATGCGGACCACCTTAGCACCGCGGCTATCCTCGATAGCGTGAGCCAGGACCCCGCGACGACACCCACCGAGATTTCCCAGCATGGCCCGCGCGAGCTCGCCATCTCCTGGGGCGACGGCGCCCGCAGCGTGTATGCGGTGCGCGCGCTGCGCCTGGCGTGTGGCTGCGCGGCCTGCGTCGACGAGTGGACGGGCGAAGAGCAGCTCGACCCGGAGACCGTGCCCCAGGACGTGCACCCGCTGCGGATCGAACCCGTCGGCCGCTACGCGATCCAGATCGAATGGAGCGACGGTCACGCATCGGGTATCTATCCCTTCCGGCGACTCCGCGAGCTGGACAGAGAACACGCATGAGCAGCTTGTCTCGCGCAGAACTGGCTCAGGCCGCCCGCACCGCCGGCGTAGCAGCCGATCGCGCGCGCAAGGAGATCCTTCCGCGCTTTCGCGACGTCGCCGTCGAGATCAAGTCCGACGGCTCACCGGTCACCGAGGCCGACCGTGCCGCCGAGCGCGCGATTCGGTCGACGCTGCAGGAGTCCTATCCGGACTTCGGCATCCTGGGCGAGGAGTACGGCGGGCAGGACGTGAAGCCCGACCGGCCGCACTGGGTGATCGACCCGATCGACGGGACCATCTGCTATTCGCGCGGCATCCCGCTCTTCTCGACGCTGATCGCACTGGTCGCCGACGGCGAGCCTGTGGTCGGTCTGATCGACCTGCCCGCCCTCGACGAACGCTACGTCGGCTTCGAGGGCGGCGGCTGCGAACGCAACGGCACGCCCGTGCGCGTGTCCGACGAGAAGGACCTCAGCCGCGCGATCGTGTCCCACGGCGATCCGTTCTGCTTCGATCGCGCCGGGCAGCGGGCCGCCTTCGAGCGCATGGCGCGCGAGATCCCGATGTTGCGCGGCTACACCGACGCCTTCGGTCACGCCCAGGTGCTCGCGGGCGGCGTCGACGTCATGGTCGATTTCGACCTGAACCCGTGGGACGCCGCGGCCACCGAAGTCCTGGTGCGCGAGGCCGGTGGTGACTGCATCGTGAGCCGGCAGGACAACGGCAAGATCGGCCTCGTATTCGGAAGCCCGGCGCTGGTCGCGCAGCTTTCATCGTTCCTCGTGTGAGCGCGCGCTATCCTGCTGCGCCCCGAGGAACCTTCCCCGAACCTTCCCTCGGCCGAAGAATCTTGCTTCCCCGAAGCCCTGAAACGAGGACCGTACCGATGAGCACCCCCCACGCCTCCCTCGCCGAAGCCCGCAGCCTGCTCGACGCGGCCTCCGCGCTCTACGACCGCTGCCTCGAGCGCGCGCAGTCGATCACCGAGAACGGGAAGAACATCGACGACCACCAGGTGCTGACCGAGCGCATCGCCTACGCGGCAACCGAGGTGCGCGCGGCACGCGAAGTTCTCGAGAACGCGGACGCGATCACCGCCGAGGGGCGGGGATCCGCCACCCTCGAGCGTCTCTGGGCGACGTCGGCCGCGGAGCTCGCCGGCAAGGTGCGCAACCGGCTCGAGCCCATCCTCGACGAGCTGGGCCTGGGCGAAGACACCCTCGAAGCCTGCTTCCCCGCGGAAGTCCGAGCACTGCTGCGCCGGGCGACGTCGGAATCGGTCTACCGCGCGATCGGGCAGCACGTCGCGGAGACGCGCGGCAGCAACGACACGCCCCTCGACGAGATGCACGAGCAGGTGCGCGACCAGGTGCGCGCCTTCGCCGCCGAAGAGGTCATGCCCCACGCCGAGCACATCCACCGCACCGATGCGCTGGTGCCCGAAGACTTCATCACGAAAATGGCCGAGCTGGGCTTCTTCGGTTTGTCGGTCCCCGAGGAGTACGGCGGCGTCGAGATGGGCAACCTCGCCATGGTCCTCACCACCGAGGAGCTGTCGCGGGCGTCCCTGGCGGCCGCGGGCTCGCTGATCACACGTCCCGAGATCCTCACCAAGGCGCTGATGGGAGGCGGGACCGAAGAGCAGAAGCAGACCTGGTTGCCGCGGCTCGCCTCGGGCGAGGTGATGGTCGGCATCTCGGTCACCGAACCCGACTACGGCAGCGACGTCGCGTCCGTGAAGTGCCGAGCCGACCGCGGCGAGGTCGACGGTGAGGAAGGCTGGGTGATCAACGGCGCCAAGGCCTGGTGCACCTTCGCAGGCCGGGCCAACGTGCTCGCGGTGCTATGCCGCACGGACCCGGATCTGTCCAAGGGTCGACGCGGCCTGTCGCTGCTGATCGTGCCGAAGGAACCCGAGACCGGTCACACCTTCGAGACCGTACAGCCCGGGGGAGGACGCGTGGTCGGCAAGGCCGACGCCACGCCGGGCTACCGCGGCATGCACTCGTTCACCCTGAACTTCGAGAACTACTTCGTGCCCGCCGCGAATCTGGTCGGGCTCGAGGACGGCCTCGGCAAGGGCTTCTACCTGCAGATGGCCGGCTTCGCGGCGGGACGCCTGCAGACCGCGGGACGCGGCTGCGGCGTGGCCCAGGGCGCCCTCGAGGAGACCGCCAAGTACGTGGTCGACCGCAAGCAGTTCAGCCAGCCGCTCTCGGATTTCCAGCTCACCCAGTTCAACCTGGGCCGCATGGCGACCGCCCTCGCCGGCGCACGCGCCATCACCTACCAGGCCTCGCGCGAGATGGACGAGAACGAACGCGCCGCGGCACCCCTCGCCGCCCAGGCCAAGCTGCTCGCCTGCGACGTCGCCGTCGAGATGAGCCAGCTGGGCCAGCTGCTGCACGGCGGCTGGGGCTACGCCGAGGAGTACCCGATCAGTCGCTACGTGGTGGACGCCCAGGTGCTGCCCATCTTCGAGGGCGTCAAGGCGATCCTCGAGCTGCGCGTCATCGGCGCAGCGCTGCTCGCCTAGACACAGGTCACAGGCGGCTGCTCAGTCCTCGGACAGGAACGCCTTCAGGACCTGGATCATCGGCGCCACGTCTGCGGCGCCGGCCATCTCCCGACAGCTGTGCATCGACAGCATGGGGTTGCCGACGTCGACGGTCCGCACGCCGAGGCGGGCGGCGGTGATGGGACCGATCGTCGATCCGCACGCGAGATCGCTCCGCACGACGAAGTACTGGGGCTCGATCTCGTTGTCCGCGCAAAGGGACGCAAAGAAGCCGCTGGTGGTGGCGTCGGTCGCGTAGGCCTGGTTGGCGTTGATCTTGATCACCGGCCCTCTCCCGATCACGGGGGTGTGGCCCGCCTCGTGCCGGTCGGAATAGTTCGGATGCACGGCGTGGGCCATGTCGGCCGAGACCAGGGTGGACGATGCCAGGGCCCGCGCGAGGCCCTGGGGCTCGCCACCCTTGAAGCCCGTCACGACGCGATCGAGACCCTCGGCGAGCAGAGTCCCGGCGGCACCCGTGGCGCTGCGGCTGCCCACCTCTTCGTGGTCGTACAGCACGACCACCCGCGTGAACGCCGGCAGCCTGTCTTCGCCCGACTGCAGCAGCGCGGTCAGGCCGGCGTGACAGGAGGCCAGGTTGTCGAGTCGCGGTGCGTGGATGAACTCACCGCGCGCCCCCGAAACCCCCGAGGACTGGGTGTCGTAGGCCATCAGATCGAAGGCCAGAACCTTTTCGGGCGGGAAGTCCGAGATGCCCTGGGCGCGCAGCTCGATGGCGACGAGATCGCGCAGCTCGGGTCCGTCCTCGAGACCGATCACCGGCGCCAGATGCTGTTGGGCGTTGACCTTCAGTCCCTCCGTCCCGATCTCGCGATTCAGGTGGATGGCGAGATTCGGCACGCGCATCAGGGGACGGCCGAAGTCGAGCAGCAGGGTTTCGACCCCGGCCCGGCTCTGCACCGTGACACGGCCGGCCAGGGACAGATCGCGGTCGAACCAGGTGTGCAACAGGACGCCGCCGTAGGGCTCGACGGCGAGCTGGCGATAGCCGTTCTGAACGACATCCGGGAGCGGCTTCAGACGGAGATTCGGTGAGTCCGTGTGGGCGCCGATGATGCGGAAGCCCGCGTCCGCCGGCGATTCGGTGCCCACCTCGAAGGCCAGCAGGCTGCCTTCGTTGCGCACCACGTAGTGCCGGCCACCGGGCTCGAGGGCCCACAGCTCGTTCTCGGCCAGGCTTCGATATCCGCTCTGCTCGAGCCGATGAATGGACTCGGCGACGGCGTGATAGGGCGTCGGCGACAGATCGATGTACGCCAGCAGGTCGGCCACGAACTCGGACATGTCGCGAGGATAGCCCCGTGGCGCAGAAAGGCCGCGTGGCCGAACCCGGTGGCGTGTCGGGGTTAGCTGGCCGAAACCAGACCGGCTTGCTGCGGGTGCGCGGCCCTCTGCCGCGCACGCTTCTCGCGGCCAACGATGCCCTCGCCGCCGCGACGACGACCGTAGAACGCGAGCCCGACGAGCCCGAGGCCCGTCAAGAGCGCCGTATTCGGCTCGGGGATCACGGCGGTATTCAGCTGCACGATGTCCGTCGCACCGGGCGCGAGCACGCGGTCGAACTGGTAGGCGCCGCTGAAGTCACCGGGTCCGAAGCTCGCCGCGCCGTCGCTGAGGTTCTGCGCCGAGGTCATGTTGTTCAGCGCCGTCCGCACGCTCGGGTAGGTGCCGACCTGGAAGTGGTCCGCGCCCGCCTGGGCGACCACGTCCCATACGAAGTACGAGAGGGGGTTCGCGTTGTCCGTCACGAACATCCGGCTGAGATCGGTGGTCGCGATGTCGTTGTTGAACGAGCCGTCGAGGTCGAGATCGACGTAGGTGTAGAGCGACAGCGCGATGGCGGCGCCCGTATTGTTCGTCATCGCGATGTCCCACCCGAGGCGGTCCGAGTCGGCAACCGTCGCGTCGTCGATCAGGTTGAACGCGTAATCGATGGTGATGGCGCCAACCGACAGGCCCAGGGCCGTCGCACCGGCGGCACTCAGCGTGAGCTGCGAGAGCGCCGAGTTGCCGACCTGCGCAATGGCGCTCGACACGTTGAAGTTGGTGGAATCGATGCGGACGTGGCCCGAAGCCGTTCCCAGATAGCCGAACATCTGGAACAGCTCGTCGGTGGCGCCGCCGTCGAAAGTCAGGACGCCGTTCTCACCGGCCTCGGTGCCTTGCACGTCGAACCCGAAAGAATTCAGGTTCTGGACGGTCACATCACCGACGACCATGTCGAGAGCGGAGGCCGGTGCCGCGAACGCCAATGCCAACGCGAAGGCAAAGCAGGCGGACAAGGCGGCACGGGCCAGGGGGGAGAATCGGTTCTTGGGTCGCATCTTGCTGCTCCTCGCGTGAGCCGAATCCAGTTCGGCGACTCACTCCGAGGAAACATCGGTGCCCGACCCGACCTACCTTAGAATTTCGTGGTACAAATCACCCAAATTGAACGCGAAACGCGTCTGAAGCGCGTTTCAGATCGACCGTTGAGATCGGCCTCTCTCCATGACCCGGAGTCGCCTCTCCGAGATCCCCTCGGGGGTTACGGTTTTCGCGTGGGCCCGGTTGGCGGCGACCTCGAGGGCTCGACCCTCGGCCAGCGTCGCGGCGAAGCCGGCGTCGATGACCCCCTTGTAGGCCGAGACCATGGCCGGGTCGCAGGACAACATGTCGTCGGCCAGGGCCCGGCACGCGGGCAGCAGCTCGTCGGGAGCAACCACCCGGTTCACGAGCCCCCAGCGCTCGGCCCCCTCGGCATCGAGGAAGTTGCCGGTCAGGGACAACTCCTTGGCGCGGTAGACCCCGATCAGTCGCGAAAGCTTCTGGCTCAGCCCCCAGCCGGGCATGATGCCGACACGGGCGTGGGTATCGGCGAAGCGCGCATTGCTGGACGCGAACAGCACGTCGCAAGCCAGGGCGAGCTCGAAACCGCCGGTGATGGCAACGCCGTTGATGGCGCCGATCACCGGGCGATCCAGCCCCTCGATCGCGGACACGAGGTCTCCGCCCGCGCCGACCGCGCGACCGCTGTCACGATCTCGCGCACCGCCCTCGCCCGACAGCTCTTTCAGGTCGAGTCCCGCGCAGAAGGCGCGCTCGCCCGCTCCAGTCAGGATCACGACGCGCACCGTCGGATCCCGGGAGATGCCTTGGAAGGCGTCCAGGAGCGCAGCGCGCAGCTCGTTCGAAAGCGCGTTCATCGCCTGCGGGCGATTCAAGGTGACGGTGGTGACAGCACCAGCGTTCTCGACGAGCAAGACGGGTTCGGACACGGTGCCTCCAGCGCCCCCAGCGCCTCCAGCGCCCCCAGCAATGGGAGAGCGAGCGAGATGAAACGGGCCTTGCAGGATAGGCCAGCCCGGGTCCGGGCCGCGGCTTCGCGTACCGCCCCGCGCTCCTAGAAGCGCAGTTCGAGCTTGATGATCTTGCGGGGGTTCAGCGGGAGCTTCACCCGGAAGATCATGCCCGAGTCGCCGAGGGGGGTGCTGTACTTCAGGATCGACGACGTCCGGTAGCGGGTCGGCGCCTCGACGGCGCGCGATTCGTTGCGCCGGAACGAGACCGACGGCGGACGTACCTCATGCGCTTCGTCGTACTGGAACCGCGGCGGCAGACCGTCGTCGAACGAGAACGGACTCTCGGGTCCCGCAAGGCTGGGAAGTGCAAAGAGGAACGTGAGCAGGAAGCAGAGAAGAGCGAGGACGCTGGCCCCCGTTCGATCGGGCTTCAGGGCCGCTGCTCGCTCGTTCCGTGTCCGCATCTCCAACCTCGCCGCGCTTCGCCGTCCCAGTTGTAGGGATTTCACTGCAAGACGCGTACCCGCTCGATGCCTGGGGAGAAGAAGCACAACCATCTGGAACTATTGCGCATTTCAGACCGCCGAGTCGCTTCCGACACACACCCCCCGGGGAGTGTTACTTTGTGTTCCACTATTCCGGTGGTTCCTTCCGCGCTCCGAGTTGCACTATCCTGCGGCCGGTCCGTGTTCAGCGCGGATCGCACCCCCCGCAGACCTGGGCCCTACGCACCATGCTGCGACGGATTCGTGCCTGTCCTCACACCGCGCCTCGCCCGACGCGTCATGCCGGAAGCCCGAGGTGGGCCGCTGCGCTGCTCGTGGCGGCACTGCTGGTGCTCGGTCAGGCCGCCTCACCTTCTCTCGCGCTCGCGGAGTCCGAGGAATCCGGGCCGGTCACGAAGTTCTTCTTCGGGATCTCGTCCGCGGTCTGCACTCTCGTCTACACACCCTTGAAGATCGCCTACGCGGTGACCGCCATTCCGATGAGCGGGCTCGTCTACGCCTGGAGCGCCGGCAACACCGAGATGAGTGAGCGCGTCCTGCGAAGCGGCACCCAGGGCAACTGGGTGATCACTCCCGAGCACCTCCAGGGTCATCGCAGCGTGACCTTCGTGGGCGATGCGAACGAGGGACCGGACCCCGACGCAAAACGCTGAGCGACCGGGTCCCGCGACCGACTCCTTCAGACCCCCAGCAGTGCGCGTGCCTTGCGTCCCATGCGCACCAGGCTCTGCTCACCGAAGTCACTCTCGAGTCGCTCCCAGGCGAACCACTCGAGCGCGTGCGACTCGTCGCTGACGGCGAGATCCTGACCGGCGCGCGCGACGAGCAGGAAGCGCACGTCGTGGTGCTCGTGCACGGGCTCGTGCTTGCGCGCGGGGATGACGTGCACGTCGACGTCGAGGGGCACGGGTGCCGCGTCGCCACCGGAGCCGTCGACCCAGTCGAAGCCCTGCATGCCCGACTCCTCCTGCGCCTCGCGCAGTGCGACGGCATGCACGTCCGGGTCGCCGTCCGCGTGCCCACCAAGCTGGAGCCAACGTTCGAGCTTGCGGTGGTGGGTCAGCAGGAAACGCTGGTGATCGCTCGAGACGATCCACGCCGAAGCGGTCACGTGACCCGGGAGACAGTCGCGCGCGAAGCAGTCCGAGTGATTGCGAACGAGTTCGCGAATTCGAGCCACACATTCGTTCTCATTGGGATTTCTGTCCTCGTAGCGGGACAGGAGCTCGAGCAGCGGCCGACGGTGCATGGTCTCCTTCCGAACGCGGTTCCGCGCGTCACGGGGCTCAGGATCCGATAGCCTGCGCGCCGTGTCGAACCCCGGACCGCAAGCTCCGCGTGCCGTCTCGTGGCACGCGCGACTGGCCGACGCGCCCGATCCCGAGCGGGCGCGCAACCTGGCGGCGGACGTGCTGTCCGCGCTGCCCGCCGAAGCGCGCGAGCGCCTCGAGGGCGAGCGGTCGCGCGACCTCGCCGAAGCGCTCTTCGCGACCTGTGGCATCGCGCCGTTCTTCGCCCCGCGCCTGCGCCGGAACCCCGAGCTGCTGCTGCGACTGCTGGACGAAGACCCGTCCCGCCCGCTCACCCGCGCCGCCCTCGAAGCGCGTCTGGGGGATGCGCTCACGGCTGTCCCCGACGGTGGAGAAGAGGCCGCGCTAAGGCGCTTCAAGTACTACGAGCTCGCGCGCATCACCCTGCGCGACTGCCGGCCCGGTTGCGTCCCGCTCGAGCGCAGCGGCGAGACCCTCGTCGAAATCTCACAGCTGGCCGATGTCCTGCTGACGCGCAGCCTGGACGTGGCGCGCCGACGCCTCGAGGCCCGCTTCGGCCCGCCGGAGTGGCGCGTGCGGGGGCCCGACGGTGAGCGCGTCGAGCGACTCGCGTTCTGTGTCGTCGGTCTCGGCAAGCTGGGCGGCGAAGAGCTCAACTTCTCGTCGGACGTCGATCTCGTGTACGTGCACTCAGCGCCGACGGGAGACGTGCTCCCGGACGCCGACCGTCCCAGCCCCGCCGAGTACTTCACCCGTCTCGGTCAGCGCTTCGGGACGATCGTCGGCGCCGTTACCCAGGAAGGGTTCCTCTTCCGGGTCGATCTCGACCTGCGTCCGTCCGGCGCCCAGGGCGCCCCCGTCGTGACTGACGACGCCCTGGCGTCCTACTACGAGCTGTGGGCGGACACCTGGGAGAAGGCCACGTTCACGAAGGCCCGACCCGTCGCCGGCGACCTCGGCTTCGGCTGGCGCACGGTCCGTTCCGTCCACCCGATGATCTACCTGTCCTCGATGGACTACGCCTCCGTTCGCAGTATCCGCGAGCTCAAGGACAAGTTCGAGGAAGCCCACGGCGCCGGAGTCGAAGGCTTCGACGTCAAGCTCGACCGCGGTGGGATCCGCGAGGTCGAGTTCGTGGCCCAGGCGATGCAGCTGCTGCACGGCGCCCGCATCCCGCAGCTGCGGACCCGCTCGACCCGGGACACCATCGACCAGCTCGCGCAGCTCGGCCTGGTCGACCGCGAGCGCGCCAACCGCCTGGCCCAGGACTATCTCTACCTACGACGTCTCGAGAACCGCATCCAGATGGAAGGCGAGCGACAGGTGCATCTGCTGCCTCGCGAAACGGAACAGCGCACGCGAATCGCGCGAGCCATGGGGTTCTCCGGCGAAGACGGCGTCGCGGGTCTCGACGAAGCGGTCGCCGCCTGCCGGGAACGGGTCCACGACGCCTATCAGTCCGTGCTGGTCGGCAGCGGACTCGACGGGGGCCTCGAGGGTGTCCTCGACATCTTCGCGCGCGGCGCACCCCAGCTGATGAAGTACGCGGCGTCACGTCAGATGGTCGAGGAACTGGCGGCGATCTTTGCGCGGGAAATCGACGCGTCCGCCGACCCGGAGCGCTCGCTCAACAACCTCGACCGCTTCGTGCAGGGGATCGGCGGGCGCAACTTCTACTACGAGCTGTTGCTCGACCGGCCGGAGCTGGTTCCGCGGCTCGCCGGGCTCTTCGGTACGTCCAAGTACCTGTCGAGCTACGTGGCCAGTCATCCCCGTCTCATCGAGCCGTTGTTCGACGACCCCGAGCTGTTGCTCCCGGACCGCGACGCCTTGCGCGCACAGCTCGCCGACCTGACCCGCAGCCGGGACGACGACGATCGCGACCCCGTCGACACACGCCTCGACGGACTGCGCCTCTTCCACCACCAGCAGGTCGTCAACGTCGGTCTGCTCGACCTGTCGGACCTGATCGAGCCCGCGCAGGCCCAGGCGGCGCTGACCGAGGTTGCCGAGCTGTGCCTGGAAGACGCACTCGCGTTCGCGAGAGAGCTACTGGCGCATCGCCTGCCGGACCCGGACGACCCCGTGCTGCAACGCTATTCGGTGGTCGCCATGGGAAAGCTCGCCACCCGGGAGCTCGCCTACGGCAGCGACCTCGACCTGATCTTCCTGTTCGACGCCAAGGGGAAGGACGGAAGCGTCGACCTCGCCGCCCAGGACTACTTCGTGCGGCTCACCCAACGGATGATCTCGACCTTGCAGACCCCGACCACCGAGGGCACGTGTTACGAGATCGACGCGCGCCTGCGTCCTTCGGGCAACCAGGGCACCCTGGTCACGTCCCTCGACGCCTTCGCGCGCTATCACGACTCGAGCGCGCAGCTCTGGGAACGCCAGGCCCTGCTGCGTGCGCGCGCCGTGGCCGGAGACGCGGAACTCGCCGGAGTCTTCGAGACCCTGCGTCGAGAGATCCTGATGCGACCGTTGCCCGAAGACGCCATCGCAGAGGTCCAGCGCATCCGCACGCGCATGGAGACCGAGCTCGCGAACGAGAGCCACGGCCATCGCAACTTCAAGACGGGTCGCGGCGGCGTGCTGGATGTCGAGACCATCGTGCAGATGCTGCAGATGCTGCACGCGGCAGAACATCCCGAGTTGCTCGAGGTCGCGCCGACGGAGACCCAACTCGACCGTCTGCGCGACGCCGGCCTGCTCGCCCCCGCGAGCGCGGCCGCGCTGCGGCTCGGCTGGCAGTTCTTGAGCCGGCTCTCGATCCGCCTGCGGATCGTCGACAACCGCTCGATCTCCGACCTCGACGAAGAACGAGGCGACCTCGAGGGTCTCGCACGACGCCTGGGCTACACGTCACCGGGCCGCGCCGGTGGCGCACGCCGGGCACTGCTCGCGGACTACGAAGAGCACACCGACCGCATCCGCGCCGAGTACGAAGGCCTCTTCGAGCGCCTCACGCCCACGCCCTGACGAGACGGATACGGATCTAGAAGGTGTAACCGAAGCGGGCCGTCCACTGGACGCCCTCGTCGGAGAAGCCGAAGTCGATCCGGAACGGCGCGGCGCGTTCGAGCAGAATGCGCAGGCCGATGCCGTAGCTGAGCTTCACCTGGCTCTCGAACAGATCGACGCCGCTTCCTCCCACGCTGCCGACCTCGACGAAGGGTGCGAAGCCGATTCGCTCGACCCGGATCGTGGGGGTCAGTTCGAAGCCGCGCTCGATCACCCAGACCCGGTGCTCGATGCCCGCATGCCAGGCCGCATCGTCGCGGAAGCGCCCCGCCTGGAAGCCGCGCAGGGTGTCCGACCCGCCCAGGGTGGGCAGCCCGGTGAAGGGCATGTCGCCTGCAGTCAGCCAGACCTGTGCTCCGATCGCGACGACGTCCGTCGGCGGGTTCTCCTCGTCTCCGACCGCGCCCCCGTGGAACAGACCGGGTACCGGAATCGCCGTCGACGCGTCGAAGGTGAAGCGCGCTCCCACGTCCCAGTCACTCTGGAGCAGCGGCGCCTCCATCAGCACGCCAACCTGGTAGCCGCCGTAGGGGTTTCGCTGGCTGTCGCGCGTGTCCCAGCGCAGGCCGGTAATCAGGTAGCCGTTGCGCTCGTGGTCGTCGTTGTCGATGAAGGTCTGTGATGCCTTCCCCTGAAACACCGCGGGGTCCACGCCGAAGCGGAACACGGAACTCTGATCCCAGGTCCCCGGACAGCCGGGGGCCGTCTTGCTCCCGAACACCTTGTTGCACGCGTAGTCGCCGGTCGAGAGCCCGTGATACTCGCCACGCACGGCGACGGTGCCCACCAGATCGGCACCGGGTTCGGGGATCGCCATCTGCAGTTCGAACTCGAGCTCGAAGAGCTCGTCGGTGTACCTGACCTCGTTCTTCTCCTTCGAATTCGGACCGAAACCGAAGAAGCGACGCGTAAGCGTCTTCTGGTAGCCACCCGATACACCGACGAAGCTGCGCTCCTCCTGCAGCACACCACCGTCCGGAAGCTCTCGGTGATGGAGCCAACGGCGCCAGAACCCCCAATAGCTCTGCTGACCCTTGGATGTGTAGGCGAGGAAGAAGCCCGCGAATTCACGTCGTCGCTGGTCCCGGAAGTCGATGTCCGTGACGCCCAGACCGCCGCCAACTCCCGTGTCCGGGTCGCGAAACACGATCGGGACGACGAAGCTCGTCACCAGGAATCGCTCGAAGAAGTTCCCCGGCTTGATGCGCCCTTCCGGGATGTAGCGCCAGCGGTCCGGGTTCGGCAGACCCGCGGGCTTGTCGATGGCGGGGATACGGCCGTCCGGGTCCATGCCCTCGTACGGATCGTAGATCTCCTGGACGTCCGGGAGATCCGAGCCGCCAGCCGTCGCCGACGCCGACGCCGCGACTGCGGACGTCGCGACGAGCGCAGACAGCGCGAGCCCGGTCACCCCCACGAGGACCCGACGGAGCTGCACCCGCTACGCGTCCCCGACCGGCTCACGCATCGTCACGAATTCCTCGGCGGAGGTCGGATGGATGCCGATCGTGGCGTCGAATTGCGCCTTGGTGGCCCCGCACTGGATGGCCACCGCGAAGCCCTGGACGATCTCGCCCGCATCGGCCCCCACCAGGTGTAGACCCACCACCCGGTCCGACTCCCGGTCGACGATCAGCTTCATCATGGTGGTCTCATCGGCACCCGTGAGCGTGTGCTTCAGGGCGCGGAAGCGCGAACGGTAGATGTCCACGGCGTCGTAGCGCTCGCGGGCCTGGGCCTCGCTGAGCCCCACGCTGCCCACCGGCGGCTGGGAGAAGACGGCGGCGGGCACGTTCTCGTGCACCGGCGCGGTCGGCTTCCCCTCGAACAGGGTCTTCACCAGACACATCGCCTCATGCAGGGCGACCGGGGTCAGGGCAATCCGGTCGGTCACGTCGCCGATCGCGTGGATGCTGGGCACCGTCGACCGCGAGTACTCGTCGACGACGATGGCGCCGTTGGCGCGCAGCTCGACGCCGAGCTCTTCGAGCCCCAGCTTCGCGCTGTTCGGCCGGCGACCCGTCGCGAACAGCACCTGGTCGGCGGCCAGCTCGCTGCCGTCGGTGAGAGTCGCGCGAAGACTGCCGTCCGGGGCCTTCTCGAGGGCGGTGATGTTGGTGTCGAAGCGGAGGTCGACCCCCTTCTTGCGGATCTCCTCCGCAAGCACGCTGCGAACATCGTCGTCGAAGCCGCGCAGGAACAGTGGTCCGCGGTAGAGCTGCGTGACCTGGGAGCCGAGCCCGTTCATGATGCCCGCGAACTCGACCGCGATGTAGCCCCCGCCGACGATCACGGTCCTGCGCGGAAGCTCCTTCAGGTGGAACATCTCGTTCGAGGTCACTGCGTGTTCGCGGCCGGGGAAGTCGGGGACGTCGGGCCAGCCGCCCGTCGCGACGAGGATGTGCTCGGCGCGGAAGCTGCGGTCGCCGACGCGCACTTCGTGGGGTCCGGCGACGGTCGCACGCCCCCAGACCTGCTCGGCTCCGGCGTTCGACAGCAGCCGATCGTGGAAATCGTTCAGGCGCTGGATCTCGGTGTCCTTCTTGGCGATGAAGGTCGCCCAGTCGAAGGATCGCGGACCGAGCGTCCAGCCATAGCCCTGTTGGGCGTGCTCGAAATCTTCGGAATAGTGCGACGCGTAGACGAGCAGCTTCTTGGGGATGCAGCCGACGTTCACACAGGTGCCGCCCAGGTAGCGGTCCTCGGCCACGGCCACCTTCTTGCCGAGCCCGGCGGCCACCCGGCTCGCGCGAACGCCTCCCGAACCGGCACCGATGACGAAGAGATCGTAGTCGTACTGGGGCATGTCGAGCCTCCTCCAAGGCCGGACGAGCATAGCCCTCGTCCAGCTCGCTTCTCCCGTCCAGGTTGCTTCAGATGTCCGCCGAGGCGCAGGCGTTTCGCACGGGATGCCGCGTGCCCAGGGCGTTTGCGCGAAAGAGCCCCGCGCGTGACTCTCTCACGCGTGACGCGAAACCCGGGCGACAAGATCCCCGCTCTCGTCGTATCGGGCTTCCTGGGCTCCGGCAAGACGACCCTGGTGCGTCACCTGCTCGAGGCCGCACAGCACGCGGGCGTTCGCGTCGCCGTCGTCTCGAACGAGCTGGGCGAGCTCGGGATCGACCGCGCGCTACTCGGTGCGGGCGGTGAAGCGTTCATCGAGCTCGAGGGCGGCTGTGTCTGTTGCGAGCTGTCCGACGATCTGATCGAGACCCTCGAAATGCTGCGGCAGCGGGTCGACCCGGACCGCATCATCGTCGAGACCTCGGGCGTCGCGCTGCCCTTCGACACGACCCTGAACTTCTGGCGCGAGCCCGTGTCCCGCTGGATCGGCGACGACATGGCCGTCGTGGTGGTGAATGCCGAGCAACTGCTCGAAGGTCGCGATCTCGAGGGCACCTTCGAAGACCAGGTCAGCTCGGCGGACCTGCTCGTCCTCAACAAGACCGACCTCGTCGCCGCGAGCGAGCTGACGGCGCTCGAGGACCGACTGCGGGCCATCGAGCCCGAGGCACCGATCATCGCCTGCGAACGGGGACGGGTGCCCGAAGCGTTGCTCTTCCCGCCGGACTTGACGGGCAAGGACCGGACGGGGCCAGCGCCGACGACGCCTCCCCACAGCCACGAACACTTCCGCACGGACCAGATCCGCGTCGCCGACGGCATCACCCATGCCGACCTCACGGCGCTGCTCACGCGCCCGGGCCTGTTGCGCGCCAAAGGCTGGGTGGTCGGCGAGGCGGGGCCGCTGCTGGTCCAGGTCGTCGGCCGACGCATCGAGACGACCCCGGGCGACCCGCCGGACCCGGCGCTGCTGGGACGCCTGGTGCTGATCGAGCGGGCGTGACGCCATTTCAGGCTCGCGCTTCCAGTCCCGCTTCTACTTGCGGGCTTCCTCGCGAATCCGCTTCTTCGTCGCGGCCCAGGAGCAGATGCGACAGCTCGACAGATCGTGCCCGCGGGCAGGACAGTGTTCGCGCCCAAAGTAGATGATCTGCAGATGCAGCGCGTTCCAGCGGTCTTCGGGGAACAGCGCCTTCAGGTCGCGCTCCGTGCGCTCGACGCTCTTGCCGTTCGACAGGCCCCAGCGACCAGCGAGACGATGGATGTGCGTATCGACCGGAAAGGCCGGAACCCCGAAGGCCTGAGCCATGACGACGCTCGCCGTCTTGTGGCCGACCCCGGGCAACGCCTCGAGCTCTGCGAAGGTCTTCGGCACCTGGCCCCCGTGCTGCTCGACGAGGATCTCCGACAGCGCCTGAATGGCCTTTGATTTCTGGGGGGAGAGCCCACAGGGCCGGATGATCTGGCGGATCTCCTCGACGCTCACCCGCGCCATGTCGTTCGGATTTCCGGCTCGCGCGAACAGGCCGGGCGTCACCTGGTTGACCCGGACGTCGGTGCACTGGGCGGAAAGCAACACCGCCACGAGCAGGGTATACGGATCGCGATGCGTGAGGGGAATCGGCGGCTGGGGATAGAGGTCGTCGAGGATTTCCATCACCCGAGCGGCCTTCTCGACGCGTGTCATGGCCAGTCAGGATAGCCTCGTCCCGCGCGAGCCGCGGAGAGGAACCAAAGCAGGGGAACACGGCACTGGACTCCCAACGGACCGGAGCGCACCGGCCCGCACGCACCGAGGTCCGCCCCCTCTCATGCATCGCGATCTTCCGCTGTCTCCGCTTCGTCGCCATCCGACCTCCGACCCCGCCAATCGACCGGGAGCCCGACTCGCGAACTCGGCATCTTCCATAGCGACCGCGCCGCGTTCCGGGCTACGCTCGTCCCGGCAGCCCCCCGTGCCTGCGAAGTGCGTTGGAGAAGCAGCTGGAAGCGCGGCTGGAAGAGGTTGGTCGATGTCCATCCCCGATCCCGAGCACTTCGTCGCCGGCGGTATGACCGACATCGGCCAGGTGCGCGAGGTGAATCAGGACTACTGCGGCGAGTTCGCGGACCCGGCGCATACCCGCCGGCTCTTCATCGTCGCCGACGGGATGGGCGGGCATCTCGGGGGTGAGGTCGCCAGCCGGATGGCCGTCGAGACCGCCGCCGAGGTCTTCGAGTCGGGCGGCGACGATCCTGCAGCGCTGCTGCGCATTGCCCTCGAGACGGCCAACCAGCGGGTACACGCCGCGGCCCAGAACGACATGGAGCTGGCGGGCATGGGCACCACCGGCGTCTGCCTGCTGTTCGAGGCCGGTGGCCGCGGATGGGTCGCCCACGTAGGAGACAGCCGGGCGTACCGCCTGCGCGGCGACAGCTTCGAGCAGATCACCGAGGACCACTCGGTGGTGGGCGCGCTGATCCGCATGGGTCACATCACGGAAGAAGAAGCCAGGATGCACCCGCAGCGCAACGAGATCTTGCGGGCCATCGGAACCAACGAAGATGTCGAGGTCCAGGTCACGCCCCTCGATATCCAGCCCGGCGACCGATACCTGTTGTGCTCGGACGGCCTGTCCGGGCTCGTGCTCGACGCGGACATCGCCGAAGTCATGGCGCGCCAGGAACCCGAGGACGCGGTCCGCACGCTGGTGCAGATGGCGAACCTCGAGGGCGGTAACGACAACATCACGGTGCAGGTCGTATCGATTCCCGGCGACGCATCGATCCCGAAGAAGAAGAAAGCGCGCACCACCGACGTGATCGTCACGCCCAGCCTCGGCCGACGCGGCCCGCCCGCCTGGATCTGGGGGCTCGGCATCGGCTTGCTCGGCATCCTCGGCTGGCTGCTGATCCGGCGCTGAAGAGCCCCGGCACTTGGCGCCGGCGGCCAGCGACCTGCCCCCCCGGCTCATCGACCGGGTCCCCATCGGCGCGCCGCTGCCGGCGGAAGCGATCCTCGACCGTTTCCTGTCGTGGGTCTCGGACACGGGCCTGTCCCCCTACCCGGCCCAGGAAGAAGCGCTCCTCGAGCTGATCACCGGCCGCCACGTCGTGCTGTCGACCCCGACGGGGTCCGGCAAGTCGCTGGTGGCTCTCGGACTGCACTTCAAGGCCCTGTGCGAGGGCCGGCGCTCGTTCTACACGGCACCCATCAAGGCGCTGGTGAGCGAGAAGTTCTTCGACCTGTGCGCGACGTTCGGGCCGGAGAACGTCGGGATGCTCACCGGCGACGCCAGCATCAACTGGGCGGCACCCGTGGTGTGCTGCACCGCCGAGGTGCTGTCGAACATGGCGATCTCCCAGGGCGAGGCCGCCGACGCGCCCTACGTGGTGATGGACGAGTTCCACTACTACGACGATCGCGAGCGCGGGCTCGCCTGGCAGGTGCCACTGATCGTCCTGCGCCGCTCCCAGTTCCTGCTGCTGTCGGCAACCCTGGGAAACACGGCTCCCATCGAAGAGCGGCTGCACGCTCGCAGCGGACGCGAGGTGCACCACGTGCACGGCGTGCTGCGTCCCGTGCCCCTCGACTTCGAGTACGCCGAGACCCCGGTCCACGAAACCATCGAGCACCTGCTCGCACGCGCCCTCTCGCCGATCTACGTCGTGCACTTCACCCAGCGCGAGGCGTCCGAGAAAGCCCAGGCCCTGACGAGCGCAAAGGTGGGAGACCGCGAAACACGCCGAGCCATTCTGGACGAGATCGGCGGCTTCCGCTTCGACACGCCCTTCGGTCCCACGATGCGTCGCCTGCTTTCCCACGGCATCGGCCTGCATCATGCGGGTCTGCTGCCCCGTTATCGCCGTCTGGTAGAACGACTCGCACAACAAGGACTGCTGCGCGTGATCTGCGGCACCGACACCCTCGGCGTCGGCGTAAACGTCCCGATCCGCACCGTCCTCTTCACCCGCCTGTGCAAGTTCGACGGAGAGAAGGTCGGGCTGCTCTCGGCGCGCGAGTTCCAGCAGATTGCAGGGCGTGCGGGGCGTCGCGGCTTCGACGAAGCCGGTAGCGTCGTCGCCCAGGCCCCGGAATGGGAGATCGAGAACCGACGACTCGACGCCAAGGCCGCGGGATCGCCTGGGCGGAAGCGCAAGCTCGTGAAGAAGCGCGTGCCCGATCACCTCGTCGCCTGGACGAAGAAGGACTTCGAGGAGCGCGTCTCGCGACCACCGGAGATGCTGCAGTCTCGCTTCTCCATCGACCACGGACTGTTGATCGGATGCCTGCGCGGATCGCTCGCGGACGAGACGCCCGGGGGCGGCTATCGCGTGCTGCTCGATCTGATCGCCCACTGTCACGAGGACGAAGCCCGCAAGCAGGCGTTGCGACGCGAGGCCGCGGTGCTCTTCCGGTCGCTCCGCCGAGCGGAGATCGTCGACGTCGTACCGGACGAGGCCACGGCGCGGCCCAGCGTCATCGTCAGCGAGGACCTGCAGCGCGACTTCTCCCTGCATCAGACCCTCTCCCTCTACCTGCTGGACGTGGTGGCCGCCCTCGATCCGGAGGCCGAAGGCTACGCGCTCGACCTGCTGTCCGCGGTGGAGTCGATCCTCGAGGATCCGCGCCCGGTGCTCTACGCCCAGCAGCGCGCGGAACGTGGGCGGGTCGTCGCCGAGCTGAAGGCACAGGGCGTTCCGTACGAGGAGCGCCTCGAGAAGCTCGAGAAGGTCACCTGGCCCAAGCCCAACGCCGAGTTCGCCTACGCGACCTTCAATCTCTTCGCCGATCGACACCCCTGGCTGCGCAGCGAGAACATCCGGCCCAAGTCGGTGGCACGGGCCATGGTCGAGACCTACGCGCGCTTCGACGACTACGTGAAGAGCGTCGGCCTCGCTCGCGTCGAAGGGGTGCTGCTGCGGTACCTCAGTCAGGCGCACAACACGCTGGTGCGATCGGTCCCCGAGAATGCGCGCACCGATTCGGTGTACGACACCATCGGCTACCTGCGCACTCTCGTTGCCGGTGTGGATTCGAGCCTGCTCGAGGAGTGGGAGAATCTCGTCGACCCGGGACGCGAGTCGGCGCCCGCGGCGACTTCCGATGCGCCCCGCGCCCCGACCGCCGACCCGCGTGCGTTCCGCGCGCGCGTGCGGGCCGAGATGCACCAGCTCGTGCGCGATCTCTCCGCGAAACGCTACGACGAGGCCGCGCGACGCGTGCGCCAGGCGAGCGACGACCCGTGGGACGCGACGCGCATCGAGACTGCGATCGCGTCTTTCTACGAGGACTATCGGGCGATCCTCTTCGATCCGCTCGCCCGCCAGGCCCACTGGACCCGCGTCGACGAACGCGAGCCGGGCCTGTTCGACGTCCATCAGACCCTGCTCGACGACCAGGGAGACAACTTCTGGTGCATCGAAGGCATCATCGACCTGCGGGGGGAGTCCCCGCCGGAAACGCCGGAGTCCGCCTGGGTCGCGATTCGCAGAATCGGCAGTTGAGAACCTGCCGCTCCGGGTATACTGCCGCCCGCAAGGGGAATGAAGGGAAGTGTGGTGACGGAGCGAAAGTTCCGGATTCCACCGCGGACGCGCCGCCGTAATGGGTCCGCGTGCTGTGCAAGCAGCTCGCAGCGTCCGGTCGACAGCCACTGCAGAGCCCACTCTCGACGAATTCGAGAGTGGACGACGCGGGAAGGCGACCGGAAGCAAGGCCCTGAGCCGGAAAACCTGCCCCGAGCAGAAGTACGAGTGTCCTCGCGAACGGGACGTCTCGGCAGCCGTCGTTTCAGGGACCCGCGACGATCTCGCTACCGAGCCGGCTCGAGGGGCATTCGCATACCCGGGTCGGCACCCCGCGAACGGGTGCACGGGCAACAGCCCGACGAGCGAGACAACCCATGAACGAGATCATCGAAAAGACAAGGCAGTACCCCCGTGCGATCCGGACGGCGATTCTGGTCGCCGTCCTGGCCCTCGGGGCGGCGCCCGCCAGCGCACTCCCCATCGAGGCCAGCGTCGGGACAGGCCCCGACCTGGCGACCATCGTCCTCGAATTCCAGGACGGTGCCGACTTCGTCTTCGAGGTGGCCTTCGACGACACGGTGGCCACCACGGGCATCGGCATCATGCAGGTGCTCGAAAGCGAGCTTCCGAGCTTCACGCTCACGATCCTCGACTTCGGCTTCGGGCTCTTCATCGACGCCATCGCCTACGACGGTCACAGCAACGGAGGCTTCGGAGGCGATGAGAACTACTGGCACTACTGGACGAAGGACCTGGAAGCGAACCCCTGGCTCAGTTCGCCGATCGGCGCGGTCGATCGCGTCGTGACGGACGGCGCCTGGGACGGCTGGGTCTACGGGACGGCGGCCGCACCGATCCCCGAGCCCGGTACTGCCGTGCTCGTGGGTCTCGGGCTCGCGGGCATCGCGGGCTTCCGACGCCGAGATCAGTCCTCGGACCGGTCGCTCGGGCGATAGCGCATCGCCTGCTCGTCGTAGGCCGGAAAGCCGACGACGTCCTGCAGGACCGAGAAGTCCAGCAGGGCGTCGGGCGCACGGCCTGCGGCGAGCGCAGCGAGTGCACCCTGCATCGCGCGCGTCGCTGCAGACAGCAGGGTCAGCGGATAGGCGGCGATCTTGTAGCCGAGGGCGTCGAGTCGTTCCGGCGGAAGCAGGGGCGTATCGCCGTTCTCCACCAGGTTGGCCATCTTCGGCCCGCTGAACTCGCGACAGAAGGTCGCCATCTCGTCTTCTGTTCGCGGCGCCTCGAGGAACAGGATGTCCGCCCCCGCCTCGGCGAAGAGCCGACAACGTTCGAGGGCCTCGTCCAGGCCATCCGTCGCCCGGGCGTCCGTTCGCGCCATCACGAGGATGTCGCCCGGCGACTCCTCACGCGCGTCGACCGCTGCCCGTACACGGGTGAGCGCCTCGTCGCGCGTCACTACCTGCTTGCCCCGGGTGTGACCGCAGCGCTTGGGCGCGACCTGGTCCTCGATCATCGCGCAAGCGAACCCCGCCGCGGCGTAGCCCCGGACCGTACGCCGGACGTTCATCGCGTTGCCGTAGCCGGTGTCGGCATCTCCGATCACCGGAATCGACACGGCGTCGCAAATGTTCCGGCCCTGGTCGAGCATCTCGCCGTACGAGATCAGTCCGGTATCGGGCATGCCGAGACGCGCCGCCGAGACCGCAAAGCCGCTCATGAAGGTCAGGTCGAAGCCCGCCTGCTCGATCAAGCGCGCAGACAGGGCGTCGAAGCAGCAAGGCATGACACGCAATCCCGGCGCTTCGAGCAGGACGCGCAGGCGAGCAGCCGGCGAGGCGTTCGTGCTCATGAAGGCATCGCCTGCGTGCGGGGCAGCTCTGCCTCCACGCGTTGACCGTTCTGCTTGACGATGCGAGCGGGTACGCCAACGACGGTCGTCCCTGCTGGAACGTCTCGCATGTGGATGAAGGCGCCGGCACCGATCTTGGCACCGCGTCCCACATGGATCGGGCCGAGCAAAGTCGCCCCCGTGCCCACGAAGACATCGTCTTCCAGGGTCGGGTGCCGCCTTCCCTCGTGTTTGCCGGTACCCCCGAGTGTGACGTTGTGGAACATCACGCAATCGTCTCCGATGACAGCGGTCTCCCCGATCACCACCCCTGTGCCGTGATCGATGAAGAAGCGGCGACCGATGCGCGCCGCTGGATGGATTTCGACGCCGGTCAAGAAATGCGCCAGGGTCGAGAGCAGTCGCGGCAACCACGGTAGACCCGCGTCGCACAAGGCATGGGCAACGCGATGAATCCAGATCGCATGCAAGGGCGAGTGGGCGAGGAACGTCTCGACCGCGCTCCGGGCCGCGGCGTCATTGTCCAGGACTGCCTGGAGGTCTTCGCGAAAATGCTGGAACACGGGCTCCACGATGTTTGGCAGCGAGACGGCCAGCGACAAGGCGCGGCGCAGTCTAGCCCGGCCATCTCCGACCCGCGGGGATTCATCAACGATTCCGGCGAATTCGCCGGCAATTGCTGGCGCCTGCTCGTCAGTTCGCGGATGATCCTGCTGCCGTGACCGCGAGCTACGCCATCGGCGTCATCCACTATCGCAGCTACGACGATCTGAAGGCGTGTCTCGATTCGATCGAGCGCCAGACGGACCTTCCCGCTGTCACTCTCGTCGTCGACGTAGACGGGGACGACGAGCGCCAGCGCGAGCTGCACGGCCGTGCCGGGGTCGAGTGGGAGGAGACGCACAACGGCGGCTACTCGGCGGCCGCGAACCTCGCCATCCGTGTGTTGCGAGAGAAGACCGACGCCGACTTCATCCTCCTGCTCAACGCGGATGTGCGACTCGACGCGGCCTTCGGGCAGCGCCTGGTTGCGGAAATGGAAGCGCGCCCGCGCGTGGCCCTCGGCACCGGCAAGCTCCTGCGGCCCGAAGGCGTCATCGACAGCGCGGGGATCGAGCTTCCCCGACACCGTCGGCCCCGCGACCGCGGTAGCGAGCAGGTGGACCGCGGGCAGTACGAAGAGATCGAGTTCGTGTTCGGTGCCAGCGGAGCGGCGATGATGATCCGCAGCGCCGCGCTGGCCGACCTGGCCATCGAGGGAGAGGTCTTCGATGAAGACTTCTTCCTCTATCACGAAGACACCGACCTGTCGTGGCGCGCCCAGCGCCTGGGTTGGCAGGTGCTCTACGTCCCGGGCGCGCGCGCTTGTCACAACCGGTCCTGGCGACGAAGTCGGCGCTTCGAGATCGCGGCGCCCGTGCGAAGACACTCGTTCAAGAACCACTACCTGCAGCTGATCAAGAACGAGCAGTCGCGAGACTTCTGGCGCAACCTGCCGGTGATCGCGACCTGGGAGGTCCTGCGACTGGGCTTCGCGATCCTGCGCGATCCGAGCATCCTTCCCGGCTATCTCGAAGCGGGCAAGCTGGCGCCGGCCGCATGGCGCAAGCGCAGGCTGTTGCAGGTCGCCTGTCGAGAACGCCTGGAAGCCTGAGCCCCCGTTTTCGGAGCTCGAGCTCGGCTCGACCCCGCCAGGAACCCGACACCTCAGCCGAGTTCGACGACGCCCAGCACCTCGTGGTCCGATACGCGTAGATCGACCACGCGTGATCCGGGCCGCCCCTCCCTGCAGAAGTACTCGAGCAACTCGCGGAAGCTCGCCTCCGAGAACGTGTGGAAGTGGATCTCGACCTCGGCCTCGAGCAGCTCGCCCAGCCGCATCTCGACCGCCTCTTCGCTCGGCGGCTCGAAGGCATGACCCTGGTCCTGGAAGATCTGCCGTTCGGAGATCCGGATCCACTCGAGGTAGTGGTGACGGTTGCGATCGCGGATGGCGCCCCGGTCTCCCCGGGCATAGAGGGCCGCATCTTCCACCCAGTGCGCGAGGGTGGTCGCTTCGCGTCCGGCGTCGAAGCAACGTTCGGCGACGGGGACGATTACGTACAGGACGCCGCCAGCGCGCGTGACCCGGCTCCAGTTCTCGAGCACGCCGATCGGGTTGGGACTGTGCTCGAGCACGTGACTCGCGATCACGAAGTCCTGGGAGCCCGTCTCGACCGAGCACAGCTCGAAGCCGTCCTCGAGAACATCGGGCTCGATGATCTCGTCCGGGGGGAGATCCGGGAAGCGCGCGACATTGTCGGCCTTCGAGAACAGGTCGACGAAGCGGACGACGACATCTGCGGGAACCGGGATCGGCGTGTGCAGGGCTCCGATCTCGAGCCCCTCTCCGCACAGGTGGCGACGCGCGAGCGCGGCGCGGTCGACACCCGACCCCGTCGACGACCCTCGGCGTTCGATCCAGGCCCGCCGGGCGTCTACCAGGAAGCCCAGCCCGACGCCGCGCAGCGCGCGCTTCGCGGTCTGCCGCGGGATCGACATCACGAGGCCGCGTCGTCTTCGGCCGGCGGCCGGGGAACCAGGGCATCGACGAAGAGCGCGAAGTGCCGCAGACGTTCGCTAGCGGCCGGTAGATCGGAAGGGTCGCGGACCGGCGTGCTGACCCGCAACGCGTAGGCGCCACCTTCCCGATGCAGCTCCGAGCGATCGAGCGCGAAGAACGCGCGTACCAGCTCTTCCGCGAAACCCGCGGTTCCCCGGAACCAGGAATAGTTGAGCACGACCCCGCCCGGGCCGCGGGTGAGCGTCAGGCGCGCGGGCACGTCGATCTCGGGAAGCTCCGCCGCGCTCTCTCCCAACAGCACCTGGCCTGCACCGGGGAGTCCCAGCTTCTTCGAAAGCAGGCTCTGGTCGCGGCCGACGCGGCGCTGCATTCCGATCAGCACTTCGACGCCGGGCTCGCCCTCTCCTCCTCCCTGGCTCGCTCCGTCCTCGCCACCCCCGCGCTCGTAGCGGCGCTGCAGGTGGCGATCGAACTCGACGGATCCGAGGTAGTCCTCGTCGAGCTGGACCATGCGCGCCTGGTAACCCTGATACTCGGTGGGCATCTTCACCTGCCAGCTGCTCAGCTCCGGCGTGGCCTTCCAGGGCTCGACCCAGAAACCCCCGGCGAGCAGGCAGGCCACGACACCGAACACCGTCGCCACGCGCCAGTCGCGGCCGGGCTGGTTGCGCGAGCGCGAGGCCGGCGTCCAGGGGGCAGCCGGCCAGACCCGATCGACGCCCTGTGCCACCGCGTGCAGCGCCAGCACGCTCGCGATCATCACGGCGATGCCTTGGATGGTGTGATCTTCTGCGAGCGTCATTTCAGCGCTGAAGATGATCACGAGCACGCGCACCCCGTTGAACGCGAACGAGATGGGCGCGGCCAGCGCCAGCAACAGCCCCGCGTGCCAGCCTCGCTTGTGAAAGACCCGGATGTAGACGAGGGTCGCCATCATCATCGTCGAGATGGACCGCAGTCCCGTGCAGGTGTCGATCACCTGGAAGGCGCGGCCGCCGGAATAGATGATGTCGCCCGAGTTGAAGTACTCGCGTCCGAGCACGTCGAGGAAGAACGTCGTCAGCGCGATCGTCCCCGCCTGGAGCGGCAGCACGAGCTGATTGATCAGGACGACCGGGATCGGGATCGCGACGAGCAGCAGCGAGGTGGGCAGCAGCACCATCCGCACCAGCGGCCAGCCCCCCAACACACCGGCGCTTCCCAACAGGAAGCAGCCGAGCGAGAGCAGGTCCACCTGGAGCGCCTGGGTGTGGACGGACCACAGGTGCAAACCCAGCGCGAAGGGGAGCAGCGACCCGGCGAGCAGGCTGGGACGGCTCCGCCCGACCTGCGCCGATAGCCGACGCCAGTCCGCGAGCAGCAGCGCGACCATCGCGAGCAACGTGACGTCCGGCGCGTTCTGCGAAGGATGGAAGAAGAAGCGCTCGACCGCGGGGATGGTGCTCCGCAAGGGTGCGCTCATGGCGAGCCCGCGGTATGCGACGGCGGCCGCAACGACCAGCACGACGAGATTGAAGCGCCGCCAATGGCGAGCCAGGGAGGGCGGCGTCGCGGCAGCAACGGACTCGCCGGTCGGGTTCACGTGCGTTCCGCGACCAGGGTCAGGTGGAGGGTTCGCGGGTCGTCGAGGGTGTAGACCGGCCGGAAGCCCGCCTCCCGCGCCACGCGCTCGAGGCTTTCCACCGTGAAGTACCAGAAGTGCACCTCGTTGAAGCATTCGGGATGCGATGACCAGGGCTCGAGCCGGCGATAGCGATCGTAGGACGGCATCTGCAGGAAGATGTGCCCACCGGGACGCGTAAACGCCCGCAGCAACGACAAGAAGCCGAGTACGGAGGGAACGTGCTCGAGAACGTGCCAGGCGACCACCGCATCGAAAGGCGCGTCGGCCGCGAAGCTCTCGAGGGACCCGTTGTGGACGGGCAGCGCAAGCCGCTCACGCGCGAAGCGGCAGGACGCCTGGGAGAGCTCGATCCCCTGCACCGCCCACCCCGCGCGCCGCGCGGCTTCGAGCTTGTAGCCGCGACTGCAGCCCACTTCGAGCAGACGCCCCTTCGGCACGTAGCGTTCGACGAACTCGACGATGAACGAGTGCGCCTCGACCCAGGCCTCGACGTCGGGATCGCTTTCCTGATAGGCGACGTTCTCGTCTTCGAGGGCCGAGATCTCGCCAGCGGAGAAGCGCCGGTCGAGCTGGCTGAGGCCGCAGCCCTCGCAGTGATGCACCTGCCGCTGGTCAGCGCCGGCGGGGAAGCTGCCCTCGAACACCAGCTTCGCCGCACCGCAGCTGTGGCAGACGAGCCCTCCGTCCCGACGTCGAGCCTCCTCGACGCGGGCCGCGCGCACCGCTTCGGCAGCCAGGACGTCCGCCCGCAGCCGGCCCACTTCGGGGTTCATGTCGGCGCTCACGACTCGTCACCCGGCGCGATGCTCGGGTCCAGCGAGAACGCCAGGCGGAAGTCCAGACGACCCGCCGCCCGCGCACCGCGGTGGTAGCGGCGTTGCTGCCTTCCACCCCGCGACCGATGTCCCCACACCCGCGGCGCGCATCCGCGCACCGCGCCGGGGCTGGCGACCTCGAAGCAAAAGGCGGACCCCTCCGAATCGGACAGCGGCTCGAAGGCAGCGATGCAGAACTGGTTGTCGTAGATGCGCTCGGGGTCGACCGTCACCTCGCGCAGCACCGGACCCCCGGGGCCGCCGGCGCGCAGTCGCACCACGACGGGCGCCACGAGTCTCCTGCCCTCGGTCCCCAGCCGCACCAGGATTCGATCCAGCCCGGGTTCTTCGGCGACGAAGCGCTGGGCAACGACGGTTTCGCCTCGCACCTCGGCGGTCACGAAACGCGTGGCTTCGAGGTGTGTCTGCCTCGACGTCGCGAGGCCGATGCCCCGCAGCAAGCGATCGAAGGGCGGTCGCGTCAGGCGGCCCTCCATGCGATCGAGCCAGCCCGTCAGGCCTGCGGACGCCCGTTCGAGCGCCGCGGTCCGGTCTTCGAGTCGTTCCTGCCGATGCCGCTCGCGTTCTCCCCGGGAACGGATCAGATCGATGACACGCGTCGCTTCCGGGGACAGTGAATCTGCCGCGACAGGCATGACGGGCGAGACGAGGTCCGGCCGAGCACTCTCGGCCCGGCCCGCGAACGCCGTGACGGCCGGGGCTCCCGAGGCATGGCCAGACGGCGGCGCCGGCGCGCCCGCCGGGTGGCTCCAGATCGCGAAGCAGATCGGCGCCGCGAGCGAAGCATCCCCCCGGCGCGCGGGTCCCTCCACCTGCGACCCCGTCCCACTGAGATACACGGCGACGGGCGGTGCGTCCGCTTCGACCATGCTGAGACGCAGCTCGAATTCGCGCTCGCCCGCGTCGGCGATCGGCTCGAGCGGGATCTCGTTCCATTCGTTGTTGCGGATCGCGCTGCCGCGAACACACAGGTCGGCGACGACAGCACCGCTGCGTCGATCTGCGAGCTGAACCCGCAGATCGCCCGGTGTCCGCTCGAAGGTGCCCAGCTGCAGATCGATCCGCGCGAGACCGTCCCCGCGGCCGCGGAGGGTCTGAGCCACCGGGCCGTCTTCCAGGGAGACCCAGCTCGCGCGCTCGCCCTGGAAGGCCTCGAGCCGAAGCGGTCGCGTCGCCGTCTCGCCCGTCAGCCAGCGGCGCACGAAGGCCGACTCGATCTCGTCGACGGTGTTCTCCATCGACCTCCGCGCGACTCGCGCGGTGCCCCCGTCCCGCAGGCGATCGAGCAGGTCGGATTCCTGGAAGAGCGATCGCAGGGCGGACGCGATGCCTTCAGGCGTCGGCTCCGCCAGCAACGAGTCCTCGCCGGGGCTGTACTCGAAGCCGTTGTTCGGCAGGTCCAGTTCCACCACGACACAACCGCAGCGCATCATGTTCGGCGACACCAGGGTCGGGTTGGTCATCGAGATGACCAGTGCGGCGTCGGCGCGACGGTACAGGTCTGCGAGCTGCTGCTCCGACAGGATCCCGTGATCTTCGAATGGAACGGGCACCGAGCCCGGCTCCACGTCTTTCGACCCGAAGAAGGCGATCTTCACTTCCGGGCAGGCCGCGTGGAAGAGCGCGAGACCCTCGAGCCCGAGCCGATAGCCGCGGCGGGGCTTCCCAGGCTGCGCGAAGAACAACAGCCGCGGGGGATCGCCCTTCCGCGCGTTCTCCGGCTCGGATTCGTCGCCCGCCTGGCTCGCCGGGCCGTCCACGGTCACCGGGAACGAGAAGGCGGAGCTGTCCGCGCCGTAGCGGGAGCGCAGCTCGTCGGTCAGCCAGCCGCCCAGGGTCACGCACGACAGGCCCAGGTGATAGGTGCGTTCGGCGCGAACGGCATCTTCTCCGGGCGGGAAGAAGAGGTTCTCGAAGTCCTGGACGAAGTAGGCCGTCGCGCTGGCATCGCTGCGCGCGACGGTTTCGGCCGTCGCCCAGGACGTGGCGACCGCCAGGTCGGCGTGCTGCAACCCGAGGTCCCAGCCGGGCTCGAAGCGCACACCGGTCTCTCCGAAGTTGCGATCGACAAAGCCCCGGATCGCATCGCCGTCGTGGGCCTGGAGTTGGCTCGTGTCCACCAGGAAGGTGTTGCGGTGGCCCCGGCGTTCGAGACCGCGCGCCGCCGCGAAGATATTGGCGTGTCCTCCCGAGCCCGGAAACGGCGACGGGATCAGCCACACGATGTCGAGCAGGCGGTCCTGCGCCGCCGGCCGATGCGAGCTGCCGCTGCGGATCGCCGCCAGTCGCGCGCAGCTGTCTTCTGCCAGGGCCGATGCGGTGCAGTGAGATTCCACGTGCTCGCGCGCGGCGCGGGCCATCTCGCTGTGGCGCGCATCGTCGTCGAGCAGACTCTCGATGGCACGACACCATTCCGCGGCGTCGCCCGCCAACAGTCCGGTGCGCCCGTCGTCGATCTCTTGCACGTAGTCGTCGATGCGGCTCGCGACGACGGGCACGCCGAGGATCGCCGCTTCCAGGAACTTCAGGGCGCTCTTTGCCCTGCAGTACGGATTGTCTCGTTCGAGCGGTGCCAGGGCGACGTCGAAACCCGCCAGGATCTCCCACCACTGTTCCCAGGGTCGCGCCTCGCGCTGCGTCACGCGATCCGCGAACTCGTCGAGTTCCGCACCGAGATCCACGGGCCCGACGATCTCCAATCTCAGGTTGGTGCGGCGCGACAGCAGCTCGCGCAGCGCCGGGATGACTTCGCGCATGTCGCGGTCGTGGGTCGCGGTGCCGGCGCCAAAGCCGATGACCTGCTCGTTTCGCGCGTCGTTCCCTCGCGTCTTGTGCGCGCGACGGATGCGGCGCGCGGCGTCGAGCTGCGCCTGCCCGAGGACGTTGCGGATGACCTGGCTCGGCTTCGGGCCGAAGGGGCGCAGGCCGGCCAGGAACGGCGTCGATGCCAGAAAGGCGTCGCAGCGGCGATAGCTGGCCGCGTAGCGCTCGACGCCTTCGTGATACAAGGAGACCTCGTGGTCCGGCAGCCGTCGCACTCCGTCCACCCAGCTCTCGGCGCCGGGCACGAAGACGAGATCGTCCGCCTCGAAGACGATCGTCGCGCCCTGCCGACGAGCGGCTTCGACCAGTGCCTCGATGCGCGTGTCCCAGGCGACACGGTGCAGGATGACGAGATCGCGGTCGGCCACCAGCGACGCGAGCGCGGCCGGCCCTGCCCCGGAAGCACCCTCCCCATGACCGTCCTCGATCTCGACCAGCTCGGCCAGGGTCACCACGTCGCTCTCGTGCCCCGCACGCTCGATCTGCTCGCGCAGGTTGTCCACGCGGTACACGTCGACACCGTGTCCGACGGGCGGATGGATCTGCAGGATCCGCAGCGGCGCGCTCACGCCCATCTCGAGTTCACCCCGGCTCCTCTCACCCCCAGGCCTCCTCGAGCGCTTCACCGATGGCCGCGAGATCGCGGTCCGTGCGTCGATGCAGAGCGTCGATGCGCTCCGCGGCGGCCGACACCAGGGACTCGAGACGGTCCAGCCGTTCTGCGGCGGCGCGTTGACCGCGCGCCTCCTCGGCCTGCGCCCGTTCCACGCCCGTGACGCGCTGGCGTGCATCGTCGGCGCTGCGACCGAGTTCGGCCAGTGCCTCGCGCAGACCGTCGTCTTCGCGCCGCAGCGCCTCGAGGCCGGACGCCAGACTGCCCTCGAGCTCGTCGAGTCGAGCCTGCTGGGACCTGCGCGCTTCCACCGCCAGCTCGTGGGTCGCGCTGTGCAGCTCGCGCAGCACGCGGATCTGCTCGCCCAGGCCTTCGATCAGGGGTTCGATGCGACCGCGCTGCTCGGCAACTTCCTCGCGCAGGCGCTGGCCTTCGGAACGCGCGTTCTCGAATTCGCGACGCAGGTCGTCCAGGGCGGTGCGGGTCGCAGCCGCATCGCTCTCGAGACGCGGCTCGAGCAGCTCCAGCCGCGCCTGCACCGACGCAATCGCTTCCGGCGCTGCGCGCAGCTCGAGCTGACCGACACGCTCTTCGATCCCCGGAACCCGGCCCGACCAGTCGATCACCTGCGGCAGCGCCCTGCCCTCGGCCGAAAGCCGATCGACCTGCGCGACGAGCGCGTCGATCCGTGCATCACGCGCGAGAGCCTCTTCTTCCAGTCGCACCGCGCGTCCCTCGAGCGCGCGCACGGACGCTTCCGCGACGGCAGCATCCTCCGGCGCCGAGAGCTCGACGAAGTAGGCGCGGTAGGCGGGGCGGCCTTCCGGGTCGCAATACAAGGTCACCGCATCGCCCGGGGCCGCGTCCGTGGTCTCCACCCGTACCCGGCAGCGCCGCCCTCGACTCTCCGGCTGCGGCGGACAGCGGAAGGCGCGCCAGCGATCGTTCTCGATCTCACCCGTGGGCAGCGACCAGCGCTGCGCGAGCGCCAGCTCGCCGCTCACATCCTCGACCTCGAGCGCGACGTCGAGGGTCGAAGTGTTGGTTCGCGCGAATGTGCCGAAGAAGAGGTCGAAGCCACAGAAGCTGCCGTGGCCGGCGACGAAGCTGACCTCGACGACGGATCCGGGAAGGATTTCGCCCAGGGTGGCGCGTGCGTCGAGCTGTCCCTGATCCCAGCGCAGGCGGCCCGCATAACGAAGGGGTGCGGGTGCCTCGTCGACGGGACGCACCGGCGCGACCTCCCCGGCCAGCAGGTCCTCGGCCGCATCGAGATTGCGGCGGATGTCGTCGAGGCGACGGGTGGGGCCAGGCTCCGTTCCGTCTCTTCTCTCGAGCAACGCCCGGTAGGCGGTGCCGACCCAGCGGGAAACACCGCCTTCTTCCGAAAGCGCGTCCTCGGCCCGGTGGTGATGGCGGAGGCGGCCCGGAAGCGTCGGAGCGTCCGCTTCCGCGAGTGCTTCCGGCGCGACGGGCCAGTCCAGGTCGAGGGTTTGCGCGATCCGTTGCGCGCACGGACGCCAACCGGCAAGCAGCTCGTCGTAGGTCACGAAGACGCGCGGATGACCGCGGGTCGCGCGCTCTCCCTCGAGCACGTGCCGGAGCCACAACAGCTGGGCGGTGTGGGCGGACAGCGCTTGCCGCGCAGCGAGTGAGTCCACGACCTCGAGCGGGTGTCGGGTGATGTGGACGAATGCAGGCGCGCAGCCCAGGCTGCTCAGCACGTCGATCCACAGCGGCACCAACCGGCAGATCCGCGGGTCCTTCACGCCGAAGAGGGGGACTCCCGCTTCGACCGAATCGGCCGCGAAGAAATCGCGGCGCAGCTGCTCGACCAGGTCGTCGCGCAGCGAAGCGACGGCGGGATGCTGTTGCCAGTCGCCCGGCAGCCGCCCCGGGTCGCTCCCGCTCTGGAGTCCCAACGCCTGGAGCAGACGCTCGTTGGTGTCGGCGACCGAGGCCTTCTCGAAGAAGCCAAGCTCGTTCGCGGGCCCCGCCGGGATGTGGCCCGTCCCGAAATCGACTCCGAGGGTGTGCAACAACCGCGCAAGCGCGGACGTGCCGCTGCGGTGCATTCCCAGGATGACGAGCGCACGGGGCGCGGGCATTCAGAGCTTCCCTGCTGTTGGTGGCTGCGGGCCAGGCCGCAGACGGGCCTCGAAGAGGGGGCCGGTGAAACCGAATGCAGGATTATAGTACGGGTCGCCCGCGTGGATCCGGGCCCCCCAGCGATCGATCAGCCGGGCCACGTCCGCCTCGGCAGGCGCGGGGAGACGCGCCCTGGGAGATCGCATCTCGGCGTGGGGGTCGTAGATGACTCGCATACCGGCGTCCCACGCACGCAGGCCCAGATCGACGTCGTGAAGCGACTCGCCGAACGAAGCATCGAAGCCACCGAGATGCCGAAAGGCCATCACCGACACGGCGAGGCAGCCACCCGACACCGCACTCGCGTTCCGGATGACACCGCTCGCGCCCATCGGTCCGGGCTCGTCCCCGAACAGCGCAGGTCGCTCGAGCCGGATGCCCTTTGCACCCCCGAGAACGACACCTGCGTGCAAGACCCGGTTCCCGCGCGCGCTGATCCGCGTGCCGACGCATCCCACGTCCGACCGCAAGGCCTGGGACATCAGCTCGGGCAACCAATCCGTCGCGCTCGGCTGCAGACGGGCATCGACGAACACGAGCACGTCGCCCGATGCACGCGCCGCGGCGCCGTTGAGCTGGCTCGCCGTCGGCCGCGACGCATCCAGGATGACGGCGTCGCAGGACGCGGCAGCCGCGAGGCGCGCGGCGCGATCCCGATCTCCCCAGGCGATGAGGGTCGCCGAAGCCCCCACCGGCGGAAAGCGACGCACGCGATAGAAGCCCCGGCCCGGGCCGTCGCCCACCTCGCCGCGCTCCCCGACGCGTTCGAGATGGGACGCGATGGCGCGGCGGGCCGCGTCGTAGGCCCAAGGCTTCGCTTCCGCCCACGGGTCCGCGGTCGACCCGCGAACCGTGCGCCAGTGATAGAGGACGCGCGGCACGTGGTGGATCCGGGCCGAGCGGTCCGCGAAGCGCAGGGCCAGATCGTAGTCCTGGCTGCCGTCGAACTCGCTCCGGAAGCCGCCGAGCTCACGCGTGAGGGCGCTGCGGAAGACTCCGAGGTGCGAGATGAAGTTGCACGAGAGCAGCCAGTCCGGCGAGAAGTCGGGCTTGAAGGCGGCGTCGCGCAAGCGGCCGTCGACGTCGATCTTGTCCTCGTCGGAATAGAGCAGGTCCGGGTCGAAGCGACGGATCGCCGCCGCCATCTCGAACAGCGCATGAGGCGCGAGCTCGTCGTCGTGGTCGAGCAGGGCGAAGAAGGGCCCGTTCGCGAGCTCGAGTGCCGCATTGGTCGCACCCGAGATCCCGACGTTGCGTTGCAGCCGGATGCAGCGGATCCGCGGATCGCGGTCACCCCGCGAACGCAGCCACTCGCGGACGTCGGCCGTCCCGGACGCATCGTCCACCACGCAGAGCTCCCACTTTTCGTAGCTCTGCGCGCGAACCGACCCGATCGCCCGCTCGAGCCAGTGCAGGTCCGGGTCGTGGCTGGGCACGAGCACCGAGATCAGGGGATGCTCGGCTTCCGGCCCCGAGAGCGTCGCCGACACGCGAGGCCGATCGGCGAGCCAACGTTCGTAGCGGGTGGCGCCTCGGACGCTGCGCACCACCATGTCCCCGGCTTGGCGCGCCGCGAGTCGCAGACTGCCCCACCACCCGCGCCGGGCAATCGACCCGCGCAGGCGCAGGAAGAAGCGCGATCGCGGTCCGCCGCTCAAGCGGGCGAGGGCGAGGGCTGGCCCTCCCGCTTGCCCTCTGGGTTGCCCTGCTGGTACCGCGCGAGCACCTCCGCCGGCGCGCCGTCCGCCACCAGGCGACCGCCCTCGAGATGCACGCAGCGATTGCAGAGGTGGAGGATGATCTGCTCCGAGTGGGACGCGACGACCAGGATGCCGAGACGCTCGACGAGTGCGTCCAGCCGCTCGACGGCGCGCTTGACCCAGTGGATGTCGCCCACGGCGAACACTTCGTCGAGCAGCAGGATGTCCGTGTCCACCTCGGTGGCCACCGTGTAGGCGAGGCGAGCGGCCATTCCCGTCGAGTAGTACTTGACCGGCACGTCGGCCACGTGCTCGAGCTCACAGAAGTCGAGGATGGCGGGGGTCCGTTCGCGGATGCGCTTGCGCGAGATCCCGAGCAGGGCCGCGCCGAGCAGGATGTTCTCGCGACCGGTCAGCTCGGGGTTGAACCCGAGCCCCAACTGCAGCAGCGGCACCAGGGATCCCGCGCGTTCGACGCGGCCCGCGCGCGGAGGGTAGATCCCGGCCATGACCTGGAGCAGCGATGTCTTGCCGCTGCCGTTCGTTCCGATCACCCCGAGGCGGTCTCCCGCCGCGACCCGGAGATCGAGGTCGACGAGCGCGTCGGTCCCGCGCACCGGTGCGCGGTCGCGGGGACGCTGTAGCCAGCGCAGGGCCGACGCCTTGAGCGAGCGCTCCACGCGGCTCGGAAAGGAAAGTCGCACGCCCTCCAGGTGAAGGAACGGACCGGCGCTGCCCACCACTGCCTCGCGGTCGGCGGGCAGCACGCCCGCCGAGGCGGCGGCGCTCACGGGACTGCTCATCTCACCGGGCCCCGATGCGAGGGACGAGGCGCAGGCGACGGCCGAACGGAGTCAGAGAGAGAAGACGACATCGTCCTCCCGCCACCAGAAGACGCCGACCCCGAGCACCAGACCCACGCAGGCTGTCGCAGTCGCGGCGACCAGGGTCTGCGGCTCGGGCAGCTGCCCCCAGTAGATCGGCTTCGTGAAGAGCTGGATCACGTGATACATGGGGTTCAGCTCGAAGTAGAAGTGGTATTGCTCTGGGATGATCGACGCCTGGCCCGGGATCGTCAGCGGGTAGATGATGGGCGTCGCATACATCCACGCCGTCAAGAACACCGTCGCCAGATGCTCGGCGTCGCGGAAGTAGACGGTCACCATCGCCAGCAGCGCGGACACGCCGATCGTGGTTGCCGTCAGGCACAACAGCGAAAAGGGAAGCAGCGCCAGCGCCGGACTGGGTTCGAAGTCGATCATCGGACCCACCACGAACAACAGGACCCCCATCGACAGCGCCAGGTTGATGCAGTTGACCAGCGAGATGCTCACGGGAAAGACGAGCTTCGGGATGGGATGGCGCCGGATGAGGGGCTCTGCGAGCAACAGACTGGCCGCCGAACGTTGGACGGTGCTCGCGAAGGCCATCCAGGGCAGCAAGGCACTCAGCAGGAAGAGCGCATAGCTGCGCATGGGCAACCGGACCATGAACTGGAACACCACCGCCAGGATCAACATCGTGAGCAGCGGGTTGAGCAGCGACCACACGAATCCCAGGGAGGACCGCCGGTACCGGGTGCGGAACTCCTCGACCACCAACTCCCAGAGGAACTCGCGGTAGTGGATCAGAGATCGGGCGCGGTTCAGCATGTGACTCCGGCTGCCGCAGGGTACCGTTCGACCGGGGGGACGCCAGTGCGAAAGCTTCGCCGGATCGGCTGGTTCCACGCCTGCGTCCTGCTGCTCGCGATCTCCGGGGCCGGCATCGGCTGCCGACAGGACGAAGCGTCCATTCCTGACCGGCGCCTGGTCGCCGAGCTCGAAGCCGAATGGGTCGAGGCGTTTCCCGACGCCCCGCCGCTCCCCGACGAGGGCCTCGAGGTCATCCCCCTGATGGCCATGGAGTGGACGATCCCGGACTACGAGGACCGCCAGGGTGAATCCCCAGTCGCCACGGGAACGGTCGTCGGAGGCAAGATCCGGGATGTCTACCGAACGGCGCCGCCGACTCTCTTCATCCACGCGAACGAACCCAGCCCGGCCTGCTTCGCGTCGCCCTGGATCCGCGTCCGGCCGCGAACCCACTACACCCTGATCGGGTATGTGCGCACCCAGGACCTGGTCGCGTCCGGTCCCATTCGCGGCACCTTCTTCGTCGAGGAACGCAGCGAGCTCGGCGACGAGATGCGCGCGTTCCCGAACCGCGACGGCACCACTCCCGACTGGGAGCGCGAAGTGTTGACCTTCACGACAGGCGACGAAGCGGACGCACTCCGCGTGAGCGCATGTCTCGCCGGCCCTGGGGGCGGCACGGGAAGCGCCTGGTTCGACGACATCGTGCTGGTGCGTCACACGGACGCGAGCCTCGATGACGAGGCCCTCACCCGTCTGACGGACATGCGGATCTCGCGCCAATGGCGTTACGACGTCGCCTCGTCGACGCGACCGCGGGCGGGCCTGGATGCGGCCTGGGGCGAGGATCCGGAAGCCGACCGCTTCCGCAGCAAGATCGGCCTCGGGAACGACGTGCGCAACGCGCTGCTGGCGCCGGTGAAGACGCGCTATCGCATCCCCGTCGAAGCGCCGGCCGGGACGCGCTTCCGCGGCGCCATCGGCCTTCCCAACCCAGACGGGGTGCTGCCGCCGGGGGCCGTTCGCTTCGAGGTGCGCTTCGAGCAGCCAGAGAGCTACCCGGTCGTGCTGCTCGAGCGCGAACTGCGGCTGGACCGGCCGGGCGACCCGGATCGTTGGCACCCCTTCGACCTCGTACTTCCGACCTCCGCGTCCGGCGAGCTGGTGCTCTCCACCGACAGCGACGCGAGTCTCATGCTCGCCGACGCCGTCTTCGGTAACCCGACCGTCGTTCCTCCCGCCACACTGGGGCGCGGGCGACGCGTGATCCTCGTTTCCATCGACACACTGCGCGCAGACCGACTCGGTGTCTACGGCGCAGAACTTCCGACCTCTCCGCGACTGGACGCCCTGGCGGCACAGGGGGTCGTCTTCGATAACGCCCATGCTCCTTCCCCCTGGACCCTGCCGTCCCATCGCACGATGTTGACGGGGCTCGATCCGTTCACCCACGGCGCCCTGATGGCCGAACAATCGGCACTGCGTGCGGATATCGACACCCTCGGAGAGGTGCTCCAGGCCGAGGGATTCGCGACCGCGGGGATCCACGGCGGCGGCTTCGTTTCGCCCGCGTACGGCTTCGCCGAGGGATTCGATCGCTATCTCGAGATCGCCGAACCCCGCGAGGCGATCGACGCCGCCATCGACATCGCAACCGCAGACCCGGACCGCGACCTCTTCCTGTTCCTTCACAGCTACCAGGTGCACGCCCCCTATCACGAAGAACCCGAAGAGCTTCCCGCCTTCGGCCCGCGCTTCGAAGAGCTGCGCGAGCAGCTCACGGACGTGGTCGACCCGCGTCTGCTGGGATCGCACGCCCACCTGAGTCGTCAGAACCGCTCGGGCGAGCCGCTGCCGCCGGCGCAGCTCGAGATGGCGAAGCTGCTGTACGACGGCGGGGTGCGCGCCATGGACCGTGAGCTCGGGCGCCTGCTGGACGCCCTCGAGGCCTCGGATCTGCTCGCGAAGTCGCTCATCGTCGTCACCTCGGACCACGGTGAGGGCTTCGACGAACACGGACTGCTGCTGCATGCGAACTCGCTCTACCGCGAGCTGCTGCACGTTCCCCTGGTCGTCTACCAGCCGGGCCGGGTTCCAGCCGGGGCCCGCGTCGAAGCCCACGTCGGCTCGGCCGACATCGTCCCGACGACGCTCGAGTTGCTCGGGATCCCGACGCGGCCGGGTCTCGACGGTCGGTCTCTGGTGTCCCTGATCGATGGCGCGGCCGGCCGGACGGACTCGGCGGCCCCCGCCACGGACCCCGACGCCCCCCGGCCCGTGTTCGGCAGCCTCGTCGACAACCGCGTCGCGCTGTTTTCAGCCATCGCCGGGGACCAGAAGTACATCCTGTACGCGGCCAGCGAACAGCTCTACGACCTGGCTGCGGATCCACTCGAGACGGTCGATCGCGCGGCCAGCGACCCCGCAGGTCTGTCCCGATCTCGCCAGCGCATACTGCCCGAGATCGCGAAGCTACCGGGACTTCACGTGGTTGCAGTCGGAGACGCTGCGAAGCAGCAGCTCGAGGGCAGCATCGGTTTCGAGGGCCTTCGCGACCTGCCGCGCAGCTTCTTCGTGGACTGCGCGACCTGCGTCTCGCTGGAAGGCAGCCGCCTGGCCGTCCGCCTGCCACTGGAGGGCGGCGTCCGCTGGCTCAACTTGCCCGAGGTGAGGCATCTGGCCGACGTGGAGATCGCGCTGCAGATCGCCGGGGAGCCGACAACGCCGCGGCCGGTCGGTGATCTATTCGGCGACTCGCCCGCGCCAGGCCTGTACGTGTTCGTGACCGCAGGTGCCGACGCCGAGGAGGCCGCACTTTCGCCCGAGAGGCTCGAGCAGCTCGAGGCGCTGGGCTATCTCGAGTGACTCGATTCCGGCCCGCGGGTCAACGCGTGCGTTGCCAGAAGACCCCGGTTGCATCGACGGTCACGATCTCGTCGTCGATGCCGTTGGCGTCCCGGAAGTCGTGGGTCGCTTGCGCGCAGGCCGCGACCGCCCCGTAGTCGTCGACGATCACGTAGCCGCCAACCGAGAGCTTGGGATAGAGGGCTTCGAAGGCCTGGATCGTCGACTCGTAGAGATCCCCGTCGAGGCGCATGACCGCCAGGCTGTCGATCGGCGCGTTCGGCAGTGTGTCCTTGAACCAGCCCTTCAGGAACTGCACGCGCTCGTCGAGCAGGCCGTAGCGTCGGAAGTTCTCCTGGACCTGCTCGAGAGAGATCGCCAGCTCGTCGTACACGCTCAGGTCGAGTCCCGCGTCGTACGGGTAGTTCTCGGCGTCCGGCGCGGGCAATCCCTCGAAGGAATCGGCCACGAAGACCCGTCGGTCGAAGACGCCGTGCGCCTGCAGGATCGCCCGCATCAGGATGCAGGACCCACCGCGCCACACTCCGGTTTCGATCAGATCTCCCGGCACCTGCTTGCGGATGACGTCCTCGACACAGTGCTGGAGGTTTCCCAGGCGCTGGGGACCGATCATGGTGTGCGCGACCGCGGGCCAACCAAAGCCCTCGGCGCGCGTCTCGGCGGCCGGACCACCGATCCGCTGGTCGCCATAGACCGAATCGAGCAGGCAGCGCTTGATCAGATCGAGGTAGAGCCCGCGCGCAAGCTCGCCGCCGTCCAGGCTGACCTGGGCGACGGCTTCGGGCACCGATTGGGGCGTCGGTTGCGGTCGTTTGGCGCTGTTGCCGGCCATCGGTGTCCTCGAAGAATGGGTCTCGCGCTCGCAGGCGGCGGAACCTAGCCCTGATCCGTCGTTCGGATCAGGGTGCGAATAGCGAGTCAGCGAGGCACCCGCGGGGCGCGCGGCGATGTCCCCGATGGCCGCGGTCGCACCCGGGCCGCATGCCACTTGCGTACGGAAGTCGGCAGCGCGCTGCTACCCACCGACCGACCAGCCGAAATGAGCCATCCAGCCCGCTTGCCTACGATCTCGCATCTGTGATAATTCGGAGCGCTCGGGGGGAAGCAGAACGGTCTGAGCAGATCGATTCGGCAACTCCCGGTTTTCGTGGGCAAACCGCCCGCAGGGCATCCGTAGCTTCAGTGGAGGTTCGATGGACATCCTCAGCTCTATCCGAAACGTCTCGATCGCAGTCGCGATCACGCTCTTCACGGTCGGGACCGCGTACGCGGGTTCAGTCGAATCGACCGCATGCCAGATCGGCAAGTACACCGGCAACAGCCTCGTCCTGATGGACGCGAACGAGAACGCTGCGTGGAATGGCCCGGCAACGGACATCCTGCACGGCCTGGCCCAGGCATTCCCCCGCGGCGACGCGGTAGTGGGTGACTGGAACGGCGATGGCGCCGACGACATGGGCAAGTACAACTCGTCGAACAACGCCATCTTCCTCGACCTGAACGGCAACAAGTCCTGGGACCAGCCGGCCGGTGGCGATCTACAGTCGACCTTCGCCGGGTTCGCCGGTCCCGGCATCGTGATCTCCGGTGACTGGAACATGGACGGAGCCGACGAGATCGGTCTGTACGTGCCCGGCAACGATTTCTTCTTCCTCGACCTGAACGGCGACGGTGTCTACAACGGCGCCGACGACGTGGTCGCGCTGGTTGGCCCGACCCGGACCGCCGGCATTCCGATCGTCGGTGACTGGAACGGCGACGGCCGCGACTCGGTGGGCAAGGTCATCGACGCGAGCTCGACCTACTACCTGGACGTCGACGGGAACTTCGTCTGGAACCCGCCCACGGACCGCCAGAGCGTCTTCGCCAATTTCGCGACGCCCTACACGCCGGTGGCAGGCAACTTCAGCAACGCCACGGCGGGTGACGAGATCGGCAAGTACGTGCCGGGCAGCGGCACCAACGACCTGTTCCTGCTCGACACCAACGACGACGGCGTCTACACGAACGGCGTCGACACCCTGGCCGGCATCGCACAGGTCTTCGGCTCGGGCGACCCCATCATCTGCGACTTCAACGACGATGGCATCGACGACATCGGCAAGGCCGTCAGCAGTGTCACTTCCGCGAACTGCGGCAGCGGCCAGTGCTACTTCCTCGACGCGAACGGCAACGGCGTCTGGGACGGCTTCGGGACCGACATCGGCTCCACCTTCGCGGCCTTCACCGACCCGAGCGACACCATGTCCGAGGCCATCTCGGGCCACTGGCTCGGTGGCGCGGGCGGCGGCGGCTCCGGCGCCGGTAACTGACGCAACACAGTCAGCCTCCACTGAAGAACGGCCGCACCCGAAAGGGTGCGGCCGTTTCTCGTTCGGGGCGCCGGTTCCGCCAGCCATCGCCGATTGCCCGGTCGCTCGCTGCGGTCTGCCGACCTTTGCGTCGTCGCCCCTCGAGACGACGTCTTGGGTCACGCGCCTAGCCGAACAGGGCGAATAGCTCTTCGAACGCCTGCGGCTGCTTGCCGACCGCGGACGACGGCACCAGGATGGGCGTCGTCAGGCCGGCGTCCCGCCAGGCCGCCAGTCCCTCCCGCACCTTCGCGGCAGAACCGAAGAGGGTCGTCTCGTTGAGCCAGTCGTCGCTCATCAGGTCCGGCAGCCGGTCGTACTGCTTCTGGGCCACGGCCGCCTCGATCGCTTCCATCTCCTCGACGTAGCCCGCTTCCTTCCAGTAGTTGCGGTAGTTGGGCAGCGTCACGTAGGTGAGCAGGGTCCGACGGCTGACCGCCGCGGCCGCCGCTTCGTCGTCGGAAATGCAGGTCGGGATCATGTTCCCGATGAAGAAGTCCGGGTCCGCCTGGTGGTCCGCCGGCAGCGCCGCGAGCGACTCCTTCAGGTGCGACCGCGCCGCATTCGCGAACACGACGCCCTGCGCCACCTCGCCCGCAAGCGACACCATCTTCTTTCGCAGGCCGGCGATGACGACCGGGGGCATCAAGCCCGCGCGGGGCGTCGCGTGGAGCCCCTCCACGAAGCTCCTCATGTCGCTGAGGGGCTTCCCGGGCTGGGCGTCCAGGCGCCGGTTCAGGGGCTCGTGGCTGACACCGATGCCGAAGCGGAAGCGGCCTCCGGACAGCTCGTGGATCATCGATGCGCTCGCCGCGTAGTCGCTGACGTGGCGCGCGTAGATGTTCGCGATCGCCGTGCCGAAATGGATGCGTTCGGTGGTCAGGGCCAGTGCCTGACACAGCCCCATGCCGTCGCCGAAACTCGCGCAGTAGATCCCCGAGAAGCCGCGGCGTTCGATCTCACGCGCCAGTTCGAGGGTCCAGTTGCGGCGTCCGGGGACGGCCGCCAGCGCGACTGCGGGCATGCTGGCTTCGGGTGACATGACGCCCTCCTTGCTCGATCCGTGAGGGGCCGAGTCTATCACCGCTCCCCTCGGGACCGAGACAGTCGGCAGCGATGTGCCGCCAAGCTCATCAGCCGGGCCCATCGATTGGGCAATCCCGCTCGCAGTCGGGCCGTATTTGCCGGGAGCGATGTGCGGAGAGCTGCCCAGGCGGGAAGCTCCGAGCCGTCCCCTTCCGCTGAACGCAGCCGTGCGCAGTTGGCACGACCGTTGCTCTTGAGCATGCCGACCCGGAGACCCGGAACGGGCGCGCCCAGACAGCCCCTCCCCTCCGAAAACAACTCGGACACGACTCGAACCCCGAATCACGGAGATCCAGATGACTCGAAAAACCTTCCTCCTGACGGGTGCGCTTGCCGCGGGAGCCTTGCTCGCGCCGGCGGTCGCTCTCGCCGATGACGGAGTCTCGCAAGCGACTTTCGTCGCCAACAACGTGTGGATGATGCTTGCCGCCGGCCTGGTGTTCATCATGCACCTCGGCTTCGCAATGGTGGAGACGGGACTGACCCGCGCCAAGAACACCACCAACATCCTCTTCAAGAACACGTTCATCGTCTGTGCCGGCCTGATCACCTACTACATCTGCGGCTTCAACCTGATGTACCCCGGTGACTTCAGCATCGGCTCGTTCTTCGGCTTCGCGGGCTTCGGCCTCGATCCGGGTGTGGACGGCATGACGCCGGCCTACGCGGACGGGGGCTACACCTACTGGACCGACTTCCTGTTCCAGGCCATGTTCGCCGCGACCGCCGCGACGATCGTGTCGGGTGCGGTGGCCGAACGCATCAAGCTGAAGTCCTTCATGGTCTTCACCGTCGTGTTCGTGGCACTCGTCTACACGGTGGCCGGCAGCTGGAAGTGGGGCGGCGGCTGGCTCGACGCCATGGGCTTCTACGACTTCGCCGGCTCGACGCTGGTGCACTCCGTCGGTGGCTGGGCCGCGCTGATCGGCGCCATGCTGCTCGGTCCGCGGATCGGGAAGTACAGCAAGGACGGCAAGATCAATCCGATTCCCGGCAGCAACATGCCCAGCGCCACGATCGGCGTGTTCCTGCTGTGGCTCGGCTGGTTCGGGTTCAACGGCGGCTCGGTGCTGTCCGCAGACCCGGAACTCACTTCGCTGACCCTCGTCACCACCTGCCTTGCGGCCGCTGCCGGCGGACTTGGCGCGATGCTGACCTACAGCTTCGTGTCGAACAAGCCGGACCTGTCGATGGCCCTCAACGGCATCCTTGCCGGTCTCGTGGGAATCACCGCGGGAGCGGACGTCATGACGCCCCTCACGGCCATCATCATCGGCGCCGTCGCCGGCTGCATCGTGGTCGGCTCGGTGATCGCGATCGACAAGATCAAGATCGACGATCCGGTCGGCGCCATCTCGGTGCACCTCACCTGCGGCATCTGGGGAACCCTCGCGGTCGGGATCTTCTCGACCAACCCGGATCACAGCTTCGGCATCCAGCTGATCGGCGTGCTCGCCTATGCGGCCTTCACCATCACCTGCGCGGGAGCCATCTTCCTTGCCATCAAGGCCACCATGGGCCTGCGTGTGGACCCGGAAGAAGAGGTGGACGGGCTCGACTACGGCGAGCACGGCATGCACGCCTACGACCTGCACGTGTCGGGTGGCAGCGACTACAGCCCGTCCTCGGCAGCGGTCGCATCCACACCGGTGCGCGAGCTGGCAACCGAGTCCTAGGACCGTCGAATACCAGGAGAAACGCCATGAAGAAAATCGAAGCGATCATCAAGCCCTTCAAGCTCGACGATGCCAAGGAAGCACTGAGCGCCATCGGTATCCAGGGACTGACGGTCTCCGAGGTCAAGGGATTCGGACGCCAGAAGGGACACACGGAGCTCTACCGCGGTGCGGAGTACGTGGTCGACTTCCTGCCCAAGATCAAGCTGGAGATCGTGGTCACGGACGACATGGAGGAGAAGGTCACCAACGCCCTCCTCGAGTCGTGCCAGACCGGGCGCATCGGAGACGGAAAGATCTTCGTCACCCAGATCAGCCAGGCTCTCCGGATCCGCACCGGAGAGAGCGGAGACGCGGCGATCTCGGGCGCAGCCTAGCTGGCGAAGCCGTAGGCTTCGCTTGCGACGGAAGCCGAAGTTCCAAGACTCCGTCTTGGGTCGGCCTCCTAGTGGGTCGCAAGTCGTACGCCCGCGCGAGTCGTGGGCGGGTGGTGTTCGCTCCACCGGCCCTTCTCGTTCCTGAGGCCGGATACGACCGGTATGCTCTGCCGCCATGGCTGTCACGGTCGGGAGAACGGCGGGCGACTGGACCCGGCTCTCCGGCCTGGTGGCGATCTGGGGCACCGCCTTCCTCTTCATCGACCTCGCCGTCGACACGCTGCCGCCGGCGACCCTGGTTGCCACGCGTGTACTGGTCGCGGCCCTGGTGTTGGTGGCGATCATGCCCGCCCTGGGGCTGCGGCTCCCTCCCCCCGGTCGGCTCTGGCTGCGCTTCCTGTTGTTGGCCTGCGTGGGCAACGCGATTCCGTTCTTCGCAATCAGCTGGGGCCAGATGCGTGTCCCGAGCGGGACCGCCGGGCTGCTCATGGCCGTGATGCCCCTGGCGACCCTGGTGCTCGCGCACTTCTTCGTCGCCGACGAACGGCTCAGTCGACACGAACCCCGCAAGGTCCTGGGCTTCGGTGTGGGATTCTCGGGGGTCGTGCTGCTGACGGGCCCGGACGCGCTCACGCGGTTGGGCGGCGGCGCGAGCGACATCGCCCACCAGCTCGCGATCCTGCTCGGCGCGCTCTGTTATGCGATCAACACGATCCTCGCGCGTCGCATGCCCCCTCTGCATCCCATCGTGTCCGCGGCCTGCACGATGATCATGGCCAGCACGGTGATGATCCCGGTCAGTCTGTTTCTGGACGCGCCCTGGCATCTGACGCCATCGACGAGCTCCCTGCTTTCGGCGCTCTGGCTCGGACTGGTTCCGACGGGAGCCGCCACGGTGCTGTACTTCCGGATCGTCTCGACGGCGGGACCTACCTTTCTGTCCCTGATGAACTACGTGATCCCGGTCGTCGCGCTCTGTACCGGGGCCGCGATCCTCGGCGAGCCCGTCGGATGGCCACTGCTGGCCGCCCTGGGGCTGATCCTGGGCGGGCTCTTCCTGTCCCAGACGAGTGCCGCCCCGGCCCTCGGGCCGAGCGCGCGCTAGTCCCCCTTTCCCCGCTGGGCATCCCCTCCGGCCGCGGGTCTCTTGACAGCTTCCCCGTCGTGCTCATCGAAAGGCCGCATGACCGGACGGCGCGGCGCCTCCGGTCGATGACACGAGGAGAGAGCCATGGCTCAGTACACCCTGTACCGCCCCGGGGCGGCAGACGCATGGGGACCGCTCGATCAGCTCCGGCGTGAGATGGACTTCGCGCTCGGCCGCTTCGGGGGTCCGTCGACATATTCTGCAGCCGGCCGGGGCATCTATCCTGCCGTGAACCTGCACGAGACCGAAGATTCCTACGTCGTTTCGGCCGAGGTTCCCGGCGTCGATCCGAGTGACATCGATGTGTCGCTCGAGGGCACCACGCTCACCCTCACGGGCCAGCGCAAGATCGAGTACCCGACACAGGACGGATCGAGTCTCCATCGCCGAGAACGGCAGTCCGGAAGCTTCCGGCGCGCCGTCCAGCTCCCGGCGGAGATCGAAGTCGACAAGGTCGAGGCCGCCTATCGCAACGGCGTGCTGATGGTACGCCTGCCCAAGAGCCCCGAGCACAAGCCCCGCCAGATCTCGGTACAGGCCAGCTAGCTGGCGAAGCCGTAGGCTTCGCTTGCGACGGAAGCCGAAGTTCCAAGACTCCGTCTTGGGTCGGCCTCCTAGGAGGCCAGGAGGACAATCATGAGTGAGACACAGGCACAGACGACTCAGGCCCTCGAAGCCCGCGAGAAGCAGGAACTGGAGGGAGAGGGCATTCGCCCGGGACCGGTGTTCCGGCCCGACATCGACATCGTCGAGGAAGCCGACCGCTTCGTGGTCTTCGCCGACCTGCCCGGGACCGACGAGCAATCCGTCGACGTGCGCCTCGAGAAGGGGACGCTCACCCTCGACGCACACCTGGCGATGTCGCCCGACGCCGATTGGAGGCCTCTCCACACCGAGTACAGGCTCGGCTCGTATCACCGCGAGTTCCGGATCTCGGAGGACATCGACGCGAACGCGGTATCCGCGAAGATGCAGAACGGCGTGCTCGAGTTGCACCTGCCGAAGAGCGCCGACCGGCAGCCGCGTTCGATCCCCGTTCAGGCTGCATAGCGGCTCGCGATGGGATCGGCCCCGGATCGCCTCCGGGACCGATCCGATCGCTGCACGTCGCCGACGCGCACTTGGGAAGGCTCGTGTGCGGGTCGGCGCGGCGGTCAGGGGCGGATGGGGTTCCGCGCGGGGATCGGTAGCGCGCGCTATACCGGGGCCCCATGGCCGACTCCACCCCCGATCCCATCGTCGTCGTTGGCGGCTCGCTCGCGGGGCTCCGCGCTGTCGAGGCGCTGCGCCGCGAGGGCCATGACGGCCGCATCGTGGTCGTCTCGGCCGAGGCGCAGATGCCCTACGACCGTCCGCCGCTTTCGAAGCAGTTCCTGAAGGGCGACTGGGACGAAGAACGCATCGCACTCCGCAAGGATGGCGTCGACGATCTCGACGTCGACTGGCGTCTCGGCGTGGCGGCACGAACCCTCGACTCCGCCGCGCGCCAGGTCGAGCTCGAGAACGGCGAACACATCGCCTACGACCGGCTGCTGATCGCCACCGGTACCGTCGCGCGACGCCTGCCCTTCGGCGACGGCCTCGACGGCATCCACCTGCTGCGCACCCTCGACGACGCCCGCAACCTGCGATCGGACCTCGCCCAGGCGAGTCACGTCGTCATCGTGGGTGCCGGTTTCATCGGCATGGAGGTCGCCGCGAGCTGCCGCGAACGCGGCCTCGCCGTGACCGTCGTCGAGCCCCTCGAGCAGCCGCTCATCCGCGGGCTCGGTCCCCAGCTCGGCGCCTGGGTGGGTGAGCGCCACCGGGAACGAGGCGTGACCCTGCGCTGCGGGGTCGGTGTCGAAGGCTTCGCGGGCGGTGCGCGGGTCGAAGGCGTGAAGCTCGCCGACGGCAGTACCCTCGACGCGGACTGCGTGGTCGTCGGCGTCGGCGCCCGCCCCGCGACGGACTGGCTCGAAGGGTCGGGGATCGGCCTCGACAACGGCGTCGTATGCGATGGCGCCGGGGCCACGTCCCTGCCCCACGTTTTCGCGGCCGGCGACGTCGCGCGCTGGGACGGCGTCCGCCTCGAACACTGGACGAGCGCCGTCGAGCAAGGCACGCACGTCGCGTTGCGGCTGCTCAAGGGCGCCGACGTGGGCCCCCTCGATCATCTTCCCTACGTCTGGACCGACCAGTTCGATCTTCGCCTGCAGATCGCGGGCGAGGTGCAGCCGGGAGACGTGACGCACGTCTGTCACGGGTCGCTCGACTTTGACACTGACCCTGGCTCTGGCCCGGGTTCGGACCCCGACCGGCGTTTCATCGTGCTCTTCGGCCGCAACGGGAGGCTCGTGGCGGCGGTCGGGAACAAGCGACCGCGTCAGCTCATTGCCGTGCGCAAACTGCTCGCCGTCGGCGCCCGCTTCGAAGAGGCGGTCGCACAGAATCCGTAGAGCCCGAGTACGCGACGCCCTGGTGGGCTACGGCGCGCAGGCGCCGGGCTTCCGCTCCCAGATGAGCTTTTCGTCGCGGTACATACATCCCGCCTGGGCGGGGCTGCCGCGCTTGGCGGCGGCGGCGTTGGCGTCGGCCTGCTTGGCGGTCGCCTTGGCTTCGTCCACGACGTCCTGCGCCTCGGCCGCACCGGCCTTGTCCTCGGCCTTCCGCAGCTCGTGGGCCTGACGCAGCAGTTCCTTCAACGCTTTCACATCGACATCCTGCTCGCCCTCATACGCGTAGTCCGGGAAGCGCTTGAACTCACCCGCCTGGGATGCAGTGGCGAGCAGCCCCAGGCCCGCCATCAGCAGGACAGTGACGCCGGACACGAAAAGGGCTTGTCGGATTTGCGGTTTCATGGTCTTCCTGCGTATCGGTCGCGCTGGTAGTAGACTCAAGTTCTTTCCAGCCCGACTGCATCGGCAGTCGTCCAACCTCCCTCTTGCCCCGGCGGAGCCCTTCCCCTTCATGGCCAGCACCCCCGATGAGACCCGCGATGACCTGAAGCGGCGCGCCTGCCAGGCGGTCGACGCCCTGGCGGACACCCTGCTCCACGTCTCCCACGAGATCCACGCCAACCCGGAGCTGTCCTTCGAAGAGCACGACGCCTGCGCGCTGTTGGTGGCCACTCTCGAGCAAGCGGGTCTGGACGTGGGCGCGGGAGCCTTCGGGCTTCCGACGGCGTTCTCCGCGGACTTCGGCGGCGGCGGAAAGGGCCAGAACGGGTCCGAAGCCGGCTGCGTCGCTCTGCTCGCCGAGTACGACGCCCTCCCCGAGATCGGACACGCCTGCGGCCACAACATCATCGCAACGGCATCCGTCGGAGCCGGGTTGGCGCTGCACGCCCTGGGCGACGATCTGCCGGGTCGCATCCGCATCCTCGGCACGCCCGCCGAAGAACGCGGAGGCGGCAAGGAGCTGATGGCGCGACAGGGCGCCTTCGAGGGCGTCGACGCCGCCATGATGGTCCACCCCGCCGGCGTCAATCTGGTCGACATGCCGTCCATCGCCGTGGCGGACGTCGAGGTCGTCTATCGCGGGGTCGCTGCGCACGCCTCGGCCATGCCCGAACGCGGGCGAAACGCACTCGACGGCCTGGTGCTCGCCTACCAATCTCTCGGCGCGTTGCGGCAGCACATCCGTCCCACGGAACGCATCCACGGCATCATCACCGATGGTGGCCAGGCGCCGAACATCGTCCCCGAACGCGCCGCCGGCCGCTTCTACGTGCGCGCCCGCAACGCCAAAGACCTCGCACCGCTGAAGGAGCGCGTGATCGCCTGCTTCCAGGCGGGAGCCGCCGCAACGGGCACCGAGGTCGAGCTTTCCTGGAGCCCCGTCGACTACGAGGCGATTCGCTTCAACGAGCCCCTGGCGGTGGCATTCCGGGAGAATGCCGAGAGCCTCGGTCGCGAGTTCGTGCCCCTCGACGCCCTGCCCTCGCGTTTCGCAGGCAGTACGGACATGGGCAACGTGAGTCAACGCGTGCCGTCGATCCACCCGATGATCGCGTCGGCGCCGCCCCACTGCACGATTCACAACCGGGAGTTCGCGGTGCATGCAGGTGCGGCCATCGGCGATGCCGCCGCGCTAGACGGCGCCAAGGCCCTCGCCATGACCGCCATCGACTTCCTGTGCGACGACGACCTGCGCGCGCGCAGCCGTAGCATCTTCGAAGCCAGCGCCGAGTAGCGGCCCGATGCAGGTCATCCACGAGAGCGTGTTCGTCGCGCCGGGCGTCCAGATTTACGGCGACGTACGGATCGGCGAGGGCTCGTCGCTCTGGCCGAATGCGGTCATCCGTTGCGAGGCGAACGAGGTTGTCGTCGGCCGCTACACGAACCTGCAGGACTTCGTGATGGTGCACATCGGCTTCGACCACCCGACGCAGATTGGCGACTTCTGCTCGATCACCCATCACGCGACCGTCCACGGCTGCACGATCGGCGACGCCTGTCTCGTCGGCATCAACGCCACCATCATGGACGGCGCCGTGATCGGCGCCGGGTCGATCGTGGCCGGCGGCGCATTCGTGACCGAGGGCAGCGAGTTCGCGCCGGGCTCGATCATCGCGGGGGTGCCCGCGAAGCAGATCCGGGAACGAGACATGTCTCGGCCCAACCGGCTCAACGCCTGGCAGTACCACCACAACGCCCAGGCCTATCTCCGGGGCGAGCACCGCGCATGGTCCGGGCCCGAGCACAGCGCGTGGCTGGCAGAGATCCGAGCCGCCATCGAAAGCGACGCGGACCTCGACCGCTAGAGCGGCTCTGGTTCGGCGATCTCTCCCCGACCAGTTCCCCGGCCAGTTCCCCGGCTAATTCCCCGGCCATCTCCCCGCGGGACATGCGAAACCTACTTGACGGGAGTCTGCCCGGCGTGCAAAACTAGCGATCGTTAGTTTTTGGAGCACGCGTGTCCGACGCCTTCCCCCAAGATGTCAGCCTCGAGAGCCCGCCCATTCGCCAGAGCGAAAAGGGCCGCCTCACCAGCGAGCGCATCCTGGATGCCGCCGAGGAAGCCTTCGGCGAGAACGGCTTCGAGGGCACCAAGCTGCGCGACGTCGCAACCCGGGTCGGGATCCGCATCCCGAGCCTCTACAACCACTTCGACAGCAAGGAAGCGTTGTATGCCGCGGTGCTCGAACGCGGGATCGCACCGCTGCTCCGTACCCTGGTCGAGTCCGCGGTAGACCGCGGCGCCCACGGCAACCCGGAAGACATCGTGGAGCAGACCGTCGAGCTGCTCGCGGAACGCCCGGCCCTGCCCCGACTGGTGCTGCACGAAACACTCGATGGCGGACGGCACTTGCGGCAGCTCTTGCAGGCCTGGCTCGGCCCCCTTCTCAGCCAGGCCGAGAAGCTCGTCGCCGAAGGACCGGCGGCCAACCGCTGGGACCCGGATCAACTGCCCCACCTCGTGCTCGCCATGTACAACATCGTGGTCGGCTATTTCGCGATGGCGCCCCTCTACCGCGACCTCAACGGCACGGACCTGCTCTCGAGAGAAGCGCTGGTCCGTCAGATCGACGTGTTGCGGAAACTCTCGGCCCTGCTGTTCGGGCCGGACCCCCGTTGAACCGATAGATCCCCATCGAAGGCCCCAGCCAGGGCCAGACCCCCAGGAGAACATCCATCGTGGACCGAAACGTCGACGTGAACATCGAATTCCTCGCCGCAAGCTCGTGGGACGACCAGATGCCCGCGCGCATGAGCTGGCTGCGGGAGAACGATCCCGTGCACTGGTCCGAGAAGGACGGGCTGTGGATCATCAGCCGGTACGAGGACGTGTCCTACGTGTCGAAGCACCAGGAGCTCTTCACGTCCGCGCAGGGCGTGCGCCCGGGAACCGACACGAAGCTCGGCCTGATCGACGAGGGCGAGCCGCGCCACGGTCAGCTGCGCAAGCTCCTCAACAAGGGCTTCACGCCGCGCATGGTCAAGAAGCTCGAAGAGGTCTTCCTCGAGATCACCACCGAGGCCATCGACGCTGTCGCGAAGCAGGGCGAGTGCGATTTCGTGCACGACATCGCCGTCCCGCTGCCCCTGCTCGTCATCGCCGAGATGATCGGCATCCGCAAGGAAGACCGGAAGAGCTTCCACGAGTGGTCGGACGCCATGATCGCGGGCGACGGCAACTTCGACAATCCGGAGATCATGGCCAAGGCCGGAGCGGCCTTCATGGCGTACTCGACCTACGTCACCGAGATCATCGAAGACCGCCGCCGCAACCCCCAGGACGACCTCGTGAGCATCCTGGTGGGTGCCAAGGACGACGGCTTCCTCGAGACCTTCGACAAGCACGACCGCGAAGACCTCGGCTACGACCGGGAGCACCAGGCACTCGCCAACGACGAGCTGATCATGATCCTGGTGCTGCTCATGGTCGCCGGCAACGAGACCACCCGGAACGCGCTCTCCGGCGGCATGGCGATGCTGATCGAGAACCCGGACCAGCGTCAGAAGCTGATCGACGATCCCTCGCTGATCCCGTCCGCCTGCGAAGAGGTCGTGCGCATCGTGTCGCCCGTACACTCGTTCGCGCGCACCGTCGTCGAAGACACCGAGCTCGCGGGCCAGGCACTCGAGCAGGGCGACAAGGTGCTGATCCTGTACCCGTCGGCCAACCACGACCCGAACCAGTACGAGGACCCGGACCGCTTCGACGTGACGCGGAACCCCCAGCACCTGGGCTTCGGTATCGGAACGCACTTCTGCATGGGTGCGAACCTCGCCCGCATGGAGCTGCGCGTTGCCTTCACCGAGCTGCTCCGTCGCCTGCCGGACATGGAGTTCGCCGAGGGAGGCCCCGTCATCACGCCTTCGGCACTGGTCCGGACCTGCAAGGAGCTGAAGGTCCGCTTCACCCCCGAAGCCTGACGCCTTCCCCGAATTCGGCCCCACCCTACTTCTTGGGGTTCCACCAGGTTGCGTTCGGTGCGTGCATCCCGCGGAAGAGCAGGTCGACGCCGCTGACGATGTTGCGCTGGCAGCTGCTCGCCTTGACGAGTCCGGCAGCCCAGGGGATGCGTGCGCCCTGGGTGATGTGGAACAGCGCGGAGGCGGCGGCCAGGATGTCGAGGTCCTTGACCAGGTCCTGACGCTTGCGCCCCATCTGCAGGATCTCGGCCAGCAAGCCGATGGTGCGGTCGTTGAGCACGAGCGACTTGCGGGCGACTCGGGCCTCGGGCTTGGTGGTGGCGCGCAGCGCGATCATCGTCAGGTCGGGATCGGCGGCGAGCAGGTCGTGCTGCACCTGCAGGAAATGATGGATGCGCTGGCGAGTCGGCCGGTCGCGATCATCGTCTTCGCGGAAGCGACGCCAGGCTTCTTCCTGAATGGTGTCGAGCTCGTCGATCAGCAGCTCTTCCTTGCTCTGGACGTGGCGGTAGATGGAGCTCGCGCCCATGCCTGCGCGCTTGGCGATCTCGCGCAGGGTGGCGCCGTCGAAGCCCTTCTCGCGGAAGAGTTCGAGCGCGGCCTTGCGGATGCGCTCGCGACTCTTGCGGCCCCGCACGAGCCGGCCGTCGTCCTCTCTCAGCCGCAGCGCTGCACTGCGGTGGGTCCTGCCCTCGGGCGGTCCGGCGGAGGTCGACATGAACGCGAACAAAGTCGCAAAAAGCGGCGAAAGCGCCATAGGGGACATGCCCTAGCGGGAGCGCCGGTCCCCCGCGCCGGTACCCAGAGGCCGATGACAGGACGGCCCGACCAGTACCTGGTCGAGCCGTCTGAAGCCGATTATCCCCTTCCCGTGGGCACCCGAACCGATCCCAGAGCTACTGCCGCATCCAATGTCAGTGCAACGAGAGCGTGTTCCGCATCCTGTCCCGCATCCGCTTCCGCATCCCACCAGCTAGATCGGGGTCAGGGAGCTCGTTCAGGGTGCCCGGAGGCGTCGGCCCACCCCTTTTCCCATTTGAGGGGGGCGAGGGTCAAGGGAAAAGTGACCGAATCTGTCGGAGGCTGGCCTCCCTCCCGGGTTTCCCCGCGAGGGCCAGACACTACGTCAAACCGCTACACGAGCGGCTAGAGGCTAGCTGGCCGAAACCGGAGTTCAGGCTTGCTGCGGGTGCGCGGCCGTCTGCCGCGCACGCGCCGAGAGCAGGCTCACCGGGTCTTCGAGCCGGCCCGTAAGCTGCTCGAGGGTGATGCCGGCGTAGAGACCCTCC
>JAJDAN010000071.1 GCA_029261855.1 Deltaproteobacteria bacterium
GCGCATGCTCAGCGTCGCGGGTGCGCACCGCGTGCTCACGGTCGAGATCCACAACGACGCCATCGCCGGCATGTTCGACGCGAGCCAGACCACCCTCGAGACCGTCTACCTGACCAAGCACATGGTCAGCTGGCTGCAGGAGCGGGGCATCGGGGGAGACGTCGTCGTCGCGCCCGACGTCGGAGGTATGGAGCGCGCACGTTGGTTCGCGGAGCGACTTTCTGCGGACCTGGCGGCCCTGTCGAAGGAACGCGACTACTCGCGCCCCAACGCCGTCGTGCGGTCGACCTTGATCGGCCAGGTCGTCGACCGGGACGTACTGCTCGTGGACGACATCATCGATACCGCCGGCTCGGTGGTGGCGGCCATCGACGAACTGAAGCAGCACGGCGCCCGGGACATCACGGTCGCCTGCGCCCACCCCGTCCTGTCCGGTCCCGCCTGGGACCGTCTGTCTGCACTCGCCAACCGCGCGTCCGAGGAGGGCTGGGGCTTCCGGCTCGTGGGCACCACCTCGGTGGTCCACGACAAGACGCCCGACTGGTACCTCGAATTTCCCATCGAGGAGCTGATGTCCCAGGTGATCACGAAGATCAACTCGCGCGGGAGTGTGACCGGGCTCTGAGCCGGAATGACGTCTTCCCAGGCTAGCCCGGCGCGCGCCGCCAGCGCGCGCGCCTACGGCGCCGGCGCCCTCGGCTTCGCGATCGCGACGATGCTCGGGTCTCCCGAGGTCGCCTACGCGGCGCTGCTGCTCGCGATGCTCTGGCTCGCACTACGCAGCAACCTCTCCGCCAACGTCCAGATCGGGGTGGCCAGCATCGCGGCCGTCGCCCTCGGCGTCTGGGACGGCAGCGGGATCGAGCGGATCGAGGTCGTCGGGCAACTGTTCATCTCCCTGCTCAAGATGCTGATCGCGCCCATGATCCTGCTCTCGATCGTGTACGGAATCGCGGGCATGTCCCGGGCACGTGACTTCGGAAGCATCGGGACTCGCACCCTGCTGCTCTACGTCGCGACGATGGCGCTGGCGGTGACGACCGGACTCGTGTTCGTGAATGTGTTCGACCCGGGCGTCGGCAGTTCGCTTCGCGACAGCGAGTTCTTCTCGCGAGCCCTGGCCGACGCCGGGACCGCACCGCCCGCCGACCTCTCGCTTTCGGCGTCCCTGGTACGTGTACTGCGGAGCGCGCTCGGCAACCCGATCCGCGCCCTGGCGGACGGTCAGATCCTGCCCGTCGTCACCTTCGCCGTGATGCTGGGGCTGGCGCTGCTGCAGCTCGGCGAACGTGCTCGTCCCCTCGTGAGCGTCCTGGGTGCCGCGAACGCCGCGGTCATGCAGATGATCGCGTGGTTCGTACGGCTCGCCCCGATCGGCATCTTCGCGCTTCTCGGCAGCCTGGTGGCCAGCACGGGTTTCGTCCAGCTGGCGCAGCATCTGGGGGCGTTCGCGGCCGTCGTTCTCGGAGCCACGCTGGTACATGCGGGGCTGACCTTGCCACTGATCGTCCGCGTCATGACGGGGGTCTCGCCTCTACGCTTCCTATCGGGGATCCAGCCGGCTCTCCTCGTCGCCTTCTCGACGAGCTCGAGCGCCGCGACCCTGCCGGTCACCACGCGCTGCGTGGAGTCCGAGCTCGACGTCGAGCCCGAGATCTCGAGCTTCGTGCTCCCGCTCGGCGCGACCGTCAACATGGACGGAACCGCGCTGTACGAAGCGGTCGCGGCGCTGTTCATCGCCAACGTCTACGGCATCGAGCTGTCGCTCGCGAGCCAGCTCGTGGTCTTCGCCATCGCGATGGTCTCGGCGATCGGCGCACCCGGAATCCCGTCCGCGGGCATGGTCACGATGGTCGTCGTGCTCGAATCCGTCGGCCTTCCCGCCGAAGCCGTCGCCCTGCTGCTCACCATCGACCGCGTGCTCGACACGGTGCGCACCATGGCGAATGTCGAAGGGGACGCCGCCGTAGCCCTCTGCGTTTCGCGCCTCTCCCGGGATGGCGCCCCTTCGTCCAGCGACTAAGCTGGCCCTTTGCCGGAACCCTCGGCTTCGGAGAGCCATTGGCCAGCCTCGAGGGCGCACTCGCCCCTCCCGATCGTGCGAGTAGTGCGAGTGCAAGTCGGCTTCCGCTCTCGGTAATCCTCACCTACTGCCTGCCCACCGTCGGTGGCGGCTTCATGTTCCTTCTCATCGGGCTCTACCTGATGAAGTTCGCGACGGACGTGCTGCTCATCGCGCCCGCCGCGATGGGAACCATCTTCGGTCTCTCGCGCATCTGGGACGCGGTGTCGGATCCGCTCGCGGGATACCTCAGCGATCGCACCCGCCATCGCAGCGGTCGCCGGCGGCCCTGGATCTTCGCATCGATGCTGCCCATCGGACTCGCCTACACGATGGCGTGGAGTCCGCCCACCGCTCTCACGGGAACGGCTCTGACCGCCTGGATGGCCGTGGGCGTCTTCGGCTTCTACTCGGCGATGACGATCTTCATCGTCCCGCACATGTCGCTCGGTGCCGAGCTGACCTCGGACTACCACGACCGCAGCCGGATCTTCGGTATCCGTCACATCGGCTGGACGGTCGGCTCGATCCTGGCACTGGTCGGTATGGCGCTGTTGATCCAGGCCGAAGGCGTATCCGTCGAGGCATCTCGGGACCGCGCGACGCAGCTGGCGGTCGGCGCTGCCGTCGTCACCGCCGTGATGATCGGCTGGGCGGCGTTCCGGCTGCGCGAACGGCCGGAGTTCCAGGGGCGCGGCGCCGGACATCCCTTCGCCGCATTCGCCGACGTCTGGAAGAACGTACACGCGCGGCTGCTGCTGCTCGTCACCCTCGTCGAGAACCTCGGCGGAGCGACGATCGGCATCCTGACCCTCTACATCGCACAGTACGTGATCGGCGCGCCGGAACTCGCTCCCGTCTTCATCCTCTGTTACATGGTCCCCTCGGTCGCGTCGGTCCCACTGTGGGTGCCCATCTCGCGCCGCTTCGGCAAGAAGCGGCTGTGGATCTCGTCGATGGTGCTGACTGCATTCTCGTTCGGCGGCATGTTCTTCCTGCAGGAGGGCGACCGTCTCTTGATCAGCGTACTGGCGGCGACGGCGGGACTCGCCGCGGGAGCGGGTGGAACCATCGCCCCCTCGATCCAGGCCGACGTGATCGACTATGACGAGTACTGCACGGGACAACGCAAGGAAGGCACCTACTTCGCCGCCTGGAATTTCGTCTTCAAGGCGTCGTTTGGCGTCACCTTGATGCTGACCGGCTACGTGCTGCAGTTCTCCGGGTTCGTGCCGAACGTCGAGCAGAGCGACGACGTCAAGCTTGCCCTCCGCTCGCTCTACGGTCTGTTTCCCTTCTGCTGCTATCTGATCGGCGCACTGATCTTCTCGCGCTTCGAGCTCGACGAGGCGACCCACGACACCCTGAGGAAGGAACTCGAGCGACGCCGCGGGGAGTCGGCCTGAGCGGTACTGCGACCCGAGCGGTGCTACGAGGAGTACCGCGCCCCTGCCGAGGCCTCAGTCCGGCTCGCGCAGCTTGTAGATCGCGCGGTGGAAGGCCGACAGGATCGGTCGATCGTCATCCCCGAAGACGGCCACATCGAGATCGACGAACTCGTGCCCGCCCCGGGCAAAGAGGTCCGTGATTCGCGCCTCGGTGATCGTCGTGGTCCGAAGCGGCACCGGCGCATGGTGGCGCACACGGCTCTCGACGTGGATCCAGGGACCGAGCAGCACGTTGCGCGACAGCACCCAGTTCGCGAGGCCGAGGCTGAAGCTGGGATTGGCGAAGCCGCCCCCGTCGACGCGTACCAACTCGGGCATGTCGGCTGCCTTCTCGCGATAGCGACCCAGCTCGCCGCCGCCGTCCCAGGACACCGCGATGGCGCCCAGCCCCTTGCCCCGCAGATCTTCGAGTACCAGGCGCGTCGCGTCGGGTCGCTCGCCGCGGGCGGGCGCGAGCGCGTCCCCGCGCCGCACCGGGACGTCGTCGTCTAGCGAGCTCGGCTTGCGCACGACTCCGTCCGCGCACAGGACCTTTCCGGGACCCCACACCGCGCAGCGCAGGCCGTCGACCTCGTCGCCGTCGCGGCCCACCTCCACCCGGAAGCGCTCTCCTTCATACAGGGGCTTGCGCAGGGTCACCGTCGCGGAACCGCGCGACAGCCAGTCGAGCCCCCACACACGAAGTGCGGGCTCGACGAGGAAGGCGTACACGGTCACTCCCGGGACCAGGCCGCCCCGGAAGCCGTACTGCCGTGCGACGTCGTCGGCGTGGATGCGATTCTCCGACGCGCTCGCCGGGTTCCAGGCCACGCCCTCGTATCCGTCGAGCTCAGACATGCGGCCAGTCTAACGCGCGAGCTCGTCGATCAGGTCCACGATCCGCTCGACGGGATCGTGTGACTCGGCGCTGTTCATGGCCGCGACGAATCCCTCCGCCCCGGCGAGCACACGCTGGATCTCGCGAGCCAGGGATTCCGGCGTCATCTCGGATTGCGGCAGCACCCGACCGTACCCGCGCTCGGCAAAGACCCGGGCATTGTCGATCTGGTCACCGCGGCTCGCAGCGGTCGGCAGCGGCACGACGATCGCGGGCTTGCGCAGGGCGATGAGCTCGGCGAGGGAATTCGCGCCCGCGCGAGACAGCACGACGTCCGCGCACGCGAAGGCGTCTCCGAAGTCGTCGCCCAGGTACTCGTACTGGCGGTAGTTCGCGCGCCCTTCGAGCTCTGCGTCGAGATGGCCCGCGCCGCACACGTGCAGCACCTGAAGGTCCCCGGACAGCGCCGGCAAAAGCGCGCGCACCTGCTCGTTGATGGCCTGGGCGCCTTGGCTTCCACCGAAAACCAGCAGCGTGTGCCTGCCCGGATCCAGACCGAAGCGTTCGAGACCCCGCGCGCGGTCCCCGTCCAGCAGCAGCTGCCGAACGGGCGTCCCCGTGTAGACGACGTCCCGACCCGGCAGCAGGGCCTCCGTCTCCGGAAACGACAGACAGATCCGACGGGCAAACGGAAACGACAGACGGTTGGCCAGGCCAGGCGTGAGATCGGATTCGTGCACGACGACGGGCACGCGATTCAACCACGCCCCGATCACGACCGGCACACCGACGAAGCCCCCCTTCGAGAAGACGGCCACGGGCCGCAGCCGGGCGATCCGCCATGTGGCGCGGACGATCCCCAGCACGATACGCAGGGGATCGAGGAAGTTCTGCAGACTGAAGTAGCGACGAAGCTTCCCGGTCGGGATGCCGTGAAACCGCAGCCCCGCCTCCTCGGCCAGGCGCCGTTCGATGCCGCGCGCGTCTCCCATGTATTCGGGCTGGAAGCCCCGGGCGCGCAGCGCAGGCAGCAGGGCCAGGTTCGGCGTGACGTGTCCCGCCGTCCCCCCACCCGTCAACAGGACCGTCCGACCAGCAGACGCACTCACCGCTCTCGTTCCTCCCACCCCTGGAAGCTGGCCGGGAGCATGCCCGATGCCTCTCGTGGGCGCTGCAGCGTCGCGCCGGATGATGCATCAAGTCCCCCGGGGATCAGACCGATCCGACCCACGAGGGAGACCAGTTGGATCTCTACGTCTTGATGCCGCTCGCGGCCTGTATCACGTGCTCGATGCTCGGCGTGGCCGTGCTCGCGCGGGACACGACCCGGCGCGCGAGTCACCTGGCCGCGGCCGTCGCGGCCTGCGGCGCCTGGTGGGCCGGCTGCGAGGTCGTCTGGAACAGCGTCGACGATCCGGAGCTCGCCCTCTTTGTCATCCGGCTGTCCGCCCTGGGCTGGATGCCGATCGGTCCGATCATCCTGCACCTCTTCCTCGAGCTGACGAACCATCCATTCACGCGCCGCGCCTGGCTGGTACCCGCGCTGTACGCGCTGCCCGGCTGCACCATCGCGCTCGACATCGGCACGGGTTGGATCCATCGCCAGGCCGTCGCGATGCCCTGGGGATGGGGCTACACCGTCGAGCCCCTCTTCGCCCTGCCCTACCTGGTCAGCGCCGGCACCGTCGGAGCGGGCATGTGGATCGGCTTCCGTCGCCTGGTCGCTTCGGGACCGCCGGCACACCGCCGACTCGCCGCCTGGATGTTCGCGGGGTTGTCGGTGCCCCTGGCGGTCGCGTCCTTCACCGACGGCTACGCACCCCTCGTGGGCTGGCAGCTACCGCGCCTGGGAGCCACGTCGATCACGTTCATGGTGGCGAGCGTCGCATGGACCTTCCAGCGCTATGGCTACTCGCTGCTGGCGCCCGGCGCGTTCGCGATCGAGATTCTCGCGACGTTGCGCGAGGGCGTCGCGCTGGTCCGCCTGGACGGACACGTCCATTCAGTCAACAACGGGATGGCGCGACTGGTGGGCACCTCGCCGCGCGACCTCGAGGGACGCCCGATCGGCGACTGGATCGACGCCCCGCTCCCGGAACCCGATTCGCCCGAGCAGGAATGCGCTCTGACACCGGCGGTCGGCGACCCGGTGCCAGTCTCGATTCGCACATCGCTGCTCCGGGACAAGCAGCTGAACCCCATCGGCTTGATCGTCGTGGCCCGCGACCTGCGCGAGATCACGAGCCTGCGGAGTCGCCTCATTACCTCGGGCCGCCTGGCCTCGGTGGGCCAGCTGGCCGCCGGGATCGCGCACGAGATCAACAACCCCGTCGCCTACGTGCGTGCGAACCTGGGCGCACTCGCGACTCTGCTCGACACGCTTCCGAAGACCCGGGAGACGGAGGCCGACCTGGCCGAGGGGCGTGAGCTGATTGCCGAGTCCCTCGACGGAGTCGACCGCGTGGCCGCCATCGTGCGGGACGTGAAGGGCTTCTCCCATGCCGGCGGTGGCGGTGCGGAAGTGATCGAAGTCCACCGCATGCTCGAGGCGGTGTTGCGAGTCGCAGCCCCACAGCTTCGCTACGCGGCGTCGGTCGTGCGTCGCTTCGAAGAGGTGCCGCCGGTACGAGGATCGTCCCAACAGCTGCGGCAGGTCTTCCTCAACCTCGTGATCAACGCCTCTCAGGCGGTGCGGGACGACGACCAGGAGATCCGACTCAGCACCCGTCCGAGCAAGGACGGACGCCGGGTGATCATCGAGGTGAGCGACCAGGGCTGCGGGATCCCGGCCGAGCAGCTCGACCGGGTCTTCGACCCGTTCTTCACCACCAAGCCGGTCGGCGAAGGCACGGGCCTGGGCCTCTCGATCTCCTATCAGATCGTCAAGGACCACGACGGCGAGCTGAGCGTCGAATCGTCGCCCGGGACCGGCACCTGCTTTCGCGTCGACCTCCCGGCCGCCGATCTCGACGCCTAGCCGCGGTCTGCCAACCTTACGCGTCGTCAACTCCCAAGACACCGTCTTGGAACTGACTCCTACGAGCCCTGCCGCCAGTTTCCGTGGAAACCGAAGGGGACCCGGTGCGGGAGTCGGATCGTCGCGAGCGGCGCGTCTTCGACATTCTGGGCGTCGAGCACGAGCAGGTCGCTGCGATTCTCGGCCCCGCGATAGGCCAGCGCCAGCAGGAAGCCGTCGCCTTCCTCCGCGTCCGCGCTACGCGGCACGAAGACCGGCTCGCCCACGGCGTCACCAGGCGACAGCGTATGGGCTCGGCGCGTGCCGGTCTGCAGGTCGTAGTGGAGGATCGAGTCGAAGATCGGGTCGTCACTCAGTTCTTCACCCTGTGCCAGCGAACGGATGCCCCCGCCGCTGAACCCGTGACGGTAGGCCTTGCCGGCGAAGCGCTCGTCGAAGCGCGGGAACTCGGCGGGACAGTCGTCGAGGGGCTCCTCCTTCACGGTTCCCGACGCCAGGTCGATGGTCCATCGGTGCAGCGTCGCTGCGGATGCACCTTCCACTCCGAAGAGCGGCAGCTTCGGGTAGCGCGCCACTTCGGCGATCACGCGACCCCCTTCGCTGTGGGCGTTCATCGGATGGAAGACGTAACAGGGATCGCTCTGCACCCAGACGACGTCGGCATTGCCGCCGTTCCGGGGCATGACGCCGATGTGCGTACCCCGCTCGGGCTGCCACCCGAGCGGCGAGCCCG
>JAJDAN010000072.1 GCA_029261855.1 Deltaproteobacteria bacterium
CGCTGCAAGTGGCAGCAGTGTTGCGCACTTCTCCGGCAGCGGCCGGCCATCCCGAGTAGCCTCGTCGCGTGACTGCCGACCTCGCCCTGCGCTGTGCCTGTGGCGCGCTCCGCGGCACGCTGTCTGGCGTGTCCGGGAAGCGCGGCAATCGCATCGCCGACGCGCACGCCGGATCGTAGCCGCTAGGGAATCGCAGCTTCCGGGTGCTGCGGGTGCGCGGCCTGCTGCCGCGCCCGCTCCTAGGACTTGGGTGCGGGCTCGACGCCGAGGCGCGCTCGCGTGATTCCGAGTGACTCCCGACGGAAGCGGCGCAGATGCGTCGATGTCCGGCGTCCGGCCTCGCGGACGTTGAATGCGAGAATCGACAGACGGCAGCGAAGGGACGCGCGGGCGTCGAGATCGGCATCGTCGACTGCCTTCAGGAACGCCTTCGAGAGCTTCCAGAGCGAGGGGCGAAGCTCCCGCCAATGCTCGGGATTCAGCCTCTTTCGAAAGCTCTCGTCATTCCGGTTCGCGCCGATCGGGAAGCTTCGGTGGAACAGCATCTTCGGGACGTGGATCATGCGGCCGCTCAGACAGAGCCGGGTGGAGAGGATCCAGTCGTTGCCCGCGTGGATCGGCAGGACCCCGACGTCTTCGAGTACCTGCCTCCGGATCAGGCTGTAGTTGGGCTCGTAGACTGAAGCACCTGCGTGGAAGAACCACAGCATGCGGGCGAGCCGACGTTCCGGCAGCGGCGAGTCGACGACCTCGCCGCGGTATTCCTGGTGCTCGATTCCGCCGTCCTCGTAGTGAAGCTGGAAGTAGCTGGTTGCCGCAACGGCGTCGGGCTGCGCGTCGAACGCAGCCACGCAGTCGGACGCGTAGCTCGGCTCGAGCCAGTCGTCGGCCCCCACCCAGCGGAAGAACTCACCGCGGGAGAGATGCACGAGGCTGTTGAAGTTCTCGATGATGCCGACGTTCTCATCCCTGAGGGACAGCCGGATCCGGTCGTCCTTGGCCGCGTACTCGCGCAGGATGTCCGGGGTGCCATCGGTGGATGCGTTGTCGGAAACGACGATCTCGAAGTCGCCGAAGTCCTGGGCCAGGATCGACTCCAGGCACATCGCGATGCAGTCCTCCCCGTTGCGTACGGGCACGCCGAAGCTCACTCGGGGAGTCTGTTCGATCACGTCGGAATCCTCGCACGTCCACGGAGCTTTGGCCGCGTCCGGGGCGCCCGGCCCCGGGAACGCTCGGGAGACGGTTCGGCGAGACGAGCTCCTCTATGTAGTGGCCACCAAGCACCTGGCGGTGTCGGATAGTTCGCGCGTCCGATCCCTCCCGGGAACGGAGGGACGGCGAATCGGGGGGTCGGCCCAGAATCGCCGTTATTCGCAGCACTTGCGGCGGCTGTTGCGTCTCCGGGTCCGCGCCCGGAAGCTATAGTCCTGCGCCCTATCGGCCGAAGCGAGTCACTCACCTCCATGCCGGCCCGACCCCGCACAGCATCCCTCGGAGCGCGCGCCGTCTCCGGCAGCGCGTGGACGGCCGTCCGCTTCGGGGCGGAGTACACGCTACGGCTCGGCAGCACCCTGATCCTCACTCGGCTGCTGGTGCCGGAAGCCTTCGGATTGATGGCGCTGGTGAGCGTCCTGATGACGGGGCTCGCGATGTTCTCGGACGTGGGGGTCACCGCGACCGCGGTGCAGAGTCCCCGCGGCGACGATCGGCGCTTCCTCGACACGGTCTGGACCGTGCAGGTCCTGCGCGGCGTCCTGCTCTATCTCTTCGCCGTGGCGTTCGCGCCCGCCATGGCCGCGGTGTACGGCGAGCCGGAGCTGCAGCCTCTGATCTGGGTGGCGGGGCTGACGGCGCTGGTTGCCGGCTTCAATTCCATCTCACTGATCTCGCTCCAGCGCCATCTCCGCATCGGCAAGCTCGTGGCGATCGAGGTCGGCGCGCAGGCGATCGGGGTCGCGGCGACCATCTCGTGGGGCCTCCTCGAGCCGTCGGTCTGGGCCCTGGTTTGGGGCGGTCTGATCGGCAGCGTCGGCAAGCTGCTGCTCTCGCATCTGGCCAATCGAGAACATCCTCCTCGCTTCGCCTGGGAACGCGAGGCCCTGAGCGACGTGCTCGACTTCGGCAAGTGGATCTTCATCAGCACCATCCTCTTCTTCCTCGCCGGGCAGACGGACCGTCTCATCTTCGGCCGGCTCTTCTCGGTGGCGATGCTCGGCGTGTTCAGCATCGCGGTCACCCTCGCGACGATCCCCACGCGGGTGGTCTGGCAGATCGGGAACGCCGTCCTGTTCCCGGCGCTCAGCCGTCGCAACGAGAGCCGAGGCGACCGTGAGGGCATGGGCCCGGTGTATCGCCGCGCCGGGCTCCCTTTGCTGGTCGCGGGTGCCTTCCCGGTGGCGTGTCTCGCCGCTGCGGCGCCCGAGCTCATCGAGATCCTGTACGACGACCGCTACCTGGCGGCGGGATGGATGCTGCAGCTGCTGGCGATCGGCACCTGGATCCAGATTCCTCAGGCCGCGAGCGGCGCCGTAGTGCTGGCCCTGGGGACACCGCGTTGGCTCGCGACGGCGAACGCGGTGAAGTTCGTTGCGATGGTCGTGCTGCTGCCGCTCGGGTACACGTTCTTCGGCGGCGGGGGTGCCATCGCCGGCCTCGCCGGTGCCGAGCTCTTCCGGTACCTGACCCTCGCGATCGCGGTGCGGCGAGCGGGTCTCCCCGGGTTCTGGCTGGACATGGGCATCACCCTGCTCGTCGTTGCTGCGAGCCTGGGCGGCCTCGCAATGGCGACGTGGATCGGTGGCCAGGGGGGAGGTCCCTTCACGCGCATGCTCGGTGCGGTCGGTACCATCGCGGGAGTCTGGCTTCCGGTGTCGGCGTGGCTGCTTCGGGACGAGATCCCGCGCTTGCGGGCTGGACTGCAGGCCAGGCGCGCAGCCGGACCGGTAGCCGGGCCAGGGAGTGCCGAGTGATCTTTCGTGAGACCGCCCTCTCCGGTGCGTTCGTGATCGATCTCGAACGCCACACGGACGCCCGCGGCTTCTTCGCCCGCAGCTTCTGTCGCGACGAATTCGCGGCCCACGGTCTCGTGACGGCCTGGGCCCAGAGCAACGTCTCGTTCAACGCCCGGCGCGGGACCGTGCGCGGAATGCACTGGCAGGTAGAGCCCGAAGTCGAAGTCAAGCTCGTGCGGTGCACCGCGGGTGCCCTCTACGACGTGGTCGTCGATCTGCGGCCCGACTCTCCCAGCCTCGGTCGCTTCGTCGGTGCAGAGCTCAGCGCCCACAACCGCCGCATGCTGTACGTGCCGGCGGGATTCGCCCATGGCTTCGTCACCCTCAGCGACGAGACCGAGGTCTTCTACGAGATGAGCCACCCGCACGCGCCGGACGCGGCCCGCGGCTTCCGCTTCGACGATCCCCGCATCGAGATCGACTGGCCGGAGCCCTGCGCCATGATATCCGACCGGGACGGTGGCTATCCCGATCTTCCCGACGACCTCTCGCAGCTACTCGCGGGCACCGGCGGGGCCGCCTCGTGAGCGCATCCCGCGGGCCCGAGATGATGCGGCTGATCGAACGCCTCTACCCGATCTGTCGGTCCATCACCGGCGACGGCGTGCGCGCGACCCTCGACCTCATCGACGAGGCCCTGGGCGGGTCGCCGAGTCTCGACCGCAGCGAGGTCCCGAGCGGCACGCCGGTGCTGGACTGGACGGTGCCTCGGGAATGGAACATCCGGGACGCCTGGATCAAGGACGCGAGCGGAAGGCGGGTGGTGGACTTTCGCGAATCGAACCTGCACGTTGTCAGCTACAGCACGCCGGTCGCTCCTCGACGGATTGGCCTCGACGAGCTGCGCGGTCACCTGCACAGCCTGCCCGAGCACCCGGACTGGATCCCCTACCGCACCTCCTACTACGACGAGAGCTGGGGCTTCTGCGTCACCCAGAAGCAGCTCGATTCCATGACCGACCCGGAGTACGAGATCTGCATCGACTCGACACTCGAGGACGGCGCCCTCAGCTACGGGGAGTGCCTGATCGCCGGGGACAGCGAGCGCGAGGTGCTGGTCTCGGTGCACATCTGCCACCCGTCGCTGTGCAACGACAACCTGTCGGGCATCGCGGTCGCGACGACCCTCCTGCGTGAGCTCGCGACCCGCCCGCGCCGCCTCTCGTACCGCTTCGTCTTCGCCCCCGGGACGATCGGTGCGATCACGTGGCTGGCGCGCAACCGCGAGCAGGCGGCCCGCATCGATCACGGGCTCACCCTCGTGTGTCTGGGAGACGACAGCCCCTTTCGCTATAAGCGCAGTCTGCGCGGAGACGCCGACATCGATCGGGCAGTCGAGTACGCCCTGGCTACCGCGGGAAATCCGTACGAAGTGAAGGATTTCCATCCCTACGGATACGACGAACGACAGTACAACTCGCCCGGCTTCCGGCTCCCGGTCGGATCGCTGATGCGAGGGCGCCACGGCGAGTTTCCCGAATACCACACGTCCGGGGACGGCCTCGACTTCGTGCGAGCCGACCGGCTCGAGGGCGCCGTCGAGACCCTGCAGACGGTCTTCGAGGTGCTCGAAGGCAACCGCCGCTACCGCAGTCTCTCGCCCTACGGCGAGCCCCAGCTGGGGCGTCGCGGGCTCTACCGGGCGATGGGCGGCGAGACCGACCCGGGCGATCTGTCGATGGCGATGCTCTGGATCCTGCAGTTGGCGGACGGCGATCACGACCTGCTCGCCATGGCGAAGCGGTCCGGGGTCGCCTGGGCCTCCCTGGTCAGGGCGGCGGAACTGCTGTTGGAGCACGGCCTGCTGGCCGATGAAACGGGTGCGGACTAACACGAGAGGAGAGGGCCCAGGTGCGAGTCCTGATTACCGGTCACGAGGGCTATATCGGCGCGGTGATGGCGCCGATGCTGGTGCGCGAAGGCTTCGAGGTCCACGGCCTCGACAGCGGGCTCTTCGCCGACTGCGACTTCGGCGTACAGCCGAGCGGAATCCCCGGTCTCCGCCGCGACATCCGCGACGTGACGGCGTCGGATCTCGAGGGCTTCGATGCCGTGATCCACCTCGCCGCCATCTCGAACGATCCCCTGGGCAACCTCAACCCGGACTGCACCTACGAGATCAACCACCGCGCTTCGGTGCACCTGGCGCAGCTCGCGAAGAGCGTCGGGGTCGAGCGTTATCTCTACTCTTCTTCTTGCAGCGTCTACGGCGCGGCGAGTCCCGACGACGTGCTCGACGAGACTGCGTCCTTCAGCCCCGTGACTCCCTACGCCGAGTCGAAGGTCCGCGTGGAGGCGGACGTCGCGGGCATGGCCGACGATCGTTTCAGCCCGGTCTTCCTGCGCAACGCCACGGTCTACGGCGTGTCGCCACGCCTGCGCGGCGACCTGGTCGTGAACAATCTCGTGGGCTGGGCCTTCGCGACGGGACACGTTCTGATCAAGAGCGACGGCACGCCCTGGCGCCCGCTGGTACACGTCGAGGACGTGTGCCGCGCCTTCCTTGCGGTGCTGCGCGCGGATCGCAGTCTCATCCACGGTGAAGCCTTCAATGTGGGGCGCAGCGGAGAGAACTACCGCATCCTCGACGTCGCCGAGATGGTCGAGGACGTCGTGCCGAACAGCCGCATCGAGATCGCCGAGGGCGCCGGTCCCGACCCGCGCTGCTATCGGGTGAATTTCGAGAAGATCGAACGCACTCTGCCAGACTTCCAGCCCGCGTGGACCGTGCGGAAGGGTGTCGAAGAGCTGCATGCCGCCTACCAGCGCGAGGGGCTCGTCAAAGACGATCTCGAAGGCAGCCGCTATCTCCGGATCCGCCGCATCCAGGAGCTGCTGGACGAGAAGCGTCTCGACGATGCGCTGCACTGGGTGCAGAAGTGAGCGCGGTGCCGGCCGTCGACGGCCGCAAGCCCGCCTGCCGCTTCTGCGGGGCGACCTTGCGCCACACCTTCGTCGATCTCGGCATGTCGCCGTTGTGCCAGAAGCACCTGCAGGCCCACGAGCTATCGGCCATGGAGCCCTTCTACCCGCTGCACGTGTGGGTGTGCGAGGACTGCTTCCTCGTCCAGCTCGAAGAGTTCGTGGCGCCGGCGGAGATCTTCGGGGACGGCGCTTACGCCTACTTCTCGTCCTTCTCGGACAGCTGGCTGGCTCACGCGAAGCAGTACGCCGATGCCATGAGCGACCGCTTCGGCCTCGGAAAGGACCACTTCGTCGTCGAGGTGGCCAGCAACGACGGCTACCTGCTGCAGTACTTCGCCGAACGCGGCGTTTCGGTGCTCGGAATCGAGCCCGCTTCCAACTGCGCGGCGGCCGCGCACGAGAAGGGCATCGAGACCCTGGTCCGCTTCTTCGGGGAAGAGACGGCGGCCGCCGTCGCGGAGAGTCACCGGCGCGCGGATCTGATCGCGGGCAACAACGTGCTGGCGCACGTGCCGGACATCAACGACTTCGTCCGGGGCCTGAAGGTACTGCTGGCCGAGACCGGCGTGATCACCCTCGAGTTTCCGCACCTCATGCGTCTCGTCGAAGAGAACCAGTTCGACACGATCTACCACGAACACTTCTCGTACCTGTCCTTCACGACGGTCGAGGAGATCTTCGCGAAGCACGGCCTCACGCTGTTCGACGTCGAAGAGCTCGCGACCCATGGCGGCTCGATCCGGATCTTCGCGCAGCACACCAGCGCAGCACGGCCGGTGTCCGACCGGGTGGCCTCGATGCGTGCGCGCGAAGATGCGGAGGGCATGCGAGGCCTCGACTACTACGACGCATTCGGGGAGCGCGTCGTCGAGACGAAGCGTAGGCTCCTCGAGTTCCTGATCGAGGCGCGTCGCGCCGGCAAGCGGGTCGCCGGCTACGGCGCACCCGGCAAGGGCAACACGCTCCTGAACTACTGCGGGATCCGCGCGGACTTCGTCGACTACACGGTCGACCGCAGCCCCCACAAGCAGGGGGGATTCCTGCCGGGCACTCATATTCCGATCCTGCATCCGGACGAGATCGCGCGGACACGGCCCGACTACCTTCTGATCCTGCCCTGGAATCTCAAGGATGAGATCATCGAACAGATGTCCTTCGTGCGAGAATGGGGCTGCCAGTTCGTCGTCCCGATCCCCGAGGTGAGGGTCTACCGATGAGGGAGCGAGAGACATGAAGGTCGTCCTCTTCTGCGGCGGGATGGGAATGCGGCTCCGCGAGTTCTCGGAGTCGATCCCGAAGCCCCTGGTCCCCGTCGGACAGCGTCCGATCCTGTGGAACCTGATGAAGTACTACGCCCACTACGGGCACACGGACTTCATCCTGTGTCTGGGCTACCGGGCCGAAGCCATCAAGGAATACTTCATCAACTACGACGAGCGGCTCACCAACGACTTCGTGCTGCAGAAGGGCGGCGCCGACATCGAGCTGCTGGGCAGCGACATCGACGACTGGTCGATCACCTTCGTGGATACCGGCCTCTCCTCCAATATCGGCATGCGGCTGCGCGCGGTGCGCGAGCACCTCGCGGGGGAGGAAATCTTCCTCGCCAACTACGCGGACGGTCTCAGTGACCTGGCCCTCGATCGCTACGTGGACGACTTTCGGCAGAGTGGCAAGATCGCCTCCATGGTGAGCGTGGCGCTTCCCCAGACATTCCACACCGTGGAAGCCACCGCCGGCGGGCGCGTGACGAAGATGGAGGACGTGACTGCCTCGAAGGTGCGGGTCAACGGCGGCTTCTTCGCGTTGCGCAGCGAGATCTTCGACTACCTCCACGAAGGAGAGGAGCTCGTGGTCGAGCCCTTCCAACGGCTCATCGAAAAGGGTGAACTGGTCGCTCACGCCCACGACGGTTTCTGGCTCGCCATGGACACCTTCAAGGACAAGGGTCGATTCGAAGAGCTGTTGCAGGCCGGGAACGCGCCCTGGCGGGTGTGGGACCGCACGAAGGAGGACGACGAGTGATCCCCCTTCTGTTCGCGTCGGCCTCTCAGGCAGAGCGGGAAGCAAGACCGCTGCGCGTCCTGTGTCTCGGCGCCCATTGCGACGACATCGAAATCGGTTGCGGCGGGACCTTGCTGCGGATCCGCGAATGGCACCCGGACGCAGACATCCGCTGGCTCGTGCTCAGTTCGGACCCGCGCCGCGCCGCCGAGACCCGCGCGAGCGCCAAGCGCTTCGGTGTCGACCCCTCCGAGGAACGCGTCGTCATCGAGTCGTTCCGAGACGGTTTCCTGCCCTACGAGGGGGCGGGCCCCAAGGACGCCGTCCTGCGTCGACGCGGCGAGTTCGACCCCGACGTCGTCTTCACCCACTACCGCGACGACCGGCATCAAGACCATCGCATCGTCTCGGAGATCACGTGGAACCTGTATCGCGACCACCTGATCCTCGAGTACGAGATCCTCAAGTGGGACGGCGACCTCGGGATCCCGAATTGCTTCGTGCACCTCGACCCGGCCCATGTCGAGACGAAGCTCCGGGTCCTACAGGAGGAGTACGCCAGTCAGCACGAGAAGGCGGCCTTCGATGTGGACGGCTTCCGGGGGCTGATGGCGGTGCGGGGCGTCGAGTCCCGAGCGCCCGGCGGGCACGCGGAAGCATTCCACGCCCGGAAGATCCGGATCGGTGGCTAGGAGCGTGCACGGCAGCCTGCCCCTGCAAGCGGGTGAGTGGGTCGCGGTTCGTAGCGAGGCCGAGATCCTCGCAACCCTGGACGAGGATGGCGCGCTCGACGGCCTGCCCTTCATGCCGGAGATGCTGTCGTTCTGTGGGCGCAAGCTGCGGGTGCACCGCCGCGCCGACAAGACCTGCGACACGGTCACGGGCAGTACGCTCGGACGGCGCATGCGCGGCACCGTGCATCTCGAGGGCGTGCGCTGCGACGGCGCCGCCCACGGTGGCTGTCAGGCGGCGTGTCTGATGATGTGGAAGGAAGCCTGGCTCGCCCGGGCGGAGTCCGCACCGGCGGCCCCCCTGTGGCGCATGGTTGCGGGCTCGGCGGCGGCGCGGACGGGCCAGGCAATGCCGGGGTGCAGTCGTGATGACGTCCTGCGCGCCGCCGTTCGCGCCCAGGGTGTGACCCCCGAGCAGACGGCCTACCGCTGCCAGGTCACCCAGCTGATCGAGGCATCGTCGCCGCTTTCCTGGTGGGAGCCCGGCCAGTACTTGCGAGACTGGCTGTCGGGAAACGTCGGGCTCGGCCTGCTGCTCCAGGTGTTCCTGCTGCGAAGCCTCGCGCAGGTGGTCACGGGCCGAGGCTTCAGCCTCAAGGTCAAGATCTATGATGCGATCGCGACGTTCTTCGGCCAGTCGCCCTGGCCCTACCACCCCGGGCGCGTCACCGGGCGCACGCCGCACGAAACCCTGGGCCTGGAGCCCGGCGAACTCGTCACCGTCAAGTCTCACGAGCAGATCCTCGAGACCCTCAAGGGCATGCACAACCGGGGTCTGTCCTGGGCGCCCGAGATGGTGCGCTACTGCGGGGGTACGTACCGCGTCCGCGCCCGTGTCGACCGGATCCTCGACGAGAAGACGGGGGTCATGCTGCCGATGAAGAACGACTGCATCGTGCTCGAAGACGTCGTCTGTCAGTCCGAGTGCAGCGCGAACCGGCTGTTCTGCCCGCGCGGCATCTACGCGTACTGGCGGGAGATCTGGCTCGAGCGCGCCGACTCGGCCCCGGAATCCCAGGCGAGCCCAGGGTCCTGAAGCCTCACCGCGCCCCACCGCCTGACTGCGCGAGGGAGTCTTCGATGGTGCGGGCCACGAGCGCGTAGCCCCTGGCGTTCATGTGCGGTGAGCCCAGCACGCTGCCGCCCCGGTAGGAGTACAGGCCCAGGGGGTCGTCGTTGGCCTCGAATGCGGCGTGTACGTCGATGAAGGGAAGCCCGAGGGATCCTGCGATCTCGGCCAGACGCTCCCGGGTCGCCGGGTCCGCGAAGCGCGGTGCGCCGCCACGCGGGTCGAAGTTCCAGACTCCGGGCAAGTAGACGAAGACGAGCTCGCCGCCCCAGCTCGAGCTGAGCTGTGAGGCGCGCGCGAGTACACGCGCGAAGAGTGCGAAGTCCGCCGGCTCCCGGGGTTCGCGGCGCGCCGCCCGCAATGCGCGGAAGAGCTGACGGAGCTTCGCGAGGCGCAGGAAGTCACCTGGACCCTGGCGGGCGCGCGCCCTGGCGTGGGCCGCCATCGGGCCGCCCTCGTCGGGTTGCGCGAGGGGTTCGGAACCCAGGCTCTCGGAAAGCAGACCCAGGAGGGCGGAGTCGATCTCGGGCTGAAGCCCGGCGAGTCCCTGATCGAAGCCCGGCTCGAGATAGCGCATGAGCAGCGGCGCCCGGCTGCTCTGGCCCAGATCGAACCACGCGAGGTCGTTCTCGAAGTAGATCCACAGGACGCGCCTCGGGCGCAGGCTGGTGCCGTACTCGGCCAGGGTCGCCAGCTCGAAGAGCGGCGAATTCCCCGAGTAGCCGAGATTCAGGCTTCGTGGGTACCGCGCGCGGAGCTGCTCGGCGATGTCGTCGCCGGGCGCGACGCACTCGCCGATGGTGAAGGAGTCGCCGAGCAGGACGAGGTCCATGGGGTTGGACGACCCCCCGGCGGTCGCCGGGTCCGGCCAGGATCCGGGCGGATTCCGGAAGCCGTGACGGTCGCTCTCGTAGACCGCCCACTCGCCGCTCTCGTTGCAGAGCACCGTGGTGCGCCGGGAGATTCCGGCGAGGGGGAGTAGCTCCCTGCCGTCGGCGGCGAGTCGCGATCGGAAGTCGCCCTCGCTGTCCTTCTCGAGCAGGGCGGCGGGTACGATCCGAGGCACCGCGTCGAAGCCCTGGGCCCGGAGGTCCGCGACGACCCGACTGCGCGTTCGGGCGTCATAGGGTCGTCCTGCCGCCTCGGCTTCCTCGATGGCTCGGAGTCCCGGGTCCGATTCCAACAGGATCAGCGCGAACTCGCCCGCGCATAGGACGAGGCCCGCGACCAGGCAGCCGAGCCCCAGGGCAACGAGTCGACTTCGCGTCATGGTGCGGGAGGATAACCGCCTGGGGATCACGTACCGTGCGGTCCGTGCGAAGACCTCACCCGCTGACTTCGGCCCTCCCGGTGCTCGTCGCGCTCGCGTTCATGGCTGGCTTCCCAGTTCTCGAAGGCTGCGACTCCCGCGCACGCGAGATCCGGTCCGAGCTGTCCGATGGGGAGCTGCTGCTCTTCGATCGCGGCCAGAAGTTGTCTTCGCCGTGCTGGGCCTGCCACGACTTCTACGGAACCCAGAACAAGGTCGGGCCGTCGCTTTCGGGGCTGTTCGGGAGGCGCGCCGGCGACAGCGCGTTCCCGGGGTATTCCCAGGCCATGCGCGAGTCCGGGATCTCCTGGGACCGGCAAACCCTCGCGCGTTTCCTCGCGAATCCGCAGTCGGTGGTTCCCGGTACGACGATGGTCTCACCGGGCATCGCCGCGCGCGCCGATATCGAAGCACTGGTCTTCTACACGGAGCGCGTGACGCGCTGATCGCGACTCCTCGCGTGGCGCAGCGCATTGCTTGCTGTGGCACGTCGTCCAGACCTGTCCCGGGCTGCTGGGCGATTCTGCCCCGTCGTTCTCGCTACACGCGAACAGACTGCGTCTGCATCCGCACACTCCGCCGACGCGTCGCGTGCAACATTGCGTTGCGAACGTCCTGCGTGAAGGGAATTCAGGGACACGCGTCTGGCGTGTTCACGGCTTCGAAGGCCTGTGGAGTCTTCACTGGGGCGACCGGCCATTCGCGCGGCGGCAAGGGCGATCGCCCGAGCGCTGAAGTCGCACCGACTGGCACGGGGACTGCAATGTCATGGGGGCAAGCGCGCGAGGCAGATCCGGCTCGCGCCGACCTGTTGTGAAATTTCTGACGAACGACCTGACGAAAGAGGACTCCATGAACGACAAGGCCTTCGCAATCTTCGCAATCTCCCTGGTGGCGGCCATCGGCTCGCTCTTCACCGTCGCGGTGGCGACCGGCATCGCCGCCGTCCCGCCCATCGCGTTCATCGTCGAGCACGTCGCGCTGGGCCTCGCGATCCGGACCGCGTACAAGAGCTTCGATGGCTCGAACCCGGTCATCGACTTCATGGAGTTCTACGGCTGGAAGAGCGCCGAGCAGGCCGCGCCGCCGTCGGACGCGATGGCCTCCGCCATCTGATCGCGTTCCAGCACGCCGAAACGCCGGCCGGCGTCCCTCTTCGGGGCGCCGGTCTCGTTTCGTGGACCGTGCCGGGCGTGTCGGGTTACTTGAGGAAGCGGCCCAGCAGGCCCGGCTTCTTCTTGCGGTCGCGCATCTCCATCAAGCGGACTTCCTGCGCGGCCTCGCGGCAGTGCGGTCGGATCTTGAGGGCGCGATCGAACATCTTGCGGGCCTTGTCGAGCTCGCCCTGCACCTTGAAGATGCGGCCCAGGTACACGTAGGGGAGCTCGCGATCGGGCGATAGCTTGATGCCGCGCGCGATGTCCTCGAGCGCCTCCTTGCGAACCAGGTCGTTGTCGGGCTTGGACAGATAGAGCGCATACCCCAGATGTGCGACGTACTCGCCCTCGGACGGGTCGAGATGGGCCGACATACCGAAGGCCTCCACGGACTGATCGTATTTCTTGACCTTGAGGAGATCACGGCCCTTCCGGAACCAGCTCTCTGCATCGAGCGCGCGCGTTGCGGGGCTCTCGCGGCTGCGGTCGGCCGCGGACGCGGGGAGATTCTCGGCGTCGACCGGCTTGTCGCGGTCGACGAGGTGGGCGTACTTGTGCCCCATCCTCTTCTGGACGCGCGCGGCGATCAGGGCCCGCTCCGCGGGGTCGGTCTCGACGTTGCCAAAGGCTGCGATCTGATAGCGGTTGGCGCTCGTCCTGGGCGCCGTCGGCTCGGGCGCCGTCGGCTCGGGCGCAGTCGGCTCGGGCGCAGTCGGCTCGGGTACCGCGAGCTCGGCGGATGCGCCCTTCTCGTGGGTCTCGGCTTCCGCCTCGGGGGCGGCGGGGGCTTCGGCCGGTGCGCGCTGCTCTTTCGGCTGCTCGGCGACAGGCGACGGCTTCGCGGCGACGGCCGTGGGCTTCTCCGCGACGGGCGCGGGCTCCTCGCTGACGGGCGCGGGCTTCTCCGCGACGGCCGCGGGCTTCTCGCTGACGGGCGCGGGCTTCCCGCTGACGGGCGCGGGCTTCTCGCTGACGGGTGCGGGCTTCTCGCTGACGGGCGCGGGCTTCTCGCCGACGGGCGCGGGCTTGACGCTGACGGGCGTGGGCTTGTCGATCGCGGGTGCGGGCTTGTCGATCGCGGGCACGGGCTTCGCGATCACCGGGGCGGGCTTCTCGCTCGCGCGAGCAGGCGCGTCGGTCTTCGCGACCTTCTCTTCGACGACGACGGCGGGCTTCGGGACCGGGCGCTTCTTCTTCCGCTTGCGGCGACGGACCTTCTTCTCCGGGGCCTTGGCCAGGTCGTCCCCGGCCGGCTCCGCGGGACTCGTCCTGAGCTCCGGCGCGGATTCGGGCGTGGGTACGGGCTCCGGTGCCGGTGTCGGCTCTGGCGTCAGCTCGGGCTCGGGAGCCCTGGGCGTGTCGTCGGACGAGACCAGCTGATCGATGTCGATGAGCGAGTCCGAGTCGCCAGAGCTGTCGTGGGCTGCGTCGCTCGCTGACTCGGAAACCATCTCGCTCTCGAAGGAGTCTTCTTCGAAGGCGCGCAGCTCGAACAGATCGTCCTCGTAGGCGAGATCACGGATCGGCTCGGCGTCGGGCTCGCCCGGCATCTGGCCATCGAAGAGTGTCTCTTCGTAGCCGAGATCATGTTCCTCGGTGAGCAGCAGCTCGGGCTCGTCCTCGGGCTCGTCTCGCGCGGGTTCGGAGGTGCGGGTAGGCTGCGGGCGCGGGTCCTGGCGGGCTTCCTTCTTCGCTTCCTTTCTTGCTTCCCTTTTCGCTTCTGGGGCGACGGCCTCGTCGAGCACCAGCATCGGGTCCGGGGTCAGGTCGATCGAGCCGAGGATCGCGAAGCCGTACAGGGTCCGTTGCTCGAACTCGGACCCGTCGAGGAAGTCGCCGACGGCGCGGTCGCCGACGAGCGCTTCCACGAAGCTTCGTTGCGCGTCCGAGAACGGCACGTCGTCGAAGGGCGGCTCGGGGTCGGCACTCGCGAGGGCGTAGAGGTCCGCGTAGCGAGCGAGCGCGCTGCGGATCGTCTCGATCGGTGCCCAGGCCAACACGCCGCGGACGATCAGGCTCTGGGCCGATCGGGTCAGGGGAAGCGAACGCGCCCCTTTGAGCCGTCGCCCGGGCTCGAAGCGGTAGCGACCCTTGGGCAGCTCGAAGAGCTGGAACACGGCCTCGTCGGCTTGCTCGATCAACGCGGTTTCAATGGTGGCTTCGTCCACGACACCAGCGTCGAGGAGGACCTCCTCGATGGTCGACAGGCCGAGCGTTGCGAGACTGAGCGCGTCGTCGCGCGCGTCGCGAGTCAGGCGCTCTGTCCGGATGAGGAACTCGTCGATGTCTTCCCGTTGGGCGAGCGAGACCGCGACGGGGGAGCCGTTGCGGATCTCGATGCCCGTGCGCTTGCGGGCGTCGCCGACGATCAGGACGCCGCCCTCTCCGCGACGGTGGATCCGGTCGAGCAGCTCGGGGAGCGGTAGGTCCGACAGTCGGCCGGCTCCGATTCCGACCTGGGAAATCGAGTCCTCGTTGGGGTCGGCGGAAGCCTCCGCCTTGCGCGCGAGCTGTTCTTCGATGCAGGCGACGAGCTGGCGCGGCGAGATCGGTTTGGTGAGGTACTCGGCGACGCCGAGCTGCATCGCGCGCCCGTGTACGCCGGGCGTCCGTCCAGCCGAAGTCACGACCACGATCGGTGTATTCGCAGCGCCCATCCCGTCGCGCCGGACACGCTCGACGAAGTCGAGACCGTTGCCGGAAGCGAGTCGGATCTCGAGTACGACGAGATCGGGCTCCTCGACCACCAGGATCTCGTATGCCTCTTCGAGGTCGCGGCAGTGGATCAGGGCGGTGTCATCGCCGAGGCCCGCCTCGAGTCCGTCCAGGACGCGGCGGTCGTCATCGATGTAGAGGAGGGTCGAGGACACGTGGGGGGAATCTCGTGTGCCTGAAGGGTGTGCTTGCCTATCCGCTGCGCACTGCCGCAACCCCCCTTTTCGTCATTGCGGCGGCGGGACTTGATGCGAAGCGCCACGGCATCCGGCGGGCTGGGGCGAGGTGGCGGCACGGCCCGGCAACGAGGACGCAGTTTTCCGGCAAGCGCATCCGCTCCTTCACGAACGGGAGACCAGACGTGTTAGTCGGCCTCGGGGCCGTGTGCGACCGGGTAGTAGCGGTTGAGGTCGTAGAGGCCGGCCGCCACGGGGTCCTGGGCGTCGAACTGCGCCTGGAACCAGTCGAAGGCCCCCCAGAATCGCGGATCGGACCGGTCGATGCCATAGCGATCGATCTTCGCCCGGTAGACGGGCGACCCGTCGAAGTTCTCGAGCATGTCGAAGAAGTCCGGCAGATCGACGGCTTCGACATCGAAGAAGTAGTTGGGGTAGGCGCCGACGCTTCCCGGCAGGAAGTCGATGGTGTCCTTCGTGTGGTCGAGGGTGTCCGCCTCGCGGAACATCGAGTTCACGTTGTCGTGCCAGCGGTTGATGACGATGGTGACGAGCCGGTCCTGACCTTCGTAGTCTCTCACGCGGGTCAGGATCACGTTGACATCGCTCAGGGTCACGTGTTCGATGAAGCCCGTTCCCGGCTTGGTCAGAGCGCGAAATCCGCTCAGGACGTCCTCGTGGGTCTTGAAGGACATGGGCATGACCTTCTCCTCGCCATCCCAGGTGAAGTTGATCGGGTCGAACTGAATGCCCATTTCGAGGGGCAGGTGATCGCCTACCACCCTCCGGACGAACTCCCGCTTGGGATCGTCGGTCTCGAACGGCACGCGCGAGGGCCGGCTCGATCTCACCTCGTCGGGGTCGACGTTGTCGATGGCCTTGTCGCCGATGTACCAGGACTGGATCATCGGAAGCCGCCTTGGCTCGGGCATGAATTGCAGGAAGTTCAGCTCACCTTCGACTCGCAGATAGTCCATGTAGCGCCGGACGTTCACCTGGTGGCTCAGGTTTCCGAACACGTCGAAGCCGGCAACGAGCGCGTAGTAGATGCGTTCGAGCTGCGGGTAGTCGATGACCCACAAGGTGCGCGGCAGGTCGCCGAGCGCACCGCGGTGCACCGAGGCGCTGTCGAAGTGCCGGTATACGGTGAGCAGCGGGCTGTCCGTCGGCCTCCTGCCCTTCCAGATCGCGTCGAGTGCGAAACCTTCCGGCGCCTCCTTCTCGTAGAGCCCCACCTTGGCCTTGTAGAACGCCATGTAGCGCTCGCGGTAGCGATCGCTGAAGGTGCGCAGCACCCGCTCCTCGCTCCCCTGCTCGTTGGGGAGCCGCAGGTGGTTGGCCTGCTCGATCAGGAAGTCGGGATGCTGGACGGTCTGGTCGGCTTCCGGGTCGAGGAAGAACAACCAGAAGTGATCGTGGATGACGTTGAGCGCGACCTGCCCCTTGCAGACCGGTCCGCGGATGAAGGTCCGGATGATGTATTCGGAATGATCGAGCAGGAAGCGGTAGCGCGAACTCGGGGGGATCTGTTCGAAGATGAGGAACGGGTTCGCGCCGGCGCGGTCGTCCAGGACTTCCCGGTGCGGCTTCTCGAGCCATTCGGGCTCGATGAAGAGCTGCTGGAATCGCTCGAGCCGTTCGTCGTCGAGTTCCACGATCATGTGTGTCTTGTAGACCGGTGTCGCGTGGAGCTTGCGGAAGCGGTAGTAGACCGTCGCGTTTCCGGGCACCGCGTCGTAGGGGCGGACCGTCGCGATCACCGAGATCGGACGGCCCGGCGGGGTCGTAGATCTCACGAGCTCGTAGTACTCGAGCTTCTCGACGTCGGCGAAGCGCAGGTGAGCGAGAAAGTAGTGCTCGTACAGATAGCGGGCCGTCATCGCATGCTTCGCGTCCGCGAGGTTGAGGAAGCGCTCCCACTTGACGATTTCCGGCGCTGCCTCGGGCGACGGCGACGTGAGCTGCTTCTGCTCGGCGGGGGTCGGGCCGGGCGCGCCATGCGCGAGCCAGCTCGCGATCACGTCGTACTCGGGGTCGGACAGTGGAGGCAGCCCGAAGGGCATGCCCTGGTCCGGGTGTCGGTCGAGGAAGCGCCCGAGCTCGCGAGTGTCGGCCGCACACGTGAGCGCCACGTCTTCGGAATGGTACTCGCCCTTGACGTTCGGCTGACGGCGCTTGGCATCCAGGAACTGGATCAGGACCGAATCATTCGCCGTTCCTTCGGTGCGGCTCGCCGTGACACTGTGGAAGCCCTTCTCCCGCCACTCGGCGGTGGAGGCGGCGTCGAAGAAGAGCCGCGTCGGTGCCTGGGGCTTGAGGCGTGTGCTGTTGTAGACGGGCAGCTTGCTGCCGCCGCGGTCGAGACCCTCGTAGGAGCTCAGCTTCAGCTGGCACGGCGCGTTGTAGCAGGAGTGGCAGACCACGCAGCGTCGATCGAGGATCGGCTGGACCTCTTCGACGTAGCTCACCGGTTTCGCCTCGGGGTCGACGGGGACCGGCAGCAGCATCGTCTGCACACAGGCGCCGAAGCTCACGAGCAAGGGAACGACGAACAGGACGAGCAGGGCCTTGCGGGGCATCGGGACTCCGGACGCTCTGGGGCGATTCGTTGCCCCGATTCGACGCCCCAATCGCTAGCACTTGCAGCCGGGATGGAAAAGCACGGGAGCCCGGCGCGTCATCGAAGTCGGCTTCGACTACTCTTGGCGGTCACTCACGGAAGGGACTCATGAATCGCCAGCTCCCGAGGGTCGCACCGCTCATCGCTACGGCTTGGATCGGCGGATTCCTGCTGCTCGGGCCCGCTGCCTCTGCGGAATCGGCGACGGACTACCGCTACTCCACCGACTGGACCTCCGCCAACGCCGAGCAGTGGATTCGGTATCTCGCTCCTCTGCAAGGACAGGCGAAGGCGCGGGGCCTCGAGGTCGGGTGCTTCGAGGGACGCTCGAGCATCTGGTTCCTCGAGGAGGTCCTGACTCATCCCGATGCGCGCATGGCGTGTGTCGATGTCTTCACCGAGCAGATCGAAGCGAACTTCGATCACAACCTGAAGGTCTCGGGTCAGGCCGATCGGATGGTGAAGTTCAAGGGCTATTCCCAGGACGTCCTGCGAGCGCTCGAGTATGACAGCTTCGACTTCATCTACATCGACGGGTGTCATCTGGCCAGCTGCGCGCTTCAGGACGCGGTCCTGTCGTGGGATCTTCTTCGTCCCGGCGGCTTCCTGATCTTCGACGACTACTTCTACAACCTCAATCTTCCACCGAGCGAGAGGCCGAAACTGGCGATCGACGCGTTCATCGAGTCGTTCGTGGACCAGATCCGCGTCCACCAGATCGGTTCCCAGGTGATCCTCGAGAAGAAGCACGGCCTCGGGGACAAGGAGCGCGTCGGCAACCCGATCGTTCACGACCCCGAATGGCTCGATCGCTTGAAGCGCCTGCAGGATTGGAGCGAGAAGAAGAACCGGAAGCAGCCGCCCCAGCCCCAGTGACCGCGCCGTACAGGGACGGGGGTCAGGGCCGGCGCGGCTCGAGGCGATACACCCAGACTTCCTCGAGCTCGGACGGGTCGCGGTAGAAGCTCGACTGGCTCGTCCAGGCCTCGCCGAAGGCGCGGATCTCTTCCCGGTCCGTGACGCGTACCGCGCTGGCCTCGTAGACCGCGCCATCGACGCGAAGGCGCACGGCCGCGTCCTCGTCGATGTTCTGCACCCACCGGGTCTCGGTGTCGCCGGCGTTGATGTACAGCCGGCCGTCGATGACGGTGAAGGCAATGTTGACCGAGTAGGGATCCGAGGACCGGGTCTCGAGCTGGGCGATCCCGTGCGGCTCGCCCAGCTGCCAGTCGGTGGGCACCGGACGGGACTCACCGTCGAGTTTGCCACCGGAGAAGAAGCCCGTGGGACCATTGCATGCGACCAAGGCGAGTGCTGCGGCCGCGGACAGAGCGGGCAGCAGCTTGCGAAGCGACACGGTCGTTCCGCCGGGCGCCATCAGTCGTAGCCGTTCGGGTTTGCGGACTGCCAACGCCATGCATCCGCGCACATCTGGTCGATGTCACGCGTCGCTTCCCACCCGAGTTCGCGCCGAGCCTTGGCGGGGTCGGCCCACACGCAGGCGACGTCCCCCGGACGCCGGTCGACGACCTGGTGTGCGATGTCGAGACCCGATGCGCGCTGGAACGCCGCCAGGACCTCGAGCACCGAGTAGCCTCTGCCGGTCCCCAGGTTGTAGACCTCGACTCCCGGGTTGCGGTCCAGGGCTTCCAGGGTGCTCACGTGGCCACGCGCCAGGTCCACGACGTGGATGTAGTCGCGAATGCAGGTTCCGTCGGTGGTCGGATAGTCGTTGCCGAATATGCGCAGCTCGGGGCGCTTGCCGACAGCGACCTGTGCGATCGAGGGCACGAGGTTGTTCGGGATCCCGTCCGGGTGCTCTCCGATCCGGCCGCTCTCGTGTGCGCCGACGGGGTTGAAGTAGCGCAGCAGCACCACGTTCCAGGCGGAGTCCGAAACGTGCAGATCGCGGAGGATCTCTTCGATGAAGGCCTTGGATCGCCCGTAGGGGTTCGTGGCCTGCCCCACCGGAAGGTCCTCGGTGATGGGCACCGTCTGCGGGTCTCCATAGACGGTGCAAGACGAGCTGAAGACGAGGTTCTTGACGCCGTGCTCCGTCATCGCGCGACACAGAGTCAGCGTGCCGCCGACGTTGTTGTCGTAGTAGTCGAGGGGCATTTCGACGGACTCGCCGACGGCCTTCAAGCCGGCGAAGTGGATGACCGCGTCGATCTCGTGCTCGTCGAATATCTGCTTCAGTACCCGACCGTCTCGCACGTCGGCCTCGTAGAAGGCCGGTGCCTTGCCCGTCAGCTCTTCGATCCGCGCGATGACTTCCCGGCTGCTGTTTCGCAGGTTGTCCAGGACGACGACGTCGTGGCCCGCGCCGATGAGCTCGACGACGGTGTGACTGCCGATGTAGCCGGTTCCGCCGGTGGCCAGGACCTTCATGCTCTCCTCATCGGTCGCTCGTTGGCGCAAATGCAGCGCCGAGAGCGCCGGAGACCTGTGTTATACACCCACAGCCCATCAGGCCGCCATGTCGCAGGGATACGGAGAGAAGCGATGAGGACCGGCATCACGGGGATTGTTGCGTGCCTGCTGCTTTCCTGCGCGGCCGCCGCGAGTGCCGCTTCGACAGCCTGGCTCGAGACGAGCGTGCTGCCGCAGCCTCATGCGAGCGTGCATGCGGTCCGAGCGCCTCTGGCGCTCCTGCTGGAACGCTCGGGTTCGCGGAGACCTTTCGACCCACGCAGCGTGCGTGCGTCGCTCGAGCGCGATGGCCGCAGGCTGGAGCTGCCGGTCCGGGTCGAGCGCCACAGTGATGTCGATCGGATCGTCTTCGAGGTCCCCGGTCAGGGCTCCCGCAAGCGCGGTGTGCCGCCAGTCGTTCCTACCGCCGTGCGCATCGATTTCGGGTCCCAGGCGGTCGCCGCCGGGCCGGCCTTCGCCGCGCCGGCGAACCTGCTCGGGGCCGAACTCTCGAAGGAGCCGATCCGCCTCGCGCCCACGGAAGCGGATCCCGAACCGCGCGTCAGCTCGCCCTGGCTCCGCGTGACACCCGGCGAGTCGTTGCGCGTTTCGTTCTCGGCTCGAGTCGAAGCAACGACCCGCGCTCGCATGTATCTCTACGCGGCCGTCTTCTTCAAGGACGCTCGTCGCAAGTCGCTTCCGAGGCATGCGGCCGTGAACAGGGTCGGATCGACGGGCGGCGGGTCGAAGCCCTTCGAGGGAATCGTCGATGTGCCGACGGGTGCGAGTTGGGCGTTCGTGTATCTCAAGGCGACGATTCCCGGCTCGAAGGTGTCCGTCGACGACCTGCGGGTCGTCCCCGCGGAAGACCCCGAGATCCTGGTCGCGCGAACGGCTGGCGGGACGGTCGCCGTGTTCGCGCAGGACGCCGACCTGTGGCGCTTCGACTTCGGTCCTCCCGACGCTCCCGTACTCTCGCCTTTCGAGAGCGTCACGCCGCAGCAACGCTTCGGCCCGGGGACCGCCTTCGGATGGACGACGCCGAGCCGCGTCAAGGCAAAGGACCGCGGCTTCCCCGCCGACGGATTGAGTCAGGACTTCGTCACGTCTCCCAGTGGTGCCTTCCGTGTGCGCGTGCGCAACGGTCGCTATCGCGTCTGGCTGCGCTTCGGCGACTACAGCGCGGAACGTCGGTACGACATCTACCGCGGGGTGACGCTCGACGTGGAAGGCGAGCGCGTCTTCGCGTCGAACCCCAGTGCGAAAGAGGTCTTCGAGGAAGACTGGCTCCGCCACTACCCCGACCTCTGGCACACGGGAATGGATCTCTATCGGACCTTCGTCGACCCGGTCTTCACGGAGCGCAGCGTCGACGTCTCGGTCGAGGACGGCGTGCTCGACGTCGGCCTGCAGAACCTCCCGCTGAACGCGATGATCGTCTTCCCCTTGCGCGAGGCGTCGGACGCGGCGCGCTTCGCCGCCGAACAGGACGCCCTGCGCGAACGACTCGTCCGGCTCACGGGGCTCGAACTGCCGGAAGCCGTCGACCCTTCCCTTCCCTTCGTTCCGACGCGTGCGGAGTCCGAGCGGGGCTTCGTCCTCTTCCGCATGCCGAGGGAGACGCGCGTGCTGCCGACGACGCGTCCCGGGGCGCGGGACCGAGTCGAAGCTCTGTCGGTTCGGGCGGGGCGGGCGGAGACCGAATGGGCGTTCTTCTCCGTCTATCCGCTGCGAGACCTGCGCGGCGTCGAGATCCGGGTCGGAGACCTGGCGGGACCGGGGGGCTCCTTTCCGCCGCAACGGATCGACCGGCGCTTCGTCCGGTACCAGCCCGTACTGCGGCAGGACCGCGGCGTCGAGATCGCCGCGACCGTCCTCGACCGGCGGCCCGCGCTCGACCTCGAAGCGGGGGTTCCGGTCCGCTTCGCTGTCCGTCTGCAAGTCGACGCCACCCAGCGCGCCGGGCGGTACAGCGGATCTGTCTCCCTCGCAGCGGACGGCCGGCCCGCGGCGAGACTCCCGCTCGTTCTCGATGTGCTGCCCTTCGTGCTTCCGGCCCCGCGCATCGACTTCGGTCTCTACTACTCGGGCGGCACGGAGTGGTACACGCAGTTCTGGAAGGCGAATGTCACGGGTCCGCTCTTCGATGGCGATCCAGACATGGACCGGATCACCTTCGCTGCGCAGCGCGCGCACTTCGCCTTCATGAAGGACGTCGGCTACACGGGCGCCGCCTTCAAGGACGACCTGCGATACACGGGCGACCGGTCGCAGAAGATCCTGCGTGGGTCCCTGATTTTCGACGGGACGGTGCCCCAGATCGATGCGCAGAACCGCTTCGTCCGCTTCATGGACGCCTACGCGGCTGCGGGCCTCGGGCGCATGCCCTTCTACGGCTTTCAGCCCATCGGCCGGCCCGGCTTCATCCAGAAGTTCCTGCGGGTCGACGCGCCGGATGGCACCCCCGCCTGGCGAGAGACCTACCTGAACCTGATCGCGGGGTTCGAGAAGGTCCGCATCGAGCGCGGCTGGCCGGAGATCCTCTGGTACCTGTCGGACGAGCTCTCGAACCACGGCCAGGAAGGGGTCGACCGGGGAATCGAGCTCGGCCGCCTGACCGACGACCTGCCGGGCGTGCGGACGATCTCTTCTCTGAACGGGCAGAAGGAGATGCAGATGGTTCCGTATCTCGACATCGCAATGCCGAATTCCGGGTTTCCGCTCGTTCCGCAATCGTTGGCGGGTATCCGGGAAGCGGGCGCCGAGCTTTGGCTCTACAACGTTGGCGATTCGCGTTTCTCGTTTGGCCTCTATCCTTGGGCGCTCGGTGCGAAGGGCCGCTACCAGTGGCAATACGGAGTGTTGGCCGCGAAGGAGCGCTGGGACCTCGTGAAGGCAAAGCCCTGGGGAGTCCAGAAGCGAGGCCCGGGCTACGAGATCCTGGCCTTCGAAGTGGCCGAGCAGCACCGCGAAGGCATCGATGACTACCGCCACCTACAGGCACTCGAAGACGCGATTCTCGAGGCTGAGGGCAAGCCAGGCCTCGCGGCTGAGGTCCAGGCCGCGCGCGCCTTCCTGGGCGACCTGCGTGCGCGCGTTCCGGTCGACATCCGAGAGGTCTGGGACCGCGGCGCCGACGCCCGCTCGAGCGGAGGCACCGGAACGCACGGCATCGCCGCCTGGTCCGAGCTCGAGAAGATCCGGCGTCTCTGCCAGGACCATTTGCTCGCCCTGGGTGCGGGTGCTTGATGGGTCTCGCCCGGGACTCGCTCCCGACTCCTGCCGCGGGTACAGCGGCGATGCGGATCGGCCGATGACGGGGCCGTGCGGTCCGCGCCCATGAAGATCCTCGTCGCCTCTTCCAGTCCGCCGGACCGCGGGCAGGGCATCACCGCCTATGCCCGTTCACTCTGCGAGTCACTCGTGGGGATGGGCGTCGAGGTCCACTTCTATTCTCCCGAACCGCGCGATCGGTCCTGGCTCGAGCGTTTCGAAATCGCGCATATCGCGGCGGATCAGCATGGCGACGCGGTCGCGTCCTGCCGCGCGCTGCTCGACTACATCGCGCACCACGCCATCGACGGCGCCATCAACAACGACAACCCCTTCCTCCAGAGCGTGGCACCCCTGCTTCCTTGTCCGCTGCTTTCGGTAGGGCACATGCCGCGCCGCTCGGTTGCCGCGCTGGCCTGTTACCAACACGAGTGGGTCGACCACGTCGTGACGATCTCGGCAGACATGCAGAGCGCCTATGTCGGTCGCTACGGGGTCCCGCCGACGAAGTGCCCGATCGTGTACTGCGGCGTTCCGGATCCGGGTGCGCCGGTCAACGATCGGGAACAGCCCCGGGATTCGATCCGGGTCGTCTTCGCCGGCGGCTACACACGGAACAAGGGCGGGAAGCTCGTGCTCGACGCGGTTCTCGAGGACCCGGCCCGCTGGCAGGGCGTGCACCTCGACTGGTTCGGCCGCATTCCCGATGCCGTCGCGCGCCGACTCGAAGCGGTGCCACACGTCACGGTGCACGGTCGTGTGCCGCGCGAGGAGCTGCACGCGAGCCTCGCCCGCGCCGACGCCTTCGTCCTGGCTTCCTACGCCGAGGGCTGCCCCATGGCGCTGCTCGAAGCGATGAGCTTCGGCGTCGTTCCGGTCTGCAGCGACGGGATCGGCGCCATGCGCTGGCTCGTGACGCATGGACGCAACGGCTTCATCTGTCAGCTCTCGGATTTCGGCGACCAGATGATCGAGTGTCTGTCGCACCTGAGGTCGCATCCGGGCACCCTCGCCGAGCTGAAGCGCGCCTCGCGCGCCAGCTACCTCGACGGACTGACGAGCGACCAGCTCGCGGCTCGGCTCGTCCAGCTTCTGCAGCAACCGACCGTGGATCGAAGCCGAGCGCCGGCCCGCACTCCCGTCCTGCGGTGGCACCGGCCGATGAGCTACGAGTCCGCGAAGTCACCCCTGCTCGACCGAATCCGCATTCGCCTGGGCATTCTGAGGCGCGCCGGCTTCCTCGAGAGCGAAGCTCCCCTGGCGGATTCCGGGGACGTCGGCCGTGTCTGATCCCGGCCCGCTGCTGCTCGTCTCGAGCGGCATCCCCGACACGCGCGTCGTCGAGGGGGTCATGGCGCAGGCCGCGCGCGCGGGTCTCGCCGTGCATGCTGTCGCGGATCTGGTCGAAGAGCTGCCCGACTCGGCCGACTTCCCCGACATCACGACGTCACGCCTCGACGCGTACCGCGGGGCCGAGACCACCATCCGGAATGCGGCGGATCGTTCCGATCAGTTGCTCCGCAGCGTGCGCGCCCTGGTGAAGGGACGCTTCGAGCAGCGCGGAAGGTCGCTTTGGCTCGCCCAGGAAACCTACATCCTTCACTTCCACCTGCTCCGGGTCGTCGATTCGCTCGAGCTGGTGGGAAGGGTGCTGGACGAGCTGCGTCCGTCGCGGGTCGTGTGCGTCGGGCCGGTCGGTCTACTTGCGAAACTTTTCTTCCTGGTTGCGAAGAGTCGCGGAATACCCCTTCGCCTGCGCACGGGATCGGGGTTGCGCCGCAAGCTCGCCGCTGTTCTTTGGGAAGCGCAGCGGCGCCTGCTCGCGTGGCCCAGCCTCTACCTCGTTCCGGTTTACTTCCTGTTGGGAGCCCGGCGGCTGCTTCGGCGGCGCGCGCCGCGGAAGCAACGCGATGCGTCCGTCTCAGCAGACACTGCGGCTGGCGCGATCCGCGTGGCCTTCATCGGGTCGAATCGAAAGCAGTCCGATCTCACGATCCAGCTCGCGCACTATCTCAATGAGACCGACCTCAACGGGACGGACGGCTTCTCCTGTCGCTTCCTGAACCTTCAGGACGAATCCCTGAAGCGGGAGCTCGACGAGCAGGGCCTACCGGTTGCGCGTCTGAGTGACCATAGGGAGGAGTCGGATGCGAGCGCGGGGGCAGCGGACGACAGGCGTCGCTTCCTGCGCGACGCGCTCGCGTTGTTCGGGTCTCCCGCCTTCCGCCGCCACTTCAGGGTCCCCGGCGCGGCGGGCGAAGCGGGCCGCGTCATCGACTTCTGGCCGATTACCGGTCACTACCTGACGCGCTTCGCCCTGGCGATCGCGCCGGAACTCGCGGCCAGCGTCGAGCGGGCCGCGAGCTACTTCGAAGAGAACCCGGCGGACATCGTCGTCACACCCGCAGAATGGGACCCGCGCTCCCGGGCTTGCGTCATCGCTGCCGCGGCCCTCGGCGTCCCCAGTCTGAGCCTGCAACGTGGAGACATCACCGGCTTTCCCGGTTGGGCGGACCCGATCTTTTCCGACCGGATGGCCGTGAACGGTCCGGCAATCGCCAATGCCATGATCCGCGCGGGTGTGCCCGAAGAGCAGCTCGTCGTCACCGGTGACTCGCGCCTGGACCCGTGGATTCGCGATGCCGAACGCTTCTTCCACCCGGGCCAGACCCGAGAGAAACTTGCGATTCCGCAGGACCGGCGACTGATCGCCGTCATGACGAACCCCGTCACCCTGAACGAGAAGGCCAGCCACGCGGAAGAGTACGTGGGTGGCCTGCTCGAGCTCGAGCGGCAGGACGAGTCGCTCCACTTCGTCATCAAGCTCCATCCCAACGAATACGACCTCGCCTTCTACGAACGCATCCGGGACCGGGTCGGCGCGCGGAACGTCACCGTGATCAAGGAACTCAGCACGCCGCAGCTGCTCTTCGACGCCGATGTGGTAGTCACGACGATCTCGACTACCGGCGAGGAGGCGATCTTCCTGGGAAAGCCCCTGGTCGTCGTGAACCTCACCAACGAGCCGGACTTCATGCCCTACGTGGGAAGCGCCGCAGCCGTCACTGTCCGCGAGCGGGGCCTGCTGCGTGAGGGTCTCTTTGGAGCCCTCGACGACCCGGAGCTGCGGGCCCGTCTGACGGCGGGACGCGCCGCCTACATCGCGGACCACTTTCTCAGTGATGATGGCCGCGCGAGCGATCGCTGCGCGGCGCTGATCCGAGAGCTCGCGGGGGCGTCGGCCCCCTAGCTCTTCGTTCGTGGGCACGCCTCGAGGGCATCCCACAGCACCTCGGTCGCTGCGGACCAGCTGAAGTGTTCGCGGATCAGCTCGCGTCCCGCAGCGCCCATGCGCGCGCGCCGCGGCGGATCGTCGAGCAGTGCGCAGACCGCGTTCGCGAAGTCGGCCGGGTCGTCGGCGATCAGCGCGTGCCGCCCGGCTTCGAGCCCGTCGAAGCCCTCCGCCGTGACGGAGCTGACGACCATCGCCTTTTCCATGGCGAGTCCCGCCTGCAGCTTGTTCTTCATGCCGGTGCCGAAGCGCAGAGCCGACACGACTACCGCGGCGCGCCTCAGGTAGGGGCGCACGTCGTCGACGAAGCCCGTCGCGACGACTCGATCGTCGGAGTCGTAGCGGGCGAGATCGCCTGCGGGGTCGGGACCGACGAGGTAGACCCGGGTCTGCGGTCGCTGCCGCCAGACCAGCGGCATGATGTCGTCGACCAGATGGCGCGCTCCGTCGAGGTTCGGTCCGTAGCGCATGTGGCCGTTGAAGACGATCTCGTCCGGCACCTCGTCCACGTCGGGTACGGCCTCGGGCGAGAAGTAGTCCGTATCGCACCCGTCGATGACCCGCGCGATGGGAGCGTCCGGGATGCGTCGCCGCAGGTAGGAAATGTCAGCGCTCGAGTTGTAGGTGACCGCCGAGACGCGCTCGAACATCTGTCTCTCGAAGCGTTGCATGCCGAACCTCGCCAGGTAGAGCTTGAGTCGCCGCCCCAGCGGAAGCTGTGCACTGTCGCGCACCTGCCGCTCGAGGATCAACGACCAGGGGTCGACACCGTCCACGACGCAATGCGACCAGAGCGCCGGCGGGACCAACTGCAGGGCGTCGATCCCCATGCACAGGAAGGTCAGCGGTCCTTCACGCTCGGCGACCTGCTGAAGCTGATGTCGCGTTCGTCGCAGCAGCAGCGGGTCGCGAAAGCGGAGGTCGTGTCGCGCGCTGCCTGTCAGGAAGATCAGCGCCTGGGCGGAATCCGGGTCTCGCGACTGCCCGTGCGTGACGCTCACCGAGTCGAACAGGTTGGCGATCGAAGGCGTCGCGATGAAGTCGTTCCATTCGTCTTCGCCGCAACGGACGCCCGCAACGCAATGCAGCCGAGCTCGAGCCGACAGCCGCGAGAGGAGCTGGAACGGTCGCGGGCTGCCCGCGTCCGGCGGGACCGGAAACGCCTTCGAGAGGACGACGACGACGACGGGCGGGTTCTGGGGAGGCATGGCAGCGGGCGAGTCTAGGCGACCTTGGCGATGGCTTGGCGAACGTAGCCCGCCACCTTGCTGCGGTCGTCCGAGGTCAACCCGATGGTCCATGCGGTCGCCGCGAAGGCGAGGAGCGAAAGCGACCCGGACACCGCGAGCTCGGGCCAGAGGCCGAGCGTGGTCGAATGCTGGACAGCCCAGGCAGCGCCGGCCACGACGACGAGGCAGAGCACCGGGCCACCATAGGAGCGCCGGATGAACTCGATGAGACCCATCTGGCAAACCCGGACCGCGACCGTCACGCGCACGACGGTGCGAATCGCCTGGGCGGCCAGCGCAGGGATGGCTGCGCCGAGGATGCCCAGGTCCGTGCTTCCGACGAGATGGATGGCGAGCGCGAGAGAGACCGCCGCCAGCACGAGATTGAAGATTGCGATGCCGCGAAGTCGGTTCGAGCCGAGGAAGACCGGCAGGGAGGCGCCCGTGAAGGTCCGGAGCACCACCGCACACGACCAGATCTCGAGGGCGACGGCCGTGTCCTCGAAGCCGGGTCCCAGCCAGGCGGGCACGATCAGTCGCGCGTGGACTGCGACCCAGGCGGCCCCCGCACCGCTGATGAGAATGCTGTAGCGGGTGCTTCGCACGAGCGTCCGCTGCATCAGGCCGAAATTGTCCTGGCCGGACGCCTTCGTCATGACGGGGATCAGCTGCTGGATGAACGAACCGGAAAAGGAGATCAGCGCGTTCATCAGGATCAGGACGGGGGCATAGTGGGCGACGGCTGCGGCTCCCAGGAAGTAGGAGACGATCATCGACCCGCTTTGCATGTTCACCCAGGAAGACAGCTGGGCCATGGTCGTGTCGATGCCCAGGGTCGAGAGGTCGCGCCACGCCTCCCTCGATGCCAGGCTCGTGCGGATTTCGAGGGTCGTGTTCAGCTGGGCGCTCTTCCATCGCACCGTGAAGAAGACGACGAGGTTCGAGAGCAGCGTCGCGGCGCCCCACACCAACAGACTCTCGGACCACACGATGAAGGTCGCGATGATCAATCCCGCACGCAGGAATGTCATCAGCATCAGGGTGTAGTGCTCGACGTCGTGACGCAGTTGGGAGACGAGCGCGGCCCGGTAGGGAGTGGTCAGCAGGTTGACCGCGAGAGCCGCCCCGGCCGCGAGCAACGTCCAGTAGGCGTCGGACATCAACTCCGGCGGCACCTTCATGGCGGTGAGGAACGCCCTGCCGAACACGGCGAGGGTCAGCACGATCACGACCGACAGTCCCAGGTACAGGACCATCGACGCGCTGACCAGGGCATTGGCGCGGTCGATCTCGCCCTGGAAGAGGAGATTCGAGTACTGGCGGACCGTCGCGGGACGCACGCCCATCTCGACGAGAACGAGCAGACCGAGGATGGACCCGGCGATCCCGATCACGCCGTAGGCCGCCTCGCCGAGGTGGCCGATGAGGTACGGGACCATCCCGAACGCGACCGCCATGGACACGAGACGACTCACGTGTGCGAGGAGCGCATTCAGGATGATTCGCGACTCGTCCTTCACGGAGATCCTTCGTCCTTCACAGAGATCCTTCGTCCTTCACAGAGGTCCTTCGTCCTGGGGGCGCGGGGCGGGGGTGCCGAAGCCAGCCAGGGAATAGCACCCGGAGAGAGGGCCTTTCCACTCGCAGTGGGATGGGCTTTCCTTCGCCAGCGACTTCCTCTTCATGACCCGACCGAACTTCTTCATCTTGGGTGTGGCAAAGAGCGGGACCACGTCGCTCTACGACACGCTCGGCCAACATCCTGACGTCTTCTTCTCGACGCCGAAGGAGCCCATCTTCTTCGAGGCGGAATACGAGAAGGGCCTCGACTACTACGCGAGGACCTATTTTGCCGACTTCCAGGGGGAGTCGGCGGTCGGCGAGGCCCGGCACCGCAATCTCTACCTTCCCTACGTCGCGCCGCGCATCCAGGAATGCTTTCCGGACGCGAGGTTGATCGTGATCCTGCGCAACCCCGTCGACCGGGCCTACTCGGACTGGCTCATGCGGCGCGCCAGCGGCGCGGACACGCTCCCCTTCGAGGAAGCGGTCGAGGAAGACCTGCGGCGCATCGAGAGCGGGCAGCGCTTCGACGGGGATGCAGGGGAGGCCGCGTGGAAGGCGCACATCCTCCCCGTCCACGAGGGCAAGCGCGCCGCGCTGACCACCCCCGGCGTCGCCATGCCCGAGCTCCGCTATCGCACCTACGTCGACTCGGGGTACTACGCAGAGCAGATCGATCGCTACCTCGGGCTCTTTCCCTCCTCGCGGCTGGAGATCGTCTTTCTAGACGACTTCTCCCGGGACCCGCAGGCGGTCTGCCGCCATCTCTGGACCTTCCTCGGTGTCGAGCCGAACCACGAGCTCGAGCGTGTCGACGCGTCGAACGTTCGAGGCAAGCTGCTCACCACCCGAGCACGCCGATTGGCTCGAAAGACACTGGGCGAGCCGCTACTCGCGCGCATGCCTCGCAGCCTGCGTCGCACGCTGGGTGCGCTGATCGACAAGAGCGCCGCAGCGAACCCGAAGATGAACGCGGCGACGCGCGAGCTGCTCGTTGCGCACTATGCCCCGCACAATCGTCGCCTCGAGGAGATCACGGGACGAGACCTGTCGCACTGGAGCGAGTAGCGCATGAGCTGCGCACGGGCTGCACGCTTCGCAGTCCAATGCCGCGGATCCCAAGGGGGCGATTCTGATATAGTGATCGCCTTCCGAGGCAAGTCGACGCTCTCGGTGAACTGCTCCGAACGGGAAATGCGCGGTGGATGGAGCGACAGGCCAGGCTGGCGAGGCGGACGAGAGGCGGTCCGGCGAGCAATCCCTGCGGCTGGGGATCGTGCTGCACTCTCTCGAGGTCGAGCGCTGGGTGCTCCCGATCCTCGCCTGGATCGAAAGCAGCGACGCGGTGGCTGTCCCGGTCGTTGCGCTCGCGGGCGAGCCGCGAGCGGGCTCGAGGGGGTCCCTTCTCTACCGCTTCTATCGCGACTTCGATCGCACCCGGATGGGCGCGAAGCCCGACCCCTTCGTCCGTGTGGAGGCTCCCGTCTTCCTACGAGAAGCGAGATCGATCGCCCTTCCTCCGGGTCCCTCGCTCGGTGATGCCGAGGCTGCTCTTGCGGACGCCGGTCTCGACCTGATTCTCGATCTCACCCGGGGTACGCCCTACACGGGTCTGGAAGTGCTCTCGCGGCTCGGGGTCTGGCGTCATCCGCGACACGCGCTCTCCCGGGAATCCGACGCGAGTGAGTTGCGCGAGATTCGCGACGAGCAGCGGGCGACCGAGACGGTGCTGGTGGCTGAGTGCGGCGATCCGGATCAGCCCGGGGCACTGGCGCGTTCGTTCACGTCGACCCGCATGGGTTCAGCGCATCGGAACGCCAGCATTGCTGCCGCACGCTTCGCGCTCCTCGTCGTCCGTTGCCTCGAGCGGGTCTCGAACGGAAAGACGATCCCGCGAAGCTGGGGTGAAGGCTGGGCCGCCTCAGAAAGCGTCGCGTCCGCCCCCCCGAGCAACCTCGCGATGCTCGGGTACCTCTTCCGTCTCGCTTCGCGTCTGGCTTCCCGAATCATCGATGCGCGCCGGAGCGAAGACACGGTGCGGAGCTGGGTGGTCGGCTGGCGCCGCGCCCCGCCTCCCGACCCAGGGGACTTCTCGCCCGCGGGCTTCCACGTACTCGACACGCCTCCGTCGCGCTTCTTCGCAGATCCGTTTCCGGTAGAGGTCGATGGCCGCAGCTACCTGTTCTTCGAGGACTACGCGTATCGTCGCGACGATCGCGCGCAGATCGCCTGGGTCGAGATCGGGCCGGACGGCACTCCTACGGAGCCGCGTCCTGCGCTTGCGTGCCCGTACCACCTCTCGTATCCCTTTCTCTTCCGCCACACCGGGCAGCTCTTCATGCTTCCGGAGACCGCCGGCAACCGAACGATCGAGGTCTGGCGACCGACTTCCTTCCCGGACCGTTGGGAGCGCGAGAAGGTTCTGATGGACGATGTCGCCGCGTTCGACTCGACTTTGCTCGAGAGCGACGGCCGTTGGTGGCTGTTCTGCACGATCGCACCGGCAGACGGCGGCGGACCCAACGACGAGCTGCACCTCTTCCATGCAGAGGACCCGTTCGGGGAGTGGACCCCCCACCCGATGAATCCGTTGGTGTCCGACGTCCGGCGCGCCCGTCCCGCCGGCAACCTCTTCCGCCGGGACGGCCACTGGGTCCGACCCGCGCAGGACTGCGCGGAGGTCTACGGCCACGCGGTGTGCCTGAACCGCATCGACGTGCTCAGCGTGGACGACTATCGCGAGACGCCCCTGGAGACCCTCGAGGCGTCGGCGTGGCAAGCTGCGACGCGTATTCACACCCTTTCACACATGGACGGTCTACAGGCTGTGGACCTGAGCGTGCTTCGCCCGCGCGGCCGTGGATGGGAAGGCCCGCTCGTCCCCCGGCTGTCCTGAAGCCGCCTACGAGAGATGGAAGAAGGGAAGAAAGATGTCCGAGTATGAATTCCGAGTGGAGCGTCTGACTCCGGCGAACCTCAGCGACGTCCAGGCGCTCTGGGGCCAGATGTACTCCGCCGAGGAAATCGAGCAGCGCACCCGGATCTTTCACTGGTTCGCGCTCGGCAACCCCTACGTGAGCGACGAGCTGCCGCCCTACTACCTGCTCGTCGACAGCGACCGGGTCGTCGGCATGCACGGTCACGCGCCCTGGCCGTTCTCCCTCGGCGGCCGCCGGGAGCAGGGGTTCATGTGTTACGACGACATGCTCTCGGTCGACTACCGCGGCAAGGGACTCGGCAAGATCATGCTGAAGGGTGTCGCCGATCTCCGTCCTGAGCTCGCGGGTGCGCTCTGGCACAACGAGGCGAACAACCGGCTGTATGCGAAGGCCGATTGGCACGACTTCACGGACTTCTGCCCCTTCGTCAAGCTGTACGACCCGGGGCCTCTCCTGCGCCGGCGCCTCGGCGGTGCGCTGGGCGGTCTGCTCGCAGGGCCGGGCCGACTTGCGCTCTCGCTGGTCGACCGCTTGCGCGGTCGCGCACGCGATGACGGCTATCGCCTCGAGCGGATCGATCGTTTCGGGGACGAGTTCGATGACTTCTTCGCCAGCGTGGAAGACCAGTTCGATGCCATCGTCGTGCGCGACTCGACCTATCTGAACTGGAAGTTCGTCGACAAGCCCTTTACGCCGTATGCGCGCTGGGCTGCACGTGACGCGGACGGCAGGTTGGCAGGCTACGTGGTATTCCGGACCTTCTCCGGCGAAGACGGCTCGTACGGCCAGGTCATGGACGTTCTCGCCGATCCGCGCAGCGGAGCCTTCTCGGTGCTCATCCAGAAGGCTCTCGACGAGATGCGCGCGGAACGGGTCGGAGAGGTCCGCATCGCATGCACCCATTCCGGGTTCGCCGGGGCGCTACGTGGGCTGGGCTTTCTGCAGTCGAGCCACGTGCTGCATTTCATGATCCTGCACTGGGAGGGTCGCATCGAGCCGGGCTGGGAGACCAGTGCTCGTCACTGGTACCTCAGCTACAGCGATGGCGACGGCGATTGCTGGACCACTTGAGGCGACGGTGAAGCCGGCGCCGCGCTGCTCTCGGTGGCTTGGGGCGAGTCGATCCGGTCGAGTAGCTCCCGGGCCCGGGTGGCGGTCTCTCCTTCGTGGGACCAGGCGAGGATGCGGTCGAGGAGCGGCAGCGCGTCGTCGTTTCGGTCGAGGCTGATGTAGGCCTCGGCGAGCATCAGCTGCACGCGGACGCTAGACGGCAGCAGGCGCAGGGCGTGCTCGAGGGTTTCGAGGCCGCCCGAAGCGTCCTCGCCCTTCTGCAAGAAGCTCTGGCCGTACATCGCGTAGGCCTCGGGCGCTCCGTCGTCCAGCTGGTAGGCCTGAACGAGACGACGACGACCCCGGCTGAGGAAGGCTCTGCGTTCTTCGTCATCGTCGGTCTTGCGCGCGCGCATCAACCAGTACTCGCCGTAGTCGAGGAAGTTGAGTGGGTCCTCCGGGTCGAGGGCGATGGCGCGCTCGTACTGCGACTCGGCCTCGTTCCATCGGCTTTCGAACGCGAGCACGTCGGCGAGGCCGGCGTGAGCCCGCGCGAGACCCGGGTCGTGGTCGAGTGCCTCCCGGAAGAAGAGCCCCGCCTTCGCCGGCATCTCCGACGCCAGGGACAGCTCCCCCAGTCGTTCGGCGACCTCGGCCCGCGGGAGGCGTCTCGTGTCGGTCTTGTCGCTCCATGTAAGCCGATCCGCACGCACGCCGAAGGGGGTGAAGGTTCCCGATGCGAGATGGGCGCGGACGGCCGCGTCGAGATCGGACACGCTCATGCCGAACGCCGCCAGGCAGGCCGCATCGACACTGTCGCCCGCCTCGATCCGGTCGAGATAGGTCTCGATCGAGCCGCCCAGCGCGACGGCGTGGTCGAGATCGCGGGTGAGGTAGTGGACGACGCCCCAGGACTCCGCGTAGAACATCGCGACCTGCGCGGCGGTCCAGCGCTGACTGCCGTCGTAGCTCAGGACCCGCTCGAGCGGAATCCAGGGCGTGGTGCGGATCTGTCGCAGGCGCAGCAGGGGCACGTTGCCCACTGCGACGTGCTCTCCCACCGGGCCGGTGGTTCTCAGCAGCTCGGCGAAGCCTTCGTCGTACCAGGTCGGATAGATGCGCGACGAACCGTTGCGGACCAGGAAGTGAACGTACTCGTGCCGCAGAACCTCGTCCGCGGCGACCGAGCCGTGGTCGAGAACGACCACGAAGTTCGCCCGCAGGGTCGGTCGGAAGTATCCGAGCACGTGCCTCGATCGGGGCAGGAACTGGCGGAAGGTGGCGGGGCTGTCGAAGAAGAACACCCGGGTGGGGACGCTCGAATCCAGGGTGCGAGCACGCGTCATCACCAGCACGGCCGCCCGGAACAGCTCGAGGTTCCTGGCGAGCTCTTCGGTCGCGGATGCATCGAGATCGCTCGTGATTGCGAAATGCTCGCTGCGAACCTCCACCCACTCGCGGTCGACCATCCAGGTAGCGGCACAGCCGGGCGCGCCGAGCAGCGCACAGCCGAGGACGAGGCACCGGATCCGGTTCCGCGACGGGCGCGCGGCAGCCGAACTCATGACCGGCACCGGGTCACGAGCCCGCCGGCCGCGAGCAACAGCGTCGCGCACAGGATCGCCGCGCCCGGCCCGAGTGCGGGCAATCCGATGGGAGGGCTTCCCGCCGCGTTCGCCGAATAGTAGATCGCGTTCGCCAGGATCTGGAAGTTGTTGCCGTCGAGGTCGTCGATGGCGTTGGGCTGGTACTCGCCGGGTTGGTAGACGATGACCCGGCCCGCCCAGGCGGGCTGCCGATGCTCGAAGCCGAGCAGATGCGTCGTGCCGGACTCGTCGTAGTCGCTGGCGAAGAGCACCGTGACGTCACCGGCGTTGCCGTTGATGTCGAAGCTGAGATAGCGCTCGTCGGGCGTGTTGTTGAAGAAGGCATAGCTGTCGGACGGAATCCCCCGCGCAGGGTCCGCATACGGGGTCGAGGCCGGGTACTCGATGCCGTTGGTGGTCACGAAATGCCCGGGTGCCACGTCGATGACGTTCTGTCCTTCGGCGGTGTTCCAGGGAACGGAGCCCGTCGCGGTGCCGCCGAGCAACGCCTGAAGGGATTCCTTGCCCGCGGTCTGGTAGACGCCGTGATGGAAGGACACGACACCGCCTCCCGCGATCAGGAACTGTTCGAGGGAGTCGACGAACGCCTGCTGCCGAAGAGCGCCGGATGCCCCGGTCGGGATGCGGTGGGCGAAGTACACGACCACGTCGTAGGCGTCCGGGCTCGCGGGCGGAAGCTCGAGCAAGGCCGTCGCGTCCTCCAGGTCGTCGGTGGCGATCTCGATCACGCCGCCGTTCGCGAGGTCGACGTTGAGTCCGCTGGCGGGATCGGTCAGGGCCGTCAGCAGGTCGCCAGGCTGGGTGAGGTCGGCGTCGGACAGGCCGTGGGGGTTCACCTCGTCGCTGACGATCAGGATGCGCAGGGGAAGGTGCGGCGGGAGCACGGCGGCGCTCCCCATGGACGAGAGCGTCGAGGACAGGACCGACAGGGTGAGCCCCCAGCCGAAGGCGAGCAGCGCGCTTCCGAAGCGGGGCTTCAACGATCCTCCAATGTCGCGAGGGCTTTGGTGGTTCGCTCCTCGGCGGGCCGCGACTCGACCCGTTGGCACAGAGCGAGTGCCCGCTCGAGCAGTGATCGCGCCTCGTCGAGCCGCCCGGCCTGGGCGGCGAGCCGGCCGAGGAGCAGGTCGGTCGGTCCCATGCAGAAGCTCGCGCGAGGAGAGACGATCAGACGCCCGCTGAACGGGGCAAGGTGATCCTCGATCCAGCCGACCCGCGCCGCGTCTCCGAAGGCGCAGCAGAGCTCGGCGAGGTGAGCGAGGGTGACGGCCGAGACGAAATCGCCGTCGATGTCTCGAAAGCCACCCGCGGCCAGGCCCTCGTACTCGGCGCGGGCTTCCGCCAGCGCGCCGGTCTCCAGCTCGGCACGCGCCAGCGCCGCCCGCCAGACGGGCAGCTCTCCCCCTGCAGCGACGAACTGCCGCAGCAGCGGCAGGATCTCGGCCAGGCGCCCCTGCTCGTGACGCAGCCACAAGAGCGGCCCGCCGAGGTACTGGAAGACGTGCTGGCCGCCTTCCGGAAAGCGAGCGATCTCGCGCAGGATCGCGCGTTCGGCCGCGGGCAGGTCGCCGCGATGGAGCAGCAGCAGCGTGCGGACCCGGGCGGACCACACCAGCGAATGCTCTTCGGCGAGCAGGCCGATGGCGTCCGCCTCGGACTCGACGGCGGCGAGATCAGCAGCTTCCATGGCGTCGTGGGCGACCTGCTCGCGTGCCCACAGTTCGGTCTGCGCGACACCGCCGCGCCGAGCATGTTCGACGGCGCGCTCGGCGTGGCGGCGTCGTTCTTCCGCACGTTCGGGGCCTTCGCACTGCATGTGCTCGATCAACTCGACCCAGGCGAGCACCTCGACCGCGCCTGCCTTCTCGGCGAGCGCGCGGGCGGCTCGAATGGCCGCGCGGCTCTTGCCGGGATTGCGCGACCAGTAGAGCTGATAGGCCTGGCGCGAGAGCAGGGCCGCGCGCAACGGCGCGTCGCCGGCTTCGAGCGCTTCGAGGGTCTCGTTCGTCAGGGTCAACCATTCGCGGTCGACGCGTCCGTGCAGCATCAGGTCCGACGCCCAGACGAGCGCGCGGGCTCGCTGGGGCGCGTTCTCGGCGACCGGCGTCAAGCGCGCGAGCTGGAGCGCCTGGCTGCGCGCCTCGGCGATGCGGCCCGACGTGTAGAGGTCTTCGATCGCCTCGAGGGTCGGTCGACCGATTCCCGAATGGGCGTCCTCTCGGACTTCCACCGGTGCCACCCAACGCAACCCCTGCCCCGGCAGGGTGCGGATCACCGCCTGGCGTCGGCCGTCGTCTCCCAGGACCGCGCGTGCCTCCTTGACGATTCGGTAGAGAGCGTCACGGGACACGCGTACGCCAGGCCACAGGGCCGCGAGGACGTCGTCGTGAGAGACCAGGCGTCCATCCGCCTCGACGAGCAGGAAGACGAGGCGCCGTACCTTCGTCTCCGCTGGCACCACCTGCTCGCCCCGGCGGATCTCTCCCCGGGATGGGTCGATCTCGATGTCGCGGAGCCAGAAGGTACGCATGGAGTCAGAAATCAGATCCGCGGATGAGGTATCAGGCGAACATCAGACGGGGACAAGAATCGTCCAGATACGATCCTCCGTCGAGCCACGCCGTCTGGAAGCGAGGGCAGCGAAAACAGGCTCGACGAGGAGAGCCTCATGGCGCAGTTCGGCGGACGGCGCACTTTTCGGATCGGTGTGCTGGCGATCGTCTTCGTCGGCCTAGCAACCAGCGCCCGCTCACAGCTCGCGGAGACCGGCGACCTGTTGGTGGCGGACGCGGGCGCCGACACGGTCTTCGTGGTCGACGTCAATACCGGGGACCAGAGCGTGTTGGCTTCGGGCGCGCCGCTCTCGGACCCGTCCGGGATCGCCGTCGATTCCACCACGGGACTGATCTACGTCAGCGACCGCAGCGCGGGACCGGGGGGTATCGGCGCCCTCATCGAGATCGATCCGCTCGACGGATCGATGCGGGTTGCGAGTTCTGGCGATCAGCTCGCCATGTCCGAGGACGTGGTCGTGAACGGGAGCTCCGGTCAGATCGCCGTGATCGACGGGTTGTCCGGTCTGGTCGTCATCGATCCGGACAGCGGGGACCAGACGATCATTTCCGACCAGACGGGCAGCGGGATCACACGCCTCGCACTCTTCGGCGCGCCGCGCTCGGCGGACGCCATCGCCATCGATCCGGGTCCGCTCGAGTTGCGCCGCATCCTCACGAATGGCGACACGCTGCTCGTGGGTCAGGCAGGGAGCTTCCAGGTGCCAACGGGCATCACGACACGGGGGCCGCTCGCGGACTTCGCCATGGTCGCCGATGCCGGAAACCCGAGCCTGGGCGACGGACAGGTGATCGAGGTCCGCATCACGAACTTCTCGGAAGCCAACCCCGAGGCCAACCAACGTGTGGTCGCGTCCGGGGTGCATCTCGTTGACCCCCTCGATCTCGAAACGGACCCTGCTGGGGTTTTCCTCTACGTCATCGATCCGGGAGCGGCGGCGGGCGCGGGTGCCGTGATCCGCGTGGACTCCGACACGGGCGATCAGGTGCTGCTGAGTTCGGGCGATCTCTTCGTGGACCCGACTGCGATCGAGCTCTTTCCCGTCGTGAATTCGGACCGCATCTTTGCGCCGCTGTACGTGGCCGATTCGTCCGCTGCAGAGATCCTCCTCGTCGACCGGGTCACGGGTGAGCAGACCGTTGTCGCGACCGGAGACCTGCTGGTCGAGCCGAGCGCCGTCCTCGCCGTCCCGGGCAGCACGGACCTGTTCGTCGCCGACCGCCGCGCCGCAGCTGCAGGCGCCGTCATTCACGTCGACGCCGATAGCGGCCTCCAGACGCCGGTCGCGTCCGGTGGGAACCTCGGCAACCCCGAAGCGCTCGTGCGGCTTCCGGGAGGTGACCTGCTCGTGGCCGATGCCCTCGGCCCCGGGCTGATCCGCGTCGATCCGACCACCGGAAATCAGAGCGTGATCGCAGGCGTTCCGCCGACCCTCGTGGGCGTCGCCGTGACGGGGGACGGAGAGGTCTACGGTCTGCAGGCCCTGCCGCCGACGGTGGTGCGCATCGATCTCGCCGGGGGCGGCACGGATACCGTCGGGTCCGGTGTCGATCTCGGTAGCCCCGTCGACCTCGTGGCGGAGGCCAGCGGCTCGCTGATCGTCCTCGACTCCGGGGGTTCGATCATCCGCCTGGACCCGGACGCCTACGACAACGGGAGTCCTTCCGCGAACCAGGTGGTGCTCTCGACCGGGGGTGAATTCGTGGCGCCGACGGGCATCGGCGTCGCCCCGGACGGCAGCTTCTTCGTGACGGACCCGTCCGCCGCATCCGGAGCCGGTGCGCTGTTGCGCGTTTCACCGTTTGGCGGCGCACAGCCCGTCGTTTCCATGGGCGGTCTCTTCGTGAACCCGGCGGCGGTTGCATCGGGCCGAGCGATTCCCGGGCCCGGAGACATCCTGGTGGCCGATGCCCTTCAAGACGCCATCGTGCTCATCGACCCGGACACCGGGGACCAGCGGGTCGTCACGCAGTTCGGGCTCCTGTCGTTCCCCGACGGCATCGCGATCGACCTCGACGGAAGCCTGCTCGTCGCCGAAGCCAACAACAACCTGCTGCTGCGAGTCGACCTCGAGACCGGGGCGCAGACGGTGGTGGCGTCCGGGCCCGACCTGCCGGATCCCCGCGCCGTCGCGGTGCGAGGCGACGGCGCGATCTTCGTCGGCAGCCGCGTCGCCCCGTTCCCGGTGGCTCGCGTCGACCCGGCGACCGGCGGCACGATGGTGATCGCGAGCAACAGCCCGGGAGAGACGCGCTTCAACGGAATGCAGAAGCTCGTCGTCGATCCCGACAGTGGCGACCTCTTCGTTTCCACCAACGTAGTCGGCTTCAACGTAAGCGGAGACGCGCTGCTGAGACTCGACCCGGACACCCTGCCGCTGCCCGCAATGCCCGACACGATCCTCGACGGCGAGCCCCTCGAGTCGGCGAACGAGATGGTCGTCGACCCGGACACGGGCGACATCTTCGTCGCGAACAACCTCGACATCTTGCGCGTCGATCCGGTCACCGGCGACGCGACGATCGTCTCGGAGGGTGGACTCTTCGACCGGGTTGCTGGTCTCGCGATGGAGGCGGACGGCATGCTCGTCGGGGCGACGGTGTTCGGCGACTCGGTCGTGCGCGTCGACCCGCAGACGGGAGCCCAGGAGCTGGTGTCCTACTCGAACGTGCTGCGACAGCCCCAGGGCATCGCAGTCGTCCCGGCACCGGAGCCCGGGGCGGTCGTGCTGGCCGGAATCGCCCTCGCAGTGGTTGCGGCGCTGGGCGGCAGGCGACGGCCAGCGGGGGCCGCGGGACGCACGGTGTGTGCCCGCCGTCAGCGCTGACCGGCGTCCTCCCCCTTCGGCGGGTTCTCCGGAACGGTGGGTGCGCAGTCCTGCGCGGCCTTGCACGTGTAGTACCAGTTGCGGTCGTCGTACTCGAGGTACTTGTCGATGCGCTCGTATCCGTGCTTCTCGAAGTACTGCGCGATCGCTTCCTTGTTCGAGGGGAAGGCCTCGATCCCGACGAGCTGAGGGCGGAAGCGGTCGATGTCGAAGCCGGCCAGCGCCGCCGGCTCGCTGCCCTCGATGTCCATGGAAAGGAAGTCGATCTTGCCGACGCCCTCGCGGTCGAGCAGCGTGTCCAGGGTCGTCGTGGGAACCAGGATCTCGGTGACCGACAGCACGTCGAACTTCTCGTCGATCATCTCGGCGCGCGCCTTGTCCGTCGTCGAGCCGATGTCGCCGGTCAAGCGGTAGAAGGGCTCCTCGGCACCGGTGTGATCCGTCACGATGAACGCGAAGAAGCGCGTGCGCGGGCGATGGGTCGCGTAGTCGGCGGCCCAGCTCTCCAGGGCATCGACGGCGATGCCCGACCAGCCCAGGTGATCTTCCAGGAAGAACGTCATGCTGCCCTTGCGATAGTGGGCGGCGCCGACGTCGAGGAAGAAGCCGTCCCGGCGGTCGCGCAAGAAGTGGCGGATGACGGCCCGCTGTCTGCCGTTCGGGTTGAAGGCCGGCTTCGTCGCCCGGTCGAGAAGTGCCTGCCACTCTGCGTCGCTCCCGGGCGTGTTCAGGGGCGGCGCGCTCGGAGACGGTGCGTTCGGAGAGGGCGTGTCGGGAGAAGGCGCGTCCGGCGAGTCGGCGCCTGCGACGCCGGCCACGAGCAGCGCGAGAATCAGGCAGATCCAGATCGCGGGGGAAGCCCCGTACTTCGGCATGCGCGGGACAAGCTATGGGAACGAACGCAGGGGGGCAACGCGGGCTCGTCAGACCAGGGCGAATTGGCTTGACTTCGGCGCGGAGCCGAATCACGTTTGACACCAGGAAGAGACGAGGGAGGCAGACCATGGGCGTCGCGGTCGTCGTGGGAACCCAGAAGGGGGTGGTGATCCTATCGAGTCAGGATCGTCGGAGCTGGGAGACTTCACCCCTGCTGCTCAAGGGCTGGTTGGTGACCGCAGCGGCGCGGGACGAAGCCGGCCGCAACTATCTGGCGGTCACCCACGACGTCTGGGGTGCGACGGTCATGGCCAGCGACGATCTCGAGAACTGGGAACAGCTCGAAGGTGCGCCGCGCTACCCGGCTGGGCTGACCGGGAACGAGTCCCATCTTCGCGTCGTCGGCGCCATGGATCCGATGGGGCAGTTCAAGGACGGTGCGCGCTACGTCGACCAGATCTGGAAGCTGCACGCCGCCCACGGGTCGCTCTACGCGGGCGTCTCCGAAGCGGGCTTGTTCCGCAGTGACGACCAGGGCAAGACCTGGGAAAGCGCGCCCGGGCTCGACACGCATTCGACGCGGCCCGATTGGCTGGCCGGTTTCGGGGGTCTGTGTGCGCATTCCGTCCTGACCGACGCGCGCAACCGCGACCGGCTGTGGGTCGGGATCTCGTCGGCGGGCGTCTTCCGTTCGGAAGACGGCGGACGCTCGTTCGTGATGGCGAACGAAGGCGTGGACAAGAGCGAAGGGTACTGCGTGCACTCGCTGGCCCACGACCCCATCGATCCCGACGTGATCTACCGCCAGGACCACCGCGGCGTCTACCGCACCCGGGACGGAGGCGACAGCTGGCAGCTGATCGAGAACGGCCTCCCCTCTTCCGAGCTCACCGACGGCCATCGCTGCTCGTTTGGCTTCGCGATCGGGATGGACACGACGAGCGGACGCATCTTCACGCTGCCCATCGAGGGCGATTCGTTCCGCTTCCCACACGGCGGGCGGCTCGCCGTGTACGCGAGCGACGACCAGGGAGATTCCTGGCAGGAGCTGTCGAACGGGTTGCCGCAGGACTTCTTCGGGAATGTCTTGCGCGGTGCCATGGACGTCGATTCGGGCGACCCGTGCGGGGTCTACTTCGGCTCGACGTCCGGCTGCGTCTACGGAAGCCACGACCGCGGCGAGTCGTGGCAGGAGCTGGCGCGCTCGCTGCCCAAGGTGCTGTGCGTCGAGGCGTTCGAGACCGACTGATGGCACGAGTCCACGTGCGACTGCCGGGGGTGCTCGGGCAGGTGGTTGGCGGCCAGCGAAGGGTCGAGGTCGAGGGAGATTGCATCGGCGGGGCCCTGGCCGATCTGATCGCCCGCCATCCCGCTCTCGCCCATCACATCTACGAGGAAGGCGGCGCGCTTCGACGACACGTCCGGTGCTTCTGCAACGACGAGTACGCGAGCGAGCGCGGCGGACTCGACGCTCCGCTCTCGGATGGCGACACGCTCACACTGCTGAATTCCGTCGCGGGCGGGTGACCCGACTCGCGCGGGCCGCGCGAGTCGTCACGGTGAGAGAGCGGGGGAAGCGGCCGGAACCCCTCCAGGAACTCTGCCCAGGCCTCAGGGAACGGGGGCTGATCCCGCATGCTCCACATCTTCAGCTCGTAGCTGTACGGGCCGCGCATCGCGATCCAGATCCGGTAGCGGTACGCCTTGCCGCCCAGGATGCCACTGATGCCGATCTCCTGTCCCGGGATGCCAGCTACGGTCCTGTCGCGCTCTTCCTCCAAGCGAAACTCGCCGAGTCCGATGCGCATCGCTTCTCGCACCGCCGTCATCGCGTCCGCAGTCGTCTTCAGGTGTCCGGAGCCTCGAAGGGCGGTGACCGTCGTCATGACCCCATAGTTCGGATGCGCGAAGCCGACGACCCCGCCTGCCCGCCGGGCCTCTGGATCGAAGGCCTCCCAGGGCGGCGGCAGCTGATAGCTGAAGCCGAGGTCGGGGAATTCGTGACGCTCCGCGCGCTGGCGCGTCGCTGCCAGGCCGCCCAACGCGGTCGCATGGAGCGCAGACGCCCTCGCGGCGTAGCGCTTCGATTCAGCGGTTCGCTGCGTCTCGGCGAGAAGTCTGGCGTAGCCCTCGTATAGGGGAATCAAGTGCAGCGAATCGCGCCCGAGCGACTCTTCGCCGACGCGGATCGCGACTCGGTAGTGATCGCGGGCAGGGCCCAGCCTCCCGAGCCCGTGCTGGACCAGCGCTCGAAGATAGAGACCCCGCAGGTAGGTCGGCCCGCGCATGCGGTTGGGGACTTCGTCCAGTTGGACCGCTTCCTCGATCAAGGTCTCGGCTTCCTGCAAGCGGCCGCGCGCGATGCGGAAGGCGGCGAAGCGCACTCCGACGTCGCGAGCGGCCCGCGGGTCGGGACGCCCGCTCGTGCGCGCTAGAGCGACGGCGCGCCGGAAGGTGTCCTCGGCCTGGTCGTCGCGGTGCTGCTGAGCAGCGATCTCGGCGCCGAGCGCATAGTAGACGGCAATGCGCGAGTCGGTCAGGATCTTGAGTCGCTGCGCGATGCTCATCGCTCGCAGGAGATAGGCTTCAGCCTCGTAGCTCCGCCCGCTTTCTGCGGCCATCGTCGCGAGCAGCTCGAAGCGCCCCATGAGGTCGTCCGTCGCGACCGCGGGCTGCGCCTGGAGCGCCTCGAGTGAGGCTTCCGCCCACGTGTACGCCTGCTCCATTCGCCCGAGGACGCGTGCGGCCTCTGCGAGCCTTCCGTAGATGACCATCAGGTTGCGGTCCGGTGCCCGACCGTTCGCCGCATACAGCGCGGCGGCCGATTGTCCGGCTTCGATCGACTCGTCGGTTCGGTTGGCGAAGTACAGCAGCTCTGCCTTCATCGACAAGGTCATGCTGCGGCCGAAGAACTCGGCGCCGTAGGCCGCGAGACAAACCTCGTCGACCTCTCCGACGATGGCGATCGCTTCCTCGGCATTGCCCTGGGCGTGGCGGACCTTCGCCTGGAGCAGGCCCGCGTCGAGGAGATCGAGGCGACCCGAAGCGAGGGCATCACGCGACGCAGCGACCGCCTGTTCCGCGACGGCGGCGGCCTCGTCCAGGCGGCCTGCTCCGAGCAGCAGGTGTCCGCGAAGTATCGATGCCTGGATCGCGATACTGCTGCTGTCCCCGAGTAGCTCGCCGGCGAGCGCCGCGGATTCGCGAGCGGCGAGCTCGGCGCCCACGCGGTTGGCGATCAGGTTGAGCTGGCCGGCCAGCGCGAAAAGGAGATGGGCGACCAGGACCTGTTTCCGGCCGCCGGCGCCCTCGGCCTGCCGGCGCGCATCGTCGAGGAAGGAGACCGCCGCCGGAACCCGACGCTCGGCGTCGAATGCGGCGACGATGGCGCGCGCCAGGTCGGCTGTCTGCGCGACCCGCGGATCGCTCGGGTCGAGAAGAACCGCGTCGTCGATCAATCCGGTGAAGATCCGGGCGGCACGGTCTGCGTCCCCGGCCGAGGCTGCCTCCTCCGAGCGACACAGCTCGCCGTCGAGGTCACCCGGGTCTGCCAGGCAGGGATCGACGGGCGCCTGCCACCGGGGCGGCTCCGGGACAGACTCGGGCGGGACGGGCGGCGGTCCGTCGCCCGGGACCGAAGCGTGAGTGCAGGCAAGGCTCAACGCGACCAGCCCCGAGAAGATGCGGGCGCGATATCCGACGAAGGTCGCGCTGCTGACCTCGCTATCCAGGACCCGGGGCGTGGGCGTGCGCGGCACCCCTCGAGTCTACAGCGACACGTCTCATTGTTCTCGGATCTTGTACCGCACGGGCAGGTGCTTCAGCCCCACGACGAAGCTGGCACGGATCCATTCCGGCTCGGCGGTGATCTCCCAGTGTTCGACCCGGCGGGCGAGCTGCTCGACGATGGCGCGCATGCTGCGGCGGGCGAAGTGCGTGCCCATGCAGAAGTGCTCGCCGTAGCCGAACGCAATGTGCCGGTTCGGGTGGCGATCGATGTCGAAGCGGTAGGGGTCGTCGAAGACCTTTTCGTCGCGATTCGCCGAGCCGTAGAACATCACGACCGCGTCGCCTTCCCGGATCTTCTGACCGTTCACCTCGGTGTCCGCGGCAGCCGTTCGTTTCATGTAGTTCACCGGCGACGACCAGCGGATCATCTCCTCCACGGCGTCCGGTGCCCTGGAGAGGTCCTGCTGCACCTTGGCGAACTCGGCCGGGTTTCGGATCAGCTGCGAGAAGCCGCCTGCAAGTGAGTTCTTCGTGGTGTCGTGTCCGGCGCTGAAGACGATGAGGTAGTAGCCGAGGGTTTCCATCGGGCCCATCGGCTCGCCGTTGATCTGCGCGTTGGCAATGACGCTCGCGAGATCGTCGGTCGGATTCTGGCGTCGGTCCGCGATGATGGGAAGGAAGAGCTCGACGAACTCCTGGCCCAGCTTCGCGAAGTCCTCGGGGTCGGTCTTCCCGCCACCGAGCTCGGTGTCGTCCGGTGCGAAGAGCCGATTCGAGAGCTCGAGGATCTGGTCTTCCTTTTCCTCGGGCACGCCGATGGCCTTGGCGAGCACGCGCAGCGGGTGTCGGACGGCGATCCCCATGGCCAGGTCCGTCTCGCCTTCGCCGCCGTTCTCTCGGGCCTTTTCGGCAAGGTCGTCGACGACCGCCTTCGCGCTCTTGTCGATCACTCCCTGCATCTGCTGCAGCGAGCGCGGCGTGAGGAACGGGCTGGCCACCTTGCGAAGGTCGCGGTGTACCGGAGGGTCGGTGTTGATGACTACGCGCATCGCCCCGATCCCGTCTTCGCGGTCGATGTCGCGATCCGTCGGTAGCAGCGTAATGCCCGGCTCGCTGAGGAAGAGCTCGGGGGTCTTCGAGATGTACTTGATGTCGTCCTGGCGCGTCACCGCCCAGAAGGGTTCGATGTCGTCGACTTCGCACCAGTGGATCGGGGACTCCGCGCGCAAGCGGTCCCAGACGGCGTAGGGCGGTCCGTTCTCTCCGTAGTAGTCGGGGTGGATGAGCTCGTAGCCGTTGGTGATTCCAGGGATCGACATCGGTGGGTTCCTTCATCAGGCAGACGCGGCAATGCGCAGCTCGTGGACATGCGGCCACGGAGGGCGGCGGTTCAAGATATCGCGTCGCGGTCGCTCGCGCGCTCTCGCAGAGGATGCGCGCATCGAACAGGGGGAGGCTGCGGCGCATTGCCCCGCGGCTGACCCAGCAGTCGACACACGGGCGCTAGCATCTGCTCTTCGTGAAGAGGGCGCGCACTCATACGTTGCAGTTGGCGGCTCTCGCCGGGGCCGTCCTCCTGGTAGCCGTCTCCGCCGCGTCGTCTCCGGGGGTCGACGCATCGGTTCTGGGTCCGGCTCCCCGCGACGAAGACGGCCGCTTCACGAATCGGGCCGGCCCCCTCGGCCACGGCGGCCTCTCGGTCCGATTCCCCTTCTTCCTACGGCGCATCGCCGGTAGCTTCGGCGAGCGGCCGGGGGCGCCGGCCGTCGAGCAGAACGACGGCGTCTTCCTGCGGGAGAACGCTCTCCACAGCACGCCGACCGTGACCTGGATCGGTCATGCCACCCTGCTCGTGCAGATGGACCACGTCAGCTTCCTGACGGACCCGACCTGGTCCGACACCGCAAGCCCGGTTTCTTTCGCGGGGCCGCAGCGCTTCGTGCCGCCCGGAGTCGCGATCGACGACCTGCCGATCATCGATTTCGTCGTGGTCTCGCACAACCACTACGACCACCTCGACACGGGCACTCTCGCCGCACTCGCTGAAAGGGACTCGCGAACCCGCTTCTTCGTTCCCCTCGGCAACGGCGACCTGCTGCGAGACGAAGGTGTCGAGAACGTCGTCGAACTCGACTGGGGTGAGTCGCGCGACTTCCGGGACGTGCGCGTCACCTGCCTGCCGAGTCAGCACTGGAGCAAGCGAGGGGTCGGTGACGACAACGAAGCGTTGTGGTCTTCGTGGGCCGTAGTGGGGAAGCAGCGGCGCTTCTACTTCGCGGGCGACACGGGCTACTTCGGCGGCTTCGCGCGCATCGGCCGGGTCTTCGGCGGCTTCGACCTGGCGGCCGTCCCCATCGGGGCCTATGAGCCGAAGGCGATGATGCAGTTCTCACACATGAACCCGGAAGAAGCCGTGCGCGCCGCACGAGACGTGCGAGCGGACCGCGCCCTGGCCATGCACTTCGGCACCTTCGATCTGTCGGACGAGCCCCTCGACGAGCCTCCGCGGCGCTTCCGCGAAGCGGCGGAATCCCAGGAGTTCGGCGCGGACGCGGCGTGGGTGCTCCGCATCGGAGAGACCCGGGCGTTCTGAGCGAGGCCGTCATGCGTCCGAATCCGACGTCTGGTGAAACCCCCAGATGGGGGATGAACGGATGGCGAGTGACCTGAGGCTGTGTCAGACCGCGCCTTGTTGCGTCTCGGTCGAACTGGAAAGAGCCTACCGTCTGTTGTGTCATTAGGCGATTAGGTCTTGACCTGGCGTGGCCATCAGCACACGATGGCCTTGTTTCCTTGGGAAGGGTCTGACGATGGGCCAGGTCGAAACGACCACCCGCGAAGCCACGTCGAGTTCGCGCTCGACACCGCGGCGAGACACCGAGTTCGGCGTCTTCGAGTCCCTCGTCGGCGAGCGCTTTCGGGTGCACTGGGGACCCGCGGTCGACGAGGCGATGAACCTCGTGCTGGTGGAGGCCGCGTTGGCTCCGGATGCGTTCCAGCCTGGATCGTCAGCTGCTGGCCGACGAAGCCAGTGCTTCTCCCTCCTCTTTCTTGGCGACGTTTCGCGACGTCTCGAGCAGCGGCTCTATCGCGTCGTGCACGAGCGCGTCGGAGACGTGGCGCTCTTCCTGGTCCCCGTCGGCATGGACGCGGACGGCATGTATTACGAATCGATCTTCAACTGAGACTGCTGGCGCCGGAGATCCTCCATGACAACGCTCTCGTTCCGACTCTTCGTATTGCTGGCTGCACTGGTCCTGGTCGCTCCCGCAGCAGGCGCCACCATGCTGCTCTACTCCACGGACGATCCGGTCGTACTGCAGTTCGCGTCCCAGAACGGAGCCATCCGGGAAGCCAACCAGGGCACCTGGGGACCCGTTGGCAATCTGGGCACCGGCTTCGCCGAGCCGAGCACACGCGTCGACGTCGGGACCTCGAGCCCCTTCGGCACGCCCAGCAGCCTCAATTCCTTCTTCTCCTTCGACCTGAGCGGCTTGAACGCCGCTCTCCTTCTTTCCGGGGAGACGATCGTTTCGGCGACGTTCGAGATCGCGGGTGAGTACTCGGTGAACCAGTTCGGCAACAACGGCTTCGAGGCGCTGGAGACCTTCGGGATCTTCGACGTAGCGACCGATCCGTCCCTGCTGAACGAGAACATCGGCGAGAACGACGCGATCTTCGCGGATCTGGGTGGCGGCACCGGTTACGGCACCACGGACCTCGCGGGGCTGGACGGCAACGCACCCGCGCCGGCACCCGGGACGGGCTTCTCGATCGATCTCAATGCGAGCGGTCTGCTCGACCTCGGCGCCTTCGCGAACGGGTCGAATGCGACGCCCTACTTCTCGATCGGACTGTCATTGATCTCGGCGGATCTCGCGGGTGGAGACGAGCTGTTGGCATTCAGCGCCCTCGGCGGCGGCGGCACGCCGCGAGGACAGCTCCACATCGAGACGGTGCCCGAACCCACTACAGGGCTGCTGCTGGCGATGGCGGTCTTCTGCGGCGTCGGTGCGACGTCCGGGAGACAGCGCTCGTCTCTCGCGGGAAAGGAGTAGCGAAGGCATGGAAGGAACCATCGGATTCGTGATCCCGTGGGCGCCGAACTTCGCGCCTCGCAATTGGCTCTTCTGCGACGGGCAGCTGCTCTCGATCTCGCAGAACACCGCGCTCTTCGCGATCCTCGGCACGACCTATGGTGGGGACGGGCGCACGACCTTCGGGATCCCGGACCTGCGCGGTCGCATCGCCATCGGCGACCACGGCTCTACAGGCCCGGGCTTGACGCCCATTCGCCTCGGCGAGCAGGGCGGTGTCGAGACGGTGGTCTTGTCCGAGGACCAGATGCCGGCGCACGGTCACAGCGGCAATGCGGACGTGTTGCTCGAGGCCGCCAACGCCCAGGCGGACTTCGCGGTGCCGGGCCCGACGCTGACCGTGGCACGTCCGAACTTTGCGTTCGGCGATGTGAGCGCCTACTCGGGAGACAGCCCCGACACGACACTCGACGGCGCGGGCATGGTGACGGACGGCCCGGTGACGGTGGAGCCGAGCGGCGGCGCCGGGGCTCACGACAACGTGCAGCCGTACCTGGCGCTCAACTACATCATCTGCGTTCAGGGCATCTTCCCGTCACGGAACTGAACGACACCGAAGGAGGCGAGGGTCATGGGCATCACCGCGAACCCGGCCATTGGAAGCATCGCGCTCTTCGCTGGCAACTTCGCCCCGCGCGGTTGGGCGTTCTGCTCAGGACAGCTGCTTCTGATCTCGCAGAACGACGCGCTCTTCTCGCTGATCGGCGCGATCTATGGCGGCGATGCCCGCACGACCTTCGCGCTTCCCGACCTGCGCGGACGGGTGCCCGTCGGCGAGGGAAACGGCCCCGGCTTGCCGAGCGTGGGTCTCGGCGAGCGCGGCGGACTCGAAGACGTGACGCTCGTCGCGAACGAGCTTGGGCCGCACACACACAGCGGGACTGGAGACTTCGATGTTCCGCTCGACGCCACCAGCGCGAACGGCAACCAGGCTGCACCCGGGCCGGCGAACGTCCTCGCCGCGGGCTTTGCGGTGGGCGCGTCCAGCGCGGTGAACGTCTATCACGCGGCGGAGAATCCGGTCCCGGTCTCGCTGGCGGCCGGGCAGCTCGCAGTCACCGCGCAGAGCACCGGGGGTGGGCAGTCCCATGAGAACCGGCAGCCCTACCTCGGGCTCAACTACGTGATCGCACTGGTGGGCATCTACCCGTCCCGCAACTAGCGAAGCAGTCAACCCCGGAAGCGCGCGGAGGTCGAAATGGAAGGAACTCTCGGTGAGGTCATCCCCTGGGCGCCCACTTTCGCGCCGCGCAGCTGGGCGTTCTGCCAGGGGCAGATCCTGTCCATCAACAGCAACCAGGCGCTCTTCTCGCTGCTCGGCACTACCTACGGCGGCGACGGGCGTACCACATTCGCACTGCCGGACCTGCGCGGGCGCGTCGCCATGGGCGAAGGGGACGGACCGGCGACGTCGAATCGCACCCTGGGTTCACGGGGCGGTCAGGACCAGGTCGCGTTGGCGGTGTCCCAGGTCCCGTCCCATGTCCACACGGCGACGGCGTCAGGAACGCCGGTCATCCCGGCGGTGAGCGATCCGGGCACGACCCACCTGCCTGCGGCTGGGCTGTCGCTGGCGGCAGGCGACTTCCTCGCGAACCCCGTCGAGCTCTACAGCGACGGCGCCGCCGACACCACGCTGGGCGGATTGATGGGCGGCGCGGCCACGCTGGCCAACGCGGGCGGCGGCGTCCCACACGAGAACCGCGACCCCTATCTGGGCCTCAACTACATCATCTGCGTCGCCGGGCTCTTCCCGTCGCGCAACTGATCCGAAACGAGAGTCAACCGGAGAGCCGTCATGATCCTGCGACGTGAGTTCCTGATCCAGAGCAGCCTGCTCGCCGGTGCGGCGCTCGTCTTCCCGGCCTGCGTGCCCGAGGAATTCGAGCTGAACCGGGCGGGCTTCGAGGCGCGCGTCGGCACCTGGTTCCACGCCGACGGTGAAGGGGGCGTCCACGACCTCGAGCTCGTCGAGGTGCGCGACGGCCCGGTCGCGTCGGGCCTCGACCAGTTCACCTTGATCTTCCGCGGCGAGTCCAACGGCGAGATGGGGGACGGCACATTCGTGATGAGTCACCCGGACCGGGCAGACTTCGTCCTGTACGTCGAGTACAGCGGCGACCGTTTCGACCTGCCCGAGTACTGCGCAGACTTCAGCCTCGTCCTCTAGACACCGACCCTCGCCTTCGGATGCGGATCGGAGCGCTCTGCAACAGTCTGTTCGGGCTGCCCGCCCTGAACGCGCTGGCCGCTCGCGGGGCGCTCACGGGCGTCGCGATCCCGGCCCTGCAGCACGATGCGACCCTGCGCATTCATCAACTCGCCCAGGCTCACGGCCTTCCCTTCGCGGCGGTCCAGGAAAGCGGCGCCGGCGTCGCCCTCGAAGCCTGGCTGGCCGAGACGAAGCTCGACACCCTGCTGGTACTGACCTTTCCCTATCGGCTGACCGAGGGCGTTCTCGCGAAGCTGCCGTTGGGTGTCTGGAACTACCACGCCTCGCCGTTGCCCCGGCATCGCGGTCCGGACCCCATCTACTGGCAGCTCCGCAACGGAGCGCGAGAGAGCGCCGTCACGGTCCACAAGATGACCGCCGCCATGGACATGGGGCCCATCGCGTGGGCGGAGCCTTTCGAGATCGGGCAGGACGACACCTACGGGATCGTATCCGCGCACGCCGCGGTGGCCGCGGTGCGCGCCACCGATCATCTGCTCGCGTTGCTAGCGGAACACGGCACCGCGCTGCCCTTGCGCGATCAGGAAGAGGACGAGGCCAGCGTCGACCCGCGACCCACGTCGGACGATCTCTGCATCGACTGGGAGTCGATGTCGGGCGCAGAAGTCAAGGCGCTGGTGCAGGCCTGCAATCCGACTCATGGCGGCGCCATCGCGTTCCTGGGTGGCGCGGCCGTACGGGTGTGTGAGGTGAGTCTCGTGACGGACCGCGATCCGGATCCCGGCGCCGCTTCAGGAACCCTCGAGATCGACACGGGCACGGGCTCACCCTGCGTCGTGTGCAGCGACGGCAGTCATGTGCAGCTGGACGTGCTCTACAGCGATGACGGCCTGTTCAGCGGCTCGCGCTTCGCGCGGGCCTACGGGCTACAGCCCGGTCAGCGTCTGGACCGCCCCACACGCGCGCGTGGCGCGTAGGCCGCGGCCGCGATCAACGCCAGCGCAAGCACGACCGTGGCGACGCGCGACAGCGCGGGAGCGGATATCGCGGACGGCCGCGCCAGGTACAGCGCCGCGTCCCGCGCCGGGTCGAAGAAGGTGACGAGGAAGAGCACCTCTCGGTCCGCGTTGATGCGCGCCGTGTGGGGGTGGGGGGTTGTCGACAGCGGGATCCCGGGGATCGCAGCTTCGAGCGCGATCGTGACGAGCTCGCCGTCGAGTCGGGCGTAGATACCGTCGCTGGCGCTGCCGGTGAAATCGTTGACGACGATGTCTCCGGCTTCTCCGGCGCCGGCGTCGATGAACGCGTGAAGGAGGGGGCCGCCCTGTGGCGGTGCCTGGCCATCCCGCACGACGAGCTCGGTCGCGCCGTCGTCCCACTCGAAGACCGCGCAGTGGTAGGGGATCCAGATGAGTCCGAACACCGGATGCACGAGTTCGTCGGCGCACAGGGACAGGCTGCTCAGGTAGGAGACGCGACCGTCTTCAGCGAGGCCGACCCCCAGGAAGCCCGTGGTCAGCCAGTTCTGATGGACGTCGCCTCCGGTGCCCGGCGCGACCATTCCGTCGGCCACGACGACGGTCTGGCCGTCGGGCTCGCCCGAAACGACGAGGGGTCCGATCTCGTCCCAGGCCGCGAAGGCGACCTTGCCGTCGTCATTGAGGTGGCCTCCCGTGAAGCCCGTGTAGTACGGCGAACCACGCGGAGAGTTCTGGGAAGAAACGGCGACCGCCGTCACCGCGCCTTCGGAGGCGAGGAAGAGTCCATCGCCCCCGCTGCCTCCGGCGATCGATGCCTGGAAGAGCACGTCGCCCGATGCGTTGAGCGAGAGATGAGAGAAGATCGAGAAGCTCCCGCCGCCAGTTCCCGGCGCCGGGTCTCCGGCGGCAACGACGAGCTCGTCGTCGCTACCGTGTCTCCCCAGTCGAAAGATTCCGGCGGAAACGGATCCGCCTGCAACGTAGGCGCGGAATGCGACGGAGCGGTCGGTCGCCATGCTGGGCATGCTGAGGGAAGAGTAGGTGCCACCCACGGGCGTCGGGTCGCCCTGGAAGCGAAGCGGCCGCAGGCTGCCTCGACGCACTTCGTAGAGCGCGCCGGTCGTCTCGCCGCCTTCGACCACGGCGGCGATCACGAAGAAGCCCGTACTGCTCGAGTCGATGCCCGTGACCCAATCGTCGGTGCCACCGAACAGACCGCCGCCGGTCCCCGGAGCTGGATCGCCGGTGGGTGCCACGGCGAAGACGTGGTAGTCGTCCGACGCCTCCGCCGCGCCCGCGAGAACGGCCAGTGTCGCGACCGTCAGTAGAGCGGCCACCAGGCTCGCGAGACTTCGGGGGAAGCTCCGCATCCAGCGAGTATCAGGCACGGCGGACGATGCGTGAAGCGGGGGAAAAGGGGAATCAAGAGGGAACAACGGAGCAGAGGGAGAGGCTCCCGCCTCTCCCTCTGCTCTTGCGCCCGCTCGCACGCCTGACCGGGTGTCGCCTAGAAGCAGATGAGCAGCGGCACGGCGCCACCCCCCACTTCGCTGGCTCCGCCGTCCGAGCCGTTGGATCCGCCTCCGGTTCCGCCCGCTCCACCGGCACCCGGCGTCAGGCTCTCGTCGCAGAGCTGCACGCTGGTCTCGGGGCCCGCGAACAGGGCATGGGCCTCCCCGCCGTGTCCGCCACGGCCGCCGCTCGTTCCGCCTGCGCCCGCCGTGCCGGTCTGGATCGCGAGGTTCGTCAGGAAGGCGCTCGGCGTCTGGGCATCCAGCGCGAGACCGAAGGACGATCCGCCTGAGCCCGCGGCGCCGTGTCCGCCACTTCCGCCGTTTCCGCCATGGCCTCCGTTCCCGCCCTTCCAGCTGAGGCCACCCAGGCCGCGGTCTCCACCGACTCCGCCGCTTCCGCCACTTCCGCCGTCGCCACCGTTTCCGCCCGCCGCACTGACGAGTTCGTCGTCCTGGGAGTCGAAGACCGTGACGTTCGTGACCGCAACTGCGATCGAGTGCCCGCCGCCGAAGCCACCGCTGCCGCCGGTGCCGCCACCGCCACCCCCGCCGCCCCCGCCGCCGAACCAGTTTGCGAGGCCCGACCAGATCTTGCCGCCGCCCCCGCCCCCGCCGCCCGAGCCGCCACACGTTCCGGCCGCGCCCGAGGCGCGCGTGAACGAGAACACGTCTGCGAGGAGACGAGCGCCATCCGTTCCCGCGCTTCCGTTCGTGCCGTTCGTGCCGCTCGTGCTAGCGGGGGCATTGTCGTAGTGCGCCACGTAGCCACGACTACCACCCGCACCGCTGGTCGCGCAGCCGGCGGCATTGCCGGGGCTGCCGTTGTAGCCGTTGTCGCCGCCCGAAGCCGTCACCCAGCTTCCGGCGCCACCCGGGCCGCCGCGACCCGTACCGTTGGCGTGCTGACCGCCGCTGCCGAACCAGCCACCGCCCCAGCCGCCGCGATCGTAGGGCGCGTTCTCACCCTTCTCGCCGGTGACTCCGGGAAGTCCGGCGGCGCCCGCCGAGCCCGCGCCCCCGGTCCCCGCGCGGACGACGTTGCGCGCGCTCACGAAGCGGACGAGATCCATCGCGTGCACGCCGTACGAGCTCGCGTTGCCTGCAGCGTCGGCGGACGCGATGGCGTTGTCGGTCAGATAGAACTCTCCGCTTCCGCCCGCGCCCAGACCCTCGACCCGGAGGGCCACCCGGTCCGTGCCCACAGGCGCCGTGCCCAGAAGCTTCAGATCGAAGCCCGAGAACCAGGTCTCCGCGTCCACGTCGAGGAACCGCAGTGCCGAGTTCTGAGACGTCGTGACTTCGATCGTCGTCTTCAGCTGCTGCGGCTTACGCACCCAGCTGCGTACCACGTTCCCCGCAGCGTCCAGCTCGTCGACGTAGCCGCCGAAGAGGCTGACCCCATCGATCGCCAGCTCGCCGCTCACCGGGTAGGGGATGGGCCGCGTCTTCACGTAGACGGCGTCTCCAGGGGCGGCCGCTGCGAGCGCCTGCGGCAGGGTGCCGTACGGAGCGGTGCGGGTGCCCTGCCCGGTGCCACCGGCCGCGAGGTCCACGTAGATTCCCTGACCCACGATGTAGCGGACATCGACGAAGGCCGTATCGGTGCCGCTCGCGAAGCCGAGCCCGTCGACCACCTCGACCTCGAGCTCCACCTCGAAGCTGCCGACCCCGTAGTCGCGCGCCACGAAATCGAAGCGGCAGGGGTTCTGTGCGCCCGAGTCGAAGGGCACCTCGATCGACAGGCTGTCGATGGGGTTCGTGAGCCCGGGCTCGCGAACGCGCCAATGACACATCAGGATCGGGTCGGACCCGTCCGGCATCGGGTACAGGGTCGGCAGTAGGTCTTCGGTCTCGTACGCGAAGGCCTCGGGAGCCGCGTCCAGGGAAAGCGGGCCGCGGTCGGCACCCGCCGAGACGACCAGTACGTTGCCCGGATGGCTGCAGCCTGCGCGTTCGACGTCGTCGGGCGTGCCGTCGCCGTCGGTGTCCGCCCGGCGCGGATCCGAGCGGACCACCGGGGCCTCGTCCGGGCAGTTCTGGAGCGCATAGCCGTACAGTTCGAGTGCGTCGTCCAGACCGTCGCCGTCGCTGTCGCGGGCGAACGGGTTGGTGCCGAGATCCCGCTCGACGCCGTCGTCCAGGGCGTCGCGGTCACTGTCGAGCACGAGCACCAGGGCCAGCACGTCTTCGGGGTAGAGCTTGACGTCCCACAGGTTGTAGGGGCCCTGCAGCAGGTGGTGGAAGTCCGTCCGTCGTCCGGCGCCGCCCGCGACGTTGTGGGTGTGCGCGACGAGCCAGTAGCGGTTCCCGCTGGCATCCATCGCGAAGTTGTCTTCCGGCGCGGGGAACCCGAGGCGGGTCACGCCGAACTTGCTGGGGAGCAGGGTGTCGTTGCCGTAGTTCCAGTCTTCCTGGCCCATCGCGAGGTCGAGTCCCAGCAGGTCCTCGAGTGCCTGCGCGGCAGGGATCCAGCCGGTGCCGTCTCCGTTGCGGGTGGACACGTAGTACGTCTCGAGGCGATCGGCTCCGGCACCGAAGTCGACCGTCACCGTCGCCGAGCGCGACGCGATCTGGGCGGTGTTCAGGATGACCTGACCCGCGGCGTCCCGCAGCAGTCCGATGGTGGGCTCGATCGCCACGGAGCGCGAATCGCGCATCAGTTTTTCGGCCTCGTCGATCTCGAGCTCGGCACTGAAGGTCATGATTTCGACGGCGCCCTTCGGAAGCGGCAGCTCGGCGGGGAGCGGCGGGCCTTCGTAGGCGAGGTTGGTGAGATGCGTGCGTTGGGTCGGGAACTCGGGATCGAAGAGGAATGCCGAGAGCCCGAGATTCGTGATGTAGTAGTCGACGTCGCCTGGATTCTCGATCCGCACGGGGACGCGCAGCGTGGCGCCGTCGATCTGCGCATGCTGCTCGAGCTGGAAGCTGCGGTGCTGCTCGTAGCCGACGCGGTTGGCGTCGCGCTGCTGATTCAGCCAGTTGAGGCTCGATCCTCGGGTGCTGCTCTGACTGACCTCGAGGCCCGCTTCGAGCGTCGATTCGAAGCTCGACGTGACGCCGAAGTCGAGGAGTCCGCCGCCGACCTCCGTCCCGAAGGCGAAGCTCGTCGACGCGCTCGCCGTGTGACCCTGGGTGAGCGCGCTGCTCAGGCCGCCCCCCCAGCTGCGCAGCTGCTCGCTTTCGGTGTCCTCGGAGACGACTCGGGTGTACGACTCGCTGCTGCCGTCGCTGAGCGTGTAGTGGAACTGGATCTCGGGTGTCTGGTGGACGACCGCCTCGAGGATCGGAACGTCCGCGATGCGCGGGTTCCGGAAGTAGTTGTCGTTGCCGGGTAGGAAGTCCTGCAGCTCGTCGCCGTCCTGCAGGCCATCGCCGTCCGTGTCCGGGGACGTCGGGTCGGTGCCCGCGACGAGCTCGACCGCGTCGTTGGCGCCGTCACCGTCGCTGTCCACCCCCGGCGACGCGCAGCGTACGAACGCCCGCGCTTCGGGGACGTCGAAGTCGACGCCCGGCCGCCGGGTGCCCTTGCTGACCACGCAGGTGAGGCTCCCCAGCTGCGACTCGGGGGCCACGACGACCTTGTAGCCCAGGCTCGGTTCCTGGAAGCCGTAGTCGCCGTCGCCGGTGATCTCGAGGGTCTCCTGGGTGTAGCGGTTCTCCAGCACGAGGGTGCCGGCCGAGAGGCCGCTCACGTTCACCTGGATTTCGCTCTCCTCGCAGGCCGTGAGGAAGAGGAGGACCGCGGCCAGGGCCAGGTTCGTTCTCGTTGAAGACCGTCGTTGGACGCTTCGCATCGTGCTCTCCTTGTTGACCGGAATGGGGACCGGGAAAGAGGTCGGCCTCGGTCAGAGAGCAGGATCGGGGGGATGCACCTCTCGCAGCATGAGCCGCCCGGCCCAATCGCATGGGCCGGTGGGCAGCTGGGCGCCGCGGAATCGGGACGAGAAGGGCGCCGGGAACCCGCCCTGGGGGCTCAGCCGTCGAAGCCGGCCCGACCCAGCCCCTGGATGTAGCGGTCGATCAGGGGCTCGGGGTGGAAGAACCGGAAGGCGTCCGGCCGATGCTGCGGGTCGAGCTCGAGCAGCGTGGCCAGGGCTTGCTTTGCGGCGTCTTGTCGCCCGAGGAACGCCGCGGCCGCGGCCGACAGGCCGTGGGCGAAGGGGCTCTCCCGGTGCAGCACCAGTGCGCGTCCCGCCTCGGCCAGCGCCTCCGCATCGCGCCCCGCGACGAAGTGCGCCGAAGCCAGATAGAGGCGGAACTCGTGCAGCATCGGATCCCGAGGCGACAGGCGAATCGCTTTTTCGAGCAGTGCCACGGACTCGTCGGCCTGCTCGGGAGTGCGACGCGTGAAGGTGAGCCCCCAATAGGCGCGGGCGAAACTCGGGTCCAGTTCGAGCGTCCGCAGATTGGCGGCTTCGGCCTCGGTCAGGCGGCGGTGCAGGAAGAGCCCTCCCGAGAGCGCGAAGTGCGCCGCGGCGTCGCGATCGTCGAGCTGCACGGCGCGCTCGGCGTGACGCAATGCAGCGGCCGCGCTCTCCGCCGGCGACTCGGAGAACCCGAGGGTGAGCTCGCCGATGTGAGTGCCCGAGATGCAGGTCTCCGCGGGAGCGAAGCCCGGGTCGAGCACGGCAGCGCGCTCGAAGAGCGTACGCGCTTCGAGCAGCGCTTCCCGCGTGCGGTCCCAGCCCAGCAGGATGCCTCGCTGCACGGACTCCCAGGCGTCGAGGTCCCGGGCCGGGCGCCGGGCGGCGCGCAGGCCCTCGATCTGGAAGAGTGCCGGCTCGAGGGCCATCACGGTGCGTTCCACTACCTCGTCCTGCAGGGCGAAGATGTCGGTCAGGTCGCGGTCGTAGCCTTCGGCAAAGACGTGCTCGCCCGAAGCGCCGTCGATCAGCTGCACCTGGATGCGCACCCGGTCGCCGACGCGACGGGTACTGCCCTCGACGACGTAGCGCGCGCCCAGCTCGCGGCTCACCTGCCCGACGTCAACGCTGCGCCCCTTGTAGACGAAGCACGAGTTGCGCGCGATCACCGGGAACCAGCGGTGGGCGGCGAGCCCCGTGGTGAGATCTTCGACCAGGCCGTCGGCGAAGTAGTCCTGTTCGGGGTCGTTCGACAGGTTGTCGAAGGGCAGCACCGCGATCGCCGGACGCGAGCCGAAGCCCGGCACCGAGTGCTCGGGGAGGGTCTCTGGGTTCTGTGACTGCAGTCCCAGCTCGTGCAGTGCCGAGACCGCCTCGGTGCGATTCGTCACCCCGAGTGCGTCGATCACCATGGACACGTGACGCTTCACGGTGGCGGGCGCGATCCCGAGGGCGCTCGCGATCTCGCGGTTCACGAGCCCCTTCGCCATCAGCTCCAGGACCTCGAGCTGACGCGGACTGAGAAGCGGACCGGCTTGGGCGCGCACGGTCAGACGGAGCCTCCGGGTTCCGATGCGGCTCCCGATTCTATCGCGTCCGGTCAGCGATCCCCGGGCTCGACCCAGCCGGCGGCTGCCAGTACGTCGCGCAGGACGGGCAGGTTTTCCGGCGGGACGAAGGCCTCGGCCTGCAGCACGGGCGAGTAGCTCGGGTGGATCTCGCGGAGCTGCGCGAGCGTCGCTCGCGCCTCCTCGACGCGTCCGAGCACGGTCTGGCAGAAGGCCAGGTTGCCGTAGGCGACGGGCAGGTCCGGGGCGATGCGCCGGGCACGCTCGGCGCATGCGATCGCTTCTTCCATGTGGCCTTGCATGGCTAGCGCGTTGCCGAGTGCCACCAACAGATACGGAAGGAACGGGTCTTCGGGCGAGAGACGAATGGCTTTCTCGAGAGCGGCCTGTGCCACGGCGGGCGCAGGGGGAGACTGCGCGCAGAGCGCGACACCCAGGCCCCCGTGCGCCCACACGACGCTCGGGTTCAGCTCGGCCGCGTGCTCGTAGGCAGCCGCTGCCGCCCGCGCGTCACCGCTGTAGAGGTGGCCGAAGCCGAGCACGAAGTGGGCGACGGCGTCGTGCGGGTCGAGGGCCACGGCGCGCTGCGCCAGCGCGAGCACGCGTTCTGCCGCCGCCGCGCGATCCGCAACTTCCGGGTCCTGGTAGAGCAGCATCGTCACGTGCGTGAACGCGAGACCCGTGGGCCCCGGGGCGAGGCCCGGATCGAGGTCGATGGCGCGCTCGAAGAGTCGCCGTGCGTCGAGCCGGGCGTCGGCGTCGAACTGGGTGAGCCGCAGGAAGCCGCGGTGCAGGCACTCCCACACCCCGAGGTTGGCCGGCTTCTGTGTCGCGACGCGGAGACCGCGGATGCGGGCGAGCGCCGGCTCGAGGGTCGTGACGAGTGTGGCCACGATCTCGTCCTCGAGCTCGAAGACCTCACCGAGGGGCCGGTCGTAGCGCTCGGCCCAGACGTGCTGGCCGCTGCCGCCGTCGATCAGCTGGGCTGTGATCCGCGCCCGTCCCCCCGCACAGCGCACGCTGCCCTCGACCGCGTAGCCTGCACCGAGCACCCGGCACGCCTGCTTCACGTCGGCCACCGCGGCGCTGACCCGGGCGCCCGAGCTCTTGCCGATCACCGGAAACCAGCGCCAGCTCGCCAGACGCGACGTCAGGTCTTCGACGATCGCGTCGGCGAGGTAGTCGTACTGTGGATCGCTCGAGAAGTTCTGGAACGGCAGCACGACGATCGCCGGCCGCTCGCCGAAGCCCTGCACCCGCTGATCGACCGCGGTCTCTTCCGCGCCGCTACGACCCCGGCCGAGTCCCAGTTCGTGCAATGCCGTCGCGGCCTCGGTGCGGTTTGTGACGTCGAGCGCGTCGATCACGGCCGAAACATGGTTCTTCGCCGTCGCCGCAGAGATGCCGAGCGCCTCGGCGATGGCCCGGTTCGACAGACCCATCGCCATGCACTCGAGCACCTCGAGCTGGCGCGGAGTGAGCAGCGGCTTGTCGTCTCGCGCGCCCGTAGCAGGCACCTCTCGGGGCGGTTCCGCGATGGGCCGAGGATGATCGCACAGTTCGGATCGGCCTGGACTCGTCTGCGCCCGCCAACGTACACTCGGGCGGATCGGGGGTGCTTCGTGGCGACCTGCAAGACGCTGAGCCGACGCACCGTGCCCTGGCAGAGGCGCCTGTCCCGGGTACCCGGGGTGGTTGTGGTGGCGGCAACAGTGGCCGCCGTGACGTTGCTCCTGTCGTCCGCGGCTCTCGCGGACCCCGTCCCCGCAGTGGTCCATCAGCTGCAGACGAACGGTCGCGGCGCTGTCATTCCCGACTACACCCTCGGCTGGGACTTCCAGGTCGCGCAGGAGGTCCGCGTCTTCGACCTCGGCTTCTTCGACATGCTCGAGACCACCGCGGGCAGCATCGGCGACGGTCTGTTCGAGGCGCACGCGGTCGGCATCTGGCTCGAAGACGGGACGCTCGTCGTCTCCGCGGTGGTGCCGGGCGGCGTGCAGGCCGACGAACAGGACGGCTTCCGTTATGTGGCCGTGCCGGAAGTCGTGCTGGCGCCCGGCGTCACCTACGTGATCGGCGCCCACTATCCGTCGAGCTGCAACTTCAGCGTGGGAGGCGCGGGCGACTGCGTGGTCACCCACGTTCCCGCTGGCATCCTCACGCCGCCGAAGTTCTCGTGGACCTCGCCGGTGGTTCCCGGTGGGCGACGCTATGGAGAGGGTTTCAGCGCGCCGCTCGGCACGGGCGGGGAGCCCGCACTGGGGCCGACCTTCCGTTTCGAGCTGGGAGCCGCACCGCCTCCGCCTCCCCCGCCGCCGCCGGGCGAGACCGTGCTGCTCGACCCGGCGGGTGACTTCCAGCTGCTGGCCGGACCGCTACCGCCCGGCGCCGTCGCCCCGGACCTGGTGCGGCTGGCCGCGGGCTTCACCGCCAGTCACCTCATCGTCACCGTCGAGTTCGCACCCGGCACCCTGCAGTCCCCCGTCGGCAGCGCGTTCTATCTGCTGGGACTCGACCTCGACCTGAACTTGACGACCGGGGGCGCCACGATCTCCGGCGCCGACGCATTGCTGATCTTCGCCAGCGATCTCAGCTACGCGACGATCTGCCGGGAAACCATCTCGCCGGAAACCTGCGGCGCCCAGGTGCCCGTCTTCGCGAACGGCGACGAGCTGCAGCTCGACATCCCTCTCGACGCGTCGGGTCTGGACGACGACGGAGTCGCCCGCTTCGGCTTCGTCGCAGGCCTGTTCGATGGCGGGGTTCCCATCGCGGAAGACGCCGCCTTCGACGGCGTCAGCGGCAGCCTGCAGCGAAACCTCTTGATGGTGTCCGGATCGTTGCTCGCGCCTCAGGCCGTGCCGGTGCTGGGCCCCGTCGCAGCGATGATCCTGGCATTGGGCCTGGTGATCACCGCGCGCAGGGCAGTCCGGTAGACGGCTCGCTGACGAAGCCCTACTTGGCCCGGGCCAGGGGCTTCGTCGCGTCGTGGAGGGTCTCCCGCGCGTCTTCGAGGGCGGTGGCGGTGGTCTCCTTCACGCGTTCGACCACCTGGTCCTTCAGGTCGCGCTCCACGAAGGGGTTGCTGAGGAGCGGCGCGTCCCGGCCGATGTTGACCCCCAGCGGAAGCGCTGCGAGCGCCCCGAGCACGATTCCCAGCACCAAGAACTTCACTCTCGTCTTCACGTCGACGACCTCGGCAGGGATGGTGTCCGCCTGCTGAGAGAACTCTTCGACGCTCGCGCCCGGGAGCTTGAGATTCGCACCAGGCTGCAAGGATGCCGTCCCGCTGCGACGGGGCTCAGTCGCGGCTTGCGGAGAACACACCCTTTGCGCAGATCGCCAGCAGGGCGACCACGAGGAACACGCTCGGCAGCCCGGGCAGGAAGCCGATGACGCCGATCCAGTCGGATTCGCCGAGCGGATTGTCGCCCAGGCTGAGCGCGCGGTTGCCGGCGGCGTTGCCGAGCCAGTAGAAGACCGTGAAGGACCAGGCGACGTAGATGAAGCCCCAGGCAATGAGCTTCTGCATCGACGCGCTCAGCGCCAGCTTCGGGAGCGCCAGTGCGACCACGACGACCAGGATGCCGTTCATGGCGCCCCCGGAATGCGCTCGCACCCAGCCGTCGGGTGTGCCGTAGGTGGGGATCGGGAGGATCTTGCCCGGCCAGAATTCGAAGCCGCCGAGCAGCGAGAACATCAGCATGAAGCCGGCGAGCATCGATATCACCAGCACCAGCAGCCCATGACCGATCATGATCCGTTGCAGTCGTTCCACAGTTTCGGGCTCCTCGTCGGTTTGGCGTGCCCAGGGGCGCCTGGTGGTTCAGGCGGTTTCGGTGGCTTCGGGAAACGGTACGGGCATGTCCGGGTCGCGGGTGTCGACCAGCGGCAAGCGCGCACCCGGCGCGAGCCTCGCGTGGCCGGCGATCCAGTCCTTGAACCACTGTGGGTCGTCTTCGCAGCGCGGGTTGTACCCCGGCAGCAACGCGCGGAGCAGGTAGGGACCGACGTTCCACGCCACCGAAGCCAGCTCGCGCACGATGCCGGCGAGAGTGCGGGGCCGGTACAAGCTGCCTTCGGCGCGCAGCGCGCGGAACATCCCGATCACGCCGTAGCCGAAGACATGGAACGAGCCGTGAAAGACACCGATGAAGCGCGGCCAGTAGCGGCCCGAGCAGGCCATGTAGGCATCGAAGGCGACCGTCTTGTGTTCTGTCTCTTCGACCATGTGCATCAGCCAGAACGACGACACGTAGGGACAGGTCCCCCCGAAGATCTCGCGCCGCTTTTCGATGAACCAGTGCGTGAAGCCATTGGTCATCGATTCGAACCCGGTGGAATAGGCGAGGCGCTTCTCGAGGCTCGCTCCGTCCAGGCGCTTGTAGGCGGCTTCGAGTCGTGCCTCGGTCTCCGCGAGCTCGGGGTAGCCGTTCGCCTTGAGCAGCTCGTTGAGGCGGCGGTGGCACTGGTAGTGGCGCGCCTCCTGGCCGTTGAAGCCCCGGATGTCCGCGAGCAGCTCGGGCTGCTCGATGTGCGTTCCCGCTTCCTTCACGGTGCGGATCAGGAACGGTTCGAGGTAGGGCATGGTCAGCGACAGGCCGTTGAAGAGCAGCGAGCGCACCCGGTTCTCCGGTGCCCAGACCGGATCGAGGTCGTCGGGGAACTCGAAGGAGAAGGGCCGGACGACGATGTCGTCGACCTGCTTCGCTTCGTAGTGGAATTCGCTCCGCGCCGTCATCCGTCGCACCTCCGCATCCGGGATGGGAGTCGTGCCGAACCGCCCGCCTAGTATCGCACACCCCCGCAGACCCGAGGCTTCACCGAAGGTCGGGCCTAGACGACGATCGGTCCGCTTCCGTCGTCCCACACCAGGGTC
>JAJDAN010000073.1 GCA_029261855.1 Deltaproteobacteria bacterium
AGACTATTCCGGCGGCGACGCCACCCGCGTCGCGCCCGCTCCCGAAGCGCCGTCCTTCCGGGACGGGGCCGCGACGCGAATCGCACCGGCGCCGGACCTGGGCACCGCTTCGGACGAGACGCGAGTCGCGGAGCCAGCCGCCGGCGATGCGGACGCGACGTTGATCCGCCCGAGCCCCGTTCCGGCACCGCCTGCGGAAGAGGCGGGAGCCGAGCGAACCCGGGTCGTCGATCTCGACGACTCTCTCAACGACTCTCTCGCCGGTTCCCTCGAAGCGCCCGAGGAAGCGAAGACCCTGATCCGACCGGCTCCGGTCCCGGTTGCTGACGATTCGCAGGCGACCCTGATCCGGCCTCCCAAGAAAGCGCCCGGAGCGGCCCCGCCTGCCCAGACCATGATCCTCGAGCCCGATCAGACCAACGAGGACGCGAGCGAGGACGGCGACGAGGACGACGAGCGCTCGTCCTGAGTGAGCCGGGGGCTCAGAAGCGGCCGGTCACTCCGAGGGTCACGACGTGCGCGTCGTAGTCGTCGACGTTGGTGTCGTCGAGGTTGTAACCGAGGTAGCGGTAGCCCCCGTTGACGCTCCAGTGCTCGTCGATCTCGTACTCACTCGTGAGGCTGGCGTTGTGACCGATGTTCTGGACGTCGTCGTCGTTCAGGTAGCCGGTGTACGAAGTCGACGCGGACCACTTCTGCGAGACGCGATACGTCACGCCCCCGGTCAATGACTGGGTGAGGACCTCGTACTTGAAGGTGCCGCCGCTGTCGGACTCGATCTTGAGCTGGCCGATCGAGTAGTTGCCGTAGACGCTCCAGTCCGCACTCGGCACGTAGTACAACACCGGCGATACGTTCCAGTAGTGGCTGTCGACCTTGGCCTTGCCCCCACCCGTCACGATGTTGGGTTCGATGCTCGGCGAGTCCATGTCGCGCTCTTCGTACACATACTGCGCCCGCAGCTCGCCGCGCAGCTTCTTCATGAGACGACCGGACGCCTTCAGGAAGGCCCGGTGCTTCATCGAATCGAAGTCGCCGAGAATGAACTGGTTCTCGAGCCGATCGATGTTCTGCGAGACGTCCGTGTAGTTGAACTGATAGCCGCCCTCGACCGAACGCCCCTGGCGCATGCGGTAGCGCAGAGAGGTTCCGAGCTTGAGGCGATGCTGGTCGGAGTCGTACTTCTCGACCTCGGACGGCTCCACCGCCACGAAGGCCGTGTCCTGGCGCGAGTCGACGTCCTCGTAGCGGTACTGGTACCGCCCCTCGCCCTTGAGGGTCATCCGCGGCGCGAGCTTCCAGTCGGCGGTGATCCGGGTCGTCGACACCACCGAGTCACGCTCGACGTGGTTGAAGGTGTTCCCGACGTCGCCGGTCAGGAAGGCGGACTCGTCGCGGAACTCGTCGAGATCGCCCTTCTGGATGTAGCCGCGCACGCTGGTGTCAGCCGATACCACCAGGTTCCCCGTCGGCGTGTAGACCGATCCGAAGGTCAGCGCCGGCGTAAAGCGCGTGACCTTCGAGCTTTCCGTCGAACGCGTCCGGAAGGTGCCGGCGCCGGTGGTGACCTGGACGTTCGGCTCGGGATCGTTCCGCTCGAAGGAGAAGAAGCCGGAGCCGAACACGTAGACATCCGACGCCAGGTGGCGTCCGCCCGACAGGTCGTAGCGAACCAGATGAACGTCTCCGTCGTCGTCGTAGCGGTCGAGTTCCTGCAGGGTACTCGCGCCGTAGATCGGCTCGGCCAGCTTGCTCTGGTTGTCCTGGTACTGATAGTTGAGATTGGTCTGCCAGTTGATGTTGCCGAGCCCCGTCGTGGTACCCGCCAGGGCCGAGTAGGTGTCGTAGTCCACCTTCTTGCGACCGGGGAAGCCGAAATCGACCGAGCCGGGCCCACTGCCGGGTACCTGCAGGCCGTTCACCGTGCCGGACTTCTGGGTCGTCTGCTTGCCGTTGACGTCGCGGTAGTAGAAGCCGCCGTAGACATCGTGGAACACGGAGCCCGCTTCCACGTCGAAGTCGCCGCCCACGGTGAACCAGTCCGTCGAGGGAATACCGTTGCCGTAGAGCGTGCGCCCGTCGTTGGTGAAGGGGAAGCCGTTCGGCCGCGGCCGGCCGGTACGTTCGTTGTAGTACTCGGTCCACGACTGCAGGCCCAGGTTCAGCGTGAGGGGGCCCGTGCTGTAGTCCCCGTCGAGATAGCCCTGCTTCTCGCCCGTCTGCCCGAAGCCGCGCAGCCCGAAGGCGCTGCCGTCCGAGAATTCCTGATCGATCCCGAGCGTGATGTCCGCGCCGCTCTGGACGTTGTAGTCCTCGAGGAACTTGCCCCGGCTGCCATCGCGGAACACGAACTTCCCGTCGAGGCCGGCGACCTGCAACCACCCGGGCGTAAGGGCTTCGTCTGCCGCCGTGGCCGGTGATACTCCGGCGACCGAGAGCGATAGGGCGAAGAGAAGGACGGCGCGAGCGCGGGTTCTCGATCGATTCGCCATCAGAAGCGCCTCGGGTTGAGGGATCGGTGGGTGTTCGAGCCGTGCACCTGGAAGTGGCAGTCGTAACAGAGAGCCCCCTGGGACAGGAACTGGCTGTGCGGCTGGCGGCCGAGGAAGCTCGCCGGGTCCTGGAAGTGGCACTGGTAACAGAGGCTGTTGTCGTTGGTGAGCAGCAGCTTGTTGTTGACCGAACCGTGGGGCGTGTGGCAGACCTCGCAGCCCTCTTCCATGCCGAGGTGCTCGTAGACCCACGGGCCCTGGACTTCGGGGTGACAGCCCTGGCAGCCGGCGTTGCGCCCCTGGACCAGCGCGTTGTTTTGCGACTCACCGTGGATCGAATGGCAGTCCGCGCACTTCATCTGACCTTCGGGCACGCGGTGGTGGTACTGCAGGTCGAACTCGGCGGAGACGCTCTCGTGGCACTGGACGCAGTAGTCGTTGTCGCTCTGGGCGCCCACCGCGGGCAGCACGTCGATGGCGTCGCGGGGCGGTTGGTGCAGGTCACTGGGGTGGCAATCCCAGCAGCTGACCTGGCCGCGTGCATGGTCCGTCGTCGGCCACAACGGAAAATCCTGCTGGTGGCACTGCTGGCACAGGGCCGACTTCTCGGAACCGGTCATCGCAGACAGATCTTCGATGCCGATCAGGTCGTGCGGGTCGTCCTGATAGTCGTCGTTCTCGTAGAAGTACTCGGAATGGACACTGCCGTTGCCGTGGCAGGACTCGCAGCCGCCGCTGCTGGCGCTGTGGAAGAAGACGCCCTTGTGATAGCCCTGCTTGTAGAAGGCGGGCTCCGCCTCGTGGCAGTCCACGCAGGACTCGGAACCGACGGGCTGTGCGTCCGGAACCTTCGTCTTGAGGATCTCGGGAAGCACCGTTTCCCGCGGATCCCCCGAGCATGCGAGCAGCGCGAACGCCAGGACGACTGTGACCCCGAGGACGATCCGATTCGCGTTCACGGTGCGCTCCCGACGACGATCTCCTGCATCCGCACGGTCTGGACCGCTGGAACGAAGCCACCCGGCTCGGCGTTGCCCAGGGTCGTGAC
>JAJDAN010000074.1 GCA_029261855.1 Deltaproteobacteria bacterium
CGTCGGGATCCCTGCTGGGGATGTGGCCGATCATCTCGGGAAGCGTCGGGTCGGTCACATCGAGGATGAAGACACCTTCCTGGAATGCGGACAAGTACGCGAGCACGAGGTTCCCGTCCTCGACGACCTCGACGTCCTGGCCCGGTCCGGTGCCGGCGGGCGTATCGAAGACACCGATCAGCGCGGGGGACGTCGGATCGATGGCATCCACCACGCGGAGGCCCCGGGTCGTCGCCACGTACGCGATGCCGTCCAGCACGTCCACGTCGATGGCCGCACCGAAGTTCGCATTCGCGCGCCCGACACGACCGATCTCCTGGGGAGCGGCGGGCACTTCCACGTCGTAGATCTCGAGGCCTCCGTTGTGGTCGGCCACGAAGATCAGGAGCTGGTCTTCTTCGGCATCGACGTCCAGCACGAAGCCGGGCGTGTCGATGGCCGCAAGCCAGGTCGTCGAGATGCCCGAGCCCCCGCTGTCGGCGAGCGAGGCAACCCAGAAGCCGCACGGACCCGCCGCGAGATAGGCGAGCTCTCCGGAAGATTCCACCTCCACGTCCTCCACGGAGGCGGCCACCGTGGCGAAGCCGTCCTTGCACGTGTCCGGATCGAGAGAGCCCACCTGCTCGGGTCCCAGATCCGTGAACTCGAGCACGCGAAGGCCTCCGGACTGAGCGGCCACCAGCACCAGGTCGCGGTCTGCCAGCTGCGTCAGCTCCAGGTCTCCCGCGAAGGAGTCGAAGCCCATGAGATCACAGACATCGCCGTCGTCCACCGAGCCGTCGCAGTCGTCGTCCTCGCCGTCCAGGCAGAACTCCTCGCCCGGTCCCTCGAGGGGGACACACGCCTGCGGCACGCCGTTCACACAGCTGGCGACACTGGCCTCGCACACGCCGGTTCCGCACGTGATGGGACCGAAGCCGTTGTCCGGGGCGCCAGAGCAATCATCGTCGAGGCCATTGCAGACCTCGCTGGTCGGACCGATCCCCGCCTGGACGACCTGGAACTCTCCGCCGAGACAGGTCTGGATCTGTTCCTGGCACTCGCCCACGTCGGAACCGCTCACGAGATCCGCGATCTCGTCGTCGTCCGCGCCGTCGCAATCGTCGTCGAGGCCGTTGCAGGTCTCGGCGGACGGCGCGATCGCGGTCTGGGTGACCTGGAACTCGCCGCCGAGACAGGTCTGGATCTCCCTGCGGCATTCCCCGACGTCCGAGCCGGTCACGATGTCGGCGATGTCGTCGGCGATCGAGTTGCAGTCCTCGTCGAGACCGTTGCAGATCTCGGCGCTCGGCCCGATGCCCTGCTGGGTGATCTGGAGCGAGCCGCCGATGCATTCCTGGATTTCGGCCTGACACTCGCCGATGTTCGAACCGGTCGCGATCGCATCGATCCCGTCGTCGGGCACTGCGTTGCAGTCGTCGTCGAGGCCGTTGCAGATCTCGGCGGTCGCGGAGATGCCCGCCTGCGTGACCTGGACGGATCCGTCGACGCAGCTCTGGATCTCCGTCTGGCACTCGCCCACGTCCGAGCCGACGACGATGTCGGCGATGTTGTCGTCCGGAACCGTGTCGCAGTCATTGTCCAGACCGTCGCAGACTTCGAGGGTCGGACCGATGGCGGCCCGGGTGACCTGGAAGCTGCCATCGACGCAGCTCTGGATCTCGGACTGGCACTCGCCGATGTCCGAGCCGTTCACCACGTCTGCGATGTCCTCGTCGACGTCCTCGTCGCAGTCGTCATCGAGTCCGTTGCAGACCTCGGGCGCGGGGCCGACGCCGGTCTGGACCACCTCGAAGCTGCCGTCGAGGCAACGCTGGATCTCGGCCAGACACTCGCCGACATCCGTGGTGGTCACGATGTCGGCGATGTTGTCGTCGGGCTCGGTATCACAGTCGTCGTCGAGTCCATTGCAGACTTCGGCGGCCGGGACGATGGCAGCCTGGGTGACCTGGAAGCTGCCATCGATGCAGCGCTGGATCTCGCTCTGGCATTCGCCCACGTCCGAGCCGGTCACGAGGTCGCCGATACCGTTGTCGGGGGCCGTGTCGCAGTCGTTGTCGAGACCGTCGCAGACCTCCTGGGAGGGGGAGATGCCGATCTGCGTAATCTGGAAGCTGCCGTCGATGCAGCTCTGGATCCCCGTCTGGCACTCGCCGACATCCGAGCCGGTCACCAGGTCCGCAATCCCGTTGTCCGGGAGCGTGTCGCAGTCGTTGTCGAGACCGTCGCAGGTTTCCGCAGCGGGACCGATCTCCGTCTGTGTGACCTGGAAGCTGCCACCGACGCAGCTCTGGATGCTCGTCCGGCACTCGCCCACATCTGAGCCGCTGACCAGGTCGGCGACGCCGTTGTCCGGCAGCGTGTCGCAGTCGTCGTCGAGTCCGTTGCAGACCTCGGCCACGGCGACGATGGCGGTTTGGGTGATCTGGAACGACCCGCCGATGCAGCTCTGGATCTCGCTCTGGCATTCGCCCACGTCCGAGCCGCTGACCAGGTCGGCGACGCCGTTGTCCGGCAGCGTGTCGCAATCGTTGTCGAGACCGTCGCAGGTCTCGGCGGCGGGACCGATCGCTACCTGCGTGATCTGGAACGACCCGCCGATGCAGCTCTGGATTTCGCTCTGGCACTCGCCCACGTCCGAGCCCGTCGCGATGTCTGCGATGCCGTTGTCGGGCAGCGTGTCGCAATCATTGTCGAGACCGTCACAGCTCTCCGCGACGGGTCCAATGGCTGCCTGCGTGATCTGGAAGCTGCCACCGATGCAGCTCTGGATCTCGCTCTGGCACTCGCCCACGTCCGAGCCCGTCACGAGGTCCGCGAAGCCGTTGTCCGGCAGCGTGTCGCAATCGTTGTCGAGACCGTCGCAGCTCTCCGCGACGGGTCCAATGGCTGCCTGCGTGACCTGAAAGCTGCCGCCGATGCAGCTCTGGATCTCGCTCTGGCACTCGCCCACGTCCGAGCCCGTCACGAGGTCCGCAACGCCGTTGTCCGGCAGCGTGTCGCAGTCGTTGTCGAGACCGTCGCAGGTCTCCGCAGCGGGGCCGATCTCCGCCTGTGTGATCTGGAAGCTGCCGCCGATGCAGCTCTGGATACCCGTCTGGCACTCGCCCACGTCCGAGCCCGTCACGAG
>JAJDAN010000075.1 GCA_029261855.1 Deltaproteobacteria bacterium
GCGCGATGCTTGACCATGGCATCGTAATAGAGGCCAATCGCCAAGGCCGAGTCCGGACTCGCCGCCTGACCACGCCGCTGGCGAAGGCTGTCGGAGAACATCTCCGCCGCCTTCTCATCCTGTTCCGAAGCCGCCAAGGCGACTCCGAGATTGACGCGACTGAGGGTTACATAGGGATTGCTCGCCGGCAAGGCGCGTGTACGGATCGCCTCGGCTTCGGCGAAGAGAGGTACCGCCTCCGCATAGCGCCCTAGTTCCATGAGCACCACCGCCTTGCCACTCAGGGTCCATGCCATGATCGAATTGCCCTCGAAGCCTAGACGGCGATCGAGGGCAATCGATGCATCGAAGTGCTCGAGAGCCTCATCCCGACGAGCTTGCCAGGCCAGAGAGGATGCCAGGTGATACTCAGCACGCGCCCGATACATGTGATCACCCAGGCCTGCCTCATCGAGCAGGCGCAGGCTTACCCGCGCATGCCGCTCACCGAGATCGCCGTCGCCGGAGATATTGGCGATCAGGGCGAGAAAGTTGTGCGTGTGCGCGAGTCGCGGCTTCTCCGCAGGTAGGGCGATGAGCAGGTCCACCGCTTCCTGGGCCGCCTTGCGCGCATCTTCGAGACGGCCGGTCTTAATGTACAGGTCGCTCAGAGAGCCGAGAGCGCTGGCGATCGCCGCGTCCCCAGCCGAGATCTCACGCCGCATCGCCAAGCTCTCCTGAGCCAGGCCTTCCGCATCTGCATACTCCCCGAGTGCGGCGTGAATGTCCGCCAGGTTGCCGAGGGAGATCGCCAGATAAAGGTGCTTCACGAATGCCTCGCGATAGATCTCTACAGCCTCGCTCATAAGCTCCTTGGCCTTCGCCAGCTTGCCCATGCTGAAGAACTGCAAGCCGAGATCGTTGAGACTCCAAGCGAGACTGGGGTGCTTCGGATCGAGATGCTTCCGCTGAATAGCGAGGGCCCGACTCAAAGGCGCCTCCGCATCACGCTGGCGACCAACCGAATTGTAGTAGCTGCCCAGGGCAACGAGGACCGTCGCCAGTCTCGTATGATCCGGTCCGTAGACCCGTTCACCTTCGGCCAGGGCTTTGAGAATGTTGTCCTCCGCCAACTTGAACTCGCCCAACTTGGCCAGAGTTCGTGAGTAGTTGTGCAGAGTGGAAATTCGAGACGGATGGCCTTCGGGGAAGACCTGCTGCTCCATGACGATCGCTTCCTCGAAGCGCCGCCTGGCCTGATGGAATCGACCGGTGTCATGTAAAAGACCTGCCAGGCTGCCGATGCAGATGCACATGTCTCGACTTGGTCCTTGACCCGCACGCTGATACTCGAGCAAGGCATCTTCCAAGACTCTCTCTGCATCCGCATGACGACCCAGGTTTCGCAGGGCATTGGCATGCAGACTTCGCGTGGACACGAAGAACAAGTCATCAACATTGCTGTTGGAGGCAGCAAGAGAATCGACTTCCTCCAGACCGCTCAGCGCTGCCTCGTACGAACCTGCCACAATCTGCACATCGGCGAGGAAGGTCCGGCCCACCAGGACTTCTGCGGAATTCGCGCCGTGAAGTTCCTCCTGTAGTCGGATCGACTCCTCGATCAGACTCTCGGCTCGCTCTGTGTTACCCAGCCAGTAGTAGACCCGGGCGAGGGTGTCAAGCAACTTGGCCCGCACCGCCGGCTGGTCGCGCAACTCGGTCGCGATCCGTCGGGCACCCTGATCGAGAACCATACGCAGCGGGATCTCTTGTCCAAGGGCCTTGTCCGGGCGCGAGTATTCGAAAAGCTCTACTAGGAAGTCCGCCACGCGAACCGCCACCTCCGCTTCTGCTTCAGCTCGCTTCTCAGCCGCTCGGGCTTCCTTCTCGCTAGCCTCGGCACGATTACGCTCGCGAATCGCATCATCCGCGTTGGCTTTGGCGATGCCGGCGTTTTCGTCCGCCTCCATCCGCGCAGCTTCCGCATCGAAGTAGAGGTAAGTTGCCGAAATCATCCAACCCAGCAAAAGGACGCCAGCCACCACTGCACCTCCCACCTGGGCGCGATGTCGGCGCACGAATTTCTTCAGACGATAGCGTGCGCTCGGCGGCCCGGCCGAGACTACATCCCCCTTGAGGTATCGGGCGATGTCGTCCTCCAGGGCCGCTGCCGTGGCATAGCGGTGATCTCGATCCTTCTCCACCGAGTGCATCACGACCCAATCCAAGTCCGAACGCAGCTCACGAATGAGCGCCGCAGGCGTCGTCCTGCGCAGGGCCGCCGCCTTGGCCGATGCCTCCCCCAGATTGCTCAACCTGGTACTCGGTTTGGCCGGCTCATCCATGCAGATCTTGCGGCGAATCTCTAGCAGCCCTGCCAGGCGCAACTCCTCGGCGGGGAAGGGCAAGTCCCCCACCAGGAGCTCATAGAGCATGACACCTAGGGAGTACACGTCCGTGCGCGTATCGATGCCTTCTGAGGACATCTCAGCCTGCTCCGGCGACATGTACTCAGGGGTGCCGATGACCCGCCCCTGCTCCGTATAGATCGTTGCCTCCGTCAGCCGATGGTCCGTGGCCCTGGCAAGGCCGAAGTCGATGATCTTGGGCACCGGCTCGCCCTGCTGCATGGTGACCAGCACGTTGGCCGGTTTCAGATCACGGTGGATCACGCCCTTGTGATGCGCGTGTTGCACCCCCTCGCAGACTTGCTTGAAGAGGCTCAGGCGATCGCGAGTGCCCAGACGATGCTGATCACAGTGCGCGACCAGGGAGAGGCCAGGGGCATACTCCATCACCAAGTAAGGCTGCCCCTCTTCGGTTGCCCCGGCCTCGTAAACCCGCGCAATGTTGTTGTGGGTCATCATCGCCAGGGCCTGACGTTCCGCCTCGAAGCGGTTCAGAAACTCCTGACTTGCCATCCCCAGCTTGATGACCTTGATGGCGACGCGCCGGCGGATGTGCTCCTTCTGCACGCCGAGGTAGACCATCCCCATGCCGCCTTCTCCCAAGACTTCCAGGATGCGGTACGAACCGATGCGCTCAGGCATGGCAGGGGAGCCTTCCATAGCAGGCAGCGATGTTAGTCCCGTACCAAGGGAAGTCCACGTGGTCGGCCTAGATGAAGCCCTTCTCGATCCAGAGCGTGGCGGTTACAAGGACGGAGACCGCCATGCCGAGGACGAAAGCCTGCAGCTGTCGCAATGCTGTCATGATCCGGCTCCGGCGAATTCGACGGACGTAAGCGTAGGTCAGGGGCAGATAGAGGAAGAAGGCAGTGGCGAGTCCGGGAGAGTACTCGTTGAAGAGGATCGTCGTCCCCGCATGGAAGATCACGTTGCCGAAGAAGGCCCACTGCAGAGCGACGGCGTAGAGGATCCAGCTCGCATCAGCTCTGGGCTCGGATGCACGCTTCGCCAGGTAGAAGACCGCGGCGAAGATAAACACGTGAGCGAAGATGAAGTCACCCATGCTGATCGGCGCGAAGTGCCGGCTCGCCCAGTCGGGAAAGTTGGGTAGCTCTTCGAGGACGTGCAGGATGAAGCAGGCAAAGGTAAGGCGGGGAAGAACACCGAGGGGAGGTGACCCAGACACATCTCGAGCTCCGGTCTCCGGGCATCTCTCCAGCCCATCCATGAGTTGAATGCTAGGAGGGATCGTCCTTCACAGCCAGTCGCTTGACGCGGGCACATGAATCAGTCGAATTTCGCGAACCACTCTCCCCACCCATGGCATCCTCTTCCCTGACCCATGAGTGACTCCAGCGGCATTCGACTCAGCGACCGGGATTGGTTGCAGCATCGCGACTTCATCCGCGCCCTCAGCCGCCAGCTCGCCAGCAATGAGGACGCGGCCGAGGATCTGAGTCAGGACACCTGGCTCGCCAGCCTCAGGACGAGTGAAAAGCTGCGCCACCCCCGCGCCTGGCTGCGCCAGGTCGCCAGCAACTTCGCGCGCATGGGCAGACGCGAACAGGAACGCCGCCATCGTCGCGAGAGTCAGTCGACTGCCGAACAGCACGCAGAATCCGCCGCCGAGGCTGCCTCCACCTTGGAGACCCAGCGGCTTCTGGCGGAAGCGGTTCTCCAGCTACCGGAGAAGTACCGCACCACGATTCACATGCACTTCTATCGCGGCTTGAGCAGTCGTGAAATCGCCACAGCTCAGAACTCTCCCCTGGAAACCGTGCGCACGCGCATCAAGCGTGGCCTCGCTATGCTCCGGGAGAAGCTCGATCAGGATCACCATGGCGACCGCGAGGCTTGGCGAGCGGCGCTCTTACCCTTATCCGCCCCCACCGGACTGTCTCTGAAGACCGCGGCGGCTGCCGTGGGAATGGGAATCATCATGTCTAGCAAAGCCAAGATCAGCGCAGCTCTGCTGCTTCTCGCCGTCGGGATCGGTGGGGGTTCGTATTGGTTGAGTACGCCTGCGGCGGCTCCCGAGCCTGTGCAGGAACAGGAGCCGGTCGTCGAGCAAAGTTCGATGGCGAGTGCCGGCCAAGCGGTGGAGAGGGTGGCCGAGGCAATGCCGGTTGCCGGCGAGCAACCGGAGCTTCCGCCGGGTCTAGAAGCACTCACTGGTGGCATCGATTTCCGTGCTCGCTTTGTAACCCGCGACGATGGAGTGGTCACACCAGTCACCGCCTCTGGCAGTCTTACGCTGATGCTGAGCAATGGAACAATCGGCTACATTCGCAAGATCCTGGTCGAGAAGGGATCCTGGACGGCCGAGGCCCCGGTTGGAACCATGATCAGTCCACGTAGCATCATCCTCGACGGGCGCGGCGCCACGGTCAGCGAGGAGTCCTTCACGGTCCCCGCGGACGGTTCAATAGAAATCGAGCTCCACTTTGATCAGGGCCTCCTCCTCCACGTGGTCGACGGCAACTCCGGCGTCCCCCTGCAGAACGTAGAAGTCCGCATGCGCGATACATGGCGCGCAATCGGCGACGACCTGCACCCAGGAGACAACGGCAAGGTCAACCTCATCACCAAGTCTGCCGCATCTCCCGTCACCATCCCCCCAGGCCGCCGAACCAAGATCTACTGGGCGCGGGCACCGGGCTATGGCTGGGGGCGCATCGAGATCGCCCACGACCGAGCCGGCGAACGCAAGGTCGAGCTCTTCCCCGGCG
>JAJDAN010000076.1 GCA_029261855.1 Deltaproteobacteria bacterium
AGTCCTCATGGAGCGCCCCCAGCTGACCCCCAGCGGCGAGGTCCCCTATTACGAGGGTGCTCTCGAAGCCATGACAAGGCTGGATCCGCGCGTCTTCCAGATATTCGTGGCCACCAATCGGGAGGACCTGGCCTTCGGGACTTTGAAGGAAAGAGAGTTCAAGAAGCTCTGCGAGAAGTTCCTCGATGACCTCCGCAAGTACGGAATTCGCATCAGCAAGATCTATAGCTGCCCCTACCACCCCAAGGGCAAGGCCAAGTTTCGCAAGGAGTCCATCTTCCGCAAGCCGGCACCCGGCATGTTCAAGATGGCCGAACAGGAATTCGATCTGAACTTGGCACGTTGCTGGATGCTGGGACACAGCAGCACCGACATACTGGCCGGCAGCCGCGCCGGAGTCGGCACTATCCTCATGGCCACGGGCGAGGGCGGCAAGGATGGCAAGTACTTGGTCGATCCTCACGCCACGGCCTGCAGCCTTGGCGAAGCGGTGCAGTTCATCAACAGTTTCGAGATGAGTCTGCGCTACTGACTCCGAAGGCAGTCGGCTACCGCCCGACAACCCGCCGGGGTGAAGTGGACCGCATCGAAGAAGAGCGGACTGGGATCCAGCTCGGCGATGCACTTCGCCAGATCTCGGAGCTCCAGGCCCAGTCTGGCGGCGCTGTCACGAGTGTGCTGGTTGATTAGGTCCATCAGCAGGGCAGCCTGCCCCAGGTCCGCCCGTTTACCCTGCCAGAGTGGATGCTGGCGGAGATCCGCGCCCATTGGACGGTAGCGAGCATCGAAGGCATGCGGCTGGGTAAGCAGGACGAGCTCGAAGGCGTAGCTTGCTGCAAGTTCGGCGAGAGCCGCGAAAACGAGGCCACGCTTCGGCAAGGCTTGTCCGCGGAGGATTGTCTTGAGCTCAACGAAATCACTAGCGCTCAGTAGGGGCAGTCGCTCCTGCTCTCTTCGCTGGTGCAATGATGCATCCAGATGTACCCGCCCGAAAAGTTCTCCTCGGTAGAACTTCACCATGGAGAGCAAGGAGCTGTCACGAATTCGGACCCCAAGCACGGTCTCCTCGCTCTCGCGACGCAGGAACTCTACCGGCAGGCCCTTCACCCAACGTCTCAGCTCAAAATCCTGTGGCCGTGACAAGAGCTCGTGCAGGTCGTTCACGCCATGCATGACCATGACCCGCTTCGGCCGCAAGCCGCGCACCTCGAGGAGATAGCGCAGGTTGCGATAGCTCTCGATCAGAGTATTACCGGAGACGCCAAAATTGGCCGCCGAAGGTTCGAGGAGCTCGGGCCAGCGGGAACCCTCAGGAACCAAAGCGCACTCGGTCGTGCTGCCACCGAGGGCCAGCAAGTCTGTCCCGGTTTCACGAGCTGCAACGAGGTCGCGAAGCTCCCCCCAGCGCACCCGAATCTCACCCCCATCCGGATAGAGTCCGGCAGCCGTGGCATGAAAATCCAAACCCGGGGGGTGCAGACGTAGCATGGATAGTTGCCCGTCCCGGTTGGTCCAAGTCTGTTCGGCCTGCTCCGTCGCCAGGTATGGATTGGTCCAAACGAGGCGCAGGAGCCCCTCGACGAGGATTACCAGGAGAAGCGGCATGAGCAGGGCGAATACTAGGATCCGCTTCAGAAGGAGTCCGCGGCCCCCGCCACCGCCGGCAGCCATTAGCTGCTAGCCATCTTGTAGTGATCTTCCAGCACCTGCGCTACGCAGCAGGTCAGGCGCTTGCCTGTGGCTAGATGCAAGAACTCGTTCGGACCATGGGCGTTCGACTGCGGGCCGAGCACACCGGTGATCATGAATTGGGCCTTAGGAAACTTCTCGCCGAGCATGCCCATGAAGGGAATCGAACCACCCTCACCCATGTGCACAGCCTCGGCGCCGAAGAAGGTTTGCGAGGCATTCTCGATGGACTCCATCAACCAGGGACTGATCTCCGGAGCGTTCCAGCCCGCGGCGCCGTCCTCCGCATCGAAGGTGACTTTCGCACCATAGGGAGGGTCCTTCTCCAGAATCTCCTTCATGGCAGCGGTAGCCAGGTCCGCATCACAGGTGGGCGGCAAGCGCAGCGAGAGCTTGACCGACGTCTCCGGTCGCAGCACGTTGCCCGCATCTCCAAGAGCAGGCATGCCCTCTACACCGGTGACCGCCAAGAATGAACGCCAGGTGCGATTAAGAACCAGCTCAGCACCATCGGTACTCACCGGCCCTGCGCCGGCAGGGAATGGGAAGCGCTCGTAGAGATTCTCGCCAAGGACCTTAGCCGACACTCCCGCCTGGTCGATGCGCTGCTGAGGGATGTCAGCCTTGAACACTTCAGGAATGATCTCGCCCGTATTTGCGTCCTCGAGGCGGCCAATCAACTGACGCAAAATGCGGAAACTGGAAGGCACAATTCCGCTGGCATCCCCGCTGTGCACACCCTGCTCGAGGATCTCCACCTTGAGGTTGCCCACTGCCATGCCGCGCAGAGAGTTCGTGCACCAAAGCTGGTCGTAGTTACCACAGCCCGAGTCCAAGCAGACCACCAGGCTCGGGCTGCCGATACGCCCCTTCAGATGGTCTATGTAAAAGGGCAGGTCGAAGCTGCCGCTCTCTTCGCAGGCCTCGATGATAATCACGCAGCGAGAGTGTTTACCGCCCTGCTCCTTGAGGGCACGGATTGCGGTCAGGGAGGCGAAGGCAGCATAGCCATCATCAGCACCGCCACGCCCATAGAGTTTGCCGTCCTTGATAACCGGCTTCCATGGCCCCAAGTCCTCATGCCACCCGACCATCTCCGGTTGCTTGTCGAGGTGCCCGTAGAGAAGCACCGTGTCGTCGCCTTCGCCAGGAACCTCCATGTAGATGAGGGGTGTGCGTCCAGCCAGACGCACTACCTCGACCGAGAGGCCTTCTATCTGCTGCTCCTTACACCAGGAGCTGATTTGCTCCACAGCCTGATCCATGTAGCCGTGCTTCTCCCAGTCCGCGTCAAACGCTGGAGACTTGCAGGGGATCTTGATGTACTCGACGAGTTGGGGAGTGATCTGCTCGTCCCAGGTCTGATCGACGAGCTGCTTGGCCTTGGCGCTGTCCATGGGACTGAGACTAAGTCGAAGGGCTTCTCAGGGCTACTGTGAGCTTCCGGGCTGGCCGCCCCGGCCAGGGGACCCTAACCTCTGTGACATGATCCTCGCCCTGACCCTCAGTCTCTTGCTCCCCCAGGAGCCCGACCGAACCGAACTCAGCAAGGAGCAAATCCAGGCAGCCAGCGCCGTCGCCGGCCTCGAGTTCACGGACGCTGAACTCGAGATGATGCTGCAGCGCGTGTCGCGAAATCTGCAGAGCTACCAGCGCCTGCGTGCGGCAAAGATGCCTAATTCGGTCGTCCCTGCTCTCAGCCTGCAACTGGCCGGCAAGCCGGATCCAGCGAGCTTCAGCCGGCGCGATGGGCAGATGGAGCTACCGGAAATGTCGCGGCCCGAGGATCTCGAAGAACTGGCCTTCGCCGACATTCGCGAACTGGCCAGCCTCATCAAGAGCCGGCAGGTGAGCTGCCTTGAACTCACCGACATGTTTCTCACCCGCCTGGAGCGCCTGGACGAGAAGCTACTCTGCGTCGTCAGCATGATGCCGGAGAGCGCGCGCAAGCGCGCCAAGGAACTCGATGCCATGCTCGCCAACGGCACCTGGCTCGGTCCTCTGCATGGCATCCCCTATGGCGCCAAGGATCTCCTGGCAACCAAGGATGCCAAGACCACCTGGGGTGCAGGCGCGTACAAGGATCAGCAACTCGACAGCGACGCGGCGGTGGTCGAACAACTACGCGCACATGGTGCCGTGCTCATCGCCAAACTCTCCCTCGGCGCCCTGGCCCAGGGCGACCAGTGGTTCAAGGGCCGCACCAACAACCCCTGGAACCTCAATTTTGGCTCCAGCGGCTCTTCTGCCGGCCCAGCTGCAGCGACCGCCGCCGGGGGCGTGCCCTTCGCGATCGGCTCTGAGACTCGCGGCTCGATCATCTCTCCATCCACACGTTGTGGCTGTTCCTCACTTCGCCCCACTTGGGGTTTGGTCGACACCCGAGGCGCCATGACCCTGAGCTGGTCCATGGACAAACTCGGCCCCATGTGTCGCTCCATGGAAGATACGGCCATCGTCTTCGAGGCCCTCATGGGCGAACAGGCCTCCGAGCTTGGCTATGAGTTCCAAGCCCAAGTCGAACCGGACATCACTGGCATGGTCGTCGGCTATATCGATGGCGCTTTGCGCGGCCAACAGGCGGAGGTTCTGAAGCAACTCGAGGAACTCGGTGTAGAACTGCTCGCCATCGAACTTCCGGACTACCCGGTCAACGCGATGAGTTTCATCCTCACCTGCGAAGCCGCCGCAGCCTTCGACGAACTGACCCTCAGCGATCGGGACGACCTGCTGAGCAGACAGGGTGCTGGTGCTTGGCCCAACTCCTTCCGAGTTCATCGCATGGTGCCGGCGGTCGAATACATCCAAGCCAACCGCATGCGCAGCCTGCTCATGGCCGACATGGAGAAGGTCATGAGTCGGATCGACGTCTACGTCCACCCGACTGGCACTAGTCTCGGCCTCACCAACCTCACCGGTCATCCCGCTGTCGTTATGCCCTTCGGCGAGGGCAGCGGCCGCGGTGGCGGGCCCCAGGCCATCAGCTTCACCGGCCAGCTCTACGGCGAAGGCAAGCTCCTCGCCCTGGCCCAGGCGTACCAGCAGCTCACTGACTACCACAAGCGCCACCCCAAGCTCGATTAGGCCAGCTTTCCTCGCTAATGCCGGTCCGGGCAGAAATACTCGGGGTCGGAGAAAGAAGCTGAGTCGAATCGGGCGGCTGGCGCATTTACGCAGTAGCCGCATCAGCCGTCATGACCGATACCTCCCTCAGCCTCCGACCGGATTTCGTCCTAGCCCACGCAGATTGGGTGCGAAACCTGGCCGGCAAGCTGGTGCAGGACCCCCACCTGGCAGAGGACCTGGCGCAGTCAACTTGTATGACCGCCATGCTCAGACCACCGCAGAGCCGGGGGAATCTTCGCAATTGGCTGTTCACCATCCTGCGTAACTCCCAGCGCCAGGACGCCAGGCGCGAGTCCAAGCGAAGGCAGATCGAGTCCGGGGCCGCGAGGCCCGAGGCCCTGCCATCAGCCGAAGAACTCGTGACCCGCGCCCAGGAGCATGGCCGAGTTGTCGAGGGGGTGCTCAGTCTCGCCGAGCCCTACCGGAGCACGGTGCTCCTGCGCTACTTCGAAGATCTGCCACCGCGCCGCATCGCCGAGCGCCAAAAGGTATCAGTCAACACGGTCAACACTCGCCTC
>JAJDAN010000077.1 GCA_029261855.1 Deltaproteobacteria bacterium
GAATCCCCCTGTCACGTTCACGCTGTCACCGGGTGAGGCGTTCCGAACCTTCTTCGTCACCCTCTTCGTCTACGACACCTTTGGGCACTTCACCGCGGTGGACATCGAGGTCAAGGTCACGCCGTAGCCCGGGGCTTCCGCTCTTGCCCGCCCGGGTCTCCGGGCGGGCAAGACGCCCCTACCCGGCCAGCCCCTCAGCCAGAGCCTGCGCTTCACACTGCCGAGGACGGCGCATACACGATCACGACCCAGGGCTTGGACGACAACTCGATCGTGCGGCAACGCGAACGCATCGTTCGCCGTCACAAGCCTCGATGAATGGTACAAGGCAGCGTACTACGACCCGGTCTCGGGAGGCTACTTCGACTATCCAGCCGGGTCCGATCAGGTCATCGTCTGCGAAGTTCCCACCGCGACGCCGAATCGCGCCAACTGCAACCAGGTGGTGGGCGACGAGGTGGACGTCGGCTCGTATGCGGGATCCGCGAGTTCGGTCGGGACCTTCAACCAGGCCGGAAACGTGGCCAGTTCATTGCGACGCAACACTTCGAAACCAACGATGTCGGCTTCCGGATCGTCGCCCTACCCGAGCCCTCGGCCGGTGCACTGGTGCTGGCGGCACTCGCCACGATCGCGCTCGTCGCCCATCTCGTCGCCCATGGACGCGCGGGCCGAGGGAGCGCCGAGGAAACGTGAAGGAACGAGCCGCGTTCTAGTTCGCGGCCGGCCTTGCGATCGTCTCAGCCGAGCGGGTCGAACTTGCTCAGCAGACGGGTGACGACCCGCCGCAGCCGATCTTCGAACTCGGCGTCCCCGCGGTGGGTGAGCCACTTCAGCGCGAGGCCTTCGAACGCGGCGGAGAGGATCTCGGCGTCGAGCTCGGCGTCGTCGGAGCCGGTCTCGGCGACCATCTGCTCGACGATCGTCCTGTGCTCGGCGAGCAACGGCTGAACGCGTTCGGCGAGCTCCGGGTCGCGTGTCAGCTCGAGCGTCAGCTCGAGACTCGCGATGAAGCTGTCGCGGTCGTCGTGGACCAATGCGCGCAGCAGCGCGACGACGGCGTCCGTCGTCGGCTGGCCCGCGCGGAGCTGCGCGCGCACGGCGTCGCGTTGCTCTTCGCTGAACGACTGGCCCCGCGCGTCGGTCTGCGTGAGGTGGAGCTCGAACGCGGCCGTCAGCAGATCGCGCCGCTTCGGGAAGTGATACGTGACGACGCCCAGGGAGACGCCGGCCTCGAGGGCGACGTCCCGGAACCTCGCCGCTCCGACGCCCCGCCGGGCGATCGTGCGGAGCGCCGCCTCGAGGATGGCGAGTCGGGTGCGCTCGGCGCGCTTCTGCGGGGCGCGAGGCGGGGCAGGCGAAGGCGGCTTCGAGGAAAGCGTCAAGGAATCCAGCCGTTTGCAGGGTTCGCTCGGAGGTCGGGCAGAGGCTAGCCGATACCGTACGCCTGTACTAATTAGTACATCTGTACGGGAATTTTCTGAGGAGGAGTCGCAGATGTCGCCGAGAGTCCCGGCCTGGGTTCCCACCCGAACGCTCGCAGTCGTCGCGGCCGCGGCGACCCTCGTGGCGGTGTCGTGCCCCTACCTACCTCCCGATCTCCAGCGGTCCCCCGTCTACGCGGTGGAGTTCTTCACGAAGGAGAACGGCACGGTGAACACGCCCGTCTTTCACGAGGTCTTCGGGCTCGCGATGGGCGTGCCGGAGCCGGACGAGCGCGCGTCGCGGCTGCGCGTCGCGCCCGGCTTCGAGCTGTCCGTGTTCGCAGAAGACATCCCGCACCCGCGCATGTTGCGTGTGACCTCCCGCGGCGACGTCCTCGTCAGCCAGCCCCGGAAGGGCCGCGTGCTCGTCGTGCGGGCGGATCGGGACGGGGACGGTGCGACCGACGGCGTCTCACCGATTCTCGAAGGGCTCGACCTGCCGCACGGCATCGAGCTGTGGCGCGAGCCGGGTGCCGACCCGCCGCGCGAGTGGCTGTACGTCGCCGAGCCCCACGCGATTTCCCGTGCGCGCTTCGACACCGAAACGGCCACGCTCGCCGGGCCACTCGAACGCGTCGCGGCGCTCCCCGAGACGACGCACCACAACATGCGATCGATCCGCTTCGGTCCGGATGGCTGGCTCTATTTCCCGATCGGGTCGAACTGCAACAAGTGCGAACCGACGGGCCCCCGCGAGCAGGTCATCCTGAGGATGAAGCCGGACGGGAGCGCGGAAGAAGTCGTCGCCTGGGGCATCCGGAACGTCATCGGCTTCGATTGGCGCCCCGCGACAGGCGCGATGTACGTGAATGACATCGGCGCGGACTATCTTGGCGACGACTTCCCACCCGAAGAGCTGAACGAGATCCGCCTCGGCAGCTTCTACGGGTTTCCGTACGCCCACGGCGACCGTATTCCCGACCCGGATCTCTACGCGGGCCACGAAGAGGAAGTCCTCGGGTCGAAGGCGCCCGTGCACACGTTCGGCGCGCACGCGACTCCGCTCGGGCTGATCTTCCTGCGCGACCCGAGCTTGCCGCTCGCCTATCGCGATGCGGCGATCGTCGCTCTGCACGGATCGTGGAACCGCACGCGGAAGAGCGGACACGCGCTCGTCTCCCTTCACTGGCGCCCCGATGGTCGGATCGAAGAGCGGGAATTCGTTTCCGGGTTCGAGCTCGACGAGGACGTGGTCGGCCGGCCCGTGGACGTCGCCCTCGGCGCGGACGGGACGGTCTTCGTGTCCGACGACTACGCGGGGGCCATCTACCAGGTGCACTTTCGCGGCGACGAGCCGCCCGTTGCCCGCGGGCGCGCCTTGTTCGAGGCGCACGGGTGTGCGGGCTGCCATCTACTTGGACAGGCATCGGCGGTGGCGCCCGACCTCGCGTCGCTCCCCGGGCTGCACGCGCGCTACACGTCCGAAGAAATCGCGGAGCTGCTCGGCGCGCCACCCGCTGCGATGCCGCGCGCGCCCCTCGACGCCGCAGACCGTGACGCGCTCGCCGCATTCCTGCTCGCGTGGCGGTGACCCGCGTCAGACGCGCTCGAACGGCTCCTCGAGTGGATCGCGTGCCGCTTCACGGTCCCGCGCACGCGACGGGGTCGGCAATCACGCCCTCGTCGCACACGAGGTCGAGCCCGTCCACGAGTCGGATGGTGTAGTCCGTCCCTGCCGCGAGCTGGGGACACACGCTGTCGACCTCGAACGTCATGTTCTCGAACACCCGGGCGTGGATGGGCACATTCACGCCGGCAGGGAAGTCGAAGCAGGGGCTCGCCTGTCCGAGTTGGCCGAGGAAGGCCTGGTTCGCCTCGTCGTCGATCGCCTGCTGGCCCACGAAGAGAATTGCCCCTTCGATGAACTCGAGGGTGGTGGTGTCGTCCTTGAACTGGATCTGAGCGGGCCCCATGAGCGGCGCCTCGACGTCCACCGTGACGAGGGCGGTATCCATGCTCGCAGGATCGAAGTCGATGCCGGCCCCGACGATCGTGTACTCGAAGTCGACGGTTCCCTCGAATCCGGCCGGGGGCGTGTACTCGAGCATCTCGACCCCGTCGAAGACGACCGCGACACTGGCCGCCTGCACGTTCCCCATGTCGTCCATGGCGTCAGTGAAGGAGTCGATCTCGTCGGCGTCCTGGGAGTCGTTGAGCAGGACGTCGACGACCACGGGCAGGTCGATGTCGGTGGCATCCATGTCGTCGACGGCGTCGACCGGCGGCGGGCCTTCCGTGACGGTGACGGTCACGATGGCGATGTCGTCGGTCGTGTAGTCGTAGACGATGCCGAGACCCGTGATCTCGTACGTGAAGGTCACGGTTCCGGTGAAGCCCAGCGGCGGCGTGTAGGTAATCTGCTCGGGGTACGAGAAGAGGTCGGTTTCCACGCTCGCCGGTTGCACGTTCCCCATGTCGTCCACCGCGTCGGTGAGGGAGGTGATGAGGTCGTCGTCCTGCAGGTCGTTGTCGAGGACCCGGATCCTGACGGGGGCGTTCTCCTGGGTGGCAGCGGAGTCGTCGATCGCATCGACCCCTGGGAGCATCTCTTCGTCGTCCTCTAAGTCCGGGCAGCCCGTCAGCGGCACGACGAGCAGCGCGGCCAGGGCGACGAGCCGCGCGTTCTTCGCGAGCACCCGACGGCGCCGGCGGCCCGCTGCCAGCACGACGAGGCCCAGTCCGGCCAGAACGCCCGTCCCCGGCTCTGGCACCTCCACAACGATCTGCCCGGACAGGGTGAACGAGGTCTGCCCGCCGTCGATCACGGGGACGTCGACGAGGTTGACCAGCACGGGCAGCGTCAGCCGGAGTACGCCTCCGACGTCCTCGAGGCTCGGCGGCCCGCCCACGTTCGCGAACGCCGCGCCGGCTCCCGCGATCGATTGCGGGGTGGTGGACCGGACGCGAGTCGATCCCGTCGTGACGTCGTAGGTGATCATCCCGCTCGAGATCGTGGCGTTGCCGAGGGCGTCGAAGCTCACCCCCAGCCCGGCCAGCGTGAAGTCGCCGATGTCGCGGAAGTAGCCGCCCATGCCACGCGAGAAGATCAGCTGATCGGCGTCCAGGAGATCGCCCAGGGCCTGGACCGATCCGGCCATCACCACACCCGTCCCGGCGTCCGCCTCGAGGGTGCCGCCGACCTGGCGAGTGAAGTCGGTGCCGGCGACGGGGCCGATGTCGGAGACGAAGCTGCGGTCCGGGCTGTGGAACAGGGCGGCGGACACCGTGAGCTGGCTCTCGACAGGATCGATCACGAAGGTCGCCGCTCCCGCCAACGAGGGCAGCGAGATCGCGAACGAGACCAAGAACAGGATTCGGGCAGGGAACACGGCGGACTCCTCCAGGCGGTCCCTTCCCACTCAGATTGTGGACTCGCGACACGAGAGAGCGCATCCCCAGAACTGGGGATGCGCTCTCGTCGCTCTTGGCACGGCCCCGGTGGGGAAGGATGGACTTGTCCTCGCCCGCTACGGGAAGCCCCCGTCTTCCCCAAGCCCAGGAAGTAGGGGGTGCCGAAAGAGACGAGCACGGGCCCCCGCCGCTAGCGGCGCCGGCGCACCGAGGCGGCTGAGATCGCGGCTCCGACGAGGAAGAGCGTCGCGGCCGAGGGCTCCGGAATCGCCGGCCCTAGGCCCTGGACCCGGATCAAGCCTGCCATCGGGTCGATCGGGAGGATCTCCCCCAGCCGGCCCTTGATGTCGTTGACGTCGTCGAGCACGAAATCGAGCGCGGTGCTCCCCACACCAATGGCCTCGAACACGATCGAAGCCAGGACGACCGAATCGCCGCCCTGTATCGCGAAAAGCTCCGCGTCCAAGAGGAAGGAAAGCTGCGCCAGGTCGACGACTCCGGGGATCGAGACATCGAAGTCGTTCAGCACCTCGAAGAGGAACTCGTCTCCCAGCGAGGTGGTGAACACGACGCCAGTCGCCGCGACGATGCTGCTGTCGTACAAGATGTCGAGGTCGTAGGCGCTCACGATCTCCCCCGCGAGCCCCGACACCAGGACGTCAACGGTCGCAACGGCCCCGAGGTCGACCGTCTGGTCGACTGGGTCGAAGCCGATCGTCGCCGCCGACGCGGGCGTCGCGGCCAGCGCCGAGAGGAGCAGCAGCGCCAGGCCGGTCATCTGAATGGGATGGGTCGTCATGGTCTCGTCCTCCTGGTTCGTTTGCTTGGATCAAGGGGCGGGCTGGCAACTCGGGTTGTCGCACTGCAGCACACAGAGGCGGCCGTCGTTGATCGTGATCAGGCCGTCTTCGTTCACATCGAGCGGGTCGTCGAGGCCACTCGCCGGGCTTCCCCGCATGCCGAAGATGACTGCGATGTCGCCGCGATCTACCCGGTCGTCGCCGTTTGCATCGCAGGGTCTGGGCTCGGGCAGAGTCGCTGCGTTCGTGATCGAGATGGTGGCCGAAGCCTCCAGACCATCCTCGTCCAGCGCGACCGCCGTGATCGAGTTCTCACCCGAAACGACCGGGATCGTCGCCTGGTAGGCGACCTCGACCGGGTCGCTCGGGTTGTTGGTCGCTGAGAGCACCGCGTCGGTGCCATTGACGCTGACGCTGGCAACTGCCACGTCGTCGGTCGCGAAGCCGAGGACGACGATCTCGCCGGCATCGACATTCGCGTCGGGCTCGGGTGATTCGATCGTCACCCGCGGGCCCATCGGCTCGAAGACGATCTCGGTCCCCGGAACCACTTCGACGTCTCGCAGATTGCCGAAGGTCGTGTTCGAGCCGCTGACCTGCGCAAAGGCGAGGATGTCGTCGCAGACCCCGGCGGGAGCCTCGAAGGCAACGCGGCCGACGATCAACGCAGCGGTCCGATTCTCCGAGACCGCCTCGAAGTCGTAGCCGTAGACGGGCTCCCCATTTTCTTCGTCCAAGAGCTCACAGCCCCGGCCGGAGAGTTGGGGGTCCGACAGGCGCCGGCCGTCGGCCACACGGAAGCGGATCTCGACGCGTCCGGTCTGAAGCGCGAAGTTGCGCTCTACCCGTCCGAGGCACGCGAGGCTCGGCCCGCCGCGCGCGTCGGTCAGGCGAATCGTCGAGTTGACGAAGCCGGGAGCGGTGAAGCGATCGCGGCTGGCCTGGATCGAGACGGTGGCCAAGGGCCACTCGCCTTCAGTGGAGATCAGCTCGTAGCGTCCCGTTTCCGAGTCGAAGCTGGTCGTCGCTCCCGCCCTGAAGGTGGCAGAGCCTTGCTGGCTGCTACCGAACAGACCAACCCCCCCCGCGACCTCTGCCGTCGTCAGGGTTCCACCAATCTCGACCTCGCCCTCCACGAAGGCCTGGCAGGCCGAGCGATCGACGATCGCGTCCCCCCCTTCTCCGACCGAGAAGATCGGGTTCGAGGGCTCCGGGAACCCGAAGACTCTGGGCCCCTCGTCCGTCTCAGCCGAAACAGCGAGCGAGTATGTGCCGGGAATCAGATCGTCGAATCGGTAGCTCACGCGATTGGCCGGCCCGTCGAAGGGCGGCTCCAGCAGGAGCGATGCGCGGCTTCGCCCGGAGAGCGCCAGGCGGTAGCGGTCGATGTCGACGGGCCCGTCGAAATCGATCGTGCCGGCAAGCGCGAAGACTTCGGGCTGCATCACGACGAAGTCACAGCGTGCGGTTCCGCCTTCACCGATCACGACGGTGGGTGCGGGCGGCAGCGGAACTGAGGGTCCGCTCGTGAACGAGGCAGCGCCGGTGCATCGGAGCTGGAGACCCGGGACGACAGGCCCCCGGAAGCCCAGCGAGGTCGCGCCGCCGGGCGTGAAGGGCACGAAGAGAGTGAAGTTGTTCGACGAGAAGGTCGTCGTCTGCCGCACGTTGACGACGCCACCCGACAACAGACCGTCGCCCTGGAGCTCGATGGTGCCCTCGAGAACGGTGGGCGGGTCGAAGATGAAGTCGAGTGTCGCCGGCTCGCCGTCGGTCACGACGACGCTGCGCGGACCGATCTGGAACGTGCCCGTGTCCACGCTGCCCATGATCGAGACGTTGTAGGTGGCCGACCCGCCCTCTGGCACCTGCACGATCAGGCTGTAGGGCGCGGTCTCGACGTTGTCGGGGGAGGTCTCGCTCACCGCGGAACCCGTGCTGACCACGAGCCTCGAGATCTGGAAGCCGCCGAAGCGCACGACGCCCGAGAGCTCGACGGGGTTCAGCTCGACGACCTGCGCGCTCCCGGCTTGCGAGCAGAGCAATGCGAGGGAGAGCCCCCAGGCCAACCGGCCCAGCTGGCGGATTCGTGACGCCCTGCGCCGTCTGTTTCGACTCATTTCGACTCCTCCATAGATCCTTCCGACGAGGCCACGCCGCCTTCGATGGGCAGCGACAGCCGGTGCGAGGCCGCCAGGGCGACGAGACCGAAAACGCCGAATGCGGCGACCGAATCCACACGCTCCACGAGACACCCTGCGCGATTACGCGTTCAGATGTATCTGGGGGCGCCCGGCACTTCCCGATGGATCGACGATGGTTCGACGATCAGACGAGAACGCGCCGCCCCTGGGGCAGAAAGGTGGGTTGGGCGAGGCGAGAGGGACGGAGGACGACCGTCACCTGTCCCCCGCCGGAAAACCCGCTGCCAATAGGAGCTTCTGGAACTGCGGGTCGCCCCGGTAGGGATCGAACACCGGGTCTTCGACGACGTAGTAGAGGTGCCGGTCCACGTCCTCGGCCAGGCACTCGAGCATCCGCTCCCGCTCGCCCACGAGCGCCCAGGCCATGGCCGTCCCGTGGCCATCGCCCCGACACGTCTTCCCGGTGCGGGCGATGTCCATTGCGAGCAGCAGGCGCACGCCTGCTTCGCCGCTGAACAGCCGGCCGTGGATCCGGGCGAACGGGCGAATGAATCTGGGAGTCAGTAGAAGGAAGGCCTCCCTCGCCTCGTCCTCCTGACCGTTCGAAGCCAGGGCTCCCGCGAGCAAGCGCGGGGTATAGACGGCTCGGGGGTCCAGCTCGAGAGCGCGGAGCAGATGAGCGACGGCTCGCTCGTGATTGCCGAGGTAGTGGTGCACCCGCCCCGCCGTCCGTTGCACCTCGGCGTCCAGTGGGGCGAGCTCGAGGGATCGCGCGACGAGCGGCTCGGCCTCCGGGGTGCGGCCCAGCATGCAGAGCAGCCCCGCGTAGAGGCTATAGGTGCGTCCAGAGGCTCCGAGCTCGATCGCCCTCAGGTATTCGGCTTCGGCCGGCTCCCATTGCCGCCGCGCGCGCAGCAAGGTCGCATGCATGGCGAGCGCGTACGCGTGGTCCGGATCGAGCTCGCGGGCCCTCAGGATCGCGAGCTCTCCGCGATCGAGCCAGCCGGCGCCGGCCCGATCCAGATCCCAGAGCCGCTCGTATGCGTCGGCCAGCCCGACATAGGCGTCCAAGTAGGACGGATCGAGTTCGATCGCCTGCTCGTAACGCGAAACGGCTTCGAGCAAGCGCTCTCGGCTGGCGGCGAAGACAGCCTTGCGCCCCTGCAGGTAGTAGTCGAGCGCGGTCACCTTGCCGGTCTTTCGCAGCAGTCCGGGCCCCACCTCGACGAGAGTTCCCACTACTCGCGCCACGTCCTCAGCGGCGACTCTTCCGAGCTCGGTCGACTCCTCGACTGGCCCCTCGTAGGAGTGCGACCAGCGCTGAAAGCCCGATCTCGCATCCACGACCTCGAGCGTGATGCGCGTGGAGCCACTCTGCTGCGCCCTCTCGAAGACAAGAGTGCCGACCGCGAGTCGTTCGCCGATCTCACGCGGACCGCGCGGGCCGTGCTGGGCCACCTCGAACGACGACGCATGGGAGACAACGCGAAGTTCGGCGATCGCTCCGAGTCGATCGATCACCTGCAGCGCAACGCTTTCGGCAAGACCCAGGGTCTGCGAGCCCTCGCCTGCCGCCAAGCCGGGAAGCACGGCCACCGAGGTCACTGGATGCTCCGCTCCGAAGCGCGGCGATCGGGGCTCGGGTAGATCGGCATAGGGTCGAGCCAGCCAGAAGAGCCAGAGCAGGACGAGCGTCACCAAGCCAACAGCAAGCCACAGGATCCGCCCTCTGCGACCAGGCCTCGCTGCCACGACCTCGGCGGGAACGTCCTCTGCACCCGTCTCGACCGGAACCCCGATCCGGTAGCCGCGTCCTCGCACGGTCTGGATGATCCGAGCGTCGCGTTCCGTCTCGTCCAGGGCCCGACGAGCGAGCACGATGCAGCGAACGAGGGAGCCCTCACTCACGCTCACGTCCGCCCAGACTGCGTCGATCAGCTCGTCTTTCGAGCAGGCGCGCTCCGCGTTCCGAACGAGGTGCAGTAGCACCTCCAGGACCTTGGGCTGCACCTCGATCGCCGCGCCGTCCCGACGCAGCTCGTAGCGTTCCTCGTCGACCTCGAAGCCTGCGAACCGATACAGCAACGGCGTGAGTCTAACCGGTGTAGCCCGACCCGGACCAGCACCGCGACCGCGGGGGGGATAAGGGTCGCAGGGAAGAGGGCCGGATGCTGCCGCTCGGCAAGACGCAGGGCGCCGGTGGCCTGACGAACTACTGAGCTTCGCCCGAGACAGCCATCATCATCATCCGAAGCCCGCGTGGGTCGCCTGGTAGGCTGGCCGCGCCCGGATGCGGTCCACATAGGCCGCGACCTTCTGCGTCGGCTCCATCCAGCCGAAGCGGCTGGCGAAGTCGAGCAGGCCGCCGAACACGATGTCGGCCGTCGTGAAGCGCTCGCCGAGCGCCCAGCTCGTCTCGGGCGTCATCGACTCTACCGTCGCCATCACCCGTTCGAGGTCCCCCCAGCCCACCGACGTGGGCTCTGGGTGTGAGATGCCGAGGGTGGCGAGTGACAGGAGCGGCTCGAGCGTGGTGCCAGGGACGAAGAGATAAGCGGTAGTAGGTGCCACGCTCGGGAGAGTCCAGGGGCGGTGCGAGTCCCTTGTCGGGGAACTTGTCAGCCAGGTAGGCGCAGATCGCGGCGACTTCGGTGACCACTGCATCGCCATCGACGAGCGCGGGCACCTTGCCCATGGGGTTGATGGCGCGGTACTCGGGCGAGCGTTGCTCTTCGGCTGCGAAGTCGACGACGACCTCCTCGCACGGAACTCCAAGCTCCGCGAGCATCCAGGTCGTCGTAACCGCACGACTCATCGGGTTGCAGTAGTGCTTCACGTGGGAATCTCCTGGGTTCGTTGCGCGCGGCCGCTGCAGCTCGGCGAGTCAGTTGGCGGTCCCGCGATTCGAAACGCTTCCGAAGACCTGGCGGAGCAGCTCGGTGCTGCGCGCCGCGGGGTCCTCGCGAATCTTCTTCTCTTCTTCCGCGAGCGTCTGGAAGAGCCCAGAGAGCGCGGCGTTCGTGACGTAGTCGCCGAGGTCCGGTGCAGGCGGTTTGGAGAAGGGCAACGCCGCGTATGCTTTCAGCACATCCTGCAAGCTGCTGTAGACCCCGACCTCTCTCATCGCCCCGTTCACGACCGGTGAGAATCGGGCGCGCAACTCGTCGGAGGTGCGCGCCTCGAAGTAGGTCGTCGCGGCGTCGTCATCCCCGTTCAAGATCGCGAATGCGTCTCGAACCGTCATCGAGGTGATCGCTGCAGTGAAGACGGGAACGGCTTCGCCCGCTGCGGCTTCCGCCGCTTCGTTCATCTTGTCTTCGAGAGCATCCACGCGCCCGCCGAGTCCGACGGCGCGGAGTGCACTCGCGAGCCCCTGCATTTCATCCGGAAGCCCGAGCCGGAGACGCGGGTTGTTCGAGAACCCGCCCTTCGCGGAGAGCGTGGAAGTCGCGCGATCCGTACCGACCTGGAGCGCCTCCTTGAGACCTCGTGCGATCTCGCCTTCCGAGAGCGGCGCATCGAGAATTCCCCTGAGTGGGCCCAGGTCGATCTGCGACATCTCTGCGCATGCGACCCCGAACAGGAGCGCCCCCGCGAGCAGCGAGGCTCCAAGTTTCGGCACATGCTCTGACCTTCGGCGGGCTCGGTTCGTCATGACTCCCTCGCGGCCAATCGAAGGGCCGCCGCGGGATGGTACAACCCTCGCGACTCACGAAGAAATGGCGCGTGCCACGAGGGCCACGGCTTGGGTCCGTCTCAACTTGGTTCGAGCTTGCGGAGCACCTCTTCCAGCTGCAGTCCGTGAATCTTGAATACCTTGTGTCGTGAGGTTTGGCCACGCACGAGTTCCACACTGCTGCCACCGACACCCAGCGCTTTGGCCAGCAGTTTCACGACGGCTTCATTGGCTGCGGAATCCACTGGTGGCGCGGTGACTTTGACTCGGAGTTCGTCGCCCAGAGGTCCGCCGATTTCGTTGCGCGATGCTCGCGGCTGCACCTTCACGGCAAGCAACACACCATCGGGTTGGGCGTTGATGAACCTCGGGGTTTCCATCAGGGCTGGCGTTGGCCAATCAAGTCCAGTTCATCCCGTAGTGTGCCATCACTCGACCATGGTCGCGCGACCCCGGTTCTGGCGTGAGATCGGGAGTGGGGTGTTATGTTGATCCCCTCTGGCGTTGCCAACAGCGGGCAAAGGTCATGCACACGTGAACGAGCACCCGAACGCGACTTTGATTCGAAACCTGTTTGCGGCCTTTCGCGAGCGGGACATCGAGACGATCCGCAACGTCATCTCCGAAGACACGATTTGGCATTTCCCGGGTCGGATCGGCCAACTTGCCGGCGCGCACGAGGGATACGCGGGCATATTCGAGTTCCTCGCTCGCGTATCGGATCTCACCGACGGAACCTTCGGACTGCAGATCGAGGACGTCCTTGCGAACGACTCGTGTGCCGTCGCGCTCTTCAGAGGGCATGGGCAGCGGAACGGAAAGACTCTCGACAACCCGACCTGCTTGAAGATCCTGCTGAAGGAAGGTCGAGCCACCGAGATCCGGGAATTCGTCTGGAACCTCTACGAAGTCGATGAGTTCTGGTCGTAGTCCCCGCTAGCAGCCCCGCACGCGGTCGAGGACATCCGCTGCCTCTGCTGATGTTGCCTCGCCACGCCACGCGACGTAGCCGTCCGGCCGGACGAGGACGAGCGATGCGGCGCAAGCGGAAATGGCTTCGGGCACGAACTCGACGCGGAGCGGGAGACCACGTTCCATCGCCGCGCGTTCAAACGACGATGCATCGACCGTACTGCTCGTGCGGAGAAGAGTGAAGCCCGCGCCAAAGAGATCGATCGTCGATCGTCCATCTGCGAGCCACACGTGGGGTGCGCGCCCGCCCGGCTTTGCGGTCGGTGTATAGATCCGAGCGCTGCTCCCATCGGGAGCCGGCGAATGGTCGTCCCACACGATCGGCGATCCGTCGTAGCGAGTGCCGAGGTCAACGAGCGGCTTGTCGTATTCGTCGCCGCGAGATGCAACCCAACCCGCGCCGTAGGCGCTCCGCGCTGCGTCGCCTTTGGGCCCGAGTTCCCAGAGCGACTCGTCGGGTGCATCGTACACAGGCATCGGGCGTGCGCACGTAGGGGGATCGGTGGTGAAGTCGACTTGTTGGTATTCGAGAAGTGTCTTTCCCGCCCGTCTGCGCTCGAAGTCGTAACTTTCGTCGAGGAGCTTCGGCCCGCCCCAGCCTCGAAGTGTCGCTTCGAACTTCCAAGCAAGGTCGAAGGCGTCGGACATTCCGACGTTCACGCTCAAACCACCGAAGGGTGTCGCCACCTTGGCTGCGTCACCCGCCAGGAAGACGGCCCCCTTGCGGTAGGCGGTCGCGAGTCCCTGATCTGGCGTCCACTCGGCCATTGCGAGGACTTCCGCGTCCTCGGCGCCGAGGGCACGCAGCCGGCCTAGCGTCACGGCTTCATCATTTGCGTCGAGTCCGATGCCGTGCAGTCGCCAGAGTGCGTCCCCGTCGACAGCGATCATCATGCCCGCACCTACTGGTGTTTTGGTCGGACCGTCTGGCGTCCCCAGGAGCGAGTATTGAACGCCGCCTCTCGGAACCCGTTCAGCGACCTTCTTTGAGCGGAAGTAGACCGAGGGAATACGGATCGAAAGAGGCGGCGGGCCCACGCGTTCGATGCCAAGGCCACGTCGGACGCGGCCATTTGCGCCGTCGCAAGCAACGACGTACCGCGCGTGGACTTCCAGGTCTCCGCCCGCCTCGTCGCGCGCGATGCACACGGGGCCCCGTGCGTCGTCGCGGACCGTCTCGACGTTGACCCCGTATTCGACCGAAACCGTCTCGGCCGCGAGCGCCGCGGCGAGCAGGATCGGATCGAACAATGGCTTTGGCGCCCAGACTTCTCGCTCGGGCGAATCTTCGCGGTCGCGGCTGTCGGCCAGAGCGTCTTCGATGCGAGCGACTTCCTGGCCCCCGAGATGGTTGAGCACGATCACGTCCCCACCCCAGCCGGAACGAAATGCACTGCGCACGGCGTCCGACAGACCGTGCCGCCGCAAGTGTTCCATGGTGTGTACGCCCACATGATTCGCAGTGGGAAAAGTCGGCGTGTTTCGCGCGCGGCGCTCGAGCACACGGCAGCGAACACCTCGTGCGCCCAGGGCAACGGCGAGGCAAAGCCCGACGGGTCCCGCGCCTACAATCGCGATCTCGGTCTCTTCATGGCGCGGCGAATTCGTCACGCCAGGAGCATTACACAATGTCACCCGCGACGTTGGATCGGGGCGCGCCGCAACCCGCTCGACGACTGCCGGCCCTTTCCACAACCCCGCGCTGCCAGGAGCGCCGATCAGCCTGAACTGCCAGCCTCACCGCTAAAGAGCCGTGCACTCCCTGCGGTAGGCGGCTCCCGCGGACGGCAATATGTTTCGACACTCTCGGCGTCGGGCGACCACCTACCGGCATGCGTCCCTCTTCGATTTCGATTGCGCTCTCGTTGACCCTCGTTCTCGGTGGATCGGTCCCCGCCGCTGGCTTTTCTCTGTTTCCGGATCTCGCGAGTGGGAACACCGCTCAGGTGCTCTCCGAGGCCGCTCGCTGGTCGAGTGTCACGGGGCTGGATGACGGGATCCAGGTTGGAATCGCGCCGGGTGTGGGAGCTGCTTTGGCGGTGCCTCGAGACGCGATCGCGGACGTCGAGCAGGCGATTCTCGACGGCGTTCGGGCTTGGCAGAGCCCCGCGTTGGGCTTCGACATCGTGCTCGATGCGCCGGGACTCGTCGAAGGGCCGGATTCGGGGTTCGAGATCGATGTCTTCGCGGTGCCCGGGACGCATCCGATCTTCGTTGCGAACCCGCAGGCCTTCGGTGGGGTCGCCATCCCCTCGATTTCGCTCTTCGCCGATCGTCCCTTCACGAACGGCACCTCCGCCCGGGGCTTCGGGATCACCGGCGCCGACATCTTCCTCAACATCGACTTCTTTCAGTTGCTGGGTGCCCTTCCCAGTGGACGGCTCGACGTCCTCACCCGGATCACGATCCATGAATTCGGTCATGCACTGGGATTCGGGCATCCGAATGAGAGCACGAACTACGACACCAACAGTGATCCTCTGGACGTGATGCAGATCGACCCGAATGATCCCTTCGCCGGCCTGGCTCCCTCTCTTTTCGTCGACGGGGAGACGATCATGTCCAACCAGCCTTGCGGGCCGAACCCGACCTCCGCGTGTCCTGCAGTCTTCTTTACATCGCTCCGCAACGACGATCGGGCAGCGCGGGATGTGCTCTACCCCGTGCTGGTTCCGGAAGCGTCGACGGGCAGCTTGCTCTGGCTGGGCATGCTCGTGGCCGGCGCCCGCCGAAAGCAGAGGGAACGACCCTCCGCCCGGCGCGGGCCATAGGCGACGGAACAGGGCCCGTAGCGCGCGCCGAGAGGCCAGCCGCCGAGGTCCGACCCCGCCGCGATCGCCCTCGAGCTGGGACGAGAGCCGGCAGATTTCGACCCTCGACTCCCTTCCTTTCGGATATGGTGCTCGGGCACAGGCTTCAAAGGGCGTCGTCGCGCAGGGCTTCTACGCCATCCGGTACGGCCTCGCCTGCAGGCAGGGTGGTGATCAATGCTCTTCACGCGTCGCAACATGATTCGCGCGCTCGTTTCAGTGGGCCCGCTCGCCGTCTTGGGTCTGGGCGCGGGCTACGCCAGCTCTCGAGTCGCAGGTCAGCACGGTCTGGAACGGATGCTCGCGGGCCTCTTCAGCGACCCGTCTGCAGCCGAGCGGGTCGGGCAGCGCTACCTCGACCAGCACCCTCAGGCGGCAGCCCCTCGGTGGCTACGCGGCCAGATCGCCGAACGTTGGTCTCCCGCTGAGATGCTGCGCGCCAGATCCGACCCGCGCTTCCTGCGGCGATTGATTGCTCGGCAGCAGGCGAGTGACTTCGAGAACGGGGATGTCGTGAGCTTCGAGGGCTGGATGCTCTCCCGAACCGAGCTGAACGTCTGCGCTCTCCTCGCAAGCGCGGCTTGAACCGGCAGCCGGTGCTCTGAAATGCTCATCGACCTGAACGCTTTCGAGCCGGACCAGGTCCTGCTGCTCGAGAGCGGGGACCTGACCTTCGACGTTCCCACCCAAGATCTCTACAGGGCGAGATCATCGATGGTATCCCCTCGACGCCGGGGCTCGCGGCCTGGATGGCGTCTCCGACCGCGGCCCTATCGTTCGTCCCGGGACGACTCGACGAACACGCTGTCCGCCAGGTACTTCAGGCCAGGCACCCGGCGACTCAAGGCTTCGAGGGCTTGTGCCACCCGGACCACGCGTTGATGCCACGGCAGCATGAACTCGAGGTCCGCCGGCTGGATGTTCAAGCTGAGGAAGCTGTCGACGCGGATCCGGGTCGGTCCGATCAGGCCGCCGAAGGCATCGTGTAGCTCTCGCCAGGTCCAGTGCCGAACGTCGATCTGTGCCGGTCCCTTGAAGCCCCGCTTCCAACGGATCCGCAGGTAGTTGTACAGACTGCGGACTCCGGTCAGGCTGGCCATCTGGATCAGCGATCGGCCCGAAGGCTTGAGGACGCGGTGGACCTCGGCGAGAGACTGGCGCACGTGTTCCTTGGGTAGGTGCTGCAACACGCTGAACGAATAGACGATATCGAAGGCGCCTTCGGGGAAGGGAAGATGGCGCGCGTCTGCGACGATGTAGTTCGACGAGACGCCCTGCTGCACGGCGATCCGTCGTGCAGCCCGAATCCCCTCGAGATCGGGGTCCATACCGATCACGTCGTATCCCTTGCGAGCTGCGGCGACACTCCATCGGCCCCAGTTGCTGCCGAGGTCGAGCAGCGTCGCGCCGTCGGCATCCGGAAGCTCGATCTCGGGGAACGGATGCTGTTCGAGCTTCCCGTGAGCGGGTGTGTAGAGCCGACCGCAGGTCGAGCCGAGATAGACCTGCACGTAGGGGTCGACTGCCCCGGGAGCGAGCTTCGCCGGGTAGTCGCGCAGGGGCTCTTCACCGCGGGCCTGCTTCAGGGTGCGGTGGTACGTCCCTCGATAATCCAGCTCGACTTCCTGTAACAGCAAGACGGGCACGCCGTCCACCACCGGGTACCGGTGGCCTCGTTGGCAGACGATCTCGTTGGTGGTGTGGGGAAGGGCGCTGCCCGTCAGGGTCAGCGGAGACTTGTCGCGGGGACAGGCCAGGCGTTGGAGAAGCTGGTCGAGCTCGAGCATCCAGGGGAGCTCCTCGTCGAGATCCCATCATCCTACGCACTTCGAGCGCGGTTTGGAATCAGCTTCGGCGCTGCCTACACACATCCTGCACGTGGTTCGCAGGATTCAGCCCCGCCTCCCGGCGGGGCTGGGGCTCAGCGGGGTATCGCCGAGAAGAAGGCCCAGATCGCCCCGTCGGCGAGCGCCGGAGGTGCGTGACCGTCCCAGTCGGCACCGCTCGTCGGGCACCACACGACCGGAATTCCGTCGCCGCAGGCGCGGAGCTCCGTGCACGCGTCGACGACGAACCCAGCGGGATCGATCACCGCATCACAACCGTTCCGCTCCGCCCAATGTTCGCGATGGCTCTCGCCCTCTGAGAACGAGATGGTCCCGTCGTCGTGGCCGTGGGAAAGCCAGACGGGCACGCGCCCCGGGCAGTCGTCGACGTTGCCGTCTCCTGCCGCGATCGACGCGACCGCCGCATGCGCCTCGGCGCGATGGCAGGCGAGCACTTCTACGAAACGACCGCCGCGGCTGTGCCCCAGGCTGAAGACGCGGTCCGTGTCGATGCAGAACTCCTCGGCCAGACGCGGGACGAGCGCGTCGAAGAACGCGATGTCGTAGCCTTCCGGATCGCGATCCCAGCACGTGCGCATCCAGCAGTCGACGTGCGAGAGGCCGTCGGGGTAGACGACCAAGGCGTTCGCTCCGACCGTCGCCTCGAAGTCGAGGTCGTCGAAGTCGTCGTCCATGTTGGCCCGAAACGACGCTCCATTGCCGCCGCTCCCATGCCACATGAGCACGAGCGGCAGGTCGCCTCCCGAGCAGTCGTACCCATGGCGGCGCGAGACGACGTAGCTTCGTTCGCGGCCGTCGACCATCAGCGTGTCGACGCGGCAGGTCTCGCCGGTCTCGCCGATGCAGGGCTCGATGCGCCAATCCCCGCCGCAGCCGGCCAGCGCCGCCGATGTGGTCAGGAAGAGCCGAAGCGCAAGCCGCGCGAGCATGAGTCGAGCCTATCGCGGGCAGCGCCGCGGGTCCAAGCTCCCCCCGTTGTCGGGGCAGAGACGTTATGTCAACCCCCTTTTGGGGGTCTCGACAGCGGGCGCGCCGCTTTCTACCACCCACATTGGTGGTGCCCCGGCGTCACGGCGCGGCCGCCGACCATCTTTGGCGCGTCGGGTCGTCTCTGAGCGCGTCGCCGGGTCGGACCGTGTTACGTTAGTGCGCGAGGTCCCGGCCCATTCCAGCAGAACAGGAGTCGGCAAGATGCGATCCAGCCCGGTGCGTTTGATCTGGCTGAGTGGGCTGATTCTTCTCGCCGTCGTAGCGAGCTGGAGCCCCATCGCTTCGGCGACCGTCTACACGGGCGAGCTCTCGACCAACACCGCAAGCTTTCCGCAGTTCAGCGGCGGCCCGCGGTCGCTCCGGTTGTTTTCGACCTCTAGCCACACCGACCACCAGGGACTTTCCTTCAACAGTTCCAGCAGCCAGCGAACCTTCAATCTCGACATAGGCGATGTCTTCCAGGTCGGAGAGATCGTTGTCGTCGAGATCCTGCCGCCCGTCGGCACAGAAGGCATCGTGTACGGCCGGACCGACCGCTTCGACGACCCCATTCGGCTCGACTACGACCTGGGAATGCAGGACAGCTTCTTCTGTCTCGGCGAGCTCGGCTCGAGCGTCCTCGAGTGCGAGGCCTATTTCGAGCTCTTGCGGGGCGAGGGAGCGGATCCTCCCCTCGCGGCGGTAGGCGAGTTCGTTCTCATCGACTTCGACATCGAGCTGGTCTCGACGGGCGTCACCGTGGGCCCGTTCTTGTTCGATCGCGACAGCTTCAGCTATCGGCCCAGGGGCGTCATCGACTTCACGAAGACCCTGGGGCCCCGGCGGCTGGAGATCACGTCTCCGGACTTCGGCCTCGCGATGGGTGGGGCGGTGGTCGAGTTCGAGTTCAAGGGAACCGGCGACGTCAGAGCCGCCAATCACATCCACCTTCGGATCGACGACGGGCCGGTTGTCGAGGTCCCCTTTCTCGCACAAAGCCGCTATCGCTTCCTGGCCCACGCGACCGTCGATACCGGCGAGATCGGCACACACCTGGTCGACGCGTGGATGGTGGACGCCAGCCACAATCCCCTCAGCGGCGGCGGGGCGCAGAGCATCCTGTTCACCACACCGAACACCGCCCCCAACGGGATGGAGGACTACTACGCGACCGAGCAGTCGCAGCTGCTGCGGGTCGTCGAGGAGTACGGCGTTCTCGCCAACGACTCCGACGACGACGGCCATTCGCTCAGCGCGCTTCTGCTCGACCCGCCCGCCAACGGGAGGGTCACCCTCCGTCCGGATGGAGCCTTCGACTACATTCCCGATCCGCTCTTCTTTGGCGAGGACACCTTCACCTACCTCGCACGCGACCTCAGCGGCGGCTCCTCGGCGGCGACGGTGCGCGTGATCGTCAGTCCGCACGACCGCCCCAAGATCGGGATCGAACTCGCCACACTGCAGGGGCAGCCGATTACACCGGGTGGCTCGGTTTCCGGTCTCGTGATCGTGACCGTCACCGTACACGATGCCCTGGGCTATCACGCCCAGTTCTACAGCAACTTCGAGGTACTCCCGACGCGCGAGCCCGCGCATGGGGTCACCGGGGACCCGTGGATCCGGACCGCCGTACTCGACACGCGTAGCTTCTTCGACGGAGAAAACCTGATCAGCGTTCACGTTCATCCCCAGAACGAGTACGGGGAGGTCTACAACACGACCTTCGAGGTCGGTCAGTTCGTGGTCGATGCTGGGAACGGAAAGATCGCACCTCGTGGCGATGTCAAGCTGCCAGAGCTCAGCTTCGTCGACGGCCAGTTCGAGCCCTTCTCCAGCACCTTTGGGGATCTGGGATGGCGACTGTCGGGGACCGCCCAACTGATGGACGACGGCGGCAGCCTCGACATCGGTTCGCGCAGCACGCCCGCAGGCAATGCCCAGGTCATCCCGCATCTGGGAAGTACGGTTCTGGGTCGCGGTCGCTGGCCTACGCGCATACCTCCTTTCGGTGACGGGACCGCGGTCAGCGGAGTAAAGCTCGCGCCCTTCCAGGGAGACGAGGAGTACGAAGCGAGGATCGTGTTCTTCTTCAGCGATGCAGTGGGTCGCGCAAACTACGCGTTCAAGGACTTCACGATGCCCCCGATCAGTCCGGAACAGGCAGAGGCGTTCCCGCTGCCGGGGCTCGACGCGGAGGTGCTCGGTCTTTCCCAGGGTGACAGCATCGTACTTTCCGACGACGCGTCGGTAACGATCGATGTGTTGGTAACGGACCCACTGCCAGCCGCCGACGAGTTTCCATTCTTGACGCTGTGGTTGGGAAACCGAGCCGTGGCCACCACAGACCTCCGCCCTCAGCTGGCGCAGCTACAGCCAGGCCAACGCAGCTTCCTCGTCCAGCTCGAAATTCCCAAGTCGGAAGTCGAACTCCTCCAAGTCGCCCGGAACGGAGGCCAAGGCTCGACCGCCTTCGCGCTCTGGCTCGACTTCGCCAACATCACCACCAGCCGATCCTCCGTCCACTATCCGACGTCCTCTCACCTTCACCTGACCAGTGTTCGCACCGAGGACCACCTCGACGAGATCTACCTGCAGGGTGGACACCGCGACGAAATTCTCAGGGGATCCCCGGGCCCGGACGTCATCGGCGGCGGCGCCGGAACAGACAACCTCTTCGGGGCCGGTGGGAACGACTGGCTCGTGGGCGGCGCGGGGAACGACACGATCGAAGGCGGAGAGGGTTGGGACACCGCAGTCTTCTACGGAAGCGGCGACTACAGCATCCAACAGTTCGGACTGCTCACCCGCGTAGACTACGGCGCTGACATGGACTGGCTCACCGAAGTCGAGGCGCTCCAGTTCCGCGATGGAATTGGGCAGGACACGTGGGAACTGGTGGAAGGCGCATGGCTGCTGGTGCCCGAGCCCGGTCGGCAGTCGCTGGCGCTCGCAGCGCTGGCTGCGCTCTCGCTACTCCGGAATCGCAGCCGACGACAGGCGAAGTCTCGGGGCTCGATCGACCGCTAGGGTATCGCTCAGCGGTCTCTCACGAAGAGGAAGTCGCCGCCTTCGTGGCCGGTGAAGCGGATCTCTCCGTATTCGGGGTTCTGGTCCGCTGCGCTCAGGACGGGGCGCCGGATCGCTGTGAACAGCGCCGCCCCCTCCAGGATTCCTTCGTTTTCGTCGAGCGCCGAGAGAAAGGCCCGAGCGAAGACGGAGTGGTCTCCGGTGCCGTCGTCGACCGGCTCGAGGCCGCCGGACGTCAAGACGACCCGCGCCCGGCGCTTGGAAAGTCGCGCGACGTAGCGGTCGTCGCGGGTCTGCAGGGCCAACCCACGCGTGAGAGCACCGGAATAGCAGCTGTCCGCGACCACCATCACGTGGTGCGCGGGCATCGCGCGAAGGATGTCCGTCACGTCCGCCGCCGAGATCCAGTTCGAAGGATCGGCAGGGGCCGCATCGACGGGCAGCCAGTAGCCACGGCGGGTCCCGCGATCGAGTGAGCCGTGGCCGGCGTAGTAGATGAGGAGGCTGTCCCGTTCCGTCAGATCGCTGCGCAGCAACGTCAGCTCGCGGAGGATGTCCCCGCGCGTGGCGTCGATCAGCGTGGTCGTGCGAAAGGCGTAGTCGCGTTCGAGCACCTGCGATACAGCCCGCGCGTCGTTGACGGCCGTCTGGAGGTCGGGGAGGAGATCGTAGTCATCGTTCCCGATGACCAGGGCGTAGTACTCGCCGGGGCCGATGCCATGCCCCTGCTCGAGCGGCAGATGCACGAGCGCCTCACCGGAGATCTCGGGCTCGGCCCCGCTTCCGATCGACGTCGTGCGGGTGTAGGACGGCAGACGCGGATACGGCGAGCGGGCCGAGCGCGCTGAGCGGATGATCGGCTGAGAGAGCGATGGATGACCCGCAAGCAGTGCGGGGTCTTCGCGTTGGGTGTACACGATCAGCGCCTCTTCGAGGGCAGCGCGAAGCTCGTACAGGTTCTCGGCGAGGGTTACTTCGGCGGCTCGACCCGCCCGAGCGGCACCCAGCGGACTCCCGGAGTCGTCTTCGCCCGTCGAACGCAGCTCACCGTCGAAGACCTGCTGACCTTCATCGGTTTCCAGGTGGTAGTGGATGGTCAGTTGGGACCGGAACGGGCCGAAGTCGGCTCCAGGCTGCTTCAGTCGGATGGGCGTCGCCGTCAGTCGCATCTCCCGCTTGGCTTCCGCCTGGAAGAGGCCCGCCCGCGCGATCACGGCCTGGATGAGGTCGGCGAACGCCCGCTTGCGCGAATCCGATCCGGTCAGGAAGCCCACGCCACCGCTCGTCTTCTTTTTCGGTTTCCGAGTCCGGGGCGAGCCGAAATCGTCGTCTCCGCCCGACTCTGCGGGCGCCCTTCCTTGAACTTCGACGGATCCCAGCGCGTACGCGGTTACCGGGCTGGGAAGAGAATCGACGGCGACGTCGTCCAGGGTCTTCGGGCCGACGGACGCGCAGCCTCCTCCAAGAGCAACGACGAGGATCAAGCCCAACGCCGACGCAAGACGCACAGGAAGGCGACGTCCAGAATGCCGAAGCGGCATGGGCGGCTCTCCACAGTCGTGGAAGCAGCCCGAGCCTACAACGCACGCCCCGTGATCGACAACCTTGGACGCCAGGCGAAGGAACGCGAAGGCCTCCATATGGGTGGGGTCGTAGGAACGCGTTGGGCGCGTGCGGCCACGAGGCGCATCTCGGGCGCTACTTGGCGAAGCACCGCGTAGAGCGCTGGCGGTGCTCGTGTCACGTTCTTGCGCGGTCGGGCGACGCGCGCCCAGACCACAGGCCCTGGACGATCGCGGAGGAAGTCGGCTGACATCACTGGCGGGTGAGGCGACGTCGACGACAGGCCTCCGCGGGCGCCAGTTCGGGGACCATTCGCCCTCCTGCTGCTAGCATGACCAAATGGACGTCAGCCCGCGGACGGTGCAGAGAGTCTTGATCGTCGAAGACAACGCGTCACTGCGGGGCGCAATCGCGAGGCGCGTCCGAACCTGGTCCGCCGTTGCAGTCGAAGCGGGCACGGTGAGGGAGGCGATCGTGGGCATGTCGCCTCCTCCCGACCTCGTGATCTGCGACGTCAGCCTCCCGGACGGATCGGCGATTCCGGTGTTCACCGCGACACTCTCGCTCAGCCCTGAGCCCGCGAAGATCGCGATCAGCGGCGTTGCAACTGCTGAAGAGGCATTCCGGCTCGGACAACTGGGGGTCCGGGAGTATCTGGCCAAGCCCTTCACCCTCGACGCTCTCGAGGCCGCGGTCAGGCGCATCTTGGACGCCCCCCCCGATCTCGACCCGCTGGTTCGGGCATCCGTCGGCCAGATACCGATGCGTGACCTCCAGAAGCATGTGCGCCAGCTCATGATCGAGGAGGCACTGGCTCTGAGTCACGGCAGCAGACGGCGTGCGGCACGGCTCCTCGACGTGTCGCGGCAGGCGGTCCAGCAGGTGGTTCGACGGTCTGACGGCGGAGGCGACACCATGTGCCCCTCGCACGAGTCGTCTCACGAGGACTGAGCCGGTACGACGCGCGTACGGTCGGCGTACGCCCCCCCAGTCTGACGCGTTGCCCAACCGCGCCGGCGAGCCCGGGCCGGAACAATCACGCCTTGCAGGGCGAACCCCACCCGTGTAGCCGGCTGAGTTCTCTCATCTGGACGAGAACCGCCTGGCAAGCGTGCTTGCAGGGCGAACTCCACCCGAGTAGCCAGCTGAGTTGCGGAACCTCTTTTTCATCTGGAGGAGAACCGCATAGCAAGCACGCTTGCAGGGCGAACTACACCCATGTACCGCGTTGAATTGGAGGACCTTGCCTCCCCCGCATGAAGTCGGCCTAACAAGAATTCACTGCGACGACTTCCAAGCTCAAGAAATCGACGCCCCCGGCGATAGAAGGGACGGGGGAAGAGTCAGTGACGAATCGAGATCTCGTAGTCGATGCCGACAGTCACAAGTGCGAGAACCCCGCCGTCTTCTTCGACTACATCGGTCGTGAGCATCGCTCGCGAGTCTCATTGCTGCGAGACCGGTACGGGGAGCAGCGATTCCAGATCGTCGACCGGAATCCGGCAACGATGCGCCCCGACTTCCCACGTGTCTTTCCGCAAGTCGAGGGGCCGGGGAAGGGTACCTATCGACCGTACCACCCGGAAACGACGATCGGCGGGCTCTTCAATCGCATCCGACTCGAGCACATGGATCGCGAGGGCATCGACCATCAGGTCGTCTACGGCTCGCTTCCTCTGGCGTTCAATTCTCTGCTCGATGCGGACCTAGCAACCGACCTCTGCCGAGCGTACAACGATTACATCGTCGACGATTGTTCCGCCTACGCCGATCGCCTTCACCCAGTAGCTGTTCTTCCCCTGCAGGACCCGCTGGCCGCAGCGACGGAGTTGCGGAGGTGCATTGAACAGCTCGGCATGGTCGGGGGCACCATCGCTCCGAACCTGCCCATCCCTCACCCCGCTGCACCGGGCAGCTTTCCCGACCTGCGCGCGCCGAAGGCACTCTCACATCCGGACTTCTGGCCGCTGTACCAGGAGGCCGAGGACCTGGGGGTCTCGCTCGGAATTCACGGCGCACCCGGCATGCAGCTGGTGGGTGGCTTCTCCGACCACCTCAGCACCTTCACCCTCGTCCACGTCTTCGCCAACCGCGCGATGCAGCAGGTGGCGATGGCCCAGCTCATGTTCGATGGCGTGATGGAGGCGTTTCCGCGGCTGCGCTTCGGCTTCCTCGAGGCAGGTGTCGGCTGGCTACCGGACTTCCTGCAGAACCTCCATGAGCACTGGGAGAAACGAATCCAGGGGCTCGACCCAAGGGTTCAACCCTCGATCGGGGAGTTCCTGCGGGAGTTTGCACTGGAGCGCACCGGGCGACGGCCAGGGCTGCTGGGCAAGGCCCGCCAGCTGATGGCGGTGCTCTCGCGCGGACCCGGCGACCAGGCGAGTCCCGACGAACTCGAGGAGTTCCAGCGCGAACATACTCGTCTCTGCCGCGACCCTCGCGAGTACGTTGAGCGAGGGCAGGTCTTCCTGACTTTCGAGCCCGGAGATCCGGCGCCCGCGTACCTGCCCACGGCAATGGGTGAGGTGGGCCGTCGCGTCTGCGGGATGGCCGTCGACTACGGGCACTGGGACGCGACGCTCGAGGACTGCGTCGCGTCTGTGCGTCAGAACCCCCAGATCACACCAGAGCATGCGAAGCGCTTGCTCGCCACGAACGCGCTCGAGTTCTACGGCAGCCCACTTCGGCGACGAATCGAACAGGGCGCGCTCCGACAACAGGATGCGTCGATGGAGGGCGCTGCATGACCACGAAAATCGACCCGGGCTGCTTCGATCCATTCCGAATCCTTGGACCCTCGGACCGCAAGCACCACCTTGCCGCATATCACCAGTACCTCCGCGATCGAGACGGAACGATCGATCTCGAGCAGCGCACGCTTCTGCGGCGGGAGATGTACTTCCACGAGCTCGCGGAGAAGCCCGTCGCGTGGTCGGGCGAGATCGACTACCACGGCTTCGTCGATCATCTCTACGGCGACGGTCAGCGAGAGACCGACGAGCGCGTTCTGTGGCTGGCAACGGCCGCCAAGGCGAACCTGATCGAGTCGTATGGCGTGCGCGTAGAACTCGATGAGCTCTTCAGTGACCCGCGGCGCGTCCGCGCGGCGGACCCGATCTACCTCTATCAGATGATGGAGGAGAAGTACCACACCCGAATACTTGCGGAACTGTGCCGGACCTACGGGATCGATCAGGAGGCAGCGCCACCTCCCTGGCCGAAGCGCTTGGCCGTGCATCTGATGATCTACCTACCTGAGCGAATCCGCTGGATCGCGGTCCTGACCGGCGAGGCGCTCGGGAGCGTCCTGTTTCGGGTGTTGCTCGAGCAAACGCATCACTTTCGAGGCGACCCAGAGGTCGAAGAGCGCATGCGCTCCCTCATGTCGGAGATCTGGGCCGACGAGGTGCTACATGCTGCGTACCTCAGGGCCAAGGTCGGGCGCGTGGGTGTCTGGATCGCCCGGATGTTCGTGCCGCTTGTCGCCTGGGTGATGATGAAAGATCTCCCCCCATTTGAGGGAGGAAACATGCATCGGAGGGTACTGGCCAGGCTCCGACGCGGGATCGAGATCCCGCCCGGACTCACCTGGATGAAACCCGACTGATCTCCCGCGAAGATTCGGGCGCCGCCTAGCACTCATCGGTACGATCTCCGGCGTGGACAGGCGTCCCACAGAGAGCATCGTCGCGTACGAGAAGCGCATCTCGATAGCGTTCCTGGTACCCGGCCTGCTCTACCCCGCCTGGCACACGCTGGCACCAGCAGACGCGTTCGATCCCTGGTGGTTGTGGTTCGTCATTGGCGGGTGCATCGCGAGCGCGGGCCTCCTTCACCTGAACGGCTCGATCAGCCATGAGAAGATGCTCCGACTGATCCCGTGGCTCGCCGCGCTCGTCACGGTCCACTTCTTCGCTCTGGCGACCGTGAACGACATGCTCCCGTTCTATGCCGTGGGTTCGACGATGGCCGGCATGGCTCCCGTTCTCTTCCTTCGCACGCGGGGTGGGCTCATCGGCTACGCATCTTTCATCTGCGCGCTATCGATCGCGCTGTATGCAGCCCGCCCCGACGAACGGGTGATCGCCTATTGGGGATCGCTGGTGCCCGTGTTCGCACTCGGCTACTACCAGGTGGAGCGGCAGTCGAGGCAGAAGCAACAGCTCGAGGATGCTGTCGCGGACCGCACCCGCGCGCTCGTCAGAGCGAATCAGCAGCTGCACCACGAGATCGAAGAGCGATCGCGCGTCGAAGAAGAGCTTCGCACCCAGAACAAGATGGAGGCCATAGGCAGGCTCGCTGGCGGCATCGCCCATGACTTCAACAATCTGCTCAGCACGATCGCAGTCTACTCGGAACTCCTCGAGCAGGGTCTCGCACCGAATGACCCGCTTCAAGCCGATGTCGCTCACATTCAGCGCGCAAGCGAGCAAGCCGCATCGATCACTCAGCAACTGCTGGCCGTCGGCAGGCGGAGCCACTTGCACACAGGCGTCATCGACCTCAACGAGCTGATCCTCGGAATCGACACGATGCTTCGGCATCTGCTCGGGCCGAACCATCAGGTCGTCAGCCGTCTCGGACGAGGCGCGCACTGCATCCTCGGGAACGTGGATCAGGTTCAGCAGATTCTCATCAATCTCGCGAAGAACGCGCGCGATGCGATGCCCAACGACGGCCTGCTCGAGATCGAGACATGCCGGGTTCGCTCCACGGATCTGGCCGATGCCCAGGCTGCTGGGAGCGGATGCGCGGACCACTACGTCCGTCTATCAGTCAGCGATACCGGCTCCGGCATGAGCTCGAAGGTCGTGGAGCACGTCTTCGAACCGTTCTTCTCGACCAAGACGCCCGACAAGGGGAGTGGCTTGGGCCTCGCACTCGTGCACGGCATCCTCGCTGAAGCAAGCGGGTTCGTTCGGGTTCGCTCAGCGGAGGGCTGCGGATCGCGCTTCGAGCTGTACTGGCCGTCCGCCGAGGGATGCCCGCAAGCGATCGAGAGAGGAACACCTCAGTCGCTCGCCGCTGGTGGCGAGAGCATCCTCGTGGTCGAGGATGACAATGAGCTGCGCGGAGGCCTCTGCCTGGTCTTGCGTAACGCCGGCTACTGCGTGACCGAGGCGTCGAGTGGCGAGCAGGCGTTGACCGTTCTCGAGAAGAGCGAAGAACGGTTCGATCTCGTGTTGAGCGACGTGGTCATGTATCGCGTGGCGGGGATCGAAGTGGCCGAAAGGGCGTCGCGTCTGCATGCGCAGACCAAGGTGCTGCTGATGTCGGGACATCTCGGCGAGGAGGGTCCGGTTGGACTCCCAGGCGGTTGGCCGCTTCTGGCCAAACCGTTCTCCCCGTCACACCTCGTCAGCGAAGTACGGCTGATTCTCGACGGGGGACGGGCTCGAAGGAATTGAGCTCGGCCCGCTCCGGGGCAACGGACGCGGGCTTCACGCGAGACGTTCCGCCCCGATTGAACGAGTTCGGGCTCCACGCGGTCGGCGGCCGCCCTCCATCGGTTTCGGCCAACACCGCCGGATCCACGAATCTCGCGGCAGCAACCAGCCAAGTGCCCTCCCGACCCTCCTCCAGTCCAGGCTGGGGGGAGTTCATGATTGCGAACGCCACCAAGAGGAGAGTCGCTGCAAGATCCCTCAGGCTCTCGCCGAGCAAATCAGGCGCGCCTACGGTCACGATGTCGGCCCCGGGAGCGCCTCGCACGATGCGGCAGATCGGCTCGCGAACGCCCGTTGCCGCAAAGCAGCGCGGATCATCCCCCGACTAACGCGCGGACGCGTCTGCTCGAGCGCGGCGAAGCTGAAGGGGTCGATCTCGAGAAGGGAAAGCTCCGTCTCCGCGATCGCGCTCTCTGCATGGGGCGCTCCAGCGAGCAGCGGCAACCCGGCAAAGACGCCGCCAACGCCAATTCGTGAGACAATCAGTCGTCCTTGACCTGGCTCTCCGACCTCCTGCACGACAGCTCCCCTCTGGACAATGAAGAACGAGTCGCCACGCGTTCGAAGCGCCCCCTGCTCGTAGATCCGGCCGCCCATTGGATAGTCCGCGGCCCGCGTCAGCAGCGCCGCATCGACTGCATCGTCGATGTCGAGACCATCTAGAACTGTCGCATCGAGCATGAAAGCGGCGGTCTCGAGCGCGGAGTCCAGCACGAACTCGCGCAGGCGGAGCGCGACTACCGAATCAACGTCCCTGAACATCAAGCCCGCGACCATTCCTCGGCCGCCGTTGTCCAGACGCTGCCATCTGCCTTCGGCGGGCAAGCAAAGCATCTCCCCATCGAGCGCGAAGGAGACAGCACTGATGTCGCACATTGGAAGCCTCGAGTAGGTACTGACGCAGATTCCCGAAGGACCGATGTCGACTGCATATCCCCTCAGCGGCTCCGGAAAGCCCCTGAGGGTCAGCTGCACCGCCACACGCGTACAGGTGCGCGGGGAGGTGCGTCGGTCGAGGGTGTGGACCTCGTGGGTCATGGCGAGCGTCTCCGTCTTCTCATACAGCGGCCGCGACTACGGCTTCGATCTGGCGAATGGTTCGTTCCGCAGGTTTTCGGAAGTACACGCCGACTCGGAACGGCGGGATCGAGCCCGTTTCCTCGACGCAGTGAATCACGCGGCCGGAGAGACTCACAGGAGTACACGCGCTCGCCAGGGTCAAACGGACATCGAGGTCCGAGTTCGCCGGCAACGCACGCCGGCTTACGAGCCCCAGTCCGGCAACGGACAGCGAGATTACGTACTCCCAGGATCGACTCCCGTCGGCGGTGATCAATTCCGCAGGCATGACGACGGGTACTCGCACGCACCGGCGCCGCTCAGGGAACAGGTCGAGCACCTCATTGAGTCGAAACTCAACGTGAGAAAGACTCGAGTCCGTGGCCAGGAGGCCCGCGATCCCGGACCGCCGCAATGCTTCCAGGCATTGCGCCAAGTCCTGGGGCCGGGCCAGTGCGAGAATCCTGGCCGTTCCGTCCAGCCGCGCGAGGGACATCAGCCGACTGAGTGTCTCCGGCCTGCGTGCATCGACAGGAATGATGAGAAGGTCGGCAGTGCCGCGCAGCCTATGAACTTCCTCGAGCGTCGTGTTCGGGAACACGTCCGTCACACGACAGGAGTGGATATCCAGCGCGTGACGAAGATGCTTGGAACTCACGGCTTCGTCGTGCAGCAACGCGACGCACGGAGAAGTGCGGCTTTGCTTCTGTATCGACATCGACGTACCGCGGTTGTGCGTTTCCATCTCGATCCCCTCGCAGGCTACCCCAACTAAAGATCGGCAAGACGGACCCCGGCTGAAGCGCTGATGCAGCCGCTTGGCCGAGCACCGAGGTGCCTACGCATCACTGCGTAGGTATCCATCCGCGTTCATGCCATATCGAATCAAGGACCCTGTTGGTGTTCAAGCACCATCACGCCAAGCCCGATGAGCGACAGCGAGGGAGGGGGCGTGAGAAGGGATCTAGTCGTGCTGGGCGCCGGCCTCGCTGCGCGGAGTGCCGCACTCGAAGCCGCGAGCTGCGGCCTCCAGGTCCTGTTGCTCACTTGTGCGGACGAGCAGGTGCGTCGAGCCGAGGCTGCAGCCGTCTCCGCGAAGGTTCGATCCCTGGTCGAGGACATGACCTTTCCTTCTGGCTGGTCCGGCGAAGACGGCGCCGCGAGTCGATCCCCAACACCAGAGCTTCGGGCCCAGATCGAGTCCCTCGTGCGCATGGCGACCACCAACGCGTCACCACTGGAAGGCTGTGCCGCACACCCCTCGATCGAGGTGTGCCACGCCGCCGTCGAGTTCGACTGCGCGAACAAGATCAGGACCGACGCGGGCCTCTGCTGGGAGTTCCCGCTGGCGGTCATCGCCACCGACGGTCCGCCTCGACAGTCGACTCGCTTCCAGTTCGACGGGCATAGCGTCTGCGATGCGGACTCGATCTGGCTCCGAGGGACGCTGCCGCGGAGCGCAGTCATCGTCGGAGCCGATGCGGAGGGCTGCGCACTTGGCAGCATCCTTGCCGGTGCCGGGGTTCCAGTCACGATAGTCGACCGCCGCTCCCGCTGTCTTCGGTATCTGGATCCCGACCTGCTCGAGTTCTTCCATGAGAGACTTCACCAGATCGGAGTAGAGGTGGTGCTGTCGGAGGACCTCAATGATGTCCGGGTCGATGTGCGAGGCAGCGAACCGTACGTACTCGTCGAGCTGGCCAGTGGGCGACATGAACCTTGCGACGTTCTCGTTGTCGTTGCCGGCCGCGAGTCGGGTACCGACCGCCTACGGCTGGACCGTGCGGGCGTCGAGACCGATGAACGCGGCTTCATCCTGACCAGCGAACGTGGCGAGACTTCTCGAGGAGGGATCTTTGCGACCGGTCGAGTCGTCTCGGACCTGGGCTTCTCCGCGGACGAGTACTCGGGGCGTACCGTCGTGAGAGCGGCGCTCGGACTGGGCGACGAAGGCATCCTGGCGATGCCGCTGGTGATCGGGGCCGTGCCAGAGATCGCGATGGCAGGGCTCACCGCGGAAATGTGCTGTCGCTTGGGAGTGCCGCATGTGGCGAGCCGCGCGGAGTTCCAGGCGGGTCGCACGGGGCAACACCGCGCGAGTCGTCCGCCCGGGGTCCTGAAGCTTGTCGTTCAGAAGGACACGAGAGTGTTGCTCGGTGTCCAGGCAATCGGCGTGGGCTCCTCGGAACTGGTGCAGCTGGGGAGGCTGCTGATTGCAGGGGAACGATCGATTGGTGAGTTGCTTGGGATCGCGGCCCCGTTCGGCAGCCCTTGGGCGAGCTACCCGACAGCGGCACGCGACGCGCTGAGGCTCGCGCGGGACTAGCTGGGGCTTGCTCACGTCGGCAGAAGCCGCTCTGTCATCGCGTATCGAATGAGGTCGGCGACATTGTGAAGCCCGAGGCGTCGGGAGATGGCCAGCCGATGCGAGTCAACCGTCCTAGGCGACACTCCAAGGGTATCGGCGATCTCCGCGGTGCTCATGCCGTCGGCCACCATCGAAAGCACCTCACGTTGACGTGGTGAGAGCACATCCGGCCCTGGAGCCGCGTGAACAAATGGAGTACGCCTGCACTGAAGTCGCTCGACGGCGTATCCCGATAGAAAGAGGCCGCTCGCATCGATCGTGCTCAGTGCTGCCCGCAGCTCGCGGGGGGTAGAGCCGGTGTCAAGAATGGCGTTGACCCCCGCCTTGACGCCTTCCGAGATCAGCGCCAAGGGATCCTCCTCATCGAGCACAAGAACGATCGGAAGGGTGGGCACCTGGGATCGCACGATCGCGATCTGAGAGGCGGTTCTGGGCAGATTACTGGCAACGATCAGCGCTGCGTACAGCGGCATTGCCTGAAGTGCCTCGATCAGCCGCTCTGGCTCCGCAGGCGACTCGCAGCTCTCATGAGTCTCGAGCCTATCGATCATTGCCGCCAAGCCGGCCCTGTAGACTGGGTGATCGGAGACCACGAGGATCCGCCGGACGCACGCTGCTGCTAGCGTTGGCGCCGCTGTCACGGTCACGATGGGAGGGGCCTGCAGCTACGGCGCGTCGCCTCACCAACGACCAACCAATCCGGTGGGGGGGCCCAGCCTACTTCGCTTGCAGATCTGTCGCGCATACTCCCCCCTGCACACGTGCGCCAAGTCCATTAGAACACAGGGCCATGTAGGCGCAATCGGCAGTACTACCAGCGCAAGGACGCTTGCTCTCCCGTCTGGGTGGAAGCAAGTGCGCCCGGTGGGGGCGGGCTCGTGCAGGCGATCAAGGCCGCTGCGGTGATGACCGGAGCCAGCGCGTGCATCTTGCGGGGTCGCATCTGATCTCCGGCAGGGGCTCTGGAAGGTGCCGTCCAAGGCCGGGTTCGCTGCATCGGGTGCATGTGTACCACTGCGGTCCGGACTGCGGGGCGAGCCTGACGGCCACCAGGTGCTCGAATACGGCTGGCCCGGGCCTTGCACACACAGCAGGCGGCAAGCGCACACCGCGAACCCCCACACGCCTCGGAGGAGCAGTCATGTCATCACCGGCCGGTACATCCTCGTCCCTTCAGCAGATCGAGTACGACGCGCGGAGTCCTGAATTCCAGGCCGACCCGTATCCCACCTACGCGCTGCTCCGTCAGCACGAGCCCTTCGCGTATCGCGAGGAGGGAAACTTTTCGTCCTGGACGATCACGCGGCACGCGGACGTGATCGCCGTGCTGCGCGACCCACGCTTCTCGTCTTCTGCCGGGATCGACGACCTCAAGCAACCCGGTGTGCCCGAGAAGTTCCGCCGCCTCGGCGACATGATCGGCCACATGATGCTTCGCAAGGACGATCCAGATCACTCCCGGCTGCGGGGTCTGGTGAATCGAGCATTCTCGCCTCGGGTGATCGAAGGGCTGCGGCCGCGGATCGAGACCATCGTCGACCACCTCCTCGCGGCCGTGATGACCCGTGGCCAGGGGCAGATGGACGTGATCCGCGACCTCGCGACTCCGCTACCGGTGATCGTGATTGCGGAGCTTCTGGGCGTCCCGACCCGTGATCAGGGTCGCTTCAAGAAGTGGTCGGATGACATCGCCGTCGTGCTCGATGGCACGGTGCGTGAGAGCGGGCTTCCCGATGCCGCTCAGAGCGCGTTCGAGCTTGCGGAGTATCTCCGCAGCATCGTTGCAGAGCGGCGCGCGGATCCGCGCGAAGACCTGATTTCCCGCATGATCGCTGCTCGCGATGAGCAGGATGCGCTCACGGATGACGAGCTGGTTGCGAACTGCGTGCTGATCCTGCTCGCAGGACACGAGTCCACCACCAATCTGATCGGCAACGGCGCTCTCGCGTTGCTTCGGCATCCCGATCAGATGGCGATGCTTCGGGACGACCCCAAGCTCGCGGCAGGGGCGGTCGAGGAATGCCTGCGATACGACTCGCCGGTGCAGCTCACGTCTCGAAACGCGGTGGGTGACCTCGACTTCAGTGGGATCCGGTTGACCGACGGCATCGAACTGAACCTGATGTTCGGCGCGGCCAACCGCGACCCGGCGAAGTTCGAGAAGCCGGATCGCTTCGATATCCGTCGCGATGCCAGTGGGCATCTTTCATTCGGACATGGCACCCACTTCTGTCTCGGCGCCACGCTGGCCCGACTCGAAGCCGAGATCGCATTCCGGGGTCTCGTGAAGCGCATGCCGCGTCTGGAGCTCGCGGTGGAGGCTCCGCCCCGGCGCCCGGGAGTCGTGATTCGTGGTCTGGCTTCCCTGCCCGTGCGATTCTGATGGAGCTCGTAGCGAAGACCCTCGAGATCGGGGTGGAGGCATCGCCCGAGACGGGGGATCCAGCTTTGAGGACGGCGCCACAGCCGGAGCGTCTTGCGACGAAGACGATCCTACTGTTTTCGGCGCCGGCTCTGGGACAGGGCTTCATGTTCCTGTTCACCGGCATGTACCTGCTGAAGTTCTCGACGGACGTCCTCGGGATCGCGCCCGGCGTCATGGGCGTGATCTTCTTGTTGTCGCGCTTGTGGGACGCGGGTTCGGACCCGCTCGCGGGCTACCTCTCGGACGCCACGCGCTCGCGTCTGGGACGTCGGCGTCCGTGGATGATCGCCGGTGCGATCCCGGTCGGTCTGGTGTTCTACGCGATGTGGGCGCCGCCGCTGCAGCTCGGCTCGGGTACCGCGCTGGCGATCTGGATGGGCGTCGCGATCATTCTCTTCTACACCGGCATGACCGTGTTCAACATGCCCCACGATTCCCTCGCTGCGGAGCTGTCGGACAGCTACGAGGACCGCAACCGGATCTTCGGGATCCGTCGCGCGTTCTTCGGCGTCGGAACGATCTTCGTGTTTCTCGGCATCGGTTGGCTGAGCTCGACCGAGACGCCGCGGCAGGACGCGCAGCTGTTCGCGGCGATCGCGGCGGTCGTGACGGCCGGCTGCATGCTGCTGACGGGCGTGTTCATCCGCGAGCGTCCCGAGTTCCAGGGGCGCGGCGCCCGCAAGCCGTTCCGCGCGTTCGCAGAGGTATTCCGCAACCCCCACGCCCGTCTGCTGCTGGGCGTATTCTTCCTGCAGCAGGTCGGCGTGGGCGCGGTGTCGTTCATGGGCGCCTACTACGCCGAGTACGTTCTCGGGGATCCCGAAATCTTCGCGCCGATGATGGGGTCGCTCTTCGTGGTTTCGCTGCTCTCGATTCCCGGTTGGATCTGGCTCGGACAGCGCTTCGACAAGAAGGTGCTGATGCTGGCTTCAATGTGGATCGTTGGCGGCGCGTTGTTCTGTCTCGGCTTCCTGAGCGAAGGCGACAACATGCTGGTCTACGCTGTTGCCTGCGTTGCGGGTCTCGCGGTCGGCGGCCTCGACGTGCTGTTTCCGTCGATGCAGGCCGACGTGATCGACTACGACGAACTACGCAGCGACGAGCGCAAGGAAGGCGTCTACTTCGCGGCCTGGGCGTTCGCCGCGAAGAGCGCGACGGGCATCTCGGCGGCACTCGCCGGCTTCGCCCTCGGTGCGACGGGATACGCGGTCGGCGGAGAGCAGCCGGAGTCGGTCCGGTTTGCGATTCGCGCGATGATGTCCGGCATTCCGCTCGTCACCTACGGCGCGGGTAGCCTGCTGTTCATGCGCTTCGCGCTGACGCGGAAGGCGCACGACGAGATCCGGGTGGAGCTGGCGAGCCGGCGCGCGAGCCGCTGATCGCGTTCGCCGATGCCGCCGGCATCGTGGGCCTGCATCTGGGGCTACGCGCCTCGGTGTGGGCCGCGGGACTGGACGGATGGGGCGGGTGTCGTCGCTCGAATCGGTGAGCTGGGCCTGGTGAGTTCTCAGCGGGGCATGGGCCTTGCAACCCGTTCGTATAGACGTGACCGTTTCGGGAAGGGAGGGACCTACATGTCGCCTCGCGTGCTCGAGAGCTGGACCCTCGGTTTGTGCTTGATGTCCTCGGCGCTGCTTGCATCGCAGGCCATCGCCGGAGACGAGTTGGTGACGGGCCGCTGGCAGGTCACGGTTTCGGAGGTGTCCAATACCTGTGGCGACGACCCGCCGGAGCCCGGCGGGGTCGACGTCGAGCTTCACCAGTCCAGCCCCTATGTCCTGATGGTTCCGGAAACGCCCGTTCCCAACCTCACGGAGCTTGCCGGTACCGTGTCCGGGCAGTCGATTTCGCTGGGATTCGAGGTGTTCGAGGACCCCGGAATCACGATCGTGCCTTCGGCGGACAACAGCTTGGCCATCGCCCAGGACTTCGAGAGCTTCTCGGGCAACGTTTCGTGGAAGTTCTACACGGGCGTCGATTGTTCGGGGGTCGACAGCTTTAGCGCGGTTCGCCTCGGCGCGGCTCCAGAGGAAAACAGCCTGACGGGTAACTGGAGGTTCACGCTCTCCGGCGTATCCGAGACCTGCGGAGATGGCCTCGGGTCACCCGCGGTCTTCGATTCGGAGGCGGTGCAGTTCGACGACGAATTCGTGCGCTTCACACCGCCACCGGTGCCCGGGCTCGGTGAGGTCGTCGGGACCGTGAGCGGCCTGACCTTGAAGCTAGGACTCGAGGTTCAGGAGGACGGCGGGGTTACGGTCTACGACTCAGCGGACAACGACCTCGCCATCGCGCCTGACTTCGACAGCTTCTCGGGGAACGCCCCCTGGACCTTCTACTTTCCCCTCGAGTGCACCGGGGTGGACCACCTCGAAGCAGTGTTCGTCCCGGAGCCGGGCCCCGCAGCGTTGGGTTTCGCGGTGCTGACTTCGGTCGGGTTTTGCACGCGGAGGCGGAGAGCCCGGAACCCGAGCCGAGCCTGAGTATTCGTCGAACCGGATTGCTTCCGAAACAGGAGGATCGCGTGGAAAGACCGCTCTCCTTCGCGAGTCGCTTCTTCCTCTCGTTCTCCATCTGCTGCTTGGCGGGCGCCACCCCGGTCGCTGCGGCGGACCATGGCGATCCCATCCTGGTCGTCGACGAGACGGCCGCGGCAGTAATCTTGATTCCGGTATTGGCGACGACCCAGACCCTCTTGTGGTCGGGAGATCCCCTGGTCGCACCTAGCGACGCGATCGTCGCTGCGGACGGGAGCGTGCTGGTCGCCGACCCGGGCGCCGGCATGATCTTCCGCTTCGATTGGGTGGCCGGCGTCGAACCCTCGCCCTTCGCGCCGCTCGGCGTCGACCTCTGCTGGCTCGAGCAGGGGGGTGGCGGCGCCGTGATCCTCGTTTCGGGGCCGGCGGGCCTCGTCCGCATCGATCCGTCGAGCGGCAGCGCCACCCCGATCCCCGCCGCGCTCGATACGCCGTTCGACCTCCACCTCCTGCCCGACGGCGATGTGCTCGTCGCCGACCCGGGTTTGCAGGCGCTCGTGCGGGTCGATCCCGGCACGGGTCTGAGCGAGACCTTCGCTCCGGACAGCTTCAACTGCTGGGTCGACGTGGGCCCACAGGGCGGCGTCGTCGCGGTCGGTCCCCTCGGCGTCTTCCTCGTCCCGCCTGGAGGCGGCGACCCGCAGCTGCTCGCAAGCGGCGGATTCTTGTCGGATCCCTCCGCGGTCGTCCTCGGCCACCACGGCGACATCTACGTCGCCGATCGTGGCGGGGCTGCGGGTCCTGCAATCGTCAAGGTGAATCCCGTGAGCGGAGCCCAGACCGTCGTCGCATCGGGCGGCCTCCTCGTCGCCCCGTCTGCCATCCTCGTGCTCGACGCCGAGCCCGCGCCCGTGCCCGCGCTGCCGCCCGCTGCACTCCCCGTCCTGGTGCTCCTGATCGTGGCGTTCGCGATCTCGATCCTGCTATGGGGCCGGCGGCACGGTGGCGCGACTGCTCCTTCGCAATGAGCTGAAGTCGCTGCGGCGACTTCGGTCGCGCTCGGCGTTCAACCGTCGGCAGCGGGCATCAGCACGAGGAGGCTCGCTCCCCGCGTCGAGACAAATGGCAGCTCGGCGGAGTCGGGTTGACCCACAAGTCCACCACCTGCGTACTCGACGCTTGGCGTACGCGATGGCATCCGGCACCGCCTGCTCGGCCGTCCCGAGTGCCATCAGGCCGATGAGCGCTCAACTGACCCGGGGACCTCTGCTCGGACGTTGCATGAAGATCTTCTGGTCCTCCAGCTGTTCGGCTTGTACACGCTGCACTGCCTCCCGCTGTTGCATCAGCTTCCGGTGCGGCTTCGCTGCGGGCAGCAGCGCGCCGAGCAGGTCTTCGCCATAGATCGCCTCGCTGGCGATCGAGACGGGTGGGAAGTGGAACAGCGCACTGAAGTCGGCCAGGCTGAGCTCGGGGCCCGCGATGTAGGGCTCGAAGCGAGCAAGCTCCGCAAGTCCCGCGATGCCGATCGACAACAACGGGCGCACGCTGTCCCTGACCTCCTGGCTGACCTTCCCGCTCGAAGAGAAGACCTCCCCGTAGAGGCGCCTGGCGGTCAGCTCGAGGTAGAGGTCGATGACTTCCATCAGCTCGCGCACACGCGCGCGTGCCAGCGCGTCCGTCGGGAGAAGGGGTACCTGCGGGTAGGCCTCTTCGAGGTAGTTGAGGATGACCTTCGTCTCGCCGAGAAAGCTGCCGTCCTCGAGTTCCAGGCACGGGAACTTTCCGGTTGGGTTCTTTGCCAGGTAGGACTCGTCCGCGGGCGGGTAGCTCGGCACTTCTTCGAACGCGATGCCCTTCTCGACGAGCACGACTTTGACGAGGTTGTGGTAGTTGCTGAATGCGAAGCCGTGGAGTCTGAGCATCGGATACCTCGGGTGGGAAGTCATTTATCCAAGCGTCCGTGGCGAGCCCGACTCCAGCCCTCTGCCCACTCGTCGAGTGGGTTCAGGAGCGAGACCTCTGGCGCGCGGCTGACGGGGTCGTCCCGAACACGCGGCGGAAGGAAGCGGCGAAGTGGCTGTGACTCGCGAATCCGAGGTCCAGGGCCAGGGCAGAGAGGTCGGTGACATCCGAGGCGAGGGCCACGGCTGCGTGACGTGCTCTGAGCTGGTGAATTCGCTGCCACAGCGTCTCGCCCTGGACGCGTTTGAAGATCCGGCAGAGCCTGAACTTCGTGACCCCGAGCTCAGCTGAGATCTGCTCCAGCGAAAGTGACTCGGCATAGCGTGCGGCGAGCAGCGTCGCGGCTGCATCCGCCAGCTCGCGATCGTCCCGCGAAGTCGGGTATCGCGGCATCCGCGCGAGCTCTGCAAGCTTCGCCGCGACGGAGTCGACGAGGCCCAGGACCGATTCTTCGATCTCGACGGCATCGGGGATCTCTGCAGTGCAGGCCCTTGTCAGCTCGACCAGCTGGAGATGCAGGTCCGCAGGTCTCCGCACTTGCCCCCGGGCGAACGGCCGGCATTCCGAGGTCGGGAGATCGGGATTCTGACTCTCGAGAACGCCGAGAAGTGTCTGCGTCTCGATCGCGAGCTGGATCGTTATTTCTCCCGACCCCTCTGGATGACTCACGCGGTAGACATCGCCTGCGTTCGACAGGGTGACTTGCGATGGGTCGACGACGAACGACTCGTCGCCGACGTGCATGACGTTGACTCCCGATAGCGGGAAGATCAGAACGTGACATTCCTGCTGCTCGTCGCCACTGCGGGTGCGCGCTTGCCTCAGACACTGCTCCCGCATGACGGACAGCCCGGCGCTCTCATGGAGGCCATGGCTGATCGACTCACAATCTCGGTGGATGGAGAGGCGATCCATCGACCGAGTATAGGCAACCGGGATCCGCAGCCCTGCAATATCCTGACAGCTGCTCGCAGGCGGATCGAATAGCCTGGCCTCTCATTCGCAAAGCGTCCTTCGGACCACGCAGAGAGAGGAATCGACCTTGGCTTCAGCAGCGAGAGATCAACGGCTCGAGCGATTTCGCGAGCTCAATGAAGACGCGCCCCTGCTGGTGCTGCCGGGCGCATGGGATTTCGTGAGCGCTCGGATGTTCGCTTCCGAGGGCTTCCCAGCCCTGGGTACGACGAGCTCCGGGATCTCGTGGACGATCGGACGGAGCAGTGGGTGGGACTCCTTCCTGGCCGCCTCCGCGCGGATTGTCGGGGCGGTCGACGTCCCGGTTTCCCTGGACATCGAAGAGGGCTTCAGCGGAACGCCCGAGGGCGTTGCCAGACACGTGCGTCAGGCGATCGAGATCGGAGCGTGCGGTGTGAATCTGGAGGACGGCTTGGCAGACGGAAGACTGGGCGACGCGTCGTTGCTGGTCGACAAGTTGCAAGCAGCTCGAGAGGTCTGCGTGGCAACGTCCCATCCGCTCTTCATCAACGCGCGCACCGACGTCTTTCTCGGCGGGTTCGACGATCTGTCAGAGGCCATTCGAAGAGGGCGGCTCTACGCGGAAGCGGGCGCCGACATGTTCTTCGCGCCGGGGATCGCGGCCAAGGACGACATCGCCACTCTGGTTCGAGAGGTTCCCATTGCGGTGAACGTCTATGCCCTGCCGGGTGTTCCGTCCGTCGACGAGCTCGACGAGATGGGGGTCGGCAGGCTGAGCGTTGGATGCGGTGTCCTGCAGTCGGCGCTTGCGGACGCTCGAAGGGTGGCGCGCGGGCTCGCCGCGTCGGGTTCGTACGGCTTCGCGGACGATTGGATTTCCTTCGATGAGGCCGAGAGTCTCTGCATCGACTAGTCGCAGGGCGTTTCGGCAGAGGAGTAGAGCATGTCTACCGAGCAAGAGGTTCGGCGGTTCTTGGAAGAGTGGACCGATTCCTGGAAGTCCAGCTCCCACAGATCGAAGATCCTGCATCCTGGGGGCGGCATTCAGTATCCCGGCGAGGAGAGTCGGTACGACCCGGACACCGAGGGAAAGCGAACGGACGCTGTCCGGCAGATCGCGCCAGATCTCCGGATGCGGCTACTCCGCTGGGCCGAGACTGGCGGGGTGCTCTTCGGCGAATGGGAGCTGTCTTGCACGATCGGGGGAAGGAGTTTGAAGTTCGTCGGAGTGAACCGCTTCGATCTCGAGGGAGATCGTGCACGCGAGGGGCGAGCGTTCATCGATCGCCTGGAGTTGCTGGAGTTCGCGGAGCCCGACCGGGAAGTCCTCACCCTCGGTGACCTGATGGCTGCGGCCCTTCGACCAAGGGAGTGACCGAGGTCGGCGCCGAGTCTTGCGACCCAGCCCGCGAAGCTATCCGCTGGTCCGCCGCCGGTAGGTCACCGCGATGCCGAGCGAGCCGGCCGCCAGCAGCAGAGCTGGCATCACGATCGCCCACCAGCCGGAAAGCGCCGGCAAGTCTGGCGCGACGCACCTCTGCTCCGTCGTGCAGTTGTCGGGCCCGCAGCTCAACCCGCCCTGGCTCAGCGGACAGAAGCCGGTGCCTCCGCCAAAGTCGCACTGCGGATCGCCGTTCGTATCGCAGCTGCACGTGCAGGTCTCTCCGACGTTTGTGACGCAGTTCATGTTCCCATTGGGGCACATGCAGGTCGCGCAGGTGTGCTGCGGCGCCGCCTCTGCCGACTGTGCGAACGAAAGTGCGAGTGCTACCGCCACCCCGACGGATAGAAGCACGGACACTCCAAGAGTTGCGCTGCATCTGCCTGCCGTGTCTCGCCCTTCGTGCATCGTGATCTCCTCTTGTGTCGGATGATGGAGACGGACCGGGTCCCTCGAGAGCATTCTGTCTTCTGCGCGCGTGGAAGGCTATGGATTTCTCGCTGGAACGATCGTGCAAATGGCCCGCCAGACCGTCCGGTCCGCCATCGGCGCCTCCGAACCGGAACGTTGCGGGGGTCATCCATCACTTTTCTGTGCTGCGTCCGCGGCGAGCAGGAGGTGGCGGAGTGAACCGCCCCCACCGCCTTGGGGCCGAGTCCGCCGTTGAGAGCGTGGCCTGCCAACGGGCGGTAAAGCGCGCGCCCGCACGAGCTTCGGTGATCGACCGAACGCCCGTCCCGGGCGCGTCTCCTGCCGATGTGCAGTTCCTAGACGTCCCGGATCGACACGTTCAGGGTGCACTCACCCGACGTTCCCATCACACCCGTCAAGACGTGGTCCGGCGTCTTCCACTCGTGTGCCCCTGCACTCGCCTGGGCGACCTCGCCGTCCGTGATGCGATGCTTGTTGTAGTACATATCCTCGTAGAGGGCCTGGTCGGCCTTGGTGTCTGACGGAATCACCGAGAGCTTGAACCAGTTCTCATACTGCACGTAGTCGTAAGGGACCGACCACATGATGGCCAGCCGCTTGTCGAGATCGCCAATCTCATAGGTGATCACGCCGACCGTTCCGCGCGCAACCGGCCCCGACGTCTTGCGGACCTTGAGCGAAAACGCTCTTGCGACGTGAAGTAGCTCGGCTCTCCCTGCGTGTTGATATCGTTGGGCATCTGGGTTTCCTCCCCTTTTGAGCCCGAAGTTGCGATCCGCGTTCCTCGGTAGAGGACGGGGTCGAGCCGGCAGGGTACCGGTGCCGCGACCGGGCGCGGTTGGTCTGGTCGAACAGGGACGACATGGGGCCGATGCTTGCGGTCGAGTCGTCGTGCGTCTCGAGAACTGGGCACTGGCCGGGTTGGCGATCCAGAGCAGGGCTGCGAGGCTGGGGTCGTCCTGTCGCAGGTCCGCATGAGCGATCCTGTTGTTCCTTCCGCGTTGCTGGGTCCAGCCGCGCACCGCTACGAACAGGAGCCCGAAATGAGCAGAAGCAGGGAGAGGGGCGAGACGCCGGTTTGCCCGATCTGCGGAAGGAGCCTTCCGCTGCGCCAGCTGGTCGCTGGCGAGCTCGTGAGACCCGCGATCGTGGAGACCATCCAACTGGAACATCCGGAATGGTCTCCCGCGCAGGTCATCTGCCGGGAAGACCTCGCAAAGTACCGGGGAAGTCATGTCCGGCGACTCCTCGAGTCCGAGCGGGGCGAGCTTACGACCCTCGAGCAGCAGGTCGTGGACAGCCTTCACGCGCACGAGCTGCTGTCGGAGAACATCGACGTCCAGTTCGAGCATGAGTGGAGCCTCGGAGAGCGCCTTGCGGACCGAATCGCATCCTTCGGCGGGAGCTGGAATTTCCTGATCGCCTTCTTCGCCTTCATGCTTCTCTGGATCACGGCGAACTCGCTGGTCCTGTTCTGGCGACCGCTCGATCCCTATCCGTTCATCTTGCTCAACCTGGTGCTCTCCTGCCTCGCGGCGATCCAGGCGCCCGTCATCATGATGAGCCAGAACCGACAAGAGGCGAAGGATCGGCTGCAGTCACAGCACGACTACCAGGTGAACCTCAAGGCAGAGCTCGAGATCCGGCAGCTCCACGAGAAGGTCGACCATCTCCTCTCCCATCAATGGGAGCGCCTGGTCGAGATCCAGGAGATCCAACTCGAGCTCTTGTCCGAGCTGGGTCGCCGTTGACGCGGATGCGCGAGCGATAGCGCTGATAAACAAGAAGTGATGGCGCCCGCTGGAGGAGCGAATCAGGTGCGGCGGGCGATGTACCGGGCGTAGCCGTCTGCGATCTTCCGAAGTTCCGGGTCCTCCGCGAAGAGCGGCTCGAACTTCGCACGCGCCTTCTCTCGCTTGGCCGGGATGTACTCCGTTGGCCAGAAGCCTTCGTGCGGCTCGTAGTCCTTGAGTACGTTGCGGGCGACGGTCGCTTTGTGCACTTCGTCGACTCCGTCGGCGATCCCCATGGTGGGAGCGCCCGCATACATGGCCTGGATGGGCGTCAGGTTCGTCGTCCCCAGCGAACCGAGGATGTGGAGAGCGTTGAACGACACCTCTCGCAGCACCTTGGCCATCGTGTACTTGACGGCCGCAATGTCGGTACGGGTCTCCTGGGTGCTGGAGTTGTCGATCTTCCAGGCCGTCTCGAGCACGAAGAGTCTCAGCATTCGAATGGACGCGTAGGACTCGGCGATCTTCTCCTGGACCATCTGATGCTCGCCGATGATCTTGCCGTGCGATTCGCGGCTGAGAGCACGCTCGCACATCATGTCGAAGGCGAGCTTGCACTGGGCGATGGTGCGCATCGCGTGGTGGATGCGGCCGCCGCCCAGGCGACGCTGGGCGAGCACGCGGGCGCCGTCCTCCGGTCCGAGCAGGTGATCGCCGGGAACGACGACGTCCTTGTACTTGATGTGATTGTGGCTTCGCGGCTCCGGCATGATCTCGACGCCGGGGGTATCGCGGGGCACGATGAACATGCCGTTGGTGCACATCACGAAGATGATGTCCGCCGCACGGCCGGCGCTCGTGAACCACTTCTCTCCGTTGATGACCCAGTCGTCTCCGACGCGCAGCGCGTGTGTCTTGAACATGCGCGGGTCCGAACCACCCTGGGGCTCGGTCATCGAGTATGCCGACCATATCTCCTGGTTCAGCATCGGCACGAGCCAACGCTTCTTCTGCTCTTCGGTGCCGTAGGCAGCGAGCATCTCCATGTTGCCGGTGTCGGGAGCGGCGGCGCCGAAGATCTGCGGCGCCGATCCGTAGCGGCCGAGGACCTCGTTGAGGAGGCCGAGCTTCAACTGACCGTATCCCGGCCCGCCAAGATCCTTGTCGAGGAACAGTGCCCAGAGCCCCTGCTCCTTGACCTGGTCCTGGAGCGGCTTCACGAGCGCCTTGATCCTGGGATCTTTCGACCGGACCGCGTAGGGGAAGATGAGGTCGAGGGGCTCTACCTCGTTGCGGCAGAATTCCGCGACCCAATCGAGCTTCTTCTGAAACTCGGGTTCGGTGCAAAAGTCCCATCCCATCTGTGTTCTCCTTCGAGTCCATTCGGACTCCGGCGGCAAAAGTTCCTCGATCCTGGAAGGACGACTCTGGACGAAACGCCGCCCGCTGTCCAGCGGCCCCTGGCTTCCGGCTTCTGGCTGGGCCGAATCTGTCTAGCCGTCGTAGAAGGCCGGGTCGTGCAGACCGATTACGGTTCGCTCGCGCTTGCAGGTGGCTCGTGCCGCGGCCTCCTCCGATACCTGATTGGCTTCCGAGGTGGGCCTGAGCCTCTGGGCGATGTCTCGCCGTCCGTAGTGGACCTGAAGGAAGAAACGGCCGTGCTCGCCCTCCAGCGTCGGCATGCGGCGGTGCCACACGTCGGAGACGAACAGGATCACGTCGCCCGCGCGGCCGAGAGCGGGCTGACAACCTCGTCCCTCCCAGCGGAGCGACTCGTCCTGGATCGAATCGAAGGGCGGGTGCTGGCCAGAGCGGTGCGATCCTGGAATCACCCCGGTCGGACCGTCCTCGAGGCGCGAATCCATCAACAAGAAGTGCGAGCCGATCGCGAAGACCGGGTAGGCGATTGCATCGGGCCATGGCACGCCCTCGGCGCGAGGGACATGCGGGCCGGCATCGATGTGCCAGATCTCGCCGCCGTGCGAGCCAGCCTGGCCGACAGGGTTGCGCCATGCCGTGTTCGCGATCACATGGCAGTCTTCGCCGAGCAGGGGTTCTATGACCGAGAGGACCCGGGGGTTGGACACGGCCTTCTGGCACAAGGCGCTGCGGTTGAGCATCTCGTAGCGATACATGTCCTCTTCCGGCGTCGTCGCGCTCGCACGTCGATCGTCCGGTGGACTCTCGCCGAAGACCCGCTCGATGTCGCTCGCGAGCGCCTTTACCTCGTTCTGGGTCAACACTTGTGAGAGTCGGACGAAACCCTTCTCATGAAGCGCCGCGGTCTCTTCGGGGACTTCGCCGCGAAGAGGTTCCAGGTAGCCGATCTTCCGCTTGATCATGTGCGTAGGCTAGCTTCTCGCGCGGACGCTGCGCCCGTCGACCTCTCCGTCCCGTAGAGCCCTTCTACCGTGGAGACTACTTCCAGGACCACGGCCAGCGACTTCGCCAGTCGTCCTGGCCGGCAGGAACGCAGGCGGGCTCCGCTAGCGACAGCCAGGCGCCGCGCCAGTCCAAGCGACAGTCCTGCGGGTGCTGAGAGCCTGGCTCGTCGTTCTGCCAATCCGCGCGCCGGCACTCGAGCTTCGATCCCTGCGAAGGAAGTCGTTCGCAGAACTGGGCGCGCGAGCAGCCTGCCTGATCGACGGCTTCAGCCTCGGGCGTGCCGGGGCACTCGTCGGTCGAATCTTCCTCGCCGTCCCGGTCCTCGTCCTCGAAGAAGCGTCTCTCGCTGCAGACGGCCAGCTCTTCGCTGCAGATCGACAGATCGAGCCCCAGCTGGCCCTTCTCGTTGTCGGGCTCGTCCGGGAAGGGGTCGCACGCATCGCCCAGGCCGTCTCCGTCTCGTTCGGACTGGTCGTTGGGAACGTCGGGGCAGTTGTCGAGGTCGTCGCGGTACCCGTCCCGGTCGGGGTCGACCGCGTGATTGCAGGCGTCGCCTTCGCCGTCGCGGTCCGTGTCGCGTTGCTCCGGGTTGGGCTCCCCCGGGCAGTTGTCGATGGCGTCCGACCACTCGTCGCCATCGAGATCTTCGGCGTCGTTGCAGGCGTCGCCCACGAAGTCGTCGTCGGTGTCCGCCTGGTCCGGATTGGCGACGTCGGGACAGTTGTCGCTCGGGTCCGGGATGCCGTCGTCGTCCACGTCCCCGTCCAGATCGACCCGCGCGTGGATGATCGCCGTCGTGTTGTCTTCGAAGCTCACCTGGAAGACCACTTCGCCGTTCGCGTTGACCGGCCTCCGTCCAGGACCTCGCTCGGCATCGACGAGCATGTACCTGATCGTTCGTGGCTCTCCGTCGACCTCGAGCGTCAGCCCGGCGCGCGCAACCAGGATGGGCGTTCCCGCGCTGGGGACGAGATAGATGGCTCGCTGGCTGGCCGGCACGAAGCCTCCGCCGCTCAGCGGGCCGGATACGAGCGCGGTTCCGTCCTGGGCGAGCGCGAAGGACTCGACGCTGAAACCCACGTTGGGCGGCAGGTCCGGCGGGTTTCTCCCGGCGAAGACGAGGTCGATGCTTCGCGTGTTCGAATCCCAGCTGAATACGCCGGCTCCAAGCGTGCTGACCCCTGCGTAGAAGAGCACCTCGCCCGCCTCGTTGAGGGCTCCCTGATTCGCTGCGCTCCGGGTCACGACCACGGACGAGAGGTGGCCACTCGATGAGTCGCCCCAGTGGAAGCTGCGGCCCGGGACCGCAATCGGAACGATCTCCCCGTCCGGCTCGATCAGCCAGATGCCGTCGGACGCGGAGCCGCCTGCTTGGAACTCGGCCCAAACGACCACGCGCCGGTCGTCGTTCATCAGTACGAACGAGTCGAAGTCGCGGAACGTGGCACCGGTCGCGCCGGGAGCCGCCTGCCCGTCGACCACGCGCGGCGCGAGCAACCCGGCCTCGTTTGGCGCCCAGACCGCGTTTCGCGTCGTGGTCTCGGTCTGGAACGCGCCGCTGAACGCGAATTCGCCCAGGTTGTTGAAGCCGACATGGTTGTGGCCGTAGTCGCCGAACGCACCCAGCGTGGTCCCGGCTGGCAGGGCAGGCGCTCGGTCTCCCTCGCGAACGATCAGACTTGGTGGGCTGCCGGGCTCGGCGAGCCAGAGTGCGAGGCCGCGCCCCTCCGGGTAGATGCCGTTCTCGCGCAGGGCGGAAAGGAGACCGAGTTGACCGGCCTCGTTGAGGAACGGACCGCGCGGCGGAAGCAGGAACTCGGTTCCTGGCGCGGTGAGCGGCGGCTGACCTCCACCATAGATGTCGCGACGGTAGATGCCTGCTGCATCCCGCCGGATGACACCCCACGCCCCGGGGTCCTCGACGCCAGCGCCGAGGAGCGGGCCGCGGAAGACGACCTCCCCGGTCCCGTTGACGAAGGGTTGCGTCATGCCGCCGAACCAGGCGTCCACGCGCCCGGGGACCGGGTCCTGCGCGCGTGCGAGCAGCGCAACCGGCTCCCCCGGGTGGCGCACCCAGATGCCGACATTGTTCTCGCCGTCGACGTCGATGCCGACGAGATCGGCTTCGAAGACGACGCTTCCATCGTCCCCGATGGCCGGAGGGTCTCCGAGTCGCCGGAACAGGACTCCATCCGGAGTGCCCGGTGCCTGAGTGCCCGAGAGCGCCAGCACCTCGTACTGGATGCTCGGGTCGGCGGCTGCAGTCAACGCAAGGGAGAACGTCACGAGCACGATCAGCGAAGAGCGCATCGCGCCAGCCTAGCTTGGGACCGACGTTCCCGCTCTCCGCGTGCATCCAATTCGTTAGGCGAGGTCTGGCGGGCGGGCTGCGATGACCCAAGTGAGAGTCTGCCTGGCATGGCATGGCACCGAGCGAGAGGGCAGGGTGCCGCTGGTGAATAGTAGTTGCGGAAGCCGTCCGCCGAGAAGGCTTTCCGCGGCGCGAGCACCCGCTCAGTCTCCCGCGAGCGAATCCCGCAACTGGAATCGTTTGATCTTGCCCGTTGCGGTCTTGGGAAGCTCGTCCACGACCTGGATGCGACGGGGCCGCTTGAAGGCAGCCATGAGGCTTCGACAGTGTGCTTCGAGTTCGGCGGGGTCTGGGGTTGCCCCGGCCGCTGCTACGACGAAGGCGACCGTGATCTCGAGCCCCTGATCGTCGTGTTCGCCGACGACGGCTGCCTCCAGCACGTCGGGGTGCTCGATCAGGGCCGACTCCACCTCGGCCGGCGAAACCCAGATCCCGCCCGCCTTGATCATGTCGCTGTCGCGACCGAGGAAGGTCCAGGTGTCGTCTGCCGAACGGGTGTACACGTCCCCGGTCCGGACCCAGCCGTCGACGAACGCAGCGGCGGTCGCGTCCGGGCGTTCCCAGTATCCGGCGGCGGCAGACGGACCGCGCACATACAGATTGCCCGGCGTGTCGGGCTTCTCGATCGCCTTGCCTTCGTCGTCGCGGAGCTCTGCCATGTACCCCGGCACGAGCCAACCGCTCGACCCCGGCGCCTGGGCATCCAGCCGGTTCGAGATGAAGATGTGGAGCAGCTCCGTAGAGCCGATTCCGTCGAGCACCGGCTGGCCCGTCAGCTCGGCGAATCGGGTCTGGAGCTTCGCCGGCAGGGACTCGCCAGCGGTCACGGTTGCTCGCAGACTCGCGAATGTCGACGGGTCGGGAGCGGCGTCGAGCACCGCCGCGGTGAAGCCGGGGCTGGCGAAGAACAAGGTGGGGCGTTCTCGTTCGATCAGCTCGATCATCGACGCTGGCGTGGGCGGTCGAGGTTCGAGGATCGCAGTAGCTCCCACGGCGAAGGGGAAGGTCAGCGAGTTGCCGAGGCCGAACGCGAAGAAGAGCTTGGCCACGGAGAGGAAGCGGTCCGCTTCGGTGGTGCGCAGCACCCGGTCGGCATAGGTCTGCGCGGTCGACCTCAGACTTCCGTGCAGATGCACGACACCCTTGGGCATGCCGGTGGTGCCGCTGCTGTAGAGCCAGAACGCGGGAGTGGCTTCCGTGGTTTCCGCGACCGGCGCTTCCGATGCATCGAGGGAGTCATCCCACCCGTGGCAGCGGACGTTGCCGGCTCTGGACATCTCTATGGGCAACTCGCCGCGGTCTCCACTCACCACGACATCGGTGACCCCGGGTGCTTCCGCCACGAGATCGTCGAGACCGGCGACGAAGGTGTCCGACACGACCAGGACCGCCGCGCCGCAGTCCGCGACGATCGGGCCGAGCTCCTTTCCGGTCAGCATCGTCGACAACGGCACCGGCACGAGCGCGGATCGCAGGGCGCCCAGGAAGAACGCCGGGAACGTCGGGTCGTCCTGCACGACCATCGCTACGCGATCGCCGGGCGACAGCCCGAGGGCGCCGAGCAGGTTCTGAGCACGCCACAGCTCGACCTGAAGCTCGGCGTAGCGGACCGATGATCCGCGGCACCGAACCGCTACGCGGTCACCGCGGCCCTCTTCCACATGGCGGTCGACGAGCCAGGCGCCGGCGTTGAAGCTGTCCACGGTCAGATCTTTACGTACTCGAACTCGACCGGCTGCCCGTGGATCCCGCGTGACGGCGCGGCGAGCCAGCCTGCGATCTTTCCCGGCTCGGTGACGCCCACCATCAGGCTTTGCACATGGTTGCGATCGGCTGAGGAGGGTAGCCAGTCGTCGACGTTGGCGTTCCACTCGGCGGGGTCGACGAGGCGACCGCCCGGACTGACGTGGTAGTCGCGGAATGCACCCACGGCGCGGTGGAATCCGACGGCAGGGAGGGTGAGGGTCACATCGATGCCGGACTCCGCGAGCGTCCGATTCCATCGGTCGACGCCCTTCTGGCAATCCTCGGCGTAGTCGTCCCGCAGCGTTTCGTTGAGGGCCGAGAGCTGGGTCACTTCTCGGGTGCCGATGCCCGCGCCGGTGACTTCCGGCACGAGCCGGTGGTCGCTCTTCAGCAGGTGATCGTCGTTGCGTCGTTCTTCCTGGAAGCGCCCCTTGAGGCCCGCGGCGAAGTAGTTGGCGGCGTTGGTCGACGTCTCGCTGCCGAAGAGATCGAGCGACACGGAATAGTGGAAGTTGATGTAGCGCTGGAGCAGATCGAGGTTGAAGCCGCCGTAGGGATGGATGTCGTCCGTATCGTGTTCGCGCATCAATTCGGCCGTGCGCTGAACGACGCGGTCGACACCCGAGGTCCCCACGAACATGTGATGCGCCTCTTCCTTGAGCATGAAGTCGCACGTGCGACTGAGCGGGTCGAACGCCGACTCGCGCAGCGACGCCAGCTGGTACTTCCCGTCACGATCCGTGAAGTACGTGAACATGAAGAACGACAACCAGTCGGGCGTCTCCTCGTTGAATGCCCCGAGGATGCGCGGGTTGTCGCTGTCTCCCGAGTGCCGCTCGAGCATCTGGTCGGCCTCGTCGCGTCCGTCCCGCCCGAAGAAGCCATGAAGTAGGTACACCATGGCCCATAGATGACGTCCTTCCTCGACGTTCACCTGGAAGAGGTTGCGCAGGTCGTACAGCGAGGGCGCCGTGCCGCCGAGATGGCGCTGCTGTTCGACCGATGCCGGCTCGGTGTCACCCTGGACGACGAGCAGCCGCCGCAGCGCGGAACGGTACTCGCCGGGGACCTCCTGCCATACGTCTTCGCCCTTGTGATCTCCGAACGCGATCTTGCGGTTCGGTTCCCGGTCGGCGAGGAAGATGCCCCACCTGTATTCCGGCATCGACACGTGGCCGAAGTTCGCCCACCCCCCCTGCCCCACGTCGATGGCGGTTCGCAGGTACACGGGGTTCGTTTTGAACGTCGACGGGCCAAGGTCCTCCCACCATTGGACGAACTTCGGCTGCCACTGCTCGAGTGCACGCTGGAGGCGGCGATCGCTCGCCAGGTCGACGTTGTTCGGGATCTTCGCCGTGATGTCCACGGAAGCCATGGTCAGACCCTCCTCGGGTCGAATTCGGGACGCGTGCCGGTCCCGAAGCGTTGCAGCGCGCCCTCCGGCCCGACAGCGTTCGGTCGTTGGAAGATCCAATTCTGCCACGCCGAGAGGCGCGAGAAGATCTTCGTCTCGAGTGTCTCGGGGCCGACGAACCGGCAGTTCGCCTCCATCCCCGTGAGCGCGTCGGGGGAGAAGCTGCCGCGCTCCTCGAGAGTGACCCTCAGCTCGTCGTCCCAGTCGAGGTCGTCGGGCGTGAACGTAACGAGCTCGGCTTCGGCGGCGTCGGCCGCGACCAGGGCCGATCCAACGGTGGCCAGTGCGGCGTCATGTGCATCATCGCGGCCCCAGAAGCGGGTCCGAAGCCGGGTGAGCCCGTTCGACATCGGGAGAGGGCCGACGTTCATCTCGGTCAACTGGATCGTCGCGGGCGCAGGGGGTTCGTCCTCATCCTCCCAGGTCCCAGCGAGCATGAAGCCGCGGTCGGCGGCGAGCACCAGCTCGGCCAGGACCCCGACCGCGCAGCTCCCGGGCTCGACCGTGGCGATGAGAGATCTTGCGGTGACGTCGAGTCGCCGTAGCGTCCGTGCCCAGAACAGGCGGATCTCGCGCACGAGCCAATCGTCTGCGTGATCCACTAGCACCTGTTCCGCAGCGAGCACTGCGGTGCTCTCGCCTTCGCTGCATAGCAGCCAGGTGCCGACGTCGGTCTCGTTGAATCGCAGATGCAGGATCGCGTCTTCCAGCTCCCGAGCGACCCGCAGGATCCACGCGTTGCTGCCAGCAGCCTGAAGCTCTTCGGGCGTGGTCGGCTGGGGACCCGCGGGCCCGACGACGGTGAGATTCGCGGTCGCGAGGTCGCGGTCGATGGTGACGCGAACGGAGGAATAGGTCAGCTCGTCGATACCCAGCTTGCGGTCGAGCGGTTCGAGGGTGATGCCGCCGCTGCTCGGCCGATCGGACTCTGCGGCTCGGGCCGCAGCCCGGCTGCCGATGAGTTCCGCGAACGAACTTGCGGGAGCGATGCGATCCACCAGGCCCCAGTCGACTGCCGTCTGGCCGCGGACTCCCTCGCTGCGGGTGGCGAACGCGTCGGCGAGATCTCGTCGCACCTTTCGCTTGTCGACGACCCGGGTGAGACCGCCGGTGCCGGGAAGAACAGCGAGTAGAGGGATCTCCGGCAACGAGACCGCGGAGGACTTGTCGTCGACGAGGAGGATCTCATCGCATGCCAGCGCGAGCTCGTAGCCGCCGCCGGCCGCGGTGCCGTTGACCGCTGCGATCCAGGTCTGCCTCGAGTTCGCAGTGGCGTCCTCGATGCCGTTGCGGGTCTCGTTGGTGAACTTGCAGAAGTTCACCTTGTGCTCGTGCGTCGCGCTGGCGAGCATCTGGATGTTCGCGCCTGCGCAGAAGATCTTGTCGAGGCCACCCGTGAGCACCACCACCCTCACCTCGGGGTGTTCGAAACGGAGCCGCTGGATCAGGTCGTACAGCTCGATGTCGACGCCGAGATCGTAGGAGTTGGTCTTGAGTTCGTAGTCGTCGCGCAGGCCACCACCCGGGTCGACGCGCATCTGCACGGTGGCCACCGGTGCGTCGATGGCCAGCTGCCAGTGGCGGTAGCGCCCGGGATCGGTCCGAAAGTCGATGTCGCTCATCTGTTGCTCAACCTGCTCCTCACCCGCGCCCCAGTCGCCCCAGTCGCCCCAGTCGCCAGAGTCAGTCTACAGCTCGGCAATCGTGGGACCCAGGAACGTGCGCGGCAGAAGGCCGCGCACCCGCAGCAAGCCGGAACCCCGGTTTCTGGACTCGTCCCCGAGTCCAAGCGTCGCGACTGGCCTTCGAGCAGCTGGCCTGGGCTGCTTCGCACCTGCGGCAAGCTCCTGAGACGAACTACCGATGCCCCATCGAACGGTTCAGCGCCGGACTAGACCGGCGGGACTCAAGCCCACATCCGCAGCCCATACGGGTCGGGGTGTCAGGCCTCACTTGCTAGTGCGCCCGGTAATCTCGACCACAACAGCCTCCCGACCGCGCTTCGGCTCGGAGACCGGGACCGGACCGAAGTCCTGGCGGCGGCCGTCATCGCGGGCGAACAGCGAACCCTCGTTTTCTTGCATCAGATCCAGTCGATATGAGAAGATCGCAGCTGGATGTCGCAAGTTTCGAAGCTCAGCACCTCGAGATGATGCTGGCGAGATGCAGTTCCCGGACGCGAGGAGGAGCTACCACGTGAGCCGCACTTCGAATCCCCGTCTCGGCCGCGCCGCCGGCCTTGCGCCCCCTCTCCTGGCTCTGGCGCTCGCGCTCGGGGGAGCGCAGCCCGCGCGCGCGGCGGCCACCTTCTATACCGACGAGGCCAGCTGGACTGCGGCGGTGTCCGCAGCAGCCGCGGGCTCGCTGGATACCACGGCGGGCAACGTCCAGCTCGCGGACGAAGTGGCCGCGCTCCCCGGGCCCGGGACGGCGCTTGGCGGGAAGCTGAGCTTCGCGGCGGGGACCACCGGCCTGTGCAGCAGCGTGACGATCGCGACGCTCGAGCCGGGCGCCGCCTTCGTGTTCGAGGACGCACACGGCGCGCCACCGCAGAGCTTCCCCGCCGCCACGCTTTCCGTCGGCGACATCGACACTCATGAAGACGACGACTTCGAGGCGTGGTTCGGCACCGGCCGGGTCTTCGCGTTCGGCTTCTTCCTCGTCGACGACACCCAGAACGCGACCGAGAGCCTTCGTGCCTACGGCGCCCGCGGTCTGCTCGGGACCCTCGACGGTGCCAGCATTCCGGACTCGAGCGGAAACGGCAGCACTTTCGTCGGTGTCGTCGCCGGCGAGCCGCTCACCAAGGTGCGCTTCGACGAAGACGCCGGCGGTGACGATGTGGCGATCCGCGATTTCCGGATCGGATGTGCGACGGCCGATCCCGACGCCGACGGCCTCTCCAACCTTGCGGAGCACAACGCCGGCACCGACCCCGGTGACGCCGACAGCGACGACGACGGGTTGCTCGACGGCGCGGAGCTGGCCGCCGGGAGCTTCGCACCGGAGCAGCGGATCGACGTCCTCACCTCCAGCGTCGCCGCGGTGCACGTAGCGGATCTCGACGGCGACGCCGATCTCGACGTGTTCTCGGGGCCGTTCGGTGCACTCACGTGGTACCAGAATACGGACGGCGCGGGCAGCTTCGCGATCCAGCCGGCCCTGCTCTTTGGCAGCCGCACGACAGAGGTCTTCACGACGGACGTCGACGGGGACGGGGATGCCGACCTGGTCCGCGCCTCGTACAGCTACGACCGAATCAGCTGGTTCGAGAACACCGATGGGGCGGGAAGCTTCGGGAGCGAGCAGATCATCGCGACCGGGGCCGATGGCGCGGGGTCGGTGTTCGCGGCAGATCTCGACGGAGACGGAGACAGCGACGTGCTCTCCGCCTCGTACAACGACGATCGGATCGCCTGGTACGAGAACACCGACGGGGCGGGCGGCTTCGGAAGCGCGCAGGACATCTCGACGGCGGCGGACGGAGCCCGGTCGGTGTTCGCAACGGACATCGATGGCGATGGTGACGTCGACGTGCTCTCTGCGTCGGGCAGCGATGACAAGATCGCCTGGTACGAGAACGACGGGAATGGCGGCTTCGGGCCCGAGCAGGTGATCTCGACCCTGCCCGACTCTCCCCTGGCAGTCCTGGCGGCAGACGTCGATGGCGACGGAGACGCGGACGCGATCTCCTTGTCGTTGATCGACAACACGATCGCCTGGTACGAGAACACGGACGGCGCGGGCAGCTTCGGCCCCCTGCAGACGATCGCGGTCCTGAGCGGCGAGGGCATGGCGATCCTCGCGGCGGACGTGGACGGCGACGGAGACGTCGATGTCGCTTCCGCCTCGAGCCTCGACGGCCGGGTCGCGTGGTACGAGAACACGGACGGGGCGGGCAGCTTCGGCCCCGAGCAACTGGTCTCCCTACAGCCCAACCAGCCTAAGGGTGGGACCGTCGACGTGGCGGCAGGGGACATGGATGGTGACGGCGACCTGGACCTGCTCTCCGCCTCGCCTTTCCTGGACGAACTCAGCTGGCACGAGTGGATCGGCATCGCCGATCCGCTCGACGCGGACAGCGACGACGACGGGCTCCTCGATGGGTTCGAGGTCGCGAACGGGCTCGACCCACGCAATGCCGACACGGACGGCGATGGCGTCGACGACGGCAGCGAGGGACCGGCAGGTCTCGACCCGCTCGATCCCGACAGCGACAACGACGGCCTGAGCGACGGCGCTGAGCTGGGAGCCGCACTCGATCCGTTGGACCCCGACATGGACGACGACGGACTACTCGACGGCTTCGAGGTCGCGAACGGCTTCGATCCGCTCGTGGCCGGCGAGCAGACCGGCGACCCGGACTCCGATGGGCTCGACAACCTGGGCGAGCAAGGCGCGGGCACGGATCCGCACGATGCGGACAGCGACGACGACGGATCGGACGATGCCTTCGAGGTTTCGAGCGGCAGCGACCCGAACGACCCGGACACGGATGGAGACGGGCTCCTCGACGGGTTCGAGTGGGCGAACGGCCTCGATCCCCTCGCCGCGGGCGAGCAGGGTGAGGACCCGGACGGCGACGGGCTCCGCAACCTGGGGGAGCAGGCCGCCGGCACCGACCCGAACGACCCGGACGGCGACGACGACGGGCTGCTGGACGGGGACGAGCTGGGCGACTCGGTCTTCGGCCCGCAGCGCGTGATCTCGACGCTTCAGGACCTGCCCCTCTCGGTGTTCGCGGCGGACGTCGACGGCGACGGCGATCCGGACGTTCTCGCCGCCTCGCGCGTCGACAACACGATCGCCTGGTACGAGAACACCGACGGCGCGGGCGGCTTCGGACCCCAACAGCTGATCTCGACGACGGCGACCTACGCCAATGTGGTCCTCGGAGCAGACGTCGATGGCGATGGAGATGTCGACGCCGTCTCGGGCGGGTTCCTGAGCAACAACATCGCGTGGCACGAGAACACGGATGGCCTGGGCAGCTTCGGCCCGGCACAGGTGATCTGGGATTGGGGCTTCTCAACCACCGCGCTGGTCGCTGCAGACCTCGACGGGGACGGAGACCCCGACCTGCTCTCCGTGAACGGCGGAATCACCGTCTGGTATGAGAACGAGGGTGGTAGCTTCGGCCGCCTCCGGCTGATTTCGCTGGGGGATTCGGTTCAGGATCCCAACAGTGTCGTCGCGGCGGACATCGACGGCGACGGCGATCTGGACGTCCTCAGCGCGTCGGATGGATGCTGCTACTACCCACCGTATCCGGAGCCGTCGTACGGCGGCAGCACGATCGTCTGGTTCGAGAACCAGGACGGTCTCGGGAGCATGGGGCCCGCGCAGCCGATCTTCTCGGACACGTCCGAGGATGGCACCCGGGCCGTCATCGCCGCCGACGTCGACGGTGATGGCGACCTCGACGCACTCGCCACCTACCGAGACGACCAGCTCGTCTGGTTCGAGAACCTGGACGGGCTCGGGAGCTTCGGTCCTCTGCACGTGATCGAGTGGGCTTCGTCGAACGTGGGAATCGTGTCGATCTTCGCGGCCGATCTCGACCTCGATGCAGACATGGATGCGCTGTACGCGGCGTCGAACGCGGACGAGGTCGCCTGGTACGAGAATCAGGACGGCGCTGGCTTCGCGACGGATGCACGGTTGATCTCGACGCTCACGGACGGTGCGCGGTCGGTCCTCGCCGTAGACATGGATGGGGATGGCGACGTAGACGTTCTCTCGGCCTCGCAGAACGACGACACGATCGCCTGGTATCCGCAGCTCTCCGTGGCCGACCCCCTCGACGCGGACAGCGACGACGACGGCCTCCTCGATGGCTTCGAGGTTGCGAACGGCTTCGATCCGCTGATTTCGGGTGAGGAGACCGGAGACCCCGACGCGGACGGGCTCGACAACCTCGCGGAGCAGTCCGCAGGAACGGATCCGCACCTGGCCGACACGGACGGGGACGGCTTCGACGACGGCGTCGAAGTCGCGATGGGGACCGACCCCACCGACCCCCAGGACCCGGACGCCAGCCCCGTCCCGGCCTTGCCGACGCCGGGCCTCGTCGTGCTCGTGCTACTGCTGGCGGCGAGCGCACTCCCACGGGTGAATCGTCACCTTTAGATGGCCGGGGCAGCGACGGCCCGGGGCAGGAAGCTCGGGGGAAGAGCAATGAGCATCACGCCGACTCGCGCGTGTGCTCCCAGCCGGCGGATGCGAGGAGCGTCCGGGCACAGGCCGCGAGCAGGATCGCGAGCAGAGCGAGCGTCCAGCCTCCCAGGCCGGGCAGCAGCACAGGGGGGCCGGTGGGGATCAGGTAGCCACGGCCGCCGAGGCGGTAGACCTGGCCGCCGAGCGGCGCGTTCGCGGGTTGATCGGAGTCGTAGTAGAGGTTGAGGTCGTCGCTGCCCGTAACGTTCGTGACGTCGAAGCCCGAGATCACGAGGCCCGTCAGCTCGGACACGTAGAGGGCGCCGCCGGGCGTCGCATTGCCGTCGAAGAGCTCGAGCGTGTTGCCCGCCCGGATGTTCAGCGAGCCCCAGGCGAAGTTGTCCGTGTAGCCCGCTGACAGCGCCCCCAGGTCGTCACCCGTGATATGGAAGGCGTGATCGCTGTCGCTGCCCGTCCGGAATTCGAGATACGACTGGGTCGTCTCCCAGTCCTCGTTCATGACGCTCGCGCTGATGAAGTCGCCGGAGATGTAGAAGTTGTCGCCGAGGCCGCCGACGAGGTAGCCCGTGGATCCCACCACCAGGTCTGTGAAGAAGTTGTTCGAGGGATCGCTCACGTAGACGCCGCCCCCCGAGTAGCCCGCCTCGAAGTGGGCGTCGGCGTCCGTCGTCTTGAAGAGTCCCTCGTTCCGCACCGGTGCCCGGAAGCGGCCGGCGATGCCCTTCAGCTCGAGGCTGCCCGCGTTGTCGACCTCGCCGCGCAGCTCGACGGGACCGCCCTCGAAGACCATCGTCGCGTCGTTCTGGAGAGGTGCGGAGAAGCGGCCGTGGCCGCGATAGCTCGACGTGTTCCGCCAGCGCGGAGGCGCAGCGCTCGCAGGCGTGAGGGCCGCGGCGGCGGCGACCGGGCGGGTCTGCGAGCTGCCTGGCGCAGGGAGCTCGCCGGCTGCCGTCGTGAGCACCAGCCCGAGACCCGGCAGCACCCACCAGGCGCGGCTCGACCAGCGCCTCGACGACGCGCTGGGCATCTCGCTCACGCGCTTCCCGCGCACCGTCGGCGCCCTAGCTCGACGTCGAGCCGCGAGCCACGCGCCGGCTCAGCCGCAGCGCGAACGCGAGGCTCAGCGCCAGCAACACGCCTGTGCCCGGCTCGGGCACCATGCCCGAAACCGGCGCCAACATGCCGCCGCCTGTGAGGGCGTAGCTCTGAGCGCCCAGGTAGTCGTTCCCGGAGAGCGCGGCGTTGTAGTAGAGGTTCATGCCATCGGCACTCGTGATATCGGCCAGCTGGCCGAGGCCGTCGGCCAGGACCAACAACCCGACGTAGAGCGCTCCGCCCGACGCCGCGTCTCCGTCCATCAGCGCGAGCGCTTGCCCTGCACCCAGGGTAAAGGTGCCCCAGGCGAAGTTGTCGTCGTAGCCGGCGGCGACCGCGCCGACATCCACGCCCGTGTACGCGAGCTGGTGATAGTCGTCACCTCCCGCCGCGAACACGAGCTCGGCCGCGTCGGTCCCCCACAGCACGCTCGCCTCGCTGCTGCTCAACAGGTCGCCCGTCACGATGAAGCGGTCGCCTTCCCCGCCCTGCAGCGCACCTGTCGCGCCCAGCACGAGGTCGGCGTAGTTGTTGTCCGACGGATCGCTCAGGAAGAGGCCGTTTTCCGTATATGTGCCCGCGAAGGTCACGTTGGCATCGGTCGTCTTGAAGACCCCGAAGTTCGTGACGTCGTCGGTGAAGACGGCCGTCGAGTATGCCACCTCGATCTGCTGCCCCAGCTGGTTGCTGACCGTCCCCACCACCGTCGAGGTCCCGCCCGTCAGGGTGACGTCCCCTGCGTTGGTGAGACCGCCCGTGCGCAGCACGCCGTAGCCCGAGATCTGGCCGTTGTTGGTCATCGCGTTCAGGTTGTTGTCGAAGGTGCCGCCCGACAAGCTGATGATGCCTTCGCTGCTGGCGAGCCCACTGTTCATCAGCAGCTTGTCGCCGGTCGAGGCGGCGATCAGACCGAGGCTGGTGTTGCTGACGTTCCCACTGAAGATGAGCGTGCCCTGGCGCGCCTCGATGATGCCGTCGTTCACGACGTCGTTGTAGACGTGCCCCCAGCCCTCGATGGTGTTGAAGTTGTGGATGTCACCGCCAATCAGGTTTGCGGCGTTCGCGGCCATCTGCACGACGCCCGTGTTGTCGAAATCCTGGACGATGTTGGTGGTCCCGCTCTCGACGACGACGGAGCCGCCGGCATTGTCGAAGCCGTTGGCCAGCACGCCGCTGCCCGTCACCACGCCGCCGAAGGAGTTCACCACGTTGGCGGGACCGAGCAGGGTGCCCTGGTTGAGGTCGAGGGTGCCGCCGTTCGCCAGGTCGCCGCCGTTCAGCCACAGCTGCCCGAAGTTCGCGACGGGCAGGTAGCCGTAGTTCGCGTTCGCACCCGTGTTGTCGATCGACTCACCCGAAGCGCTCGTGAGCGTGCCGTAGTTGACGAAGCCCCCGGTGCCGCCCAGGGTGCCGCCGCTGTTCAGGTTCATTTGCGCGTAGTTGGTGAGCGTGCCGGCGCCCTGCAGGATCCCGTCTACCGTGAGCGTCGACCAGTTCGCGAGACCCTGCCCGTTCAGGGTCATGGTCTCTGTGGATGAGATGGTGTGGGCCGCCTCGTTCTCGAGCCCGTCGCCGGCGATCCACTCGTTCTGCACGAGCGAGAGGTTCATGACCCCCTGGTTGAGCATGCGGCCGGAAAAGGTGCCGCCGTAGTAGTCGTAGGTGCCCTGGTTCTGGAGGGTCCCGTAGACGGTGGACGTGGGGTACTGCTCGATGAATGTCGCGTCCAGCGTGCCGCCGCTCTGGGTGAAGGTGGCGCCGCCACCACTGATGCCCAGGTACAGATTCGTGGTCTCCAGCAGGCCTGCCTGCAGGTCGTAGCTGCCTTGTGACGGCAAGGTCGCTTCGAGACTCACGAAAACGTCGGTGGCGGTGGCCGTGCCGCCCGTCTGGGTGAAGCTCCCGGTATTCTCCCATCCGACGACGATCTCGGGGCTGTTGAGGTTGCCTCCGGAGAGTTCGTAGCTTCCCTCGCCGGTGGTGAGGTAGCCGAGCCTGAGAAGCGCCCCGACCTGGTTCGTGCCGCCGCTCTGCACGAAGCTGCCCGACCCGCCGTAGCCGACCATCTGGACGGGTGCTTGCAGCTCGCCGCCCGACAAGTCGTAGCTGCCCTGACCCAGCACGCCGTAGCCCAGGTAGAGGAGGTTCGAGACGTTATGCGTGCCGCCAGTTTGCACGAAGCTTCCGTCACCGGACGCGCCGATCACCTCGACGTCCCCGAACAGCTGTCCGCTTCCGGACAGGTCGTAGCTGCCCACGGCGCCGTTCGCGTTGCCGATGGTGAGGCTTCCGTTGGTGACGTCGTGGCTGCCGCCGGACTGGGTGAAGGCCCCGGTCCCGAAGACGCCGATGTCTTCGAAGGTTCCGACAGTGAGGCTTCCTCCCTGGAGGTCGTAGCTGCCGTCTCCGGTCGTGTCGCTGCCCAACAGGAGCGAGCCGGTGGTGGTGTGGTCTCCGGCGGTCTGGGTGAAGGTTCCGGTTCCCAGGTCACCGAGCTGAACGTCCTGGCCCGAGAGGCTTCCGCCGGACAGGTCGTAGCTGCCCGATGCGCCCGCGTTCACGCCGATCTCGAGCAGCGTCCCAAAGGCGTTGGTGCCGCCGGTCTGGGTGAAGCTGCCGGTGCCGCTGTTGCCGATGGCCTCGGTGGGTGCCGATAGCTCCCCGCTGCCCGACAGGGTGTAGCTCCCGCTTCCCTGGGACAGTGTCCCGACGGCGAGTTGGTTCGCCAGAGTGTTGGTGCCGCCGGTGTGGGTAAAGGTGCCGGTGCCGTCGAGGCCGACGTTCAGCGTGTCGGCCGAGAGGTCTCCGCCGGAGAGCGTGTAGCTGCCGTCGCTGGCCGCGCCGAAGGCGAGGTTCAGCAGCGTCGCGTTGTGCGTTCCGCCCGTCTGGGTAAACGAGGCGGTTCCCGCGCTGCCGATGGTCTCGGCACCGATCGAGAAGCTCTGGCCTGCACCCTGGGTGTACGACGAGCTGGACGCCGGGGCGAAGGCCATGTTGAAGGTGTCGACGTTGAACGAGCCGGCGGTTCCGCCCTGCAGGTCGAGGCTGCCACCGTCGAGGTTGAAGGTGCTTTGACCCGACCCGGATGCGACGTTGCCGCCGATCGAGAGGGTTCCACCCGAGAGCGTGTAGGTGCCCTGGCTCGCTGCGTTGGCGGCCAGATCGAGATTGCCCGTGACGTCGTGGGTGCCGCCGCTCTGGCTGAAGACGCCTGTCCCGTTGAAACCGACGTAGGTCGTGCCGACGACGTCGAGGTTGCCAGTGCCCGAAAGGTCGTAGCTGCCGAAGCTGTTCGTGCCCGCCGAGACGAGGAGAGCGTTCGAGATGTCGTAGCTCCCGCCGCTGTGGGTGAAGATGCCCGTCCCGACGTTGCCGACGTAGCCCGACTCGCTCGAGAGCTCGCCGCCCGTGAGGTCGTAGCTGGCCTGGCTGTCGGTCTCGTATGCGAGGATCAGGGAGTTCGTGATCTGGTTGCTGCCGCCGCTCTGGATGAAACTTCCGGTTCCGAAGTTGCCGACGTATTCGTAGGAAGCCGACAGCGAGCCCCCGGAGAGGTCGTACTGGCCGTCTCCGGACACGTCCTCGGTGCCGATATAGAGCGTGCCAGTAACGCCGTGGCTGCCGCCGGTCTGGTCGAAGCTGCCCTGTCCGAAGCGGCCGACGTGAGTGTCGGTGGTGGAGAGATCGCCCGTCCCGGAGAGTGTGTAGGTGCCGTCGCCGCCTACCTGGTTGCCGACCCACAGGGTGGGTGCCCCGCTGATCGTCCCCCCGCTGTGGGTGAAGGTGCCCGTGCCGGCGTTGCCGACCAGGATGTCGGCGGCCTGGAGGTTTCCGGTTCCCGACAGCGCGTAGCTGCCGGTACCGAGGTTCGCGATCAACAGCGAGTTCGAGACGACGTGGGTCCCGCCCGTCTGCGTGAAGGAGCCGGTCCCAGCGTTGCCGACCGTGGTCTGCTGGGACGAGAGATCGCCTCCGGAGAGCTGGTAGCTGCCCTGTCCCGTTGCGTCGAGGCCCAGGTCCAGTCCTCCGCCGACGGCGTTGGTGCCGCCCGTCTGAGTGAAGGTCGACGTACCGCCCTTGCCGATGGTCTCGGTGAAGACCGAGATTGCTTCCGAAGTGTTGAGGGTGAAGTTCGACGTGGTGCCGGCAGCCCACGCGAAGCCCAGCTCGTCGACGTCGAAGTCGGCGGTCTGGTTGATGTCGAGCACACCTCGGCTCGTGCTGTTGATGAGCAACGAGCCGCCATCGAAGTAGAGGGCGCCGTGGCCGGGGCCGTTGACGATCGAGCCGCCGACGTCGAGGGTGCCGCCTTCGAGCACGTAGGTACCGTCGCCGGTGCCACTGAGGGCGCCGAGGCTCAGGTCCGTCGTGATGTCGTTGGTGCTGCCGCTCTGGACGAAGACGCCGGTGCCGGAGCGGCCGACCTCCACGACGTTGGGCGTGAGGGTGCCCGCGGAGAGCTCGTAGCTGCCGCTGCCGCCGTCGTTGGCTCCCACCAGCAGGCTGCCCACGTCGTGGGTCCCGCCAGTCTGCAGGAACGAGCCCTGGCCGTCGCTTCCCACGACAGTCGCGTTCGAGTCGAGCACCCCCGCCCCCGAGAGGTCGTAGCTGCCCTGACCACCGGGATTGAGTCCAAGCCAGAGGCTCGACGTGACCGTGTTGATCCCGCCGCTGTGGCTGTAGGATCCCGTGCCCCCCGCGCCGATGTACTCGACGAAGGCGTCGTTCGAGCCGCCACTCTGAACGAAGGAGCCGCTTCCGATTCGTCCGACGAACTCGCCTAGGGCGGTGAGGGTCCCACTCGAGAGGTCGTAGGTGCCCTCGCCGGTGGCCTGGTCCCCGACGTAGAGGTTCGCGCCGGTGAGATCGTGCGCTCCACCGGTCTGCGTGAAGCTTCCGCTTCCGCTACTTCCGACGATGGTCCACATCGGCGAGTCGAGAAGCCCGCCCGACAGCGCGTAGCTCCCGTCACTCCCCGCGACCGAGCCGATACTGAGTTCGTTCGTGAGGGTGTTCGTGCCGCCACTGTGCGTGAAGCTGCCGGTTCCGAGGAACCCGACATATTCGGCGAAGGCACTCAGGCTACCGCCCGAGAGATCGTAGCTGCCGTCGCCGCCGGCCATGCTTCCGAGCTCGAGCCAGTTGCTGAGAACATGGGCCCCGCCGGTCTGGACGAAGCTGCCCGTTCCCTGCTCCCCGATGAAGGCGTCGAAGGTTCCCAGGCTCGCCGTCCCCGCGAGCTCGTAGCTGCCTTCGCCGGTCGCGTCGACGCCCAGGCGCAGAGTCGTGACCGTGTTCGTGCCGCCGTTCTGGGTAAAGCTGCCCGTCCCGGATAGACCGATCCGTTGTGTGGGTGCGATCAGGCTTCCGCTGGCCAGCTCGTAGCTGCCACTGCCTCCGATATTGTTTCCGAGCTCGAGCACGCCCGCGCTGTGGCTGCCACCGTTCTGGAAGAAGCTTCCGGCCCCCGAGACGCCGATGACCTCGATCCCCGTCGACACGCTCTGTCCGGCGTTGAGCGTGAAGGACCCGTTCGAAGCGGGGGCGGCGCCGATCCGGAAGGCGTCCACGGCTGTCGAGCCGGCGGTACCGCCCTGGAGCTCCACGGTGCCGCCGTTGATCGTGAGGACGCTGCTGCCGGCGCCGTTGGTGATGTTTCCACCGATCGCGAGGCTGCCGCCGTCGATCGTGAGGCCGCTGCTGCCGGAGCCGGTGCTGATGTCTCCACCGACCGCGAGACTTCCACCCGAGAGCGTGTAGGTTCCGTTGCTCCCCGCGTTGGCGGCCAGATCGAGATTGCCCGTGACGTCGTGGGTACCGCCGCTCTGGCTGAAGACGCCCGTCCCGTTGAAGCCGACGTAGGTCGTGCCGACGACGTCGAGGCTGCCGGTGCCCGAGAGGTCGTAGCTGCCGAAGCTGTTCGTGCCCGCCGAGACGAGCAGAGCATTCGCGACGTCGTAGCTGCCGCCGCTGTGGGTGAAGGTGCCCGTCCCGACGTTGCCGACGTAGCCCGACTCGCTCGAGAGCTCGCCGCCCGTGAGGTCGTAGCTGGCCTGACTGCCGGTCTCGTATGCGAGGATCAGGGAGTTCGTGACCTGGTTGCTGCCGCCGCTCTGGGTGAACCCGCCCGACCCGAAGTTGCCGACGTATTCGTAGGAGGCCGCCAGCGAGCCCCCGGAGAGGTCGTAGCTGCCCTGGCCATCGGCGTTCAGGCCGAGGTGGAGATCGCCGGTGCCCAGGTCATGGGTCCCGCCCGTCTGGGTGAAGGCTCCGGTTCCCGAGAGGCCGATCCACTCCGTGGTGTTCACCGTCAGGGTTCCGGTCCCCGATAGCTCGTAGCTGCCGTCGCCGCTGGCCGCGTAGCCGAGGTAGACCAGGTTGGCGACCTGGTCACCGCCGGACTGGACGAAGCTCCCGGACCCCGAGGCGCCGATCACGACGGCATCCGAGATGACCGAGCCCGCGGAGAGGTCGTAGCTGCCTACTGCCCCCGCTGCGTTGCCGACGGTGAGGCTCCCGCCGGTGACGTCGTTGGTGCCGCCCGTCTGGGTGAAGCTGCCGCTGCCGAAGACGCCGATGTCCTCGAAGCCTGCCTGCAGGGTCCCGCCCTGGAGGTCGTAGCTGCCGTCGCCGGTCGGCTCGCCGCCCAGCTCCAGGCTGGTGCCGGCAGCGTGGGTTCCGTTCGTCTGGGTGAAGCTGCCGACTCCGTTCTCTCCCACGGTCGTGCTCGCGGTCGAGAGACTGCCACCCGACAGGTCGTAGCTGCCGTCGGAGCCGGCACCATTGCCGATGATCAGCGCGGAGTTCACGCTGTTGGTTCCGCCGGTCTGGGTGAAGCTTCCAGTCCCGAGCCCGCCCACGCTCTGGTTGTCGGCCGTGACGCCCTGACCCGCGGCGAGGTCGAAGCTGCCGTTCGTGCCGTTCGCGTCACCGACGTTGAAGGTCCCGACATCGATCGACCCGCTGGTGCCGCCGCCGAGGGTCAGGGTGCCCCCGTCGATGTTCAGCAGGCTCGTGGGGGTCCCCGAGATGCCCGTCCCGACGATGAGGCTTCCGCCCGTCAAGGTCAGGTCTCCGGTTCCGGTCACGCCCAGGTTGATCTGCGAGACGTCGGCCGTGCCTCCCGTCTGGGTGAAGCTGCCGGCGCCCGTGTCGCCCAGGGTCAGGGTCGTCGCCGAAAGGCTCCCGCTTCCCGACAGGTCGTAGCTGCCGGTGCCTCCATTCCCGACCCGGAGCGTCGCGCTCACGGTGTGCGTCCCGCCGTCCTGGGCGAAGCTGCCGTTGCCGCTTCCGCCGACGTAGGCGTCCGTCGTCGCGAGGCTTCCTCCCGAGAGCGCGTAGGCACCGTCACCGCTCGCCCCGTTGCCCACGAATAGGCTCGTCGTGGTGTTCGATCCGCCGCTCTGGACGAAGTTGCCCGTGCCCGAGTCGCCCACGTACTGGGAACTCGACGAAAGCACGCCCGTCCCCGAGAGGTCGTAGCTTCCGTCGCCGCCGCCGCTCTGACCGAGATAGAGCGCGCCGTTCACCGTGTGCGTGCCGCCGCTCTGAACGAAGCTTCCGGTGCCGTCGTCACCGACCGTGATGGTATTCGTCTCCAGCGCGTCCTGGGACTGCACGACCGTGATCGTGCCCGCCGCGTCCGCGTCGATGAGGACCGAGTTCAGGACCGGGTTGACGGCGTTCTGGTAGGTGATGGTGCGATCGGTGCTGTCCGCGAACGTGATGACCGCGTCGTCGCCGCCGGTCGGTACCGTCGTCGGATTCCAGTTTCCGGCGACGTCCCACAGACCGTCGTTCGCGTTCCAGCTGATCGTCGCCGCAGTGACGCTATGCGCGGGCACGAAGGTGCTGAGTGCGAAGGTCGAGACGATCAGCAGCGCGACGGCCGCGCGTGAGATCCCGTTGCCCCAGATCTGCGGAGTCGACTGCACGAAGCTCGACACCCGGACCCGCGTGAGGATGCGCTGCATGGCGAACCTCCAACGGCTGGCTCCGCTCTGGTCGGTCACGTCCTTCGCGCTGCGGGTGACACCTCCGGGCGGCTCCATCCGGCGATTCCCACTCGATCGATCAATGGAGCGGGAGTTTCGGTCATACTAAGAACCGCTCGTCTTCGAAGTCAAGCAGAAGCGACAAGCGGGGTCGCGGTGCTGGCGTCGCGTGGAACTGAACACACCCAAGTGAGGGGCGGGATGTTAGTGCACGACACGGGACTGTTTCGCGTGGGTCGAAGTGACGCTCTGATCGCGCTCGCGCTGTTAGGCGGCGTTCTGGCGGCCTACGGCGGTGTAGGCGCGCACGACTTCATCCCTTGCGACGACGACGCCTATGTCTACCAGAACCCCGTCGTGAGGCAGGGCCTAACAGCGCCAGGTTTCGCCTGGGCCTTCGCGCCTCATGTGGCGAACTGGCACCCGGTCTCCTGGCTCTCCCACATGCTCGACGTGACGCTATTCGGGCTCGAGGCCGGGTGGCACCACTGGGGCAACGTGGTGCTGCACGCGGTGAATGCCGTCCTTCTCTTCCTCTTTCTGCGCCAGGGCGCTCTGCTTCGCTGCGGCACGGGGGCCCCCTGGGCACCGGCCTGCGTCGCGGCGTTGTTCGCGTTGCACCCGCTGCACGTCGAGTCCGTGGCCTGGGTGGCCGAGCGCAAGGACGTCCTCTGTGGGCTCTTCTTTCTGCTCAGCCTGTGCGCATACCTGGGCTACGCGAGGCGTCCGGGGGTGCTGCGGTATCTGGCGGTCTTGCTGTTCTCGGCCTTGGCGATGGGGTCGAAGCCCATGGCCGTGACACTGCCCGGTGTGCTTTTGCTCCTCGATGTCTGGCCCCTGGGCCGCGCACCCTGGCCCGGGCAGTCAGACGGGCCGCTCCGCGGTACGCGCTGGAGCCGGCTCGTTCTCGAGAAGCTTCCCGTGCTGGCGCTGTCGGCTCTGACCTCGGCGGTCGCGGTCTGGAGTCAGGCCGCCGACCGCGCCATGGGCAACCTCGCCACCTTGCCCGTCACGGACCGCCTCGCGAACGCCATCGTCAGCTACGTCAGCTATCTGGGGAAGGCGCTCTGGCCTCACGACCTGGCGATCTTCTATCCCCATCCCGCGCTGGTCGGAAGCGGCGACAGCGCGAGCTTCGGCTGGCGCGTGCTCGGGGCCGGGCTCGCGCTGCTGCTGCTGACCGCGCTCGCCCTCTGGCGTTCCCGCAAGCAGCCCGAAGTCGCCGTGGGCTGGCTCTGGTACCTGGGCATGCTGGTGCCGGTGATCGGCCTGGTCCAGGTGGGCGAGCAGGCAATGGCGGACCGCTACACCTACCTCCCGATGATCGGCATCTACATCGCCGGCGTCTGGTGGATCGCGGACGCGGCGCGTCCGCACGGTCGACTGGCGCAACGCGCCCTGGCCGTCGGCTTCCCGCTGCTGTTGCTCGCGCTGGGGGTTGCGACCCGACAACAGGTCGCCGTGTGGCGGGACGGCGAGAGCGTCTTCCGCCACGCAATCGCCGTCACCGAGAACAACGCGTTCGCCCACAACCACCTGGGACGCGTCTACGAGAATGCCGGGAAACTCGGGTCTGCGATCGAGCAGTACGAGCGGGCAATCGAGATCCGCCCCAGCGCGGGAGCACTCAGCAACCTCGGCAACGTGCTCGCGAAGAGCGGTGAGCCCCAACCCGCGCTCGCGCGTTTCGAGCAGGCACTCGCGCTCGAGCCCTCGTCGTCGATCGCGCACGGCAACCTCGGCGTGGTGCTCGCGACCCTGGGACGCCACGACGAAGCGATCGATGCCTACGAGCGATCCATCGCGCTCGAGCCCGAGCGCGCGACGACGCACTACAACCTGGGATCCCTGCTGCTACGCACTCGCAAGCTCGAGCGCGGCGCGGCGCAGCTCGAACAGGCGCTGGACCTCGACCCCTTCCACGCCGGCGCCTCGAACAATCTCGGGGTGGCCTACGTCGAGCAGGGACGCCTGCAGGAGGGCATCCTCGCCTACCGGCGCACGCTCGAGCTCGACCCCGACCACCCGGGAACCCGCTGCAACCTCGGTCGCGTTCACGAGCGCGTGGGCGATACCGGCGATGCGGAGCTCGAGTATCAGCAGGCGATCACGCTTGAGCCACCCTGCCCCCACGGCCACCGCTTCCTCGGCTACATGAACTTCGCGTCGGGCAGGTTCGACGAGGCGCTCGTCCACTTCGAGCAGGTCCGCCAGCTCGCGCCCGGTGCCGATGCCCTCAACGACCTGGGTGCCGTCCACGCCCAGCGCCGCAACCTTCCGGCCGCGCGCGCAGCCTTCGAGCAGGCGCTTCGGATCGAACCCGACAACAGCGTGGCGCGCAAGAATCTCGAGCGGCTGCGCGCGGAGCAGGCGAGCACGCCGCCCGGCGCCGCGGAGCTCGGCAGCGATCCCTGAGGGCGGCATCTGCTGGCCGTCCCGGTCCGGCTCGGGGCGGTTCGGAAGCCGCGAAGGCTCGATGCGCAAGACCCCGCGGAATCGCTGATCCACAGGGAACGTCGAGGGAACTGTAATTTCGCAAGGAGGGCGTGGGTCATCGTGGGCCAGAGCCCGGGCCCCGAGCCGATCTGCATCCCTTCTACGTTCGTCGCCGCCGAAGGAGCGCGAGCGATACGACGGCTTCTCCCGCTTCGAGGCCGTCGTCATGGGGACGCGTGGCCTCTCGGTCTGAGGCACGTCGCGCTAGGCAGCGTCGCGGAGAGGGTTCTGCGCCTATCTCCCCGTTCCGTCATCACGACGAAGATTGCGGACGGCACGGCCTACATCGATCCTTGGAAGGACCCTGCGCTGTACCCGGGTCCAGCGTGAGGCCTCAATGCTGGGGCGCCTCCTCTACAGCAGCGAGATGTTCATCGGCTTGTCCGCTAGCGGGATGGCCGATGTCTTCCGCGCGGGAAGTCAATCGTGTCATGATGGCGAGGCGACCAGCTACGTCCACAGAGCACTGTGTACGCGCCCGTGCCTGCGTGGACTGGGAGGAACCAAGCGTGACACGAATCCCCACCTTCTTCATGCCGATTCTCTGTCTCTTGCTGCCCATCGTGGCAGGTGCGCAGCTAGACCCGTACACGTCCACGGACCGGGAGGAGAGGCAGAACATCCTGCTCCAGATCGAACGCCAGGAGCTCGAGGAAAACCCCACATACGATTCGGTCTACAAGCCGTACGGTGTGCTCTTGGCCCTTCTTTGCGAGCTCGAGGCCCAGGAGCGAGACCTCGTACATCCCGATGGAGAGGACGGCTTCGTGCCGGACGACGTGGAGGCAAGTCAGCTCCTCGCGGGCGCGATCGCAGCCATTCGCGCGGAGATCGGCCTTGTCCTGGAACCCAATCCACCCGAGTGGGACGGCGAGAACGTTCACTCCGTGATCGATGCGGCGATGTTTGCTGCGTACATCTTGCACCGCTTCCCCAACGCGGCTCCCGACGACGATCAGGGATCGGGCTGGTCGACCACCGCCTGGAACACATCGAAGCTGCTGCTCAAGTACGGCAACTGGCCCTACAAGCCCGCGCTCGACCCGAGCGCGCTGGACAACGTCCTCTCCAACAACCCAGGAGGTGCCATCGCCATGCAACTGCTGGCCGGCGAGGCCTTCGACGACGAGGATCTGATCCAGCGCGCCCGCTGGTCATACGCACACGCAAGAGCGACGCTTGCCCGACGCGGCCTCGCCGGCGAGCCCCTTGCCCCCTACTACACCGGCCGTGTGATTACACAGCTCGCGTTCGCCTGGCACACCGAGGACCCGACTCTTCGACAGTGGATCCAGGACCTGCTGGAGATGCAGCTGATCGCGGCGGCCCACAGCTACCTGCCCGGTGGCGCGGCGGGAGCACCCCAGCAGCGCGACCGCGGAGCGGGTGGCGGAGGTGGAATCGCGGATCCCTCACCGACCGAGACGGGTACGGGACTCTTGCAGCAGGTCAACCTTCTGATCTTCGACGAGGAGCTCGATGCGAAGCTGGATCCGAGCGACAGAGATACGTACCCGCAGCCAATGCTCGCGACCGACTACCACGCCCCGGAGATCATCCGGTCTCTGTTCCTCGACAAGGGCCCGGACGGCTACGCGTACAAGAACCGGACCGCCGCCGCCTGGGACAGCCGCTCGGGATGCTGCGATGAGCGCACGTATCGCTCGACGGGATGGCAGGGCTGGAACCCCGACGACTACCGCGGGACGCGCGGGCAGGACCCACAAAGCGACCCCGATGGTTCCACGAACCTGCAGATGCAGCCGGGCTACGGCTACATGCTGCCAGGAGGCCTCGGAAGCATCGGTGGGTACTACGCATCCGCAGGAGCGCAGGCTCCGAGCTGGGCCGCGTACGTCAAGGATCCAGCCGCTTCGAGCGGATTCTCGATCCTGTACCAACACCAGCCGTCGGACGAGAAGTACGACTACTGCGAGGGCGCCAGTCCCCCCTTCGATCCCCTGTCGCACGACCCGAGATGGGTTTACGAGCGCAAAAACCACTACCGCCGGATGTCCTGGGACCGGACGCAGATGACGCTCTACGACACGACGCCAGAGCCTACTGAGAACCAGGATCTCGACTACGCACTAGCGCACCTCCCGCTCTTCATGCAGCAGTGCTCGCAGATCGTATCTGGCGGAGACTCGAACTGGTGGGTCGGCCAGCCGACTGACGACGGAAACGGCCCGTACGCATTCATGGCCTACCGACCCCTCGGCCAGTGGAGCGACTCCTACGAAGACGGGGGAACCCCGGCCTGCGGCGATGCGCCCGCGGACGCCTACACGTTGATCACCTTGACCGATCCGATCTCGGGATACATCGCAGAGGTCGCCCCACCCGGGGACTACACTGACTCGGCCGCCTACTGTGGCGAACTGGCGACCCGAACGGTGAGCTTCGGGAACGCGTCCGTGTCCATGTCCAAGATCTACCACGATCTTCGCGCCCAGGGCGAGGCGATCCGGCTCAAGTGGGACGGCGAAGAACGCGTCTTCATCAAGGACAACCACTTCGACGCACTCTCCGACACCGAAGCATTCGGGACCGGAGTCATCGAGTCTCCATTCGTGACGTGGAGTGACGAGCCCGAATTCACGCTGACGCTGGCCAGGGACCTCGACGATGACGGGAACACGACGGACGAGGGTGAGACGCGAGTGCTCGAGTTCGGCGACCCCTCCCAACCCGCGCCGCCCTGGGCACTCCAGCTGAAGAGCCGTGTCGCGCTAACCGACCCAATCGAACTGGAGTGGGACCACAGCTGGAACGACACGCCCAATGACCACTACGAGGTAATCCGAAACGGTACGCAGATCGCCACGGTGTCCGCGACAGCCACCCTCGAATACACGGACAACGATCTCTGCACGGACGCCCATGTGCAGTCGAGCGTCACCGACATCGCGAAGTACTGGGTGCGTGCCGTGCGGTCCACGGACACTTCGCTGGAGTCGTACCGCAGGGGCACGCTCGTGCATGGCGACGTCACGCCGCCGTCGACTCCCGGCAGCGTGTCCGCTCAGGCGACCGGGCCAGGGCAGATCACCGTCAGCTGGGCTCCGGCAACCGACAATTGGCACGTCGATCACTACCGCGTGACGCGAACAGACCCGCAGCAGAACGAGGCGATCTTCGACGACATCGAGAGCTCACTGTTCATCGACGGGGGCCTACCCGCGAACACGACCTACGAGTACAAGGTCGTCGCCGTCGATGGTTGTCTGCGAGAGGGGATCTCCAGTATCACGGTGCAAGCGACGACGCCTGCGCCTTGAGTACGTGGATTCCTACGAGCGAGATCGCGTTGACACCGTGCCACCCACAGGCGAGATGGCGGTGGGTGCAGGCGATTGGCTGCCGGACCTACCGATTCTCAGCGCTTCGTAGTCAACGCGACGACCGTGCGTATCGCGGCATGATCTCGCGGGAACCGATCGTCCCGCCGTCGGGCGCTTCCCGTAGGCGCTGATGGGCTGACCAACGGCACACTTGTCAGGCTGCGAAGGACGGTGGGGCGTCGCGGCGTGCCCGGCCCAGCTCAGCGAACGCCCCGCGAAGGACGCCGACGGCCGTGCGCAAGAAGAGGGCGGCGATGCCGAGGCCCACCAGGATGTCCGGCCACCTCGAGCCCGACCAGGCCACGAGCGCGGCCGCTGCGAGAACGGCGCCGTTGGCGATCAGGTCGTTGCGAGAGCACAGCCAGGTCGAGCGCAGGTTGATGTCGTCTGCTCGGTGACGCCAGAGGAGTGCGAAGCACAGCGTGTTGGCTGCGAGCGCGATGGCGCCGATCGCTGCCATCGTCGGAGCTTCCGGTGGCATGCCGCTGCGAAGCTTGAAGGCGACCTCGATCAGGACGGCAACGCCGAACACCGCCATGATCGCTCCCTTGAACAGGGCGGCGCCCGCCTTCCAGGCGAGAGTCCTGTGGACGACGAAGAGGCTGAAGCCGTAGACGAGCGAGTCGCCCAGCATGTCCAGCGAGTCGGCAAGCAAGGCGCTGGACCCGGAAAGGAGGCCGGCGCCGAACTCGACCACGAACATGCAGGCATTGACCGAGAGCACCACCCACAGGACGCGACCGTGGCGCACTCGGATGGCCTCGAGTTCGCCTGCCTTCGTCTCGCAGCAATCATCCATCTGTCGCTTCCACGCTCGCCTTCGGGTCGAGGGCCGGCGGCCGCAGGGCCCGCAGTGATTCCGGGAGGATCGTGCCGCACTACTGTCCTCGATTCTCGGTAGCCGCACCAGCCTACCACGCGCGCGGCGTCGCCTGGATCTCAACGCCTTCTCCACACCAGTGAGTCGGGCCACAGTACGTGCCGCCGATACTTCTTCCTTCTTCTTTGCCTTCTCCATCGACGCGATGCGGAGCGTCACCGCCTCGAGAATCGCGGTCCTCCGCGTCCGCAACTCGGTGGGCTAGGCTTCGGCTTCCCTGAGCAGCGGTCGGCGAGGCGAGAGTGGCGAACGCGGGAAGCGGCGGACACGCCGAGGCGACCTACGATCAGATCAATCTGAAGCGCTCGATCCTGCTGCTGTACTCGTCGGTGGGGTTGCCTCTCGCGATCATCGGCTACCCGATCGCGATCTGGATTCCGCCCCGCTACGCGGACGCGGAGCTCGGCCTGACCTTGCCGATCATCGGCACGATCCTCATCGTCGCGCGGCTCTCCGACATCGTCACCGATCCCCTGGTCGGCAACCTCTCGGACAACCGGCCGAGCCGTTGGGGTCGGCGCAAGCCGTGGATCGCGGCCGGTGTCCCGGTCATGTGTCTCGGCATCTACATGCTCTTCGTGCCGCCCGAGGGCGCGGGCATCGTCTGGCTGCTCGTCTGGATCAGCGTCATGTATCTGGGCGGGACCCTGATCGGCGTCCCCTACGGCGCCTGGGGGGCCGAGCTCTCGCCGGTCTACCACCAACGCTCGCGGGTGACCGCGGTGCGCGAACTGTTCCTGCTGGTCGGCCTCATCCTCGCGGCCATGATTCCGGTCTTCGTGAACGAGCTGTGGGAGCCCGGGGTCGACAACTATCTGACCGTGATGGCCTGGACGATCATCGCGATCCTGCCCCTCTCCGCCTTCGTCCTGCTCCGCTTCGTGCCCGAGGCGCCCGTGGTGCACCACACGAAGGTGTCGTTTCGGGAGGGCGCCCGGGCGATGTGGGCCAACAAACCGATGCGCCTGGTGCTCATCATCCTGTTCGCCGTCACCACCGCGGAGGCCTTCCGCAACGCGCTCACCTACTTCTTCATGCGCGACTACATCGGTTTCGACGTCGCGAATGCGTCCAGACTCTACGCGAGCTACTTCTTCGTCGCGGTCCTCTCCGTGCCGGGCTGGCTGTGGCTGGGGCGGCGCATCGGAAAACACCGGGCCTTCACGATTGCGATCGTGGGGGTGACCGCGGTCAGCTTCCTGACCTTTGCGCTGAAGCCCGGCGACACCGTGCCCTACGTGATGCTCTTCATGACGAAGGCGCTCTGCTACGGCGCGGTCCAGTTCCTGCCCCTCGCCATGCTGGCAGACGTCGTGGACGTGGACTCGATTCGCACCAAGGGGGAGCGCGCCGGCTCGTTCTTCGCGCTGAGCGGCATGACGTCGAAGCTCTCGATCGCCATCGGAACCGGCGTCTCCTACAACATCGCCGGTCTGCTCGGCTACGACGCCTCCGGCGTCGCCGGCGCGAACAGCACCGAAGAGCTGCGGGCGATGGCGTTCCAGTACTCGATCATGCCAGGCATCGCATACCTGCCCGCCATCTGGCTGACCTGGGTCTACCCGCTCACCCCCGAGCGGCAGGCGAGGCTGCGCGGCCTCATCGACCGCCGACGCGCCCGCATGCAGGCGAAGCTCGCGGACACCGGCACCGCCGGCGGAACGGAAGCGTCGCAGCCCGGCCCCTGATGCCAAACCGCGAGCGGTGCCGAGTGGACGGTCCCGACGAAGTTCGCGCCTGTGTCGCATTCCGATTCGTGACGCGATCGGAGCGCAGGCCGGGGCGAACTCGTCCCTTGGCTGATCCCCTGATCTATTGGGAAACTACAGGAAAGGAGGCCATCTCGAGCCTGGGAGAGACCGGTCGGCCTCCGCAAACTGCAGGGTCTGATCCTGCTCTGCGGCGGCGACTAAACGCGAGACATCGTCCTCGCCGAGAAGGCCCGCCCCCCTTCACGCGGTCAAGGCGCGCAGCAGCGCGTCGCAGATCGATTGGCCAGTTTCGAATTCATAGGGGAGGAAGGTCGGGACCGGGTTCATCTCGAGGCAGTACCAGCGGCCGTCGTCCGTCACCCGAAAGTCGAATCCTGCGATGACCATGCGTTCCTGCGATGCGAAACGATGACAAAGCTGGTCTACGGAACGGGGCACGTCGATGGCCCGGTAGCTCTTCGGGCCGGTCGCAAATCGGTAGTCGATCCCGTTGGCCTCGATGGACGTCGCGAGGGACTTCCCTCCGATTGTGTGGACCCGCACGTCGAAGCCAGGAACGCGGGCTTGGAGGATCACCGGCGTCGTGCCTTCGCGTAGCATCGAGGCGGTGGATTCATCCCAGAGCCGCACCTCGCTCCGCAGCCCTGAGCAGGACTTCACAATCACGTCGTCGCTGTACGCCCTTCGGAACCGATCAGCCAGCTTGACACTGTTGGTCGCGATCCAGCCCGGAACCTCGAGGCCGGCGCGCGCCAATGCGTTCATCTGATAGGGCTTCGAGTTGTTCGAGCGTCCAGCACAGGGGCGATTCGCAACTACGCCCGGGAGCGCATTGATGAGGCATCGGAGCGAGGCCCTTCTCATCACCTGGAACGCCTCGAAGACATACCCCGTGCGGTCGAGGTGCTCGGGCGCGGTGGGCTCGGGGCTCAGGTTCACGTAGGCACCCGTGATGGATGAGAATGGAACGCGCTCTCCATCGGACTCGATGAATCCCGCTTCGGGGCCCGGTGCGCGGTAGTCGAACGACCAGCGCGTGCCGAGCTCCGACTCGTTCAGCCAATGCACGGGAATTCCCTGGCGTTCCGCGAGCCCGCCCACATAACCCGCCATGAGTTCACCCCGCTCACCGATGATGCAAATGCTCATCCCAGGCCTCCATCAGGGAGTCGACGACGGCGCCGAGTTGGTTTCGTTCGATGTCGGGAAGCAGGTCGACCCAACACACTCGGCCCGCGCAATCCGTCGTGATCTCGGCGAGCTGCACCCCGTGGGCGCGCAGCAGATCGGCGGCACTTTGTGCGGCGGCTGGGAGAGGCGTGCCCAGGTCGTGCTTTCCCGCGATCACGTTGCGCGCGCACGGCTCGTCCGCGAGAAGCGAAACCCCAATCCGATCGCTCAACTCCTGGGGAGGATGCTGGCTTCGCAGGCGCGTCGACCGAAAGGGAAGCCAGCGTTCGTTAGGGGCGATCTCCCGATTGGTTGCCCGCAGCGGAGACATCGGAACGCCGGCGCTTGCGAGCATCCGTCGCCACTCGCCCCACTTCGAGTCGTCGAACCAAGCCACGGCATCTTGCCGGTTGACGGCGAACACCCCTTCGAGATTGAGCCCTGCAAGCCAGACGGCGCGCGCCTCGACGTCCGCGAAAAGCTGGTCCTCGGCTCGAAAGCTCGAGCTGAAGTGCCAATGCGGCTCACAGCGGAACACGATTCCCGCGACCTCTCGATCGTCGAAATGGAACTGCGACGCCCCAACCGTCACGCTGTGATCTCCAAGCGCTTCAGGCTCGACCCTGAGTGCATCGATCCCGGTGCGCGCCACCGCCGCCATGATGTGTCCTAGCGTGGCATCCTGGGAGTCACCCACGCCCAGGAAGAGGCGATCCGTAACCACTACTCTGCTCCCCGCCCGCGAAATCGTTCCTCCAGCTGATCGATGATCAGGTCGAGTGGCGTCACGTCGGATCCCGCTGGAGCCTGTTCGAAGCCGGCGGCGTTGCTGGCGCCATTTCCCACCTGCGGTGACGGCTTGACGTTCGCAAGACCCGGATCGATCTCGAGCTCGGCTTTCTTCTTCTCCGAGCGGAAGTCGAGGATCGGCCCCTTGACCCGGGTGACGGGATCGATCTCGAGTTCGTACTTCTTCTTCTCGTTTCGGAGCCGCCCGAAGAGATCGCGCAACCGCACATTGCGAAGCGAACCCGGCTCGAGTTCGAGCTCGACCTTTTTCTTCTCGGGCCACACCGCGAGCAGTCGATGATCCAGGTCGCTGGCGGCTTCCAGAAGCTGATCGGCCGAGATGTTGCTCAACGCCGACTCCGCAAGTTCTTCGAACGCTGCCTTCTTTTCGGTCTTCATCTCGTAGTCCTCCATGAAATGGTGGGTGGATCGGCTCGAACTCCATCGCGGCGTTCCAGCACCGGGATCTCAGCCAAGGCTCAGCCAGGTCCCGACGTAGTAGAACGAAGGAAAAGCGGCGGCGAACGCCCAGACGAAGTCGTTCAGCCCCATCACGACGGCGATCGAGACGTGCATAGCAAACGCGACTCCGAGCGTAGCCGCGACCCCGACCGGCTCGAGGAAGAGCCCAAAGGGCAGTAGCATCTCGACGACGATTACCGACCAACACAGAGCCACGCAGAGCCACGAATTGCGGGTGAAGAGCTTCCGGGTGAGCCCCGTCCCGTACGTGTAGGTACTCAGGATGCCGGAGATCGCCGTGCCACTTCGCCACTCCTTGGAAACGAGCTTGGCGGCCCCCGAGACGAAGTACGCGAGTGCGAGCTGCAGTGCGATGAACCAGATCCCGATGGCTCGTATGGCCGCCACACTTGACACTATGAAGCAGAAGAGCGTCGTGATCAGGACCAGGAAAGTCATCTGGTCCGCTCCATCGAGTCCGAACGCTTGGCGATAGTAGATCGCGATGCTCGACGCGATCATCAAAGTGGCCGCCACTGTGTAGGCTGCTGTTCCGGGATCGGAAACCATCAGCCCCGAAAACGTGATGACTCCGACAATCGACAATGTCGCCACTCCTTTCCAGGAGTACAACCGAGTGAAGAGCGGCGCGAACGGACTACCGGCGAGCGCGTCATTTCCCACGATGGTGTAGTCGAAGACACCTCGCGCTTGGTACTCGCGGCGGAGTGCGAGGGTCTCTAGGGATTTGATCGCAACGCCCACGCCCGCGATCACCAGCGTGTAGTGATAGACGGTTTCGGGTTCCATCTGGATGCCTCAGAAATCGTGAAAAGGAGAGAAGAAGATCGGCAGAACCGTTCTCCCGTCCGCGGAATGCGTGGCGTCTACAACCGCGAATTGCCGGCGCACAGATGCTCGGGTCGCCTTGGCACGTGAAAACACGATGTTCATCAGCACCAGGTATCCCTTACTCAACTTCACCTGGTGCTGAATGGTTTCTTCGTCGGTGTCCGCTTCGACGCCCGCGTTCTTGATGGTCTTGACCTCCGACAGCGCGTCAACCGCCATCTTGTCAAGCCTCTTTCGCGGGTTCCAGAGCCAGTGGGTCCGCTTGCGCTCCTCGCCGAGATCGACTTCGCCCCAGGGCCCCACATCTCCATCGAGCGTCTTGTCTCGGTAGAGGACGTGCGTGTCCGACATGCCCGGCCGGGGCGCGAAGAAGGTCCAGATGGGCAGGACGTGAAACGCGCTGAATACGCGCAGCAGTGGACTGCGCTTCCGAATGGGGTCGACCTGCCAGAGGATCGTCAGCAAGAACCACGCCCCGAAGATCACGCCGTAGATGACGGTCAAGAAGAGTGTCATGTGGAAGCCCTTGAAATCCCGAATCGTTCCGCTGTAGGCCCAAGTGCCATTGGCGAGCCGCCAGACTCGAACTGCATCCTGGCATCACGGTTCTCGAATGTGTGTATCTCGCGTTACACCCGTGAAAACGATGTCGAAGTTCAAGGAACTGTTTCCTGCTTTACAGAAGCGTCTCAGCAAGGTGTGTCAGGTTGACGGTGCGAGTTACACGGAACCGTGTACTTCGTCGACGAAGCCCGAACCCGGTCCCGGTGGCGGGGTGGGGCGTGGCGTGGCGAAGGGCACCCTCACGACACCAAGAGAGGAACAACGTGGCAGACAAGCCTGATTTCATTCGCAATATGCGGCTTTCGCGGCAGGAACTCGATGTGGTCGACCGATACGTCGGGATCATCGAGCAGGCGACCAAGAGCCGACTCGACTTCATTCGCGACGGAGGGGGTCAGGTGGCCTGGACCCCGGGAGCGCTGTTGGTCGTTGCCGTCGCGAAGTTCGCCTACGACGTCTATCAGGACTACGGGAAGGTGGCCGTGAGCCCGGATGACTTCCAGCTTCACTTCAAGTCGATCGCCCGCGAACTCGCGGCTCTCGAGCAGGCCGGGGAAGACTCCGTTGGCCTCGACACCTTCGCGCGGCTTCGAGCAGACCTGCTCGACGCCAAGAAGCTGGCGGGGCGCGGTGCCGCGCTCGTAGAGGAGAGGAAGGAATAGCGGCCCGCGGTTGTGGTGTACGTGTCGCGACGAGGTCGGTGGGCAGGTGAGGTTCGGGCAATCCAGGACGCTCGGTCTCGCCGCCCGTCGCTCCTGCCACGCCTCGATCGCGCCAGTACGCGGGGCTCGGGAGAGCTGCCCAAGTAGTTCGTCTCCCCGCTCCGCATGCTAGGTTTGGGCTCGCCGTGGACAACCATCCAACACTCGAACACGACGAAGCGACGCTCCGAGCGCTGATCCGGAACTCCGCTGGACCGAGAGCAGAGAAGTACACAGGGCTGGTGGTCGGGGCCGTCGTGGGAAGAAAGCTCATAGTCGAGGGATGGGGCCGGATTCGGGACGCATCTGGCCGGCGTGGGCTCCCCGGTGGTGTCCCGGACCGCGACACCATCTTTCAGATCGGCTCGATCACGAAGGTCTTCACGGGCCTGCTCCTTCTCGATGCGGTCGAGCGCGGCGAGGTGGCCCTCGACCAGCCCGTGGCGACATGGATCCGCGAGCTGAGGTCTCATTCGGATGCTCGACCGATTACATTTGAGAGCCTCGCGACGCATACCTCCGGACTTCCGCGCCTTCCTCCGGGCCTCGGGTGGTGGAAACCGGGGACATGGTTGAACCCCTATGCGAAGTTCGGGTCGAAGGAGCTTCTGAAGGCGGTTGCGAAGAGGCCCAGGCACGCTGTAGGGCACTACCGGTACTCGAACTTCGGATCGGGGGTTCTCGGCGAGGCTTTGTCCAGGGCGGCCGGGCTGCCGTTCGAAGATCTGCTGCAGGGTCGGATCTGCGCACCTCTTGGACTCCTGGACACCTTCATTCTGAATCGAGAAGGCCGAGACTCGCGAATTTCGCAGGGGCACTCGAAGCGCGGCCACGAGGTCGACGACTGGGTCTTTCCGGCGATTCCGGCCGCGGGTGCGATCTATTCGACCGCAGCAGATCTCTCTCGCGTCATCTCCGACCATCTGTTCCCTGAGCACTCGCCCTTCGCGAAGAACCTTGAGGCCGCGATGGAGGAGCGTGCACTTGCCCGCAAGAACCTGGGCATCGGTCTCGCATGGCACATCTCGCATCGCAAGGAAGGGCGTACCTGGCATTGCCACAATGGTGGAACGGGCGGGCACTTCAGCTGCGTTGCGCTCGATCGCGAGCGGGGTCGAGGTGCGATTGCGCTTGCGAACTGCGCGCGACCCGTCGACGAGGTTGCGTTCGATCTGCTCGACGCACTCGTTCGCGAAGCCGGGTAGTCATTGGTGAATTGAGATGAATGGGCCGCCTGCGCCGAGGCCGCCGCTGGAGCAGCAGTCCCCCCGGGATCAGGGTGATCTCGGGGGGACTGGGACGCTGGGCCGGAGAGAGAATCCCTATGCCTCGGGCACGTCGAAGATCGCCGACTGCATCCGTCCATCGAACTCAGCGACACCGGAATGGGTGTCCGTAGTGGCGAGTGCGGCAGAGTCTGCTGTCGCCACCAGGAGCTCGAGCCAGTCTACGGTCGCCGCAAGAGCTTCGGGGTGAGCACCGTCCATCAACTTCTCGAATCGAACACCCGTCTTGTCACGGTTCACGATCCGCTCGTACACATCGCGGAGCATCGTCTCGACAATCGCCATGCGATCGGTCCACATTGGTTCCTCTTCGGCTGCTGCATCTCCCACTACGTTTCCCTCGCTCGCGGACGATACGGGGTGTCGCGCGTCAAGCAACCTGAGCAGGTTCACCGCCCGCACAAGGTCGTGGATCCACGAGTTCTCCGTGGAGCCCGACGGCATTCTCTTCGACATAGTTCTCTCTCCCAGTTGAGGTTCTATCGTTTTCCTTCAGTGAGCGGGTTTCGGGACTAGCGCCCCTCGATCATCGCCAGGAATCGCTGGGTTCGGTAGGTGACCGTACTCTCGGCGATGCCCAGGCGCCTCGCGATCTCTCTCCCAGATGCACCCTGCGCTCTGAGAACCACGACATCCCGGATCGCCTTCGAGAGCACCGGGTTGTCGATGTTCTCGATCAGGACGCGAAGATCGAATAGGAGCCGCGGGTCGGTGCTGGGCGGGGCATGGATCGAGTACATGGCCTTCTCGGGACCGGTCGCCAGCAGCGCGTACTTGCGCATCTCCGACCTCATTCGGTCACGGAAACCATCTCGGATGAGTCGCATGTAGGACGGACGGGTGCCAATTCGAGGATGCGAAAGGAAGAGCCGGGACGTGCTCTCCACCTGCAGAAGGTGGATGATCTGCCTGCCATCTTCCGGGGGAACGACCGATCGGTACGCACGCTCGAGGCCCGAGGTCAGCACGTCGGTGACCCGAAAGACCCTCTCCCACTGGAGCTCGCCGTCAACCGCGCTTTGTATGACCACCCTCCCTAGCTCGTACTTGTCCGGCGAGTACTGCTCCCACGCGCAGAACGCGGTGAAGAGCTGAGCGTCAGTAAGGCCGCCTAGCGCTGCCTGAGCGAGGCGGGTGGGCTGCGCTTGAACTAGCGCCAAGCGCGATTCCCGGCTGTGTGAGATATGGGAGATTTCCATGGGTGTGCTCTCCGGTGGTTTCGGCGATTTTTCCAGCTACTGACAGCGTGAAAGGGCCTGGGGTATTGCCTCGGCGTGTCCAGCCGCCGGTTGCGCGAAGGTCGCCAAGACGTACGCGACGCGCTCCATCTCTTCGGCAAGTTCTCTTCCGTCGGTGGTGGCTCGACAGAAGTGGGCACCCATCTGCAGTGCTCCGATCAGGTCGCCCACTGTTACGTCGAGGTCGATCGCAATCAGTTCCATCTTCCTCCTCTTCCTCCCGGGACCCATCTACCTAAAGACCGGAAACATGAGGCGAGAAATTCGAAAGGAAATCAAGACGCCCCGGGGGCGGAAGCCGTAGGACCGCCTCGCAAGATGAGAAGCGACGGCCAATCACTCCTGGATCCGAGCCCTGACACACCGAGGCAAGTCGGCTGAGGGCTGCGGGTTCTCGTGGCTGGACCACGCGATCGTTCAGCCCGCGCGCGAGGTCCCCGGCGCGGCCGCGTTCAATAGTCGCGCACTTCCTGCGGACCGGAACCCACTAGGCATCGTCACCCGACAGCGACTGAAGTACGAGCACGGCCTCGGTCCGACTCCCGATTCGTGACGTCGAGCGCCTCGTAGATCGCAGCCGCGCGGTGCTTGACCGTGGTGTCCCCGACGCCCAGCACGCTGACGATTTCTCGGTTGGTCTCCGAAGGGCCAAATTGCCCCGCCTCGGGATCGAAGAGCATGCGGTTCGTGAGCCCCTCCGTTCGGAGGGCTGCCGCTCGGCACAGAGGTGCATCTAACCCAAATGGAGGGTGTTCAGGGTGCCTAGGCGAGGACGGCCGAAACCGATCCGGATCAGGTGAGGGCCTGCGTCTGTTTCCGCTGCCGAGGTGGACAGTGCTCGGAAGTTGGTCGGAAGCCACTTGAGACTGGCGTAGACTCAGTCTCGTCCATCGATTGAAGCTCCTTTGGCTGCCACGGCGGGAAGAGGTGATTCTTGGGCTCGAGTGGCTTGTGCGTTGCGGTGACAGCGATCATGATGACCCTCGCTCCGGCTGCCGCATTTGCTGAATGCGCGAAGCCCGTCAAGACGAAAGGGAATCCCACCAAGCGCCCGGTTGTGTTCATCCCCGGTGTCATCGGTTCCGTTCTCGAGAACGACGATGGCGTCGTTTGGGGAGACCGATGGTCTCTGTCGCGCTTCGAGTCGCTCGAGATTCCGAAAGGTCCCGTCGATCCAACGGATGGGATCGAGCCGTCGCGGATCGTCGATTCCATCCAGGTGCTGGGTCCTTGGAGCGTCGGTCAGTACTCACCGCTGCGCGAGCTCTTCGTGAAGAAGCTCGGCTACAAGCTCGGTGTGGAGTACTTCGAGTATCCGTACGACTGGCGGCAGAGCAACTTCACTTCGGCCGACTGTTTCGCCGGATGGGTCGAAGGCACGTTAGGGGACCGCGAGTTCGACCTCGTCGCCCACAGCATGGGCGGTATCGTGGCGGAGATCTTCATCAAGACGCAGCCGCGCGGAAGGCAGGTTCGCCGCTTCATCACGATGGGAACGCCCTATCTGGGAGCCGTCGACATCCTCGCGATGATCGATGGGGGGTGGGGTTGGTATGCCAACTGGATGTCGGGCGGCATGCCGAAGATCCGACGCATCATGCTCAGCTTCCCCTCCCTGTACGAGCTTCTGCCGAGCTACCAGTTCTGCTGCAGCCTCGTCGCCGCCGATGGCGAGACGCGCGACGATCTCAAGCTGCAGACCGCGGCTGGCTGGCGCCGCATCGTGTGGGAGACGGCACCGGGGAACGAGCCACCAGCGGCTCGCGTCGAGCACGCATTGAAGGAGAGTCGCAGGCTGAAGAAGCTCATCGCAGAATCGATCGACGACCACATCCCGCCTCAAGAGCTGTTTCGAGTCGCCACCCGAAAGCAACTCACCAAGGGGCGCATTCGCGTCGATCAAGTGACTGGCAAGATCTTGGAGTTCAGCGAGTTTCTGGGTGACGGGACCGTGATCTTCCGGAGTGCGACGAAGTGCCCGAACCGGAGCGACAAGGGGTGTGGCGCCCGGTCGGACCTCTCGTTCGCCAAACACTCGCAGATCTTCGATGACCCCTCGGCGATCGAGCGGCTGATGCGGGTCTTCGGTGACGTGGGTGGGGGACCCGACGAGTACGGGTCCGATTCGGTTTCATTCGTGACCTCCGACGAGCGCCCGTTCGAGATGAAGAGCGTCTCGCTGGCAATCGAGCCACAGATCCTGGAGCCGGGACAGCCCTTCACTCTCACGCTGAAGCTCGAGTCCGAGAAGTCGGCCCCGGTCGAGGACGTGCCGGTCTCGTTCGCGATTCTTTCCGGATCCGGCGCCGCCCAGAAGCTCGCCGCTTCAAAGCCATCGACGGAGGACGTTGGCGGCTCTCGTATCGCCGCCTTTACGGCGAGCGGCAACGCACCGGAGATGGCCGGTGGATTCACGGTACGGGCGACGATGCTGGTGAAGGAGCAGGGCGTGGCGCGGCCCCTAGTCCTCGACGAGTTGGCGATGGTCTTCGGGTCGCCGGAAGGAGTCACGCCGTGAAGACCTGGAGACGTACGCTGGTTCGCCTGGTCGTGCTGAGCGGGTTGGCCCACGCGGCCCACGCGAACTCGCTTCCGTGCGAGGTCGTTCCCGCGGTCGTTCGAATCCACGGCTCGGGAACCGACGGGAGCGGGTCAAAAGTCGAAACCCCGACGGGCACGGGCTTTGTCGTCGGATCCGGTGGAGACCTCGTCACGGCTTTCCACGTGGTCGGGAAGGACAGCGCAAACGGGCGCGTCGTGAGATGGGGGCTCCGCGCCGACGGTGAGGAGGACAGGACCTACCACATTGAGGGGTGGGGGCCGAACGAAAGTCTGATCGACCTCGGGCCAGCGATCGTCATCGAGAAGGACGAAACCAACGACGTCGCGTACCTCAAGCTCACCGAGAGCAAGCTCCCCTCCGTCGTGTGCAGCGACCGGCTCCCACAGGAGGACGACGAGGTGGGTCGCATCGGTTGGCAGGAGAAAAAGCGCGTCTACGACCGCAACCGCGGGCGCGTCGCTCGTGCAGACCCGGGCGATGTCGGCAACCGGATCCGGATCAACCTTCCTTCTCAGCCCGGCCACAGCGGGGGGCCTGTTTTCGACGACGAGGGCCGTGTTGTCGCGTTGGTCACATCCGGTCGCGATGGGAACTGGGTTGGCGGAGAGACGTACGCCACACCCATCGAGTTCGCGACGCGTCTGCTGCCCGCCGATGCATTGTGTCGTCAGACTGCACCGCGTCGCTACGTGTTCTCCGAGTGTGAGGTCACAGCCAGAGACGGCTGGACGACATTGCTGCGGCTCTCCGAACTCGGGTTCTATGAGGGCGGTCGGGCCCTCAGCTTTCGCGATCTCCTGGTCGCGGCCAACTTCAGCGACCAGAGCCGAAACACCGTCCGTTTCGGCACGCCGTCCGACGCCGGCGAGTTCGAGAGTTTCCGAGTCGAGGCCCGGAGGATCCCGCGGAAGCGTTATCAGGAAATCGTTGCGGTACTGCCGGCGTACGATCGGGGGCGGGCCGCAACTCCCCGACGCGTGTCGTCCGACGACATGAGCTCGGCTTGGCTTGCGATGAGCTCGGAGGGCGCGCAGATCGGTGTGCGCGCCTTCGAGCGGGGCAACGAGGTTCACCGCTCGGGCGATGCGATCCGCCTGCTCGGGGGAACGACCGCGCGCGTGGAGGGGATCCCGGGTGGCGTTGCACCCATTGGAATCGCGGGCGAGGACGGTGACGTGATCGTCGTCCTGACGGAGTGGGAATCTAGTCGAGAGCCAGGTGAGGTCGACCCGCATGAGGAGACCTTCGGCCTGCTTCATCTGTATGACACTCAGCGAGCCGTCATGCTCACACTGATGGACGAGACGCTCGCCGTGAACACGAGCTCCGTCCGAAAGAAGCTCTTCAAGGGCGTCGGGCAGCCGCTCGAAGGCCTCGGGACGCCCGATGTGTTCAGTGGAAGCCGTGAGGTCGCCTTCGATGCGGCGGGGCTTCCCCGTGAGACGAAGGTGGAGCTGGGCTGGTCCTGGGCGTCGCATTGATGCCCGGGCCTTCGGCTCGGCACAACGAGAGGTTCGAAATGGAGAGTTTCTTGGAGTTTCGTACTGAGCACTACAACGCACTGAGTCCATTCGACGATGCGCAGAGACAGGCCGGTCGATTTCAGCCAGTCGTCGACGAGGTGGGTCGGTTGATCATCGAACATGGGATCGACGATCTGATCGGAGTCGCTCTATTGCACAAGCACTTCGACCTCCGACAGGACGAGAGGATCGTCTGGGGCGAGTCGGCCACGCAAGACCGGGAGGGGGTTCCCCGCGTCGTGTCGAACGCAGAGCTCGTACCCTGCGTCTGGCAGTGGTCGGGTGATGACCACCGACTTCGACCTCTCGAGTACGAGGATCCCTCGATTGCCCCGGAGGCTGCGGATGCGGCGGCAGCCCTCGTGACCAAGCCCGAGTTCGTCGAACAGGTTGGCGCGACGCTCCAACGTGGCGATGCCGCACGCTGGATCGGGCTCGCGAGGCTGCCCGCGGCCAGCACTCACTCGGTCCAGCGCGAGGAGAACGACTCGACTCTTCGCCAGTCGACGCGGACCTGGGTGCCACACACCGAACTCGAGGTGCACGAAGACACCGTCACCCTGTGGTCGTTTGGCGCCAAAGATACCGTCGCAGCCATGGTATGCGGCGCCTGCAAGCACGAGCGGCCCCCGATCGACGTCCGCTCGGCAGACGCCAGCTTGCTGGGCAAGCGAGCGAGCATGGTGTGCGTTATGTGCAAGCACCAGCCGCCGCCCCCCCCGACCCTGCACGGATCAGCGGATGCCGGCGCGCTGGGCAAGCGAGCCAGGACGGTGTGCGGCGCCTGCAAGTAGGGGCGCGGAACGGCGAAGCTCATCGGAGCGGCGAGGCCGAAGAAGCGGTCCTCGCGCGGACCTCTTCGGCCCAGGCAAGCGAGCGCAGCCCGTTCGGGGTGCGCTCCGTGGGGAAGAGTGTCGCGAAGAGCCGGTCGAGCGGAGTCTGCTGGTAGCGCCGGAACCACACCTGCCTGCTGCCGCGCGATGGGGCTCGGCCGCGATGCTACCAGCGGGCCGCCAGGTATGGGTCGTAGCGGATTGCTTCTCGTACTGGGTGGTAGAGCTGCACCGCTGCCTCGCGTTGACCGCTTGCATCGCGGGTCCGGGTGTTCGATCACTAGGAGCTGTAGGAGAAGCTGATTGCCAACCCCGGCGGCCGGGAACCCGGGCGGCGACCTACGCCAGGTCGCGAGGTAGAGACTTCGTGAAGCTCTCTCGGATGTCCTCCCGCGGCGGGGGCGGCGACCAGACCGGCACGAGGCGAGCGAGCGGATGGCTCAGGGTTCGCTCGCGCAGCCACGCTTCGTGATCCCACTCGACCTCGGCCGGGTGCAGCAGAGTCGACCCACGCTCGTCGTCCTGCGCTTCAGGCATGTCGAGCCGCCACCTCGTACTCGGCGATGTTCGGCCGCTCGAGCATGCCGGCGCCGTACATGGGGACGAACCAACCGCCGACCCGGCATAGGATTCCGATCACCGTTCCGATCCAGCCGAAGATCCCGGGGTCGAACGGGGTCTGGTCGCTCTCGCTCACGCGCAGCCTCCGATCAGGGCCTTCCGCTACCCCAGCAGCCGGGCCGCCTCTCTCGTTCGCTCCGCGATGCGGATGCCGTTCGGGCAAGCTCCTGCGCAGGGGCTGCCGTCGCAGGACAGGCAAGCAGAGGCCGCGGGGCCGAGCTTCGCGTAGTCGTCCCGGGCCAGCTCCAGGTCGCCGTAGTCGACGGCGTACATCCGCGTGCGCAGCACTTCGGCGATGGGTACGGCGGCCGGACAGCTTCCCTCGCACGCTCCGCAGGCATGCTGGCAGTAGGCGGCGCCGTTGCGGGCTGCATAGCGTCCGAGCAGGTCGAGATCGTGACGTGAGAGGTTGCTGGTGCCCGACGCGCCCAGGTACTCGTCGATCAGCTCGGCGTCGTTCATGGAGATGACCAGTGCGTCGACGTTCGGGTTCGAGAGCACCCAACGGAAGGCCGCCTGGGCGAAGGTGCCGCCCTCGCGCTCGTAGGGGCGCAGGTCGTTCGCGCGTGCCCCCATCAAGGTCTTCATGGCGACGACACCGACGCCCTGTGCCTTCGCGCGCGCGAGCACCGTGGGCAGCTCCGGCTGCAGGGCAATGAAGTCGAAGGTCGTGAGGAAGCTCTGGTAGAAGGCCGGGTCCTGACCGAAGTTGTAGGCAACGAGAACGACGTCGAGCAGGTCGTTGTCGAGCCCGTACTCGATGCACTCCACCAGATGCCCGGCGTGACCCGACAGTCCGCGGAAGCGGATCTTGCCCTGCTTCTTCGCCAGCTCGGTGAATTCTGCCCATTCGGGGTTGGCCATGCGCGCCGTGTCGTTGACGGCGTGGTTGAAGTAGACGTCGACGTGGTCGGTGCGCAGCCGCTTCAGGCTGCCTTCGAGCGCCTTCATCATGTCCTGGCGCGTGTCATCCGCGCCGGCCTTGGTCTTCGACGTGAGGAAGACCTCGTTGCGAACGTCGTGCAGCGCCTCGCCGATGGCCAGCTCCGAATCGCCACCCTTATACCCCTCGGCGCTGTCGAAGTAGTTCACGCCGTGCTCGTACGCGTAGCGGACCGCCTTCGGGTCGCGCATGCGGCTCGAGCCGAAGGAGATGTCCGAGATCTCGAGCCCCGTCGTGCCGAGGGGCGCATAGCGTCGCACCCGCGGTGCGTCGTCCTCTGGACGGGCTGCGGCGGGAACCAGCAGGCCGGCGGCGCCGAGGGCACCGGCGCCGAGCAGGTCGCGGCGGCGAATCCGGGTGGCGCGGGGAACGGGGTGCTGAGCGGGGCGTGACGGCGCGTCCGGCATGGCGGGTCCTCTCTGGCGGGCGAGTCTACCCGATCGCGGAGCAACGCTATGCGGAGCGCACGGCTTCCCCAGGCGCTCACTCCGATCTCGCGGCTCTCCCAGAACGGGCTTGACATCTCGTTGCCGCATCAAGCAGATTGCGGATTGCTGATCGGGCGAGTATCCAACCAGCGAGGCCCTCAGATGTCCCTGCGCCCGTCCCTGCCTGCCGTTCTCGCTGCTGGTCTCGCCATCGCAGCCACCTACCTCGCTTCGTCGGCTGCCGTCGCCGACAGCCAGACGCGGCGGCTCGACTTCACGATCGGAACCGACGCCGGCCTCCACGACTTCATCTGGGACAGCGTCGGAACGTCGTGTGACGCGCCGAGCTTCGAGGTCTGCACGACGGAGACGGATCTCGCCTCGGGACAAATCCTGATGGACGCATTCGACCCGAGCCTGGGACCACTGGAGAGGGTGACGCTCCGGCTGACTGCTCAGTTTACCGGCAGCAACGAGTTCACGGAGAGGCCCGCAGCTCCCTGGATCACGCCCACGCACCGGGTGGAGTTCGGGCTCGGGCTTCCCTTCGAGCCAGACTACTTCCGCAGCCGGTCGCTCATTGACCAGACTTGCGATTCGGCGGTCCTCGCTGGCGGGAGCTGCGCGATCGACTACTCGTTGGGGTTCTTCTGGCAGCCGAGCTTCACGGATTCGGCCACCCTGGCGCTCTTCACGGGGCCCGGCGAGCTGAGCTTCGACGTGTCGGCGGCGTTCGATCTCGTTCACGCTGCAGACTCGTCCGACGGGAACCTCCCGGCCTTCGACGGGAGCTTCTGGGTCACCTACCAGTACGTTCCGGAGTCCGGTACCGGGGCGCTGCTCGTGCTGGGCCTGACTGTTGGCGTCGCAGGAGCGAGGCGTCGCTGTCGCTGCTGAGCGACGCGGGCTGGAGACGTCGGGAAGTCGTGGAGCGGATCACGCGCCAGGCCCTGGCCCCCGCATCCGGGTTATGCTGCGGCCATGCCGCAAGCCGATCCCCTCGACTACACGAAGCGCATTCCGTACGAGGTCCTCGCAAGGCTTCGCGCCGAGAGCCCCGTATGGCGCGCACCGAGCGGGGTCTGGCTCTTCTCGCGCTTCGACGACGTGCAAGCCGCCACGAAGGACATCGAGAGCTTCAAGTCGAGCTTCCGAGAGCCGGGTGTCGCGGTGCCCGAAGAGGAGCAGCTGATCAGTGAAATCGCCGAGCCGCGTCACGGGAAGATCCGCCGCATCGTGAACTCCGCGATCGCCGCGCACCGCCTCGGCCGGGTCGAACCGTTCGCGCGCGAGTTGTGTGCGGACAACCTCCAGAAGATCATCGCCCGGGGCGGCGGCGAGCTGATGGACGAGTACGTGATGCCGCTTCCCACGTCGGTGATCGCGACCCTGCTGGGTGTGCCGGCCAGCGACTTCGGCTTGTGGGGACAGTGGTCGGGAGATGTCGTACAGGGCGATTACCCAACGAAGAACCGCAGCGAGCGCGGGGAGGGATTCACGGGTGCCCACCCGGAGTTCGCCGCCTACGTGGACCGTCAGATCCGGGAGCGCCGCAGCGCCAGCGAGCCGCCCGACGACTTCGTGACCCGACTCATCCGGACCGAGGTCGACGGCGAGTCGCTCTCCGACGTCGAAATCCGCATGCTGATGGTCTTCCTGCTCGTCGCCGGAAACGAGACCACCCGCAACCTGATCGGGAACCTGCTCGTGACGATGGGCCAGGACGAGAGCCTGTTTCGCCGGCTGCAAGGCGACCCGGATCTGATTCCGATCGCCGTCGAGGAATCCCTGCGACTCGACCCGCCCACCGCGGTGCTGTTGCGGGACTGCATTCGCGACACCGAGGTGCGCGGCGTCCCCATCCGCGCCGGTGAGAAGGTGGCCTTCGGGATCGCCTCGGCGAACCGCGACGAGTCCCACTACGACGAGCCCGACCGCTTCCGCCTGGACCGACCCGACCCGAAGCACCACCTGGCCTTCGGCGGCGGCCCCCACGTATGCCCCGGATCCGTGCTGGCGCGGCTCGAGGCGAGAGTGGCCGTCGAGGTCTTTCTCGAGAGCGTGGTCGAGATGAAGCTCAAGCCCGGCTACCTGCGCGAGAAGGTCCCAGTCTTCTGGGCGAACGGACCGAGCCGTCTGCCAGTCGCGCTCGCCGCCCGCGTACCCGCCTGAATCGAAGCCCCGTCGCAGGAGAGGCTTCGAACGGTTGCGCCGGGCGCCGCGCCAGTTCGCGGTCGAAGACTGCAACGGCTATACGGTCTGTTTCGGTGCCGAAACGGCCGACGGCGAGACTTCACGGATGAGACATAGTCAATACGAGCTGGACCACGAAGACCGCATCCTGGCTGTCAATGAGCCGTGGTCGGCTTTCGCTCGTGAGAACGACGCCGAACACCTCGTACGTGGAGTCATCGGGACGACGGTCTGGGACTGGGTAGCAGGACCGGAGGTCCGGCACCTTTACCGGTTGCTGTTCTCCAGGGTTCGCGAGGTCCAGGGAAGCACGACGGTTCCCTTTCGGTGCGACTCGCCGAGCGTTCGTCGCTTCATGGAGCTGGAGGTGTGCGCACTGCCAGACGACGGATTGCTTTGCACAGCAATGCTGAAGCGAGCCGAGCAGAGAGATCCTGTTCCGCTCCTAAACCCCCACGTACCCCGCTCCGAGACACTCCTCCGCGTCTGCAGCTGGTGCAAGAGAGTGCCAACCGATGATGGGGATTGGCTCGAGATCGAGCAAGCCATCACAGCTCTTCACCTCGTTGAGGAGGTGCCCCCGGCGATCTCCCATACGATCTGCGACAGATGTGAGGCCCTGTTCGGCGACTCTTAGATGGGATCGGGTCCGGCGCCCCGTCGCAGGATCGGGTCGTCCACCACCCCGGCTGCCGTCTCCAGGAGGTCATGCGGATGTCCGCTCTTTCCAGCGCGCGAGCCCGTCGTGCCCGCCGCGCTCTCGCCATGATCCTGCTGCTCTGCACCCTTCCCTTCGGTCCGGCCCTGGCGGGCACCTTCACGGTCCTGACCTACAACGTGGCCGGGCTTCCGCTGGGCCTGTCCGGATCGACTCCAGAGGTGAACAACGCGCTGATCAGCCCGCGGTTGAACGCCTTCGATCTGGTAGTGGTTCAGGAGGATTTCGGATTCCACGAGGATCTGACCTCGGCGATCGTCCATCCCTTCCAGACCGTGAAGGATACGACGGACACGCAGGCGACCATCGATCTGGCCGCCAGCCTCGAAATGCCGCCGCCGGAGCTCGGGGACGGCCTCAACTCCTTCTCGTTCCACGCCTTCGACGGCTTCACGCGCATCATATGGAACGACTGCTTCGGGCTGCTCGACAACGGCAGCGACTGCCTCGCGCCGAAGGGCTTCAGCTTTGCCCGCCACGAGGTCGCACCCGGCATCTCCGTGGACGTCTACAATTTGCATGCAGACGCGGGCGGCGCCGAAGGCAGCCTCGCCGCGCGACGCGCCAATCTCCGACAGCTCGCGGACTTCATCGTCGCCAACTCTGCCGGCGAGGCGCTGATCGTGCTCGGAGATACGAACAGCCGGTACACCCGAGACGGGGACATCCTGCCGGAGTTCGTCGCGACGACGGGCGTCTCCGACGTCTGGATCGAGCTCGTACGCGGCGGTGTCGTCCCCTCCGTCGGCTCGCCGCTCGAGGATTGCACGGATCTCGCCGCGGCCACCTGCGAGCGGGTCGACAAGATCTTCTACCGCAGCGGCGACGAAGTCGAGCTCGTGGCACTCGCCCACGACGTACCGAGCGACTGGGTCGACGACGTGGGCGTACAGCTCTCCGATCACGAGCCCGTCGTCGCCGAGTTCGAGGTGACCCTCGTGCCCGAGCCGAACAGCGGCGCGCTAGCGGTCGTCGCGCTGCTCGTCGTCCTGGCGGCCCGCCACCGCCGAAGCTGAAGCCAGCCGCTTCCTGCTCGATATCCCGCAGGCCACCAGCAGCGTGGAGAGCGCGAACGCCTGGAGCAGGCTGCTCTGCGGCTCCGGAACGAAGAGAGTCTCGATTTCGGGGGCCGAAAGGGCTCGGCGGAAGACGTAGAACTCGTCCAACGATCCATCGAACCTGCGGGGCTCGCCGCGCCACGCCCGAGTTCGAGCGCAGCCAGAAGGGCGCGAGCCCGACACCCATCGGGGCACCAGACGACGTCGTGCGTGAAGCGCTCGATTGACTGGGTCGCACATCGATGCGAGTCGCAGGCTCGAACAAGCTCGCGGTCTTCCTGCTGCAGCGTCTGTTGCCGCGTCGTCTGGCAACCTCGCTGCTGACGAAGGCGAGCTACGACTCGAGTGGGCATCCCCGCCCCGAAGCTCGAGAGACAGCCCTGGAAAAGCGAGGCGTCGGCCGCGCGCAGCAGCAGTGGACGTCCTATCTTCGCGCGGGAGTCCGCCACGCCAAGGAGTCCCGATGAGCACCGCCCCCGATCTCGACGCATGGTCGACGCTGCCGCCCCGCCCCTCGACCCCTCAGCTCCGCGGCGAGACGCCGAAGCCCACGGGCCAGGTCAACGCCGACCCCGAGACCTTCCCGCTCGATCGGATCGATCCGTCCGACGGCGACCTCTTCGCCGCCCATCAGCACGACGGGTACTTCGCCCGCTTACGACGCGAAGACCCGGTTCACTTCACAGCAGAGAGCCATTTCGGCGCGTACTGGTCGGTCACGAAGTTCGACGACATCGTGGCGGTCGAGAAGGACCCTGACAGCTACTCGTCGGCGCGCACGATCACCGTCGCCGACCCGTTGCCCGACTCGCCCATGGATTCGAGCTTCATCACCATGGATGGGCCGACCCAGCTCGCGCACCGCAAGACGGTCGCCCCCGCCCTGGGGCCACGCAATCTGACGCGGCTCGAGCCGCTCGTGCGCGAACGCGTCGCGCTCATCCTCGACGCGCTCCCGACGGGCGCCGACTTCGACTGGGTCGATCGCGTCTCGGTCGAGCTGACGACCTCCATGCTCGCCGTGCTCTTCGACTTCCCCTTCGAAGAGCAGCGCCGTCTCACCTACTGGTCGGACATGGTGACCACGCAGCCGAATCTCCCCGGACCCGACTCGATCACCATCGACCAGCGCCACGCCGCCTTGCGCGAATGTCTCGAGGTGTTCGAAGGCCTCTGGAAGGAGCGGCGGGGCAAGGGGCGGACGGGTGACTTCGTGAGCCTGCTCGCCGACGGCGCCGCGACGCGCGACATGCCGCCGCGCACCTTCCTCGCGACCCTCGTGCTGCTGATCGTGGGCGGCAACGACACGACCCGCAACTCGATCAGCGGTGGCGTCCTCGCCCTGAACCAGCATCCGGCCGAGTACGACAAGCTGCGCGCGGACCCGGGCCTCATCCCGAACATGGTGAGCGAGATGATCCGGTGGCAGACCCCGTTGGCGCACATGCGACGCACGGCAACCCGGGACACGGAGCTGCGCGGTCGCCGGATCCAGGCCGGCGACAAGGTCCTGATGTGGTACGTCTCGGGCAACCGCGACGAAGAGGCCATCGAGCGCGCGGGCGAGTTCCTGATCGACCGGCCCGACGCGCGCAAGCACCTCTCCTTCGGCTGGGGACGGCACTTCTGCGTCGGCAGCCGCGTGGCCGAAATGCAGGTGCGCGTGCTCTGGGAGGAGATCCTGAAGCGCTACCGCATGGTCGAAGTCGTCGGCGAGCCGGTGCGGGTTCGCTCGAGCTTCGTGAACGGCATCGCGAAGCTCCCGGTACGCCTGCACCCCCTCTAGTCGAACCTGCACTCGTTCTGGTCGGGATCTCCGCCTGTACGGCGTCGCTCCGCAGATCGGGATTCCGCCGGTGGCTACCGCGTTGGGAGCGTGAGCAGGTTCGCGCGCAGCGTCTCTCGCCTCTCCGACGTCAGCCCGAGCTCGTCTTCCAGGTAGGCGTCGATCGAGCCCCAGCGATACCGGATCTCCTGGAGGGACGCTTCGAGATACTCCCGGCGGGCGTCCAGCAGGGGAAGCAGGTCGTCCTTTTCGGTTCGGAACAGCGAGTAGAGCGGGACCCAGCGGAGGACCATCGTGTTGTACTCGGCGCGATATCGATTCGTCGCCAGGTAGTCCTCGTAAACGGTCTCCTCGGGGACGCCGAGCGCCAGCAGGACCAACGCTGCGGCAAAGCCGGTGCGGTCCTTGCCGGCCGTGCAGTGGAACAGGAACGGGAGGCCGTCGGGTTGCTCGAGGCGATCGAAGATCTGCGCCCAGACGTGGGCATGCGCGGTCGGGAAGGAGCGATAGGCGGACAACATCATCTGCCGGACACCCAGGGCTGCGACGTCGCCGGTGCGAATCGCTTCCTGGATCTCGTCTGGCATCAGGCCGACCTGGCCGATCGGGAACTCGAGACGCCCCGCCGGGGATCTCCCGAAATCCCGGTCGGGACTCGACTGGCGCTCGTCTTCCGCGCGCAGGTCGCACACGAATCGGACACCGATGGCCGACAGATGGTCGAGGTCGCGATCGCTGAGCTGCGAGAGATCGTTCGAGCGGAAGAGCACCCCCCAGCGAACGAAGCGCCCGTCGCGGGTGCGATAGCCGCCGAGATCCCGGAAATTGTCCAAGCCCTCCAAGGGGAGTCGGCGTTCCGCCGTCACGACCGGCGTGCCCCCCTCGGCCGGAACCAGCTCGTAGTAGAGCCGGTTGTCGTCGTCGATCCCCGCGTGCATCGCGGTCGTGAGTTCGACGGACCCCCCGCTCGCCCGGACGAGCAGTGCCGAGCGATCGATCGCTTGCGCGGTCGCGCCCACGTAGATGGTGACAGGTCCGTCGCTGAAGCTGGCCGGCCAGCGAATGCGAACCCGTCCCTCGGAGACTCGCTCGACGACCGGGCGGTGCAGCTCGCGGGGCTCCCGTGTTCGACGGACGCTGCCGCACGCGCCGAAGAAGACGCAGGCCGCCATGCCCACCGCAATCGACCCGAGGGCGCCGCCCCGGCGATACCTGCCTCTCGTGGCTTCTCGGTTGAGAGACATGGGATGACTCGATGCAGTCCGCCGCCCGAGAGTTACGCCCGGCGAGGGAAGCGGGCGTAACCCGGGGCGCGCGGTGCTTTCAGTCGTCGTCGGAACGCGGCACGGCCCCGGAGCCGGCGACCCCCGGGCCCCCGACATAGGCGCTGGCGGCGCCGTGCTTGTAGACGAGCTCGCCGCCGCTGTGGCCGACCGAGACCCCGGCCGCAAGAACGCCGAGTGTGGCGAGCGTTCCCACGGCACGCCCCGCCGCGCCGCCTCGCCCCGGCAGCAGCCCGGCCCCGGTGACGAGCAGTCCGAACGCCGCGATCCACAGGAAGCGTTCTGCTGCCTCTTCGTGGGTATCGATGTGGCGTTCCGCCACGACCCGTTCGACGCGATCCTCCTCGTTTTCGCCCGTCTCGAGCGCGAGCCAGCCGCTGCCGACGAGAAGTGCCTGGAGCAGGACGATGGCCGCCCAACTTCGGGCGGGAAGAAAGCCCTTGTAGATCAAGTAGACAGCGAGGATGGCGAAGCCGGGTATCAGGATCGCGAGTGCGATCGGCAGGTGTACCACGGCGGGATGTAGGGGATCGGGCAACATGGATGGGTCCTCCGGTCTGATGTTTGCAGTGCAAGCTAGGTGCCGATGCCCCGGCCACCATCCGTCACATGCCGGAGAACGTGCAGGGGAGCGGCAGGCTGGAAGAGGACCCATGCGGCCAACAGATCGCGGCTGCGATGGCTGGCGACGATTCCGCTCGGAACGATCGCCGCAGGTGGGGTCGTCGACCTCATTCTCGACCAACCGACCCCCGTCTGGACCTTCCATGTCCTGTTCGAGGTCGGACTGCTGACCCTGTCCCTGGCGGCCGTGGCCTACCTGTGGCTCGGCTGGCGGGAGGCCAGTGATTCGCTCGAGCAGACAAGCGTACAGCTCGAAGAACGGGCGGCCGAGCGCGACGCCTGGCGAACCCGCACGGAGAAAATCCTGCGCGGGCTCGGCGAAGCGATCGACGCCCAGCTTCGGGATTGGGGACTCGCGCCTGTCGAGCGCGAGACGGCGCTGCTGTTGCTCAAGGGTTACGGCCACAAGGAGATCGGGACGCTTCAGGGCAAGAATGAGAGAACCGTTCGCCAACACGCGGTAGCCGTGTACCGGAAATCGGGGCTGTCCGGTCGGGCCGAACTCTCTGCCTTCTTTCTCGAGGATCTTCTCCTGCCGGCGCCCGAGGGGTAGACGACGGTTGTCCTCGCGTCGGAGTCCGGCGACGGGCCGCTTCGAGCTGCGTGCGTCCTTCTGCCCTCGCCTCGCGGCGCTCTCTGCGTAACCCCACTGGCCTGGCGACATCGACAAATCGAGGCGATTGGCAACACTTGCCGCCTCGGCCACCCGGCTCGCCGTGGCTTGCCGATCGAGCGGCTCCGGCCCGGCGAGAGAGCCGGCTTCGCTGCCTACTCATGATGGAGAGTGCCATGGCGCGGAGGAGCGACCGGCCGAGGGACCGCACGCTGCGAGCCCTTTCGGCGGCCGGCAGAGTGGGGGCGCTGAGCGGTCTGTGGATCGTCGCCCTGGGACCCGTGGCCGGATGCGGCGCGCAGGAAGAGCCCGAAGCGCCTCCGCCCCGGGTCGAGGTGGTGCAGCCCCTCGTGCGAGAGGTCGTGGACTGGGACGAGTACACGGGCCGACTCCAAGCGGTGGAATCCGTCGAGGTGCGTCCGCGCGTGAGCGGCTACCTCGAGTCGATTCACTTCGAAGACGGTGCGATCGTCGAGGCCGGGGACCTGCTCTTCGTCATCGACCCGCGGCCGTATGCCGCCGAACTGGCGGCGGCCCGTGCCGAGCTGACGCGCGCGAAGGCACAGGCGGACCTGGCGCGCATCGAGCGAACGCGGGCGGCGCGGCTGCTCGAAAGCCGAACCCTCTCGCAGGAAGACTTCGACCGTCGCGCGACGACACTACAGGACCTGAAGGCGGAGGTGCTGGCGGTCGAAGCGGCCGTGGAAGCAGCGCGTCTCGACGTCGAGTTCACCGAGATCCGCGCTCCCATCCGCGGGCGGGTCGGAGACCGCGCGATCGACGTCGGGAACCTGATCACCGGCGGGACAGCAGAGTCGACGCTGCTCACCACGATCGTCAGCCTCGATCCGGTGTACTGCTACTTCGACGCCGACGAGCGAGATGTCCTCAAGTACATCCGGATGGGACAGACCGGTGAGCGGGTGAGTGGCCGCGAAGTGGCGCATCCCTTGCTCCTCAAGCTGTCCGACGAGGAGGGATTCCCGCATCGGGGGAGCCTGGACTTCATCGACAACCGCATCGACCCGTCGACGGGCACCATGCGGGCACGAGGCGTCTTCTCGAATCCGGACTTCCTGCTCATTCCGGGACTCTTCGGGCGCATCCGGATTGCCGGAAGCGGGCGCTACCGCGGCCTGCTGATTCCGGACCGCGCGATCGGAACGGACCAGTCACAGCAGTACGTCTACGTCGTGGGCGCAGACGGCACCGTCGAGTACCGGGTGGTCGAGCCCGGCCCCCGCATCGATGGTCTGCGTGTCGTGCGCAAAGGGATCTCGCCGGAGGACCGGGTCCTGGTGAGCGGCCTGCAGCAGGTCCGCCCTGGGCAGAGCGTGGAAGCCCTGGAGATCGCCGTCGAGATCGCGCCCGAAGCACTGGGCTTCGTCGACCTGCTCGCTCCGCCGGCCGAGACTCTGCCGCCCGCAACGCGAAGCGAATGAAGCTGGCGAACTTCTTCATCGATCGTCCCATCTTCGCGATGGTGCTCTCGATCCTCATCATCGTCGCAGGCGCGCTGGCCTACCCCGGCTTGCCCTTGTCCCAGTACCCCGAGATCGTGCCACCGACCATCGTCGTGCGCGGCAGCTATCCCGGTGCGAACGCCCAGGTCGTCGCCAGCACCGTCGCCACGCCCATCGAGCAGGAAGTCAACGGCGTCGAGGACATGCTCTACATGACCTCGCAGTCGACCAACGACGGCGGCATGACCCTTACGATCACCTTCGCTCTGGGCACAGACCTCGACCGTGCCCAGGTGCTGGTTCAGAACCGGGTCGCAGTTGCGGAGCCGCGGCTTCCGGAGGAGGTCCGGCGACTCGGTCTCACGACGCGCAAGAGCTCGCCCGACATGTTGATGGTCGCGCACCTCTTGTCGGTCGACGACCGCTATGACGAGCTCTACATCAGCAACTACGCGCTCCTTCGGGTTCGCGACGTGCTGGCGCGTCTCGACGGGGTCGGCGATGTCACGATCTTCGGCGCCCGTGAGTACAGCATGCGCATCTGGCTCGATCCCGAGATGATCGCAACCCTCGGTCTCACGGCGGGCGACGTCGTCGGCGCACTCCGGGAGCAGAACGTCCAGGTTGCTGCCGGGGTCATCGGGCAGCCGCCCGCACCCGAAGGCACGCAGTTCCAGCTGGTCGTGTCCACGCTCGGCCGACTCGTGACGCCCGACGAGTTCGGGAAGATCGTGGTCAAGACGGGTGAGGATGGTCGGGTCACGCGGGTCGAGGACGTCGGGCGCGTAGAGCTGGGCGCGCGCGACTACGGGACCGGCAGCTATCTGGACGGCCGCAAGGCCGTCGGCATGGGCATCTTCCAGCGCCCGGGATCCAACGCCCTGGCGACCGCCGAGCGCGTGCGGGCCACCCTGGCCGACCTCAGCCGGGACTTTCCGCCCGGTCTCGCCTATGAGATCGCCTACGACCCGACCGTCTTCGTGGAGGAGTCGGTCCGAGACGTGACCCGTACGCTCTTCGAGGCGGTGGGCCTCGTCGTCCTGGTGGTGCTCCTCTTCTTGCAGCGCTGGCGGACCTCGTTGATCCCGTTGCTGGCGATCCCGGTCTCGCTCATCGGAACCTTTGCGGTCATGGCGGCGTTTGGCTTCTCGCTGAACAACCTCTCGCTCTTCGGACTCGTCCTGGCGATCGGGGTCGTCGTGGATGACGCGATCATCGTCGTGGAGAACGTCGAGCGACATCTCGAGCGGGGCCTCGCTCCGCGCGACGCGGCGCGCCGGGCCATGGAAGAGGTGGGATCGGCCGTGATCGCGTCCACGCTGGTGCTGGGAGCCGTCTTCGTTCCGGCGGCGTTCCTGTCGGGCATCAGTGGACAGTTCTTCCGGCAGTTCGCGATCACCATCGCGGTGTCCATGTTCCTGTCGCTGTTCGTGTCCCTGACCCTGAGCCCTGCGCTCAGCGCACAGCTGCTGGGCGCCCACGGCGCAGCGCCGGACCGCGCCCAGCGTCTCCTCGACCGGCTGCTCGGGTGGATCTTTCGCGGCTTCGATGTGAGCCTGAATCGCTTTCGGGAGGTCTACGAGTGGGTCGTCCGCAAGGTCGTGAACCGGGTCGTGCTCGGCCTGCTCGCCTATGTGGTACTCCTGCTTCTCACCGCGTTCGCCTTCCGGCAGGTTCCCAGCGGGTTCATCCCGCTTCAGGACCAGGGCTTCGCGATCGTGAGCGTCCAGCTGCCCGACGGGGCCTCCTTGGCCCGGACGGAGGCCGTGACCCTGGAAGCGATGAGCCTGGCGCGTGAGGCGCCGGGCGTCGCCCATGCGGTGGGGATCCCCGGTTTCTCGGGCGCGACGCGCACGAATAGCGCCAATCAGGCGGCTCTCTTCGTCACCTTCGAACCCTTCGCTGCGCGGGACGCCAGAGGCCTGCGAGCGCCGGTGATCATCGGAGAACTCCGGGAGCGTCTCGCTCGGATCACCGCCGCGCGCATCTCCGTCTTTCCGCCGCCGCCCGTTCGCGGGCTGGGGACCGCCGGCGGCTTCAAGCTGCAGCTGCAGGATCGCGCCGGCCTCGGCTCCCAGGCACTCGAAGAAGCTGCCGGGAAGCTGATCGCGGCCGGGGACGGAAGAGAAGGTCTGGAGTCTCTGTTCACGACCTTCCGGGCGAGCACGCCGCAGCTCTTCGTCGACGTGGATCGCACCAAGGCAAAGATGATGGATGTGCCGCTGGGGAACATCTTCGACACGCTGCAGATCTACCTGGGCTCGGTCTACGTGAACGACTTCAACCTCTTCGACCGCACCTTCCAGGTGCGGGCGCAGGCCGACGCGTCCTACCGGGCAGAGCCCGCCGACATCGCGCGGATGAAGACCCGAAACAGGGACGGCGACATGGTCCCCCTCGGCGCAGTGGTCGACGTGCGACGCATCGTCGGGCCCGATCGGGTCGTCCGCTACAACATGTTCCCCGCCGCCGAGATCAACGGCGATACCGCAGCCGGAACCAGCTCTGGGGAGGCGATCGCGAGCGTGGAGCGTCTCGCCCAGGAAGTCCTGCCGCCGGGCATGGGGTTCGAGTGGACGGATCTCGCCTACCAGGAAATCCAGGCGGGCAATACGGCCCTTCTCATCTTCCCGTTGTCCGTACTGCTCGCCTTCCTGACGCTCGCAGCGCTGTACGAGAGCTGGGGGCTGCCTTTGGCGGTCATCCTGATCGTTCCGCTGTGCCTGCTCTTCGCGATCGGCGGTATCTGGCTGCGGGGCCTCGACGACAACATCCTCACGCAGATCGGGTTCATCGTCCTGGTGGCCCTGGCTGCCAAGAACGCGATCCTGATCGTCGAGTTCGCGAAGGAGCGGGAAGAAGACGGCCTGTCACCCCGCGAGGCAGCGATCGAGGCCGCGCGACTCCGGCTGCGGCCGATCCTGATGACCTCGTTTGCATTCATCCTGGGTGTGGTGCCCCTACTCCTCGCGAGCGGTGCGGGAGCAGAGATGCGCCAGTCGCTCGGCACTGCAGTCTTCTTCGGAATGCTCGGCGTCACGTTCTTCGGGCTGGTGCTGACGCCGGTGTTCTACGTCGCCGTCCGAGGGGCGAGACGCCGTGACTAGGGATCGATGAGCTTCCGCTCTCCGCGGCGTTTCCAGGCGGGGGGATCCTGCATCCAATCGTCACGGCTGCCCGGTGTTTCACCGCAGCCGAATCGAGGAGGGACCGACCCATGCGAAGTCTACGCTTGATCGTGGCGGCGTTTCTGCTGCTTGCGCTTCCCCCATCGCAAGCGGCCGCCCAGGCGACCGGGCAAGACCATATCGACCATCGTCACCAGACGATTCGGATCCAAGGCGGCTCGCTGCACCCGCAGCTTCAGCGCGTGTCCGCCAAGGACGCCATTACCTGGCTCAACTACTCCGGAGGCGCCGTCCGCATATCGTTCGACGTCGCGGTCGCCAAGAAGATGGTGTGTACCGCGGTCGGCGGCTTCCACGTGAGCGGTTCGCGGCTCGAGTCGCCGAAGATCGAGTCCCGCCAGTTCGTTTCCGCCTGCCGCCTGCAGCCGGGCGAATACCTCTATCAGGTCGAACTGTACGATGAGAGCGGCGGCGAGGGTCAAGCGTCCAAAGCCCGTCTGCAGGGCAAGCTGGTCGTGGAGTGATCCGGGTGCGGATCATGGTGCCCGCGCGTGCCGGTTACGCGAACGGCGCCTTGACGAAGAAGCCGTAGATCTCTTCTGCGTCGAAAAATCCGAGCGACCCATACGGTTCGTCGAAGCGCTGGCCCGCTAGCCTTCGAGGTACTCCAGAGCCGGCTCCAGACGACGGAACACGCGGAGCTGGGGTAGGGCTTCTTCCGAACGAAGCGCGAACATTCGCGCCAATCCGAACAAGGCGTCCCGATCGGAAACGATCGCGATACGTCCGCCAGGTGTGCAGCCTGCGCAGCGTTTGGTGAGTGTGCGTACCTCACGCGTCTCGATGTCTACCGTCTCCACCGAACGGAGATCGACGAGCGTGTCGAGCCCGAGAGCGGCCTCATCTCGGTAGATCGCATCCAGCCAGCTTTCGACGCAGCCCTTGCCGATCCGGTCTGAGGCCCAAGCGCCGATTCTGGTGTGACGCCCGGTTGGGGGTCTCGTGTCGATCCCCCTACGGGGTCCCGGCCGCGGGAAGCGCGGCCGCGGCCGGTGACACCGAGGACGATCTGGGAGACGCTCTGGCAGAGAGTTCTGACCGAGGGGTGGGACCGGGGTCCGATGCCCAAGCTTCGCATTCGTATCGAGTTCGACGGCCACCGCTCGTTGGGACCGGGGAAGATCCAGCTCCTCGAGGCGGTGGCCGAGTACGGGTCGATCTCGGCGGCCGCGCGTTCGATGGAGATGAGCTATCGCCATGCCTGGGAGATGCTGGACGACGTAAACCAGTGCTTCCGTGAGCCGGTGATCGAGACCGAGACCGGCGGACGGGCCGGAGGCGGAGCCCGCGTGACCCGCATCGGGCACGATCTGATCGAGCGCTATCGCGCGATGCAGGGCAAGGCCGCGAGCGCGGTCGAAGAGGATCTGCGCGCACTCGGACGCGCCAGCTCGAAGCCGTAGCGGTCCGCGTTCCCGGACCGCACGCCGCGCCTTGACCCTGCCGAACTCCGCGTGCTACGCCCTTGACTGTCCTTGTTCCCGTCAGGGTATAGCGCTCTCGCGACTGGTTCGACAGCCATGACGAGAGCGACCGGAGGCCCCCAACCGGATGAGCGTGACCGCGTCCCGACTGCCGTTGAGTGCAAGGTCGGTGGGCATATCCGGAGCTCTGCACGCCTGCGCTCTCGTGGGTGTGTTCCTGATCGCTCCCTCCGCTCCCCCGAGCCCCGAGCAGCCGCTCGCGACGGACGCAGCCCGCATGTCGGTGCAGTGGGTCGCGCTCACCGGCGAGCCGCGAAGCGCGGGCCACGGGGCTCGGCCGGAGCCGGGCGAGCCGGCGCCGGTTCCGGCGCCGGCGGTCGCGCGCCCGGCGGCCGCCGCGAACGGCAAGCGGTCCGAGCTGGCCCGCCCGGGTGAGTCGCCGCCCCGGGCCAGCGGGCGCCCGCTGGCTCGCGCACCCCGCGCTGTTTCCGCATCGGAGCCGCGGGTCGAGGCGCCGATCCTCTTGCCGCCCACAGCTTCGTCGGCGCGCCCCGACTCCCAACCGGCGGCAGCCCCGGTGACGCGGGTGGCCGGAGTCGAGCGCGAGGTGCAGAAGGGCGCAGTGCTGCCCGATTGGCCCAGCCCGGGCGAGGTCGACCACGCCGCCCGACCGCGCTGGCAGATCCGCCCGGAATATCCGGCTCGGGCTCGTCGCAGCGGGCGAGAGTCCACCGTCGTGGTCGAGGCCTGGGTGGACGAGGTCGGCGCCGTTGCCTTCGCGTCCGTTCTGCGCAGCGGCGGCGAGGACTTCGACGAGTCCGCTCGCCGAGCCGTGCGTCGTTCTTCGTTCCAGCCCGCGCGTCGAGCCGGGCAGGCTGTCGCCTCTCGTGTGGCGCTGCGAATCCACTTCGAGCTGTACGACTGATCGCCCCGGAGGACCCTTGCCCGCGCCGTTCCGATTTCGTTACCGCACCCACCTGGGTGTGCTCGTGCTGCTCGTCCTGTCCGCCGCAGTCTGCACGGCTTCGGCGGCCGACGAGCCGCCGTCGCACGGCGACGCCGCCGGTGAAGACTCGAAGACGCCCGTCTACGACGTGTACGTCACGTCGCCGCGAGACCTGGTCGAGCAGGTCGCGACCGTGCGCCGTCTCGACCGGCAGGACTTCCGGCAGGAAGACGCGCGCACCCTGGACGAGGCATTCCAGCACGTTCCCAACGTGGTGGTCAGAACCGGGGGCGACGGCGTGCCGCGCATCGACGTTCGGGGCCTGCGGTCGCGACAGCTGATGCTGCTGGTGGACGGCGTTCCCTTCAACTCCACGGCCGACAGTCAGTTCGACGCTTCGCTCATCCCCACGCAGCTGATCGAACGCATCGACCTCGTCACCAGCAACAGCTCGGTCCTGTACGGGGACGGGGGCATCGCGGGCGTCCTCCAGATTCGTACGCGCAAGCCCACCGAGGATCTCGAGACCACTGCCGCCCTGGACGTGCGGACCCGGGGCCAGTACACGCCCGAGGCGACGATCTCGGACACGGTCGCCGGCGTGGAGACGTTCTTCGCCGGTCAGTACCTGGACTCCCACGGCTACCAGCTGTCGGACTCCTTCGATCCGACCTCCGTCGAGAACGGCAACCTGCGAGACAACTCGCGCCAGAAGCAGGGGAACTTCTTCGGCAAGATCGGGTACGTGATCAATCCCGAGGCGCGCGTCGACGTTCTCGCCGACTTCCGCAAGGGCGAGTTCGAGGTGCCCCCGAACGTCGTGGACGATCCCCAGGATCGCTTCGCCTCGCGGACGCGCTACGAGAAGGTCAAGGACCTCGAAGGCTTCTCGACGCTGGTCTCCGGAAGCCTCGATCCAGAGGGCCCCGCCTCGTTGCGGGCCTGGGGCTACGTCAACCAACAGGAAGAGAAGCGTCGCGGCTACGACGACGCCGACTACGACACGATCTCGCGCAACGGGAGCTTCTCGCTCGACGAGAAGGCGCTCAACACCGGCGGCTCGGTCCACGGCCGCTACGAGCTCGGCGGGCTCGGGGCGCTGCGAGTCGCGGGGAACGGGCGCTTCGAGCGCTTCGAGGCCCACGGCATCACCTGCGTCACGAGTGGTGGGGGCGGCGGCGGAGGAGGAGGAGGAGGAGGAGGACGTTGCGGGTCTGGAGGAAACCAGACGCCCTTCACTCGGATCGACAGCACCGACGATCTCGGCGCGTGGTCGCTGGCAGCGGAGTACGAGATCGAGCCCCTGGAGTCCCTGGGCGTGGTGCTGGGCTACGGCCATGCCTTTCTCGAGGGACAGGACGGCGTCTCGGACGACGGCTCCATCGGCCTCGTGGGCGCGACCTACGAGCTTCCGACACGGACGCGCGTGCGCGCCTCCGCGGCGCGAAAGATCCGCTTCCCGTCCGTCGTGCAGCTGTACGACGCGGAGAGCGGAAACACCGGGCTCGACAGCGAGACCTGCTGGTGCTTCGAAGTCGGCGTGGTGCAGTCCCTGCCGTGGCGCTGGACGGGACACTCGACGGTACAGGTGGCCGCGTTCTGGCAGGAGCTTCACGATTTCATCGAACGAGACGCGAGCCGCATCTTCGAGAATCGCCAGAAGCTGCGGATGCAGGGGGTCGAGCTCTCGACGACTTCGCGCCCCTTCGAGCCTCTCGAGCTCCGCTTCTCGTACGCCTGGCTGCGCGCTCGTGACCGCAGCAACGACCGCAACTTCGACAAGCTCGGCAACCGCCCGCAGCACACCATCGACTTCGAGGCTCTCTACACGCATCCGTGGCACGGAGACCTGCGTCTCGCCCTGCGGCACTACCGGGGCATCCTGCAGGAATCTCGCAACGCCCCGTACCAGACGAAAGACCTGGACGACTTCACGATGGTCGACGTCCGCGTCGCCCAGCGACTCTGGGACGAGCACGCCGAGCTGTACTTCGGCGTCGACAACCTCTTCGACGAGGAGGGCGAGATCAACTTCGGCTCTCCACTTCCCGGAAGGACCTACCTCGGTGGCATCCGCCTCCACTACTGAGATGTTCTCGCTCCCGCCGAGCGCAGCGCGTCCGATCGTCCGGGCGTCCGGGCTCGGGCTGCTGCGGGAGGGCATCAGGTCGCCGCTTCTCACGGACCTGAGCCTGGAGCTCCGCCCCGGCGAGTGCCTACTGCTCGAAGGACGCACCGGCTGCGGAAAATCGAGTCTGCTGCGCGCACTGGCGGGCTTGTCCGGCGTCGCGTTCGGGGGCGGGCCGCTGCTTTGCAGCGCCCGCGTGACCTTGCTGCTGCAACACGTCGAGACCCAGCTGCTGTGCACGACCTGTGGCGAGGAGGTCGCGCTCGGGTTGCGTGGTCGACGCCTGCCGTCCAGCCGCGTGGGCGCGTTCGTGCGCACGGCGCTCGAACGCGTCGGCCTGGCGGGCTTCGAGCGTCGCGAAGTGGACCGACTGTCGGCGGGGCAGAAGCAGCGGGTCGTGCTCGCCGCACTACTCGCGCTCGAGCCCGAGGTCCTGTTGCTGGACGAGCCGTGCTCGGCACTCGACGCCTCGGGGCGCGCGGGTCTCGCGGCCGTGCTCGCCGACCTGAAGGAGCGGGGTACGTCACTGCTGGTTGCGGATCACGCACCGGCCGAGCTGCTGGCGGTCGTCGACCGCAGGATGGCGATCGAGGGAAACCGTCTCGTCGATGCGAGCGGCCCGCAGCGCGTCTCGTCGTCCGTCCGTCGCGCGCCCCCTGCAGCTGGCCCGCGCACCCTCGTCACGGGCCCCAACGGCTCGGGCAAGTCGGCCCGATTGCGCGCCATGGCGGCTCGTGCGTCGGGCGACGGGGAGGCGGCTCTCGTCATCCAGGAGCCAAGGCGCAGCCTGTTCGCGCGAACGGTGGAACGAGAGCTGTCGTTCGGGCTCCGGCACTCGCAACTGTCCGGCGAAGCGCGGCGCGCCCGGACGAAAGAGCTGCTGGCCCGTCTCGATCTGGAGCCTTGCGCCGACCGCTCGCCTCGCAGGCTGAGCTTCGGGCAGCAGCATCGGCTGGCGATCGCGGCAGCTCTGGTCGCGTCCCCCCCGTTGCTGCTGCTCGACGAGCCGTTCGCCGGTCTCGACCTCTCGGCCCGTGGCGCCCTGCTCGAACTTCTCGAGGACGAGCAGGCCCGGACCGGCGCCGCGATCGTAGTCGCGTCACACGACCGGGAGCCGCTGGCGACCTGGTGTGACGAGGTGGTGTGCCTGTCGTCCCGTGAGGCCCCCGATGTCTGATGTCGAAGCGGGCTACCGGGAGCGGCCGTTCCAGTTCCGGAGCGGCCAGTCACCGCTGCACCGGATGGGTGCGGGTTGGAAGCTGCTCGGGGTCACCTGCGCCGGAGCGTTCGCCCTCGGTGTCGATGCCATGCCGTTGCTGTCGGCGCTCGCGCTGCTCGTCGCGTCGGGGTACATGCTGGCGCGGCTGTCGCCCGGGGACCTGTGGCGAGACCTGCGCTGGTTGTTGCTGCAGGGGGTCGTCGTCGTTCTGTTGACGGTGCTCGTTCGCGGCGGGGACGCTTGGCCTGCCGGTGTGCGCACCGCGCTCCAGCTCGTGCTCGTGTTCCTGCCCGTTGCGCTCCTGCTCCGGACCACATCCTCGGAGCGACTCCTCGACCTGGCGAAGCGAACGCTCCCCGACCGGCTGGGGTTCGCGTTGGGGACGACCCTGCGCTTCGTGCCCGTTTTTGCGCGCGAATTCGGAGAGCTGGTGGAGATGCAGCGTCTGCGCGGGGCTCGTCTGGGCGTGCGCGATGCGTGGCGTCCCGGAGCTTGGCACGACTGGTTGGCTTGCGTGGCCGTGCCCATGGCGGTGCGCGCGATCGAGGTTGCAGAGGAGGCCGCGGATGCGGCCGAGCTGCGCGGGATCGGAAACGAAGGCGTCGTTGCGGCGCCACAGGAGGATGGGGCATGAGGACGACCTGGCTGATCGGGATCGACGACACGGACAACCACGAGAGCATCGGTACTGGCCGGCTCTCGCGCATGCTGGCGTCATGCCTGGTGGAGGAGGGACAGCTCGCGGATCCCTCGGTTACGCGCCATCAGCTGCTCGTGCACCCGGACGTGCCGTACACGTCCCACAACAGCGACGCGTGCATCGAAGCGACCGGGGTCGAGGGAGCCGGCGACAAGCTCTTCGAGCTGTCCCAGGCCTTCCTGATCGAGCACGAGCACGTCGGTGCGAACCCGGGGCTCTGCGTGGTACGCGCGGATCGCGTTCCGGCCGCGTTGCCCGCCCTCGGACGCCGGGCGCAGCACGAGGTGCTCGACCTGGCGGACTTCGACGCCGAGATCGCTTCCTGTGACTTGCGGATCTGGTCGCGGGGAGAGACCGGTCAGGGCCGCATTGGTGCAGTCTGCGGCGTGGCCCTCCGCAGCACTGGCGAGGACGGTCGCTTCATCGATCTCCCGGGCATTCGTGCCGTCGGGGGTCGGATGAAGGTGGAGGCCCTGCTCGCGGGTACCGGGGTCGAGCGGGTCGTCACGCCCGAAGGCCTGGATCTGGGTCCCGAGGTGGAAATCGAGACCCGTGACTGGATCCGACCGGCGCTCCGGGGAGGCAAGGCCGTCTTCACCGTGCGCCAGGAGGCGGGTGAGTGGGTTCCCGACCAGCGACGCGCCAAGGACGACGGCTGATGCACTCGATCGGGTCGCGCATCGGGACCCGCGAGGCGATGCTGATCGCCCTCTTCGCGGTCTTCCTGGTCGCGGCGCGAGCGGCGATGCGGTGGCACCTGCACGTGCCGGGTCACTCGATGATCGCTGTCGCCTTCGGGCTGGTGCTCGTTCGCAGCTGCGTGGACCGCAGGTCCGCGGCCACACTCTGCGGGGTCCTCGCAGGAGTGGCTTGCGCGGCGCTCGGCATGGGAAAGGGCGGTCCGCTGATCGTACTCAAGCTCGCCCTGCCCGGAGCGGTCGTCGACCTCTGCCAGCTCGTGCGCGGCGAGCGAGCCAGCCCGTCCCTGCTTCGCGGCGCGTGCGTCGGGGCGCTCGCGGGAGCTTCGGGCTTCGTACCGCTCGTCGCCCTCGAGTGGATGGCGGACGTGGACCCACAGCTGATCGCGCTTCACGCGCTGGCCTCCGCCGGTGGCAAGGCACTGTTCGGCTCCGTGGGTGGCGCCGCGGGCGCGTGGGTTGCCGCCGAGCTTCGGCATCACGGCGTCCTCGCCGCTGCGAGTCCGCGCTGAGCCAACGCCCCTGGGCTGCATGCCGCCCAGGGCGCGAGCCCGATCGCCCGCGCACTCAGGCAGCCGCCCGGGCCTCCAGCACCAGGCTGCTGCGCCCGCGCACGAGAAAGCTGTCGATGATCTCCGGCGCCGCGTCGCGCTTCTCGAGGCGGCCGAGGTGCGGCACGACTGCCTCGAACGCGATGCGGGCCTGCAGCCGCGCAAGTGCCGATCCCAGGCAGAAGTGCAGCCCGAACCCGAACCCGAGGTGGCCGCTGGACTCGCGCCGGATGTCGAAGCGGTCGGCGTCCGGGAACTTGCGGTCGTCGCGATTGGCCGAGGCCAGCATGGGGGCCACGTAGCCGCCCTCTGGGATCGCCACGCCCGCGATCTCGGTCGCGGCGGTCGCGCGCCGGAAAACGATCTGGATCGGCGAGTCGTAGCGCAGGGCCTCCTCGATGAAGCCCGGCATCCGCGCGGGATCGTCCAGCAGCAGGGCGAGCTGGTCGGGGTGATCGTAGAGCGCGTTGATGCCATTGCCGATCAGATTGGTGGTGGTCTCGTTGCCGGCGATCAGCAGCAGGACCACGAACGAGATGGCCTCGCCGTCTCCAAGCGCGTGATCCTGGGCCGGGTCGACGAGCAGGCTGATCAGGTCGTCGCCCGGGTTGGCACGGCGCTCGTGGATGGTGGTTCGCAGGAAGACCATGAGCTCGGCCATGGAGTCCATGATGCCGAGCGCCATCGGGTCGTGTCGACCCGGCCCCGAGATGCCCGAGACGAGATTGTCACTCCAACGCTTGAAGTCGACTCCGCTCTTCTCGACGCCGAGCACGCGCATGATGACCCGGGTGGGCAGGGGAATCGCCAGGTCGCGGACGACGTCGAAGGCCTCGGCCTGGTCCAGCTTGTCCGAGAGCTCTTCGACGACGATCTCGCGAATCCAGGGCTCCCAGGTCGCGATCTGGCGCGGCGTGAAGCCGCGGTTGACGATCGCCCGCAGCTCGCTGTGGCGCGGCGGATCCAGCGTGATGAGGTTGCCCGCCCGGCGCATGCGCAGCAACACGCTGCGCATCTTCCAGACAAAGCGCGCCACGTCGACCAGGTGCCGGGGGCGGAGGCGCACGTCGCGGCTGCGTCGAAAGACCGTATCCATGGCGCGCGAGGAAAAGAGCTCGGGCTGGCCCAGCACCTGACGCACGTCGTCGTAGCGCGTCACGCAGTAGATGTCCGAGTCGGCCGCGTAGTGGACTGGAGCCTGCTCTCGCAGCGCGCGGTACAGGGGGTAGGGATCACCACCGAGGTGGGTCGTAAAGGGATCGTACTCGACGGCCATGGCTGCTCCATGGTCCTGCTGGCGGGGCACTGTCGTCAGAGCCTAGCAGCGGGTTTCCGTGGCGATGCCAAGCGCGGCGGCGGAGCTCGATCGACGCACCCACCACCCGCCTCTCGGCTACCCTCGCGAGATGCCCGACTCCGCGACCGACCTGCTCCCCCTGCCCCGGCAACCCGAAGATGTTCCGTGGCCCGGCGCCGAATGGCCTCGCGCACGGCTCGATCCGCGGGCCGACGGGGCCGCCCTCGAGAAGCTGCTCGACCACGCCTTCCAGACACCCGAACCCGAGGATCTCGACCGCACGAACGGCGTGGTGGTGGTCCAGGGCGGACAGATCGTGGCCGAGCGTCACGCGTCGGACGTCTCACCCGACGACGCCTTCCGGTCCTGGTCGATGGCGAAGAGCATCACGAGCGCGCTGGTCGGCGTCCTCGTGCACCAGGGGCGCATCGACCCCCTGGCACCGATCGACGTGCCGGAATGGACGGCCGACGATCCGCGATCGCGCATCACGGTGGACCAGATGCTGCGGATGGTGGACGGCCTGCGCTTCCGCGAGGCCGAACACCTGGGCGGCGGCGCGGTCCGCTACTACCCCGAGGACGAGTCGGACGTCATCCCGATGCTCTTCGGCCATGGCCGGCGCGACGTCGCCGGCTTCGCGGCCACCCTGCCGCGGATCGCCGAGCCCGAGGCGCGCTGGAACTACAACAGTGGGGGAAGCAACCTGCTGGCGCGACACGTGGCCCGGGTCGTGGGCGGCGGCCCGGAAGGCATGCGCGTGTTCATGCAGCGCGAGCTCTTCGATCCCCTCGGCATCCAGACGGCCCAGCCCGTCTTCGACGAGGCAGGAAACTTCGTCGGCTCGAGCCACTGCCCGATGAGCGCCCGCGACTTCGCGCGCTTCGGCCTGCTCTACCTGCGCGACGGCGTCTGGGACGGAACGCGCATCCTGCCCGAGGGATGGGTGGACTACAGCCGCACGCCCACCCCGCAGTCCGAAGGACTGTACGGTGCGCACTTCTGGGTGATCCCCGGCAGCCTCGGCATCTTCGAGTGCCACGGCGCCTTCGGCCAGCGCATCAGCATCGTTCCGAAGCTCGACCTCGTCGTGGTGCGAGTGGGTGACACGGCGGCCCACAAGGTCGGAGCCGCGATCCGCTTCTGCAAGGACATCGTGAACGCCTTCCGCCCGACGGCGGCGTGAGACCATCGGCCCCCACCCGTCCCGAACTGAGTACCCACGGAACTGACCGACAGGCCGGCCGACTGCGGGAGATCGAGCGATTGCGGCAACCAGCCGATCGAGCCCCCCGTCTACGGCGAGAGGGGCTGGTCTCGCGATCGGGCCTCTGCCGCGATTGCGAGGCGAAGACGTTGCTCGGTTTCCGGGTTCCCCGGATCCAGGATCAGCATGCGCTCCAATGACCGACGCGCGAGGTCCGGTCGGCCGAGCTGGATCGACGCGATGCTCGAGTACGCCAGCGCATTCATGTCATCCGGGTTGGCGGCCAACGCCCCAACGAACGCCTCGTATGCCTGCTGCCAGCGACCCTGATCCATCAGCACCTGCCCGACTCCGACCCACGCCGTGGCAGTCGGGTAGATCTCGAGGCTGCTTCTGTACTCCGCCAGGGCCGCGTCGAGATCGTTGCGGGCGACCAGGACCCGAGCCATCGCGACGTGCGTGTGCGGACTCTCGCGTCCGATCCAGGCCAGCCGTTTCGAGGCATCGCGCATCTGCTGCAGGTCGCCACTGGCGCGGTTGAAGACGAACTCGCGCTCCCACAGATTGAATCCAGCGAGGCCGAGCGATGCCGCACCGAGCACGGCCACTGCCGGCCCGAACCAGGAGCGTCGGGGACCGGACTTCGCAGGCTTCTCGGGCTCCGCTTCCGCGTCGCGGATCAACAAGCGGGCAACACGATTGTCGCGGAGCTTCCAGATCGCACCGTCCAGGATGAAATGATGCAGGTTGACCACCGAGAAGAGCAGGATCGACATCCCTGCGTCCCAGGGGACCCCCCCCAACAGCTGCGGGGCAAAGATCACGGCAGGAACGCCCGTCACGAGCGCGCCGGCGAGAGTCGCGCGTGCCAGATACGGCCCGAGCGACCGCGAAGGGTTCTCTCGGTGCGCGTAGTAGAAGGTCACCCACAGGTACTGCATCGCGTGGGCCGCAGAGATCCAGACGACCGAGAAGGCCAGGCCGTCCAGCGGGACGTCGGCCATCACCCGAAGCGCGGCTGGAACGGCGAACCACAGCGCCTGGGTGAGGACGATGCAGGCCGGGGCGCCGAGGTCACGCAGGCGCGCATGGCGGAGCAGGAGGGAGGCGGCTCCGGCCAGGGTCAAGACATAGGCCAACGCCGCGATCGGCATGGCGACTTCGACGAAGCCGTGGGGGATACCCAGGTTCAGGGGACGAAAGACCGATTCTTCCCCGCCCGCTGCCGTCTCGATCAAGCTGTATCGCGCGCCGTGCATGACCAGAAACGAGAGGACGAACGACAGGATGAAGGAGCCGTACAGCAGGCGCTTGGCGCGCAGGTCGACGGGGACCCCTCTTCGGCGCAGGAACATCAATGCCACGCCGTAGTTCTGACCCGCAAAGTGCCACGGACTCCAGGTGGCGTAGGCGCTGACGAGCAGCGACCCCACGAGCAGACTGTTCAGCCCGACAACGAAGAGCGCACACAGGGCGAGGGTCAGCCACACCGCGAAGAGCGCGTACTTGCGACGATCCCGGCGGTGCTCGTAGACGCGTAGGATGGTCGCGCCGTAGTGGGGCCCACTGACGAAGAGGCCGAACAGGGTGGCGGGAACGACCGGCCAGGCAGCCAGCCCGCTCTCACGGGCCAGGATCAGCAACAGGGGGACCGAGAGCAGGTAGCCGACGCCCGCACCGAAGAACAGGTCGACTGCGGGCCCATAGAGCCAGCCGCCACCCGAAGGTACGGATTCTGCCCGGGCCCTGTGCGTTGACGAGAACGTGGCCATATCCCCGCGCAGGCTAACGAGGGGAGTCCCCCTTGTCGAGACACGCGGGCGGGCAGCGCGCCTACGTGGGCGTACATCTTCGGCCCGAATCCCCCTGTCACGTTCACGCTGTCACCGGGTGAGGCGTTCCGAACCTTCTTCGTCACCCTCTTCGTCTACGACACCTTTGGGCACTTCACCGCGGTGGACATCGAGGTCAAGGTCACGCCGTAGCCCGGGGCTTCC
>JAJDAN010000078.1 GCA_029261855.1 Deltaproteobacteria bacterium
GCCGCCCCGGCCGCGTATTGGGCCCCGGCCCCGTCATTCTAGGCCGGACCCCTCTCGCGCCCGTATTGGTTGGGGCTGGCGTGGGGGGCGCGGCCTGTGCCGCGCACGCTCCTAGGACTCCGACTTCTGGCGTTCCGTCGCAGGCGAGTCCGCCGTTCGACCCTCGGCGATCTCGTCGGACTTGGCATCCGACCGGGCTTCGCCGCCGCCGGGGGTGATGTCGATTTCGTCGCTCGACATGCCGGCGCGGAAGTTCTTGATCGCCTTCCCGACTCCCGCCCCGATCTCGGGCAGGCGGCGCGCGCCGAACAGGACGATGACGATGACGAGAATGATGATCAACTCGGTGGCGCCCAGTCCGAACATTCCGGAACCCCTTCCGCGATGGCGGAGACCCAGAGGGTGCCGTCGCTGCGGGCACGGGTCAAGCGAGGCGCTACAGACCGCGCCCGAAGCATGGAGGCTAAGCTCACACTCGTGACCATCTTCAAGGCCTACGACATCCGGGGCACCGTTCCCGATCAGCTGGACGCGACCCTCGCGCATCTCATCGGCAGGTCCGCCGCACGCTTCCTGGGCGCCGAGGCGCTCGTCGTCGGAAGGGACGCGCGCTCGCACTCCCCCGAGCTGCGCGACGCCCTGGTGCGCGGGATTCGCGACGAGGGCGTCGACGTCATCGATCTCGGCCTCGTTGCGACTCCCATGCTGTACTTCGCGGTCGACCTTCTCGGTGCGGGTGGCGGCATCATGCTCACGGCGTCGCACAACCCCGGGCAGTACAACGGCATGAAGATCTGCCGGCAGAACGCGATTCCGGTAGGAGAGGCGTCTGGCCTGCGCGAAATCGAGACGGGTATCGACGCGGCGCGATCGGCGCCGGTGGCGGATCTACGCGGCGGCGAGCGGGAGATCGACGTTCGTGACGACTACGTCGAACACGTGCTGCGAGTCGGAGAGGGTCGTCCGGAGCTGCATGTCGCGATCGATTGCGGCAACGGCATGGCGGCGGCCGGGCTCGAACCGTTGCTCGAGCGGCTTCCGATTCGCGTCGAGAGGCTGTACTTCGAGCCCGACGGGACCTTTCCCAACCATGAGGCGGACCCGCTCAAGCTGGAGAATCTCGCCGACGTGAGCGCCGCCGTGAAGCGCGTCGGGGCCGATTTCGGCGCCGCCTTCGATGGGGACGCCGACCGGGTGGTCTTCGTGGACGAGCACGGTGCGCCGATCGCCTCGGACCTGATGACGGCGGTGCTGGCGCGTCATCAGCTCGCGCGAAATCCCGGCGGGCTCGTCTTGTACGACCTTCGGTCCAGCCGGGTCGTGGCCGAGGAGATCGAGCTTGCGGGTGGACGGGCCGACATCTGTCGGGTCGGACACTCCTTCGTAAAGGCACAGATGCGGGAATCCGGCGCGGTGTTCGCGGGCGAGCTGTCGGGGCACCTGTACTTTCGCTTCTCGGACACCCTGGTGGCGGACGACGGCATCGCCGGCTTCGTCGCGCTGCTCGATGTGCTCGCCAAGGAACGACGCCCGTTGTCCGAAATCATCGAGCCCCTCCGTCGCTACTCGCAGAGCGGGGAGATCAACAACCGTGTCGGAGACGTTGGGCGCGTGCTCGAGATCATCGAGAACGAGCACCGGGACGCGCCGTCGGTTTCCAAGCTGGACGGTTTGCTGGTTCGCTACGAGGACTGGTGGTTCAACCTGCGTCCTTCCAACACCGAGCCGGTGCTGCGGCTGAACCTCGAGGCCGATTCCCCCGAACGCATGGTCGAGGAGCGCGACCGGATGCTCGACCGGATCCACGCCCTGGCCTAGTTCACGCCCTGGCCTAGTAAGAGGCCTGGAAGAGCCCTAGGAGAGCAGCCGGGGGGACAGGATCGGCCAGGCGACCTCGAGCAGATCCGGCGCTTCGGTGTCGAGGGTCGTGACCGGTCTGGGCGCGAAGTCCTCGAGATGGCGCGCGGGAGAGACCCCGTCTGGTCCGTGGCTCCCGATCCCGGCGAGGACTGCGGCCGCGATTCGCTCGTCGCTGGCGCAGAACCGGGCGCCGATGGAAGCGGCGAGACCCGATCCGGCGAAGACCAGGGGCGCGGATCCGGCCCCACAGGCATCGCACAGGACGTCGACCGCGCGCCGCAGCTCCATCACCGACTGACGCATGAACTCGGACCACAGGAAGCGGTCGGTTTCGTGAATGGGCTTCCCGGCGGAGGCGTTCTCGATCGCCGCTTCGAGCTTCGCGGTGAGCTTGGGAGAGCGACGTGCGCCGAACAATGGCAGGGTGACCGATGCGACGGCCACGCCACCCGCGAGCCAGGCGCTGAGCCCCTCGCATGACGCGAGCTCGCCGTCGTCGTGCGGGTTCGGCTGGACGAGCAGGGTGGGGAAAGGCTCGGCGCCTTCGGGCGCCAGGACGTCGAGACGTGCACGGTCGCCGCGACACGAGAACTCGAGGCGGCGAGCGCGCGCTGCGGTCAGCGAACGGACATCCGGCGCGGGCAGCTCGATCAGCGCCAGGGACTCACTGGCAGGCGCGTCGAGGTCGAGGGACGTGGAGGAGGCGGGAGCAGCGTTGGACACGCGGCGAGATTAGAGCAGGTAGCAGACGAGAGCAGCTAGCAGGCAAGAGCCCTCAGCAGGCAAGAGCCCCCAGCCTCAGCGAGCCAGCAACACCTTGCGGGCCCGGTACAGGTTCGACTTGACCGAGTTCTCGCTCTTGTGGAGCTTCCTCGCGATCTCGCTGATGGGCCGATCCTCGAGGTGATGCAGCTGGAAGAGCTGTCGCTGCTCGGCGCTCAGGCGATTGGCGAGCTTGCCTTCCATCTGCGCGAGCAGCTCCTCGCACTCGTAGGCCTCGAGGGGTGAGGGGTGCGAAGAGGAATGCGGGCCGTAGCTGCTGCCGTTCGCCTTGCCGGTGTCGTGGTCCTCCTCGACGAGGGGGACCGTGGGATGGCGCTTGCGCTTGAAACGGCCCGCGAGGGTGCGCCGGGTGACTCCGAACACCCAGGCGGCAAAGGGGGCTTCGCCCCGGAACGACTCGATCGAGTTGAAGATGTTGATGAAGACTTCCTGGACCGTCTCTTCCGTGTCCGCGGTGTTGCGGAGCCGCTTGTCGACGAAGAGGAAGACGCGCTTGAGGTAGCGCTCGTAGAGCTCCTCGAACGCCTGCTCGTCCCCGAGCCGCGCGCGCTCGACCAACGTCTCGTCGGGCTCCTTCTGCGTTCTCTGCGTTACCGGCACCCACTGCCCGGCTTCGGCCGCCACGACAATCTCCCTTCCGCTACGTCCGCATGACCCCTGAATGACCGTGCAGAGGTCCACCGCAGCTACTTCCCAGGTCCAGCCTCACACCGCCCAGCTCGGCACGGAATCTCCCCAATTGGAATGTGGCTGCGAGCCACCCGGAGGTGTCAAAAAAAGTCACCGGTGACGAGATCCGTCACTTCGGGTCGCACGACCGGCAAGTGCGGGTGCGAACTACTCGAAGTCGCGGATCTCTTCCGGGGTCAGGCCCAGGTCGTCCTCGCTCAGTCCGCTGCGAAAATCTGCAACGGCTGACGATTCGGTGCCGGCGCGCGCCGGATTCGCGAGCGGTTCGAGCAGGACGCCGAGCTCCGCGCCGTTGCGAACGCTGCGACAAACCCAGAGCTCCACGACTTCCGGCCCGACCGCTTCGGCAGCAGCTCGGGTTTCCGGCGAGAAGCCGGGCGCCAGCAGCCGCGCGACGACGGGTGCAGACGCGGAGACCTGGAGGTTGGCGCCGAGCTGGAGCCAGTCTCTCAACCGTGGCTTGACCCAGGCGCGTTGTGCGAGTCCTCGAGTCAGCAGATTGCTGTCGTCCCCGGGCTCAGCGATCAGCACGAGCACGATGCGTCCGCGGGGGTCGACCGTGACGAGATCGATGGTCGAGTCGGCGCCAAGAACGTTCTCGGCGAGGACGCGCAGCGGCGGCTCGAAGCTGTGGGGCTGGGCGACCGCTCTTCGCAGCTCGTCCCGGGGCTGGGTCGTGTAGCGCAGCGGCGAGTCAGGCATCGCTGTCGATCCCCGCGTCCGTGAGCAGCAGCTTGGCGACGTCCCGCAGCGAACGGGCCGCGGGGGACTGAGGGTGTACGAGACCGATCGGGCGCTTCGCGACGATGGCCTGGTACATCTGCAGATCGTCGACGAGTAGCCCGTAGCTGTCCAGCGTCAGCCCGAGCCGGCGGGATGCCACACCCGCGAGCCGGCTGAAGGCTTGTCGCGCTTCGCCCCGCCGCCGGGCGCCGTGCACCGTGACGCCGATGTGGGCCGTCGGCGCCGTGCGACTGACGAGCTTCGCCAGCCCATAGGCTTCGAGCAGGTCGTGGCGCTCCGACGACGTCAGCAGCAGGGTCCAGGTCAGCAGCCCGGCGCCCGATCCCGGGTCCCGTAGCCAGCGCGGAGGCACCCGGACCAGCACGATCGGCCCCGGGGCACCGCTGCGCGGCGACGCGATCTCACGCGCCTTCTCGTCCAGCTCGGACAGATTGCGGGCGGGCACCCAGGTGATCTCGGCCCCCAGCGGTCGCACCTCGTCGCCGGGCCACAGCACCGACGCCCGGTCGGAGGCCGGTGCGACCACGGTCGCGCGGGCCCCGACGCGTGCCATCTCGATCGCCAGGTTCCAGGCGAAGGCGGCGCGGACGACGTCCCGTTCACCCACCGGCAGCGCGAGCACACGTCGCGCCTGAACCTCGGGTTGCGCGTGTGCCTGTCCACGCGCCTGGGGCTCTAGCTGCGGCTGCGCGCTAGCCGCGATCTCGGCGCGCGCGCTTCGATTCTCGGAACGGTCGGTTGCGGGGCCGACCTCCGGAATCAGGTGATGGAGGACGTCAGCAAGATCCCGCGGCATGCCGTATTGCTAGCAGACCTCTCGGCCAGCTAGCGAACGACGAGCACGGAGTTGACGCGACCCGTCGGGCTCGGCGCCGAGTTGTTGTTGTCCGGGTCCTCGCGCCACTCGCCATCCACCACGTAGCGGTACTGGTAGGTGCCCGGTGGCAGCTGCAGGATCTTCGTCCACACGCGCGAGCCGTTGTCGGCCTCGATGACCGAGCGAACGCCCTTGTCGGGGACCCAGCCGTTGAAGTCGCCGGCGATGCGCACGTCCCCGGCTGCCGTGTCGGCGAAGCGGACCATCACCTCGCGCAGCTCGGGCAGCTCGTCCTCCTCGAGTAGGGCGTCCGTCGTCTGCGGCGGGCAGGCCTCGACCTCGATGGCGACGGCGCTGTAGTCCCGCGCACCGTTGGCGGACGGTGCGTAGCGCGAAATCGGAACGCCGTGTCGCGCGGCCTCGCGCAGCTTCACGTTCTGACGGATGACCGTGTCGAAGCACAGGTCCTTGAACAGCTCCCGGATGTCAGCCAGCGTTTGGCGCGCGTAGCGGGTGCGTCCGTCGTAGTTCGTCGGAAGGATGCGGACCTCGAGATCATTTCCGATCCGGTCCGACAGCAAGCCGATGGTCTCGAGCAGCTTCTGGACGCCGTCGATCGCGAAGAAGCTCGCCTCGAGCGGGATGATGACCTCCCGCGCAGCGCGCAGCGCGTTGAAGGTCAGCAGCCCGACGTTCGGTGGGCAGTCGATGAGGACGAAGTCGTACGACGGCCCGAGGCCGTCGAAGGCGAGCTTGAGGCGCTCGGTGCGGGCGTCCTGGCGTTCGGCGGCCAGCTTCTGCTCGAGCGCGGACATCACGATGCTCGAGGGAGCCAGGTCCATGCCCTCGGAAACCTTCACGAGGACGCTCGAGAGCTGGGACTCGCCTCCGGGCTCGGCCATGACCTCGTAGAGGTTCTGGTCCAGCTCGTCGGGGTCCACACCGAGGGCCAGGGTCGCGTGGGCCTGGGGATCCAGGTCGACGATCAGCACCCGGTGGCCGTCGGCTTCGAGGGCTCCCCCCAGATTGACGGTGGTCGTCGTCTTTCCGCAGCCGCCCTTTTGATTGACGATGGCAATGATCCGCATGGCAGATCCCCCCGTTTCTGCCCTTGGCTTCTGCCCGTGCGCCCGGGTTCGGTCGGGGCCTTGATCCTGCGTCCGCGCCGCGTGCTGCGAGCACCGCTCAGCCCCGTTGCATGGGCTCCCGCTTCGGTTCCTTCTTCTCCTGTGCGGCGTGGTCCCGGGTTCGGGCGGCGCGCGCCCGGCCTCGAGCCCGAGTGGCCGGCAATCGGTCCAGAGCCCGCCGCCAGGCCGTCAGCTCGCGTTCGAAGCTGGCGACCTCGAAGACCCATTCCTGCCCCGAGATGGCCTCGAACGCGCTGCCCTGGTGGAAGACGAGCACCACGTCGCCAGTTGCGACCAATACCAGTTCACTGAGGGGACGGCCGATGTCGGGTAGCTTGCGCTGTAGCGCCTGGATGCTGCTGCGAATGCGCTGGACCGAGACGCCCGCGTCGATCAGGCGCTTGGTTGCTTTGAGCGCCACCAGGTCGGCGAAGCCGTAACGTCGGTGGCCGCCGGGAGTCGTCGCGGTCGGTCGCACGAGGTCGGTCTGCGCCCAGTACTGGAGCTGCCGACGCGAGATTCCCAGGATGTCGACCACGTCGCGGGTCGGAAAGTGGTCCAGACTGACGTGTTGCTCGGGCTCGATCCGATCCATTGGCTGGCGCCGATCTCGAATCACGGGGACGGCCGGACCCCCTTCCCCCCCGGAAGGGCCGACAACCGGCAGGAAACTCCGTATGTGTGCGGAAGTCAAGCCAAAAATCCCCCGTTTTGTTGCGATTTTCCACTCGTTCGGGCAGTCGGGCTCGCTGTCCCCTAGGGGGATGGCGTCAACCGCGTTTCGGGCTCGGCTTCAGCGTCGCGCCGGCGACTGCGTTACGGTGACAGATCCGTGACAGACAAAGGCGACGTCGCAGAGAAGCGCGCCGACGAGGCGCGAGTGGTCGTCGAGGACGGCGCCGGACGCCGCCCGTTCATGCGCGGCATCATGGTCCACTCGCTGATGGCCCGGGGGGTGGATTTCGAGGAAGCGCTCGAGACCGCCGAGGAAGTGCGACGTCGAGTCGGCGACCGGGGGACCGTTGAACGGTCGGAGCTCGGGAAGCTCATTCAGGAGATCCTGGGTGAGAAGAGCGTTGGCGAGCACCAGCCGCCGCTGCCCCCGCTGCCGGGCCGCATCATGGTGACGCGCGAGGGACGCTCGGGCCTGCCGTTCTCCAAGGGCACGCTGTCCCAGTCCCTGCTGGCGGCGGCCATCGACCCGAACGACGCCTTCGAGGTGGCCGAGCAGATCCAGCAGTCCCTGTTGCTGCGCGGGGCCCGCTCCGTGGAGCGGCGCGATCTGCGGGACATGTCCTTCGATTCACTGCTCGAGCGCTTCGGTCAGCAGACCGCAGAGCGCTATCTCATCTGGAGACGCCACCAGGAGCCGGAGAAGCCGATCATCCTGTTGCTCGGTGGCACCACGGGCTGTGGCAAGACCAGCCTCGCACTCGAGGCTGCCCAGCGCCTGGGGATCAGCCGGGTCGCCTCCACCGACTCGATCCGCCAGATCCTGCGCATTACGCTCACGAAAGAGGTGATCCCCGCTCTGCATTCGTCGTCGTTCGAGGTAAACCTCAACCAGCTCCAGATCGGCGACGAGGATCCTGTCATCGCCGGATTCCACGCCCAGGCGTCGGTGGTCTCCGTCGGCATCCGGGCCATGATCGACCGCGCCATCGAGGAGAACACCAGTCTCATCCTCGACGGCGTCAGCCTCGTGCCGGGCCTCCTCGATATCGACGCGTACAAGGACGTCGCCCACGTGATCTTCCTGGTCGTGGCGCGGCTCGACGAAGATGCGTTCCGCAGTCACTTCATCAGCCGCGAGGAGCGATCCAAGCGACGAGGCGCCGATCGCTACGTTCAGCATCTGGATGCCATCCTGAAGATCCAGGAAGAGTTCCTCGAGCTGTCCGACCGCTTCGACGTACCCATCGTGGACAACGTCACCCTCGAAGGCTCGGTGCTGCTCGTGATCCGGCACGTGATCGAGAGCCTGCGCCGTCAGGGTGAGCTGCCGCTATCCCCGCCGTCCTGATCTACTCTGGGGCCTGACCGAATCGGAGGCTCCATGTCCACTGCTCCCCCGGCCCCGCGAACCCTGGGTGCGCTTCGCGAGACGGGATACGTCTACCGGAGCCTGCGCGAGGAGCTTCAGGCCAACCTGCGGCGCCACCTGCGTGAGGGCGTACCGCTCTTCCCGGGCATCTACGGCTACGAAGACACGGTGGTGCCGGCGGTCGAGAACGCGCTGCTCTCGGGCCACGACATGATCTTCCTGGGCGAGCGCGGGCAGGCCAAGACCCGCATGATCCGGTCCCTGCTCGCGTTGCTCGAAGAGTGGATCCCCGTCGTCGCGGGCAGCGAGATCCACGACGATCCCCTGGCCCCTGTGTCGGCCTACGCGCGGGAACGCCTCGCCGAAGCCGGCGACGACACCGAGATCGACTGGCTCCACCGAGACGATCGTTATGTCGAGAAGCTCGCGACGCCCGACGTGTCCATCGGAGACCTGATCGGCAACGTCGACCCGATCAAGGTCGCGGAAGGCCGGCACCTGTCCGATGAGTACACGATCCACTTCGGCCTGCTGCCGCGCAGCAATCGCTGCATCTTCTGCATCAACGAGCTGCCGGACCTGACGGAAAAGGTGCAGGTCGGCCTCTTCAACGTGATGGAAGAACGGGACGTCCAGGTGAAGGGCTACCGGGTGCGCCTTCCCCTCGACGTGTTGGTCGTCGCCAGCGCGAACCCCGAGGACTACACCAGTCGCGGCCGCATCATCACGCCGCTCAAGGATCGCTATGCGGCGCAGATCCGCACCCACTATCCCGCGGACCGCTCGACGGAGATCGAGATCGTCCAGCAGGAGGCGACTCTCGCCTCCGCGGACGACATCGAGCTTCACGTGCCCGACTACATGGAGGAGATCGTCGGCGAGATCACCTTCCAGGCGCGCAGCAGCCCGGACGTGAGCCAGAGTTCGGGCGTGAGCGTGCGCATGAGCATCGCCAACTACGAGACCCTGGTGGCGAGCTCGATCCGGCGTGCGCTTCGCAATGGCGAAGACGAAGCCGTACCCCGGATGTCCGACCTCGCAGCCCTGCACGCGTCGACGACGGGGAAGATCGAGCTCGAGTACGCCGGGATCGAACGTTCGGAAGCCGAGCTGCTCGAAGGCATGGCCCGACGGGCTGCGAACGTGGTGTTCGACGAGATGGTGGGTCCCGACGAGCTCGACAGCGTCATCAAGGCCTTCGACGAGGGTTGGCAGGTGGAGGTGTCCGCCGAGATGCCCGCTGCGGAGTACCTGGTGGGCCTGGACGAGATCGACGGCTTGCGCGCGGCGGCAGAGCGCGTGGCGGGAGGCAGCTCGCCCGGGCGCGTGGCGTCGGCCATCGAGTTCATTCTCGAGGGGCTGCATCTGAAGAACCGTCTCAACAAGTCGTTGCAGCCCGAAGGCGTGCGGTACGGGCCGGGCACCGGCGGAGCAGGGGCCTCCGAGAAGGGCTCCGAAAAGCCAGAGAGAGGCCAGGGCCCGGATTTCGGCTCGGGCCCCCAAGCGGACTGAGACCGGATCCCGCCGGTGAAGGCGTATCGATACAGCCGCTGGGACGGCAACCAGGACGAGTTCAGCATGGACGTCCAGAGCGCTCTCGAGCAGCTCTCGGACCTCATGATGGAAGGCCTCGACGCGCGCGAGGCTCTGGAGTGGATGCGCGAGTACGGCTTCCCCATGGCCGGCATGAACATGCGCGTCATGGGCCGGCAGGAGCTGGTGCGCGAACTGCGTGAGCAGGTCGATTCGCTCTACCAGCAGTACGACATGAACCGGGCGACGGAAGAGCTCGAGGAGCGCCTCGACGAGATCCTCGACCGCGAGCAGCAGGCTCTGCAGGCCGCGCACGGTCACGAGTCGTCACGGCTGAACGACTTTCTCCAGCGCCGACATGGCGAAGAGCATCGCGTCGCAGATCGCATCGAGCGGATGCGCGATCACGGCTTCGAGGACGAGCAGGCCGGCGACGATTTCCGCGAGCTGCTCGAAGAGCAGGACCGGCTGAAGCAGCTCGAAGACTTCCTGGACCAGCGTGGGGATCGCTTCCACGGTCAGGAGCAGGCGGACTACGACACCGCCCAGGATGTGCGTGAACGCATCGAGGCCCTCGAGCAGATGGCCAGGAACCTGCAGGAGGGCAACTTCGAGCCGATCTCGCCCGAACAGCTGCGCGACCTGCTGGGAGACCCGGCCGCCCAGTCCTTCGTGATGCTGCGGGACCTGGAGTCCGAGCTGGAGAAGGCGGGCTATCTGCGCGGCGGTCCGGATGCCGAGCTGACGCCGCGCGCCATTCGAGCCATCGGTGCAAACGCCCTGGCCGACGTCTACACCGCCCTGAGGAAGGGCCTTCACGGGCAGCACGAGAGCCAGAACCGCGGCGTCGGACTGCCGCGTCCGGACGAGACCCGGCCCTGGCAGTTCGGCGACGACCTGAACCTGGACATCGTCCGCACCGTCATGAACGGCGTGGCCCGTCGCGTCGCCGATGCCGCGCCCCTGGAAGGACCCATCCGGCTCGAAGTCGAGGACTTCGAGGTTCGCGAGATGGACTACACCACCCAGACCACCACGATCCTGTTGCTCGACATGAGCTGGTCCATGTCCTGGGCCGGGCGCTTCCCGGCCGCGAAGCGGGTGGCGCTCGCCATGGACCAGCTGATCCGGTCGAGCTTTCCGCGCGACCACTTCGGGGTGGTTGGCTTCTCGACCCAGGCACGTGAGATCAAGGTCCACGAGCTGCCCGAGGTCAGCTGGGACGTCTCCGATCCCTTCACGAACCTGCAGGACGGTCTGCGCGTCGCCGAGCGCATGATTCGGGAATTTCCCTGCTCGTCGCCACAGATCATCGTGATCACCGATGGCCAGCCGACCGCCTACTTCGAGCCGACCGGCGGCGCGGGAGGGCAGGGCGAGCAGCTGCGGGTCGAGTGGCCGTCGGGCTTCGGCGGCATCTCGCCGCACGCGGTTGCCGAGACCCTCAAGCAGGTCAAGCGCGTCACCCGGCAGGGCATCACGATCAACACCTTCATGCTCGACGATGCACCGGAGCTGCTCGGCTTCGTCGAGCAGATGACCCAGATCAACCAGGGGCGCGCCTTCTATACCAGCCCCGGTCAGCTCGGTTCCTTCTTGATGGTCGACTACATCGCGCACAAGAAGCTGCGGAGGCGCTGACCCGGGTGGCCGGGGTCTCCGGATTTGCGTCGCGCCTGCTCGCGAACGGCGTGCGGGCGGCCCGGCTGGCGCCCCGAGGCCTGGAGCGTGCCGCGCGCAAGCAGGCCCTGTGGCTGGTTGTTCCCCTGGGTGCGGATCTGCCCGAGCGCCCGCTCGCGCCGTTCGGGGTGCCGCGCGACGCGACCTTGTCCCACCTCGACCTGCTCCGCAGCCTCGCCCGGGCCCAGGCCGACCCGCGTCTCGCCGGCGTCGTCCTGCGCTTCGAGGGAAGCGGGCCCCACAGCTTCGGCCAGGCTGCAGCGTTGCGACGCGCTGTCGACGGACTGCGCGACGCCGGTGTGCCCGTGTTCGCGTGGGCCGAGAGCCTGACGGCGCCGCAGCTCTGGATCGCGAGTGGCGCCGACAAGCTGTGGCTCCCCGAGGCGGGGGTGGTGCAGCTGATCGGGCTGCGCAGCGAGCAGCTGTATCTCAAGGACCTGCTCGACCAACTCGACGTGTCGGCGGAGGTCGTGCACATCGGTCGCTACAAGAGCGCCGGCGAGATGGCGACCCGTCGCGACATGTCGCCGGAGCAACGCGAGCAGCTCGAGGCCTGGCAGTCGGATCTCTTCGATGAGCTCGTTGCGGGCATCGCCCGGGGCCGCGGCCTCGGCGAAGACGAGGTGCGGGACCGCATCGACCGCGGTCCGTACGCGGCCGTGGCTGCGCGCGAGGCCGGACTGATCGACGGCTGCCTCTACCATGACCAGCTCGAAGACGAGCTGCGCCCGCTTGCCCTCGGTGCCGGTTCGGGTCGTGACGTCGGCTTCCTCGACCTGCATCGCTACCTGGCGGGTGTCGTCACGGACCCGGGCTGGCGTCCGCTGCTGCGCGACCTTCCGCACGTGGCCTACGTCGTCGCGACGGGCAGCGTCCATCGCGGGGCTGGACGGCGCGGGATCGGCAGTAGTTCGTTGTCGGGGCTGCTCGAACGTTTGCGGGACGATGACCGTGTGCGCTCCGTGGTGCTGCGGGTGGACTCGCCAGGCGGCGACGCGGTGGCGTCCGACCTGCTGTTCCGTGCAGTCGAGCTCACGCGCAAGCAGAAGCCGGTGGTGGTCTCCATGGGAGACGTCGCGGCGTCGGGCGGCTACTACCTGGCCGCCGCAGCCGACGCGATCCTGGCCGAGGCCGGGACGGTCACCGGATCGATCGGGGTGGTCGGCGGCAAGATCAATCTCGAGGGCCTGTACCGGCGCCTCGGCATCGGCCGGGACGCCGTCGAGTCGAGCGCCCGCGCGGGGCTGTTCAGCGAGACCCGCGGCTTTACGCCGGACGAACGCGAGGCGGTGCGCGACGAGATGCAGGCGCTCTACGACGTCTTCCTCGACCGGGTGGCGGCGGGGCGGGGACTCGAACGCGACGCCGTCGAGCGTGTGGCGGCCGGACGCATCTGGAGCGGCCGCCAGGCACTCGCCGTCGGCCTCGTCGACGCGCTGGGCGGCCCTCTCGAGGCTCTCGCGGATGCGGCGTCCCGAGCGGGCATCGCCGCCGGGGAGCGCTATCTAGTGGACGTCCATCCGCGCCGGCCGCGTCTGCCGGACCTGCGGACCCTGCTGATGGGTGTGTCGGCCTGAGGTGCGCGCCGCCTCGATGCCCCCGCCCCGCAGACGAATCGAATCCACCAGCACGAGAACGAGAGAGTGAGAACGTGGGCCGAGGCCTGAAATACGACATCCCCGGTGAGGACTGGCGTCGCAGCGTCGACGAGATCGCCGGCAGCGGCTGGGTGCCACTGTTCGAAGGCGACCTCGAGGCGTCGGCGCCCATCGTCGTGGAGATCGGCTTCGGCCGCGGGGAGTTCCTGCTCGAGCTGGCTGCCAAGCATCCGGACACGGGCTTCGTCGGCGTCGAGGTGTCCTTCAAGCGCGTCCTGAAGCTTGCGCGCCGGCTGGCGCGGTCGGGGCTGCGGAACGTCCGGTTGGTCGAGGCACGGGGGCAGGTGTTCGTCGCGCAGTCCTGCCCGCGGACCAGCGTCGATGCGTTCTGGATCAACTTCTCGGATCCGTGGCCCAAGGACCGCCACGCCGGGCGACGAATCTTCCAGCCGGCGTTCGTCGCCGATCTCGCCCGGGCACTCAGGCCCGGCGGTGTGGTCCACGTGGCGACGGACGACGTCCCCTACGCGCTCGAGATCGCCGGGCGGCTCGAGGCAGAGCCCGGGCTGGCGAACCGCTTCGCACCGGACCGCTTTCGCGACGAGGTGCCCGGTCGCATCCGCACGGCCTACGAGGAGAGCTGGCTCGCCCAGGGGCGACCGCTGCACTTCTTCGAGTACGAGTGGAACGAAAAGGCCGGGCAGCAGCGATGAGCAGCCAGCTCAAGGACTTCTCGCTCGCCCGCCTGCGAGACGACTTCGCCTTGCGCGGCATTGCGCGCTACCGCGCCGACCAGGTGGCGGGCTGGTTGTACCAGCACGGTGTCGAAGACCCGATGGCCATGACGAACCTCGACCTGCCGCTGCGCGAACGACTGGCGAGCGAGTGGCAGAGCCGGGCGCTCGACGTCGACCGTGTGCAGGAATCGAGCGATGGAACCCGCAAGCTGGTGCTGCGCACTCACGACGGCGCCGTTCTCGAGGCGGTGCTGATCCCTGAGGAACGCCGGAACACCCTGTGCATTTCGACCCAGGTCGGCTGTCCCCTGGCTTGCTCGTTCTGCGCCACCGGCGCGCTCGGCTTCACCCGCAATCTCACCACGGCCGAGATCGTCGATCAGGTCTGCCGGGCGCGCGAGGTGATCGACGCGGCGCCCGCGCTGGCGGGAGAGGAGGAGCGACTCAGCAACATCGTCTTCATGGGCATGGGCGAGCCGCTCTTGAACCTGCCGAACGTGCTCGAGTCGATCCGCATCCTCACCGACCCGAAGGCCTTCGGCATGGCACCGCGCCGGATCACCGTGTCCACCGCCGGCGTGGTCCCGAAGATCCGCCCGTTGCTCGAGGTCGGCCCGATCAATCTGGCGGTGTCGCTGCACGCGGTGCGCGACGAGGTGCGCGACGTGCTGGTGCCGATCAATCAGAAGTTCCCGCTGCAGGTGCTGCTCGACACCCTCCGGAACGAAGAACTGATCTCGCGCCGCCGTCCGGTCTTCTTCGAGTACACCCTGATGAAGGGGGTGAATGACTCGCTCGAGGATGCGCGGCTGCTGCCGGAGCTGTTGCGGGGGATCCCGTCCAAGCTGAACGTGATTCCGATGAACCCCCATCCCGACGCGCCCTACGAGGCCCCCGATCGCGACGTGATCGACCGCTTCACCGCGGCGCTCCACGAGGGGGGCCTGCGCGTGACCCTACGCAGGAACCGCGGCGCGGACATCGATGCCGCCTGCGGCCAGCTGGCTGCCCGGGAAGTGCGCTCAGAACGCGCAAAAGGGTCCTGAACCCCCCGCTTCCGAAGATTTTGGGAACTCCGAGGGTCAAGCCCCCCGACCCATCATCCGAATACACGATGACGGGAGGCGACCGCTCCGGGCCATGCTGTACGCGGTAGGGGACATCCATGCAGAGCACGAGAAGCTCGATGAGCTGCTCGAGAAGCTCCCTCTCGAAGCGGGCGACCGGCTCGTCTTCCTGGGCGATTACGTGGATCGCGGGCCCGACGCCTACGCGGTGATCGAGCGGCTCATCCGGCTGCAGCAGGAATGGCCCTGTGTGTTCCTGCTCGGCAACCACGAGTCGATGTTCCTCGACTTCCTCGGCTGGACCGACGAGGCGTACTTCGGCGGCGACGCGTTCCTGATGAACGGCGGGGACCGGACGCTGTACAGCTACGGCTACTTCGATCGAGAGACTCCGGACCGCAAGAGCTTCCGGCTGCCCAAGCAGCACGAAGACTTCCTGCTGAGCCTGAAGCTCCACCACATCGAGGGCGACTACATCTTCGTCCACGCGGGCTTCAGTCGAGAAGAGCTCAAGCACAAGGACGTCGCCTACGCGTTGCGACGCAGCAAGCCGGAAGACCTGCTGTGGAACCGAACCACCCTCGACCTGCCCAACAACTTCAACGCGACGATCGTCTACGGACACACGCCCAGCGAGGACTTCCAGGTCCGCTGGAATCCCCCCTTCAGCATCGGGATCGACACGGGAGCCGTCTACGGTGGCCCACTCACCGCAATCCGGCTCCCGGACGAAACGATCTTCCAGGTCTAGCGGCTCTCTCAGAAGCGGCTCTCTCAGAAGCGGCTCTCTCCGGGGCCTTCCCGATGCCTTCCCGGGCCGACCGCTACCACATCAGCAGGGCCGTTCGGCCTTCGTCCTGTTCCCAGTACAGCCGCAGCCGCAGCAGGTAGGTCCGGTCGGCGAACAGGCGCGTCCGGATGCTTGCGTTCAGGCTGGTGCCGCTGTCGTCGTCGCCCGCGAGGAAGCGCGGATGGTCGACGCCCTCGAAGAGCACCATGACGGTGTCGGACAAGCCGAAGGTGCGGAAGTTGTAGGTCCCGGACACCTCGGGCCGCACGACGTAGTTCAGCTGTCCACCGGGCCCGATCTCGAGGCGCTGCAGCGACAGGGGCTCGAGGCGTTCGTAGTCCGTCGGCAGGATCGGGGGGTAGAAGTTCCGGACTTCCACCTGGTCGATGTCGGACAGTCCAGGCGCCGGGTCGAGGCCGTTGCGGTAGTCGGCCGGCTCGACGATCAGTCCGGCCTCGAACGGATAGTGCATGATCGAGTCCGGGTCCCAGGTCGAGCCTTCGAAGGACTGGGGATCGAGTTTTCGGATGATGTTGTGGAAGGTCTGTGCACGCGTCCAACCGTTCGGAGGAGCGGCCAGCGCCGCATAGACGGCCTCTTCGTCCCAGGCGATCCCGGCGTTGGGGTTCTGGTGCTCGTGGGGAAAGCCCAGGGTGTGACCGATCTCGTGGACGACCGTGTCGAGGCCGTTCGGTCCGTCGAGGGTGACGTCCCAGCCCAGGTTCATCGTGCGCTCCTGGCTCGGCTGGTCGAGGATGTCGCGCCCCAGGTAGGACCACGCGCCGTCGCCGGCCTGGAAGCCGATCCGGATCTCGGCTTCTTCCAGTCGCGTCACGTGTTCGAACTCGAGGCCGATGCCGACCTTCTTCCAGGTCTCGAACGCCTGGCGCACGACCTCCTTCTCGGCATCCGTCGCGCGCCACCGGGGCTTGTCGTCGAAGAACGCGTAGTGGAGGACGGTGCCGTTGGCCCAGACGCGGTCGAGAGACCGCAGCAGGGACAGCCGGTTCGGGTCGATGCGACCCTCGAACTGTCGATCGGGCGTGATCGGGAGCGAGCAGAATTGCTTCGCGTTCTTGCGGGTCGAGCGGGATGCGTTCGATGCCATGTCGAGACTCCGTGTCGTGGTGTGGGAGGGTGTGCGGGGAGGCCGACCTCACGGCCTCTCGCACCCACGAAGCGTGACACCGCGCTCGGGAGCGTTCGGTATACGGGTTGACACGGATCGGTGTTTTTGGGGGGGGCGCTTGCGCGCGGTCTCTTTCAAGCCGTCTTGGCCGGGCGGTACTCGAACTGCGCGCGGACGATTCCATGGTCGCTGGTGCCCATCGCCTTGTGGTCGTCGATGTTCAGGTGATCGTTGCTGATCGTCATGCCGCGAAAGGCCCACAGCCGCTTCTTGGAGTTGTCGTAGAACTCCTGGGAGACCAGGATGTGGTCGAGAGATTCCCGGAAGTTCTGGTGCACGTGGGTGTAGTAGACGTCGCTGAGGCTGCGGTACTCCTGCAGCGTGCCCGCGGTGTAGAGGCCGACGTCGCTTCCCCCGACGGACAAGCCCGACAGCAGGTAGTTGGGCTGCCCCGTCAGGATGTTCAGCGTATTGCTGTGCTGTCCGTCGTTCAGGTCGCCGAGCACGACCACCGGCCGGTCCGTGCCCTTCAGTTCTTCCGTCAGGATCATGCGCAGGGCCGCCGCCTCGGCGGTCCGGCGGATCGTCGCGATCGCGGCCCCCAGGCCCTCTCTGTGCTTGGAGTGCTTGGCCTTTTCGTACCAGGGTTCCCTGTAGATCTTCGTCGGCAGCTTGGACTTCAGGTGCGCGACGTAGACCGAGATCAGGCGGCCGTCCGAGCGCGGTCGGATCTGGAAGTGCAGCACCGGGCGCGAGAAGGTCGTGACGTTCACCGTGATTCCAGTGGACTGGGCGTCGTCGCCGCCACTCGTCAGACGGAAGTCCGAAGGAAAGGCGGTGATCCATTCCGGGTCGCCGTGGAGGATCTCCTTCCGGACCGCCGCCGCGCACACGATCCTCTGCCCGGCATGGCCGCTGGGGACGAGCAGCCTGTACTTCGACGCGAGCCCCGCCGCGCTGAAGGCGCTCGCCAGCGACGCCCGGTGCCACAGCTCCTGGAAGCCGAAGACGTCCGCGCGGTCGATCTGCAGCGCCGCGGACATCCAGTCGATCTTGCGGTCGTACTCCGCCTGGCTCCAGCCGTCCTTGTCCGTGTAGATCGCCTTGCCGGGCTCGTTCAGGTTGTAGAGGTTGCACGTTGCGAAGCTGAGCTGGGTACGCGCGGCCATGACCGTTCCTCCTGAAGCGGCAGGCGCCCTGGACGCGACCTGCGAATCGAAGGTCGAGTTTGCACGCGGAGGCGGACCGGGCCTGTCAACAGGTATACACAGGCGGCGGTCTGTTCAGGACTCGTTCAGGACTTCGGCCCCGGGCATCGACGTGCGCGGTTGGTTCCGCGGCCTCTCGACGAGAACATGCCGGCTCTCGCGACGTCTCAGCCCGCTGTGTCCCGGCTGGAGCGGTTCCAGCGTGCGCGGCAAGCCGGAGCCCGGGGTTCCGGCCGCTAGCCCCCGGCGGCGGCCTTCACGAAGCTGACGGTGTCGCCGTCGCGAAGCGCGGTGCGCATGCCGCGCCGGTGGCTCGTGAGTACGCCGTTGACCGCGACGGCGGCCCGAGACGTCAGCTCTTCGAAGGAGCCGGCGCCTCCCTCGAAGCGTTGCTGGGCGAGACGCACGACATCGGCGACGGTGGTCACACCGTCGAGCTCGAAGCGCTCGACGCCGAGCGCCTTGCTCATGTCGTAGGTCAGCTGCACCTGGACGCGCGCCCCGCTCGGGGCTGCCGTCGCCATCAGTGCAGCACCTTCAGTCGCTCGAGTGTGCGCGCGGTGGGTATGCCCTGGGCGTCCCAGCCCCGCTTTTTGTAATAGAGCGGCAGCAGCTGGTCGAGGGGGTGCCCGCTCTTCATGTGTTCGAAGGTGGGCTCGTAGAGGATGCGGTCGGGCAGGGTGTCGTCTGCGCCCGTCAGGCCCTCGCGCAGGTTGTACATGCGTTCGAGGTTGAAGATGCGGCCGCCGATCTCCTGCAGGTGGCCGCTCGAGAACTTCTGGCCCGTGATGTAGGTGAGCCACTTCTCGAACCACAGCATCGGACTGCCCTTGATGCTCTGTGCCCAGCGGAAGACGGGTCCGCTGTTCTCGAGAGCGAGCGACAGGGCCTTGTGCTGCCACGAGTTGGGGTTCATGGCGTGGATCGCCTTCGGCACGATGCCGTAGGTCGTGAAGATGCAGAGCACCATCGAGTTGATCGCGCACGCGAGGTTCTGCTGGACGATCGGGAGATCGGCCTTCAGCTTCAGGTTCTGTGGATTGATGGTGAGGGGCCCCGTCGACTCGAGGTACATGCTGGCGCCCTGCACGTGGCAACCCCCGCGATTCGTCGTGGCGTACTCGACGCCCTGGGCGAAGGACCCGCGCGGGTCGTAGGCGGACAGCTCGAGGCCCTTCACATGCGGCGCGAAGGCGGCACCGCCGAACTTCTCGCTCATGCGACGGGTGCCGTTCGCCAGCTCGTTTCCGAGACCGCGCCGGTGGGCGATGTCGCGGATCATCTCGGAGATGCCGGCCGGGTCACCGAAGCGCAGCGCGCCGTCCGCATTCTGGATGGCCCCGGTCTCGACGAGTTCCATCGCAAAGCCCAGGGTGGCGCCGAGGCTGATCGTATCCATTCCCAGGTCGTCGGCGAGATAGTTCCATTCCGAGACCTTCTTGATGTCCCCGATTTCGAGGTTCGATCCGAGCAGGGCGAGGGTCTCGTATTCCGGCCCCTTCACCACCTTGCCGTCGACCTCGACGTCCCGGCCGCAGGTCACGGGGCAGTGGATGCAGCTGGTCTTGACGCCCTTCAGCTCGTGATCCTCGATCCACTCGCCGGATATCTTCATGGCGCCGTCGAAGTGCCCGTACTTGAAGTTGCGAGTCGGCAGGATGTTACGGGCGTTGGTGGTGTTGACGATGCCGCCGGTCCCGAAGCGCTTCATGCTTTCGCCGAGCACGGGGTGGTCCTTGAAGATCCTGCGGACCTCCTTGGTGTAGGCCTTGAACTTGTCCGGGTCTTCCATGTCGAGCTTGCGCGATCCCCAGACGCTGACGGCCTTGAGCTGCTTCGAGCCCATGACCGCGCCCACACCCGTGCGTCCCGCGATGCGCTCGTTGGACACGATGCCGGCGTAGAGCACCTGATTCTCGCCGGCGGGGCCGATCACCGCGTGATACCGCTTCTTGCCGAGGATGGCCTGGGTCTCGTAGGTGCCCTTGCCCCAGAGATCCGTGGCGTCCACGAAGTTCACCTCGCTGGCGTCGCCGTCGATCTCGAGGCGAAGCGGTCGCTTCGCCCTGCCGCGGACGACGACGACGTCGACACCGGCCTTCTTGAGCCCCAGGGCGAAGGAGCCGCCGCAGGTCGCGTTGCCGATGCCGCCGGTGAGGGGGCTCTTGCAGACCACCGCGAAGCGGTTCGACTGGGGCGCCACGGATCCGTTCAGGGGACCCGTCGCGAAGATCAGCAGGTTGTCGGGCCCCAGCGGGTCGATGCCTGCTTCGGTGCGGTCGTAGAGCAGCCGGGTGCCGTAGCCCTTGCCGCCGATGTAGAGCCGGGCGATGTCCTCGTCGAGGGGCTTCCATTCGACGCGCTCGGTGGTGAGGTCGATCTCGAGAATCCGGCCGGCATATCCATTGATCATGTCGTCTCCTGGCGCTGTCTCGTTGCGTCGAGTCAGCCGTCTCCGCCGCGTGCGCGCAGGTAGTTGCGGCGGGCGTCGGCGCACTCTTCGTCGTGGAACGCCGTGACCAGTCCGTCCGCGTCGGACCAGCTACGCATGGTTCCGACCATCTGATCCGTGACCGCGTTGACGTGGCGCTTGGTGGACACGAGGGTGTGGGTCGCCTTCGAGGCCAGTGAGTGCGCCAGCTCGAGGACGCTCGCCTCGAGCTCGTCCCCGGGCACGATCCGGTTCAGGAAGCCCGCCGCCTTGGCTTCGGCGGCGTCGAAGGGCCGGCAGGTGAGCACCAGCTCCTTCGTGAGCGCCGGGCCGATCTCGCGCACCAGTCGCGGGATGCCGCCCCAGGCGAGCGGGATGCCCAGGTCGACCTCCGGGATCGAGAAGCGGGCGTCCGCCGCCGCGACACGCAGGTCGCACGCGGCGGCCAGTACGAGTCCGCCGCCGACGCACCAGCCCTGGATGGCGGCGATGCTGAGGGCGCGCATGCCTTCGAGGGCGTCCGCCATCTCGCGCCCGCGCTCGGCGGCGTCGCGGATCGACACCTCCTGGCGCCCGGCGAAGCTGCCGAGGTCGGCGCCCGCAGAGAACGCGCGCCCGGCACCGCTGACGATGACGACCTTGACCCCGGGCTGCTCGTCGAACCAGCGCGCGGCGGCCGCCAGCTCCGAGAGGGTGAGGGTCGAGAGCGGGTTCAGCTTCTTCGGTCGGTCCAGGGTCAGGTGGCCGAGGTCACCGTCGACTTCGGCGCGCAGGGTCTCGAACATGCAGTACCTCCCGGCCCAAGCCTATCACCGTCGGGACCGGGAACCTCAGTAGTTCGTCATGCCCCCATCGACCGTGTAGAACGACCCGGTCACGTAGCGCGCGTCGTCGCTGCAGAGGAACGCGATCACTGCCGCGACCTCGTCCGGCGTGCCGTAGCGTCCGAGGGGGATCCGCTCCTCGAGGGCGGCCTTGATGGTGGCCTCCTCGCCTGCTCCGAGGCCCGTCTCGAGCGCGCGCATCATGCGCGTTTCGATGGGGGCAGGGCCGACGGCATTGACGCGGACCTGCTCGGGTCCGTAGCCCGTCGCCGCGGACTTGGTCAAGCCGATCACGGCGTGCTTGCTCGCCACGTAGGGGGCGATCGCCGCCTCGCCGATGACGCCCGCGACGGACGCCAGGTTGACGATGGCGCCGCCGCCGCGCTTGCGCAGCTGCGGGATGACGGCCTTCATGCCGAGGAAGACCCCTTTGACGTTGACGGCCAGGACCTGGTCGAAGACGTCTTCGGGCGATTCGTCGATGGCTGCCACGGCACCCTCGATCCCGGCGTTGTTGACCAGATAGTCGATGCCGCCGAAGCGGCTCGCGCCTTCGGCCACGACGCGCTGCCAGTCGTCCCACGATCGCACGTCGTGAGCGGCGGTCAGGACCTCGCCCCCGATGGCTTCCACGGCTGCTGCCGTCTCGTCGATCGGCGCATCCTTCAGATCCGTCGCGACGACACGAGCACCGTCGCGTACGAGGCGTTCCACCGTGGCGCGTCCGATTCCCCCCGCGGCGCCGGTGACGATTGCGACCTTCCCCTCGAAACGCTGGCTCATGCTGTCCTCCAGAAAACGACGTTCCGGGAAGCGTAGCCCTGCGGAAGGGCAGCGGCTCGGGCCCTGGGTCGCCTGTCACGAACGCGTGTCGAGTCTGATTTCCGACCCGGATTGCGGATCCGTCCAACGACGTGTCCGATCTCGTCCCATACCCTGGGCCTGCGACGCGCGGAAGCGCGGCGCGCGGGGGGGACCGTGGCCGACCGCGAGATCCGGAACGGGACGGGGATCGATGACTCGGGTGTCGAGCTCGTCGGTTCCTGGCGGCTCGTTTCCTTCGATCTCGAAGCCGGGGACGGGACCCTCAGCCATCCCTTCGGACGCGAGGTCACCGGCTACCTCTTCTATAACGCCGACGGCTACATGTCCTCGGCGTTCATGAGTGCGGACCGGGCGGGTGGCACGGACGGCGATCTCGCAGCAGCCGGACGCACCAACAGCTACGACCAGTTCATGGCCTACTGCGGCGGCTACCGCGTGCGAGGTGACAAGATCACGCATCGGGTCGAGGTCAGTTCTCTCGCGGCCTGGACCGGCACCTTGCAGGAACGCTGGTACAAGCTCGACGGGGATCGACTCGAGCTGCTGACGGCGCCGCTGTCGGTGGGCGGTGACGCGCCCGTCGCCCGGCTCGTCTGGGAACGCACACACCGGGCCACGCTGCCCTCGTGAACGAGACGCGGCGGTCGGCGCGCCTCGGGCGCATCCCGAACGAGCCCATCGCCATCGTCGGCATCGGCTGTCGCTTCGCGGATGCACGCGGTCCGGACGCGTTCTGGGACATCGTCCGCAGCGGCCGCAATACCGTCCGGGAAGTGCCCGATCACCGCATCGAGCTCGGGTACGACATCGACTACTTCTACGACCCGCGCCCGGGCATTCCGGGCAAGGTCTGCTCCCGCCTCGGAGGCTTCCTCGAGCATCCGGAGCTGTTCGACCCCGCCGCGTTCGGTCTGTCGCCCCGGGACGCCATCGGGATGGAGCCGCAGCAGCGGCTCATGGTCGAGGTCACCTGGGACGCGCTCGAAGACGCGGGCATCGTCCCCGAGTCCCTGCACGGCGAGCGGGTCGCCGTGATCTTCGGCTTCATGGCCGAGGACTATTCCCGCCAGCGGACGGGCTCCCTCGGCGAGGACCACGTCTTCCGCAGCATCGACGTCTTCAGCGCGACGGGCTTCTCGCATGCGGTGCTGTCGGGGCGCGTGTCCCATCTGCTCGGCGTGACCGGGCCGAGCCTGACCCTCGACACCGCTTGCTCGTCGTCGCTCTACGCGACCCACCTCGCCTGCGAGAGTCTCCAGCGCGGCGAGTCCAGCATGGCCATCGCCGGCGGCGTCAACCTCTTCCTCACGCCGGAAGGGCAGATCGCGTTGTCCCGCAGCGGCATGATGTCGCCCGACGGCAAGTGCAAGGCCTTCGACGCCGACGCGAACGGCTTCGTGCGTGCAGAGGGCGCCGGGGTGGTCGTGCTGCAGCCCCTCGAGGACGCGCTCGCCCAGGGCAACTCCGTCTATGCGGTGATCCGCGGCACCGGCGTCAGCTCGGACGGTCGCGACGGCGGTCACATGATGGCACCGGGCCGCAACGGCCAGGCCCAGGCCATGCGAGACGCCTACGCCCGGGCCGGCATCGATCCCGCCGACGTCCAGTACGTGGAGGCCCACGGCACGGGGACGGTCATCGGGGACCCGGTAGAGATCGCAGCCCTCGCCGATGTCCTGGGGCCCGGTCGATCTCCCGACCGGCCGCTGCGCGTGGCGTCCGTGAAGGGAAACCTCGGGCATGCGGAATCGGCCTCGGGCGTGGCCGGGCTGATCAAGACGGCCCTGGCGATCCGCCATCGCGAGCTTCCGGCACAGATGCACTTCCAACACGCGAGCTCCGCAATTCCGTGGGACGAGATTCCCGTGCGGGTCCAGGACCGGACGACACCCTGGCCCGGGACGGGCCCCGCCCTCGCCGGCGTGAACTCGTTCGGCATCAGCGGCACCAACGCCCACGTGATCCTCGAGAGTCCGCCGGAACCGGTGCACCCAGGAGGTCGGGTCGGCGACGTCCCGGACGCCGTCCGTCCCAGCCTGGTCTCCTTCTCGGCGCACGAGCCACGGGCGCTCGAGGAGATGATCGAGGCCACCCGTGACGCGGCGCGCGGCGGGCAACCCGCCCGCGTCGAAGACCTGGGCTACACGCACGGCTGCCGGCGCAGCCAACGTGCCTTGCGGGTGGCCGTGGTCGCGAGTTCGCCGGCAGAGCTCGCCGACGAGCTCGACGCGCACCTCGAGGGCACGCCCTCGGCGGCGGTGCGCACGGGCTCGGTTTCCGGGTCGGGACCGGCGCAGCTCGTGATGGTCTTCCCGGGACAGGGCGCGCAGTGGCTCGGGATGGGCCGGGAGCTGTTGGCGAGAGAGCCCGGCTTCGCCGCCTCGATCGACCGGATCGACGTCGCATTCGCGCGACACGTCGATTGGTCGCTGCGGGAGGTGCTCGAAGGCGGTGTCGGCTTCGACTGGCGCCGCCGCCTCGACGTGCTGCAGCCCCTGCTCGTGGCGTTCGAGATCGCGCTCGCCGAGCTCTGGGCGAGCTTCGGGGTGCGACCCGATCGGGTGATCGGACAGAGCATGGGCGAGATCGCGGCGGCCCATGTGGCGGGCTGCATCTCTCTCGAGGACGTCGCGAGGCTCGCCTGTCAGCGAGGACGGGTCGTGGATCGCGCGAGCGGCGACGGCGCGATGGGGATCGTCGCGCTGCCCTCGGACGAAGCCTTGGCGAGACTCGCCGCTCATGCGGGCCGCATCGAGATCGCCGGCTCGAACTCTCCTTCGACCACCATCGTTTCCGGGGACCGGGAGGCGGTCGGCGAGCTGCTGGCGAGCCTCGATGCCGACGGAATCTTCGCGCGCCGACTCGAGGTCGATTTCGCGTCGCACTGCTTCCACATGGACCCGCTGCTCGACGACTTCCGATCGCGCATCGAGGGCATCGTCCCGCACGACGGGAGCGTTCCCTTCGTCTCCACCGTCGACGGTGTCGAGCTTCCCGGGGCCGCCCTCGACGAGGGCTACTGGGTCCGGAACCTGCGTGAGCCGGTCTCCTTCACCCGGGCCGTCGGCGCCGCCATCGAAGCGGGGGCGGGTGCGGGAGAGTGTGGGAGAGAGTCGATCTTCGTCGAGGTCTCGCCCCACGCGACGCTGGCTCGTTCGATCCTGGAAATCGCCGGCGAGCGCGGGGCGACGGTGTCGGCTTTCGGATCCTTGCAGCGCGGGCAGGGAGAGCGTCGCTCGCTGCTGGGGTCGCTCGCGGCGCTCCATGTCCGGGGCGTGCCCGTCGACTTCGGCGCCCTGCACCCGGACGGACGGCTCGTCCCCATCCCCCTCTACCCGTACCAACGCAGGCGCTACTGGTTCGGAGACCGAAACCGTTCGCACTCGTTCCGGCCGGTTCATCCGCTGCTCGGGGAGGGACGCGAGTCGGCGATCGACTCGCGACAGTGCTTCTTCGACATCGCCCTCGATCTCGACGCAGCGCCGTTCCTGGACGACCTGCGCGTCGACGGTCGGCGGCGGCTGTCGGGGGCCGTCCATCTCGAGCTGGCGCGCGCGGCGGCGGAACAGCTCTGTCCCGGCACGTCGGTGGTGCTGTGGGATGTCGTCCTGCGCGCACCTCTCGAGCTTCCCGCGGACGGCAGGACGCGACTGCAGCTGGTTCTCACCCGGGAGGGCGAGAGTCGCTTCGGCTTTCGGATCTCGAGTCGCTCGTCCGCTCGGGACGAATGGCAGCTGTGCGGGCGCGGCCGGATCGCGTGCGCCCGGGAGGACGAGAGGACGGACCCGCAGGTGCCCGTGCCCCTGGCGGCGGGCGAAGGCGTCGCGACCGAGCCCCTGGCCGTACCCGATCACTACAGACGACTCGAGCGCCAGGGCATGGTGCTCGGCCGGCGGCTTCGCATCGTGAAGGAACTTCGGCGCGAGCCCGACGCGGGCGCGCGGGACGAGACGATCGTCGCGCGCCTGGTGTTGCCCCGGATCTCCGAGTCCGAGTGGTATGCGTACCACGCCCACCCGGCGCTCCTCGAGAGCGCCCTCCAGCTGCTGTCCGAGCTGGGAACGGCGTCGTCTGCCGGCCTGCGCATCGCGTCGGTTGCGCGGGTTCGGCTCGTCGAGCCGCTGCCGAGCGAATGCTGGTGTCGCGTGACGTCTCACCGGGGTTCGGAGGCGGGTTCGGCGCGGTCGGAAGAGCAGGGGATCGAGGCCGATCTGTGCTTCGTCGACAGCGAGGGTCGCACCCTCGCCGTGATCGAAGGCCTGCGCGCCGTGCCCGTCGTGGCGGGAGCCCGCGTCGCACAGGACCCGGATCTCCGCGCGATCGGCTGGGTCCCCCGGGTCCGCGCGAACGCTGAATCGGAGCCGGGGGTTCGCAGCTGGATCCTCGTGTCGGACTCGGAACACGAGGCGGCGGCACTGGGCGCCGAACTCGAGAAGCGCGGAGACCGCTGTCTCTTCTGTGAGAAGGTCGAGGACCTGCCGGGGGTCCGGGCGCGCCTGCAACGGGCCGGCGAAGCCTGGGGCCTGGTCCTGTTGGCCTGGTCCGACCGCGGTGCGAGTCCCGAGCAGGCGGCACACCGCGACTTCCGCGTCGCCAGCTGGTCGGCCGCGATCCGGGAATGCTGCGGAGAGGCGGCCGAGGTCTGGCTCGCGACGCGCGGACTGGAACGCGCGGCGCCGGGAGATCAGCCTCCGGCTGCGCTCGCTTCCGCCTTCGGCGCCGATCTCGATGTCTTCGCGAGCCGAAGCGAGCTCGGTCACTGTCGGATCTTCGACACGAGCGCTTCGCTCGACCCCGCGGAGCGGATCGCCCTGGTGAGCCAGATGGGCACGGGGCCCATGGACCGTCGCTTCGCGGCGCGGCGGAAAGACCTGTTCGTGGCGCGCCTGACGTCCGCCGATGCGGCTGAGGTCGGCGTCGCGCGCCGATCGGCGCCGGTGGCGCCGGCCGGGCATCGCAGTTTCCGGGTGGTGCCCTCCGGGTCCGAGGGCGCCGAATGCGTGCGGCTCCGCGAGTCGGCGGTGCCGAAGCTGGCGGCCGACGACGTGCTCGTCTCGGTGCGGGCCGCGTCGCTGTCCGGTCTGGACGTGCTGACGGGGCTGGAGATGGGCCGCACCGGACCGGGCGAGGTGCAGGCCCTCGGGCGGGACTTCGCCGGGGTCGTCGCGGCGGTCGGCGCCGATGTGCACGAGATCTCGGTCGGAGACCGCGTCATGGGCATCGCCGACGGAGCGGCTTGCCGCCGCCTCGTCGTGCCCGTTGCGCAGGTCGTGCCGATCCCGGATGGCCTCGACTTCGTCGAGGGCGCGGGGCTTCCCTTCGCCTTCTCGGTCGCCGGGTTGGCGCTTGCCTGTGGCGGCGGCGTCGGGCCGGGTGACCGCGTGTTGGTGCGGTCTGCCGGAGGCGGCGTCGGACTCGCCGCAGTCTCCCTGGCGCGTGCGCGCGGGGCGGAAGTCCACGCAACCGCCGCCCGGGAAGACCGTCGTCGCGCGCTCCGCGAGCGCGGAGCCCAGCTGCTCGACGCGCGACCGGGCACGACGGGTTTCGACCGGATCCTCGCCGCAGACGGTCCTGCGTCCACCGCCGAGTCGCTCGCGCTGCTGCGACCCGGCGGATGCTATGTCGACCTCAACCCGCGCCGCGACTTCGAGCTGGACCCGCCGGGCGCGCTCGACCTCGACGCGAACCGCGGCTACTACGCCCTCGACTTTGCGGGCATCGCCGCTGCCGACCCGACGCTCGTCGCGGAGATCCTTCGCGAGGCGGCCGAGCTGGTGGCGAGCGGCGGGGCGAGGGTCCTGCCCGCCACGGTCTTCCCCGTCGCAGACGCCGCCCGTGCGCTCCGCTTCATGACCCAGAACCGGCACGTCGGGCGGGTGACCCTCGATTTTGCCGCGGCCGAGAGTGCCCCGATCCTCGCGCTGAACACGGAGGCCCGCCTCCCCGCCGGTTCGGCCGTCGTCGTGGTGGGAGAGGCCTCCGCGCTACGGGACGAAGTTGCGGCCCGGCTGCGCGGGGCAAGCTCGGGAAAGGCGACGACGCGTGTCGAGGCGGTCGAGCCGGATGGCCTCGACGCTTGCCTGACGGCTCTCGCCGCCGCGAAGACCGACGTCGCGGGCTGGGTGCACCTGGGATCGGCCGGCCATCCCCTCCCCGAACGGGCGAGGCGCCGGATGCTGGACACCACGGGCGGCCAGCCGGCCTGGATCGCGCTGGTCTCGCTGCGCGACGCAGACACGGACCCGTGCACCTGGGAGACCCAGACCTGGATCGACGGCCTGTTGCTTGCCGGGCTCGCGGACGGCCCGACGCGAGGGTTCGGCCTCGCGGTTCCGCGGCAGGCCGGTGCGGAGCGGATCTGCAGCCTCCTCGATGCGAGCGTGCGGACCGGCAGCCCCGGTGTGTGGGTTGCCCTCGATCCCGGCGAGCTCGTCGCCTGCCGCGAGGGCGGTGCGAGATCTGCCCTGCTGCAGGAGCTCGAGGCATCGCAGGCTGGCGACGGACGCGGCCAGCTGCTGCGCGATGAGATCGTGTCTCAGGGAGGCGCGGAAAAGCTCCGCAGCATGAAGCGGTTCGTGGCAGATGCGCTCGCGACGGTGCTGTCCCTGGGTGAACGGGACCGCGCACGTCTCGACCTCGATCTCCCGTTCGACCAGCTGGGTCTCGACTCGTTGATGATGGTCGAACTCTTCCTCGCGCTGGCTCGGGACCTGCAGCTCGAGATCGCGCGGGAGTGGTTCCCACCGAGCCCGAGCCCCCATGTGGTGGCCGAGGTGCTGGTCGAACGGATCGGGCGGACGGCGCATGCCGGCTGAGAGACGCGCGCCCGGGAAGCCGATCTGCCTGGCGGCCTCGGATCCGCGAGGCCGGGGTCGGCCGGTGTTGCTCGTTCACGGCTTTGCGCACAACCGTTCGGTGTGGACTGGAGTCGCGGCGGATCTCGCCCCTGGCCTGCGCCCCATCGCCGTCGATCTGCGTGGGCACGGCGAGTCGCCCTGGTCGCCCGAAGGGCACTACGAGGTTCGCGATCACGCGCTCGATCTCGCGGCGACTCTCGACGATCTCGGAATCGAGCGCAGCCTCGTCGTCGGTCATTCCCTGGGCGGACTCGCGGCGACCTTCCTCGCCGCCGCAGCGCCGGAGCGGGTCGAAGGCCTCGTGCTGGTGGACACGGGCCCGAGCCTGTCCCTGGGCGGGATGCTCCACATCGCGGCCGACGTCGGCGACACGCTCCGCAGTTACGGGACGAGGGCCGCCTTCCGGGAGCGGCTGGCGATGACGCATCCACTCGCAGATCCGGACGGGATCGACCGCATGACGGAAGCCGGGCTGGTGCGTCGACGAGACGGGCGCTTCGAGCCGAAGCTCGATCCGGGGATCCTCTCGGGCCCGGGCACCGACGCGGATCTCGGGGCACTCGAAAGGGACCTGTGGGACGCACTCGCGCAGCTGAGATGTCCGACGCTGGTGGTGCGGGGAAGCCTGTCGGCCATGCTGTCCGAGTCGGTTGCCGAGGAGATGGTCCGCCTGCTCGCGGACGCCAGGCTCGAGACGATCGCCGGCGTCGGACACGGGGTGATGCTCGACGACGGGCCCGCACTGGTCCGCTGCCTACAGGGCTTCATCGACGGGCTCAGGGCGGACGGCGGGGCGGGCCGAGGCGGACCGGCTACTCGCGCTGCTTCACGTGGGGGACCGTGATCTTCGTCCCGGCGTGCAGGTCTGCGAGGTCCACGTCCGGGTTGTACTGCCGGACGAGCCAGACGGGCACCCCGTACTTGCGTTCTGCGATCTGCCAGATGGAATCGCCGCGCCGCACCGTGTGAATCCGAGTGCCGTCGATCTCGAAGCGATCGAAGAACTCCCCCTGCAGTGCCCGGTGATGCTCGAGGCGGCGCTCTTCGAAGGTCTGCTTGGAGACCTGGCCGAGATCGAGACGCAGGCGGTCTCCGATGGCGAGGGGCGTTCCGTAGCGCATGCCGTTCAGCTGGCGGAGACGGCTCGCTCGGACGTCGAGCCATTCCGCATAGTGGCCGAGGGTCTCGGCGGCCTGGATCTCGATGGAGCCATCCGGTGCGACGGAGTAGTCACCCGGGTCTGCCAACAGCTCCTCGGCGGCGGGTTCGCCCGCCTGGGCGAGCTCGGCCGCAGCGGCGTCGGCGACGCTTTCCACCTCGGTCGTCGGTTCGGGTGTGACGGCGTCCGGGTCGAAGTCGGCTCGTGCCGAGGGCGGCGGCGTGAAGTCGGCGCTGGGCTCCGGATGCGCCGGAGGGGCCCCGTCGCCCATCTCGGCGGCTAGAGGTGTGGGATCCGGGGCCGGAGGAGTCGCGGAAGACGTGGCCGTGGGCGTCGGCATCGGGCTGAGCGTCTCGGGGGAGGTCGGCGTCGCCATTGCCAGTAGCCCGTCGGAGCCGGGCTGCACGACGCGCAGGCGCTGGCCGACGGCGATCCGGTTGCGATTGCGGATGTTGTTCCAGTCGAGCAGGTCCTGCTCGCTCACGTCGAAGCGCGAAGCGATGCGCTCGAGGGAATCGCCTCGTCGCACGCTGTAGACGCCATCTCCCGGCGGCGGCTCGGGCGTGTGCGTGCGCGCGACCACGGTCGGTCGCGAACGTCGTCCGCCCGGCTCTTCCGGAAGTCGCAGGCGCTGACCTGCCCGGATCCGGTGCTTGCTGCGCAAGCCGTTCAGGTTCTGCAGCTCGCTGATGCTGGTGTGGTAACGCGCGGCGATCGAGGACAGCGTGTCTCCCCGCCGCACCTTGTGGAAGCTGTCCCGGGTCTGCTTCGCGTAGCGCGCGGAAGCGGGCAGCTCCTGGATGACCGCCGTCAGCGGGCGAGCGAGCTGCGAGCGGGGCACGCGCAGCTCGAAGTCCTTGGGGACGCGCTTGCTTCCCTGCCAGACCGAATCCCGAAGCGCAGGGTTCGCCTGCTTGAGGGTGGCCGTGTCGATCTCGAGGGCCGCGGTCAGGCTCTTGGCCGGCACATAGAACGGCAGGCTGATCGAGTCGTGGTTCGGCGGCGCGTGGGTGGGCAGGGGCCCGAAGAACTTCTCGGGGTTCTGGTCGATCTCGAGGGCGGCCAGGAATTCGGGATAGAAGTTGCGTGAAGCGAAGCCGAAGGTCCGGCTCTTGTACTTGCGGTTGATGACCGCGATGTCGGTCGTGCCCATCTTGCGGGCGGCGCGCCGCATGCCGGCGGCACCGTGGTTGTAGGACGTGAGCGCCAGGGGCCAGGTGCCGGTCGCACGATGGTTGTGCTCGAGCAGGCGCGCTGCGGCGACGGTCGCGGTCAGGGGGTCCATGCGCTCGTCGACGACGTGGTCCACGCGCATGTAGCGCCGGCCGGTGGATCGTGTGAACTGCCAGAGCCCCGCGGCACCCACACGCGAATAGGCATGGGGCGTGAACGACGACTCGACGTGGGGCAGGGCGGCGAGCTCCGTCGGCAGGCCCATGTCGGCGAAGGTCTTGCGGATGTGATCGCGCCAAGCGCCCGATCGGATCAGCCCTGCCCGGAACTTGTCCGCCTGGCCGAGCTGAAAGCGCAGGCGCGAAGCGGCAGCGCGCAGGGTCTCGTTGCTGGGGCTGCCGCCCCAGAGCGCCAGGATTCGCGCCTGTTCGCGGTTGAGCCCGCTTCGCTTGCCGCGGCCCAGGCTGCGGAGGGCGTCCCGGTAGCGGTCCTTGGTGCGCTCGATGAGCTTTTCCCGGGTTCGCCGGCTGGCGCTCTCCGGAAACTCGATCACTTCGTAGATGATCTCGAGGTGGCGGCTGTCGTGGACCAGTCCGCCGTTGGTTTCCACCTCGCTGTAGATCTTCAACCAGAACTGGACGTCGGGCTCGAGCTCGGCCGGGCGCGGAAACAGCTGGGAGCTGCGCGTCTGCGCCTGCGCGACGCCACTGCCTGTCAACGCTCCGGGCAGGGCTCCCGCCCAGGACGCGAGCAGGACGACGAGACTTGCGACCAGGACGCGACTCGGGGGCAGGGACGGAACAGCGAGCAGCAGGGAAGACTTCATGCGGCTTCCGTGATCGGCAACTTCCACGCAGAATCTGAGGCTCCCGAGCGACTTTCTGTTCCCGTCGGGGCGGAGATCGCCGAGGTGCTCAGCGGCGCCCCTTCTTCCGCGACTTGCGCGCCTGCTTTCGCTTGTTCTTTTTCTGATTGTCGGCGTTGCGCGCCCGCTGCCGGCCCTTGGCGCGGCCGCCGGGATCGGCGCCGCCGCCGAACATGGCCGCCGGGTCCATGCCCGCGCCGCCGGCGCCTGCGAGGCCCGGAGGCATGCCGCCACCGAGTCCGGGGAGCTGGGGCATGCCCTTGCCGAAGAGCCCGCCCTTGCCACCGCCACCGCCGAGCGATTGCATCAGCATCTTCATCTGACCGAAGCGCTCGACCAGGCCGAAGACGTCCTTCGGGTCGCGGCCCGATCCGCGTGCGATCCGCTGCGCGCGGCTCTTGTCGATGACGTCCGGGGTGCGTCGCTCCTGGGTGGTCATCGAGTGGATCAGCGACTGCACCTTCAGGATCTCGCCCTCGTCCACCTGCTCGGCCATGGCCCCCATCCCCGGCAGCTTCCCGAAGATGTCCTTCAGTGAGCCCATCTTCTGGATCGTCTTGAGCTGGGTGATCAGGTCTTCGAGGGTGAACTGACCCTTCAACAGGCGCTCGGCGTCTTCTTCGGCCTGCTTTTCGTCCACGACCTCTTCGAAGTCCTGGACCAGTCCGACGATGTCGCCCATTCCGAGGATGCGGGACGCCAGACCTTCCGGCCGGAATTCCTCGAGCTTGTCGACGGTCTCGCCCGTACCCAGGAACTTGATGGGCACGCCGGTCGCGGCCTTGACGGCAAGCGCGGCGCCGCCCCGGGCGTCGCCGTCGAGCTTGGTCATCACGATGCCGTCGACGTCGATGTGCTCGTTGAAGGCGCGCGCCACGTTCACGGCGTCGCGACCCATGAGCGAATCGCAGACCAGCAGGGTGTTGGCCGGCTCGACCGCTGCGGTGATCTGCTCGAGCTCGGCCATCAGGGCTTCGTCTACCGCGAGGCGGCCGGCGGTGTCGTAGATGATCCCGTTCAGGCGCTCGTTGCGGGCTCGCTCGGCGGCGTCGCGGCAGATCTCCGGGGGCAACTGGCCCTCGCTGCCGCGGTGCACCGGTACCCCGATGCTCGCGCCCAGGGTTTCGAGCTGTTCGACGGCGGCGGGGCGATAGATGTCGGCGGCCACCAACAGCGGGCGGATCTTCTGCTTCTGCAGGTGACGCGCGAGCTTGGCGGCGACTGTCGTCTTGCCGACACCCTGCAGCCCGATCAGCATGATGGAGGTGGCGCCCCGCGCCTTGGTGAGGGACGGGTCCACCGGTCCCATCAGCGCCACGAGCTCTCGCTCGCAGATCTTCACGAACTGCTGTCCGGGGCTCACCCGGATGCGGCGGCCGGACGCGTCCCGCGCCCGCGTCTCGACCTTGCTGCCGAGGGCACGCTCCTTGACGCGTTCGAGGAAGCTCCGCACGACCTCGAAGTCCACGTCGGCTTCGAGCAGCGACATGCGGACGTCACGCAGGGCTTCGTCGATGTTCTCTTCGCGCAGCTCCTTGACGCCGCGCAGCTTCTCGGTCGCGGCCTGGAAGCCTTGGGTGACGGTCTCGAGCAACGGATTTCCTTCTTCGGGTCGCGGGCGACCCCGTGCGGGGCGGATGGAACCATGCGGGGCACGGCAGTCTAGCAACCCCGCTTCGGGTCGCGGCCCGGGCGGGGATTCCGCACACTCCGGGGTCCCGAAATGCCACGCGGACAAGAGAGGGGAAGTCTTGGGGATCGAGATCGAGGCCCAGATCACTGGCAGCGTCTGGAAGATCGAGAAGGCCATCGGCGACGTGGTGGAGGAGGAGGACGTGATCCTCATCATCGAATCCATGAAGATGGAGATCCCGGTCGAGGCGCCCTGTGCGGGGCGCATCTCGGAGATCCGGACCGCCGAAGGCGAAGGCGTCGAGGAGGGCGACGTCCTCGTCGTCCTGGAATAGGCGGGGACCGCGGTGAGCAGTCGCGTCAAGGCGAGACTCCTGTCGGGGCGAGATCGCGACGTTGCGATCGCCTTGCTCGAGAGGGACCCGCTGCACAACCTGCAGCTGCTCGACCTGGTCTCGCGACTGGGACGCCCGGCCCTCGCGGGCGAGGCGCCGCCGCAGCTCGTCGGGGCCTGGTCCGGGCGCACCCTCGCGGGTGTCGCGTCGGTCCGGCCGAGCCTGGTGCTCTCGGAAGGCGCAGACGAGCAGATGCTCGACGCCTGGATGCCCTTCTTCGAAGTCGTCCCGTCGGGCCTGATGAAGAGTGGCTGGGATCCCGTCACGCGCCTGTGGCAGGGCCTGTCCGATCGCGGGCGCGGTTGCCTGGTCGACCGGGACGAGACCGCCTACGCGGTGGTCCCCGCGCGTTCGGTGCGCATGGATCCACCGCCGGGCGTCAAGATCCGGCCCGCCGGGGAGAGCGATCTCGAGGCGCTGGTCGAAGCCGCGCGCGCGAGCTTGCGCGAAGAGGGGCGTCCCGACCCGTTCGATGGCGACCCGCCGGGCTTCCGGCGCTGGGTGCGGGGCCGTCTGCCCCGGGCGCGGGTGGTCGAGGCCGACGGCCATGCCTTCTTCGTCGGTTATGCGGACGTCCGGCGGCCCGAGGGCTGGCTGGTGCAGGGGGTGTACACCTTCCCCCAGGCCCGTCGTCGCGGCTTCGCGGGCGCGGGCATGTCGGCCATCGTCCAGGAAGCGTTCGCGGCGGGGGCAGACCACGTACAGTTGGCGGTGGTGAGCGGGAATACCACCGCCGAGCGCCTCTACGAACGTCTCGGGTTCGAGCCCTTCGCGCGGCTCCGGACGATCTTGTTCCTGTAGCCGGCGGGTTCGGTCGAGCGGTCTCGGTGCTGTCTCGGCTGCTACGCTCGGGCGTTCGTCGAGCGTTTCCCCCAACCGTTTCAATACTACAGGAGCACCCCCATGGGCCTGCTGGAAGGCAAAGTCGTCGTCATCACCGGAGCCGGTGGCGGCATCGGCCGTGAACACGCACTCGCGATGGCGAAGGAAGGCGCAGCCATCGTCGTCAACGACCTCGGCGGATCCCGCGACGGCAGCGGCGGCGGCTCGGCGATGGCCGACGAGACGGTCGAGTTGATCAAGAAGGCCGGCGGCGAAGCAGCCGCGAACTACGACAATGTGGCGACCGTCGAGGGCGGGCAGGGCATCCTGAAGAGCGCACTCGCCGCCTTCGACCAGGTAGACGTGCTCGTCAACAATGCCGGCATCTTGCGCGACAAGTCCTTCGCGAACACCACCGAGGACTTGTGGGATCCCGTCATCGCCGTCCATCTCAAGGGCACCTACTGCGTGACCCATGCGGTCTACAACCACATGAAGGACCGCGGAGCCGGTGGCGTCATCATCAATACCTCGTCCACGTCGGGACTGAACGGCAACTTTGGTCAGTGCAACTACGGCGCGGCCAAGGCCGGTATCGCCGGTTTCAGCCGCTGCCTCGCCATCGAGGGCAAGAAGTACAACATCCGGGTGTTCGTTCTCGCGCCGGTCGCGCTCACGCGGCTGACCGAGGACCTCGGCGGCTTCGACGACTCGTCGATGAAGGAACGCATGAACCCCGCCGCTGTGTCGCCGCTGGTGACGTACCTCGCCAGCGATCTCGCGAAGGACATGACCGGCAAGACCTTCTTCTGCGGCGGCGGTCGCATCGCGGAGATGCGGGTGGTCACCACGAAGGGCGCCACCAAGTCCGACCCGAGTCAGTTGTGGACGCCTGCGGAGATCGCAGAGCACATGCAGTCTGGGGACATCCTGCTCCCCGATTGAGCGCTTCGTCCCGCGGGCGGCGGCCACCCCGGCCGTCGCCCGCCCCTCGTCCCGCCCATCCGCTCCGTCGCGTTGCCTTTCCTCGGGCGGGCTCGGTACCTTGATCGAGATGTCCGACTCTCCCGAAGACCTGCCCGCAGTCGCGGAAATCGCTCCCGCCGATCCCCTGCTCGAACGCCTGGGGCTGCCCGCGAGCGCGGACCCCCAGTCGGCGATGGCGCCGCGCTTCAACATCTTCGTGCGCGCCTTCCAGAAGCGCTTCTTCGCGCACTTCGGCCTGGACGACACGACCGTCGCCCGGCTGCGCGATCTCGAGCAACGGGGAAACGTCATCTACGTGATGCGTTACTCGAGCCGGCTCGACTACTTCCTCTTCAACACGGTCTTTGGCGGCTCGGGCTTGCGCCTGTCCGCGTTCGCGAATGGGATCCGCTTCCACTACTACCGGCCGCTGCTCGAGTGGCTGCGGATCGCCCTGCGCCGGAAGCGCACCCAGCCCAAGGCCCTCGACCGCAACGAGGCCCGCGAGCACGTGCGGGGCCTCGTCCGCGAGGGCACGTCCTTCTTCCTCTTCCTGCGGACCGAGCCGTTCCGGACCTGGCTGCGAGGGCGCCGCAAGCACCGCCAGGACGAACTCGACCTGCTCGAGGTGGCGGTGCGTGCAGTCTGGGCCGGCGAAAAGCCGACCTACGTCGTGCCCCTGTGCCTGTTCTGGCGCAAGGGTCCCCGCAGCGAGAGCCGCTTCCTGAATCTCGACTACGGGGCCCTGACCCGTCCCTCGGACCTGGCCAAGGTCACGCGCTTCCTCGCCACGTATCGCAGCCTCGCCATCAAGACGGGCGAGCCGATCGACCTGGTGCGCTTCATTCGCGAGCAGGGCGAGCAGGTCGGCGCCGAGCGCATCGCCCGCAAGGTGCGCCGTTCCATCCTGATCTATCTGTATCGCGAAGAGAAGGTCGTGCAGGGGCCGACGCTGAGGACCTTGTCCCGCGTGCAGGACGATGTCCTCAACGATCCGGCGGTACAGGCAGCGATCGAGGAGCGCTCGCGATCGCCCAAGAGCTCGCGCGAACGTGCTCACGCCGAGGCCGAGAAGATGTTCCGCGAGATCGCCGCGCGGATGAATTCCACGTTGCTCGCGCTCTTCGACGCGGCACTGGCGCCGATCTTCCGGCGCCTGTTCTCGTCGATCGAGGTCTCGGGGATCGAGCGCATGGCCGAGCTGGGCAAGCGGCACCCGATCCTGCTGCTCCCCAGCCATCGCTCGTACTTCGACTTCCTCCTGCTCTCGGTGGTGCTCTACCGGCACTTCATGTTGCCGCCACACATCGGCGCTCGCGAGAACATGGGCTTCGGCCCGTTCGGGTTCCTGTTCCGTCGCTGCGGTGCCTTCTTCATGCGCGCTTCCTTCGACGACCCGCTCTACCGACAGGTGTTCCGCGCGTACCTCGGGCACCTCGTGCGTGAGGGGCATACCCAGGAATTCTTCATCGAAGGCGGGCGATCGCGGACGGGCAAGTCCCTGGCGCCGCGGCTCGGCATGCTCAGCTGGGAGGTCGAGGCCTTCCTGGACAGCCAGCGCACGGACTTCCTCTTCGTCCCCGTGTCCATCGGCTACGAGCGCCTGGTCGAAGAGAGCACCATGGTCGACGAACTCGAGGGCGGCGAGAAGACCCGGGAGAGCATGATCGGCCTGGTGCGCGCGAGGAAGTACCTGCAGCGGCGCTTCGGCAGCGTCCACCTGGTCTTCGACGAGCCGATCTCCCTGGCGGGGGTCCTGGGCGAGAACCGAGCGCGCTTCGCCGACGACTTCATCGATCGCTGCGAGGCCGGGGAAGCCGAACGCCTGCGCGAAGAGAAGCGCGTCACCATCGAAGCCCTGGGCCACCGCATCGTCGAGAGCATCAACGGCGCGATGGTCGCCAACGCCACCTCGATCGCAGCCACGGTACTGCTCGGCGCTCCGCACCGGGGAGTGCGCCGGACCGAGCTGGTGGCTCGCATGAGCCAGATCGTCGAGCTGCTACGCCTCGAGGGCGTGACCCTGACGCCTGCCCTGACCGCCGCCCTCGAGGCGGACAAGGGAGGCTTCGAGGAGTCGATCGCGTTCCTGCGCCGAGCGGATCTGGTGGAGTCGCTGGACGATCCGCGCGGCGAGATCCTGTACTACGCGGAATCCCGACGTCGCGCCCTCGACATCTACCGCAACTCGATCGCCCACTACCTGGCGACCGCGAGCTGTCTGGCGCGATCGATCCTGGCGGGGTCGTCGGACAAGGAGCTGCGCGACGACCTCGCGACCTGGCACGAGCTGCTGTACCGCGAGTTCTTCATTCCCAGCGACGAGGCGCTCACCAGTCGCTGCGATCGTCTGCTGCGCCACTTCGAAGAGGCCGGTTGGGCGCGCTGCCAGGGAGAAGCGTGGGCGGCGACGGAAGCGGGCGAACCCTTGCTGCGCTGCCTGGCGGAGCAGATCCGGGGCGTGATCGAAGCCTATGCGGCCTGCTGCTCGGCGCTGACCGTGCTCGAGCCGGTCGCAGGCGGGGACGCGGAGACGGTCGAGATCGACAAGAAGGGCATTCGCAAGCAGGCGCAGCAATACTTCCGAAGTGCCGAGCTGCTCGGCGAGGCCGCGCGGCCCGAAGCGGCCAATGACACCACCTTCTCGAACGTCCTCGACCTGCTGGTCGAGCGCGGCATCCTGGTGGAGAAGCGGGCCGCGGGGCGGCGCTCTTCGGAATCGCTCTATGCCCGGGGGGAGGAGTGGGCGGCGCTCGCCGAGTTCCGCGAGCGTCTGGCAGGTGCACTCGCAGGTCGGTAGGTTCTGCGCCCCCCTGGATTCCCCCGGGCGGGCGAGAAGTACCCACGAGAGTCCCCTGCATGGCCCCCAACTCCGACCCCAAACAGCAGCTCGACTTCCAGAAGGGCAACGGGCTCGTCACCGCCATCGCCCAGGACGACGCCACCGGCGACATCATGATGGTGGCCTTCATGAACGAGCAGGCCTTCGATCTCACCGTCGAAACGGGTGAGGTCCACTACTGGAGCCGGTCGCGCAACAAGCTCTGGTACAAGGGGGAGGAGAGCGGCAACACCCAGCAGGTCAAGTCGATGTACATCGACTGCGACGGCGACGTGGTGTTGCTCAAGATCGAGCAGAAGGGCGGCGCCGCGTGCCACACCGGCCGCAGGAGCTGCTTCTTCCGAAAGCTCGAGGAGGGCGGCGACTACGAGGTCGTGAGCGAGCCCCTCTTCGACCCCAAAGAGGTCTACAAGAAATGAGCGAGAAGAGCGCGAAGGTCCTGCGTCTGGGGCTGCCCAAGGGCACCCTGCAGGACACCACCCAGATGCTCCTCGCCCGGGCGGGCTTCGACGTACGCTATTCGAGCCGGTCCTACTTCCCGTCGATCAATGATCCCGAGATCGAATGTATTCTCATTCGGCCCCAGGAAATGGCGCGCTACGTGGCCCAGGGTGCCATGGACTGCGGCATCGCCGGTCACGACTGGATCGAGGAGAACCGCGTCGACGTCGTCGAGGTGGCGAACCTCGAGGCGCCCTGGCCCAACTACGCACCGATTCGTTGGGTGCTCGCGGTCAAGCGCGGCTCGGGATTCGAGAAGATCCAGGACCTCGAAGGCAAGCGCATCGCGAGCGAGGCCGTCGGGCTGGCCGAGAAGCACTTCGAGAAGCACGGCGTCAAAGCACACATCGAGTTCTCCTGGGGAGCCACCGAGGTCAAGCCCCCGGTGCTGGCCGACGCCATCATCGACGTGACGGATTCCGGCGCCAGCCTGCGTGCCAACGATCTCGAGGTGATCGACACCATCCTCGCCAGTACGCCGCGCTTCGTGGCCAACCGCGCCGCCAGCGAGGACCCGTGGAAGCGAGCCAAGATGGAACAGCTGCGGCTGCTGATGCTGGGCGCCATCGCGGCGGCGAGCCAGGTCAACCTGTCGATGAACGTTCCCCGGGATCTTCTCGCCAAGATCCTCGAGATGCTGCCGGCGCTCAATACGCCGACCTTGTCGCCTCTGGCCGACGACAGCTGGGTCGAGGTGACGACCGTCGTCGAGGAGAAGATCGTTCGCGAGATCATCGTGCAGCTGTCCGAGGCCGGCGCGCGCGGGATCATCGAGACGCCGCTGACCAAGATCGTCCACTAGCGGTCTCGGGGGACGCCCGGCCCGTGAAGCTATTCAACGTCACCGGCGCTGCCTGGAGCTACACCCGCATCGCGTGGTGGGGCATCGTCGCGCCGCGCACCGAGAGGGCACCCCTGGTGCTCGCTCAGGCCGTGATCCGCGACGGCAGCCGCGTGCTGCTCGCGGTGCGCAGCGATCTCTGGGGCTGGGAGCTCCCGGGCGGGACCGTCGAGCCCGGGGAGTCGGTCGAGAACGCGCTGCGGCGGGAGGTTCTCGAGGAGACGGGGCTCGAGATCGACGTCGACCGCCACGTCGGCGACTACCACCGCACCGGCTTCCGTCCCCACACCGCCAAGGTGTACGCCGCCCACGCCGTCGGGGGTTGCCTTCGAACCAGCGACGAGACCCGTGACGTCGACTGGTTCGACGCCGACCGCTTTCCGGAGACGCTGTTCCCCTGGTACCGAGAGCCCCTGGCCGACTGCTTCGCCGGGGAAGAGCCGGTGACGCGACGCGAGCGCCAGGGCGTCGCGAGCATCCTCGCCGGGATGCGCATCGATCTCGCGATGCGTCTCGGCAAGGGCGATTAGAGCCGTTCGATCCGAGCGGCGCAGTGCTTGTAGGAAGGCTGGTGAGAGATCGGGTCGAAGCAGGCCAGGGTCAGCTGGTTCGTGTTGGAGTCGTGCATCGGCAGGAAGAGCTGGCCCGGCTGCACACCGCTCCCGATCACCGCGTGTGCCTCGAGACTGCCGCGCCGCGTCTCGACCTGCACCCGGTCTTCGGGCGCGATCCCGAGGCGCTGCGCGTCCGTGGCGTGGATCTCGACGTACGGTCCCCTTCGGTGCAGCTTCTGCAGCACCGCCGACTTCGCGGTGCGAGTCTCCGTGTGCCACTGGCTCGACGAACCGCGGCCGGTCAGCAGCGCGAACGGGTAGTCGGCATTCGGTGCTTCGGGCAGGGGCGAGACCGGCGCGAAGCAGAAGAGGGCGCGAGCGTTCTCACGGTAGAAACGGCCATCGGCGAAGAGCCGTCGCTCACTGCGGGTGACGGGCTCACCTTCGGGCAGAGGCCATTGCAGGCCGCCGGCGGCGTCGATCGCCGCATAGTCGGAGATCCCGCTGACGTCGCAGGGCCGTCCGCGGGACAGTTCCTTGAGGACCTGGAAGACGTCCTCGGGCGTGTCCCAACCGGCGAACCAATCCCGGCAGCCCCAGGCTTCCGCCACGAGCTGGAAGATGTGGAAGTCGGCGAGCGCCCGTCCCGGCGCCCGGCGCACCTTCTGGAGCAAGCCGAAGCGTCGCTCCGAATTGATGAAGGTGCCCTCCTTTTCGCCCCAACCCGCGGCGGGCAGAACCAGGTCCGCCAGCTCCGCCGTCTCCGTGGTCGTGTAGAGATCCTGGACGACGAGGAAGTCGAGCTTCGCGATCGCCTCCCGGAACGCCGCCTGCTCGATCCAGGAGTGCCCCGGGTTCGTGGCCACGACCCACAACCCGCGGATGCGACCCGCGTGGATGCCCTCGATGATCTCGTCGTAGGCAAGGCTGTTCTGGTCGGGGATGCGGCCGGCCGGAACGCCCAGGATGTCGGCAACTTCCCGGCGGTGGCCCGGGTTCTCGAAGTCGCGTCCGGCGAACAGGTTCGTGGTATTGCTGAAGAGGCGGGAACCCATGGCGTTGCATTGACCGGTGATGGAGTTCGCGCCGGTGCCCGGTCGCCCGATGTTGCCCGTCAGCAGGGCGAGGTCGATCAGTGACTGGGCCACGCGTACCGCCTCGTGCCCTTGATTGACGCCCATCGTCCACCAGAAGGACACGGCTTTTCCTTCGTGGATGCTGCGCGCCAGCGCATGCAGCCGGTTCGCCGGAATGCCCGTCGCCGCTTCGACTGCCTCGGGCTTGAAGGCGCGCACGTGGTCGGCGAAGGCTTCGAAGCCCTCGGTGTGGGCGTCGACGAAGCTGCGGTCGACCCAACCGTTCTCGATCAGGATGTGGGCGACACCGTAGAAGAACGACAGGTCCGATCGTGGCTCGATGGCGTAGTGGTCCGTCGCCGCTTCGGCGGTCTCGGTGCGGCGGGGGTCGACGACGATGATTTCGGGGGCGTTCGGGTTCTTGCAGATGCGTTCCCATTGGATCGGGTGTGCGATGCAGAGATTCGAGCCCACCAGCACGATCACGTCCGACGCTTCGAAGTCCGCGTAGCTGTAGGGGGGTGCGTCGAACCCGAAGCTCTCCTTGTAGGCGGAGACGGCTGTCGCCATGCACTGACGCGTATTTCCGTCTCCGTGGATCATGCCCATGCCGATCTTCGCCAGGGCGCCGAGGTAGATCATTTCTTCCGTGGCGATCTGGCCGGTGCTGAGGAACGCGACGGATTCCGGGCCGTGCCGTTGCTGGATGGACTTGAACTCGGTGCAGAAGCGGTCGAGTGCGACGTCCCATGTGACGGGCTGCAGCGCGCCGTTTGCGCCGCGCAGCAGGGGGTCGAGGGCGCGGTCCTCGGCGTCGAGGGGTGACAGCGCCTCCCAGCCCTTGGGACACGCCATGCCGAGATTCACGGGATAGCGGGGGTCGGGAGAGAGGTTCGTGGCGACGCCCTGCTGCAGATGGGCGGTGAGACCGCAGCCCGTCGAGCAGAAGCCACACACGAGGGTCGTCGTCGCGGTCGGCTCGAGCCGACTCGGAACCTGACCGAGCCCGAAGCGCCCAGGCGCCCGCAGCAGGTCGCGGGTCAGCGGCCCGTCCCACTGACGGACCAGGTCCTGGACGGTGTCGCGCAGGGTGCGCCGATCGTTCGGCGCGGATGCATCTCGGGAGTCGCTCGTCATGGGGTCCTATGGGTACGTAGGTAGGTAGGTCGGTCGGTCGGTAGGTAGGTCGGTTCCGGCTACAGCCCCGGCATGGCCCGGCTGGCCTCGCTCGTGAAGAAGAGATGTCGTTCGAGCAACTCGCCCGCGGTGGCCGCAGCCAGGGCCAGGATCGCCAATGCCGCGCCGGGCCCGGGACCGCCCAGGAGTGGCGCGAGCCCGGTTGCCGTCAGCGCCAGGCCGGCCGCGCCAAGGCGGAGGCCGAAGCGCACGCGCAGGGGACCGAGCAGCAGACGCGCGGTGCCGCCCAACGCCGTCGGGTTGCGGCGCTCCCCCAGGATGGCTGACTCGACGACCCCCTTCCCGATCAACCCCGCAGCGGCCGCAACCGCGAGCCCGAACGAGAGCGTCGTCGGCGGTTCGGGTACGCACACGAGCACGGCGGCCAGGCCGGCCAGAGTGCCGAGTGTCAGGGCGGTTCCGAAGAACAGCGCCGCCGTCCGCGGCATTCCCCACAGCGGCCGACCGGTGTCGGCGTAGATCATCGCCGAGCAGAAGATCCCGAGAGCGCCGATGCCAACGACGGCACCGGACAACCAGGGCACGGCCGGAGTCGTCCACGAAATCGTCGAGGCGAGCACGCCTGCGAGTGCGGTGTTCGCGTCCGGCAAGCGTTCCTGGATCGCGGGCAGGGTCAGCGCACCGGCGAGCGCCGCGGCCAGACCCAGGAAGGGCCCCAGGACGACGATCTCCCGGCTCATCCACGAGGTCCGCAGTCCGAGGAACGCGCGGAAGGCGTACCGGGGTCGCCCGAGATGGGCGGTGCTGGCGCCCATGCCGAGGCCGGCGGCGGCGAGCCCGGCGGTAGCGAGGGCGGCGTGCAGGGTGCCCGTCTCCGCATCGGCGTCCCATCCCATGATCCAGCCGATCCCTGCGTCGACGGCGAAGATGCCGACGGCCAGCTGCACGAGCACCAGCATGATCGCCAGCGGATCGTGGGCCGGGCGCGGCTCCGCGGCGTAGAGGTTCGCCGGGGCGTACTCCCGGCGCGGGCGACGGCTGACGTAGCGGGTCGTCGGGCGCGTCACGGACGACGCGGGCATGGCACCCGGACCCACGGCCAGCAGTCGGTCCGGCCGCGGCAGATCCCGGTCGACGACGCTGATCGAGATCGCGTCGTTGGGGCAGCCCTGCACGCACGCCGGCGCCTCGCCTTCGGCCAGGCGTCCCGCGCACATGTCGCACTTGCGCACGATGCCGAGTTCCGGGCGGTACTGCGGGACGTCGTAGGGGCATTTGAGCAGGCAGTACTGGCACCCGATGCACTGGTCGTCGAGGTGGCGGACGATGCCCGTGAAGGGGTCCTTGTCGTACGCCTGCACCGGGCAGCCGGACAGGCAGCCGGGGTCTTCGCAGTGATGGCAGGCCGTGGTCACGGTCTGCACCGCGGGCCCCGTATCCACCTGGGCGACCAGGGTACCGACGGCGCGCCAGGTCTCGTCCTCGCCCAGCCCGTTGAGGTTGTGGCAGGCGGTCACGCACGCCTTGCAGCCCGTACAGGCATCGAGGTCGACGCGGAAGGCGTATTGCTGGCCGGGGCCCGGTGGCGACGCGGGCAGCAGCTCGTGATAGCTGCCGACTCCCGATGGTCCTTCTTCGTGCCGGGTCGCGAAGCGCTCGACGGCAGTCAGCTGCGACTGCTCCTCGAGCAGCAGGTCCACCAGTCGGGGGACGCCGTCGGGATCGCCCGCGGAATCGAGTTCCGGTGCGGCGGTCATGCCAGCTTCGAAGCGTGCGCGCGGGTCGACATGCGTCGCGTTGAATCAAGAAGCGTGCCACGTCGCGGCCCGCGCGTGCGGCGGCCGGTCCGGGTCGAGGGCCGCACAGCTGGGTCGCGACGACTCGATCGCGCGTTGTACACGCGGGGGTCGACCTGTCGCGTTGCGAGGCACGGATGCCCGGGCACTGGGCAGAGCGCGACACGCGTGCGCATGCAGCGACCGATGGGTGCGTGCGCACCGTCGCCCGGCGGTGCCGCAACCGGCGCACTTCGTCTCGCGGCGACGAGGATCGCGGCTTGGCATGGGGGTTGCTCTGGACCCATGGACGCAGCGAGAGCGGATCGAACGCGAACGCAGGCTGACATCGCAAACATCAACGGAGGACGTGCGGGTGGCGGGTGCTGGACTCAACTTGATCGACTGGAAGGACGACCGGATCCGGACCCTTCACTTCGCGTGGTTCGCGTTCTTCCTGACATTCGTGGTCTGGTTCGCGCACGCACCGCTGCTCGCACACATCCGCGAGAGCCTGTCCCTCAGCGACGCCCAGGTGAAGGCGCTGCTGATCCTGAACGTCGCCCTCACGATCCCGGCGCGCATCTGTATCGGGATCCTGGTCGATCGCTTCGGGCCGCGACGGATCTACACGCTGCTCCTGATGGCGAGCGGGCTGCTTTGCTTCGGGTTCGCATTGGCGAACAGCTTCGAGCAGCTGGCACTCGCCCGCTTTGCCCTGGGCTTCGTGGGCGCCGGCTTCGTCATCGGGATCCGGCTGGTCAGCGAGTGGTTCCCGGCGAGGCAGGTGGGTCTGGCCGAGGGCGTCTATGGGGGCTGGGGGAACTTCGGGTCGGCGGCCGCCGCCATGACCCTGCCCGCGGCTGCCTTGTTCTTCGGGGGAGAGTTCTTCGGCCGGGAGGACGGCTGGCGCTGGGCCATCGCCGCGACGGGCGTCCTCTCGCTGCTCTACGGCGTGGTGTTCTTTCGCAAGGTTCGCGACACGCCGAAGGGCTCGACCTACTTCAAGCCCAAGAAGAGCGGCGGTCTCGAGGTGACCAGCAAGCGCGACTTCGTCTTCTACCTCGTCATGAACGTGCCCCTCTACGGGGCCCTGGCGATCTTGACCTGGCGCCTTTCGCCCGCCAACGTCGGGCTGCTGTCCGAGGGCGTCTGTCTCGCGGTCTACGTGGGGCTGGTCGGGCTCTTCGCGTTCCAATGCCACCGCATCTTCCTCGTCAACCGCGAAATGCTGCGCGACGGTGTCCCGGAGCTGTACCGCTACAAGTTCAAGCAGGTGGCGGTTCTCGACGTCGCCTACGCGGTCACCTTCGGGTCCGAGCTGGCGGTGGTGTCGATGCTGCCACTCTTCTTCCTCGACACCTTCGAGTCCCTCGACCCGGTCACTGCGGGGCTGGCGGCTTCGGGTTACGCGTTCATGAACCTGATGGCGCGCCCCGGCGGCGGCTGGCTTTCGGATCGTTTCGGTCGGCGCAAGACGCTCTCGATCCTGATCCTGTGCCTGGCCCTGGGCTACGTCGGGATGGCGCAGATCAGCGCCGCCTGGCCCCTCGCCCTGGCGGTGATGACCATGATGGGTTGCTCGTTCTTCGTGCAGGCGGGGGAGGGCGCGGTCTTCGCGATGGTGCCGCTGGTGCAGCGTCGCATGACGGGGCAGATCGCGGGCATGGCCGGGGCATACGGCAACGTAGGTGCGGTGCTGTTCCTGACCGTGCTGTCCTTCGTCGGCTACGCGACCTTCTTCATGGTGATCGCGGCGAGCGCCGCGATTGCGTTCGTGGCCGTACAGTTCCTGGAAGAGCCGCGGGGCCACGTGGCAGAGATCAACGAGGACGGCAGCGTGGAGCTGATCGAGGTGGGTTGATGGCAGCTGCCGAGACGACGCTGTTGCCCCAGACGGGGGGACTCGGGATTCGCGCCGGTCAGGCCAGTCAGACGGGCGCGCGAGAGGCCAACGAAGACTGCATGGGCCTGCGCATCCCGGAAGAGCCGCTGCTCACCTTGAAGGGTGCCGCGGCGGTGATCGCGGACGGGGTGAGCAGCGCCGAGGCCGGACGGGAGGCGAGCGAGAGCTGCGTCCAGAGCTTTCTTTCGGACTACTTCTCGACGCCGGACTCCTGGACGGTCCGGACTTCCGCGCAGAAGGTCCTGACCGCCCTCAACCGCTGGCTCTACAGCCAGGGGCAGCACCTGCTCGAGGCGCACCGCGGCTACGTCAGCACCCTCTCGATCCTGGTGCTCAAGTCGCGGACCGCGCATCTCGTGCACGTGGGGGACACGCGCATCTACCGGGTTCGAGACGGACGCCTCGAGCAACTGACCCGCGACCACGCCACGCAGCTGCGCGAAGGCGCTGCCATGCTGACCCGGGCCATGGGCATGGACGTCAAGCTCGAGCTCGACTACCGGGCCCTCGACCTGGCCCCGGGCGACGTCTTCTTCCTCAGCACCGACGGGGTGCACGACTACGTGCCGTCCGATCTGCTCGCAGTACGCATCGGGTCGGGGTTGCTCGCCGGTCGCGCTCTCGAGTCGATCTGTCGCGACCTGTGCGCGCTGGCGGCGTCGCGGAACAGCCCGGACAACCTGACCTGCCAGCTGCTGGTAGTGGATTCGCTGCCCGGGGAGGACGCAGACGAGCTGCATCGCCGGCTCACCCAGCTGCCGTTCCCACCGCCCCTCGACGCGGGCACCGTGATGGACGGCTATCGCGTCGAGGCCGAGATCCACGCCAGCGCCCGCAGTCAGCTCTACCGGGTGACCGAGCTCGCGTCGGGTGCGACGCGCGTGATGAAGACGCCGTCGCTCAACTTCGAGGACGACCCCGCCTATCTCGAGCGTTTCGTGATGGAGCCCTGGATCGCGAGACGGGTCGCGGGCCCCAACGTCGTGCCGGTGGTCGACCCGGCGAGCCCACCCACGACGCTCTACTACCTGATGGAGTGGGTAGAAGGCGAGACGCTCGCGGCCTGGATCCAGCGCGAGTCACCCGGCGACATCGCGAGCGCGCTCGCCTGGGTCGACCAGCTTGCCACCGGTCTCCGCTGCTTCCACCGGCGTGAGACGCTCCACCAGGACCTCAAGCCCGACAACGTACTGCTGGGCGCGGACGGCGTGGCGCGGATCGTGGACTTCGGGTCCTGCTACGTCGCTGGCGTGCACGAGATCGCGGTTCCGCTCGAGCGCGACGGCATCCTCGGAACCGCTCCCTACACGGCGCCGGAGCTACGGCTGGGGCGCGGGGCGGGTCTGCGGTCCGAGCAGTTCTCCCTGGGCATCCTGGTCTACGAGATGCTCACGGGCGCACATCCGTACGGCGAAGCGTTGTCCGACCTGCATTCGACCCGGGGCCTCGACCGGCTGCGCTACCAGCCCAGCTACCACCATCATCCGATGATCCCGGTGTGGATGGACGCGGCGATCCGCAGGGCGGTGCAACCGGACCCGGCGAAGCGCTACGACGAGATCTCCGAATTTCTCTACGACCTCCACCATCCGAACCCCGTCTATCTGAACGAGACGCCGCGGCCGCTGATCGAGCGTGAACCGGTGCGCTTCTGGAAGGGAGTCGCAGGGCTGCTGGCCGCTGCGCTGGCGGTTGCGATCGGGTTCCTGGTCCGCTGAACGAGAACGGCCCCGCGCCGAAGCTGCGGGGCCGTTCTCTAGAGATGCTGGCGGCGCCTCGCGCCTTGCGAGGGGGATAGCGAACCCGGGCCACCTGGATCCCGTCAAGCGGTCTTGCCGTTAGCGGCGCTGCTCCCGGAGACCGCTGGCCTCCCACTCCTTCGAGAGCTGCTGCAGCTTGCGCGAGAACTCTTCGAAGGGGTCGTCGAAGGAGAGGATGATCTCGGTGGTGCGCGGGATGTCGTCGCCGTTGATCAGGCCGCGGTAGCGGTTCAGGTTGGCGAGGATGGCTTCCGCCACCTTCAGCGCGCGCTTCTCGGTCTTGATCAGCGGCGACTGCAGCGTGTAGACGTTGTTGCGGCCCCAGAGGCTCTCGTCCCGAACGATCGCGATCTCGCGGTAGACGCCGTTGATCGGATCGAAGTTGTACTCGACCCGGACCTCCTTGAAGATGTCCGAGTTGCCGGTGTAGAAGCCACGCTCCTTCTCCACCTTCCCGAGCTGACGACAGCGCGGGCAATAGAAGGTGTCGCCATGATTGAGTAGGAAGACGCCCTTGGCGTAGTCCTCGCAATCCGTGTTCTCGCAGTATCCGACGCCGCGCTTCATGCTGGCCATCCCTACGGATGCCTCCTGTCTTCCAACCTTACTCGGAATGGCTCTCGGGGGAGAGCCCTGGCTGTTCGTGCTGCTTGCCGTTGCTGGCTGGGTCCAACAGGAAGCAAGCGACATGCCATGGAAACCGAGTTTGCGCCGAACCGGATGGAGGGCGCCCGGTTGTCTGGGGGTTCTGCACACTCCCTGCTCGTCTACGAGACCGGTGTTGCTCGTGGTCAGGCCGGGGCCTGGGGGATGAAATGGGGATGTTGGGAAGCGGACTACCGCCGTGGGTCACGTGCGAAGGGTCCGCGCAATCTTTTGCAGATGCCGGGGGTTGGGGGTGTCTTCGAAAGTGATTTCGCGGGTTGTCGCGGGGGCTTTCGAGCAGCTGGTGGAGACCGGAATTCCCACGTAGTCACCGATACTTACGTCGCAAGCGCCCCGTATACTGCGCCTGCCTGAAAGGCCTGTCAACCGTTATTTGATTCTTGAGTCCCGACGAGTGTTTTTCGTTCGCGCGCACGCGAACGCAGCAGGTGAAAGGCGTAGAGACCGAGGGTCAGACCGGTGATTCCGTACGCGGCAATGACGTAGCTCACGCGATCTCCTCCCGTGCTCGCGCCATGGGATCCGCGCGTTTCGCGAGCCCCAGGGCTCTCAGGTTCTCGAGTTCCCATCGCGCCAGCACGAACCACCAGAACGCCACGAACAGGGTCAGGTTGCCCATCAGGAAGGGCAGGCCCATTCCCTCTCCGAGACTGCCCCGCTCGAGATTCTCCGGGTGCATGCCGCGCCCGCCGAAGATCTCGATCACGAAGTAGTTGAGCGGGATCAGCGCGATGCCCACGAGGCCGTAGACCGCCGCGAAGCGCGCGGTGCGCGCGCCGCCTTCGCTGAAGCTCCGCAGCAGCAGGTAGGCGAGGTAGACGAACCAGAGCAGCAGGGTCACCGTCAGGCGCGGGTCCCACGACCACCACTTGCCCCAGGTCCCCTTGGCCCAGATCGGGCCGGTCACGATCATCAACGTGCAGAAGATGACCCCGACCTCGGCGCCCGCGATCGCGAGCCGGTCCCACTTCTCGTCTGCCCGCCACAGGTACAGACCGCCGCAGACCGCCGTGACGACGAAACCCAGGTAGGCGCCGTACGCGAGCGGTGGGTGGACGTAGAGGATCTTCTGGATGACGCCCTGCACGCTGTCGATGGGCGCGTTCGCGACCGTGTAGACGTAGGTGACCAGCAGGATGCCGAGCAGTGCGCCCGAAACGGTTCGCAGGCGGGAAGCAATGGGGCCGAGGCCGTTCATGTGGGAGAACCCTGTTTTTCCGACGATCTATTCGTCGAGGACGTAGTCGAAACCGATGAAGCAGATGATCCAGTAGATGCCGTCGACCACCAACAGCAACTGCACCGAAGCGAAGCTGGGTCCGCCGTCGCGCAAGACCTCGGCGGTGCCCTCGACGGCACCCGCCAGCACCGGGAACAGCGCGGGGAGCAGCAGGATCGGCAACAGCACCTCACGGAAACGCGTGCGGACGGCCATCGCGGACAGCAGGGTGCCGACCGGCGCGATGCCGAGGGTGCCGAGGGCGAAGACGCCGGCGAGCGGGAGAGCAGACGCCGCCAGATCGATGTCGAAGACCAGCCCGAAGGCCGCCGCCGCCAGGCCCTGGACGAGGAACAGCAGCAGGGCGTTCGCCACCGCCTTGCCGGCGAAGACCCAGCCGCGGTCTGCGGGGATCAGCGCGAGCCCCGCCAGCGCATCGTTCTCGAGTTCCATGGCGAACGCACGGTTCAGACCGATGAGCGCGGCGAACACGAAGACGACCCACAGCAGGCCAGGGGTGTGCACGGCGATGTCCGGGCCTGTGCCTTCCGGCAGCGCGAAGTGGTAGACGATCACCACGAGCAGCGAGAACACCAGCATCGCGACGACCCGGTCCCGGGACCGCCACTCGGTGATCAGGTCCTTCCACAGGATGGCCGCGAGCACCCTCACGCGGACGGTCCCGCCGTCGTGCCGCCAGCGTCACCGGGGACGGGCGGCAGGGACGCATCCAGTGCGCGGGCGTAGGCGTCCTCGAGAGCGTCCCTACCCAGCTCGCCCGCGCTCGCGGTGTGCGCGACGCGTCCCGCCAGCAGCACGATGGCCCGGTCGGCGATCTCGCTGGCGCGCGCCAGGTCGTGACTCACGAGCACCACCAGGCGCCCTTCGTCGCGCAGCGCCCGCAGGCGCAGCGAAAGCCGGTCGCCCGCCCTCCGGTCGAGGCCGCTGAAGGGCTCGTCCAGCAGCACGACTCCAGGGTCGTGGACCAGGGCGCGTGAGATCGACAGACGTTGCGACATGCCGCGCGAGAAGGTGCCCGCACGTCGATCCGCGACGGTCGCGAGACCTTCGTCGGCGAGCAGGGCGTCCGCGCGCCCTTGCGGGTCGGCGATGCCGTGGAGTCTTCCGTGGAAGATCAGGTTTTCGCGCGCGCTCAGCTCGGGGTAGAGCAGCGTGGCGTGGCCGGCGAAGCCGACTCCGGCACGAGCCGCTCTGCGACCCCGCCCGGGTGCTGCAGCGCCTGCGCGCGTCACCGTCAGTTCACCCGAGGTCGCCTGGGCAAGGCCTGCCAGGATCCGGAGCAGGGTGGACTTGCCTGCGCCATTCGGCCCCAGGACCGCCAGCGCGTGGCCTCCCTCGATGTCGACGTCGACGCCGTCGAGTGCCGTCACCGGCCCGAATCGCTTGACGAGCGAGCGGGCGACGAGACGGGTGGCCGCTGCCGGGCTCACCCGGCGGGCTCACCGGAATGCGGGAGCGAGTCGAGCGATCCGCCGCAGTGCGAGCAGAAGCGCCACGCCGGGTCGACGGCCCCCCCACACCCGGGACAGAAGCGAGCGACGGGCTCGGTGGTCTGCTCCGGCGATGATGCCGGCGCCGGGATCGCTGCCAGCGCCGGGGCGTCTGCCGCCTCGGTTCCGGGGGACGTCGCCGGAGCATTCGCCTGCTCGACTCGCATCAGCTCGACGGCCCGGGCCCACAGGTCCTGGCGCGTCCGCTCGTAGTCGGACTCGGCCACCTTGCCGGTCTCGAAGTCGTGCTCGAGGTCGCGGATCGTGGCGTAGACCAGATCGCGTTCGTGTGCCGGACCGTGCCGGTCGTCGGCCTCCCTGCCGCGTGCGGCCCGCGTCGTGCGCAGGGGCGCCATCACGAACAGCAGCACGAGGGCCCCCGAACCCAGCACGAACAGCGCCGCGGCCGCTGAGGAGGGAGCTCGGGCGTCGAGCGGCACGAAGCGGACCGACACGATCTCGTCGGGTCGCACCTCGAAGGCCTCACGCAGCATCCAGGTGCGCGTGCCCATGGCCTGGGGGCGCAGCCGGTGCAGGCGGTCGCTCTCGATCACGAGCCCGGTGTCGGCGGCGCGCAGCTGCAGGGCAGGGACCGTCGCGGGGAAGCGCAGGTCCAGGGTGGTACCGTCGGGGTTCGCGGGCAGCCGGTAGCGGAACGCGAAGTCATGGGCCCCGGGGCCGAGCGGCCCGATGACCTCGATGCCCTGGTCGACGCTCACAACACCCAGGCGCGCGGCGTCGACCGACAGACCCGACAGCTCCGCGCGCAGGGGTAGCTCGAAGCGCAGCAGGGGGTTGTCCGGGGTCCCCGCCACGTGTGCGCCGGGCTCGACTTCGATGCGCTGGGTCTGGGTCACCTCGAGGACCGTGTCGTCGAGCTCCACCGACACCTCCGCGCGACCGAGGCGCAGGGCGTCGGGATCGCCGGTGGTCTCCGGCACGCTGATCGTGAGCGTGATGCTGCCGCCTGCAGTCAGTGCGTCGCCTTCGAGCAGCTGGTGCAGAACGCCGTCGATCTCGCGGGGAGTCGCTTCGCGCAAGGTTTCGGACGCGACTTCGGGCCCGTCCGGCGGGATCAGGATGCGGACCTGCCCGGTGCCGCGGGGGAAGCGGGCTTCGACCTGGACGCTCGGGCTACCCGGTGCGACCGGGACCTGGTAGCCGAAGCGGATCTCCTGCTCGCCGGCGTATACCGGGCCCCAGTAGAGGATGCGCCCGTCCCGCTCCTCGAAGGCGCCGGTGTCGTTGAAGACACCGGTCTGGAAGTCGATGGCGTCAGTGGGCAGGGCGGCTTCGAAGGGTGCGCGCGCGCTGCCGCGCGCCGCCTCGGGGACGAGAATGGGCGCAGCCCCGTCGTTCACGACGGTGTGGACTTCCTCGATCGCGAGCCGCGAGCCCAGGGCCTGTACCCGGATGCTGCTGTCTTGAATGCGAGTCCCCGCGCTGTCGGCGGTGGGTTGCTGGACCGGGATCGCGAGGTCGATCTCCGTCTGCCCCGAGACGAAGCCGGTGCGTTCTCCGTAGGGAACGCCGGCGTAGCGCACGCCCACGAGGTAGACGATGGTCGGGTCGCTCGAGACGGCCTCGAACGCGAAGCTCCCGTCCGGCGCAGTTCGGGTGCTGCCGATCCCGGGCGTTCCGTCGGGTTGCAGCGCGTACAAGGCGACCGTCAGGTCCCCGGTGGCCGTCGGGTTCTCGGGGTCGACGACGACGCCCCGCACCACGCCGTGGCCCCCAGGTAGCGACGACGGACCCGTGGTGGGCGTCGTCGGATGCGGGTTCTGTTGGGCCGACGCGACTGTGCCGAGTGTCGCGAATCCGGACGCCGCGAACAGCAGGGCGAGTGCCGCGAGGCCGCGCAGGACGTCTCGCTTCATGCCGATTGGGATCCGCGCGCCGGATGGGGCCAGAGGATCAGGATGTTCCCGAGGACGAGCACCATCCCGCCGAGCCAGATCCAGTTGACGAGCGGGTTCCGGTAGATCTTGAGGGTCGCCGAGCCGTCCGCTTCGATGGCCGTCAACACCAGGTAGATGTCTTCGTTCAAGGTCGAGTGGATGGCGGGGATCGAGGTCGGCTGCTGCTCGAGCCAGTACATGCGCTTCTCCGGCAGCAACATCTTGACCGGCTCGTCCTCGCGGTAGAGCGCGACACGCGCTCTCGCACCGCCGTAGTGCTGGGCCGGGATCGGATCGGCGGTCAGGTACTGGAGCCGGTAGTCGTGGATCGACACCGAATCGCCCGGGTTCACGTTCTCGAGCAGCTCTTCGTTGAAGAAGGCCCCAGAGAACCCGATCATCATGAAGACGATGCCGAGGTGCACCACGTAGCCGCCGTAGCGGCGCTGGTTCTTCTCGAGCAGGGTCGCGACGGCGCGGAACGGCGACTCGGCGTGCAATCGCATGCGCGCGCGGATGGCCTGGGTGTACTCCTGTCCGACGGTCGTGACGACGAACGCGCCGAGCGCCCAGCAGCTGAGGGTGAAGAAGCCGATCTGCCCCCAGAGCGCGACGGCGGTGACGAGGCCCACGGTGAGCCCGACGAGGGCCGGCACCGTGAACTGCTTGCGGATGCTCGCGAGAGACGCGCGGTGCCACGCGATGAGCGGACCCACGCCTGTGAGAAAGAGCAGGAACAGGCCGATGGGTCCGACGAGCGTGTTGAAGAAGCGCGGTCCCACGGTCGTGCGCTGGCCGGAGATCGATTCCGAGAAGACGGGCAGCATGGTTCCCCAGAACACGACCACCAGCAGCGCCATGAACGCCCAGTTGTTGAGCAGGAAGCCCGCCTCGCGGGAGACCATCGACTCGAGTTTGCGCGGGCTGCGCAGCTCATTGCGGCGATAGAACAACGCCGCGAAGAAAGCGCCGGCGATTACCGCCACGTAGGCCAGGAAGATGAAGCCGAACCATCCGCTGTTCGTGAACGAGTGCACGGACTGCACGACGCCACTGCGGGTCAGGAAGGTGCCGAACAGACAGAGCGTGTAGGTGAGCCCGACCAGCACCAGGTTCCAGATCTTCAGCATGTCCCGCTTTTCCTGGATCATCACCGAATGCAGGTAGGCGGTGGCTGCGAGCCAGGGCATCAAGGCCGCGTTCTCGACCGGGTCCCAGGCCCAGTAGCCACCCCAGCCGAGCACCTCATACGCCCAACGTCCGCCGAGCATCAGGCCGTACGCGAGAAACGACCAGGCGACGAGGGTGGTGCGGCGGGTCGTGCGGAACCAGGTCGTGCCGAGCTCGCCGCTGACGAGCGCCGCGAAGGCGAACGCGAAGGGCACGACGAAGCCCACGAAGCCCGTGTAGAGCATCAGCGGGTGGATGGTCATGAGCGGGTGCTGGAGCAGCGGATTGAGGCCGTTGCCATCGGACAGGACGCGTCCCACCGGGACCTGGTCGAAGGGCACCGTGACGAAGTTCAGCAGGGCGAGGAAGAAGCAGGCGTTGGCGAGCAGCACCGCGGCGACCCAGGGCATCAGGCCGCGATTCTGGTTGCGGTTGGCCAGCACGGTCACGCACCCGAACACCGACAGCATCCAGCCCCAAAGCAACAGGGAGCCGGACTGTCCGCCCCACAACGCCGCCAGCCGGAAGGGCAAGGTCATGCTGCGCGCCGAGTGCTGCATGACGTAGGCGATCTGGAAGTCGTTGGTGGCAAGGGCGTAGAAGAGGGCGCCCATGGCGACCGACAGGAACAAGAAGGTCGCCAGGACGCAGCGCTCGGCGACCTGCGTCCAGTCTGCGCGCTTCTGGATGCCCGCAGCGACGCCGGCTGCTACGCCGAATGCGGCGACGACGAGCGCGAAACGAAGCGAGTACAGGCCAATGTCGGACAAGAGGTCTCCGGTGCGGGTTGGATCGGGGCGCGGGACTGCGGGGCCTGGGATGCCGCGGCAAGCAGCGCGGTCAGCACAGGGCTCGTTTCGTGCCTGTTACATGGCCTGGGACGAACCCGCTGTCGCAGCGCCCTCGGCTTCCGCTTGGAGGTTGGCCTCGGCCTGGAACTTGGAAGGGCACTTGGCCATGACGTTGTCCGCCACGAAGACCGTGCCTCGATCCGCGCCAGCTTGCTGGAGGCGTCCTTCCACGACCACTTCGGCGCCGTCCTTGAAGAGATCCGGCGTCTCGAGACTCTGGTAGACGACGGCCAGCCGGCTCTCGCTGGTCGTCGCGGCGGCATGGGGCGGGTCGTTCTGGACGACGAAGCGGACCTGCCGCCCCTCCAGGTCGCGCTCGATCGACTCCATTGCCACGTACCCGTGAACGCGCAGGGCCTGGCCGCCTGCCGCGACATCCGCCGCCGCGAACTCGTCGAGGGTCTGGTAGTAGGTGAAGGAGCTGCCTTCTCCGAGGTTCGTGTAGCCGTACCAGGCGAGCAGGCCGGCAACCAGGAGCGCTCCCAGGGTCAGCTGGGCGCCCTTCGAGAGGCCGCTCTGGGCCGTTTGGGCCCGCTCGGCGCCGCCTGCGGGGTCGGCCTTCTCGGATTGGGTGTCTTGCGGGGAACTCGACATGCTTCCGGCTCACTCCGCGGCTCGGGAAATCCGGCGGCTGGATGCGCGAAGGTATCACCGGGGCCCGCGAGCGTCAAACTTGCCGGTCCGAAAAGCCAAGCGGAAACAAATACTTGGAGCGCCACAGCTTGTTGCGGGTCGCATCGGCCCCCCTGCGTGGGGAAGTATCCGGCCCGCGATGCCCAAGCCTACGCCCACACGAACGACGAAGCCGCCCCGCAAGGTCGCTGCCCTCGAGCCGTTCCTCGCCATGGAGATCATGGAGCGAGCCCACGAGCTGGAGCGCTCCGGCGAGAGCGTCATCCACCTCGAGCTGGGGGAGCCGGACTTCGACCCTGCGCCCGAGGTGTTCGCCGCCAGTCGCGCCGCCACGTCGGCGGGACGGGTCGGGTATACCGACAGTCGCGGGCGGGCGGATCTGCGCGAGGCCATCGCCGGGGACTACGCGCGGCGCTTCGGCCGCGATGTCTCGCCGAACCGCATCCTGGTCACCGCGGGTACGTCGCCGGCCATGCTCGTTGCGTTCTCGCTGCTGCTCGAGCCGGGCGATGAGGTGATCGTCCCGACGCCCCACTACCCCTGCTACCCCAACTTCGTCCGCTATTGCGGCGGCGAGCCGGTCTTCGTGCGCACCGATCCCGCAGACGGTCATCGCATCGACGTCGAGGCCGTGCGCCGCGCGCTCACCTCGCGCACCGCCGCCATCGTCGTGGGCTCACCTGCGAACCCGACCGGTGCGGTGCAGTCCGAAGAGACCCTGCGCGGACTCGCAGGCCTCGGCGTACCGCTGGTCGCCGACGAGATCTACCAGGGGCTGGTCTACGGGGACGTGCCCGCCTTTTCCGCCTCCCAGCTCGACGACGCAGAGCGCGAGCAGGCCTTCGTGCTCGACGGCTTCTCGAAGCGCTACGCGATGACCGGCTTCCGACTCGGCTGGGTGGTGCTGCCGGACTGGGCGATGCGTCCGGCGCAGATCCTCTCCCAGAATCTCTTCATTTCCGTCAACTCGTTCGTGCAGGAAGCAGGCCTCGCCGCCCTCGCCCACGGCGCCGCCACGCTTTCGCAAATGCTGCCCGTATACCAGCGCCGTCGCGAGCGACTCGTCGAGGGTTTGCGCGCCCTGGGCTTCGGCGTTCCCCGCACACCGGACGGGGCCTTCTACGTGCTGGCGGACGCACGCCGCTTCGGGGACGACTCGCGCGCACTGGCATTCGACCTGCTCGAGCGGGCGCGGGTTGGCACGACACCGGGTATCGACTTCGGCGAGGCGGGCGAGGGGATGCTGCGCTTCTGCTATGCGGTCTCGGAAGAGAAGATCGAAGAGGGGCTCGCGCGACTGGCGCCGGTCCTCTCGGAACTCGCAGATCGTCGCGCGTCTCATCCGCGTGCCGGGGCCCGCTCGTGAAGATCCAACGCGCCGAGCTGCTGATCTCGTGCGGTCGCATCGACCAGTTCCCGAACGAGGGACTGCCCGAGGTGGCGTTCCTCGGCCGTTCGAATGTCGGCAAGTCGAGCCTGCTCAACGCGCTGGTGGGACGCAAGCAGCTGGCGCGCACGAGCGCGACTCCGGGCAAGACGCGCTTGATCCACTTCTTCGAGGTGGTGGCCGGCGGTGAGCCGGTGGCGTTCGTGGACCTGCCCGGGTACGGCTGGGCCAAGGTCTCGCGCAAGGAACGGGAGAGCTGGGGGAAGCTCGTCGAGGGCTATCTCGAGAATCGCGCGCCCCTGCGCCTCGCGATCCTGCTGCAGGACCTCCGGCGCGACTTCTCGGAAGACGAGACCCTGCTGCTCGACTGGCTCACCGAACGCGGCGTCACCTGGCAGGTCGTGATCACGAAGGCGGACAAGCTGAAGCCCATGCGCCGGGCTCGCCGGCTGCGCGAGCTGGCGAGCCAGCTCGATCGCAAGGGACACAAGCTCATCGCGACCTCGTCGGCGAGCAAGGCGGGGCTCGACGAGGTCTGGCGCGGAATCCTCGACCGGGTGCGGGCGCCGGACCCGGGCTGAGCGCGCAGGCGGGCCGAGAAAATGGGCGACCTCAACCAACGACTCTACGTCGAAGCGCGCAGCGAACGCTTTGGCGGCCCGGCTCTCGAGGTCGGGTCCCGGGACTACGGCAGCACCCAGGACCTGCGCGCAGCGCTTCCCGGGATCACCGACTGGCTGGGCGTCGACATGCAGGCGGGGCCGGGCGTCGACCTCGTGATCGACCTCGCCGGCGACTTCGACGTCATCGACCCCAGTCTTTCCCGGCGCCGTTTCGGCAGCGTCTTCTGCCTGAGCGTGCTCGAGCACTGCGCGCGACCCTTCGACATGGCCGCGAACATCACGCGACTGCTGGAACCGGGCGGGCTGCTGTGCGTCGGTGTGCCTTTCGCCTGGAAGCTCCACGGCTATCCCTCGGACTACTGGCGCTTCACCCACCATGGCGTGCGGCAGCTGTTCCCCGAGCTCGACTTCGATCCCGTCGACACCGTGCTCGCCAGCGAGCGCGATCGGGTGTTCCTACCCGTCGACGACGATCTGGGCCGCATCCCGTTCAGCTTCGGGAGCTGGCGTCGCCGCGGCCACCCCTTGCGCGGCGCCGCGGCCGGGGCGCTGCGCGGCCTGGCTCGCCTCGGGCCCCTGCGCTGGCTGGCCGGGTATCGCTACGTCCTGGCGCCTTCCCATCTGCTGATGATGGGTGCCCGGAGGTGATCGAGATCACCGTGCTGCGCCCGAGCGCGGCCGAAGCGTCGCAACATGAGACAGGATCGCTTTCGCACGAAGATACCCGCGCAGTTCAAGGCCGGAGCCCTGTCGGGAAAAGGGGACGTCCGGAACGTCAGTGACGGGGGGCTGTTTGTCGGCACCCTGGCAGTCCCGGAAGAGGGGTCCGAGGTCGAGCTCACCCTGCGTGAGCCCGGCAAGACCGAGATCGTGGTCAACGGTCTGGTGTGGTGGACGGCGCCGGCCGGCAGCGCCAAGCGCTGCGGCTTCGGACTGCGCCTGCTCGACGAGCACACGGAGTTCCAACGTCTGGTGGACTCGATCCGCTAGGGCGCGCGGCCTTCAGCCGCGCACGTTCCTGGCAGAGGCTCAGCGGAAGAGATCCGTCTGCGGATCGCGCAGGGTCCCGGCCACGGTCCCGTCGCCTTCGGGCGCGATCCCCGTCACCCAGACGGCTGGCACGCCACTGTTCTTGAGCATCAGGATGCCCCCGGCCGCGGCCAGCTGGTCGGCGCTGGCGTTCTGCGTCACGAGCAGCTCGCGACCGGCGAGGTCGAGGCTGCCACGGATGTCCTGGATGGGTGCGATCCCGGCGCAGCCGATCGCGACGTCGACCAGGCCCTCCCGCCACGGACGGCCGAACGTGTCCGTGACGATCACCGCGAGCTTGCCCGCTCCCCTGGACTGGAGCGCCGTGCGCAGCCGCGCCGCGGAGGCGTCGGGATCGACGGGCAACAGCACGGCGACGTCCTCACCGGTGCTGTTCGACAGGTCGACCCCGGCATTGGCGCACACGAAGCCGTGCCGCGTCTCGCAGATCAACACGCCGGGACCGCGGCGCACGATCCGGACACTCTCGTCGAGCACGACCTGGGTGTGCCGCGGGTCCTTGTCGTAGGCCGCTGCGAATTCGCGCGCTTCCTTTGACGGCTCGACGTCCGCAAGCGCGACCAGCCGTCCCTCGGCCTTGGAGATCACCTTCTGACAGACGACGAGCACGCCGTCTTCGAGTGCGATGCCCTGGCGTTCGGCTGCGTCATGGAACGCCGCGGCGAGATCGTCGCCCGGCCCAACGGCGGGGATGCCCGTCAGGGCGGTGAGGGTGACGCGCTGCCGGGCTTCGCTCACGTGGGGTCTCCGTGGCGGCCGAGGGCGCGCAAGGCCGCGCGGGTCGCCGTGCCGCCCGTCTTCGTCTGCAGGAACTGCTCGACGTCCTCGGGCAGGTCGAGGTCGAGCGACAGGGACGGTAGCGGCAGCTCGCGGTAGCGGACGCCGCGAACGGCCGCCGCCTCGCGATGCCGCTTGGCACTGTCTCGCCCGAAACAGCTGGGGATGGCGTCGTGGGGTGCCCGCAGCAGGGCGGACGTCCCGCCGTCGCTCGAAGGCGCCAGCACGGCGCCGCGTCCGCCCTGGTCGGAGAGCGCGTCGAACAACCGGTCGATGTCTTCGGGCAGGGCGCCCGCCACGTCGCCGAGTACGACCAGCAGGGGCCCGTCGCCCATGGCGAGGGCGTTCGCGGCGGCGTCGAGGGCCGGGTTCAGGCCTGGGTCGTCCCGTACCAGGGCCTCGGCACCGGCGTCGCGTGCGACCGCGGCCACGTCCTCGTCCGGGGTCGCCACCACGACGCGGTCCAGCGAGCGTGTCGCGCGCAGCGCCGCGATCACGTCACGCAGCATCGCGATCGCCATCGCTTCGCGGTCGCGTGTGTCTCCGCTGCCGTGCTTGCCGCGCTCGGCAAACAGCCGCGACTTGGTGGCCGCCAGGCGCTTGACCGGAACCAGTGCGACGCTCACCGCCCGCGCTCGTCCCGCGTCTGCTCCGCAAGGTCCAGTACCGCCTGGGCCAGCCGCTTCGCGACCTCGACGTTCACCATCAGGGTGTCGACGGCGCGGCAAGCGACACCCAGGGCTTCGATCTCGTCGACTTGCCCCGCGTCCCGCTGATCGATCACGAAGCCGTCGATCCAGGGTGCATACAGCCGGGCAACACCGCGGGCGGACACCTCGCAACCGATGCCGCGCAGCAGCTGGGCGGCCGGACCCTTCACCGGTGCGCCGCCCACGATGGGAGACACGCCCACCACCGGCGCGTCGGACGCTGCGATGGCATCGCGGACCCCGGGCACCGCCAGGATCGGGCCGATCGAGACGACCGGGTTGCTCGGACACACCACGAGGGTCCGGGCGGACCGGATCGCTTCGAGCACACCGGGCGCAGGCGCTGCAGCCCGGGCGGCAGAAAGGTCCACGCTTTCCACGTCCGAGGGCGCACCGTCTCGCACCATGTATTCCTCGAAGTGAACGCTGCGCCCGCCGGAAAGCTCGACGCGCGTGGGACAGGGAGCGTTCGACATGGGCAGGACGCGGACGTCCAGGCGATAGCTCTGGCGCAGGGTTTCGGCGGTCTCGGCCAGGGTCGCGCCGTCGCGCATCGCCAGGGTGCGGTGGAGGCAGTTGGCGAAGTCGCGATCTCCGAGGCGGAACCAGCTCTCGTGACCGAGCTCGCCCAGGCGGTCGACGAGGGTCGTCGTGTCCCCCGCCAGTCCGTAGCCCTTGTCGAGATCGACGGCACCGGCCAGCGTGTAGGTGACGATGTCCAGGTCCGGCGCGACCCAGACGCCGTAGAACTCGCGATCGTCGCCGGTGTTCACGATGGCCGTGACGTCTTCGGGAGCCGCCGCGCGCACCAGGCCGCGCAGGAAACGGGCGGCTCCGACTCCGCCCGCGAGGGCGACGATCGGTCCGCGAGACGAGGCGCCGTCGGTCATCGGATCACGCGCTCATTCGACCCGCCACCCGTGCGGCGGTCGAGCTCGCGTTGCAGCCTCGGCAGCCGGTTCGCGATCTCGCGCAGCTCGGTCTCGGCTTCGGCGTCGGCCAGGGGACCGCCCCCTTCCTGGCTCGCGATCTCGACGAGCCGACGCTGGTCGGCGTCGACGAGCAACCGGAGGCGCTCGTCGGACATTGCCGCGGGATCACCGAGGGCGAGGGGAGCCGATCCGTCTTGCTGCTCCGCGTGGATCGGGCCGACCAGGGGAACGGGCGCGTGCCCCCGCCAGGACGGCGGGATCAACAGCGCGCAACCGGTCGTCGGGATCGCGGCGCAGAGCAGCAATGCGATCGCGACTCCTCCGCGCGACGAGCGGCGCGACGAGCGGCGAGGCGACGGGCGAGAGGAACGGCACGAGCGGCGTGAGGGTTGCCCCATGGGGCGATTCTTGGGGAGCGGGTGGGGCGCGTCAAGCGTGTCCGCCCGGGACCGCGCGCCCTGGGACGGGACGTTCACCCCGCCGCCTCGTCGGCCCGCAGGCAGCGTCTGCGCTGCGGCACGGCGCTTGCTCTCCCGATTGTCGGGATGCCCAAGCGAATGCGAAGCGACGAGAGGCGACTGCGACGCGACGAGAGGCGGATGCGAAGTGACGAGAGGCGAATGCGAAGCGACGAGAGGCGATCGCGAAGCGACGAGCTCGTCGACCGGAAGCCGGCGTTGCGGTGCCATCCGCAGCAGCGGATACGGGCCGGGATCTGCGGCGCGTGCCTCGCGGTGTTCGCACTGGCCGCACCGGCCATCGCTCGTGGACTCGACGCATCACTGCACGCCGGGGCCGTCGGCGACGGGTCGGCAGCATCTGCCGCAGCCATGACGTGGTCGGCACCGGCCTGGCGTTGGCGCCGGGTGGCGGTGAATGCGAGCGGCCAGGGGCAGGGCATCCTGGCGGTCGCGGTGGAGCCCCGGCCCGGCGCTCGCGTCGCGATCGGCGACCTCGAAGGCGTCTCCCTGGCGACGGCGGCGGGCCGCTTTCGCTTCGCGGCGCGCGTCCCTGGGGTCACGGACCTCGCCTTCGGTGCGGGGGGTGCGCTTTGGATCGCGTCCGCCGACGGTCTCTGGCGCCTGTCACCGGAGGGCCAGCTGTCGGACCGATCGCCATCGCCCGGCGAAGCCGCGCGCGTCATCCGGCGCGTCCTGGTGTTGGAAGGACTGGTAGTGGCGGCGACGGAGGTCGGCGCCTGGGTGTCCCGGGATGAACGCACGTGGACGCGTCTCGCAGACGGTCTGCCGCGCGCGCCGATCGCCGCAGCCGCGGGCCGCGCGGACGGGCTCTGGTTGTTGGTGGGTCGCGAGCTGTGGCGGACCACGCTTGTCGTCGACGGGTCGGGTCTTCGGTTGCGGGAAGCGCGCCGTGTCCCGATCCAGAGCGCACCGACGTCGGAGCTGCCGGTCGATCTCACGACGGAGATCCCCGGCGCCGAGATCGCCGTCCTCTATCCCCGGGCGCTCGCGGTTCGCGTCGGTCCGCAGAGCCCGTTCCGGATGCTGCGCCCGGTGTTGCCGCCGGGGGCGGTCGCGAGCCGGATCCGCCCGGGCGCCGAGCGGGTCTGGATCGCGACGGATCAGGGGCTCGTTGGCGCGCCGGGCTTTGCCGGGCCCTGGCGCCGGGCCGAGGCGCCCGCGGGCAGCGAGCCCGCGCGCGGGCTCGCGACCACGCCCGAACGCGACGGCCTGCTCGTCGCCGGCCCTTCGGGTCTGCTGCGCGGTGCGCCGGTGCTGCTGGCGCAGGCGGACCCGGCGGGCGGACCCCCGGAAGTGGCCCTCGTTCCCCTGCCGCGTGACCCGGACATCCGTGCCGTCCAGGCCGCGAGCCTCCAGTATCTCGACCTCGGTCCCGGCCGGATGCGCGCCCTGCGCGCGGGGCTCTCGAAGCGGGGCTGGCTTCCAGTCCTGAGCGTCCGGCTCGCCGCCGCGCGGGACAAGCGTTGGGGCGAGGACCACGACCAGTCTTTCCTGTCCGGCGACACGCGGTTCCTGGTCGACCGCGACGAGGACAAGGCCCTCGATCTCGAAGCCTCACTCGTCATGACCTGGGATCTCGGCCAGCTCGCGTTCGACGAGGACGCAATCGACATCTCCCGGGAGCACCGGCTGATCGTCTCCCTGCGCGACAACGTGCTCGACGAGATCAACCAGCTGTACTTCGAACGGCGCGGGTTGCTCGAGCAGCTGCGCGCGGGCAGGGCCGACGCGGACGTGCAGGGCATCAGCTTGCGCGCAGCGGAGCTCGGCGCGGGCCTCGACGCCTGGACCGGAGGCTGGTTCTCCGCGACATCCACTCACCCCTCCCACGGGCTCGACCCGGAGGAACGACCATGACGACGCTTCGCCTCTCTTCCCTCCCCTCGCTTCGCCTCCCCCTTTCTCTCTTCCTTGCCGTCCTCTTGACGGCTGTTGCCGGGGTGTCCGCGAGCCCTGCTCGCGCGCTTCCGCTGATCTCGGAAATCTTCTACGACGCGGTCGGCGGCGACGACGGGCAGTCCTTCGTCGAGCTCTACGGCGCGCCGGGCACCCCGCTCGACGGGCTCGTGCTCGAGGGCATCAACGGAGCGAATGGCGACGTCACCGTGACCATCGACCTCACGGGCACGATCCCCGCCGACGGCCTGTTCCTGCTTGCCGACCAGGCGAGCGGGGGCGGGACGTCGGTGGTCGGCGCCGACGCTCTTGCGAACTTCGACTTCCAGAACGGCCCGGATTCGGTGGTGCTGCGCGACGCCACGAGCGTGATCGACGCGGTCGGATACGGGGTGTTCGGCGCCGCGGACATCTTCGCCGGGGAGGGCGCTGCGGCAGAGGACGGGCCCGCTGGCAGCAGCCTGGCCCGCTGGTTCGCCGACGTCGACAGCGACGACAACGCCCTCGACTTCGTCGTGCTCGAGCAGCCGACTCCCGGCACCGCACCGTTCTCGGTGCCGGAGCCGTCCACCGGGTTCCTGATGGCGTCGGCGTTGCTGGCCGTGGTTGCGACCCGCCGCCGGGGCTCTATCGACTTCGCCAACCACCGGTTCGAGTAGTCCGAGCCCCCGCGGGTAGCCCCGCTGAGGTTCAGGTGTCCACCCGATCTCCCGATATCCAGCACGTGGGGTGCCTCCCCGTCGCACGCGACCCGTGCGTTCGGGTGGGCATGTCGAGGATTGCTTATAGACTGGGGCGCGCCGGCGTCAGGCGTCGGCGTCGCTTCGGGTCTGGGTTGGGGGGACGAGTTCCGAGATGCTCTCGGGCTTCAATAACAACTACCGCTACCGCGGGGTGCTGTTCCACGTCCAGACCGAGGACAGCGGGATTTCCAACCCTCACGTCATCACGCATCTCTTCTACGGTGGCAACATTCTGGCGTCCCAGAAGCTCGACTACTCGGACAAGCTGGAGTCACCGGATCTCGAGGGCGTGGTGCGCGAGCTGATGGAGACCCAGCACAAGGCCATGCTCAAGCGGCTCCAGCGCGGCTTGCACGACTCCGTGATCCTCGAACGCCTCGGCCCGGATGCGTTTTCCGAGGCACCCCTCGAAGAGAAGAGCGACACCGACGCGGCACTGGTCGGCCCCGAAGACGCCAACGACACCGATACGGCGGCCCGACTCGATCCCGCGCCAGTCGCCGCCACTCCAGCGGCTCCGGCTGCGGAACGCGGCAATCGGGGCTTCGGAGAAGGGGTCGTGTCGCAGAAGCCTCTCGACGAGGTCGTCCTCGAGTATCTCGTGGAGAACGCGCGCAAGCGAAAGCGCCGGAGCCAGTGAGCTGCCCGTGAGCGGCTGGGAGCGACACGCGTCCTCCGGGGCCTTCGGGGACGGCGCGGTTCGCACCTATCACGTCTCGAAGTCGTACATCGCCGGGACCTTCGCGCTCCACGACCTGACACTCGAAGTCAAGAAGGGCGAGTTCGTCTTCCTGACCGGTTCGAGCGGCGCCGGCAAGACGACCTTGCTGAAGCTGTTGTTCGCGGCGGAGCGGCCGAGCGAGGGGCAGATCCTGGTGCTCGGACGCAATATCGCCCGGCTGCGCGAGTCGGCGATCCCCGCGTTGCGACGGCGCATCGGGGTCGTGTTTCAGGACTTCAAGCTCCTGAACCGGCTCACCATCGAGGACAACGTGGCGGTCTCGCTCGAGGTCGTGGGTACGCCGCGCCGGGAGGCCCGCGCCCGGGCGTTCCGGCTGCTCAAGCAGGTGGGCCTGCAGCATCGCCGCTACCACCATCCGCTGTCGCTTTCCGGTGGAGAGCAGCAGCGCGTCGCCATCGCCCGGGCCCTGGTCAACGAGCCCGAGATCCTGCTGGCCGACGAGCCTACGGGCAACCTCGACCCGGAGCTGACCATCGAGATCATGGATCTGATCTCGAGTGCGTCGACCCGGGGCACCACCGTCATCGTCGCCACCCATGACCACAACGTCCTCGAGCGCTACGGGAAGCGGACGATCCACCTGGAAGGGGGGCGTCTCGCGGAGGACACGCCGGCAACCGGGGCCGAGCCGTGAAGCGGTTCGGGGCGATCCTGCTCAGTCTCGTCCGGTCGGGGTTTCGGGGCCTGCAGTCGAGCCCGGTCACGAGCGCGGTCGCGGTGCTGACGATCTCCGTTGCGTTGGTGCTCGGGGGAGGCTTCGCGTTGCTCGTCAGCAACATGGGCGGCGTGCTCGAGCGCTTCGGCGAAGAGCTCCAGGTCGTCGCCTACCTCGAAGACGGCCTCGAGCCCGACGAGGCGCGCGCGCTCGCTGACAGCGTCCGCACCGTCGAGGGCGTGGCTGCCGTCGCGTTGGTGACCAAGGACGAGGCGCTGCGCCGCTTCCGCGAGACGACCGGTGGTGGCGCGCTGCTCGAAGGACTCGATCAGAATCCGCTGCCCGCATCCGTCGAGGTGCGCCTGATCGAGGCGCGTCGAACGCCCGAGGGCCTGGCGGTGGTGGTGTCGGCCTTGTCGGGCCTTCCCGGCGTCAGCGAGCTGGCCCACGGACAGGAATGGGTCGAGGGCTACGCGCGCTTCGTTGCCCTCGTCCGCACGACGGCGGTCGGGCTGGGGATCGTGCTCGGCATCGCCGCGCTGATGATCGTCGCCAATACGATTCGGCTCGCCGTGTACGCGCGCGAGGACGAGATCGAGATCATGGCGCTCGTGGGAGCGAGCCGTTCGTTCGTCCGCATCCCCTTCCTCATCGAGGGCACGGTGCAGGGTGCGGTCGGCGGGGGGCTGGCGCTGCTGCTGCTCTACACCGGCTACCTGCTCGCCCTGCCGCAGCTCGAGTACGGGCTCGAGCTGGTGCTCGGCAACGTCACGCCGCACTTCTTCGGAGCGTCGGGTGCCTTGACGGTGGTGGCGGCGGGCAGCGGACTCGGTCTGCTCGGGTCGGCCACGGCGCTGGTCGGCGCGCGGTCGGGCTCGTGACGCGCTCCTTTCGGACGAGCTGCTGCGGTCTCGCTGTCGTGTGCGCCTTGTTCGTCGCGCCGTGGGTACAGGGCGCCGACGAGACCGATCTGGATGCCTTGCGAGACGCCATCGTCGAGAGTCGGGAACGCGTCGGTGGCCATGAGCGCGAGGAGCGCGCGCTGCTTCAGCAGCTCGAGGAGAGCGACCGATTGTCGGCGATCCTGACGGAGCAGGTCGCGCGTGCACGAGAGGCAGCGCGCGAATCTCGCGACCGCGCGGCACAGTTCGAGCGCGAGCGTCTTCGGGCGAGTCAGCGCCTCGAACAGACCCGGGAGGCAATGTCCCGGCGCGTCGTCGCGCTGTACAAGGCGGGCGAGGTCGGTCCGGTGCGTTTCCTGTTCGCTTCGCGAACCGTGCCCGAAATGTTGACCCGTGCTTCGGCCCTGCAGACGCTGGTCCGCTACGACGCCGAGCTCGTGGACCGGCACCGGATCGAGCTTGCCGTCTTCGAGCGTCTCGAGCACGAGGCGCGCCTGGCGGCGAAGGTTCGCGATGAGAAGGCCAACGAGCTGCAGACGCGTTCCGCCGAGCTCGTCGCGGAGCGTCGTCTGCGGCGGAATCTGCTGGTGCGGGTACGGGACGACCGCACCCAGGAGCGCGCCCTGCTGGTCGAACTCGAGAAGGCCGCGAGGGCCCTCGAAGAAACCATCGAGGCACTGGGGGACGCGCCGGACGGCGTTGCCGGGTCTGCCGACGGACAGGGCTTCGGCGAACGCCGGGGTCGGCTCGCAGCGCCGCTATCCGCGCGCATCCAGCTGCCCTTCGGAAAGGTCGTCGACGCCGAGTTCCAGACGGCGGTGTTCCGCAAGGGCGTCGAGTTCGAAGCGGTGGGCGGGGAATCCGTGCGTGCCGTCGCACCAGGCGTCGTTCGCTTTGCGGGTTGGTTCCGCGGCTACGGCCGGCTGGTGATCGTGGATCAAGGCGACGACTATTTCACGGTTCTCGGGCACCTGGCGGACATCTTCGTCGACGTCGGGAATGCCGTCGAAGCCGGTGACATGCTGGGGTCGGTGGGAGACACGGGCTCGCTGTCGGGACCGAGTCTCTACTTCGAGATCCGCAAGGGCAGCGACCCCCTCGACCCGGGCGAATGGCTGGCTCCCGACCACGCAGTCGCGTCCCAGCAGTAGACGCCCTGCTAAGCTCCGCTTCTTTCCAGCGAGGAGTCCTCGAGCCAATGCCCCGCATCGACCCGCAAACCCGGCGGCCGCTGTTTCTTGCCCGCCTGGCGGGCAGCTGTTTCACACTCGCGCTCGTGGTCGGCCTCGCCGTCGCGCCGATCGCCGCTTCCGAGGCCGCCGAGGAGGCCCAGGCGAATCCCGCCGAATCCAAGGCGGATGACGCTGCCGATGCTCAGCGATACGAGGACCTGAGCCTGTTCACGCACGTGCTGTCGCTCGTGCGCGCCAGCTACGTCGAGCCGGTGGACGAGCACCTGCTGTTGCGGGGCGCCGTCCGCGGCCTCGTGCAGGAACTCGACCCGCACTCGTCGTTCATGGACATCGACGCCTACACCGAGATGCAGGTGGACACCCGGGGTGAGTTTCATGGACTCGGGATCGAGATCACCAAGAACCAGGACGAGGCCATCGAGGTCGTTGCACCCATCGACGGCACACCGGCTTCGCGGGCCGGCATCCAGGCCCGGGACCGCATCGTTTCGATCTGTCCCACCGAGCGGCCGGAGGACTGGACCGAAGACTGTCGTCCCACCCAGGACATGTCGCTGTTCGAAGCCGTGTCGCTGATGCGCGGTCGCAAGGACACCGAGATCACCATCTACATCTTTCGCGAGGGATTCGACGTTCCCAAGCCGTTCACGATCCGGCGGGACGTGGTGAAGGTGGCGTCGGTGGAGGGCAAGCAGCTCGAGGACGACATCGGGTACGTGCGGATCCGGTCGTTCCAGGAGAACACCGCGAACGAGCTGCGCGCCGAGCTGGACGGCTTGCGAGCCGAGTCGGGCGGGAAGCCCGCCGGTCTGCTGCTCGACCTCCGCGACAATCCCGGTGGGCTCCTCGACCAGGCGGTCCAGGTCGCGGACGAATGGCTGAGCGACGGGCTGATCGTCTACACCCAGGGTCGCGACGATTCCCAGCGCCAGGATTACCCGGCGCGTTCCGACCGCGGCCGCAACGGCTATCCGATCGTGGTGCTCGTCAACGCCGGCAGCGCCAGCGCTTCGGAGATCGTCGCGGGCGCCCTGCAAGACCACAAGCGCGCGTTGGTGCTGGGCGTGAACACCTTCGGCAAGGGCTCGGTGCAGACCGTGTTCCCGCTCGAGGACGGATCCGCGCTGCGGCTGACGACGGCCCTGTACTACACGCCCCTGGGCCGGTCGATCCAGGAAGTGGGCATCGCCCCGGACATCATCGTGCAGGCCGCGGAGTCTCCGGTGGTTGCCAGCCGCCGCCGGGTGCGAGAGCGCGATCTGCAGGGACACTTCACCCACGACGAGGCGGATCCCGACGCTGCGGCTGCGGGCGAAGAGGAGGGCGCAGAGGACGCGAGCGTCGAGGCCGCCGCCCGGCCGGACGTCCAGCTGTCCCGGGCCGTGGAGGTCCTGAAGAGCTGGAGCTACTTCGATCGCCTGAGCGGTGGAGCCCCTATCGCCTCGGGTGCGGCCTCGGGCGCGGCTTCCGCCCTCCCGGACGACGCTCCGGGCGAGTAGGCCTTGCCGGCTCCCGTCGGGCGCGACTTCGAGAAGACCCGGCGCGAGCTTGCCGGGTGGCTGCCCGCGCGTCTCGCGCAGGAATTCGGCGAGGTGCGGGACGTCGAGGTCGGAGAGCTGTCCGGCCCCGAAGCGACGGGCTTCTCGAGCGACACGCTGATGTTCGACGTCCGCTGGCGGGGTGACGGTCCCCAGTCCCTCGGGTTGGTGGCGCGCATCCGCCCGAGCCGGATGTTCCTGTTTCCCGAATACGACCTCGACGCGCAATTCGGCATCCTGCACGCGCTCGAATCGACGGAGATCCCGGTCCCGAAGGCCTGGTGGCAGGAGACGACCGGCGACGTGATCGGCGCGCCGTTCTACATCATGGAGCGCCGGGTCGGCCGCGCGCCCGCCGACAACCCGCCCTACAACGCGGCCGGCTGGGTGACGGAGCTCGGCCCCGCGGACCGCGCAGCCATGTGGCGCGCCTATCTGGACGTGCTCGCGGGCCTGCGAAGTCTCGATCCCGAGGCGCTCGGACTCGGATTCCTCGCGAAACCCGAGCTCGGCGAAACGCCCATCGAGCAGGAGCTCGCCTACTACGAGAACTATCTCGAGTGGATCTTCGCCGGGCGCGTGCACCCGACGGTTTCCGTTTCCCTGCCGTGGCTGCGGGCGAACATGCCGAAGCCTGTCTCGTCGCCCCGTCTCTGTTGGGGGGACGCGCGCATCGGCAACATGCTGTTCCGCGACAACGCCTGCGTGGCGGTTCTCGACTGGGAGATGGCCCGGCTCGGCGACCCGATGATGGACCTCGGTTGGGGGCTCTTCCTCGATCGCTATCACAGCGAGGGCAACGGCATCGCGCGGCTACCCGGCTTCCCGACGCGCGAGCAGACCATCGCCCTGTACGAGCAGATCGTCGACGAACCCGTGAACGACATCGAATACTACGAGGTGCTGGCGGGGATGCGCTTCTCGGTGATCCTGACCCGGCTCGGTCAGCAGCTGATGGAGCAGGAGTTCTTGCCACCGGACAGCGACTTCGAGACCAACAATCCCGTGTCGAACCTGCACGCGAGGCAGCTCGAGGAAGTGGGGATCGGCTCGTGAGCCAGGCCGGGTCACCGTCGGGCGAAGGCGTCGAGCGCCGCGTGTTCCGCGTGAGCGCGCTGCTTTCGGGGTTGTCGCGCCTGCTCGATGACCAGGTCGGCCGTGTGTGGGTCATGGGCGAGATCAGCAACCTGCACGAGGCGCGCTCGGGACACGCCTACTTCTCGCTCAAGGACGACAGCGGGCAGGTGCGCGCCGCGCTCTTCCGCAACGCCGCCCGGCGCGTGCCCTTCGCCCTCGAGGAAGGCACCGAGGTGATCGTGCAGGCCGACGTCACGATCTACGAGTCCCGCGGCGACCTGCAGCTCATCGTGCGACAGGTCGAGCCGGTGGGGCAGGGCGCCCTGCAGCTGGCCTTCGAGCAGCTGCGGCGCAGACTCGAAGCCGAGGGACTCTTCGCCGAGGAACGCAAGCGAGCCCTGCCTCCCTTTCCCCGGCGCATCGGCATCGTGACGTCGCCCACCGGCGCCGCGGTGCGCGACGTCATCCAGGTTGCGGGGCACCGCTTTCCGGAGACGCCGCTCCTCATCTCGCCGACCCGGGTCCAGGGGGACGGATCGGCCGCCGAGATCGTGCGCGCACTCGCGCGCGTGACGTCGGCACCGGGCTGTGAAGACGTGGATGTCGTCTTGCTGGTCCGTGGCGGCGGCTCGCTCGAGGATCTCATGAGCTTCAACAGCGAGGAGGTGGCCCGCGCCATCCTGGCGTGTCCGGTTCCCGTGGTGTGCGGTGTCGGGCACGAGGTCGACGTGACGATCGCCGACCTGGTCGCCGATCTGCGCGCACCAACCCCGTCGGCTGCGGCCACGCGCGCCTTGCCGGACCGCGAAGCGCTGCGTGGGACGCTGGGGCGGGACCTGCGGCGCCTGGTCGCCGCCGCGCGAGCCGTCGTGACCGATGCCAGGCGCCGGGTGACAAGGGAACGCGACGCGCTTCGGGCCCTGGCGCCCACGGCCCGGTTGGCGGCCCAGCGCGCCCGCCTGGAGACGGCCATCCGAGGCCTGATCCGCGAAGCCCGCAGTGCCGTCGCCATGCGCCGCGGCGGCCTGGCGACGGCAGCCGGGCGTCTGGATTCGCTCTCGCCCCTCGCCGTGCTCTCGCGGGGCTATGCGATGGTGCGTCGGGAACGAGACGGGTTGATCGTGCGTCGAACCCACGAAGCGCAGCCCGGAGAGCGCCTCCGCATCCGTGTCGCAGAAGGCGAGATCGAGGCCGTTACCGTGTCCGAGACAGACGCTTCGACCCCCTCCGACGACGACGCCTGACGCGGCGGGACGACGGCCGTAGGGCGAAAAGTCTTTCAAGATCAATAGCTTTCGGCTACGGCCTGCATTGACGCACCCGTCTGCTGGAAGTAGCATCGGTCCTTCATGCCCAAAGCCCGGTCCAACGACGAGGAGATCCCCTTCGAGGCCGCGTTGACGCGCCTCGAGGAGGTCGTCGATCGGCTGGAGCAAGGCGATCTCGAGCTCGAGCAGTCGCTGAAGGCGTTCGAAGAAGGGGTGACGCTTTCGAAACGCTGCGCCTCCCAGCTGGACGACGCCGAGAAGCGGATCGAGGTCCTCGTCCGGGAAGGCGGAAAGTGGATCGCCCGACCGTTCGCGAATGACCCGGACGAGACAGCCGAACCGGACGCGGAAGACGGCGACTTCGAGGAAGTGGACTGAGTTGGACGCGCAAGCCTACATCGCGGAACGCAGCGGGTTGATCGACGACTGGCTGGACGCGTTCGTGCCGCCCGCCGCGGAGCCCCCGACCGAGCTGCATGCGGCCATGCGTCACCTGCTCTTTCCGGGAGGCAAGCGCCTGCGCCCGATGCTCGCAATGGCGGCGGCCGAAGCCGTCGGTTCACCCCCGGACGTCGCGTTGCCCGTGGCTGCGGCCGTCGAGCTGATCCACACCTACTCGCTCGTGCACGATGACCTGCCCTGCATGGACGACGACGCCGTCCGGCGCGGGCAGCCCACGGTGCATGTGGCGTTCGACGAGGCGACCGCGGTGCTGGCCGGCGACGCACTGCAGGCGCTGGCCTTCGAGGCGGCGCTCGCGTCCTGTCCCGACCACCCGCAGCGCGCCCAGCGCGCAGCCGCGGACCTCGCGCGCGCGGCGGGCTCTCGGGGCATCGTCGGCGGCCAGGTCGACGACATCGCCCTCGAAGGTGCCGCGACCGGGCCCTCGATCGAAGTGCTCGAATCGATCCACGCGCGCAAGTCGGCGGCGTTGATCGCGGCGGCGATCGCCTGCGGCGCGCGCGTTGCCGGCGCATCCGACGATCTCGTCGCGCGTCTCGCGCGTTTCGGTCGCGACGTCGGCATCGCCTTCCAGATCACCGACGATCGCCTGGACGGAGACGGCGTTGCCGGGATCCGATCGGACGCGGACGCCGCCGCCCGGGCCGAAGCCTTGCTGGCCGGCGCGCTCGCGTTGGTGGAAGACCTGGGAGAACGCGCCGAGCCGCTTCGCGAGCTGGCGCGCTTTGCCGTCCGGCGGAACACATGAGCGGCGACCGCCTTCTATATGAGATCGGCTGCCCGGCAGACCTGCGTCGCCTTCCGCGCGAAAAAGTCGAAGAGGTCGCGGACGACATTCGCAATGAGATCCTCGATCGCGTCTCGCAGACCGGCGGTCACCTGGCTTCGAGCTTGGGGGCCGTCGAGCTGATCACGGCGATCCACTACGTGTTCAATACGCCCACGGACCGCCTCGTGCTCGATGTCGGACATCAGGGCTATCCCCACAAGATGCTGACCGGGCGCCGCGAGGGCTTCGATCGCATCGGCCAGGTCGACGGCATCTCGAAGTTCCTGCGGCGGTCGGAGTCCGAGTACGACCACTTCGGTGCGGGCCACGCGGGCACCTCCATTTCCGCCGCTCTCGGCATGGCGCGGGGCAAGCTCCACCGGGGCGAGGACGGCCTCGTGATCGCGCTGATCGGGGACGGCGCGATGACCGCCGGCATGGCCTTCGAGGCGCTTAACCACGCCGGCCACCTGGAAGAGAAGAACCTCCTCGTCGTGCTCAACGACAACGAGATGTCGATCTCTCCCAACGTGGGTGCGCTTTCGTCGTATCTGTCCCGCAAGTTGTCCGCGCCGATGGTGCGCACCATGAAGGGCTGGGCGAAGGAGTTTCTCGGCGGCATGCCCGGCGACATGCTCCACTGGGCACGCAAGGCCGAGGAGTCGCTCAAGGTCTTCTTCTCGCCCGGGCTGCTCTTCGAAGCCCTGGGCTTCCGCTACGTGGGCCCCATCCAGGGCCATCGCATGGACGTCGTGCTCGAGACCTTCGAGAACGTGAAGGAGATGATCGCGGCCGGCAGTGGTCCCGTGCTGGTTCACGCCATCACCGAGAAGGGACACGGCTACGCGCCGGCGCAGCGGGATCCGCTCAAGTATCACGGGGTGAGCCAGTTCGATGTCGCCTCCGGCGAGTTCGCGCCGAAGAAGGCCGGGCATCCGTCGTATACGCAGATCTTCTCGGACACGCTGATCCGCCTGGCCCGGGACGACGAGCGGATCGTCGGGATCACGGCGGCGATGGCACCCGGCACGGGACTCGATCACTTCCAACGCAAGTTTCCGAAGCGCTTCTACGACGTGGGCATCGCCGAGCAGCACGCGGTGACCTTTGCCGCCGGGCTCGCCACCGAGGGGATGAAGCCGGTCGCCGCCATCTACTCGACCTTTCTCCAGCGAGCCTACGACCAGGTGGTGCACGACGTCTGCCTGCAGAACCTGGACGTGACCTTCGCCCTCGACCGGGCCGGTCTCGTGGGCGCCGATGGGGCCACGCACCAGGGCCTCTACGACTACGCGTACCTGCGCACCCTGCCCAACATGCTGGTGATGGCGCCGAAGGACGAGAACGAGCTGCAGCACATGGTGGCGACGGCGGTCAACCACCCGGGTCCGGCGTCGGTGCGCTTCCCGCGTGGCAGCGGCGTGGGTGTGCCGCTCGATCCGGACATCAAGGCGATTCCCGTCGGCGATTCCGAGCTGCTGCGCGACGGGAACGACGCCGTGATCGTCGCCATCGGCGAGGTCGTGCATCCGTCGCTGGAAGCTGCCGAACTTCTGGCCGCAGACGGCATCGACGCGGCCGTCGTCAACGCCCGCTTCGTCAAGCCTCTCGACAGCGAGCGTCTGATGCCGCTGATCGAACGCTGCGGGGCGGTCGTCACCGTCGAGGTGCATACGGGGGCAGGGGGCTTCGGCGGCGCCGTGCTCGAAGCCATCGCCGCCGCCGGTCTCGAGCCGAGGGTAACGACGCTGGCCGTACCGGATCGCCTGGTGGAACACGGCACCACCCTCGAGAGTGTCGGGCTGGACGCGGAGCACATCGCCGAAGCGGTGGCGGCGCTGGTCCGGCGACGAGGCGCCGGGTCCTGACCCGCGCCACGCCGCGTCCCCGCAGTCGCCTCGACGAACGCGTCGTCGCCGAGGGGATCGCCGAGACCCGCAGTCGCGCCCAGGCCCTGATCCTTGCGGGGCGCATCCTCGTCGACGACATGCCCGTCGACAAAGCCGGGGCGCAGGTCCGGGCGGACGCCGCGGTGCGGCTCAAGGGCGCGCCACTGCGCTTCGTCTCCCGGGGCGGCGACAAGCTCGACGGCGCCCTCGACGATCTGGGGCTCGACGTCGCGGGGCTTCGCTGCCTGGACGTCGGTGCGTCGACCGGGGGCTTCAGTGACTGCCTGCTCCAGCGCGGCGCCGCGAGGGTCGTCGCGGTGGACGTGGGCAGGGGGCAGCTGCACGAGAAGCTGCGACAGGATCCGCGCGTCGAGAGCATCGAGCGGACGAACGCGCGCGAGCTTTCCCAGGCCCAGGTTCCCGCTCCGGTCGACCTGGTCGTGGTCGACGTGTCCTTCATCTCGTTGCGTCAGGTGCTGCCTGCCCTGACCCGGGTTGCCCGGGGCTCGCCGGTGCTGGCCATGGTCAAGCCGCAGTTCGAGGTCGGGCGCGAAAAGGTCGGGAAGGGAGGAGTGGTTCGGGACGACGCAACGCGTACGCAGGCGGTGGACGCAGTCGCCGATGCGGCGCGCGGCCTCGGCTATCGGGAGGCCGGGCGCTGCGAGAGCCGACTCGCGGGTCCCAAGGGCAACCGCGAGATCTTCCTGCTGCTGGAGTCGGCTTCGGTCGAAGCTCCACCCGACCCGGGCTCCCCGGAGGCGGGTCCGTAACCGGCGCTTCGGGCCGACATCCAAGCCGATACGCTACGCTCCCGTGTCGCCGGTGCCGATGGACCCTCTAGGGCTTCAAGTAAGGGCATTCCGGCAGGAGAAAGGCCAGCACCAATGATCCAGATCACCGAATCGGCTCAGAAGCGCCTCGAATCACTCCTCGACGAGGACGGCAAGCTCGCCACTCACGGCCTGCGCATGAAGGTCGTCGGGGGCGGTTGTTCCGGGCTTCGCTACGAACTGTCCTTCGACGACGAGTTGCGGGAGACGGATAGCGAGATCGTAGCCGGCCCCGTCAAGGTCATCCTGGACGAGAAGAGCGCCTTGTACCTGGTCGGCACGACCTTGGATTTCGTCGACACGCTGCAGGAGTCGGGCTTCAAGATCCAGAATCCCAACGCGACGAGCACCTGCGGCTGCGGGGATTCGTTCGCGGCCTGAAGTACGAGCGGGACATGGCGGATCGCCGGCCCATCTATCTCGACCACCACGCCACGACACCCCTCGACGCCCGCGTCCTCGACGCGATGATGCCGTTCCTGCGGGACGATTTCGGGAACGCCGCCAGCGTCATCCACGCCTTCGGCCGTCGCGCCGCAGCCGCCGTGGACGACGCCCGCGAGCGTGTCGCGTCGGCGATTGGCGCGGCCCCCGACGAGATCGTCTTCACGAGCGGCGCCACCGAAGCGAACAATCTCGCGATCCAGGGGTCGGCGCGTCTGCGACCCGGCCACCGCGACCAGCTCGTCACCGCTGCGACCGAACACCCGGCGGTGCTCGACGTGTGCGAAGCGCTCGCAGGGGAGGGCTTCGGGACGACGGTCCTGCCCGTCGATGCAGAAGGACTGCTGGATCCCGCTGCGGTCGAGGCTGCGCTCGACGACCGCACGGCGCTCGTGTCCGTGATGACGGCCAACAACGAGATCGGCGTCCTCCAGCCAATCCGCGAGATCGCGGCCGTCTGTCGCGAACGCGGCGTCCCCTTTCACACCGACGCCGCGCAGGCGGTCGGCAAGCTCGCGATCGACGTCGAGGCGCTCGGCGTCGACCTGCTCTCGCTGTGCGCGCACAAGTTCTACGGACCCAAGGGAATCGGTGCGCTGTTCGTGCGTCGTCGTCGTCCGCGCGCGCGGCTGAAGCCGGTGCAGTACGGCGGCGGTCACGAGGGCGGACTGCGGTCCGGGACGCTGCCGGTGGCGCTGATCGTGGGAATGGCGCGAGCGCTCGAGCTCTGCGTCGAAGAGCTCGAGTCGGAATCCGGTCGCCAACGCGAGCTGCGGGATCGACTGCTGGCCGCCCTCTCGTCCAGTTGCTCGGGCGTGACCTGCAATGGTCACGAAGAGCAGCGCCTGCCGGGCAACCTCAACCTGACCTTCGATGGTGTCGATGCCGATCGCCTGTTGCTCGCGCTGCCGGACGTCGCGATCTCGTCGGGCTCGGCCTGCACGACGGCGAGCCCGCGTCCCAGCCACGTCCTGCTGGCCCTGGGGCTTTCCGAGGCGCGCGCCCGGGCTTCGGTGCGGATCGGTCTGGGGCGGGGCACGACCCAGGGGGAGGTCGACCTGGCGGCGCGGCGCATTCTCGAAGAGGTCCGCGCGCAGCGTTCTGCTGCGGCGTAAGCCCTCGATCTAAATGGCATTAATTGACTGCAGCGCTACCGTGTAGCGCCTTTTGCAACGCACTCGCTCGGCATCCAGTCCGCAGCCCACCCACAAGCCCGCAAGGAAGGAACCCCCAGTCGTGGCAGACCCGAAGTCCAAGAATCTCACCTGGCACGAGGGCCAGGTCGCTCGAACCGACCGTGAAAATCTCCTGGGCCAGCGCGGCGTCACCGTCTGGCTGACGGGTCTCTCCGGTTCGGGCAAGTCGACCATTGCCGTGGCAGCCGAGAAGGTGCTCGCCGACCAGGGTCGACTCACCTACATCCTCGACGGCGACAACATCCGACAGGGCCTGAACAACAACCTGGGCTTCTCGCCGGAAGACCGCACCGAGAACATCCGGCGCATCGGCGAGGTCGCGAAGCTCTTCACCGACGGCGGGGTGATCGTCTTCTCGTCGTTCATCTCGCCCTACCGCGCCGACCGGGACGCCGTCCGTGAGATCATGTCCGAGGGTGACTTCGTCGAGTGCTACGTCGCCGCGAGCCTGGAGACCTGCGAGGGCCGCGACGTGAAGGGGCTCTACAAGAAGGCCCGGGCGGGTGAGATCCCCGAGTTCACCGGCATCTCCGCCCCCTACGAAGAGCCCGAGAAGCCCGAGGTCGTGATTGATACGAACGGCCAGACGGTCGATGAGAGTGTCCAGGTCCTGGTCGAGTACCTCCGGAAGGGAGGCTACCTCGGCTGAGCCGTTCGGCGGGCCGACGCAGGGAAGCGAGGGACAGCATGAACCAGGCGAGCGCAAGACGGATGGCTAGAGCATTGGCTCTGCTTGTCGCGGTCTCGCTGCCGGGTTGCGCGTCTCTTCCCAGCGATGGCCCCGGTGAATCCGGGCCTTCGTCCGAATCCTCTCTCGAAGCGCGAACGGCTTCGCCGGCTGCGGCGCGTCCCGACCGGCCGTCGGACTACGACGTCCTCGTGGCCGAGCTGCTCGCCCTGGACGGTCGCTTCGAGGAGTCGCGCGACGCCTACGGGCGGGCCGCGCTGAAAGACCCGGGCGCGGCCCCGTTGCAGCGCAAGCTCGCCCGTCTCGCGCTCAAGCTCGACGACATCGACGCGGCCGTCGTCCACGCCGACCGGGCGCTCGCGCTCGACCCCTCCGACGAAGAGACGCGGCTCTCGTTGGCTCGCATCCACCGGATCCGGATGGACGTACCGGCCGTCGAGGCCGTGCTGCTCGACGAGAACGGCGACCCCTTCAGCGCCCGGGCCGTGCTCCTGCTCTATCAGGTCTATCTCGAACGCTCCCGCTTGAGCGACGCGCTCGTGATCACACAGCGATTGGTGGAAGAGCAGCCCGACCTGCTCGACGGCCACATGGCGCTCGCGACGGTGTTCGAGCACCTCGGGCGCAAGGACGCTGCCGTCCAGGTGCTTCGGGACGCGCTCGCCGCGCACCCGGACCGCCCGATCCTGTACAGCCGTCTGGCGCGCATGCTGCGATCCATCCCGGATCGTCAGGCGGAGATCGACCTCTATCGCGAAGTGCTCGCCAAGCGTCCGGACCACTTCGGCACCCTCGTGTCCCTCGGCGAAGCGCAGATCGCCGTCAACGACCTCGACGGCGCCCTCGAAACCTACGAGCGGATCGTTGCCGCGCATCCCGACGATCTGCAGGCGATCCGTCGCATGGCGTCGCTCGAGTTCGCGGCCGGGCGCTACGAGCAGGCCGCGGCCCGGCTCGAAGCCAGTTTCGAGCGCCACCCCGAGCACTTCGAGCTGGCGTATTCGCTCGGGCAGGTCGTGCGCAACATGGGCGACCCGGAGCGTGCGATCGAGCTCTTCGCACGGGTGCCCGAGTATCACCCGGCGTACATCGAGTCCCGGCTGCAGCTGGCTTCCATCTACGAGGACCAGGAGGACTACGCCAACGCGCTCGTGGAGGTCCAGAAGCTGCGTGTGCTGCGGCCGAGTCGGGCCCTCGAGTTCCACACGGCCGAGTTGCTCACCCGCACCGAACACTTCGATGACGCGATCGCGCTACTCGAGGCGATGCGCGCGGAGAACCCGGAAGACGACGAGGTGCTCTATCAGCTCGGCGTCTGCTACGGAACGGCGAAGCGGATCGATGAGGCGCTCGAGTACATGCGTCTCACCCTCGAGAAGAACCCCGACAACCCGCATGCGCTGAACTACATCGGGTACACGTGGGCCGAGCGCGGCGAGAACCTCGACGAAGCGGAGCGCATGATCCTCCGCGCCCTCGACCAGCGACCCAACGACGGATACATCACCGACAGTCTGGCGTGGGTGTACTACATGCGCGCACAGTCGCTGATCGGATCTCCGGACGCCTCGGCCAGCCTGGCCTTCCTCGAACGGGCGCGTCAGAGTCTCTTCCAGGCCGCCGAGCTCACGGGTGGCGACCCGGTGATCTCCGAGCACCTGGGGGACGTGCACCTGGCCCTCGACGAGCGTGAGCGCGCCTTCGAGTTCTACCAGGAAGCGGTGCGTCTCGAGCCCCGTGACGGCGAGCAACCGCAGCTTCTCGAGAAGCTGGACCGCCTTCAGCGCGAGCTCGGCTCGAGGTGAACCCGGTCCGCCCCCTCGCGGTCGCGCTCGCGACTGCGGCGTGCCTGCTCGCGAGCTGTGCGACCACTGGACGCATCGATCGCGACCGGGACGAGGATGCGCTGGCCGTTCCCTTGCGTGATCCGCGCGTGGTGGCGCTGGCGGGCGCCCTCGAGGCCACCGCGGAAGACCGCCATTCCCTCGTGGGCGCCGCGCACCTGTCGCTGACCGCTCGCGACCTGCGCTTCAGCCGACCCCAGCGCATCGCCCTGCAGGAACCCGCGCACATGCGCGTGGAGATCCTGGGGCTGTTCAACCAGGTGGCCGCCATCCTGACCACCAACGGGGCTCGCTACCAGCTCTACGAGCCCGGCTCCGCCGACATCCAGGAAGGGCCGGTGAGCGCGGCCCTGTTGTGGCAGGTCGCCCGTGTGGACCTCGAGCCCGCCGAGGCGGTGTCAGTGCTGCTCGGTGCGCCGTGGCAGTCCGGCGCGAAGCTCGAGGCGGCCCGCGAGCTTCCGGACGGAACACTGCTGCTGGCCTACCGGCGAGCGCACGACGGCGGACGACGCGTGTTCGAATTCGCGCCGCCGGCCTACCTGACCCGGGTTCGCGAACGCGCGGCAGACGATTCTCTCGTCTGGGAGGCCAGCTATGACGACTATCGCGATCTCGACGGTCGGGCGTTCGCGCACAGCATCGAGATCGATTTTCCGCGAGTCGAGGCCAACGCGGACTTCCGCTTCGATTCGGCCGAGCTGAATCGCGAGTTGCCGGCAAGTGCGTTCGAGTTGGCGCGGAGCCGGGCGAACTAGCGCTGATCCGTCATGCGGATCAGCGCGCGACCCCAATCCGCGCCCGGAATCGCGCGACACTCCGTCTCGCGCGGCGATCTGGCTCTTGCCACTCGAGTTCACCGGTGTCAGGTTGTCGCGCTCTCGACGACGCAAAGGTCGTCAGACCGCAGCTAGGTTTCTTTCGACCGCGTCTCGGCGGACCCCCGGCCAGCCGCCTGTCCTCAGCCGCCCAGGCGCGCGAACACCGCGTCGGGGCTGCTGTCGTCGCGGACCTCGTCGAAGCCGGCGGCGTCGATCTGGGTGCTGAGCTTCGTGCAGATTCCGGCTTCGTCGGCGATGCCGCGGGCTGCGAGCTCGGCCGGGAGCACCGAACGCAGGACGACCTTCATCTGGTCGCACGTGACGGTGCGGGCGTCGAGTCCGGCCTGCTTGAGGGCCAGGCGAATGGTTCCGCGGGCCTCGAGACGGTCGAGGGAGCTTTCCTGCTCGAGAGCGTCGGCGAGGAAGGTGAAGACTCCGTTGTCCGCCATGACTAGGCCTCCGCCCGGGCGCGGACCCAGCGCGTGTAGGCAGTCGGCGGGAAGAACGCGAGCGCGAGCAGGCATGCGATCGTCAGCCCGAGGCTGCCGACCACGGCCGATGAGACGGCGGTCGCGTCGAACCACTGCGACATCCAGGGCGTCGCCAGCCCATAGCTGTATTGCGTCACCACGATCGCCGAACCGCTCGCCCACAGGCCGATCCGGTTCGCCACCACGGGGTCGGCCAGGCCGAGCCGCATGCGGCGGCGCAGCATGGCGTAGTAGTGCAGACCCGAGACTGCGTTGAGGAGATGCGGCAGCAACTGGACTGCCAGCGAACGGAGATAGCCCGGATGGGCGCTTCGGTCGCTGCGGGACAGGCTCAGCAGGTCGATGGATGCGGCTCGGTCGACGAACGAGACGAACAGCAACGCGCTGACCGCGAACACCACGTAGGGAGCCCATTTCTGAGCGCGGTGATAGACGATGCACCAGGTGAGCGTCATCGCGAAGCAGCTGAGGTACAGCGCGAGGTTGGCCGCGATCGTGAGCCGCAGGGCGAGGGCTGGCGAGCTGGCCGAGGCCAGGGCGCCGGCGATGCTGACCGGGTAGCCGATCGCGCCGCCGACCAGCAGGGCGACTCCGATCAGCAGCTCCGGCGATTCACCGGTGCGACTGGCGAGTCGCAGCATGCGCACTGCGACCACCAGGGCGGTCGAGCAGTACGCGGCGACGCAAGCGAGTCCGAACAGCTCCATGGCACCTCCAGCTGGGGGGCGCTTCGGCACACACCCTGAAGCTCCTTTAGTGGATTGAGTGCGTGGATCGAGTGGATTGCGGTCTTTTGTTTTCGTGATCAGGGGAAACTCCTAGGGCCCGCGGTCGATATGCCCGTTCCTGTCATGTCGGCCTTCGGTTGCGGCGGCCCCCTGCCGATATCGCAGAGCGCAATGTCCGCGCAGACCCTTGCCCGCTTGGTGGAATCGGGGAACGCGTCGGACCGGAGGGGAAATGCAGCGCAGCACCTGGGCGTCCCGAAGCGGGACGCGGCCCACGTCCCAACTCGTTCTCGGCTGTCTGCTGGCCCTGGTGCTGTCCGTTGGGCTGGCGCCGGGTCTGGCCCTCGCGGAGAAGGCCGAGGAAGCCGACCTGGCGGATCTCGACATCGAGGACCTCTTCGATCTCGAGGTCACTTCGCTCTCGAAGAAAGCCCAGCGCTTCACGGAAGCGGCGGCGGCCATCTACGTCGTCAGTGGCGATGACATCCGCCGCTCGGGCATGCGCTCGATTCCCGAGGCCCTTCGACTCGTGCCGGGTCTCCAGGTCGCGCGGTTGTCCGGTAATCGCTGGGCGATCAGCGCCCGCGGCTTCGGCAGCCTGTTTTCCGACAAGCTCCTCGTCCTGATCGACGGACGCAGCGTCTACACGCCACTCTTCGCGGGTGTCTACTGGGACACGGTCGACACCTTGATCGAGGACATCGACCGGATCGAGGTGATTCGCGGACCGGGCGGAACGCTGTGGGGCGCGAACGCGGTAAACGGCGTCATCAACATCGTGACGAAGAACGCCAAGGACACCCAGGGAGCACTCGTGACGGGTGGTGCCGGCAACGTCGACCGCTACGGTGCGGGGCGCTTTGGCGGGAAGATCGGCGAGGACCTCTCGTACCGCGGATATGCGAAGTACTACAACAACGCCAAGTTCAAGGGCGAGGACGGCGTTCGCGCCCACGACCAGACCGAACAGGGGCGCGGTGGCTTCCGGGTCGACTGGGCGCCCAACGACGAGAACCATCTCACCGTCGAAGGCGATCTCTACAAGGGACATTCGGACGCGACCGTCGACACCGCGTTCGGGCTCGTTCCTGGCTTCGAGACCCGGACCGACACCGAGGTCAAGGGAGCGCACATCCTCGGACGCTTCTCGCACGTCTTCAGCGATGGCAACGACGCTGCCTTCCAGGCGTATTTCGACCGCACCGAGCGGGACGACGTCATGTGGGAGGAATGGCGGAACACCGTCGACCTCGACTTCCAGCACCGCTTCCCGGTTCCCATCGGGGTCCCCAGCGAGATCATGTGGGGGCTCGCGTACCGCTACACCGAGGACGACGTCGACGAGGGCGTCGCGACCTTCGACCCCGACCACCGGGACGAGAACCTCTACACCGGCTTCCTGCAGGCGGAGGTGATGCTCTTCGAGGACGTCCTGCGGCTGACCGCGGGCACCAAGGCCGAGCACAACGACCACACCGGCTGGGAGTTCCAGCCCACCGCCCGCGCCGCAGTGATCCCCAGCGCGACCCAGACCATCTGGGCGTCGTGGACCCGCGCGGTGCGGACGCCCGCCCGCTCGAACGACGACCTGCGGGTCAACGCGGTCGGCCCAATCCCCACGCCGGACGGCATCCGAGGCAACCCGGATTCCAAGTCCGAGCGGGTCTACGCCTACGAGGCCGGCTACCGCATCCAGCCGATCGAGACGGTGTCGCTCGACGTGTCCGCCTACTACAACGACTACGACAAGCTGCAGACTCTCGAGGTGATCGCCCTCGCGCCGATCCCGGACATCGAGTTCGACAACAAGATGTCCGGTCAGGGTTGGGGCGTGGAGGTCTACGGCAGCTGGCGACCTCTCGCCTGGTGGAAGCTGCAGGCCTGGTACACCTACGCCGAGCTGAAGCTCGATCTCGACAACGACTCCCTGGCCCAGCCGCTGATTCCGCTGGGCAGCGAGGCCGTCGAGGACGGTGTGCCGAGCAACAGCTTCCAGATCCGAAGCAGCTTCGATCTGCCCTACGACACCCAGTTCGATGCGGCGCTGTGGTGGGTCGACAAGGTCAAGGCCCTCAACGTCGGGTCCTACGAGCGACTCGACTTCCGGCTGGGCTGGAAGCCCATCGAGTCCGTCGAACTCGCCTTCGTTGCCCAGAACGTCAGCCGGGGCAAGCACAAGGAATGGGCCCACGAGTTTGGCTACCAGGGAACCCAGATCCCGCGAACCTTCTACGGAGCGGTCACGTGGACGTACTGAGGTCGGTGAAGTCGGTGAAGCGGGCACAGTGGGCGTCGCGGAATGAGAGCAGGGCGATCGCGGGCGGCTTGGGGTTCGCCCTCGCGCTCCTGGTCGCTGCGGCAGCCTGGGGCGCACCCTCCGAGAGCGATGTCAAAGCCGCGTATCTCTACAACTTCGCGCGCTACGTCACCTGGCCGGCGAGCGCCTTCGACTCGCCTGACGAGCCGATCCGGATCTGCGTCGTCGGGGACGACGCCTTCCGCGGCCTGCTCGAGGACGTCGTTTCCGACAAGCGCGTGGGCGACCGGCCGGTGAGTGCCGAGGCGCGCGCAAGCGCCGGTGATGCCAGGGGTTGTCACATCCTGTTCGTGGGAGCGGCTCGCGCCGGCGCCGTCGCCGGCCTGTCGGGCCAGAGCGTCTTCACCGTGTCCGACAGCGAGGGCTTCGCGTCGGGTGGTGGCATCGCGAACTTCGTGCTCGTGGGGAACAAGGTTCGTTTCGAGATCAACACGAACGCGGTAGAGAAGGCGGGACTCCAGGTGAGCTCCCGGCTCCTCCGCGTGGCGCAGATCGTCGAGTGAGTCGAGTGACTAGAGTCAGTCGAGTGAGCGGGAGCCGTTGATGAGCGCGATCGAATCCAGTCGAACCTCGATCCAGCGGCGATTGATGGTGGGCTTCATGCTCACCACGGGCGCCGTCCTGGTCCTCACCTCTGCCGCGTTCTTCGGCACCCAGTACCAGCGCTTCCGCGACGAGATGGTCGGGAACCTGACGACTCTCTCGCGCGTGATCGGCGGCAACACGGTGGCTTCCCTGCGCTTCGACGACGCCGTGACCGCGGAAGAGACCCTGGCCGCCCTGGAGGCGGAGCCGCACGTGCTGGCTGCGGTGGTCTACGACGCGTCGGGCCGTCCCTTCGCCAGCTACTCGCGGCGCGACGCGGGCGGCTTCGAGATCCCCGAGTTGCCCCCACTCGGGAGCCGCTTCGAAGGGCCCCACCTCGATCTCGCGGAAGATCTCGTCGACGACGGCGAACGCCTCGGCACCGTCTTCATCCGCTCGGATACCGGTCGTCTGACCGAGTTCGTCCAGGTCTTCGGGTTGATCGTGTTGTTCGTCTCTGCGGGCGCTTTGGGCGTTTCGTGGCTGGGCGCGCGTCGCCTGCGAGCCCAGATCGCAGAGCCGCTCTCGGAGCTCGTCGAGGTCGCGGCGCGTCTGGCCGAGGGCGATCTCTCGATCCAGGTCCGGGTAGACCGGGATGACGAGACCGGCGCACTCGCCAGCGCCTTCAACGCCATGGCCAGCAGCCTGCGAAGTCTGGTGGGAGAGGTCGGTCGCAACACCGGGTCGGTGATGGAGGCCGCATCGGCCCTGGACGAGTCGAGCCGGGCGATGCAGTCGGAAGCCGAACGTCAGGAGCAGGCTGTCGAGGGGGCAGCCGAGTCGATCGAGCGGATCACGGCGTCGTTGCGCGGCGTCGGCAGCAACGTCGAGTCGCTGTCGGTGACGGCGGTGGAGACCTCGTCCGCAGCAATGCAGATGAGCACTTCAGTGGCCGAGACCTCCAATCACGTCGATCAGCTTTCCGAGACCATCGACACCGTGGCCTCGTCGGTGGTCGAGATGACCAATGCCATCCGGGAGATCGCGCACAGCGCCGACACCCTGAACTCATCGACGGAGACCACTGCCGGGTCGCTGCAAGAGCTCGTGGCATCGGTCGAGCAGGTCGAGACCAACGCTCAGGAAAGTCACGAGCTGTCGGAGAAGGCGTCGAGCGCTGCCGAGAGAGGAGTCGAGAGCGTTCGTGAGACGCTCGGCGGCATGAAGGAGATCCAGCACTCCTTCGAGGGCATCCAGGGCGTGATCGGCAGCCTGAACGACAAGAGCGCCTCCATCGGTGAGGTCGTCAAGGTCATCCAGGGCGTCGTCGAGCAGACGAACCTGCTGGCACTGAACGCCGCGATCATCTCGGCCCAGGCCGGGACCCACGGCCGTGCCTTTGGCGTCGTCGCGGAAGAAGTGAAGAGCCTCGCGGAAACCACGGCGGCCTCCACCCAGGAGATCGCGGCGCTGATCGAGTCGGTCCAGGAAGGGGTCTCCGCGGCGGTGCACGCGATGGCCCAGGGGTCCGAGCGCGTCGATCGCGGCGTCGCGCTTTCGAACGAGGCGGCTTCGATCCTTCAGGCCATCGGCGAGAGCTCGCTCGAGTCGACCCGGCGCGTGCGGGAGATCGTCGAAGCGACGACGGCCCAGGCCCGCGGTCTCGGTCGGGTCGACGACGAGATGAAGCGGGTGCGGGAAGTCGCCCTCCAGGTCAACCGCGCGACGCACGAGCAGGATTCCACAGGCCGGGAGATCGCCCGGGGTGTCGAGCAGATGCGCAACTACAGCCAGCACGTCCAGCAGGCATCCCAAGAACAGCGTCGCGAGAGCAGTCTCATCACGAAGTCCATCGAGACGGTGGCGCAGAAGGTGAAGGAGATCCTCGCGGCCACCAACGACCAGAGCAAGCAGGCAGACCAGATCCTCGAAGCGCTGCAGGTCTTCCGCGAGGTGACGGTGCGCAGCACCCAACGCGCCGAGGAGACGCGGAGCACCGTTCAGGAGCTGTCCGCCCAGGCGGGGAGTCTCGACCAGGAGGTCGGGCGCTTCCGGCTCTAGCGCCATCCAGGCGCAAGCTTCCGTGCCATACTCCGGTTTCCCGCCGGGCTGAAGGGCGGGTCGGAGGAAGAGGCATGGCCGATCGTCCCGCCGGGTTGGACTTCGAGGTCGACAAGCACGAACGACAGAAGCACCGCTTCGTCGATTCGCCGGTTCCGGACCTCGCAAGCGGGCAGGTCTTGTTTCGCGTGGATCGCTTCGCGCTGACCGCGAACAACATCACCTACGCGGTCGCGGGCGACATGCTCGGCTACTGGCGCTTCTTCCCCGCGGAGGAAGGCTGGGGCCGGGTCCCTGCCATGGGCTTCGCCGATGTGATCGAGTCGACGCATCCCGACGTCGCCGTGGGCACGCGCTGCTTCGGCTGGTACCCCATGTCGCGCTACCTGGTGATCCAGCCGGGCAAGATCAGCGCTTCGCAGATCGTCGACGCCGCCCCGCATCGTGAGGGACTGGCACCCGTCTACGCCCAGTACAACCCCACCGATCACGAGCCCATGTATCAGCTCGATCACGAGGACACGCTGATGCTCTTCCGGGGCCTGTTCATGACGAGCTTCCTGGCCGACGACTTCCTGGCGGACCAGGACTACTGCGGCGCCGAGTCGGTCTTGATCTCGAGCGCGTCGAGCAAGACCTCCATCGCGCTCGGGTACCAGGTTTCGAAGGCAGGGCGTGCTCGCGCGGTGGGTCTCACTTCCGAGAGGAATCTCGAGTTCGTGAAGAAGCTGGGCTGCTACGACGAGGTGCTCCGCTACGACGAGATCCCGACCCTCGACGCGTCGCGCCCGGCGGTGTTCGTGGACATGGCGGGCAGTGGCCCGCTGCTGCAGGCCGTCCACGGTCACTTCCGCGACCAGCTGCGATATTCGTGCGCGATCGGGATGACGCATTGGGAGACCCCGCGCACCGGCGAGGATCTGCCCGGGCCGAAGCCCGAGTTCTTCTTCGCGCCGTCCCAGGTGCAGAAGCGCGCCCAGGACTGGGGGCCGGCGGGCCTGCAAGAGCGCATGGGGACCGCCTGGGCGTCCTTCCAGCGCTTCACCGAGGGCTGGCTCGAGGTGAGGCGAGGGGCGGGTCGAGAGGCGCTCGCGCGCGTCTACGAGGAGACCCTCGAGGGCCGCACCGACCCCGCCCAGGGACAGATCCTGTCTCTCTGGGACTAGCCCGGATCATTCATGAGCGCCCTACTGCGAACGCCGAAAGCACCGAATCTACGCGGCCTTCTCCCTGCGGCCCGCTCGACGTACTGAAAGTACGCCTGCGCGGGGCTTTCGGTCCGAGGGCCGCGAAGCTTCAGCACCTTCGACGTTCTCGCTACGGGCTTCATGAATCATCCGGGCTAGCGAGACGGCGCGACTCGGTTCGGGCGATCAGTCGATCAGCTTCGGGTCGAGCGCGTCTCGCAGGGCGTCGCCCGCGACGTTCAGGGCGTACATCACCAGGAACATGGCGAGGCTGACGCCGGCCAGCGGCCACCAGATGCCGCTGACGAGCTCACCCGTGGCGTCGGTGATCATCGTGCCCCAGCTCGAACCGTCCTGGATGCCGACGCCGAGGAAGGTGAGGATCACCTCGCTCTTGATGGCCGACAGGATCGTGAGCGAGGCCGTCACGATGGCCAGGTGGAAGACGTTCGGAAGGATGTGCCGGAAGATGATCGTGGCGTCTCCGGCCCCGAGCAGTCGCACCGCCAGCACGTATTCGCGACTGCGGTGCTTGATGACCTCGCCCCGGATCAGGCGACAGAGGCCCACCCAGCTGACCACGCCGAGGGCGATGCAGATGGCGGTGATGCCCTTCTCGAGTACGTAGGAGATGCCGACGATCAGCAGGATCGACGGCACCGACGAGATGACCGAGTAGAGCCACACCACGACCGCGTCGACGCGTCCGCCGTAGTAGCCCGCCAGGGCGCCGAGGGAGATGCCGATGGGAAGGCTGATACCGGTGACGATGAAGCCGATGGTCATGGCCGTCTGGGCGCCCGCCAGGATCTTGTAGAGGATCGAGCGGCCAAAGATGTCGGTGCCGAAGAGCTTCGCGAAGGAAAGCGAGGGCGCTTCGTACTTGGTGCCCACGCGCTCCTGCATGTCCGGCAGCAGCCCGCTGTAGCCGAGCAGGGCGACGATGACGTAGAGCGAGATCACGGCGAAGCAGAGCATCACCATGCGGTCGCGGCGCAGGCTGCGCCAGGCGCGTCGCGCGAGGCTGTCGCCGCGCACGCTGCGCATGCCCTCCGCGCCTTCCGGCGTCCGCGCGGTCTCCGGCGTGGGTGTCATCGCCGTCACGACAGCTGGACCCGCGGATCGACCCAGGCGTAGAGCAGGTCGGTGATCAGGTTGAAGACCGCGTAGGCGATGGCGATCAGGACGGTGAGGCCCTTCAGGATGGGGAAGTCCCCGGTGTTGATCGCCGTGATCATGATGTCGCCGACCCCGGGGATGCTGAAGAAGCGCTCCATCAGGAAGGCGCCCAGGATCAGGAACGGGATGCTGATGACCACGTGGGTGAGGATCGGGATCAGCGCGTTCTTGAGGATGTGCCGGAAGATCACCGACGCCTCGGAGGCGCCCTTGGCGAACGCCGTGCGCACGTAGTCGGCCTGGGTCTCGTCGAGGAAGACGGTGCGGTAGATGCGGATGTCAGGGCCGGCGCTCACCACCAGGATGATGATCCACGGCAGGAGTAGGTAGCGGACGCCGGCGAGTCCAGTCTCGTAGCCCTGGATCGGGAAGACGCCCGCCTTGTAGGCCAGCAGGTACTGGAAGGCGATGATGTACACGAGGTACGAGATACTCATCGAGCCGACGAAGATCGCCGTGGAGATCCGGTCGAGCAGGCTGCCCCGGAAGTACGCGATCAGCAGGCCGAGCGCGACGTTCGTGAGCGTTCCGAGCAGGAAGGGGAAGACCGTCAGCGAGAGGGACACCAGCGCGCCCTGACGGAACATGTCCGTGAGCTGCTCTCCGGTGTTGAAGGAGCGGCCGTAGTCGAAGGTCGCGATCTGGCGGAGGAAGTCGAGGAACTGCATCCACAGGGGCTGGTCGAGTCCCCATTCCGCGCGCAGGTCTGCAATCGCCTCGGGGGTCGCGTGCTGACCGAGCGCGACGAGCGCGGGGTCCTCGCCCACGCTCGTGAACAGCATGAACACGAGCGCCGCGACCCCGAGGATGATCGGGATCATCTGCAGCAGACGTCTGGCGACGTAGGCCCCCATCTACAGCACCGGTTCTCCCACCTTGTCGATGTACTTGTAGGGCTTGTCGACGAGCATGTGGCGCTTGAGGTTGTGCAGGTTCTTCTGGTAGATGCCGAAGGCGATGCCGTTGTAGCGCAGCAGTAGCGGGACCTCGTCCTTCATGATCTCGGCCATGCGCTCGAACAGCGCGAAGCGCTCGGGGCCGTTTTCCATGTAGCGGGTCTGCTCGTAGAGAGCGTCGAACTCCGGGTTCGCGAAGGTGCTGCTGTTCGGTCCCGGGGTGCGATTCGGGCCGTAGACGAGCTGGTAGAAGTTCTCGGCGTCCGGGTAGTCGGCCTGCCAGCCGGACGATGCGATCTGGAAGTTGCCCGTCTCGATCTTCTTGAGGAAGGCCGAGAAGGTGTTGAAGCTGGCCTTGGCGCGGATGCCCACTTCCGCGAGCTCGTTGCGGATGAACTCGAAGCCCTGACGGGCGTCCTTGGTGGCGGCCCGGTACTCGAAGACCACTTCCGGCAGGCCCTCGCCGTTCGGGTAGCCGGCTTCGGCGAGCTTCTGCCTGGCGAGCTCGCGGTTCTGTCGGTAGTACTCGAAGCCGATGTCTTCCTCGCTGCCGGCGATGGGCTGCGGGACGATGGTCTGCAGGGGCAGGGCGCGCCCGTTCAGCAACAGGTCGATGAACGCGGGCGTGTCGATGGCCAGCGCGAAGGCCTGACGCAGGGCCTTGTTGTCCTTGAACAGGGGGTCCTGGAGATTGAAGGCGAAGTACTCCGCGGCCAGGCTCGGCTCTGCGTAGTGGTTGTAGAGGCGGGCGTATTCGTCCTTGAGGTGGAAGCTTCCGTCTTCGGCCTTGAAGGCCATGTTCGGGAAGTTGTCCTTGTCGATCCCGATCCAGTCGAGCTCGGCCTTGCGAAACTTCAGCATGGCCGGCTGCGGCTCTTCGATGAGGGGCATGTGGATCTCGTCGAGGAAGGGGATCGGCTTTCCAGCCGCCTCGAGCAGGCCCGCTTCGGCGTCGCCGGGAGCACCCTCGTTGGGATAGCGGCCGTGATAGTTCGGGTTCTTCTCGAGGATCATCGTGCCGCGTCGGGCGTATTGCTTGATCTGGAACGGACCCGTCCCCACCGGCTTGTTGGCGAAGTCCTCACCGTACTTCTCGACGGCCTCGCGCGGGACGATCGAGAGCGAGGTCATGGCGAAGGGGAAGAGCGCCAGCGGGTTCTCCTGGGTGAACTCGACCTCGAAGCTGTGGTCGTCGAGTTTGCGCAGGCCGGCGACTTCGAGCGCGTCGTAGTCGACGTTCTTGCCCAGCTCGCGCGTCTTCTCGCGGAACGCGTCGAGGCCCTCCACGAATCCGGCCATCAGGACCCAGCTCTTGAGATTCACGTTGGCGTCGGCGAAGCGCTTGATGGAATAGATGGCGTCGTCGGCATTCAGCTCACGGCCCTTGCCGCCGGGGAAGCTCGGATCGTCGTGAAAGTGGACGCCCTTTCTCAGCCGGAAGATGTAGGTGCGACCGTCGGCGCTCTTCTCGGGCATGCTCTCGAGCAGGTTCGGCGCCAGGCGGTAGGGGCGTGCCAGGTAGTCGTACTCGACGAGCGTGTCGAAGACGTTCATCACGATCTCGGCGGAGGCTCCGTCGAACTGCTTCGGCGGGTCGAGGCTCTTGTGCGCCGAGCGGCGGGCGTCGTAGAAGATCTTCTTGCCGTCGTTGCTGGCGGCCTCGTCCTCGCCACAGCCGGTCGAACCGAGCAGGACGGCCAGGGAAAGGCAGAGGGCGAGCAGGGCGGTGTGCGCGGTGGTGGTCACGAAGGGGTTTCCTCCTGTTGGATTTCGTCGGCGCGGTGGCAGGCGACCCGATGGCTCGAGTCGTCGCCCGCGGCGCGCAGGACCGGAAGCTCGCTGCGGCAACGGTCGATGACGTAGCGGCAGCGCGTGTGGAAGGGACAGCCCGGAGGCGGCGCGCTCGGGTTCGGGACGTCGCCCTCGAGCAGCTCTTCCCGTCGCTCGCGGCTCGGGTCGGGCACGGGTACCGCCGCCAGCAGAGCCTTGGTGTAGGGGTGCCGGGGCGACGCGTAGATCGCACGCGAGTCGGCCAGCTCGACGATACGGCCGAGATACATCACCGCGACGCGGTCCGAGATGTACTTCACCACGGTCAGGTCGTGGGAGATGAAGAGGTAGGTGAGACCGTGCTCTTTCTGCAGGTCCATCAGCAGGTTGAGGACCTGGGACTGGATCGAGACGTCCAGGGCCGATACGGGCTCGTCGGCAATCACCAGCTTGGGCTCGAGCACCAGGGCCCGGGCGATACCGATGCGCTGGCGCTGCCCGCCGCTGAACTCGTGGGGGTACTTGGGCAGGTCCGACTGGCGCAGCCCGACGGTGTCGAGCAGCTTGCGGACCCGCGCACGACGCTCGTCACGGGACGTCACACCGTGCAGCAGCAGGGGCTCTTCCAGGGTGCGCTCGATGGTGCGCCGCGGGTTGAGCGAGGTGTACGGGTCCTGGAACACCATCTGGATGTCGGCGCGTAGCTGCTTGAGTTCGTCGCCGGCGAGTGCGCCGACGTCGCGGCCCTCGAAGCGGACCGTGCCAGCCGTGGGTTCGTAGAGACGCACGATCGCCCGCCCGAGGGTGGTCTTGCCGCAGCCGGACTCGCCCACGATGCCGAGGGTCTCGCCGGCGCGCACCTCGAAGCTCACGTCATTGACGGCGTATACCTGTCCGACCGTGCGCTGCAGCACGCCTCCCCGGATCGGGAAGTGCATGTCGAGCCCTTCGACTTCGAGCAGCGCGCTCATGTGTCGAGTGCTCCCGCGGACCAGTGGCAGGCGGCGTCATGCGCTTCGCCGACGGCGCTCATCGCGGGGTGCTCGCGCCGACACAGGTCGGCGGCATGCTTGCAGCGCGGGTGGAAGCGACAACCGGTGGGCAGGTCCCGCAGGCCGGGCACCGTGCCTTCGATGGTGGCGAGCTTGGTCGCGCGGTCCGAATCGAGACTGGGGATGGATGCCATCAGCCCCTGGGTGTACGGGTGTGCAGGGTTCTCGAAGATCTGGTGCACGCTGCCGCGTTCGACGACGCGGCCGGCGTACATGATGAGCACGTCGTCGGCGACTTCGGCGACGACGCCGAGGTCGTGGGTGATGAAGAGGATGGAGGTGCCGCGCTCGCGTTGGAGCTGTTTCATCAGCTTGAGGATCTGAGCCTGGATGGTGACATCCAGCGCGGTGGTGGGTTCGTCCGCGATCAGGAGACGTGGCTCGCAAGCGAGGGCCATGGCGATCATCACGCGTTGACGCATGCCGCCGGACATCTGGAACGGATACTCGTCGACGCGCCGCTCGGGGTCCGGGATGCGGACGGTGCGCAGTGCGTCGATCGCGGCCTGGCGCGCTTCCCCGCGCGTCAGGTCGCGGTGGATCCGGAAGACCTCGATGATCTGCTTGCCGACGGTCACCACCGGATTGAGCGCCGTCATCGGTTCCTGGAAGATCATCGAGATGCGATTGCCGCGGATGCGTCGCATTTCCTTGACCGACAGCTTCAGCAGTTCTTCACCCTCGAGCCGGATGCTGCCGCTCTCGACCTGGCCGTTCGAGTCGATCAGCCGCATCAACGACAACGCGGTCACGCTCTTGCCGCAGCCGGATTCACCGACGATGGCGAGAGTGCGTCCGGGCGCGACCGCGAAGGAGACGTCGTCGACCGCGCGGACCGGGCCGTCGTCCGTGCGAAAGGCGGTCACGAGATTGCGGACGTCGAGCAGCGGTGCGGGTTCGCTTGCGGTAGACATCACCTGTGCTTATCGGCCGACAAGGCCGGATTCTCAGGGATTTTCGACCTCGTTCGGGGGCGGGGTCCCGGCCGACCGGACGGCTCGCCCGTCCGCGTCCACGAGCTGGATCGGACCGAAGCCGGCCGCGCGGATCCCGGACTCGATCTTGGAGCGATCCCCGACGACCACCCAGGTGAGACGATCCGGGTGCAGCACGTCCCGGGCGGCCTGCGCCAGGGATTCCGCGGTCTGGGCGCGCATCAGGGCGGGGTAGCTCTCCCAGTAGTCGTCCGGCAACCCGAAGCGGACCATCTCGATGACGGATCCCGCGACCGCGTCCGCGGTCTCCCAGCGGCCAGGCAAGGTCAGGGTCTTCTTGTCCACGGCCCGGTTGCGCTCGTCTTGCGAGGGCGGTCGCGATCCGACGATGTCCTCGAGCTCGCGCCGGATCTCCTTCATCGAGGCGACCGTCTTGTCGGTCTGCACGGGCGCGTAGGCGATGAAGGGACGCTGGCCCTCGGCGTCGACGAGGAACGAGTAGGCACCGTAGGCCCAGTGCTTGTCCTCCCGCAGGTTCATGTTGATGCGCGCCGAGAAGGAGCCGCCGAGCACCTCGTTCATGGCCTCGATCGCGATTTCCTCGGCGTTCCCGGTGGGCGGCGCGATGTGTCCCGCGAAGATGATCGACTGCAGCGAGCCCGGGCGATCGATCAGGTACACCGCGGAGCTCTCTTGCAGGGAGACCTGCGCGATGTTCTTGGCGGGCACGGTGCCGGGTTGCCAGTTCTGGAAGTGCGCCTCCAGCTTCGGCTGGATCTCCGCGAGGGTGGTGTCACCGACGACGATCAGCACCGAGTTGTTCGGGCGGAACCAGGTCTCGTGGAAGTCTCTCAGCTGCTCGGGGGTCAGGCTCGCGACGGATTCTTCGGTGCCCGAACCCGTGAACGAGACGCCGTAGGCGTGGTCGTCGCCGTAGAGCAGTCGCGGGAAGACGCGCAGGGCCATCGATTGGGGCGTCACCTTTTCACGCTGAATGGCGGCGAGCTGCTGCTGCTTGAGTCGCTCGAAATCGTTGGGCGCGAAGGCCGGGTTCAAGATGACGTCGGCAAAGATGTCGAGAGAAGGGTCGAGGTTCTCGCTGAGTGCCGACAACGAAACACTCGAGAGGTCGAGATTCGAGCCAGCCGACAGATCGGCGCCGAGGGCGGACAGCTCGAGACTGATCTCGAGGGCGTCCCGACTCTCGGTGCCTTCGTCGAGCATGGCCATGGCGAGGCTCGCCGTGCCTTCCACGCCTGTGTGATCCGCCGCGTAGCCCGCATCGACCAGCAGATCGAAGCCGACCACGGGGACGTCGTGGCGCTCGGCCAGGATCAGCTTCAGGCCGTTCGAAAGCGTGGCGCGCTGGAGCGCGGGGAAGGTCGGGGTCGGGGGCTCGCCCACGACGGGAAGCTGCGAGCGGTCGACGTCGCTCGGCTTCGTGCCGTAGGTCGGGTAGGGCCGGACCTCCATCACCAGGCGACCGTCGCTGAGCCAGCGTGCGGCGGCTCCGTCGACGTCTGCCAGCGTGGTGTCAGCGAGGCGCCGCAGGGTGTCCTTGTAGGCGTCCGGGCGGCCGCCGTAGACCTGGCTGCTGGCCAGGATGTCCGACTTGCCGCCGAAGCCGCCGATCCGCTCGATGCCGCGCACGAAGGCGGCCCGGTGCTGGGTCTTGGCCACCGCCAGCTCGGACCGCGTGGGTCCGCGTGCGAGGAAGGCTCGCAGCTCGTCCTGCAGCACCGCCTCCACTTCCGCCAGATCCTGACCGGGCGCAGCCGTCGCCCACACGATGAAGATGCCGCCGATCTCGCGTAGCCAGACGAACGAGGCGACGTCGGTGGCGATGCGGTCCTCGTAGACGAGTCGCTTGTACAGCGGCGACGTCTTGCCCTGGCTGAGGATGGTGGACAGCAGGTCGAGATAGTCGCCGTCGGCGGTGCCGACGCCGGGGATGTTCCAGGCGAAGAGGACGCGTCCCTGGGGCACGCGGTCCTCGGTGATCAGTCGTCGCTCTCCGCTTCGCTTCGCGACCCACCGGTCGCGTCGGTGAACCGGCGGTCCGCTCGGGATGTCGCCGAAGTACTTCTCGACCCGAGCGAGCACGTCCCCCGGCTCGACGTTGCCCGCGACGACGATGACCGCGTTGGCGGCCCCGTAGTAGGTCCGGAACCACTCCTGCACGTCCTCGAGGCTCGCGGCGTCGAGATCGTCCATCGACCCGATCGTCGACCAGGAATAGGGGTGGCCCGAGGGGTAGCTCTCCTCGGTGAGGATGCGGAACACCTTGCCGTAGGGCTGGTTCTCCCCCTGGCGCTTTTCGGTCTGCACGACGCCGCGCTGCTCGTCGAGGCGGTCCTGGTCGATGGCTCCGAGCAGGTGCCCCATGCGGTCGGATTCCATGAAGAGTGCGACGTCGAGGGCGTTGTCGGGAACGTTCTGGAAGTAGTTCGTCCGGTCGCTGTCGGTGGTGCCATTCATGTCCGTGGCGCCCGCGCGCTCGAGGGGGCCGAAATAGTCGTCGTTGTAGTTCTCACTGCCGTTGAACATGAGGTGCTCGAAGAGGTGCGCGAACCCGGTCTTGCCGACGTTCTCGTTCTTCGAGCCGACGTGGTACCAGACGTTGACGGCGACGATGGGCGCCTTGGGATCCCGGTGGACGATCAGGGTGAGTCCGTTATCGAGGACGAAGGTCTCGTACGGGATGTCGATTGCCCCGGGGTCCGCGTCGTGGGCGGCGAACTGCGCGCATCCCGCGCCCAGCAGGCTGCCAGCCAGGAGTCCGATCCAGGCGAGTGAGCGGAACCCGGCCCGTCTCGGGTCGTGTCTCCGACTCTGTCTCGAACCTTGGACTGCGGGGATCCCCATGAAGCTCTCTCCTCTCTTGTTTGCACTCTCGACCGGGCCCCGGCCGGGGCCGTTTCTGGCGGCCGCCGATGGTATCGGGTCCGCTGGCGTCGAAACAGCTCCGTTCGCGCTTCAGCCATCAAGAGCGGGGGCGGGGCAGCCGATGTGCGGCTCATGCAGGTCCCGGCGAGCACGCCCCAGTGAGTAGACCCCAGTGAGTCGACCCAAGGTGGGAGAGATCCTCGTCCGGTCCGGACTGATCGACGAGATGCAGCTGCGTGCCGCTCTCGGCGACCAGCGGAACTGGGGCCAACCGCTCGGCGCCACGCTCGTGAAGATGGGGATCATCGAGGAGCGCGATCTGGTCCGGGCCCTCGCCGAGCAGCTGAAGCTGCCCGTCGTGGAGCTGGAAGGCAAGCGGGTCCAGGCCGAAGTGCTCGACCTCGTGCCCGCGGACTTCGCCGAGAAGCACCTCTGCGTACCCCTCTTCGTCAGGCGGCAGGGTGGGGTCCAGGTCCTTCATGTGGGCATGGACGACCCTTGCAACGTCGAGGTGCTCGACGATCTCGGGTTCCGCACCGGGATGAAGGTGCAGCCGGTCCTGGTGTCGCCCAGCGAGCTGTGCGAGGCGATCGACCGCTTCTATACACGCGACGGCGAATCCTTCAGCGGTGGCAGATCACTGGAGCTCGGCGAGCCGGATTCCGGTGATGAGGACCAGCCGATCGTCCACGAGTCGTCCTTCCGCGACCTGACGATCCCCGGCGACCCGAAGACGCTCGAGCTCGACGAGGCGTCTGCAATCGAGACCTCACTGGAAGCTTCCGACGACGCCACCAGTCGGACCATCCTACGGGCGCTGTGCCATCTGCTCATCGAGAACGGCGTGATCGATCGCGACGAGCTGAGCGATCTGGTGAAGCAGTTGCACGAGAGAGAAACAACCCACGCCTGACAGGGCGTTGGGTTCGACCGCCTCCAGCTTGACAGTGTGCTCCGCCAAGGCGAGAGTGCGCGCATGCGTCTCGAATACCGCATCGAGCTTTCCGAGGTCGGCGTTCCCCGTTTCTCCGTGGAAGCGCAGGAGGGCATTGCGAAGCTCTTCACCCTGGCGACCGTCGTCTTCAACGTCCTCGAGACCAAGAGCGAGGTCGAGATCGTATTCCACGGACTCAATCGGGAAGACCCGGATCGCAAGATCGAAGCGTTCCGGGAGATCATCGAGAGCGTGCCGAGCGAGCGGCCGTTGCTCTTCGAGTCTCGGGTGGCGGGCCAGATCGGGACTTCATCCAGCTACTTCAAGTGGGTGCGCCTCCACCACGGATAGAGCGATCGCCGCGGTACAGGTGCCGGCGTGCGACGCTGCGTCGCATCAGCTCCTCGAATGCGGGCGCGGCGCCCTGGCTGAACGGCATTACGTCGGCATAGCGCTCGAACGCGGTGCGCCGCGCCTCGCGGGTCGCGTCGGCATCGGGGATCGAGCCCGCGATCTGCGCCCAGTCGTCGAGCCGCCCGGCGTCGTCGCGGTGCGCTCTGAAGCGCACGGACTCGAGATCGATGAGTCGCGCTTCACAGGGCCGCGCAGCGGCCAGCCGCACGTGAACGTGTTGGGCGCGTAGGTCCCCGTGGACCGCGCCCGCGGCGTGCAGGGCAAGCAACAGGTCCGCCAGCAGTTCGAGGGTCGGGCCGCGCAGGTCGTCTCCTTCGGCGAGGAGCGCCGCCGCCGTCGGGTCCGCGCGAAGGTCTCGAGAGACCAGCAGCGAGCGCGCGGGTAGACCGAAGCGACGGCGTTCGACGGCGGCCAGGGGCAGGGCGGCGCCCACGCCGCTCTCGAGCAGGCGCCGGCCGGCGCCGAATGCGCGGCGTGCGGGTGCGCCGCGTACGACGTCCGCCAGGCGGCGTCGGATGCCGGACTTGCGAACCTCCTTGACGATCACGTCGCGGTCTCCCGCCCGGCAGACCGTCACGAGGGATCGTTCGTCGTCCTTCAGGGTGACGTCGCCCCCGGATTCGTGAGCGACGAGGGCGGTGCGCAGGGCTTCTTCCGCGAGCTTCTCGTCGCGCTTCCCGCTCCAGTCGTCGGCGTCGAAGCGGAAGACCGCGCCGGGGCTGTCCCCCTCGCGAGTCAACGGCTGAGCTTCCGGTAGAGCACACGCAGCTGCTCGACGTGTCGCTGCCAGCTCGCCGCCTCCGCCAGCGCGCGCCCGCGGGCACCGAGGCGCTCGCGTTCGTTGCGGTCCCCGAGACGGTCGAGTGCCCGGGCGAAGGCGCCGACGTCTTCCGGGTCGTCGACGACGATGCCGGCGTCGCGTACGAGCTCGGCGCTCCCGTTCGTGCCGCTGGTCACCACCGGGATGCCGGACGCCGACGCCTCGAGGCAAACGTTGGCGAAGGCGTCGTAGCGTGTTGGCAGCAGCAGCCCATCGGCCTCGCGGTAGAGCCGGGCGAGGTCTGTGCGCGGGCCGAGAAACGACACGCGATCCGCGACGCCGAGCCGCGCCGCCTCGCGCTGCCACGCGGCGATCGCGTCGCGCCCCGCCACCTGGAGTCGGGCGTCCGGGTCGGCGCAAGCCGCGAGTGCGGCCAGTGCCGTGTCCAGTCCCTTGCGTCGCCAACCCGAGCCCGCGAAGAGCCAGACCGGCGCACCGGAGGGGGGCTTCGCCGTGGCTTCGGCGGGACGAAAGTGCGTGCAGTCGACGCCGTTGTACAGCACGTGGAGTCTCTCGTCGGCGACCCCGAAGCGCTGGGCGATCTCGTCGCGGACCAGCCTCGATCCACACTGGATCGCCTGGCTGTCGTCGCCGAATACCCGGCGCTCCATCCGAAGCAGACCGACATGCCGGGGAGACAGCCGTCGCAGCCGTCGGGAAAGAGGGGAGTGCACACGCTCGAGGTAGTCGGCGTGGCTGCCCCCGCCCGCGCGGTAGAGGTCCTGGCTGCGGGTGCGGCTGAAGGCGTGGACCACGTCGAACGCGCCCCGCGGAGCGGCCACGGCCGCGCCGCGCGAGAAGGCCAGCACGCGGATCGGCTGCCACGTGGTCGGCACCCACACCGGATGAAGGACGACCGACGCCGAGGGCTGGCTGCGCCGGGCGATCACATGCACCTCATCGCCGGCTTCGGCGAGACCGTGAGCCACCTGCCAGGCGACGGCTTCCATCCCGCCGCCGGCGGGCTCGAAGCGCTCGATGACGAGAGCGATGCGCATGCGGGTTGCGCGCAGGGTAACCGAGTCGAACGGGTCGCGACCCACCCCGCTAGGCTTGTGCCGCCTTGACCATCCTCTTATAGTGGCGCGCGCCCCCCTCTCCCCCGCAAGAGAGCCGCGCGGATTCAAGTGCCTGCAATCTCGGTACAGGATCTCTCGAAGCGTTTCGGGAGCGTGCTCGCCGTCGACGGGATCAACTTCTCGGTCGAGCCCGGCGAGGTGGTCGGCTTCCTGGGCCCGAACGGGGCCGGCAAGACCACCACCATGCGCATGCTCACGGGCTATCTACCGCCCAGCAATGGCAGCGTGCAGATCGCGGGTCACGACACCTTCAGCGACGGGCTGGCCGCGCGAAAGGCCATCGGATACCTGCCGGAGACCCCGCCGCTTCATCCCGAGATGAGCGTCTCCGGCTACCTGCGCTACGTCGCCGCCATCAAGGGCATGCCCCGGGCGGCGCGCAAGCCGGCGGTTTCGCGGGCGATCGCGCGCTGTGGGCTCGCGGACGTCGCGGGCCGCGTCATCTCCACCTTGTCCAAGGGCTACCGCCAGCGCATCGGGCTGGCCCAGGCCATCGTCCACGACCCGCCGGTGCTGGTGCTCGACGAGCCCAGCGTCGGCCTCGACCCCATCCAGATCCGCGAGATCCGGGGTTTGATCGAGGAGCTCACGGCGCCCCTCGGCGCGCCTTCTAGCGCTCGCGAGAGCGGCGTCGACCGCCAGACCGTGATCCTGTCGACGCACATCCTCTCCGAAGTGGAGGCGATCTGCGATCGCGTCATCCTGATCGACCGCGGTGTCGTGGCCTTGGACGAGAGTCTCGCGTCGTTGACCGCGGGCGGTCGCCGGCTGGAAGAGGTCTTCTCCCAGGTCATCGCGGGCGACCGACCGCCGGCGGGAGCCGCGTCGTGAAGGGTGTCCTCCCGGTGGCGACCCGCGAGCTGCAGTCCTTCTTCGTGTCACCCGTCGCCTACGTCGTGCTCACGCTGTGGTCGATCCTCGCGGGCAGCTTCTTCTTGTCGAGCCTGCTCGGCTTCCTGGCGAGCCAGGAACAGACCCGTCAGCTCGCGGCCGTGGGGCACGTTTCCCAGACCAACCTCAGCGACGGCCTGGTGCTCCCCTTCATCGGCGCGATGTGGATCGTGATGCTGTTTCTGCTTCCCGCTGTGACGATGGGATTGTTCGCGAGCGAGAAGTCGAACGGCACCGAGGAGTTGCTGCTCACCAGCCCGTTGACGGGTTGGGACATCGTGCTGGGCAAGTTCTGCGCGGGCGCGGCCTTCGCGGCGATCATGATCGCCATCGTGGCCTTCTTCCCAGCGCTGCTGTTCGCCTATGGGGACCCGGAAATCGGGAAGATCGCCTCGGGGCTGCTCGCGCTCTTCCTCGTGAGCCTCGCCTACGTCTCCGTGGGGGCGTTCGCATCCTCGCTGACGCGCAACCAGCTGATCGCCTTCATGATCACCCTCGTCACCCTGCTGGTGCTCGGCATGCTGATGCCCTTCATCGTCGATGCCGGCGCCCTGGGCGGGAGCGGCGAGCCAGGCGCCGTCGCCAGCGCCGCGCGCTGGGTCGCGACGGGTCACCACGCGGAACGTCTGCTGACGGGGTTGGTCGACACGTCCGACGTGGCGTATTTCGCGATCATCACGACGGCATTCCTCGTCCTGACGAAGACCGCCGTCGAATCGGTGCGGTGGCGCTAGGCGATGGTCGGACTCATCGCCGCGTTGGGAGGTGTGTTCTTCGCGTTCGGGCTGCTCAGCCTGCTGCTCGCGATCTTCCAGCCGCTGATGCCGCCCCTACTCGTGTGGGGAAATCTCGTGGCCGGTCTGCTGTTGCTCGTGGTCGCGGCCGTGCTGGGCTTCGACACACTGCGCGACCGCATGCGGTCCGGGGCGGGGCGACGCGCAGGGTCCCACGGCACGAACGCGATCGTGAGCACGGCCCTGATCCTGGTATTCCTCGGTCTGCTCGCCTTCTTGTCGACCCGCTACAGCACGCGCTTCGACTGGACCGAGCAACGTGTGAACACCCTGTCGGACCAGAGCCTGTCCGTGCTCGAGGACCTTCGCGGTGAAGACGGTGCGGGTGACGAGGTCGAGCTCACCGCCTTCTTCCGCGAACAGGATTCTCCCGTCGTGCGCGACCTGCTCGAGCGCTACGCCTTCGCGAGTTCCGGCCTGAGCCTGCGCTTCATCGACCCCAATCAACGACCGGACCTGGTCGAGGCGCGGGACATCTCGGCGGACGAGCTGATGCGCGGCCTGCTGCTGGTCTCTCGCGGGGATGAGTCCGTCAAGGTCAGTCAGTTCAGTGAGTCGTCGATCACCAACGCCCTCGTCAAGCTCACGAATCGGGCGAGTCGGATGGTCTACTTCCTCGACGGCCACAACGAGCGCAAGATCGGCTCCGCGACCGACCGACCGCCGGCCCCGGGCCAGCAGCCCGACGTCGAGTCCGCGGCCGGGCTGGCCGGCTTCTCGCGCGCCGCCGCCGCGGTTCGCAACGAGCAGCACCGGGTCGCTCCCTTGCTTCTCGCCACCCTCGACGAGGTCCCCGACGACGCCGACGCCGTCGTGATCGCGGGACCCACCCAGCCGCTCCTGGCCCCGGAACGCGAAGCACTCGAGCGCTACCTGAAGCGAGGTGGCGCGCTGATGGTGATGGTCGACCCACGCGCCCAGACCAACCTGTACGATGATCTACGGCGCTGGGGTGCGGACGTCGGCGACGACGTCGTCGTCGACCTGGTCATGTCGGTGAACCGCCAACCCACGGCGCCCGTTGCCGACCTCTATGCCGCGAACCCGGGCGCAGAGCCGCACCCGATCGGCGCCAAGCTTGCGCGGACCGTGTATTCGATGGCCCGCAGTGTCGGCGTGGTGGAAGGTGCGGACCTCGCTCCGCTCGTACTCACCAGCCCCAACGCCTGGGCCGAGCGCAGCATCGAAGAGTGGATGAAGAGCGGTAGCGCGGCCGAAGACGAGCTGGATCTCGCGGGCCCGGTGCCGATCGCGGTCGTGGGCACGCCTTCGCTCCTGGACGTCGCGGACGCTGCGACGCCGCGCATCATCGTCTTCGGCGACTCGAACTTCGCCACCAATGAGCTGATCGATGTGTTCTCGAACCGCGATCTGTTCCTGAATTCCATCAACTGGCTGCTCGGCGACGTCGAACACATCGCCGTGCGTCCGAACGTCGCGCGCAACTCGACGGTGAGCCTGACGGGTGGCCAGCTGGAGGTCCTGCAGTATTTGTCGCTGTTCGTGCTTCCGGAGGGCATCGCGCTCGTCGGTGTGGTCGCGTGGTGGGCGCGGCGGCGGGTGCCGGCGAGCACCACGTGAGCTTCTGGAAGACGGGCCTGCTGGCGGTCGCGACCTGCGCGCTGGCCGCCTTCGTCTACTTCGTCGAGCTTCCGGGCGAGGAAGTGGCGGCGCGAGAGCGGGTCTTCCCCGATGTGTCGGCTGAATCCATCGAGTCGATCGCGCTGGTCGACGGCCTGGGCCGGCGGCTGCGTGCAACTCGTGGTTCCGAGGGTTGGCGGGTAGTCGAGCCCGTGTCGGCACCCGGCGACCCGGCGGTGCTCGACCGTATGGCGCGTAGCCTCGCCGATCTGGTCAGCGTCGGTCGCATCCAGGATCCGGCCGATGCCTCGGTCTATGGGCTGGCGGATGCGCCGACCCGGGTGGTCTTCGTGCAGGAGGGGCGCGAGCACGGGCTCTCGATCGGCTCGCAGACGCCGCTCGGAGAGAACGTCTACGCGTCGGTTGCGCCCACGGAAGCATCGGGTGGTTCCGCCGCGGTCCAGATGATCCCGCAGACCGCGGCTCTCGCCTTCGACGTCGACCTGGACGCGCTGCGCGACCGGCGTCTTCTCGACTTCGCGCCCGCCGATGTCGTGCGACTGCAGCTCGCTGCGCGGGGCAGCGCGGGCGGAGACGAGCGGTCCAGCGGTTTCGAGGCGCTGCTCGAGCGCGGCGAGAACGGCTGGCAGATCGTCAGTCCGGGCCCGCTCGACGCGGACACGGGGGCGGTCGAACGTCTGCTTTCCGATCTCGCTCTGCTGCGGGCGGAGGACTTCGTCGATGAACCCGACGCCGCAGCCCGTGCAGCCATCCAGGAACCGGGCTTCGTCGCCGTTCTGGAGACCCGGGTGGCGAGAGAGACAGGGGAGACGGCAGGAGAACCCCAGCGCTTCGATCTGGGCGTCCCGACCCCCGACGCGCCACACCTTCGCTTCGCTCGGGGGCGGGAGGGCCGCTTCTACCGGGTTCGCGGCACGCTGGTCGATCATCTCCCCAAGCGACTCTTTGCGCTGCGCGCCCGCGCGGTGACCCGCTTCGACCCGGCGAGCGCCAGCAGCCTGCAGCTCGACTACGCGTCGGGCGAGTCGTTTCGCGCCCCGCCCGAAGAAGAGCTGGTGGCCGCCCTCGCGAAGCTCGACGCCGTCGAGGTGGTGGCCGAGGCACTCGGCCCCGACGAGCAGGCGGCACTCGAACTCGAACCGGCGCGCCTGCGCATCCGGGTGCTCGCCGAAGACGACGAGCTGCTCGCGGATCTGCGGCTGGGGAGCGTCGACCCCGCGCGAGGAATCGTCGCGCGCGCGGGCGAATCCGAAACGATCTGGCGCGTCGACATCGGACTCGACACGCTGCTGCCATCGGCGTCTGGCAAGCTTTCCCCACGCGACGGATCCGATGCGCCGGGCGCACCCGACGAGCCCGATTCGCCCGACTCACCCGACGAGCCCGACGATCCCAGGAGAGGCTCGTAGGACTCGGGAGCGCCTCGAGTCGGGCAGTCGGGTTGTTCGTGCTCTCCCGCTCTGTCAGACTGCGCGCGGCATGGCGAAGCGAAGCCGGCGACGGCGCTTCCAGGGGGGCCGGCGCGGCACGCGGCACGCGGCACGCGCCCTCGGCACGCTCCTGGCCTGCGCGGGGATCGCTGGTGCGGCCGAGGAGCCTTCGCCGGAACCGAAGCCGACACCCCCGGACACCGCCGAGATCCGTGCGCTGCCGGGCTATCACGCCGAACGCGTCACGAGCCTCTCCTTCCCGGGTGAGGCCTACGTCATCGAGGCGGGGCCCGAGACCGGTCCACCCGTACTGCTGATCCACGGCATTGCTCGCGACGGCGCACACGACTGGGACGAAGTGATCCCGGTGCTGGCGAAGCATCGACGCGTCCTCGCCATGGATCTCCCCGGATTCGGTCGCTCGAGCAAGGATCCGGCCCAGTATCGACCCATGAGCTACGCGAGCTTCATCGACGAGCTGATCGATCCGCGGATCGAAGGCGACTTCGACATCGTGTCCCATTCGATGGGTGTCTCGATCGCGCTCGAGGTCGCCGCGCGCCATCCAGACCGGGTGAAGCATCTGGTGGTGGCCGACGCCGCCGCCATCCTGCACGGGCACGCCCTGAGCGTCGGCCAGATCGAACGCGGCCAGGAGAAGCTCGGCGCCTTCGGCAAGCTGCTGAACCCGGTGCGCAATCTGTCCTACGACATGATGGGCAACGTGTCCGACGGTCTCATTCACCGGGTCGCCCTGGGCATCAAGGGGGTCGCCGCCCGGACCGCCGCCGCCGCGCTGATGGCGCACGATTCCGGCGCCGCACTCGACGTCATCCGCGCACCCACACTCATCATCTGGGGGAAGCGTGACGAGGTCGTGTCGCCCCGAGGTCTGTGGATGCTGATGTACCGGATCCCGGGTGCGCGCTACATCGTCATCGACGGATCCGCCCACACACCCATGCGCGACACCCCCGCCGAGTTCAACGACGCCGTCGAGCGTTGGCTGGCAGGCGATCTCACCGTCGGCGAAGCGCTCGCGCCGGCGGAGGTCGCATCGACGCGAGACGGCGTGTGCAATCGCCACAAGGGCAGCATGGAATTCAGCGGCGCCTACCGGAAGGTCACCATCGACCACTGCGGCGACGTCGTCCTGCGCGGCCTGCGAGCCCAGCAGATCGAGATCACGGGCTCGACGGTCGTCGGCGAGGACGTGATCGTGAGCGGAGGCGAAGTCGGGATCTCGCTGGTGAAGTCACGCCTGAAGCTGTCCGGCGCGACGATCACCGCCGACGTGCCCCTGCGCTTCACGGGCAGCGAAGTCGATTTTGCAGGCGTGACCTTCGTCGGGACCGAGACCGCGGTCGCCGCGGACGGGGACGCGAAGATCCTGTGCTCGCTGTGCCGCTTCGAGGTCGCCGAAGAAGTCGAGCGCTTCCATGGCTTCCACGAGATGAAGCGGGGGCGAAGCTTCGGCCCCGCCGAGCTTCAGGCGGCCCGTCCGTAGTCCTTCCGGCTCCCGGTCTGCGGGCTGTGTTGCCAGGGGGCGGGGGGGGGGGGGGGGGGGGGGGGAGCAGGGGGGGGCGCGCGGGGAGGGGGCGGGGGGGGGGGGAGGGGGGAGGAGGAGGAAG